>NZ_JAYRSU010000005.1:0-201134 GCF_041919955.1 Phenylobacterium sp. | reverse complement strand
GCGTCGCCCGCCGCGTCCAGGAAACCCTGCAGGCCTACAAGGCCCTGAAGGACATCATCGCCATCCTGGGCATGGACGAGCTGTCGGAAGAGGACAAGCTGACCGTGGCCCGCGCCCGGAAGATCCAGAAGTTCCTCAGCCAGCCGTTCCACGTGGCCGAGCAGTTCACCAACATGCCGGGCATCTTCGTGAGCCTGGAAGACACCATCCGCTCGTTCAAGGCGGTCGTGGATGGTGAATACGACTACCTGCCGGAAGCGGCCTTCTACAACGTCGGCACCATCGAAGACGCGGTGGCCAAGGCCGAGAAGCTGGCTGCGGAAGCCTAAGCCCCATGGCCGGTAAGCTGCACTTTTCCCTGGTCTCGCCCGAGCGCGAACTGTTCTCCGGCGAGGTCGATCAGGTCGACGCGCCGGGTACGGAAGGCGACTTCGGCGTCCTGGCCAACCACGCGCCGTTCATGACGACGCTGAAGGTCGGCGAGGTGAAGGTCTACAGCGGCGGCGCCGTGAAGGTCTTTGCGATCGAAGGCGGTTTCGCCGACGTGACGCCGGACGGCCTGACGATCCTGGCCGAACAGGCCAGCGAAGTCGCGGCCTGAGCCGACACCCTATCGAAGCGAAGGGCCCCGGGATTCCGGGGCCCTTTTGCTTTTAGGCGACTCAATCGCCCCCGATTGGCCCAATTGCGGCGCTAGAGGGGTTGCGAGGGATGACGTGTTCCTATTGTTATGCGCCGAGTCAGTTAGGGGACCCGCCATGCGCACCGCCATCGTCAGTCTGATCGCTCTCGCCGGCCTCGCCACGGCGGCCACCGCCCAAACCCCGGCCGAGCCGGCGCCGGCCCCCGCGCCGCCCGCCGCCCCGGCTGAAGCCGCGCCCGTCGCGCCCGCCGCTCCGCCGGCGGAGGAAAAGACCTACACGATCCCGACCACCGGGGCCGAAGGCCAGATCATCGACGTGGTCACCCGTTTCTGCAAACCGCTGGTCAAGGGCGGTAACTTCGACCAGCTGGCCACTGCGCTCGGCGGCTACAAGAAGAACAAGCGCGAGGGCACCTATGTCGGCACCCTGGTCGCCAAGCCCTACACGATCACCCTGTGGCCGCAGGGCTCCAACAAGGACGTCTGCCGGCTGACGGTGAACTACGAGATCAACCAGGAAAAGCCGATCATCGTCGGCCTGAACATCTTCTCGTTCCTGCACAAGCCCGAGCTGCTGCAACAGCGCAACGACTTCGCCCCGGCGACCGACTACAAGCGCATCACCAACTCGTGGGAGTACTTCACCGACCACGAGTCGATCGGCCTGGTGTTCCTGCAGCTGAAGAAGCCGGACGGCTCGCCCGTCAGCGACAAGTGGGACACGGCTGAAGTGCTCTATTCGGAACGCAAGTTCTAAGAGGACTGGCGCCCGGCGACGGGCGCCCTATCTCCCTTTTTCGGGCGCGGGGGACGACCCCCGCACATCACGCCTGTCATCGGGGACGGCCCCATAAGCTAGGAGGCGCAAGCCATGGCATGGGTCGTTCTGTTCGTCGCCGGCATCTGTGAGATCGGCTGGGCCGTCGGGCTCAAATACACCGAGGGCTTCACCCGGCTCTGGCCGACGGTGTTCACCGGCGTCAGCCTGGTGGTCTCCATGGCATTGCTGGGCATCGCCGTGAAGTCGCTGCCGCTCGGCACCGCTTATGCGGTCTGGACCGGCATCGGCGCGGTCGGCACCGTCATCCTCGGCATCGTCCTCTTCAAGGAACCGGCCACGGTCGCACGGCTGGTCTGCGTCGGCCTGATCGTTAGCGGCATCCTCGGCCTGAAGTTCCTCAGCCCGTCCGGTCACTGACGCCCTTCGGCGGCGGCTTTGGTCGATTGAGCGTTTTCGTATCGCGGAACGCTCTCTAGGGTCCCCTCCAAACCCTTGCTGTTTGGAGTTCCGCTCATGACGACGCGCGCCCTGCTGCTTGGCACGGCCCTCAGCCTCGCCTGCGCCGCCGCCGCAACCGCCGCCGACCTTCCCCGCCGCGAGGCGGGCCAGATCGTCTACGACAACGTGCCCGAGACGCCGGCCGTCCTGAGGGCCGCCATCGCGCCCTACTACAACGCGCGCACCGCGGTGTTCGAGGACTGGCTGGCCGACGGCTCGATGCTGATCGCCACCCGCTTCGGCGAGGTGAACCAAATCCACCGCGTGGCCGCGCCGGGGGCCGCCCGCACCCAGCTCACCTTCTTCGACGAGCCGGTGAACAGCGCCAAGGCCCAGCCAGGGGCCCAGCGCTTCGTCTATCCGCGCGACGTCGGCGGGGCGGAGTACTACCAGGCCTATCTGCGCGGTCTGAATGGCGAGGAGGTTCAGCTCACCGCGCCCAAGACCCGCAACGCCGCCTTCACCTTCTCGAAGGATGGCCGCCAGGTCGCCTGGAGCCAGGTCACCCCAGGCGATCCCAACTACGACATCCTGCTGGCCGACACCGCAAACCCGGAGGGCCGCCGCGTCGTTCACGAGGGGACGGGCGCCATGTCGGTCGAGGCGTTTTCGCCGGATGGCAAGTCGCTGCTGGTCAGCCGCTCGGTCTCGGCCACCCACACCGACCTCTTCGTCCTAGACCTGACCGGCGGAACGCTGAAGCAGATTGGCGCGATCGGCCGCAAGGTCGCCTATCAGGGCGGCGCTTTCACCGCAGACGGCGCGGGCGTCGTGACCTTGTCGGACGATGGTTCGGACTTCACCCGGCCCGTGGTGATCGACATCGCCACCGGCAAGGCCCGTGACCTGGACCCCGGGGCGAAGTGGTCGGCCGAGGCCTTCGATCTCTCGCCCGACGGCAAGACCCTGGCCTACATGGTCAATGAGGAGGGGTATTCGAAGGTCCTGCTGAAGGACGTCGCCACCGGAAAGCTGCTGGCCGCCCCGAAGCTGCCGCTCGGCGTGCTCACCGGGCTGGGCTTCTCGCCGGACGGCCACAGGCTGGGCCTCAGCCTTTCGACCTCTACGTCCTCTGGCGACGCCTGGAGTTACAGCCTGGACGACCAGCAGCTGGTCCGCTGGACGCAGAGCGAACTGGGCGGCCTTGATCCGGCCCGTCTGGTGGAGCCGACGCTGTTCCGCTTCCCGACCTTCGATAAGCGCTCGATCCCGGCCTTCATCTACAAGCCGGCCGCCAAGGCGGGCGAAAAGCTGCCGGTGATCATCCAGATCCATGGCGGTCCCGAGGGCCAGGAACAGCCCAACTTCAACCCCCGTCGCCAATCGTGGGTGAACGAAATCGGGGCCGCAGTCATCATTCCGAACGTCCGCGGCTCGACCGGCTACGGCAAGACCTATCTCGACCTCGACAACGGGCCGAAGCGCGAGGACTCCGTGAAGGACATCGGCGCGCTGCTGGACTGGGTGGCGACCCAGCCGGACCTGGACGCCAGCCGCGTCGCCATCGTTGGCCAGTCCTACGGCGGCTACATGTCCCTGGCGGTGGCGGCGCACTACAACGATCGCATCGCCGGGGCGATCGACCTCTACGGCATCTCCAACTGGACGACCTTTCTCCAGAACACCGAGGGCTACCGCCGCGACCTGCGGCGGGTGGAGTACGGCGACGAGCGCGACCCGAAGATGAAGGCCGTGTTCGACAAGATCTCGCCGGTCTTCATGAGCGACCGGATGAAGAAGCCGATGATGATCTATCAGGGCGCCAACGACCCGCGCGTGCCGCAGTCGGAGTCCGAACAGATGGTCGCAAAGCTGCGCGCCCAGGGCACGGACGTCTGGTACGTCCTGGCCAAGGACGAGGGCCACGGCGTCAGCAAGAAGCAGAACGTCGAGGCGGTCCGCACCACCGAGATCATGTTCCTGAAGAAGGTGCTGGGGGTGAAGTAGATCGCCCCGCGGAGGGCGCCTAGGCCTGCGCCGCGGCGTCCTCCAGCCAGCCCAGGGAGATCTCGGCGACTTCTCGCCAGCCGGGCTCGCCCAGCAGCCAGTGGCTCATGCCGGGGGCCTCGATGAAGGTCGCGTTCAGCCGCCCGGCGGTCTGGCGCACCGTCGCCGGCGGATGCACCACGTCGCGCTCGCCGCCCAGCACCAGGCAGGGCGCGTCGCCGCGGCCGAACGCCAGGCTGGTGGTCATCATCGGGTCCAGCCACCAGTTCAGCGTCTCCCACAGCGCCCTGCCGCTTTCGGGCCGAAGGCGCGCGGTCACCGCGTCACGGTCGGGCTTGGCCATGCGGTCGAGGCTGTAGGTGGCCATCACGCCGCGATCCGGCGTCACTGATTGAGCCCAGAACGGCCCCAGCAGGTGCAGGCCCATGGCGGTGACCGCCTCCTCCATCGACGAGCCCGCGACGCCCCACGGGGCCGAGGGCGCCAGCAGCACCAGCGCGCGCACCTTGGCGCGGCGCGCGGCCATGGCCGCCGCCAGCCCGCCCATGGAATGTCCGACCAGGATCGGCGGTGCGGCCTGTTCCTCGCACAGGCGGGCGATATCGCGGGCGTAGTCGGCCATCGAGACGCCGACCACGGCGCTGGAGCTGTCCTGGGAGCCGTGCCCGCGCAGGTCGGGCGCGGTCACCTGATGGCCGGCCGCCTCGAAGGGCTGGCGGAAATTCTCGAACGCCCACCCGCCGCAGAAGGCGCCATGGACCATGACGACGGGCGCAGGGGCGTCGGTCATCCTGGGGCGATCAGGCCGCGCGGCCGGGCAGGCCGGCGAAGTCGTGGAAGGCCCGCACCACCGCCTCGTAGATCGCCTTTTTGAACGGCACCACCAGGCCAGGGGCTTCGTCCAGCCGGCCCCAGCGCCACGCGTCGAACTCAGGATGGCCGTGGCCGCTCAGGTCGATCTCGCTCTCCTGCCCGTCGAAGCGCAGGGCGAACCAGACCTGGCGCTGGCCCTTCCAGCCCTTGGCGATCTTCGAGCCGTTGTGGCCTGGCGGGAAGTCGTAGGCGAGCCAGCCGTCGGTGCGGCCCAGCAGGGTGGTGCTGACGACGCCGGTCTCCTCGGCCAGCTCGCGCTTGGCGGCCAGATAGAGGTCCTCGCCCGCGTCGACGCCGCCCTGCGGGAATTGCCAGTTGTAGGGTTCGGGCGTCTGGAAGCGTTTGCCCAGCCACACGCGGCCGTCAGGATGGAACAGAACCACTCCCACGTTCGGGCGATAGGCGGACAGGTCGGTCATCTCATTCCATTTAGCGACGCGCGGCCAAAGCGGAAGCCGGAGCCAGCTGATACCCTCTAGATTCGACCGATTCAGCCCATTTAGCGACCTGTGAAAGCGTCACAGGGTAGGCGAAGCCGGAGCCGAGAGCCTGGCCGTTCTGCAGGGCCCCGGCCTCGATGGCCAGCAGCTGCTGGTCGATGGCCTCGCCCGAAAGCTGCTCGTCGATCACCCGCAGGGCGGAGGCGCGGCCGGGGCCCGTGCGGCGCGCGGCCTGACCGTCGTCGATGAAGGCCAGGCCGCGCCCGCGCAGGGCGGTCAGGAACGCGCTCATGCCGTTGTCCGAGGTCATGAACCGCGAGCCGAGATAGTTGGTGACGCCGAAATAGCCGGTGGCCCGCGACAGCACCCACTCCAGCTTCTTCACCGTTTCGGCGCCTGGCGCATTGGCCATCAGGGTGTAGGGGCCCGGATCGTTGTCGGGATAGTCGTTAGGCTCCATCGGCGTTTCCAGCAGCACCTCATGGCCGGCCGCGCGGGCCAGGTCGATCCAGCCCTGCAGGCCCTCGGCATAGGGCACGAACGACAACGTGATCTCCGGCGGCAGGGTGTCGATCGCCTGCCGCGTGGCTGCGGCGTTGAGGCCCAGGCCGCCGATCACCAGCGCCACCTTCGGGCGGCCGTTCGGGGTGAAGGGCCGCGCATAAGCCTCGGCCGGGGTCTTGCCGCCCGCCGCGATGATCGGCAGCGGGCCGTTGGGGCCCTGGGTGTGGAAGCCGGCCAGTGGGGCGGGCGGCAGCGGGTCGGCGGCGTGGAACGGCCGCGCGCCCTGGACGGTGATGGTCGCCTCGCCCATCGCCCCGATCGGGGTCTCGGAAAGCTGGAAGATGTCTTCGGTCACGGTCGGCTGACCGTTCTGGCTCAGCCCCTCGCGCCAACCTTCAGGGGTCGGGCCGGCGGTGATCTTGGCGAGCGAGAGCCGCACCACGGGCGAGCTGGCCTTCGGGTCGCCGATCAGGGCGATCAGGGCGATCAGCACCAGCAGGAACAGCACCCCGGCGGCGCCTGCGCCGACATAAGGGTTGGAGAAGGCGCGCATCGCCAGCTCGGGGAGCGCGGGGGAAGGCGCCGGCGCCGGCGCCGCGATCGCGAACTGCTTCTTCGAAAACATGGCCATGGTCACGGAACGTTCCAGCATTGGAGCGTCCGCGAATATGGTTAACAAACGACTTATACAGTGAACATCAGCGCCGAGGCGTTAACTTCGGCGCAGGGTTTCGCCGCAGGTTATTTCTTGTCGGGCAAGGGCTTGTCGATCGTCCCGGCGGGTACACCGGCCTTCGGCGCGACGACGGCGGCCATCTTGGGCTCCGGCTTGGGCAGCTTGGGCGTCGCGGCGACCGATCCGTACTTCAGCACGTCCTTGGCGCGGGCCAGCTGGAAGTCGCCCTTCTGCTCGTCGAAACCCTCGGGCGGCGATTCGGCCGGCACGTGGGCGCCGCGACGGGCCTTGCCCTCCTCGGCGTTCAGCGCGTTGCGGAACGAAGCCTCCGAGAACTGGAAGGCGCGGTTGGCGATACGCTGGGCCTGCTCGCGGGTCTCGGCGACCTCCAGGTCCGGCTCGATGCCGGTCTTCTGGATCGAGCGGCCGGACGGGGTGTAGTAGCGCGCCGTGGTCAGCTTCAGCGCCCCGTCCATGCCGCCGCGCAGCGGGATGACGGTCTGCACCGACCCCTTGCCGAAGCTGGTCAGGCCGACCACCTCGGCGCGCTTGCGGTCCTGCAGGGCGCCGGCCACGATCTCGGCCGCCGAGGCTGAGCCCGAGTTCACCAGCACCACCATCGGCAGGCCGCCGGCGTCGTCGCCGGGCCGGGCGTTGTAGCGTTCGATGTCGCGCGGGTCGCGGCCGCGCTGCGAGACGATCTCGCCGCCTTCCAGGAACATGTCCGAGATGCCGACCGCCTGGTCCAGCAGCCCGCCCGGATTGTTGCGCAGGTCGAGGATCAGCCCCTTCATCTTCGGGTTCTTGGCGCGCAGGTCCGCCAGCGCCGCCTGGGCCTCCTCGGTGGTCTTCTCGTTGAAGGCCGAGACGCGCAGATAACCGTAGTCGCCTTCCATCTTGGCGGTGGCCGACTTCGGCTTGATGACCTCGCGCACCACCTTCACGTCGAAGGGGTCGGTCTTTTCGCGGGCGATGGTCAGGGTGACGGTCTCGCCGGGCTTGCCGCGCATCTGCTTGACCGCCTCGTTGACCGACAGGCCCAGCACGCTCTCGCCGTTCACGGCGGTGATGAAGTCGCCCGGCTTGATCCCGGCGCGGAAGGCCGGGGTGCCGTCCATGGGCGAGATCACCTTGACCACGCCCTCTTCGCTGGTGACCTCGATCCCCAGCCCGCCGTACTCGCCGCGGGTCTGGTCGCGCATGTCGTCGAAGCTGTCGGGGTTCAGATAGCCCGAATGCGGGTCGAGCGAGGTCAGCATGCCGTCGATGGCGGCCTCGATCAGCTTCTGGTCGTCGACCTCGGTCACGTACTGCCGCTCGACCGTGTCCACCACGTCGCCGAACAGCTCGAGCATCTTATAGGTCTTGGCCTTGGGCGCCTGGGCCGAGGCGAGCGCCTGCTGGCTTACGTAGGCCATGGAGCCCGCGCCCAGCACGAAAGCCGAAACCCCGATCAGAAGATACTTACGCATATCAGGCCCTTGAGCCTCCCTTGCGGCGGAACGGCGCCGCTCCGGAAAATTCCAGAACCACGTTCCACGCCAATTTCGGCGGAAATGGTTCGACCTAATCCGCCTGCCTGTCCAGCCATCTCGCCGGATCGACGGGCGTTCCGCGTTCGCGGACCTCCAGATAGAGCTCAGATGGGGCCTGTTTTTCGCCCGGCATCCATCCGACGGGGGCGCCGGCCGCGACCGATTGTCCGATCTCGACGCTGGCCCGGTCCAGGCCGGCCAATACCAGGTGGTATCCGCCCGCCAGCCGTATGATCAGGATGACTCCCCACCCCTTAACAGGGCCTACATACTGGACGAGCCCGCCGTCCGGGGCGGCGACCCGCGCGCCCTTTTCGGCGGCGAAGGTCACGCCGCTGGCCTCGCCGCCGCCGGCGACCGGATCGCCGAAGCGGTGCAGCAGCGCCCCGCCCACCGGGCGCAGCAGGGTTGCGGGCGGACTGGTCGGTCCGTCCTCGAGCGGCAGGGCGCCGGGCGGCGTCGCTTCCAGCCGCTCGCGCCGCTCGGCCAGTTCGGAGTCGCTGGTGAACAGGGTCTCGCTGGCCACCGCCGCCAACCGCCGCTGGCGGGCGATCTCGGTGGCCTGGGCGGCATAGGCCCTGGCGCGCTTCTGCAGCTCGGGCGTCACCGCCTTGACCAGGATCGCCGCGCGCACCGCTTGCGTCGCGTCGTCAGGATTGACCAGCAGGGCGGGCGGCGGATCGCGGCGGAACTGGGCAAGCGCCGTCAGCAGCCGCGCCATGCGGTTCAGGTTGCGGCCCTGCTCGGCGTTCAGGGTGGTCTCGCGTACGTTCAGCCGCTCCAGCCGCATCTGGCTGTCGCCGGCGGCGTAGGCGAGGGCCGCGGCGGCCAGGCTGGCGGCGAGCGCGCCGCTCACGGGCAGGAGAAGGCGCCGGCGGATCATCAGCAACCGATACTCCGCCGCCGCACCGGCCTCAATCGCGGTGATAGGGGCCGCCGGCCAGGATGGTCACGGCGCGATAGACCTGCTCGGCCAGCATGGCGCGGGCCAGGGCGTGCGGCCAGGTCTGCGGCCCGAAGGCCAGCTTGCCGTTCGCTGCGGCCAGCAGGGTCGGGTCGAGCCCGTCGGCGCCGCCGATCACGAACACCAGGCGGCGCACGCCGTCGTCGCGCAGGCGACCGATCTCGGCGGCGAAGGCCCGCGAAGGCCGCGCGGCCCCGTGCTCGTCGCAGGCGATGACATGCGCGCCCTCAAGGTGCGGACGCAGCACCTCGGCCTCGGCCGCCTTGCCGGGCTTTTTCGCTTCGACCTCGACGACCTCGACGGGGCCCAAGCCCAGGGCCCGTCCCGCCGCCGTGGCGCGCTCGACATACATCTTCACCAGCTCGACTTCCGGCGAGCGGGCCAGGCGTCCGATGGCGAGGAGGGTGATCTTCATTGAGGGGCGTCACCGGTCAGATGCTCCCCCTCTGGGGGAGCTGTCGGCCGTTCGGCCGACTGAGGGGGACTTTGACTCTGGGAGCCGTCCCCCTCCGTCGCGCTTCGCGCGCCACCTCCCCAGCGGGGGAGGATCTATGAGACTATCAGCTTGCCTGCGTCCGGTGCGGGGCGTCGACCGACCAGATCTTCTCGATGTTGTAGAACTGGCGCACTTCCGGGCGGAACAGGTGGACGATCACGTCCCCGGTGTCGATCAGCACCCAGTCGCAGTGGGGCAGGCCTTCGACCCGGGCCTTGCCGTGGCCGTGCTCTTTCAGCGCGCGCAGCAGATGGTCGGCCATCGCGCCGACATGCCGGTGCGAACGGCCGGACGCCACGATGAGGGCGTCGGCGACGGCGCTCTTGCCTTTCAGGTCGATGAAGACGACATCCTGCGCCTTGTCGTCGTCCAGGCGCTGCAGGATCATATCGCCCAGGGCGGTGATGGTCGCCTCCGGGTCGGTGGAAGCCGCGGAAACCGGGGCTTCTTGCGCTCTAGGCGCAGGGTCAGGGCTCAGCGGGGTCGCTCCTTTGTTGCCTCGCTGGGCCATCCATAGCACGGCCGGCGGCTTCGGTCAGCCCAGGCTCACAAAGTCTTCAATTCCGCCCGCCGCGCATGCGTTCCCGCAACAGCGTCGAGGACTGGAAATTCAGCGGTCCGGTCAGGAAGACCCAGCGCGGCGGATCGGTCCCCGGCAATAGCTTGGCCTGCTGAATAGGGGCCCGGGCGGCGGCGAACCGCCGAGCGGCGGGTGACGAGCGGCTCTTCAGCGAAATCCACGGACGCGAGACTACGGCGACCGGAACTTCAGCCATGATCTGGGTCCAACCGCGCCAGCGGTGGAAGCTCGCGAGGCTGTCGGCGCCCATGATCCAGACGAACTGAACCCCTGGAAACCGCGCCTTCAGCGCGCGCAGGGTGTCGATGGTGTATTGCGATCCGAACCTGGTCTCGGCGTCGCTCACGATCATGTTGCGCCCGCGCGCCACCTTGCGCGCGCCGGCCATGCGCGCAGGCAACGGCGCCGTCTCATGCCCCGACTTCAGCGGGTTCTGCGGCGAGACCAGCCAGATCACCCGGTCGAGACCAAGGCGCCGCCGCGCGGTCTCGGCGACGTGGGCGTGACCCTCGTGGGCCGGGTTGAACGAGCCGCCATAGAGGCCGACGCGCATGCCCGGCTTCAGGTCGAAGCCGAGACGAAGGGCCGCAGGGCGCCCCGCGACGGGACGGCGCCTAGCCGCGCCCGCGAACCACATGGGCGTCTCTCGGGCTCAAAGCGTCTTCGCCGTGGCCGGATTGCGGTCGATATTGCGGTCGGCCTGGCGCACGCGGGCGCGCACGGTGAAGACGCCGTCGCCCGACAGCACGCCGCCGCGCGCGAACAGGCGCCCATTCTCCCAGTTCGACAGGCCGAGCTCTGGGCGGCTGAGGGCGAACTGGCCGTCGACCCAGCGGGTGAAGCCGTCGCCGACGAACGGGGCGTTGACCCCGCCGTAGAACCGCTCGTGCGCGGTCGCGTCCTCAGAGATCAGGGTGGCGGCGAATTGCGGGCTGTAGCGATTGAACAGGGCGACCGCTTCATCGACCGACTCGACCAGCACCAGGGTCAGCTCCGGGGTCTCTTCCCACTCCCACTCTCGGCCCAGCTGGTCTTCGGGCAGGAGTTCGACCTTGGGCTCCTCGAGGGGCCCTTCGGCGCGGCCGACGACCACGCGGGCCTGGCGCCAGGCCTGGGGCAGGGCGCCTTCCGAACCCTCGACGACGTGCAGCTTCACGCCCGCGCGGCGCTCGCCGGCCAGGTCGAGCGCTTCGAGGAAGGCCGGCACCAGCGTCGCGGCCGCCTCCCGCACGATGGCGCAGACGTTCAGGGTGTTGCAGACCTTTCGGTCGAGCGAGTGGTAGACGACGGCCTTGAACCGCTCAGGATCGGCGTCCGCGGCGGCGGTCATCCAGGCGCCGCCCGTGCCGTGCAGGCTGACCGGAGTCCCGGCCTGGCGGGCGATGGCGCCCAGTTGGGCCACGGCCGGGCCGGAGCCGCGGGCCACAGCCAGCGCCAGGCGCGGGTCGGAAAACATCGCCCAGCCGGCCGCGTGTTCGGGACTGTCGACCAGGGCGGCCGAACCGGGCGGCAGGCCGGCGGCCTCCAGCGCCGGGTCCAGCGCATGCTCGACGATCGCCCGCGCGGTGCCCAGGGCGTCGGAGCCGATGCGGAAGACCACGGTGTTGCCGGTGCGCAGCACGCCGGTGGCGTCGGCGAAGACGTTGGGGCGGCCCTCGAAGACGAAGCCGACCACGCCGAGGGGCGCGGCCACCTGGTCGATGGTCCAACCTTGGTGAACGACCTGTTCGACGATGCGGCCGCGACCGCCTTTCGTGTCGCGCCAGACCCGCAGGCCGTGGATCATGTCGGCCCGCATCGCCTCGCTGACCGCCAGGCGGGTGGTGGAGCGCCCGCGCGCGCGGGCGCGCGCGACGTCCTCGGCGTTGGCCCTGGCGATGGCGCTCCATGCGCCGTCGTCGGCCAGGTTGGCGGCGAAGGCCTCGAAGAAGGTGGTGATGGCGGCGTCCGACACCTGCGCCAGCCCCGCGAAGGCGGCGTGGGCGCGGCCGACGGCGCCCGCCGCAATGGCCTGGACGGCGGCGGGCACATGCAGCAGGTCGCCGCTCTCCTGCACCACCACCAGTCGATCGCCGGGCTTGAATGCGTCGGCCAGGCCCTGGGGGACAAACGCCACGCGATCGCCGCCAAACGGGATCGGCATGCCTGCGGCCAGGGTCTCCAGCCTGCCCGTGCCGGCGCCTGTCTGCGCCCTGCTCGCCGTCGCGTCGTCCATCGCGCCCTAATGCTCAGTTTGAGGTTTAGTAGGCTCGTTTAAGCCCCGTCGCAAATCCGCAATCCCGATTTCAGACCCTGGAGCCTAGGCCGGCGCGCGCGCTGACAGCGCCAGGTCGTCGGCATGGACCACCGGGCCGTAGCTGAAGCCCAGGACAGCCTCGATGGCGTCCGACTTCAGGCCGCGGATCTTTTCGGCGTCGGCCGAATCGTACCGGACCAGGCCGCGGCCGATCTCGTGGCCGGCCTCGTCGTTGATCAGCACCGCATCGCCCTTGTCGAAGCGGCCCGAAATCGCCTTCACGCCCGCGGCCAACAGGCTCTTGCCGCCGGCCAGGGCCCGCGCAGCGCCATCGTCGACCACCAGCGCTCCGGCCGTGGCCAGCGATCCGGCGATCCAGGCCTTGTAGGCGGCGGCCACCGAGACCGAAGGCTCGATCACGGTCGCCCGCTCCCCGGCCTCGATGGCGGCCAGCGGGGCAGGACGGCGACCAAGCGTGATGATGGTGGCGCAGCCGGCCGACTGGGCGATGCGGGCGGCCATGATCTTGGTGGCCATGCCGCCGGTTCCGACCCCGGCGCTGGCGTTGGCGCCGCCGGCCATGGCCTCGATCTGCGGCGTCAGGCGGGCGATGCGCGCCAGGTGTTCGGCGCCCGGATGGCTCCGCGGGTCGGCGGTGTAGAGGCCGTCGATGTCCGACAGCAGCACCAGCGCCTCGGCGCCGATCATCTGAGCCACGCGCGCGGCCAGCCGATCGTTGTCGCCGTAGCGGATCTCTTCGGTGACGACCGTGTCGTTCTCGTTGATCACCGGCGTGACGCCCAGCGCCAGCAAGGTCGAGAGCGTCGCATGGGCGTTGAGCCAGCGGCGGCGGATCTCGGTGTCGTCGCGGGTGATCAGAACCTGGGCCGCGGCGATGCCGTGCGGCTCCAGCGCCTCTTCCCAGGCCCGCATCAGCGCCGACTGCCCGGCCGCCGCGCAGGCCTGCTTTTCCGGCAGGGTCAGCTTGCGCCGGCCCACGCCCAGCCGGCGGCGGCCCAGCGCCACCGCGCCCGACGACACCACCAGCACCTGCTGGCCGCGGGCGCGCAGCCGCGCCACGTCGCTGGCGAAGGCGGCCAGCCAGGCCGCATCGGGTCCGGCCTCGCCCGCCACCAGGGCCGAGCCGACCTTGACGACGACCTTCTTGGCGGCGGTGAGTTCGCTCACGGCTCCCAGCCCGTCCCGCCGATGGCCTGGGCTTCTTCCTCGGCGATCTCGGCCTTGCGGGCCCGCACCAGGCCATAGGCCTCGCGCAGCAGCTCGGTCACGCCCTTGCCCGAGACGCCGGACACGAGCCGCACCTTGGCGCCGCTCGCTTCTTCCAGCGCCTCGCGCTGCATTTCGATGACGCTGTCGTCCAGGGCGTCGATCTTGTTGAGCGCCAGGATCTCGGTCTTGTCGCCCAGCTCCTCGCCATAGGCTTCCAGTTCGCCGCGCACCGTGCGCCAGGCTTCGGCGACGTCGGTCTGGGTGGCGTCGACCAGGTGGATCAGCACCGCGGTGCGCTCCACGTGGCCGAGGAAGCGGGTCCCAAGACCAGCGCCTTCCGAGGCGCCCTCGATCAGGCCGGGAATGTCGGCCAGCACGAACCGCTCGCTGGGCGAGAGATCGACCATGCCGAGGTTGGGGGCCAGGGTGGTGAACGGATAGTCGGCGATCTTCGGCTTGGCGGCGCTGGCCGCGGCCCGGAAGGTCGACTTGCCGGCGTTCGGCAGGCCGACCAGGCCGACGTCGGCGATCAGCTTCAGTCGCAGCCAGATCCAGCGCTCCTCGCCTTCCTGGCCGGGATTGGCATGGCGCGGGGCCTGGTTGATCGGGCCTTTGAAACGGTCGTTGCCCCATCCGCCATTGCCGCCCTTCAGCAGCAGCAGGCGCTTGCCGGGGACGTCCATGTCGGCGATCAGGGTTTCCTTGTCCTCATCGAGGACCTCGGTGCCGACCGGCACCTTCAGCACCACGTCCTCGCCGGCCGCGCCGTGGCGGTTGCGGCCCATGCCGTGCACGCCCGTGCCGGCTTTGAAGTGCTGTTGGTAGCGATAGTCGATCAGGGTGTTCAACCCGTCGACCGCCTCGATCCAGACGTCGCCGCCGCTGCCGCCGTCGCCGCCGTCAGGGCCGCCGTACTCGATGTACTTCTCGCGGCGGAACGACACAGCGCCGCCGCCGCCGTTTCCGGAGCGGATATAGATCTTGCACTGGTCGAGAAACTTCATCGGGGCCTTTTGTAGCATGGGAAGCGCTCCGTCGAGCCTTGGGGCCGCGGAGCGCTTCATTTCATCGGCGGCGTGGTGTCACGCCAGCCACACCATCATGCGGGTCGGCGTGGCCTGCCCGCCGCGGGCGACGCTGCTGCGCAGTTCGACGTCCCCGGTATAGAGGAAGCCGGCGTTGCACAGCACCTGGCCCGATGCTGGGTTGTCGGTGAAGTGGCCGGCGCGCATGAAACGCCGCCCCCAGGCCTGATGGGCCCAGATCAGGGCCCCCTTGGCCGCCTCGGTGGCGTAGCCTTCGCCCCACCATGGCCGGCCCAGCCAATAGCCGATCTCGGAATCGCGGCCTTCCTGCGTGTGGAAGCCCAGCACGCCGATCGCGCCGTGGTCCGGGTGGTCGATGACGAACACCGCCTCGCGTGCGGGGTCGCCCTCGCTGGTCTTCTCGAGGAAGCCCTCGGCGTGGTCGACGCCGTAGGGATAGGGCATGCCCGTGGTCATGCGGGCCACGTCGAAGTCGTTGGCGTGAATCGCCAGCTGGGCTGCGTCGCTGCGGCGGGGCTTACGCAGCCGCAGACGCTGCGTGGTGATGACGGGCTCCAGTTCGATCGCGCACATTGGCTTGCCTCCCGGCCCTCTTTTGGGGGCCTATTGCAGAAAACGAAGAGGGGGAGTCCGGCGGTCCGGACTCCCCCTCGGAAGCTTCCTGCCCGGATCGCCTTGCGGCGAACCCGGTTTCAAGAGGTTCGCCTGATTATTCGGCCGCTTGCGGCACGACCACGTTCACGTAGGTGCGGTCATCACGCTTGGTGATGAACTTCACCGAACCCGCGGCGGTGGCGAAAAGGGTGTGGTCCTTGCCCATGCCGACGTTTTCGCCGGCGAAGAACTTGGTGCCGCGCTGACGCACGATGATGTTGCCGCCAACGACAGCTTCACCACCGAACTTCTTGACGCCGAGGCGGCGGCCAGCCGAGTCGCGACCGTTGCGCGAGGAGCCGCCAGATTTCTTGTGAGCCATAGCTCTCTCCTAACTCTCTAGGACGCGCTTATTCGGCGGCGTCGTCGGACTTCTTGGCGGCCTTCTTCGGCGCAGCCTTCGCTTCGCCTTCGGCCTTCGGCGCGGCGGCCTTCTTCGGCGCGGCTTTCTTGGCCGGCGCTTCGGCGGCCGGAGCCGCAGCGGCCTCCAGCTCGGCGACCACGTTCTTCAGGTTCCGGGCGCGGGCGTCCAGCAGGGCCTTCGAGGTCAGGTCGACCTTGCCGTCCCACTTGGCCGACTTGCCGGCGCCGTCGATCGCGGTGACGCGCAGGACGGTTTCCGACTGACGGTGACCGCGGGTGCGGCGATAGCCCTGGCGGCGGATCTTCTTGAAGATCTTCACCTTCTCGCCCTTGCGGGTTTCGATCAGGGTGGCGGAGACCTTCGCGCCGTCGACCAGCGGAGCGCCGAGGGTCACGGCCTCGCCGTCGCCCAGCATGAGGACGTCGCCGAACGCGACTTCCGCACCGGGTTCACCGTCGAGCTTTTCGACGACCAGCAGGTCACCGGCTTGAACCCGGTACTGCTTTCCGCCGGTTTTGATCACCGCGTACATCGTTGCGCCTTAGGACTTATAGCAAAATGGATTGCGCCCGCGAGATAGCCCGCGGGCGAGAGGCGCGGACTTATACAGAGGGGCCGTTGAGAGTCAACGCGTTTGGCGTGTTTCCACGGTCACATGACTCAATCCGTGCAGGCCCGCGAGGCGCGCGCGATAGGCCTCGGCGGTCTGGGGCCCGCCGGCCTCGACCACGACGATCGCCGCGTGGTGTCCGGGGCCCAGCTTCCAGAGGTGCAGGTCGATCAGCCGCTCGCCCTCGCTCTCCAGCCGCCGGCGGATCTCGGCGGTCAGCTCGGGCGAAGGATTGACGTCCAGCAGCACCGCCCCGGTGCGGACCAGCAGACGGAAGGCGAAGTGGGCCAGCAGCGCCGCCCCGGCCAAGCCCGCCAGGGCGTCGGCCCAGGGCCAGTCGAAGACGCGGCCCAAGCCCAGTCCGATGATCGCCAGCGCCGAGACGCCGGCGTCGCCCGCCAGGTGCAGGTGGGCGGCCGAGAGGTTCAGGTCGCCTTCCTTGTCGTTGGCGTGGTCGTGCACCGGCCGCAACAGCCACACGCAGATCAGGTTGACGACCAGCGCCAGCGCCGCCAGCGCCAGGGCGCCGTCATAGGCCACCGGGCTGGGCGAGAGCATGTGCCGGCCGCTCTCCACCGCTACCAGCACGGCGCTCACCGCCAGCACGGCGGCGTTCGCGAACCCCGCCAGATAGCCCAGCTTGCCGGTGCCGAACGAGAATCGCGGGTCGTGGGCGAAGCGCCGCGCCATGCGATAGGCGCCGGCCGCCACCGCCAGGGCCGCGACGTGTGCGCCCATGTGCACGCCGCCCCCGATCAGCGCCATGGAGTTGAAGACGATCCCGCCGCCGATCTGCGCCACCAGGGTCAGGACGCAGATGCCCGCCACGATCCAGGTGCGCCGCTCGTTGCGGGCGTGGTCGGCGCCCAGATAGACGCGGTCGCCCCGGAAGGCGTCCATCGGTCCTTGGCGTTCGGGCGCGGAGGCGGTCACGGTCGCTCTATTAGCATGGCGGCGGTCGGGAACCGAAGCGGACCCTTGTTCTGCGGCCGGGGGGCGGCGTTATTCGATAACACTCTATAATGGTCAAGCGGTGGAAGGCCGCAGCCTGTTCCCTTCGCCGCATTCAATGACTAGATGGCGTCCATGACCGACAAGACACCCGTCACCGTCCTCACCGGCTATCTCGGCGCCGGCAAGACCACGCTCCTCAACCGCATCCTCACCGAGGACCACGGCAAGACCTACGCCGTCATCGTCAACGAGTTCGGCGAGGTGGGCATCGACAACGACCTCATCGTCGGGGCCGATGAAGAAGTGTTCGAGATGAACAACGGCTGCGTCTGCTGCACGGTGCGCGGCGACCTGATCCGCGTCCTGTCAGGGCTGATGAAGCGCAAGGGCAAGTTCGACGCGATCATCGTCGAGACCACGGGCCTGGCCGATCCGGGCCCGGTGGCCCAGACCTTCTTCGTCGATGACGACGTGAAGGCCAAGACCCAGCTCGACAGCGTCACCGCTGTGGTCGACGCCAAGCACCTGCCGCTGCGGCTCGCCGACTCCAAGGAGGCGGTCGAGCAGATCGCTTTCGCCGACCAGATCGTGCTGAACAAGACCGACTTGGTCTCCGAGGAGGAGCTGAAGAACGTCGAGGCCGCGATCCGCCGCCTCAATCCGCTGGCTCCGATCCACCGCGCCCAGCGCTCGAACGTACCGCTCGACGCCATTCTCGGCCGCGGCGGCTTCGACCTGGGCCGCATTACCGAGGTCCACCCCGATTTCCTGAACCCGCCGCACGGCGAAGAAGGCCACGTTCACGACGAGAATTGCGACCATGATCACGACCATCATCATCACCACGGCGATCATGACCACGGTCACCACCACCATGATCATCAGGACCATGCGGCGGCAGCGGGCATTCGCGGGATCTCGCTCACGCTGAACCGGCCGATCCACGGCCAGCGGGTGACCAACTGGCTGAACCAGGTCCTCCAGGACCAGGGGCCCGACATCCTGCGCGCCAAGGGCATCCTCGACGTCGAGGGCGAGGACCGCCGCCTGGTGTTCCAGGCCGTGCACATGATCCTCGAGGGCGAATTCCAGGGACAATGGAAGGACGGCGACAAGCGCTACAGCCGCCTGGTCTTCATCGGCCGCAACCTGGACGAGGCCAAGCTGCGGGCCGGCTTCGAGGCCTGCGCGGCCTAGGATCGTCTTGCCTTCTCCCCTTGTGGGAGAAGGTGGCAGGCGAAGCCTGACGGACGAGGAGGGCCTGTCTGCGCCCGCTCCTCTCCGTCATCGCGTTGAAGACCCCTCATCCGACCCCGCTGCGCGGGGCCGCCTTCTCCCGCAAGGGGAGAAGGGCGAGCATCTGGCGCTCTCGCGAAACTCAAGACAGCAAAAAGCCCGCCCGGGTTTCCCTGGGCGGGCTTTTCGGTTCTGGTCCGAAGAGCTCTTAGAGTTCTTCGTTGATCAGGGCGACCTGGTAGAAGCCGTTGCCCTGCAGGGTGTTCATCACCGCCATGAAGTCGCCGTAGCGCACGGTCCGGTCGGCGCGGATATAGACGCGCTCTTCGGTCGGCTCAGGCTTGTTCAGGATGCGGGTCAGGTCCGCGGTCAGGGTGTCGAGGCTGGTCGGCTGGTCGCCGATGAACAGCTTGCCGCCCTGCTGCACGTTGATCAGCGTCGGCTCTTCGACCTTCGTGCCCGGGGGCGGCGGAACCGCCGGCGGCAGGTCGAGCTTGATCGACACGGTCGCGGCCGGGATCGACACCATGAAGATGATGAGGAGCACCAGCATCACGTCCACGAAGGGCGTGACGTTGATGTCGCTGTTTTGGCCGAGGTCGAAACGGCTTCCGCCTCCGCCGCCCAGCTTCGCACCCATATGAATTTCCTTCCCTAGGGCCCCTACTTTGGGGCCGCTGCACAGTCGCTGACACCCTTCGCTAAACAAAATGCGCTTGTAAAGCCCGAACCTGCGAACTTTTCCGCCTTGGTTTGCAGACTCTGGCCGGGCGCCTGATTCCGCGGCGGGAATCTGCGCGATTCCGCCTCTCGCCAAGACCGATGTTAGGCAGGTATGACCCGCGCCATGACTTTCCAGTTCGACGCCTATGTCACCGCGGCCCTGTTCCAGAAGGACGGAACCGCCGTCTTCGCCCTTGGCGACGGCACGGTGCGATTCGAGTCGGGCCAGAGCGTTGAGGCGCACAACGGCGCGATCCTCTGCGCCTGCCTGCATCCCTCGGGCGAGGGCCTGCTGACCGGCGGCGACGACGGCCGCCTGGTCTGGAGCCGCCCGTCGGGCGCGCAGGAGATCGCCAAGGTCGCCGGCCGCTGGATCGACGCGATCGATGCATCTCCCGAGTCCAGGCTGATCGCCTTCGCCGCGGGCAAGGAGCTACACGTGCGCGACAGCGCAGACCCGGCCTTCTCGCGCGTCTTCGTCCATGAGAAGTCGGTGGCCGCCGTCGCCTTCGAGCCCAAGGGCCGGCGGATCGCCGCGGCCACCTATGGCGGCGCCTGGCTCTGGTACGCCAAGATCGCCGAGCAGAAGCCCTATGTCCTGAAGTGGGCCGGCAGCCATGTGGGCCTGGCCTTCAGCCCCGACGGCAAGTTCCTGATGTCGGCCATGCAGGAGAACGCCCTGCACGGTTGGCGCGTCGCCGACGACAAGAACCTCCGCATGGGCGGCTACCCGGTGAAGGTGAAGAGCCTGGCCTTCGTGGCCAAGGGCCAGCTCCTGATAACCTCGGGCGCCAACGGCCTGGTGGCCTGGCCTTTCGCGGGCGCGACCGGCCCGATGGGCAAGCAGGCGGCCGAGGTAGGATTCGACGAGAGCGCCATGGTCCTGCGCGTCGACGGCATGCCGGGCGGCCAGTGGGTCTGCGCCGGCCTCGACGACGGCCGGGTCTGGGCCTGCGACCTGGCCGGCCAGAAGATCGTCCCGCTGAAGGCCGAGAAGGGCGCCGAAATCACCGCTCTGGCCATGAGCAAGGACGGCCTGCGCGTCGCCTGGGGCGACGAGGACGGCGCGGCCGGCGTGGCGAGCGTCTAGTCGAATCCCCGCAGCTCGCCCCAGACCTCGAACGGGTCGCGGGTGGACCGGAAGCTGTTGATCGGGGCGGTCTCGTCGCGCCAGCCCAGCGCCATGCCGGAGAACACCATGTGGTCGTCCGGCAGGCCCAGGACGTCGGCCAGGGTCCGCGGATAGCGCGCCCAGTACTCCTGGGCGCAGGTGTCCAGGCCGCGCTCGGTCGCCAGCAGCATCACCGTCTGCATGTACATGCCCACATCCGACCACTGCGGCGGGCCGATCTTGCGGTCGAGGCAGAAGAACAGGCCGACCGGCGCGCCGAACAGCTCGCCGTTCTTCGCGAATTGGCGCAGGCGCGCAGGCTTGTCCTCGCGCGGGATGCCGACCGAGGCGTAGAGCCCTTCGCCGTTCTGGAACCGCCGGGTGCGGAAGGGCTCCCATAGATCCGGCGGATAGACGTCGTACTCCATCGGCTCGCCCATCGGATTGGCCGCCACCGCGGCCTTCAGCTGCGCCAGCGGCTCGCCGGCCAGGGCGTAGACCCGCCAGGGCTGCAGGTTGCCGCCGGAGGGCGCGCGGGCGGCGGCCTCCAGGATCTCGCGCACGATCGCGGCGGGCGGGACGTCGGGCTTGAAGGCGCGGATCGAGGTGCGGGCGGCGACGGCGTCGGTGACGTTCAAGTTTTCTCAAGCCCCTGCGGCGGATGACCAGACGGCGAAGCATCGCTAACATCTCGCCGTGGGGTAAGGGCAAGGGTCTTGGCTAGGGCGTCGAAGGGGTTCTTGGGGCGGCTGCTGCGCGGCGTGCTGCTGCTGGTGCTGGTGTTCGGGCTGATCGGGCCGGTGATGGTCACCACCATCTACCGCTTCGTACCGCCGCCGGTGACCTGGCTGATGATCCAGCGGGTGTTCGAGGGTAAGGGCTTCGATCGCCGCTGGCGCTCGCTGGACGACATGTCGCCCAAGTTGGTCCGCGCGGTGATCGCCGCCGAGGACGCCAAGTTCTGCGATCACAACGGCTTCGACTTCGACGCCATGGAGAAGGCGTTCGAAAGCAACGCCAAGGGCCGCAAGCTGCGCGGGGGCTCGACCATCAGCCAGCAGACCGCCAAGAACGTTTTCCTGTGGCCGGGCCGCTCCTACGTCCGCAAAGGACTGGAGGCCTATTTCACCGTGCTGATCGAGGTGATCTGGGGCAAGCCGCGGATCATGGAGGTCTATCTCAACTCGGTCGAATGGGGGCCCGGCGTCTACGGGGCCGAGGCCGCCGCCCGCAAGAATTTCGGGGTCGGCGCCGACCAGCTGACCCCGGCCCAGGCTGCGCGCCTGGCGGCCATCCTGCCCAGCCCGCTCAAGTGGAAGGCGGCCCGGCCCGGCCCTTATGTGAAGCGCCGCTCGGGCAAGATCACCCGCGCCGCCGGGACCATCAACCGCGAAGGCATGGCCGCCTGCGTCCTGTCTTGACCTGAATTCGTTATGCCCTCCAATGCCGCGGCCAGCGGCAGGAAATCCCAACGGAGGCGGCGGATGAAGGTCGGTGTTCCCAGTGAGATCAAGCCGAACGAGCACCGGGTCGGCCTCACCCCCACCGCGGTCCGTGAATACGTCGCCAAGGGCCACGAGGTGATGGTCCAGGCCGGGGCCGGGACCGGCGCTGGCTATGCCGACGACGCCTATGTCCGGGCCGGCGCGGTCATCGCGCCCGACGCCGAGACGGTCTTTGGCGACAGCAAGCTGATCGTGAAGGTCAAGGAGCCGCAGCCCGGTGAATGGGTGCGGCTGACCGACGACCACATCCTCTTCACCTATCTCCACCTCGCCCCCGACCCTGAACAAGCCGAGGGGCTGCTGAAGTCGGGCTGTGCGGCCATCGCCTACGAGACGGTGACCGACGCGGCCGGCGGCTTGCCGCTGCTCGCGCCGATGTCCGAGGTCGCCGGCCGCATCGCGGTCTTCTCGGCCGGCGAGACCCTGCTCAAGCACAACGGCGGCATGGGCCTTCTGATCTCGGGCGTGCCGGGCGTGCCGCCGGCGCGGGTCTGCGTGCTGGGCGGCGGGGTGGTCGGCATCAACGCCGCGCGCATGGCCGCGGGCCTTGGCGCCGAGGTGGTGGTGGTCGAGCGCTCGATCCCGCGCATGCGTCAGATCGACGACCTGTTCCAGGGGCGGATCCTGACTCGCTACTCAACCCTCGATGCGGTGGAGGAGGAGGTGTTGAAGGCCGACGTGGTGATCGGCGCGGTCCTGACGCCCGGCGCCTCGGCGCCCAAGCTGGTCCGGCGCGACCACCTGCAGCGGATGAAGCCGGGCAGCGTGCTGGTCGATGTCTCCATCGACCAGGGCGGCTGTTTCGAGACCTCGCACCCGACCACCCACGCCGACCCGACCTATGTGGTCGATGGCGTCGTCCACTACTGCGTGGCCAACATGCCGGGCGCGGCCCCGCGTACCTCCTCCGAGGCCCTGGTCCACGCCACCCTGCCGTTCGGCCTGGCCTTGGCCGACAAGGGCCTGGCCGCCCTGCGCGAGAATCCACACCTGGCCAAGGGGCTCAATGTCCTGAAAGGGGCCGTCACCCACCCGGCCGTGGCCGAGGCGCTCGGCAAGGAATTCGTCGATCCCTTCGGCGCCTGGGCCAAGCGGTAGGGGCCAATTTCTCGCATGTCATCCCGATTTGCGAAGCAAGACCCGGACCCATGAACACCGGATGGGGGCAGGACGCGGCTGGGCCGCGCCTCATTCTCCAAGCTCAGGCGCGAATGGGGCCCGGTCTTCGGCGTCGCCGAAACCGGGATGACACGGAATGAACGGCGGTCTTTACGCCGCCCAGCGCGCCAGGTCCTGGCGGCCCTGGATGATGTCCAGCACGTCCTGCATCGAAAAGCCCGGGTCGGCGTCGTAGAGCGCGTCGTAGACCGCGCGGGCGAAGCCGTAGTCGGCCGGCGTCTTCACCCGCCAGTCGAGCCCCGACAGGTCGCGCGGCGCTACGCAGTGGGCCTGCGGCTGCGCCTGCTCGCGCACCCGCGCAAAGGGGGAGGCGGTCGCCGCGTCCTCGGGGTCCGTGGCCGCCAGGGCGACGCCCAGCGCCCCTGCGGTCGCGACCTCGACCTCCAGCCCGCGCGGATAGCTGCGCAGCCGGCGGTTGGAGGCGTAGGCGGCCCCGCTGTCCAGGGCCTCCCGCACCACCTTGTCGATGATCGCCGGATCGACGAACGGACAGTCGCCCTTGATGCGCACGACGTGGCTCACCGGTCCGGCGGCCTCAAGCGCGCGAGCGAAACGTTCGGAGAGATTGCCGGCCGCTCCACGCAGCACGGCCTGGCCGCGCGAGACCAGAAAGGCGGCCAGCGGATCGTCCACCGGCTCGACGCTGGTGGCGACGATGAGTTTCGAGAGGCTCCGCGCCTGGCGGATGCGCTCGACCTGGCGCCAGACCATCGGTTCGCCCCTCAGCGGGGCCATCGCCTTGCCCGGCAGCCGTGCGGAGGTCATCCGGGATTGCAGGACGGCGAGGATCATGGTGCGGCTCCCCCCAGGAGCGCGGGGCGCGCGACTTAGGCGGCGGCCCAGGCGCGGGGATCGAGGGCGACCGGATCGTCGATCGCCATCTCGTCCCAATCCAAATCCGGCGGCGGGCTGGAGGCCGCCGCGATCACCGCCGAGACTTCGGCGGCGGACGTGACGCCGACCAGCACCTTGGCCGCTTCGACGCGCGACAGCGCAAAGCCCAGGGCCGCCTGCAGCGGATCCGAGCGGCCCTCGGCGATCATCCGCCGGGCGCGCGAAATGCGGCTGGCCGCGGCTTTCAGATGGTTCGGCGCCCGGTCCGGCGGCAGGAACAAAAGGCCGTTCAGGAAGATCGAGCGCAGGTGCACCTCGATGCCGAGCCCGGTCAGGGCGGCCAGGGTGCCGTCCAGCAGCAGCCGCTGGTCGAGCAAAGAGGCTGGCGCCTGCATCACGTCCGGGCGGAAGCGACGGGCCACGCCCAGCGGGTCGTCGGAGGCGAACACCGCCACGCCGATCTTGCGGGTCAGGCCCGCGTCCTTCATCGCCTTCAGCCGGTTCCACAGCGCCATGCCGTAGGGGCCGAACAGATCGGCCGCGCACGGCACCAGGATGGCGTCGGCCTGTTCGACGCCCAGACGGCGCAGGGCGGCGCGGGCCTCGGCCTCGACATAGTCCGGCCCGCGATCGGGGCGCACGGTCGAGATCGAGACGTTGAACGGGTTCGGGCGCGGCATGATCTCGCCGAGCGCGGCTTCCGCCACGGCCGAATGGCCGTCGACGTCCAGCACGCTCAGCTGGGCGCGGGCGGCGATGTCCAGAATGTCGCGGGCCTCGGCCTGAGGCGCGCGGCCGCGCACCAGGGCTGTCTGGTCGAGACCGAACTGCGCGGCGCCGAGGCCAAGCTTGGAGAGCGGTGAGATCATGAAGCCGGGAACGCTGGATACGAAAGCTGGGAGCGCCCATCTTCACGGCAATGCCTAAAGAACCGGTGTCTAGGACCTTTCCAGGGAGTTAAAGTCGAGCCATGCGTGACCCGCTCCCCGAATGGCCGCTGTTCGGCATGGCCGAGGATGTCCGACCGGCCCTACGCCAGGCCCGGCAAGGAAAAACGCCGCTGGCTCTGGCCACCCTGATCTCGGTCGAAGGCGGCGGTCCGCGCCCGCCCGGAACCCAGATGGTCTTCGCGCCGGGCGTCGTCGCCGGTTATTTTTCCGGCGGCTGCGTGGAGAGCGATGTGGCCGACCATGCCTTCGCCTGCCTTGAGGACGGAGAACCTCGGCGCCTGGTCTACGGCGCCGGCAGCCCCTGGCCCGATATCCAGCTGCTCTGCGGTGCGCGCATCGAGATCTTCGTCGAGAAGATCGAGGCCGAGGATCCGGCCTTGGCCGAACTGCTCGCCGCCTACGAGGCGCGCCGGCCGACCGTGTGGGTCAGCGACGGACGCCGCCGCGCCTGCGGCCCGCACGCGCGCGCCTGGGACGGCGCTATCGTCCAGGCCTTCGACCCGGTTCCGCGCCTGATCGTCATCGGCGCCGATCCGACCGCCATGGCCATCGCCTCGCTGGGCGCCCAGGCCGGCATGGAGACCACCCTGGTGCGGCCCAAGGGGCCGGAGGCCCCGCCGCCGCTGCCAGGCGTCGCCTATCGCCGCGACGATCCGGCCGCCGCCCTGGCCGCCATCGGGACCGACGCCTGGAGCGCGATCGCCATCGCCACCCACAATCTGGAGATGGACCAGGAGGCCCTGGCCGCCGCTCTTCCCTCCGCGGCCGGCTATGTCGGGCTGCTGGGCGCGCGCAAGCGCCTGGCCGAGCGGCTGGCTCCCCTGCGCGCCGCGGGGTTCCCCGAGGCGCGGCTGCAGCAGCTCCACGCCCCCATCGGCCTCGACATCGGCGGCAAGGCGCCGTGGGAGGTCGCGCTGTCGGTGATCGGCGAAATCACCGCCCTGCGCCACGCCCGCCTCGCCGAAGAACCGCGCAAGGCCCAGGCCAAGCGAGAGACCGCTTAGTCAGAAAACTGGCGATTTCCTCTCCCCAAGGCCGGCCGAAGGCGTAACGTCTGCACAAGTCCGCCTCGTCGTGCGGTCGTGTCGGGAGGCCGCAGGTGAGTAGCGTGGAAGCCGCTGGATCGGGGGCCGTCGCCGATCTTCCTATCGACGCCGAGGTGATGGGCGATGGCCGCCTGACCAGGGGCAGGGCCGCTTGGGCGCTCTTCGAGGGCGCACGCAATCCCTATGTGATCCTGATCACCATCTACATCTTCATGCCCTATGTGGCGGGCGCGATGGTCGGCGACCCGGTGCGCGGGCAGGAGATCATCTCCCGCTGGAGCCAGTACGCAGGCTGGGCGGTGATGCTGACCGCGCCGCTGCTGGGCGCCTCGATCGACCAGCTCGGGCCGCGCAAGGGATGGCTTGGCCTGATCGTCGCCCTGATGGTCCCGATGATCGTCGCCCTCTGGTGGGCGCGCCCCGACGGTTCGGGCGTCTCGGTCACCATGGTCATGCTGCTGACCACCGCCATCGGCCTGCTCTTCGCCTTCAGCGAGGTGCTGCACAATTCGCTGCTGGTCCGCGCCGCGGGCCTGAACGGAGCACACAAGGCCTCGGGCCTGGCGCTGGCGCTCGGCAACCTGACCTCGGTGGTGGCGCTGGCCTTTACGGCCTGGGCTTTCGCCCTGCCGGGCAAGGTCGACTGGGCCTGGGTGCCCAAGGC
Organism: Phenylobacterium sp.; assembly: GCF_041919955.1. GTDB lineage: Bacteria > Pseudomonadota > Alphaproteobacteria > Caulobacterales > Caulobacteraceae > Phenylobacterium. Next base: position 174,855 of record NZ_JAYRSU010000005.1, on the reverse strand, counting down.
GCCGCTGTTCGGCCTCGACCCCGCCGCGCACGAGCCTGAGCGGGTCGTGGCTCTGCTGGCGGCCGGCATCTTCGCGATCGGAGCCCTGCCGCTGTTCTTCTTCACACCCGACGCGCCGAAGACCGGCATTCCGATGCTGACCGCCTTCCGCAATGGCGCGGTGCAGCTGTTCCGAATGATCGCCACCGTGCGCCGCTACAAGGACGCGGCCGTCTATCTGGTCAGCCGCATGTTCTATGTCGACGGCATGAACGCCATCCTCATCTATGCCGGGCTCTACGCCATCGGCGTGATGAAGTGGGGCGCGCTCGAGATGCTGCTCTACGGCATAGTGCTCTCGATCCTCGCGGTGTTCGGCGGCTTCGTCGGCCGTTGGCTCGACGCCGGCCTCGGCCCCAAGGGGGCCGTGCGGGTCGAAATCTTCATGTCTCTGCTCGGCATCATCGCCATGCTGGGCATGGCGCCCGACCGTATCCTCTACGTCTGGGCCTATGATGCGGCCGCCCACGCTCCGATGTGGAACGGGCCGGTGTTCCGCACCCTGCCCGAGTGGATATTCATCCTGATCGGCTTCTCCAATGCGGTCTTCATCACCGCCCAGTACGCCTCCAGCCGCACAATGCTGACCCGCATCACCCCGCCCGACCAGACCGGGGCCTTCTTCGGGGTCTATGCCCTGTCGGGCGTCGCCACCGGCTGGCTGGGGCCGATGATGGTCAATTGGGGCACCAAGCTGACCCAGAGCCAGCAGGGCGGCTTCGCCACCGTGACCATCCTCCTCGGCGTCGGTTTCCTGGGCCTGCTGTTCGTGCGCGGCGGCGGGCGCCGCATCTGACTTCCCCTCACCGCGCCGCGGCGCTAAGGCGCGCACCATGCGGTGCGTGGTGCAGCTCCCGGCGGACTGGCGCGATCCGGTGGAGGTCCTCTCGGCCTTCGCCGACGAGCCCTTCGCCGTCGGTCTGGTTTCCGGCGGAGCTGGGGAGGCGGGGCGCTGGTCCTATGTCGCGCGTGATCCGGACGCGACCCTGCTGCTCACGCCCGACGATCCGCGCAATCCGTTTGCAACTTTGGCTGAACTGGCCGGGCCGGTGCAGCCTCGCGATCCGGACGGGCCGCCGTTCCAGGGCGGGGTGGTGGGCCTCGCCGCCTACGAGCTCGGCGATCGCATCGAGGCGCTCGGCCTCGCCCGCCAGCCGGACTGGCCCGACCTGGCCGCCGCCCGCTACTCCGCCGTGCTCGCCTTCGACAGCGTGGAGCGCCGCGTCCTCGCCATCGGCCGTGGCGAGGACGCGGCGGCCGCCCGCGCCCGCGCCCGCGCGGCCCTCGCCTGGCTCGAGGCGCCGCCCCGGCCGCCTTCGCACGGCCCCCTGACCGCCGGTCTCGTCGAAGGCGACGGCGGGGCCTATGAAGCGGCGGTCGCCCAGGTGGTGACCCGCATCCGCGCCGGCGAGATCTTCCAGGCCAATATCGCCCGCGCCTGGGGCGGTGAGCTTTCGCCGGACGCGCGACCCTTCGACCTCCTCGCCCGCCTAGCCGCCCAGAGCGCAGCGCCGTTCGCCGCCTATCTCCGCCTGCCGGGCCTGGCCCTGGTCTCCAACTCGCCCGAGCGCTTCCTGCAGGTGCGCGGCCGCTCGGCTCTCACCCAGCCGATCAAGGGCACGCGTCCCCGCGGCGCTAGCCCGGCGCAGGACGCCGCCTTCGCCGCCGAGTTGCTGGCGAGCGAGAAGGACCGGGCCGAGAACCTGATGATCGTCGACCTGATGCGCAACGACCTGGCCCGCGTCTGCGCGCCGGGCAGCGTGCGCGTCCCGGCGCTGTGCGCCCTGGAGACCTTCGCCAACGTCCATCATCTGGTCTCGACCGTGACCGGACGGCTGGCGCAGGGGCGCGGCGCCGCCGACCTGCTGGCTGCCGCCTTCCCGCCCGGCTCGATCACTGGCGCGCCCAAGGTCCAGGCCATGAAGGTCATCGCCTCGCTCGAATCCCCGCGGGGTCCCTACTGCGGCTCGCTCTTCTGGCTCGGCTTCGACGGCGATCTCGACTCCAGCGTCCTGATCCGCACGGCCGCCTGCGTCGAGACTGCGGCGGGCTGGCGGGTCGAGGCGCGAGCTGGCGCCGGGCTCGTGGAGGGCAGCGAGCCGGTCGCCGAACGCGAAGAGACCGCCGCCAAGATCGCCGCCATCGCCCGCGCCCTCACGGAGCCCTGCCCATGATCCCGGAAATTCCCGGCGACGACCGCGGCCTGCTGCTGGGCGACGGCCTGTTCGAGACCTTGCTGGCTGTGGACGGCCGGCTCGTGCGGCCCGAGGCCCATCTCGACCGTATGAGCGCCGGCTGCGCGGCGCTCGGCCTGCCGCCGCCCGACCGCGCCCAGGCGCTGGCGCTGATGGGCCAGGCGCTGGCCGGCGTTTCGGCGCCGCGGGTCGCGGTGCGGCTGACGCTCACCGCCGGATCGGGCGGCCGCGGCCTCGACCGGCCCGCTCAGCTTCAGGTCAGGATGTTCGCCACCGCCGCGCCGGCATCTGCGCCGCTGGGCCCGGCCAGCCTGATCACCAGCACCGTCCGTCGCAGCGAGACCTCGCCCGCGGCGCGGCTGAAGACGCTTTCCTATCTCGACAATGTCCTGGCCCGCGCCGAGGCGACCGGGGCCGGGGTGGACGAGGCGCTGATGCTCAACGGCCGCGGCGACGTCGCCTGCGCGGCGGCGGCCAACGTCTTCTGGGTCTGGGGCGGGCGGCTCTTCACCCCCAGCCTCGACTGCGGGATCCTGGCCGGGACCGTCCGCGCGCGGGTGATCGAAGCTGCGCGCTCTATGGGCCTCGACGTCGCCGAGGTGCGGGCGAATCCGGGGGAACTGGCTCGCGCCGACGGGGCCTTCCTTACCAACGCCCTGATCGGGGTGCGCGAGATCGCCGGCCTCGACGGCTTCGACCTCCCGGTCTCGCCGCTGACGGGCCGTCTCGCGGCCGCGATCAGCTGATGATCGGGATGGCCACGCCGGACCGCGGGCGCAGGTCCATCTTGTGTTTGAAGGTAAACACGCCCGGCATCATCTTCTGGAACGGCGTCGAATAGGTGTAGCGGGTCTCGGCTCGCACCAGCGCCGTGTTCGGCACCTTCAACTTCGGGTCGATGGTGCTGAGGTCCATGGCCGGGATCGTGCCGCTGGATCGCGTCCAGGCGATGCTGGCCACACCGCTGTTGTCGAACTGGATGCTGGTGATCCGCATGCCCAGCGCCGAGGTCGGGAACGGCTTCATCACCGCCGAGCTGACCTTGAAGATGTCGGTGACGTCGCTCTCGCGCACCTGGGCCGATTGGGTGACCAGGTCCCCGACGGCGGTGGCGATATAGCTGGCGCGCCGGTTGACCAGCAGCGCCTGGGTGGCCTCGACCATGCCGTAGTAGAGCAGGATCATGACCGGAATGGTCAGGGCGAATTCGACCGCCGCCGCGCCGTTCCGGTCGCGCGCGCACCGCGTCAGCTTCAGCCTTTCGCGCCGGCGTTCTTTAGGCTCGGATTGAACGGCTCGTTGCGGAACAGCCGCGCCGAGCTCAGCAGCCGTGCGCCGCTCCCGTAGTCCGTGAAGACCGGCTTCAGCAGCGGCGTGATGATCGGCCATTCGAAATAGGTCCGGACCAGCACGATGTCCTCGGGATTGCCCGGCGACCAGCAGGTCTTGGTCGGGTCGAAGGCGCTGGGCTCGGCGGGCGCCGAGGCCCCGGCGCTGTTGAAGGTGTCGAACGTCTGGGTCTCGACATAGAGCTTGGTCGTGCACATGCCGCTCAGCCAGCTCATGTTGCGGCAGACCTTGGCCTTGTAGTCGTTCTTGCTGTTGGCGCCGCTCATCTGGAATACGCCGGTGCGAATGTCGCGGGCGGTGAACTCGGTGGCGGTCTCCAGGGTCACCGAGACCAGCAGGATCAGGCCCAGCTCGATCACGCCCAGCATCAGCATCATCATCGGGATGCTGATCAGCGCGAACTCGATCGCGGTCGCGCCCTTGCGGTCCTCCGCCAGGCGGCGGGAGAGGGCGCGAAGTCTGCAGGCAAGGCGGCGCATAGGGCTTCCGTCGGCTCGGTCGCCCGAACCTACGAAAGTCTGCCTAACCGGAGGTTTAAGGCTTAGCTGAATCGCCGGCCGGGGCTTTGCGCTGCTCGCGCTCGCAGCCGCCGGCGCAGGCGTAATCGTCGACCTTCGAGCCGCGGATCACCGAGACACGGCCTTCGGGGGCGGTGACGACGATCTGCCGCTCCATGACCGTGCGCCCCAGCTGGTCGACCACGATCATGTTGGTCACCCCGTAGCCCTTGCCCAGCACGATGGCCTTGCCGGGGTCCAGCACGTTGACGTCGGCGATGGCGGGGTTGCCGATCAGCACGTCGCGGGTGCCGCGGGGCAGGGAGACGGCTGCGCTCTGGTCGATCGGCACCACCATGGTCGAGGCCGCGAGGGCCGGACCGGCGGCGAAGGCGAGGGTGAGGGCGCTGATGAAGCCGGCTGCCGAGCCACGCATGGCGGTTTCCGAGAAGAGTTTCCGTCACCCGCAGACTCGGCCGGAATGGTCAATAAAGCCTGAATTTTCGCGCCTCGTGTGCGCGAGAATCATTATGTCGATTCCGTGGATTCGGCGGCTTTTCCCCGCTTGGTTAATCAATATTTACAGTAAATCAAAGTAAACCATAAGTTTAGATAGATTTACCGTTCGCTGTTTACTGGAGATTAAGCGCGCTCTGCGAAGGTCCTCGTGCGTTTCGGGGCGAGCAGACCATTGTGGGTTTGATGCCTCATCAATCTGCTCGCCAATAAAAGGAGATCGAGCATGTCGAAGTTCGTTTCGCGTTTCATGAAGGACGAGTCCGGCGCCACCGCCATCGAGTACGGCCTGATCGCCGCGCTCATCGCCGTCGTGCTGGTGACCGTGATGGGCACCCTGAAGGGCGGTCTGACCACCGCGTTCGGCAACATCAAGACCCAACTTGAGAAGACCTCCTAACCGGATCGTCTTCGAGAACGCTGCGCCGCGGCGGCGAAAGCCGCCGCGGTTTCGCGTTTTGGACTGGATCGCGACCGGGGAGGAGTTGGGGTGAAGAGCTTTCTCAAACGGTTCCTGGCCGACCAGGCCGGCGCCACCGCGGTGGAGTACGCCCTCATCGCGGGGCTGATCACCATCATCCTGGTAAGCGTGATGGCGCCGGTGAAGGTGGCGCTGACCAACACCTTCCAGACGGTCGCCAACGCCATGCCGCAGCCCTAAGGGCCGGCCATGTTGGAAGAAAAGAAGCCGCCGGCGTCCCGGCGGCTTTTTTCGTGCCCGCGCTCGGATGGTTTCCAGCGGTTGGTGTTGATCCCAAAGTAACCAAACTTCTTTTGTGCAGATTAAGTGCAGTGGCGCGAATATTGGCCTGCGTTTCGAGGCGAGCAGACAAGCCCGACCTCATCAGTCTGCTCGCTAGCTAAAGGAGATCGAGCCATGTCGAAGTTCGTTTCGCGTTTCATGAAGGACGAGTCCGGCGCCACCGCCATCGAGTACGGCCTGATCGCCGCGCTCATCGCCGTCGTGCTGGTGACCGTCATGGGCACCCTGAAGGGCGGCCTGACCACTGCGTTCGACAACATCAAGACCCAGCTCGAGAAGACTTCCTAAGCGAGGTTCTCTCCGAGGGCGCCGCGCCGCGGCGGCGAACGCCGCTGCGGCCTACGCCCCGCCCGCAGGCCCCGCACCATATGGCGCGGGGCGGAACGAGAGGGCCGCGCATGTCGCGGCCCTCTTGCGTTTCAACCCTCCGTTCACGGCTCTGGGGCAATCTGCGCGGCGAACGTCAATTCCCGGGCCGCCGCCTATGCCTCCGATCCTGCAAGCCGTCCTGCTGCTGGTCTTCCCCGTGCTGGTGATCGTCGCGGCCCTGCGCGACGTGACCAGCTTCACCATCCCCAACTGGATCTCGGGCCTGTTGATCCTGGCCTTCTTTCCGGCGGCGCTCGCCCTGGGCCTTTCTCTGCCCCAGATCGGCCTTCACGCGGCGGTCGGCGCCGCGGCCCTGGTCATGGGCGTGATCATGTTCGCCCTGCGCTGGATCGGCGGGGGCGACGCCAAGCTGTTCGCCGCGGCCGGACTATGGCTCGGCTGGCCGGCCGTCCTTCCCTATCTGGTCTATACGGCGATCGCCGGCGGAGCCCTGGCTCTCGCCCTGATCGGGCTGCGCTCGATGTGGATGCGCGCCTTTGTGGTCGGCGGCCCGGCCTGGATGGGACGACTGGCGACGCCCGGCGAAAGCGTGCCCTACGGCGTCGCGATCGCGGTCGGCGCCATGGCGGCTTTTCCGGGGACGGCCCTGATGCGCGCCTGGGGCGGTTTGTAAACGCCGCTTTAGTTCGCGTTAACCATGCGCGCGGCAATTAACCGGAGGTCGGCAAAAGGCTGACAGACCGAATCGCATGCGGACGCGGACGCGGACGCAGGCGTCTCAGGCCCGCCCGGCGGGCGTCTCGAGCGCGCATTCATGGCACCTGTCCGTATCGCCATTCTCGCCATCGCCTTCGTCGCCGCCATCGGCATGGCGCTGGTCGTGCGCAGCATGGCGACCCCGAAGCGGCCCGAACCGGTCGCCGCCGCGCCCGCTCCGCCGCCGCGTCCCGTCGCCCAGGTTCTGGTCGCCAAGCGCGACCTGCCGATCGGCACGCGCCTCACCGTCGCCGACCTGACCTGGCAGGCTTGGCCGGCCGACGCGCTCAACGCCTCCTTCGTCACCGACGGCGCCGCCCCGGCCCTGCCGGCCCAGATGCCGGACAAGGCCGTGCAGAAGGCTGCCCGCGCCGCCTCCGACGTGATCAGCTCCCAGGGGCCGATGCAGGCCTTCGAAGGCGCGATCGTCAAGGAAGCCCTCGCCGCCGGCGAACCGGTGGTGGCGCGCAAGGTCGTGCGCGCCGGCCAGAGCGGCTTCATGGCGGTGGTGCTGCAGCCGGGCATGCGCGCCATGGCCGTCCCGATCAACGCCGAGACCGCCGCCGGCGGCTTCATCCTGCCCGGCGACCGCGTCGACGTGCTGCAGAGCCGCCAGGTCGGCGACGGGAACAACAAGGTCTTCGTCACCGAAGTGCTGATGCGAAACCTGCGCGTCCTGGCGATCGACCAGAGCATCGAACCTGGGAAGGACGCCAAGACCATCGTCGGCGGCGTCGCGACCCTCGAAGTCCCGGCCTCCGACGCCGAGGTCATGGCCCGCGGCAAGGCCCAGGGCGAAATCCAGCTGGCCCTGCGCTCCTACGCCGACATCGGCGGCGGGCCGGGCCGCGGCGAGACCGCCCGCAACAACAGCCAGGGGGTCCGCGTGTTCCGCGCCGGAGAAATCGCCGAGGTGTCCAACCCATGATCCCGCGCTTCCTGATCGCCCTTGCCGCCCTCGGCGCCAGCCTGCTGGCGCCTGTCGCCGTCTCGGCGCAGTCGGTCGAAGCCGCCGCGCCGGCCATGGCCGCCGGCGTCGCCGGCCAGGCCGCGGTCGTGCGCGTCAACCTTTCCGGTGGACCGGCGACCCAATCCCTGACCCTGCCCAACGGCAAGTCGGCGATCGTCGAACTGCCGGTCGACGTGCGCGACGTGCTGGTGACCAACCCGGCCGTCGCCGACGCCATGCTGCGCTCGCCGCGGCGCATCATCATCATGGGATTGAAGAACGGCTCGACCGACGCGGTGTTCTTCGACGCCGCCGGGCGGCGAATCCTGTCGCTGGACGTCCGGGTCGATCAGGATCCCGCCTCCGTCGCCCAGACCATCAATCGCCTCGTGCCGGGCGCGCGGGTCAAGGTCGATGCGATGAACAGCAGCCTGATCCTGTCGGGCCAGGTCGCGAACCTCGCCGACTCCGACCGCGCCGCCCAGATCGCCCGCGCCGCGGTCGAAAAGCCGGAGCAGGTGGTCAACATGCTGGCCATCGCCGGCAAGGACCAGGTGATGCTGAAGGTGCGCATCGTCGAGATGCAGCGCAACGTCATCAAGCAGCTCGGCTTCAACCTGAACGCCGTGCTGGGGCAGTTGGGCGAGACCCAGTACCTGTTCGGGGTTTCTCCGACCTGGGGCGTGAACGGCTCGCTGCTGGGGGGCGTGTCCGGCGGCTGGCAGACCAACACCACCAAGCAGCCGGTCATGCAATTTCCTTGCAGCTTCGACCCACAGAAGATGTGCGACGTGGTGGTGCGCGACGCGACCCAGGCCAGCAACTGGGACACCGCCACCCTGAAGGACACCGCCGGCAGCCCCGGTCTCAACAAGGGCGAAGCGACCCTCAAGGCCTTCGAGCGCGTCGGTCTGGTCCGGACCCTGGCCGAGCCGAACCTGACCGCGGTTTCCGGCGAGTCGGCCAAGTTCCTGGCCGGCGGCGAGTTCCCGATCCCCGTGGCTCAGGACCGGTCCGGCTCGATCAGCGTCGAATTCAAGCCCTTCGGCGTCGGCCTCGGCTTCACCCCGATCGTGCTGTCGTCCGGCCGTATCGCCCTGAAGGTCTCGACCGAGGTGTCGGAGGTGACCAGCCAGGGCGCTTTCACGATCAACAACGGCGCCGCCGGCACGGCCCTGACCATCCCGGCCCTGATCGTGCGCCGGGCCGAAACCTCGGTCGAGCTGCCGTCCGGCGGGGCGATGATGATCGCCGGCCTGCTGCAGGAGAAGACCAAGCAGAACCTCGACGGCCTGCCGGGCATGACCACCCTGCCGGTGCTCGGGAGCCTGTTCCGCTCGCGCGACTACCTGGCCGGCGAGACCGAGCTGGTGGTGATCGTCACGCCGTATCTGGTCAATCCCGTCAGCCCCGACCGCCTGCAGACCCCGGTCGACGGCCTGATTATCGCCGACGACATGTCGACCGTGCTGATGGGCTCGCTGACCAAGGCCTACAAGGCCAATCCGAACGCCCCCGCCGGGCGCACCTACCAGGGGCCGTACGGCTACGTGATCGAATGAGCACATCCCGCCTCTTCGTCCTCTCGCTTGCGGCGCTGACGCTCGGCGCCTGCGCGACCCAGGCGCCGCCGCCCGTTGGCAAGGCCGACGCGCCGCGGACGCCCACTGAGCTCTGGCGCGCCGAGGTGAAGAGCCAGCCGCAGGAGATCCGCTTGGCCGTGCACGGCCAGGGGCTTTCCGCCGCCCAGTCTGACGCCTTGGCGGACTTCGCCGAGGGCTGGCGTGCCGAGGGCGGGCCGATTGTCCTGCGTGCGCCGGTCGGCGGGCCGGACGCTGCGGCCGTGGCGCGGTCGACCGAGCACGTACGTGGCTACCTGCTCGATCAGGGCGTCTCCAACGCCGATGTCAGCGTCATGGGCTACGATGCCAAGGGCGATCGCGCCGCACCGCTCATGCTGACGCGCCAGCAGTATTCGGTGACCGTGCCGAACTGCGGGCGGGAATGGACCAACATCGCCCATTCGCGAACCAACGAGGTCCAGGCGAACTTCGGCTGCGCCACCACCGCGAACATGGCCGCCCAGATCGCCAATCCGAGCGACCTGCTGCGTCCCGCGACAATGGGGCCGCCGGACGCCCAGCGTCGCGACGTCGTGCTCGACAAGTATCGCAAGGGCGAGGTCACGGCCGCGGCCAAGGACGAACAGGCCAGCGGTGCGGTCGCGCAGGCGGGCAAGTGAGGCGAGGCGGGATTTCATGAAGCCGCAACAGGGTCACGATCCCTTCGATCCCGACTTCGACGCCGACGACGAGTTCGCGCCCGCCGATAATGCGTGGCGCGAGCCGCCACCCGCCGCCGCGGCTGATCCCTTGGGCGCCGATCCGCTCGCGGGCGTCCCGGCGCCGGCCGCCGGATCCGACCCGTTCGCCGATCTGCCGCCGTCGCGCAAACCCGATCCGATCGAGCAGATCCTGCTTGAGACGGGGGGCGACCACGATGAGGACCCCTTCGGCCTCGATGCGCCGCCGCCGCGTGCGGAGGCCAATCCCGTCCATGACATGATCGCCGGGGCCGAGGCCGCGTTCGGCGAGGCCAGCCTGCCGCGGATCACGGTCCACATCTTCTGCGTCAGCGCCGAGACCGCGGAGATCGCCGAGAAGGCGGCCGGCGACCGGCGGATGGAGCGGGCGACCGTGGTCGTCCGGACCGGCGGCCTGGCTGCGGCCGTGGAGATCTATCAGAACCAGGCGACGCCTTCGCTGGTCATGGTCGAGAGCGCCGATCCCGGCGTCCAGTTACTGGGCCTGCTCGACCGCCTGGCCGAGGTCTGCGATCCCGGCACCAAGGTGGTGGTCATCGGGGGCGCCAACGACATCGCCCTCTATCGCGAACTGATGCGCCGCGGCGTGTCCGAGTATCTGGTTCCGCCGCTCAATCCCCTGCTGATCGTGCGCACGGCCACCAGCCTTTACGCCGATCCGTCCGCGCCCTTCGTGGGCCGCCAGATCGCCTTCTGCGGCGCGAAGGGCGGGGCGGGCGCCTCGACCATCGCCCACAACGTCGCCTATTCGATCACCGAGCGGCTGCAGACCGGCGCGGTGCTGGTCGACCTAGACCTGCCGTTCGGCACCGCCGGCCTCGACTTCAACCAGGATCCGCTACAGGGCGTCGCCGACGCGCTGAGCCAGCCCGACCGCCTCGATTCGGTGCTGATGGACCGGATGATGGCGCGCTGCACCGAGCGGCTGTCGCTGTTCGCCGCCCCAGCCACCCTCGACGGGGACTACGACATCTCGACCGAGGCCTTCGAGGAGGTCACCCAGAAGATTCGCTCGGCAGCCCCGTTCGTCGTCCTGGACCTGCCTCACGTCTGGACGGCCTGGAAGCGCAAGATTCTGCTGTCGTCGGACGACCTGGTGATCGTGGCCACGCCCGACCTCGCCTCGCTGCGCAACGCAAAGAACATGATCGACCTGGTGCGCCGCGCCCGGCCCAACGACGCGCCGCCCCGCCTGGTGCTGAACCAGGTCGGTGTGCCCGGCCGTCCTGAGATCCCGGTCAAGGACTTCGGCGAGGCGCTCGGCCTCACGCCGGCGCTCTGCCTGCCCTTCGACCCGAAGCTGTTCGGCCAGGCCGCCAACAACGGCCAGATGATCGCCGAGGTCGGCCCCAAGTCGCGCTCGGCCGAGGGGCTTGACCACCTGGCTCAGCAGATCGCCCGCCGCGAGCCGCCGGCGGTCCAGAAGACCTCGCTGCTCTCCAGCCTGTTCAAGAAGAAGTAGATGTTCGGCAAGCGTCCTACGGCCACCGGGGGGCCTGCCCCCCGCCAGGCCCCGCCGCCGGTGGTGGAGGGAGCGGCCATCGCCACGCGCCCGCAGCGGATCGAGCCGGCCGCGCCGGAGGCCCCAGCCGCCCCGGTCCAGACGCCGCCGCCGGCCTCCGAGCCGCCGCGGGCCGCCAAGCCCGCCGCCGGTCCGAAGCCGACCATGGCCTTCGAGCAGCTCCGTGCGGCCCAGGGGCCCGCGCCCACGACCCAGGTCGTCCGAGAGCAGAGCGACTACTATCACGCCACCAAGACCACGATCTTCAACGCCCTGATCAACACGATCGACCTGGCGCAGCTCGCCCAGCTCGACGCCAAGCAGGCCGCCGAAGAGATCCGCGACATCGTCGCCGAGCTGGTGGCGATCAAGAACGTGTCGATGTCGGTGTCCGAGCAGGACACGCTCGTCCAGGACATCATCAACGACGTTCTCGGCTATGGGCCGCTGGAGCCGCTGCTGGCGCGCGACGACATCGCCGACGTCATGGTCAATGGCGCTGGCCGGGTGTTCATCGAAGTGGCCGGCAAGGTCCAGCTGACCAATGTCCGCTTCCGCGACAACGCCCAGCTGATGAACATCTGCCAGCGGATCGTCAGCCAGGTCGGCCGCCGGGTCGACGAAAGCTCGCCGATCTGCGACGCGCGCCTGCCCGACGGAAGCCGCGTGAACGTCATCGCCCCGCCGCTGGCGCTGGACGGGCCGACGCTCACCATCCGGAAGTTCAAGAAAGACAAGCTGACCATGAAGAACCTGGTGGAGTACGCCTCCATCAGTCCCGAAGGGGCCCGGGTTCTCGGCGTCATCGGCGCCTGCCGATGCAATATCATCATCTCGGGCGGGACGGGGTCGGGCAAGACCACCCTGCTCAACACCCTGACGGCCTTCATCGATCCGACCGAGCGCGTCATCACCTGCGAGGACGCCGCCGAGCTGCAGCTGCAGCAGCCGCACGTGGTGCGCCTCGAAACCCGGCCGCCGAACCTGGAAGGCCAGGGCCAGATCACCATGCGCGACCTGGTCAAGAACTGCCTGCGGATGCGTCCCGAACGCATTATCGTCGGCGAAGTCCGCGGCCCGGAGGCCTTCGACCTCCTCCAGGCCATGAACACCGGCCACGACGGCTCGATGGGCACGCTGCACGCCAACAGCCCGCGCGAGGCGATCAGCCGCCTGGAATCGATGATCACCATGGGCGGCTACGGCCTGCCCTCGAAGACCATCCGCGAAATGATCGTCGGCTCGGTCGACGTGATCATCCAGGCCGCGCGCCTGCGCGACGGCTCGCGCCGGATCACCCACATCACCGAGGTGGTCGGGCTGGAGGGCGACGTGATCATCACCCAGGACCTGTTCGTCTACGAGATCAGCGGCGACGACGCCGAGGGCCGGGTCATGGGCCGCCACCGTTCGACCGGCATCGCCCGTCCGCGCTTCTGGGATCGCGCCCGGTACTACGGCCTCGAGCGCGAGCTCGCCGAAGCTCTGGACGCGGCGGAGTAAGGGATGCTCGCCACCCTCCTGGTCGCCGTACTCGGCTTCATCGTCATCGCCGGCCTCGGCTTCGTCCTGACCACGCCGGGCGGCGCCGACGCCAAGACCCTCAAGCGCGCCCAAGTGATCGCCGGCGGCGCGGAGGCCCGCGAGGCCAGCCGCCGCCGCCCGGCCGCCAGCGCCCAGGAGCAGCGGCGCAAGCAGATCCTCAAGACCCTCAAGGACCAGGACCGCGAGAGCAAGAAGGCCCGGGTCACGATCGAGGCCAAGATCAAGCAGGCCGGCCTCAGCATGAAGGTCTCGACCTTCTGGATGATCAGCGGGGGCCTCGCGGTCTTCGTGCTGCTGATGGTGCTGGTGCTCGGCCAGTCGCCGCTGATCGGACTGGGCCTGGCCTTCGCCGCCGGTCTCGGCCTGCCGCGCTGGGTCGTGGGGTCCCTGGGCGCCAAGCGCATCAAGAAGTTCACCGAAGCCTTTCCCGACGCCATGGACATCGTGGTGCGGGGCATCAAGTCCGGCCTGCCGGTGCACGACAGCCTGCGGGTCATCGGCCGCGAGGCGCCCGAGCCGCTCGCCAGCCAGTTCAACCGCCTGGTCGAGAGCATCGGCATGGGCATGACCATCGACCAGGCGCTCGAGAAGATGCACGACGAGATGCCGACCCCCGAGGTTCGGTTCTTCGCCATCGTGCTGGCCATCCAGGCCAAGACTGGCGGCAACCTGGCCGAGGCCCTGGGCAACCTCTCGACCGTCATCCGCTCGCGCAAGCTGATGCGCGAGAAGGTCAAGGCGCTGTCGGCCGAAGCGGTCGCCTCGGCGGGCATCATCGGCTCGCTGCCGCCGGCGGTCGCGGGCCTGATCTTCCTGACCGCGCCCGACTATATGCGCCCGCTGTTCACCGATCCCCGCGGCCATATCATGCTGATGATCGGCGCGTTCTGGATGACGCTGGGCGTGCTCTCGATGCGCAAGATGATCAATTTCCGGCTCTGACGCATGGTCGAGATCCTCACCAACCCGGCCAACCTCCTCGCGGCCTTCGTGGCCGTGCTGTGCTTCGCGACGATCATGACGATCGTCACGCCGATGATGAACCGCAGCAGCCTGGAGGCGCGGCTGAAGTCGGTCTCGACCCGGCGCGAGGAGCTGCGCCGCAAGTCCCGCGAAGCCCTGGCCAAGGGCGGGGCGGCCCAGCCCGGCAGCCTGCGTCATGTCGACGAGGGGCTCTACAAGAAGGTCGTGGAGCGGCTGCAGCTATCGCGCCTGCTGGAGGATCCCCAGGTCGTCGACAAGCTGGCCCAGGCCGGCTACCGCGGCCCGCGGCCGGTCTCGACCTTCTACTTCTTCCGCTTCGTCCTGCCCTTCGTCTTTGCGGCCCTGACCGCGCTCTACCTGTTCTTCATCAACGACTTCGGGCTTCCGGCCATGACCCGGGTGGCGTTCTCGGTGGCGGGCCTCACGGCCGGCTACTACGCGCCGAACCTGTTCATCAGCAACATGGCCCAGAAGCGCCGCGACTCGATCGTCGGCGCCTTTCCCGACGCCCTCGACCTGCTGCTGATCTGCGTCGAGAGCGGCATGTCCATCGAGGCGGCGATCCAGAAGGTCAGCCAGGAGATCGGCGGCAACTCGATCGAGCTGGCCGAGGAGCTCACCCTGCTGACGGCCGAGATCTCCTACCTGCCCGAGCGGCGCATGGCCTACGAGGGCTTGGCCCGGCGGACCAACCACCCCGGCATCAAGTCGGTCATGACCGCCATGATCCAGGCCGAGCGCTACGGGACCCCGCTCGGCGCGGCCCTGCGGGTGATGGCCAAGGAAAACCGCGACATGCGTCTGGCCGCGGCCGAGAAGAAGGCGGCGCAACTGCCGGCCAAGCTGACCGTGCCGATGATCGTCTTCTTCCTGCCGGTGCTGTTCATCGTCATCCTCGGGCCGGCCGCCCTGAAGGTGCGCGACCTGATGGCGGCGGGCGCGGCGGGCGGCTGACGGGCCGCTACTTGACCGCGACGGTCAGGGTGTATTTCGCGCTTTCGCCCCGGCGCGCGGCGTTGCGCATCAGATAGACGCTGACCTTGTAGTCGCCGCTGGCGGACAGCACGCCGCTGTAGTCCCCGCCTGAGGTCGAGCCGACGAACAGCGCCGCGTCCGCGCCCGGCCCGGTGACGTTGAAATAGTTCGAGGCGTTGCTGGTCTTCAGCTTCACGCTCAGCGTCTGGCCGGCCTTGGCGGAGACGAGGTAATCGATCGCGCCGTAGCCCTTGATCGATCCGCTCACCGCCTTGGCCGAGGCGCCCGGCGCGAACTGGACGCGTTCCGTGCGCGGCCCTTGCTGGGCGGCCGCCGGGACGGCGAGGGCGAACAGGGCGGCGAGGGCGAGGGCGGGCTTTCGCATGAGACGTTCCGAGGCTTCGAACCGCCAGTCTACACCGCCGCCGGCGGCCGGAAAACGCGCCGCGCGCATGGCCAAGAGTTCACTGTCCTTCGGCGCCGAAACCGGCTTCATTGCCGCCCTGTCCAGTTCCCAGGCAAGACCATGACCCGGCCGCCGAAGAAGAGCGAAACCCTAGAGATCCGTATTCCCTATGCGGCCAAGCAGGCGTTCATGGCCCGCTGCAAGGCCGATGGCGTCAGCGCCAGCGAGGCCCTGCGCGGCTTCATCGAAGCTCAGGTCGCTCCGCCGTCGCCCGTCGCGCCGAAGCCGGCCCGTCCGCGCCGCAGCCGGCTGAAGATGGCCCTCGCCGCCGCCGCGGCCCTGGCGGTCGGGGCCACGGCCCTGCCGTCCCTGGCCGGCCAGGTGGATCGCAGCGGCTTCGGCCGCTTCGACCTCGATCACGATGGGGTGGTCAGTCTGGCCGAGTTCGCCAGCCTCGACCGCAATCACGACGGCGCGGTCAGTCTCGACGAGCTGCTGCGCCGCTGAGACTTCAGGAAATCGGCTTGAAGAAGCGGTCGCCGTCCAGATTGAGCCAGGTCCACGGCTTGAACAGCGACGATCCGGCCTTCCACGACATCAGCACGATCTGGGCCTTGCCGACGATGTTCTCGACCGGCACGAAGCCCACGCCGCCGACCTCGGGCGGAAACCGGCTGTCCAGCGAGTTGTCGCGGTTGTCGCCCATCATGAAGTAGTGGCCGTCCGGCACGACATAGGTGTCGGTGTCGTCCATCGGCCGGCCAGGGCCGCGGTCGAAGGTCACGTAGCGCGAGCCGTCCGGCTTGGATTCCAGGATCTGGGTGACCTGCTGCTCCGGATCGTCGTGATCGTAGCCGGGGCCGTCCACCACCCGCGGGATCGCCTTGTCGTTCACGAACAGCACCCCGCCCAGCACCCGCACCCGGTCGCCGGGCAGGCCGACCACGCGCTTGATCAGGTCCTTGCGCGAATCCGAGGGTAGGTGGAACACCACCACGTCGCCGCGCTTGGGCCCTTCGCCGAACACCCGGCCCTTGCCCATCGGCGGCAGCAGGGGGAACGAGGCGTAGCTCCAGCCGTAGCTGAACTTCGAAACGATGATGTAGTCGCCGGTCACCAGCCCCGGCTCCATCGAGGACGACGGGATGGTGAAGGGCTGGAACAGCGCCACCCGCAGCACCAGCGCGATGGCCAGCGCGGTGAGCACGGTGGAGAGAATCTCCTTCAGTTCCTGGCCGGCGGATTTCTTGGGTGCGTCAGCGGTCGTGTTCATGGCGCCAGATGGCCGTCCGCGCGCGGCGATTGCAAGCCAAGCTTTGTCCGGACACGCGTCGGGACGGCCCGACCGCCGCTCAGGCCGCCAGCGGTCCCCCGGCGATGGTGATGCGGTGCATCAGCCGGCGATGGCCCTGATAGTCGTTCATCGCCAGGTGCCAAGTGGCGCGGTTGTCCCAGATGGCCATCGAGCCGGGCTTCCAGGAGAACCGGGTCGTGAACTGCGGCTTGACCGCGTGCTGGTAGAGATAGGTCAGCAGCGGGCGGCTCTCCTCGACGCTCCAGCCGTCGAAGCAGATCGTGAAGGCCGGATTCACATAGAGCGCCTTCTTGCCGCTGCCCGGATGGGTGATGACCACCGGATGCACCGCGCTGGGCGTGTCGGTCTTTCCGGCCAGATGCGCCTGGTCGGTCTTCCCGTAGACGCCGTCGACCCCATAGATGTGCTCGCTGGCGTGCAGGGCGCGCAGTGATCCCAGCGTCTCCTTCATGCCGTCCGACAGCGCGTCGTAGGCGGCGTACATGTTGGCGAACTGGGTGTCGCCGCCGGTCGGCGGGGTCTCCACGGCCAGCAGCACCGAGCCCATGGCCGGCGCCTGGTCGTAGCTGTGGTCGGTGTGCCAGCCGCCGCCGATATTGGTGGTCTGTTCCTCGGTCTTCTCGACCTTGGCGATCTGCGGGTACTTCTCCGACGGCGGGAAGTAGCGGTTGACCACGATCGGCCCGATCTTCTCGGCGAAAGCGATGTGCTCTTCGGGCGTCAGGTTCTGCCCGTGCAGGAAGGCGACGCCCCGGTCGAACACGGCCTGGCGGATCAGCTCGATGTCCCGGTCGCTGGCGCGGGCCACGGCGATGTCGACGATCTCGGCTCCGCAGCCGTCGGTTTCGCGCACGCTGGCGGTCATGGTCGCCTCCCTAGCGGTGTTGTCCTTGTCCCAGCCTTGCGCGCCGGCTTTCGCAGGATTGTAACCAAGGTTACAATTTTCCCATGACCTCTGACGAGATGACCGCCCTGGCCCTGTTGCGCGAGGCCCGTTGGCTCACGCCCTATCCGGCCGGGCTCGCCGAGGCGCTGCTCGCGGAAGGCCGTCTGTCGCGCCTGGCGGCGGGTCAGTGGGCCCAGGCGGAAGGGGACGAGGAGACTGGGCTGACGGTGGTGATCGAGGGCGCCGTCGACCTCTATTGCCAGGCGCCCGGCGACCGCGAAGTCCGCATCGGCCACGCCGGCCCTGGGGCGGCGGTGGGCCAGGCCATGCGGTTCGGCGGCGGGCCGCGCCTGGCCACCGCGGTCTGCGCCGAGCCGAGCCTGGTCCTGCGAATCTCCGACGCCGGCCTGATGCGCATCGCCCGCGACCGCCCCGACGTCTGGCAGGCGGTGGCCGCGGTGGTCTATCGCCAGCTGCGCGGCGCCATGCAGATGGCCGCCGACGTCGTCGCCCTGCCGCCGCGCCAGCGGATCGCCGCGCGGCTGGCCTCCTATGCCCGCGCCCGCCGTCCCCCGGCGGTGCTTAGCCTCAGCCAGCAGGCGCTGGCCGAACTGACCGGCCTCAGCCGCAAGACCGTCAATCTCGTGCTGGGCGACCTGCAGCGCCAGGGGCTTCTGCGTCGCGACTACGCTCGTATCGAGATCTTCGACCTGCGCGGCCTCGACCGGATCGCCGACTCTTGAAGGCGAGCGATTTTTTCGCCGCGGTCTTGTCGGATCGCGGCCGCCTCGTTCGTTCTTGGGGAAATGGGCGCGAGGCCCCAGCCAGCCGGAGGAAAGACGATGCGCGTGGTGGTGTTTGTGAAGGCGACCGTGGACAGCGAAGCGGGCCACCCGGCGACGGGCGACCTGCTGGAAGCCATGGGCCGCTACAACGAGGAACTGATCGCCGCCGGGATCATGCAGGGCGGCGACGGGCTGAAGCCCTCGTCGCTCGGCAAGCGGGTCGCCTTCGACGGCGACACCCGCACGGTGATCGATGGTCCTTTCGCCGAGACCAAGGAGCTGGTCGCCGGCTACTGGCTCTGGCAGGTCAAGGACATGGACGAGGCGGTCGCCTGGGTGAAACGCTGTCCCAACCCCATGCCGGGCCCCAGCGAGATCGAAATCCGCCCGGTCTACGAGCTGGAGGACTTCGACTACGCCATGACGCCCGAAGCCGACGAGATTCACGCGCGCAACAAGGCCGCGCTGGAGGGCCGTTGAGCGTGGCCGACACAGCCGCTTCGCCCACCGAGTTCTCGTCCGCCGTCGGCCGCGCGACGCTGCTGTCGATCCATGGCGTCGGCCCGAAGACGTTCCGCATCCTTGTCGAGGAACTGGCCTGCCGCGGTCTGGCCTTCGCTGGGGATTGAGCGGCCCGCTCAGAGCGTTCCGACGAAGAAGCGCGTGACCTCGCGGTTGAAGGACTCGTGGAACGCCGTCCGATCGAAGCCGGGCGTCGGTGCGCAGATCGCCGGGGCGACCTTGGCCAACTGCGGGGTGCAGGGGGTCAGGAAGTCGAAATGGGCGGCCCCTTCGACGCGATGGAATTCCGGCGGCGTGGGCAGGGCCGCGCGCACAGGTTCGACATAGAACGGGGCCGGCAGAATGCTGTCGGCCTCGGCCTGCCAGAGCTGCACCGGCTGACGGACGTCCGCGAGCCCGGCCTCGGTGAAGGTGAAGCCCAGCGCCGGGGCGGCGACAACCAGGGCCTTGATCCGCCGGTCGCTGCGCCAGGACGTGCTCGCGGCCTGGCTCCAGATCCGGTGCTGATCGGGGCTGATCAGCCGGCAGTCATAGAATCCCGGACGGGCTCGGCAGTGTTCGGCGACGCGCCCCAGGTCCGGCTTGCCGCCGGCCGCGATCAGCACGCTCGCGCCCCCGGCGGAAAATCCGAAGGCGCCGATGCGCTTTGGGTCGAGTCCGGCGCGCCCTTCCCACGCGCCGAGCATGTAGTCGATCAGCACCGAGAGCTGGCGCGGGCGGTTGGCGACGTCGGTGGCCCGGCTCTGGTCGCGCCAGTTGTCACCGGTATGGGTCAGGGCCGCGACCGCGAACCCGGCCTCCGCCAGCGCCTGGGCGGTGTCGACATGGCTCCGGAAATCGCCGCCGTTGCCGTGCGAGATGACCACTAGCGGCAGGCGTCCGGCCGGCGTCTTGGGAAGCCAGACCCCGGCCTCAATGGCCGGACCGTCCCCGTCGGGTACGGAGAGGCGCGAGAAGGCGATCGGCGCGGCCGCCGCGACCGGCGTTGGCGCGGTCACGGGCGTCGGTTCGGATGTGGCGAGGGCGGCGGCGAAGGCGATCAGGGCGAGGACGGACATGCGGGCTCCAGTGTGTCGGGCCCACTTCCTGGCGATCCGGCCGGCCCGCCCGCCAGCGGTTCTGCGTGAACGGGCGAACGGGTTCGCGTTTGGGCGGGCTGCGCTCTTTGCTAAGCTTGGCCGATGCGAGCGGGCGCAAATCAAACGACCTGGGGCCTGGCGAAGGGCTTGGCGGTCTCGACGGCGGTCGGGCTGGTTCTTGGCGTCATCGGCCCGTTCGGCAACTATCTCAACGGAACGCCGTCGGTGCGCGTGGCCTATTGGGTGGCGTGCCTATGGTCCGGATGGCTGGCCTTCGGCTTCAGCCTGCCGCGCCTGGCCGCCCTGGCGCGGGGCCGCGCGCCGCTCTGGCTGTGGGCGCCGCCGACGGTCGCCCTGCTCGCCATCCTGCCGGCCGTCATCAGCCGCGCGCTGGCGCTGTGGCTATGGCCGGTGGTCCGCGGCGTGAGCGTGCTCGAATGGTACGGCCAATGCCTACTGGTCAGCGCATTGATCACCGCCGCGGTCCTGTGGTTCACGCGGTCGGTCAGCGATCCGGCGCCCGCGGGTCCGGACGCCAGTTCGGCCGACCCGCGCGACCGCCTGCCTGCCCGGCTGGGCCGCGACCTCGTATGCCTGCGGATGGAGGATCACTATGTCCGTGTGCACACTGCCCAGGGCTCGGCCCTGGTGCTGATGTCTCTATCCCAGGCCATGGCCGGGCTGAAGGGTTTGGAGGGCGTGCAGACCCATCGGTCCTGGTGGGTGGCGCGCTCGGCCATCGTCGGTGTGGTCGAGGACGGCCGCCGCCTCAGGCTGCGGCTCAAGGGCGGACTGGAGGCGCCGGTGTCGCGCGCCAGGGTCGGCCGTCTGCGCGAAGAAGGCTGGCTGGCCGCTTCCGCTTCAAAGCGTCCTGAGCAAAGCTCGGATCGGATTTCGCTCTAGGGCTGGCGCAGGCTTTCCCAAGAACGCGCGGTCGCGGCCGCGCCGCTCGCGGTCGAGGCGGGCGCAGTGGCGGCGCGCAGCCAGGCCAGGTTGTTTTCGACGGTCTGCGGCGGCAAGTCCTGGCGGGCGAGCCGCTCGGCCTCCGCGATCCGGCCCTGCAGGCCCAGCACCAGCGCCAGGTTCTGGCGCACCGAGATGGTGGCGTCGGGCAGGGCGGCGGCCTGACGCAGCAGCGCCTCGGCCTCGCGCGTCTCGCCGTGGGCGGCCCGGAACAGAGCGTAGTTGCTCAAAGCCACGGCGCTGTGCGGGGCGAGCGCGATCGCCTGCTCGTGCGCGGCGCGCGCCTCGTCCGGCCGGCTCGCCTGTTCGTAAGCCACCCCCAGCAGGGAGGGGATGCGCCAGTCGCGCGGGGCCAACGCCTGGGCCTTGCGCGCCGGCTCGATAGCGTAGAAGCCCTGGCCGCGCGCCACATGCGCGCGGGCGATCTCCAGCATGGCCTCGACATTATTGGGGTGGCTGACCAGCACCTGGTCGGCGGCGGCGACCGCCTCGGGATAGTTGCCCATCTGGCGCATGGCCACGGCCATCTGGATTCCCGCCTCGGCGTCGGCCGGATCGATCTGCGCCTCGTTGGTCCAGAACGCCGCCCGCGCCAGCGGGTCCAGGCGCGCGACCCGGGCCCGCTCCTCGGCGGCGGCCTTCCGGCGCGGCGCGGGTTCCGCCGTCTGTGTCTGGGCCGCGGCCGGCGCGGCCTGCGGCTTGGCGGGCTCGCGCTTGCCGAACGCCAGGGCCGGCGAGGCGATGAGGGTAAGGCCCAGGGCGGTTGCGGCCAGCGGCGACATGCGACACATGGAGAGACGGGCTCCGGAGGATTGCGCCGCCAGCATCCCCCGCCCGCTTAAAGGAAGCGTTAAGCATAATTTTCCGCCATCCGGCGGGCTGGAGGACTCCATGAGCGAAGTCGTCGTCGATCATGCCGAGGGCGCCGTCGTCCCCGTCCACGCCCTGCTCGAAAGCGAGACCGCCGCTTTCCTCGAGGGCCGTGCGGCTTTCGTGAAGGGCTTTGCAGCCCTCTCTGAGTTCAAGGGCAAGGCCGGCCAGCTCCTGGTCGTGCCCGACACCGCCGGCGGCATGGACCGGGTGCTCTACGGCCTGGGCGAGCGGGCGCAGGCCCAGGGCTTCCGCGCCCTGGCGGCCAAGCTGCCGCCCGGCGACTACCGCATCGCCTCGGCCCCGGCTGCGATCGCCCCCGACCAGATCGCCCTGGCCTTCGCGCTGGGGAGCTACCGCTTCGACCGATACAAGAAGAAGGGCGAGAGCCGCCCGCGTCTGGTGTTCGAGGGCGTCGACCTCTCCGAGGCGCGCCAGATCGCCCACGCCTGCGCCCTGGCCCGCGACATGGTCAACACTCCGGCCAGCGATATGGGCCCCCTGCAGATCGAGACCATTGCCCGCGAGATCGCCGAGCAGTATGGCGCGACCATCACCGTCACCACCGGCGAGGGCCTGCTGGAGGCGAATTATCCGGCGGTCCATGCGGTCGGTCGGGCGGCGGTTCCCGAGCGCGCGCCGCGAATGATCGAAATCCAGTGGGGGCAGGCGGGCAAGCCGCTGGTCGCCCTGGTCGGCAAAGGCGTGGTTTTCGACACCGGCGGCCTCGACATCAAACCCTCGGCCGGCATGCGCAACATGAAGAAGGACATGGGCGGCGCCGCCCACGCCCTCGCGCTCGGCCGGATGGTGATGGCGGCGAACCTGCCGGTCCGTCTGGCGATCCTCGTGCCGGTGGTCGAGAACGCCATCTCGGGCGACGCCATGCGCCCCGGCGACGTGCTCGCCAGCCGCAAGGGCCTGACCATCGAGGTTGGCAACACCGACGCCGAGGGTCGGTTGATCCTCGCCGACGCCCTGACCCGGGCGGGCGAGCTGGAGCCGGCCCTGACCTTCGACCTCGCGACGCTGACCGGGGCCGCGCGCATGGCGCTGGGGCCGCAGCTGCCGCCCTACTACACCGACGACGAGGAACTGGCCGGCCAGATCGAGACCGCCATGAAGGAGGTCGATGACCCGATGTGGCGCATGCCGCTGTGGAAGGGCTACGTCGACTCGATCGACAGCGACGTCGCCGACGTGAAGAACGATTCCGACGCCTGGGCCCAGGCCGGCTCGGTCACCGCGGCCCTGTTTCTCCAGAAGTTCGCGCCCGCCGGTCCGTGGGCGCATTTCGACATCTTCGCCTGGAACCCGCGCGGCCGGCCCGGCTGGCCCTCGGGCGGCGAGGTGCAGTCGATCCGCGCCCTCTACCGGATGATCGCGGGCCGCTTCGCATGAGCCTGGATCCGCGCGTCGTCCTGGCCCGCGGCGACCTCGCCGCCCGCGACCTGGAGGCTATCGTCACGGCCGATCGCTATGCCGATAGGCGCCGATACGCCTGCGCCGCGCCCGCGGCGGCGATCCGGCGCGATCCGTCGCCCGACGCCGAGCAGATGGACCAACTCCTTTTCGGAGAAGGGTTCGACGTGCTCGACGAGACCGGCGGCTTCGCCTGGGGGCAGGCCCGCCGCGACGGCTATGTCGGGTTTGTGGAATCGGCGGCGCTTAAACCTGCCGATGGCGCCCCGGATGTGAAGGTTTCTGCGGTCCGCACCTACGCCTTCGCCGAGCCCAGCATCAAGACCCGCGCCCTCGGCCCCTACAGCCTCGGAAGCCTGCTGCGCATCGAGGCGCGGCAGGGGCGTTTCGCCAGGGCGGCCGGCGCCGGCTGGTTCGTCGAGGATCACCTGGCCCCGATCGGCGCCTTCGCGGCCGACCCCGCCGGCGTCGCCGAGCTCTATCTCGGGGCGCCCTATCTCTGGGGAGGGCGCGAGAGCCTGGGGCTGGACTGCTCGGGCCTGACCTTGCAGGCGTTCGGCGCCTGCGGGATCGCCCTGCCGCGCGACACCGACCAGCAGGCGCAGGCCGGAACCGCGGTGGCCGAAGGCGACCTGCGCCGCGGCGACCTGGTGTTCTGGAAGGGCCATGTGGCGATGATGCTGGACGGAGCGACGATCATCCACGCCAACGCCCATCACATGGCCACAGCAAAAGAGCCCCTGTCGGTGACAAGGGCTCGTTATGTCGCTGGCGCAGTGGGCGAACCCACCGCTTTTCGCAGATATTAGAAAGGCTTACTTCGCCGCCGGGGCCGCAGCCGCAGGAGCCGCGCCCGCGGCGGGAGCCGCAGCGCCTTCGGCCGGAGCCGCCGGAGCGCCTTCCGCAGCGGCCGGAGCCGCCGCGCCGTCCGCGGCCGGGGCCGCAGCGGCGGCGGGCTTCGGAGCCGGGAAGGGCAGGTTGGAGCCCTGGGTGTTCAGATAGGCGATCAGGTTGATGCGGTCTTCGGGCTTCTTGAGGCCGACGAAGGTCATCTTGGTGCCGGGGGTGTGCTTCTGCGGCGCGGCCACGAACTCCGAGAGCTCCTCGAAGGTCCAGGCGCCGACGGTCTTGCCGTGCTCGACCATGGCCGGCGAGTAGGCGAAGCCGGCATGGGTGCCCGAGATGCGACCCAGCACGCCGTGCAGGTTCGGGCCGGTGCCGTTCGGGCCGCCGGCTTCGATGGTGTGGCAGGACTTGCACTTGGCGAAGACCGCTTCGCCAGCCTTCACGTCGGCGACCGGCAGGACGGTGCCCCAGTCGATCGGGGCGGCCGCGGCGGCCCCACCTTCGCCGCCGGCTTCCTCGGCGACCTCGATCGCATAGCCGGGCTTTTCAACTTCCTTGGGGGCGAACACGCCCGAAGAAATCTCGCGAAGGCCAATGATGGCCAGGCCGGTCGCCAGCACAGCGCCAGCGACTTTGTTGAACGTGAGGTCGCTCATAGTCTCTAAATCGGCCCTCTCAACGGCCAGCCGCACAGGCTGACGTCCGCGCGGGAATCCCCGCCCCTTATTGCGCCCGGCTCTCTTACACGCTACCGCCGCCCGCGCAACCGGCCAGTTGGTCGCTCGGGCGCGTCATGAAACCGATCATCCTCATTCCGGCCCGCATGGCCGCCACCCGACTGCCGGGCAAACCCCTCGCCGATATCGAGGGTACGCCGATGATCGTCCGTGTCCTGCGCCAGGCCGAGCGCGCCGGGATCGGCCCGGTCGCGGTCGCGGCAGGCGACGTCGAAATTGTCGAGGCTGTTCAAGCCGCAGGCGGGACCGCGGTGCTGACCGACCCCGATCTGCCGTCGGGTTCGGACCGCATCGTCGCGGCGCTGAACGCGCTCGATCCCGACGGTCGGCACGACGTCATCATCAATCTGCAGGGCGACATACCGTTCCTCGATCCCGTGGTGGTCGAGGCGGCGGCTCGGCTGCTGGCCGACCAGCCAAGCTGCGACATCTCGACCGTCATGGTCGCCGAAGCGGACGTCGCCGAACGGACGAACCCGGACATTCCGAAGGTGGTCGCGGCCATGGCTCCGGACGGCCGCAGCGCCCGAGCGCTCTATTTCACCCGTTCGGTGCTCTATGGCGATGCGCCGGTGTGGCTCCACCACGGAGTTTACGGTTATCGCCGCGAGTCGCTGCTGCGCTTCTGCGCCGCCCCGCCCTCGCCGCTGGAGGTCCGCGAGCGGCTGGAACAGCTTCGCGCGCTTGAGCTCGGCATGTCGATCTGGGCCGCCGTCATCGACGAGGCGCCGATCTCGGTGGACAACCCGTCCGATCTCGAACGGGCCCGCGCATTCGCGCGAGCGAATGCTCAAGACTTGTAGGTTAAACCATTTTCTAAGCCGAACCGGCCGCCACCTCGGCGGAAAATGGTCGGAGTACGCAAGGGAACACGCATGACCAAGGGACGGATCGCCTTCCAGGGCGAGCTCGGCGCCAACAGCCACGAGGCCTGCCTCGCGGCCTTTCCGGAGATGGAGCCCGTCCCCCACGCCACCTTTGAGGAGGCGTTCGAGGCGGTGAAGACCGGTGATTGTCAGCTGGGCATGATCCCGGTCGAGAACTCGATCGCCGGCCGCGTCGCCGATGTGCACCACCTGCTGCCGTCCTCGGGCCTGAAGATCATCGGCGAGCGGTTCAAGCCCATTCACTTCCAGCTCATGGTCAATCCGGGCGTGACCCTGGACGAGGTGAAGGTCGCGACCTCCATGCCCATCGCGCTGGGCCAGTGCCGCAAGACCATCCGCCGCCTGAAGCTGCGCACCGAGCCGGTGGGCGACACCGCGCTCGCCGCCAAGCTGCTGGCCGCCAATCCCGACCGCAGCCGAGCGGCGGTCTCACCGGCCCTCTCGGCCGAGCTCTATGGCCTGGAGATCCTGGTCCGCGACATCGAGGACGAGCACAACAACACCACGCGCTTCCTGGTGATGACGGCCGACAAGGACCCGCCGCCGCCGCCTTTCACCGCCCCTTGCGTGACCAGTTTCATCTTCCGCGTCCGCAACCTTCCGGCCGCCCTCTACAAGGCCCTGGGCGGCTTTGCGACCAACGGCGTCAACATGACCAAGCTGGAAAGCTACATGGAGAACGGCGCCTTCACCGCGACCTTCTTCTACGCGGAGGTCGATGGCCGTCCCGAGGACCGCGACCTGGCGCTGGCCTTCGAGGAGCTCAAGTTCTTCTCCGAGAAGTTCGAGATTCTCGGCGTCTATCCGGCCGATCCGTTCCGTTCGCGCGCCGGCTGATGAAGACCATCGAGATCGACGCGAGCCGCTGCGGCAACCCCAAGGAATTCGCGCGGCTGCTGCATGAAGCCATCCAGGCCATCCCCGGCCACGGCTCCAGCATCGAGGCCTTCGTGGACTCGATGGTGTTCGGGACCATGAGCCAGCTTTCGCCGCCCTATACGATCGTCGTCACCGGCGACTTGAAGCCGCCGGTGCGGGCTTTCGCCGCCGACCTCTCGAACGCTATCGGACAGGCGCGGCTGGAGCGCCGCACCCGCCGTGGCGACGACGTCGAGGTGATCCTGAAGGTCGGGTAGGCTAGGCGGCCGGGATCAGGGCGTCGTCGATCGCCGCGGCGCGGAGTGCGGCCGGGCGGGCGGTCATGCGCTCGGCATAGGCCTTGAAGACCTCGCGCGGCTCGATGCTGCCGAACTGCAGGCCCCAGGACAGGTGCGATCCGACATAAAGGTCGGCCATGGTGAACGCGTCGCCCGCGATGAACGCGCGGCCGGTCAGCTCGCGCTCCAGGACGTTCAGGACGTCGTCATAGCAGCCCCAGCCCGCCGTGCTGCGGCGGTCCGGAGGCACCTCGAAGCCGAGCATCCGGGTGGTGACAGCCGCCTCGAGCGGCCCGGCGGCGAAGAACAGCCAGCGGAAATACAAACCGCGCAGCTTGTCGCCAGGCGGCGGGGCCAGATTCACCTGCGGGAAGGCGTCGGCGAGGTAGGCGCAGATCGCAGCGGCCTCGGTGACCACGACGCCGCCGTGGCGGATGGCCGGCACCTTGCCCATCGGGTTCACGGCCAGATAGGCTGGGTCCTTCATGGCCGAAAGGTCGATCACCACCGCCTCGTAGGGCTGGCCGACCTCTTCCAGCGCCCAGCGGATGATGCGGCCGCGGGACATGGGGTTGGTGTAGAAGACGAGTTCGTCGGACATCGGGGTTCTCCGCTTTGATGGGCCCCTTAGACCACGCTGCTGACAGCAGTTTGTCAGCAGCGTTCGAACTCAACTCTCCACTCGACTCAGCAGCCGGCGACCTGCGGTCGCCGGCTGCGCCGCAGCGCCAGACCCGCGCCGCCGAAGCCGACGATCATCAACGCCCAGGCGGCCGGTTCGGGCACCGCGGAGTTCACATAGGTGCGGAAACCGTAGTCCCAGTTGAAGGCGTAGCCGTCGATCGACGCGTTTCCGCCAGCATAGGAGAACGGCGTGCCGTTCGTCATGTAGAACCAGCCGATGGCGCCGGGCGTCGACTGGGGGGCTCCGGTCAGAACCAGGCGGAACTGATCGCCCTGATTGACCAGGATGTTGGCGCTTGAGAGGTCGATGGGTGACGAGTACCAGTCGTCCCAGGCCACCTCCGAAAGGCTCGAAGCGCTGATCTGGGTCGAGAACAGGGTCTCGCCCGAGAGGCGTTGCAGACTGAAGGAGACGGAGCTCTCGGCCTGTCCCCAGCGGTTCAGCGCGAGATCGATCTTCTCAAGGCGCCCCTTGAGGCCCGCTGTGAACGACTGCACGTCGATCTGGCCGGCCTTAAGACCGGTCCCTTGAGCCAAAAAGGACGGACCGTTCGGAATGCTGCTCTGGTCCAACTGCGCGGCGGCATGGGCCGGTGCGGCGAGCGCCAGGGCGCCGAGCGCGCCCAGCGACATCAAACTAAACTTCAAGATTACCCCCACTGATCGATTCAGCCGTTCGATGCGCCAGCGAAACCCGTATGGCGTGCGGTCGTCAATCAGATTCGCGGATAGGGAGAGTTGTGGTCAGTCGCTCTCCGCCCAGGTCTTCAGCAACTGGTGGGCGATGGCCAGGGGGCCGGGCGCGAAGACGCCTTCCACCTTCCCGGCCAGGACGTCGCGGGCCTCCTGTTTGGTGAACCAGCGGACTTCGGAAAGCTCAGTCTGGTCGGGCGTGGCTTCGTCGCTGGCCACCTGGGCGATCAGGCCGATCATCAGCGAGGACGGGTAGGGCCAGGGCTGGGTCGAGTGATAGGCGACCGACACGGTCTTCAGCCCCGCCTCCTCCTCCAGCTCGCGCGCGCAGGCCTCCTCGATGCTCTCGCCGGGTTCGAGGAAGCCGGCCAGGGCCGAGAACATGCCCTTGGGCCAGATTTCCTGGCGGCCGACCATGCAGCGGTCTTCGTGCACGGCCAGCATGATCACCACCGGGTCGGTGCGCGGGAAGTGCTCGGCGTTGCACGAGGGGCACTGGCGCTTCCAGCCGCCGTCGACCACGTCGCTCTGATGGCCGCAGGCCGAGCAGTGGCGATGGCGCCGGCGCCACTCGAACATCGACTTGGCGGTGGCCGCCATGGCGGCGTCGGGGCCGGGCATGCGCATGGCCACGGCCCGCAGCTCCTCGAAGGCGCCCATGCCGGCCAGCGGCCCCTCGACCGGATCGTGCCCGCCCTCCAGGTCGACGGCGAAGACCGCCGTCTCCTGCCAGAGGCCCATGAACAGCAGCCGCTCGGCCCCGCCGGACAGATCCTCGGCGAGGCGTGAGGGAATGTAGGCGATCTGCAGGTCGCCGGTTTGCGACTTCTCGACCAGCGGCTTGCCGTTCCACAGCGCGATGGCCAGCGAATCGGGCGCCAGCAGCTTTTCGGCCAGCCACGACGCATCGCCGCGTCTTTCGCTCGCACGGTTCAAAGGGTTGCCGGCGAAGGTGTTCTGGTGAGCTGAGAGCGGCATGCGCGGAGTTGTAGCTGCGCTGGCGCTTGCGCGCGAGCGCCAAGGTCGCGATATAGGGGGCGGAGATCGGCGACGGGCGGACGCCTCGCCAACCCGGTCAGGTCCGGAAGGAAGCAGCCGTAACGAGTTTCGCTCCGGGTCGTCGTTCGGTCTCCACCCACCCCTTTTCTCTCGGGCGCCGATGGCCGAAGACGAAGAACCCGAGACGCTCGAACGCGATCCCAATACGAGCGACATGTTCGGCGCGCCCGCCGCGCCGCCGGCTGCGTCCGTCGAAGAATCCGCCGCCTACACCGTCATCGCGCGCAAGTACCGCCCGCGCACCTTCGAGGACCTGTACGGCCAGGAGGCGATGGTGCGCACGCTACGCAACGCCTTCGCCAGCGGCCGGATCGCCCACGCCTTCATGCTGACCGGCGTGCGCGGAGTGGGCAAGACCACCACCGCCCGCCTGTTGGCCCGCGCCCTGAACTACGAGACCGACCAGATCCACGAGCCGAGCCTGGACCTGAAGGTCGAAGGCCGCCACTGCCGCGCCATCATCGAGGGCCGGCACATGGACGTGCTGGAGCTGGACGCCGCCAGCCGCACCGGCGTCAACGACATGCGCGAGCTGCTGGACGGGGTGCGCTACGCGCCGGTCGAGGCGCGCTACAAGGTCTACATCATCGACGAGGTGCACATGCTCTCGACGGGGGCGTTCAATGCGCTCCTGAAGACCCTCGAAGAGCCGCCGCCCCACGCCAAGTTCATCTTCGCCACCACCGAGATCCGCAAGGTGCCGGTGACCATCCTGTCCCGCTGTCAGCGCTTCGACCTGCGCCGGGTGGAGCCGGACGTGGTGGTCAAGAACCTGGAGATGATCGCGACCAACGAGGGCGCGATGGTCGAGGCTGAGGGGCTGCTGCTGATCGCCCGCGCGGCCGAAGGCTCGATGCGCGACGCACAGTCGATGCTCGACCAGGCCATCGTCCAGGCCGAGGCGGGCCAGACGGTCACGGCCGCCTCGATCCGCGACATGCTGGGCCTGGCCGACCGCGCCCAGACCATCAGCCTGTTCGAGCAGGTGATGCGCGGCCATGCGGGGCCGGCGGTCGAGACCTTCCGCACGCTGTACAACTTCGGCGCCGAGCCGGGGCAAGTCGTGCTGGACCTGATGGACCACACCCACGGCGCCTCGGTCGCCAAGGCGATCGGGCCCCAGGCCCTGACCCTGCCGAAGGAGCAGGCCGCGCGCCTGGCGGCGGTCGGCGCCTCGGTTTCGGCCGGCAATCTCTCGCGCATCTGGCAGATGCTGCTGAAGGCCCACGACGAAGTGCGCCGCGCGCCCGACGCGGCCGCGGCCTGCGACATGGCCCTGATCCGTCTGGCCTACGCCGCCGACCTGCCCGGACCCGAGGAAGCCCTCAAGCGGCTCCAGGCCGGCGAGGGCCTGCCCGGCGTCCCGCCGAGCGGCGGGGGTGGCGGGGGAGGCGGCGTGGCCGCGAGCGTCGGCGGCGGGAGCGTGAGCGCCCAGGCGCGGGTCATGGCGCCGCCGGAAGCCCAGGCCCAGGGCGACGCGGTCCCGACGCTCAACTCGTTCGCCGACGTCCTGAACCTCATCAAGCTCAAGCGCGACATCGTCCTGCAGCTGGACGTCGAGCGCTATGTGCGTCCGATCAGCTTCCGCCAGGGCGCGCTGGAATACGAACCGGTGCCGGGCGCGCCGAACAACCTGGCCCAGCGCCTGGTCGCTCGGCTGAAGGAGTGGACCGGCCAGCCCTGGCTGATCGCCGCCCGCGGCGGCGGCGGAGCCGAGAGCGCCTGGGAGCGTCAGAAGCGCGAGGCCCTGGAGGTCCGCGCCGAAATCGAGGCCGACCCCTTCGTGGTGTCGGTCATGCAGGCCTTCCCGGGAGCCGAGATCCTCAGCATCCGCAACATTCCACTGCCGGAGGCCGCGCCGGCCGCCGAGACCCCGGAAGACGAAGACGACGAGTGACCGCGCCGGCCGCGCCCGCGGCCGACCTTGCGCCCCATTTCGAGAGAGACGCCATGAAAGACCTCGGATCCATCATGAAGCAGGCCCAGGCCATGCAGCAGAAGCTGGCCGACGCTCAGGCGAAGATCGCCGAGATCGTCGTCGAGGGCACGTCGGGCGGCGGCATGGTCAAGGTGACCCTGCGTGGGACCGGCGAACTGGCCTCGGTCGACCTGGACGAAAGTCTGCTGGCGCCCGGCGAGGGTGAGGTGATCTCGGATCTGATCGTCGCCGCCCATGCCGACGCCAAGCGCAAGCTGGACGCCCAGCAGGGCGAGCTGATGCGTCAGGCGGCCGGCCCGCTGGCCGGCATGGGCCTGCCCGGAATGCCGAAGTTCTGAGCCCTTGGCCGCCTCCGCCGGACCTGAGATCGAGCGGCTGATCGGCCTGCTCTCCAAGCTGCCGGGGCTCGGGCCCCGGTCGGCCCGGCGCGCGGCGCTGGCGCTGCTGAAGCGGCGCGATCAGCTTTTGCTGCCGCTTTCCGATGCGCTCTCGATCGCGGCCGAGCGTGTGAAGACCTGCGGCGTCTGCGGCTCGCTCGACACCCAGGACCCCTGCGCCATCTGCGCCGACGTTCAGCGCGACGCCTCGCTGATCTGCGTGGTCGAGGAGGTGGGCGCGCTGTGGGCCATGGAGCGGGCCGGCGCCTTCCGCGGCCGTTACCACGTGCTGGGCGGCCTGCTCTCGGCGCTCGATGGGGTAGGGCCCGAAGCCCTGCGCATCGGCCCGCTGGTCGGTCGGGCGACCGATCCGGCCGTGCGGGAGGTGATCCTGGCCCTGCCGGCGACGGTCGACGGCCAGACCACCGCGCACTACCTGGCCGAACGGCTGGAAGGGGCCGGGGTGTCGGTGACCATGCTGGCGCGCGGCGTGCCGGTCGGCGGCGAACTCGACTGGCTCGACGACGGCACCATCAACCAGGCCATGCGCGCGCGCCGGCCGGCCTAGGCTCTCAGCCCCGACCAGTCCGTGCGGCCGAGGGTGGCGATCACCGCTTCCAGGTTGGCCTTGAGCTTGGCGAAGCCGGCGGTGGGCTGCAGGCTCATCTCATTGAGATAGAGCGCGCGGTTGATCTCGATCTGCAGGGCGTGGGTGCGCCGCCCTGGCCGGCCGTAGTGCTCGGTGGTGTAGCCGCCGGCGTAAGGCGCGTTGCGGGCCACCTGGTAGCCGAACGCCTCCAGTTCGCGCTCGACCGTCTGGGTCACCAGCGGAGCGCAGGCCGCCCCGAAGCGGTCTCCCAGCACCATGTCGCAGCCGCCCCGGCCGCCCACTCGCGCGGCGGCGGCGGGCATGGAGTGCCAGTCGACCAGGATTGCATAGCCGTGAGCCGCGTGCGCCTCGCCCAGCAGGCGGGCGAGGGCGGCGTGATAGGGCGCATGGACATTCTCGATCCGTCCCCGGGCCTCTTCGAAGGTCAGCTTG
Organism: Phenylobacterium sp.; assembly: GCF_041919955.1. Lineage (GTDB taxonomy): Bacteria > Pseudomonadota > Alphaproteobacteria > Caulobacterales > Caulobacteraceae > Phenylobacterium. The sequence goes on along the minus strand of NZ_JAYRSU010000005.1, from coordinate 142,463 downwards.
CGGGCGTAGATTTCCTGCCCCTCCGACACCACGCGGGCGATGGCGCCCAGGCCCGCCGCCACCCGGGCCGTGCGGGCGCGGGCGAAGTCGGGCAGTTCGTCGGCGAACATCGCCTGGTCGAGCTCGAAGGCCTCGCGGTTCACGTCGATATAGGCGCGGGCCAGGTTGGCGCTGATCACCGCCGCGCCGTGGCGGCTGGCGCACTCGATCAATTCGTCGACGAAAGCGTCTTCCGAGCGGCGGATGGCATGGGCGTCGAGGGCGGCGGCCGCCATCATGTCGTCGGGATAGAACCGGCCGGAATGGGGCGAGGCGAACACCAGCGGCGTCGGCGCAGGCTCGCCGTCCCGTCGCGCGCGGCGCACCTCGAAGGGTGCGGGAAACGGCGCGCCGCGGTCGTTGGCGATGGGCTCCCAGGCGTTCATCGCCGCCATATGACGATGCGTCTCGTTTGCGGTCAAACACATCGGGGCGCCCGCGCGGTTCATCGTGGATTTACATCTGATGGCGTAGGCTGCGGGCTTACGTTTATGCCTTTGCGAGCGCCTATGCCCCGGATCCTCCTCGCTGAAGACGACGACTCGCTTCGCGGCTTCCTGTCCCGCGCCCTTGAGCGGGCCGGCTATGAGGTGACGTCCTGCGCCGACGGCGACGAGGCCGCCGCCGTGCTCGACCAGAACTGGGATCTGCTGCTGACGGACATCGTCATGCCCGGCATGGACGGCATAGAGGTCGCGCGCCTGGCCGCCGCCCGCCATCCCGGCCTGCGCATCATGTTCATCACCGGCTTCGCCGCCGTGGCCCTGGCCGCGGGCGAAAGCGCGCCGCCCGGCGCCAAGGTGCTGTCAAAGCCTATCCACCTGCGGGAAATCGTCTCCGAGGTGGAGCGGATGATGGCCGCGGCCTGAGGCTGTCGAAAAACCGTCCGGGGGCGCTTGCCTAAGCCAGCCCTCGCCGCTATACCGCCGCCTCCCGGTCCCGAAAGGGAGCCCGACTTGGTTCGGACGCGTAGCTCAGCGGGAGAGCACTACGTTGACATCGTAGGGGTCACAGGTTCAATCCCTGTCGCGTCCACCATTCCTTTCGCCGCTGAACCGGCGTGAATTCCCTTCCCGAGAATACCTTCAAGAAGTCCGCCGGTTAGGCGGCTATGCATCCCTACGCCCGGCTCTCCGAGAGCCGCGAAGCGGCGCCGACGCCCGCAATTCGCCCGGTTCTCTCCAGGGCCATTCCAGAAGTGTAGGTTTCGGTCCGCGAGCCACCCTGGATATCGCTGCTAACAGCGAAATCATCAGCGATTTTCCAGTTTCGGTAACGCCGACACGGCATCCGCCTTGCAGGTTAACGCCTTGCATCAGAGACGATTTCGGCTCCGCAGCCGATGCGGAGCCAGGATGGAGATCAGCGAAGTTTCATCTCAGAACAGCGATTTCAAGCCGCGGCGCTTCCCAACTGCTGGAACCGTCGCCGTTGCGCTTCCCAGTCCGCTGGGAGCGGAGCAGCGGTCAGGGCTCCGAGACTGACGGCCCGTGGCTGGCGGCCCTCCAATATCTGGGCGACGATATCAGGCGCGAGATATGCGAGCGGCAAAAGCCGCGTGGTGTAGTGGTTGCAGAGCCCTTCAGCCCGGGCCAAGGCCTTGATGGTCTCGACCTCGCCCCGCTCCAGCCGCTCAGCCCAGGTTCGGGCGAGAACCACGGCGCGGATCAGTGCCCGATCCAACTTTGCGGCGGGCGTTGGCGCCGCATCCGTGGGCTCGATGATCACCGCGCCCTGGCGTCGCCGCATATGGAACGCGAGGCGCAAGGTGCGCACGCCCGCGACGCCGTCGGGGCCATGTTGAAAGGCCTTCAACGCGTCAGGCGAAACAGCCGTCTCGCTGACCTGCAGCACAATCTGGTCCTCGCCCAGGGTAATGCGCTCCAGAGCGGAGACGACGCGGTCGATCGCCTCGGCGTCTGGCGCATGAGCAGGCGACAGCATCGGCGCCAGGCGCTCGACCAGAAACTGCTCCAAAACCCCAGCCGAGATCCGCGGCAGGCTGCCGACCTCGCCGACCCCGGTGATCTTCGGTCGAGAGAGATAGTATCGGTAGAACTTTCCGCGACGCCGGTTGTGGACCATGGGCATCGCGTTGCCTCGGTCGTCGAACAGGATGTGGGCAAGTTTCCCACGCTGGCTGAAGGTCGGTCCGTCGTGTTTGGCCTTGCGGACAGCAAGGAGCGCTTGCGCTTCGTTCCAGGTCTCCTCGTCGACGATCGCCGGATGGGCGCCTTCATAGGTCTTGTCCTTGTGGCGGTTTACGCCGCGATAAACCGGGTTGGACAGAAGGTAGGTGATTGCGCCGGTGCTCGTGCGTCCGCCGCCAGCGGGCCCGCCGGCCTTGTTGGTCCACCGCTTGCGGACCTTCTGGGCCAACGGCCCGGCGGTGAAGACCTCGGGCATCGACGTGCTGGCGGACTATGATTTCGGCGATGTCTGGGGCGGCGACTTCCGGGTCGGGCTCTCGGCCAGCTACACGATCGAGTACAAGGTCGACCCCTTCAAGATCGGCGACGTGACGATCGAAAAGGCCTTCGATGCGGTCGGCTACCTGAACTACCAGCTCACCGCGACCTCGCTGCCGCCGCTCAAGGGCTCGGTGTTCGCCGAGTACACGCACGGCAACCACAATCTGCGTTGGACGGTGAACTACATCGACTCCTACGTGGACCAGCGGGCTTCGATCTTCGCCCCCAATGCGGTGAACGGCGCGATCCAGCCCAACGGCGCCAAGATCGACGACACCTGGCTGCACGAGATCGACTACCGCTGGCTGGCCCCGTGGGATGTCACGGTGAACCTGTCGATCGACAATGTGTTCGACAGCGAGCCGTCGTTCGCCCGCCTCGACCTGAACTACGATCCGTTCACCGGCAACGCGCTGGGCCGGACCTACAAGATCGCCGTGAAGAAGAAATTCTAGGCGGCGCACGGGCTGCGAGCGGCCCGCACTGATCTCTGAAGGCGTCGCAAGGCTTCCCTTGCGGCGCCTTTTTTCGTGGGCGATGCGGAGGCGCCACACATTGGCGTTACGGCGTTCACGCTCTTTCACCCCGCTGAACTGCATCTTCGAATATGCCGACTGATCCGAACGGCGTTCGGTCGTGCTCGGCGGGCCGGCATTTCCTTCGGGAAACAATGTTTCGAGTTCCGGCTCTGCGAGTTTTCCAGATTTTTCAATACTCGGTATGCCTGGCTCGCTCAAAAGCGCAGCCTAGGACGCGTTTCAAGAACGCCGTGATCTCGACAAGATTGGGCTGGTCATCCCGCGAATAGCCGGGGAAGATCGGCATACTCGAACATAGACAAAGCGCTGCATTTCAATCGGAGCGCGGGTTCGAGGGGGAAAGGAAACACCTATGTTGAAGAGCAGATATTTCTGCGGCGGCTCGATTCTGGCTGTCGCCCTGGCGTTCGGCGGCGCCGCCGCAGCCCAGGAAGCGACGGTAGAGGAGGTGGTCGTCACCGGCTCATTCATCGCCGGCACTCCGGAAGACGCGGCCCTGCCGGTCGACGTCATCGGTCAGAAGGAACTGGAAGCCCGTGGCTCCCCCACCATGGTCCAGTTTATCAAGACCATTCCGTCGTCGGGCGCGGTGATCGGCGAGAACAACCGCTTCGGTTCGGGCTCGGGCGCGGCGACCATCAACCTGCGCAACCTCAACTCGCCCTCCACCGGTTCGCGGACCCTGGTGCTGTTCAACGGCCGGCGCGTGCCGGTCTCGCCCCAGAGCCTGAACTCCGTCGACATCAACCTGTTGCCGACGGCCGCGATCGGCCGGGTAGAGGTGCTGAAGGACGGCGCGGCGGCGACCTATGGTTCGGACGCTATCGGCGGGGTCGTGAACTTCATCACCCGCACCGACCTGGACGGCTTCGAGGTCAGCGGTCAGTACCAGTTCATCGATGGCTCGGACGGCGACTACGACACCAGCATCGCCTGGGGCAAGAAGTGGGACAACGCCGACGCTTTGATCGCGATCGGCTACCGCCACCGCTCCAAGCTGCCGATCAAGGAGCGTGACTGGGCCCTGCGGACCAGCAACGCCGGCTTCCTGCAGAACCCGCTGGGCGGCTGGGCCAGCACCGGCAACCCGGGCCAGTACAACGTCGTCTCGTCCTTCGCCGGCTCGCCCAACACCGGCTTCACGGCCGCGACCATCGGCGGCGGCCTGCCGGACGTCGGCTGCGCGGCCAACGGAGGCGCGCCCTACAACATCTCGGCGGTGATCGGCCTGCGCACGATCACGCCCGACGCCAACTCCTGCCAGTTCCAGTACACGGTCTTCGACAACCTCGTTGAGGACGAGGATCACTTCCAGGCCTACGGCAAGTTCAACTTCGACATCACCGACACGCTGTCGGCCAATGTCGAGGTGCTCTACGCCATGCACGACACGCCCAACCAGAGCTGGGCGGTCACCGGTCCGAACCAGTTCCCGACCCCGCTGCTGGCGGGCGGCACCTCGCCGATCCCGGCGATCGCGCCCTCCGATCAGGGCCGCTTCTACGTTCCGGCGAGCAACCCGGGCCTGGTCGCCCTGGTCGGTCAGATCCGAAGCGCGAACTGCAACGGCACGGTGCTGCCCTACGGCATCGATGCGGCGAGCTGCCAAACGGCGTTGAATCAAGCCCTGGCCAATGCGACGGCCGCGGGGGCCAACGGCGTGGTCACCAGCCAGACCTCGTGGCGGCCGATCGGCTTCGGGGGCAACCCCTACACCGAGGACAAGCACGCCCACTACAGCTACAAGGTCGACACCTTCCGGGTCGCCGGCGGCCTGAAGGGCGAGATGTGGGGCGGCATCAAGTGGGATGCGGCCCTGACCTACCAGCAGCAGGACTACACCCGCGTCCAGGAAGACCTCTCGGTCAACCGCCTGCAGCTGGGCCTCCGCGGCTATGGCAGCCGCGCCGGCCAGTCCGACCAGTGCACCGCGGCCGAAACCAACAACTTCACCACCGGCGCAGGCAATGCGGCTCTCGGCTGCTACTATTTCAACCCCTTCGCCAACGGCTTTGAGCAAAGCCTCTCGAACGTCGGCGCCAACCCCTACTATATCGGCAGCGCCGCGATCCCCGGCTTCAACGACGCGGTCGCCGCCCGCAACGACGTCGTGTCGTGGATGGACGAGCGACTGGTCAACAAGATGTCGACCCGCCTGTTCGTCGCCGATCTGGTGTTCAACGGCGAGTTGCCCTGGGAGCTGGGCGGCGGCAGCGTGAAATGGGCGGCCGGCGCTCAATACCGCTACGACCAGTACCGTCAGAACCCGGAAGTGCTGCACGATGTCAATGCGACGCCCTGCATCGACTCGGTCCCGTTCGGCGACGGCCAGCCCTACTGCCTGGTTCCGACCGGCCCGTATCTCTTCAACGCCAACCTCGCCCAGTATGACGTTTCGCGGGAGATCGCCTCGGTCTTCGCCGAAACCCTGCTGCCGATCACCGACGACCTGGAGCTGACCCTGGCGGCCCGCTACGAGTCGTATATCGGCCAAGGAGAGACCTTCAATCCGAAGGCCTCGCTGCGCTGGCAGGCGCTGGACTGGCTGGCGTTCCGCGGTTCGGTCGGTACGACCTATCGCGCGCCGTCGGCGACGATCCTGACCAACACCTTCGTGCGCGGCCTGACCAACGCCAACGGCACCTGGCGCGCCAACGACCAGTTCGGCAATCCGAACCTCGACGCCGAAACCGCCTTCACCTACAGCGTCGGGGCTATGGTCAACGTGGGTCGCTTCAAGGCGACGGTCGATTACTGGAACTTCGACTTCAAGGACCAGCTGCTGCTGGAATCGGCCACGGACATGGTCGCGGCGGCGTTCACCGCGAACAATGTCTGCACCAGCACCGATCCGAAGCTGGTTGCGCTGCGCTCGCGGTTCACCTTCACCGACGCAGGGTGCGGCCGCGCGAACATCCAGTCCTACCGCACGCAGTACATCAACGGCGGCGAAGTGAAGACTGCGGGCATCGACTTCCAGGCCAGCCTGGACGTGGGCGACGTGTTCGGCGGCGCGCTGACCACCGGCTTCGACGGCAGCTACCTGCTGAAGTACGACGAAGACGCCTACACCATCGAAGGCGTCGCGGCCCCGGTCGCCGGCACCTCCAAGCGTGCGGGCACCTATCGGGCTTCGATCTTCACCGGCTACAACAAGCTGCGGGCCAACGCGTTCGTGAACTGGTCGCGCGGTCCGCATAACCTGCGCTGGCAGATCCGGCACATCAGCAGCGTCAACCAGATCGAGAGCAACTCGATCGGGCTGGCTCTGGCGACCAAGTCGACCACCAAGATCCCCGAATACTGGCAGCACGACCTGACGTACCGGCTCGAACTGCCGTGGGACACCACGATGACCGCGACCGTGCAGAACCTCTTCGACGAGGAACCGCCGTTCGCGATCGGCACGCAGTACAACTACGACCCGTCCAGCGGCACGCCGCTCGGCCGCGTCTATGCGATCGCCGTGAAGAAGCGCTTCTAGGAGACGTCAGTCTTCGCGATACGGGCGCCGCTCCCTCGGGGGCGGCGCCTTTTCGTTTCAGGGCCTGGCCTTCAGGGCCGCCACTTCTTCCGGGGTCAGCTTGGTGACCTTGCTGACCGGGCAGCGCTGCGGTCCGATCGGGCCCTTGGTGATGATCGTCGCGTCCAGTCCCGAGCAGATCGAATTGCCGCCGCGCGAGACGAGGGCGATCTGCTGGTTCCAGTCGACGTCGGGGCAGCGGCCGAAGAGGTCGAGGCGGTAGACATCCTTGACGCCGACACGGACGTGCACGGTGCGTTCGTCGACGGCGCTGAAACTGCTGACGGTGCTGGCGAAGAAGCATTGCCGGGCCGGGCGCGGCTGGGCGCTGGCAGACTTTTCGGAGGCGGCGGTCGTGCATCCCGCCAGGACCAGCCCCGCCAGGGCCGGGATCAGGGTCCGGATCATACTCTTGCTCCATCCTTTGAGCCTGGGACGGTACGGCCTTTCCGGGCCGCGCGCCTGAGGAATCGGTCGGGCGCGACCAGGTCGGCGAGGTCGGCGGGGAGGGGCGAGGGAGCGTTCATCGCCAGGGCGGCCACGTGCTCGGCCAGCAGAGGAGCCAGGCAGAAGCCGCGGGATCCGAGACCGGACAGCACGAAGACGCCCTCGGCGTCCGGCGCGGGGCCGGCGAGCGGGAGATGGTCGGGGGTGGCGCCGCGTATCGAGGCGCGGCCCTCCAGCGGCGCCTCCGCGATCCGGCCGGCGAGATCGGGCAGGGCTGCAGCCAGGGCCTCGCGGTTACGCAGGTGATCGGCCTCGCGGACGTCGCAGGCGGTCTCGCCGCGGTCGTGGGTGGCGCCGAACAGCAGGCCGACAGGGGGGAGAGGGACGGCATAGCCGCCCCAGGCGGCCGCGGGCGGCGGTTCGGCGGTCCTCGTCCAGCTCGCCTGTCCGCGGACGGGGCTTATCGGCAGGTCGGCCAGAAAGGCGCCGGTAGAGGGGCCTATCGTCAGGATTACCGCCTCGGCTTCCAGGATCCTGCCGCCGGCGGCGTCGAGCAACGCCCAGGCGTCTCCTTCCCGGACCAGGCTCGCCGGGGCGGCCTTCAAGGTCTCGCCCGCCCAGGCCGTCAGGATCGCGGCCGGCGCCACGGTCAGGGCGGCGGTCATATCCAGGGCGGCCGGCCCGGCCTCGCCCAGGCGGCGGGTCGTCTCGTCGGCCGCGATGAACTCCAGCGCGCCGCTTGCGAAGAGGTCGCTTGCGGCGATCTTTGCGAAACGCCCCTCGTCGCGGGGGCCGGCGGCCAGTTGCAGCACGCCGGGCGCGATCACCGCGTCGGGGACCTCCGCATAGAGCGCGGCGGCGCGGCGCAGGGCCTGGGCGAAGAGGGCGGCGACCGGACCGAGCCCGGCATCGAGCCGGGGCGTGACCAGGGCTGCGGGATTGCCCGAGGCGCCGGCGCCGGGACCGGCGGCGTCGAGCAGCACCGGCGCGCAGCCGAGGGCGCGCAGGGCGCGGACGACGCTCGCGCCGGCGATTCCCGCGCCGACGACGGCGACGCGCCGCGGTGGCCGAACGGGGGCGGGCGCGCCGCCGAGGCGAGCTTCCAGCCGCTCGCGCTTGCGCCCGAAGCCGGGCTTCTTCTCGGGGGTGAAGCCGGCGGCGGCCAGGCCACGGCGCACCGCGCCGGCGACCGTGAAGGTGGCGCAGACCGCGCCGGGGGCCGACCGCGCCGCGACCAGGGCCAGCACCTCCTCGCGCCACATGGCCGGGTTGAGGGCGGGCGAGAAGCCGTCGAGGAACCAGGCGTCGGCGCGGCCGGCCCAGGCCGACAGAGCCGGCTCGACCTCCATGATCGCCAGGTCGAGGCTGGCGCCGAGCTCGGGAAAGTCGAGGCGATGGAAACTACGCGCGCCATCGGGCCAGGCGGCCGTCAGCATCCCGGCGAGGTCGGCGAGCTCGGGCCAGCGCGACAGAGCGCGGCCGGCCTCCTGGGCGGTGATGGGGTGGGCCTCGATGCTGAAAATGTGCAGGTGCGCGCCTGACGGCCGTTCGCGGCGCCAGAGGTCGAGAAGAGCCAGGATGTTGAGGCCGGTTCCGAAGCCGAGCTCGCCGACCGTGAACCGCGTGCGTCCAGCCCAGGCGCCTGGCAGGCCGCAGCCGTCGAGGAAGACCGCGCGGGTTTCGGCCAGACCGTCCTGCGCCGAGAAATAGACGTCGCCATAGAGCCGCGAATGCGGCTGGCCGTCGTCAGTCCAGTCGAGAGGGGAATCGGCGCTCATGACGGCGCTTATAACGCGCAAAAGAAAAGGGCCGCCCAGAAGGGCGGCCCCCGCTTAAGAACGCGTAGCGTTCGAAAGACTTACTTCTTTTCCGGAGCGGCCGGAGCAGCAGCGGCGTCGGCAGCCGGAGCAGCCGGAGCGGCGGCGGCGTCAGCCGGAGCAGCGGCGGCGGCGGTCGCGTCGCCAGCGGCCTTCGTGGCGTCCGCAGCGGCGTCAGCGGCGGTGGCCGCAGCGTCGGTGGCGGTTTCGGCAGCGGCGGTCGCGTCAGCGGCGGTGGCTTCGGCGGTGTCGGCGGCCTTTTCAGCGGGCTTGCTGCAGGCGGCGACGGACAGAGCGGCGACGGCGGCGCCGGCGACGAGCAGCTTGCGAAGGATTTCGGTGGTCATGTCCCTGGGTCCCCTGGAAAACGGAGGTTAGAAGCGCCGAACGAAGCGACCCTGATGGGAAACTCGCGTGCGCTGGTCTGGAATATGCCCGGCTTCGCGCCGAGGGCAAGGCTTTAATTCACGCCCTCGTGATCACTTTTCGCCCCGAGCTTCGGATTGCCTGAAAAACCAAGGCGTTCGCGCATCTTGGCGAACGGCGCGTCAATGTGGTTTCGAGGGGCCTTTCGCGCCATATGACGCGTCCACGGAGGTTTGTGAATGGATTCGACCCTGGCTGACGAGCCCCGCACCCGCCTGGTCGAGCTTCCAGCCCGAGGCGGGGCGATGGCGCTGCTCGACTTCGGCGACGCCGCCCGGCCGGTCGATGTCGTGTTCGTGCACGCGAACGGGTTCAACGCGAGGACCTATCGCTCGATCCTGGCGCCCCTGGCGGCGCAGTTCCGGATCCTGGCCGTGGACCAGCGCGGCCATGGCCGCTCGACGCTGCCGGCGGAAACCGAGGGGCGGACGTCGTGGAACGGCCTGCGCGACGACCTGCTGGCGCTGCTGGAGACATTGGACCTGCGGGACGTGGTGCTTGCGGGCCATTCCATGGGCGGCACGGCCTGCGTCCTCGCGCAGGCGCTGGCGCCGCAGCGGGTGCGCCGGGTGGTGCTGTTCGATCCCGTCGTGATGCCCGCGCCCGGCGAGGTCGATCCGGCCCAATTCGCCAACTCGCCGCTGGTGCAGGGCGCGCTGCGTCGCCGCGCGGTGTTTCCCGACCGGGCCGGCGTGGTCGCCGCCTATACGGGCCGCGGCGCCTTCAAGACCTGGACCGCCGAGATGCTGGCCGACTACGTCGCCGACGGATTCCGCGTGCGGGCCGACGGCCAGGTCGAGCTGAGCTGCGCGCCCGAATGGGAGGCCTCGAACTTCGCCTCGCACGCCCATGACACCTGGGGCGCCTTCGAGGCCGCCCAGGTCCCGATCCGCATCCTGCGGGCGGACGAGGGATCGACCTGCCGGGAAGGGCCCCAGCTGGACGCCCTGGTCGCCGCTGGTCGGATCGCGGTCGAGACCGTGCCGGGCACGACGCACTTCCTGCCCATGGAGCGCCCGGATCTGGTCCAGGCCGCCCTGCGCCTCGCAGCGGGCTAGAGGGCCAGTCCCGGCCGCAGCTGTGCGCGGTAGGCGTCCAGGGCGGCGGCCGAGATGTCGACCACCTTGCGCCGGTCGAGATCGAAGGAGATCGCCACCGCCTCGGCGCTGGCCCATGGACGACCGCTCTGCGGATCGACCATCCAGTGTACGACCCGGCGCGTGCGCGCGTTGCAGTCGACCAGGCCTGAGCGCAGCTCCACCCCGTCGCCGGCCTGCGGCCAGTCCAGGTGCAGGACGCGGTATTCCAGCACCGCGCCGCCGATGCGCGGCGGCGGCTCGCCCGGGACCGGCTCCGGGCCGGGCCGGACCTCGCCGAACAGCTTGGGCACGCCGTCGGACACCCGGCCGATGAACATCTCGGGGCGCATCCGTCCGAACACGTCGCATTCGGGCGGGCCGACGACGCCGAGCCCGATGCGGGTCAGGCCAAGCTCGAGCGCGCGCGGCAGGCCGGCGGTGGCGGTCACCGGCGACAGGTCGAGGCTGCGGGCCGCGGCATAGGCGGGCAGCGGAACACGCAGCGCGTCGGCCTTGGCCCGGATGCGCGCCGGCCAGGGGAACGCACGCAGATCGCGGCTGGTGACGTGCTCGACGAGGAGTTGGAAGGTCGCGGCCGGGTCCCCGTTCGGGTGGCGAACGACGACCAGCAGGCGCGCGTCGCTCTCGCCGATCTCGATCACCCCGCCTGTGGCGTGGAGCGAGGCGCCGGCATGGGCCTCGCGCAGGAAGCGGATGTGCTGCTCGCGGACCACGACCGTCGCCTCGCCGTCGGCGGCGAAGGCGCGCGGCATGCCCAGGACCGCCGCCAGGCCCGCCAGCCCCTCCAGGGCCTTGGCCGCCCAGAAGCGGACGTTCATGTGGCCCATCTCGTCGCATTCCCAGGTGTTGACGCCGCCGCTCCACACCTCGACGCCCTGGTCGGACACGTGATCTTTCCCCCGCTGGCCTGCGCGGGCGACCATAGGGGGCGGCCCGCGCCGGCGCCATAGGCCGCTGGTGTCGGCGACCGCGAGGGTCTAAGCCCCCGCTCCGAAGCACTGGAGGGCGGCATGAGCGGACAGGACGAGTTCGTCTACGACGAGGCGACCGGCGAATGGATCAGCGCCGCGCAGGCGGCCGAGAAGAGCGCGGCGGCGAGCGCCGTCGAGGTCCGCGACTCGGTCGGCAACCTGCTGGCCGACGGCGACAGCGTCACCCTGGTCAAGGACCTGAAGGTCAAGGGCGCCGGCCAGACCCTGAAGCGCGGCACGGTCATCCGCTCCATCCGGTTGACCGGGGACGAGCAGGAAATCGATTGCCGGCACGAGACGATCAAGGGGCTGGTGCTGCGGGCCGAGTTCGTCCGCAAGGTCTAGGCGCGTGCATCCCTGCGCGGGTGGCCGTCGTAGATAGGGCATGGCAAGCTCGCCCGCGATCGAAGGAAGCCCGATGTCGCCTGCCCCGACCGCCAGCGTGCTCGTGCGCCGCCACAGCCTGGTCGTGCGCCTGACCCACTGGATCAACGTGGCGGCGCTGCTGGTGCTGCTGCTAAGCGGGCTGCAGATCTTCAACGCCCATCCGGCCCTCTATTGGGGCGACGTCTCGACCTTCGCGCGGCCCTGGGTGTCGATGGTCGCCGCCGAGCGGAGCGGGGAGGCGGTCGGCCTGACCAAGATCGGGCCGATGATCTTCGAGACCACCGGCGTACTGGGTTTTTCCGACAATCAGGTGCGGGGCTTTCCGGCCTGGGCGACCTTGCCGAGCTATCGCAGCCTGGCGGACGGGCGGCGATGGCACTTCTTCTTCGCCTGGCTTTTCGTGCTGAACGGCCTCGTCTACTGGAGCGCGGCGCTGGTCGGCGGACATCTGCGCCGTGACCTCCTGCCGCGGCGGGACGAGCTGTCGCCGCGCCATCTGGCGGCGGAGGTCGCCGATCATGCGCGGCTGCGGTTTCCCAAGGGCGAGGCGGCGCTGCGATACAACACGCTTCAGAAGCTGGCCTATCTGGCGGTCATCGCCGTCCTGCTGCCGCTGATGGTGCTGACGGGCCTCTCTATGTCGCCCGGCATGAACGCCGGCTTCACCTGGCTGCCCGAGTTGTTCGGCGGGCGGCAGTCGGCGCGGACCATCCACTTCCTGTCGGCCAGCCTGATCGTGCTGTTCGTGATCGTGCACCTGGCGATGGTGGCGGTGTCGGGGCCGATGAACAGCCTGCGTTCGATGATCACGGGCAAGTTCGCCATCCGCGCGGGAGACGCCGCATGAACCGCCGCCGCTGGCTTTCGGGCATGGCCGTCGCGGCCCTGGGCGCGGCGCTGACCGCCTGCGACAAGCTCACCACCAGTCCGGGGGTGCAGAAAACTCTCGCGCGGGCCGAGGGCCTGACCCGCCGCGCGCAGAGGCTGGTTGTCGACCGCAAGGCCCTGGCCCAGGAGTTCGCCGAGCACGAGATCTCGCCCGATTTCCGCGCCAACGGCTCGACGTCGCCCGGTGATGCGGACTACCGCGCCCTGGTCGCCGGCGGCTTTGCGGACTGGCGGCTGGTTATCGACGGCCTGGTGGAGCGGCCGCTGTCGCTGAGCCTCACGCAACTGCGGGCCGAGCCTGCGCGCACCCAGATCACCCGCCACGACTGCGTCGAGGGCTGGTCGGCGATCGGCAAGTGGAGCGGGGCGCGGCTGGGGCCGCTGCTGGACAGGGCGGGCCTGAAGGAGGGCGCTCGCTATCTGGTCTTCCATTGCGCCGACACGCTGGACCCGAACGCGCCGGAGGGCCTGGGGCGCTACTATGAGAGCATCGACCTGATCGACGCCTATCACCCGCAGAGCATCCTGGCCTACGACATGAACGGCGCGCCCCTGGGCGTGCCGCATGGGGCGCCGCTGCGCCTGCGGGTCGAGCGCCAGCTCGGCTACAAGCACGCCAAGTACGTGATGCGCATCGAGGCGGTCGCCGACCTCACCGGGATCGGGGGCGGCAAGGGCGGCTTCTGGGAAGACCGCGGCTACGAGTGGTACGCGGGGATCTGACCGCCACGCAGCGGCCCTAGTTGTACGGCGACTTGGCGATGAGATCGGCCTCGGCGGCGCAGGTCGCGCCATCGGGCGCCTTGGCTGCCTTGCGCAGGGCGGCGATCTCCTTGCGGGCGGCGTCCATGTCGGCGCGGAATTGAGGCGAGCCGTGCAGACCGGCGACCACGATCGAGCCGTTGGTGCGGCCCGATTCCACCGCGCTCATATTGTGCACCCCGCAGATCAGCCGGCTCTCGCCGAACGAGCGGGCGCGGGCCAGGATCGGGGTCGCGCGGTCGGGGACCAGCTCGGCCAGGATCAGGCCGACGGTCCAGCCCCAGGTGGTGTGGCCGGACGGGTAGTCCGGGCTCTTGGCCAGGCCCTCGGTCCTGGCCACGCAGATGTCGCCCTGGTCGATCAGGTAGGGTCGCTGGCGCTTGTAGATGTCCTTGGGCGTGTTGACCGCCCGGCGCACGTCGTAACGGGCGGTCATCAGCACCTTGGTCAGCTTGGGCGCGGTCTGCGGCGTCAGCTCCATGCCGATGGCGCAGCTCATGTCCTTGACGATCGCGGCCTCGTCGGCGTCTGCGGCCGCCAGGCGCCAGCGGGCGCTGTCCTTCTCGCTGCGCGTCGCGAGAAAGGTGGCGCGGTCGGCCTGGTAGCGGATCGTGCCGGGCGTCGGGGCGGGCGGGAGGATCTTGTAGGTGTCGGGGCCGGCCTCGCCGAGATAGCCGGCGGGCGGCGCTTGCGCAGGCTTGGACTGCTGGGCGAGGGCGACGCCCCCGGCGGCCATCGCTGCGACGATGCTCAGGCTTGTCACGACACGGTTCATGCGACCCCTCCGGCTAGGGCCCGATCATGCCTTGTGGGCGATGAGGTTCAAGTCTGAGGCGGCAAATTTGAAGAATCTCAATTTCGACCTTGAGAAATTGAATTTCTTGAGTCATGGTTTGAGAAATTCAAAGTGACGCTGATGACCGCTTCAAAAACCGCACATGATTGGCAGGCCCTGACCGAGCTCACCCAAGGCCGGGCGTTCGTCGTCGAGAAGGTGCGGCTGGAGAACGGAGTGGCGATCGAGGGCGCCTTCGAGCCGCCGCAGCTGGCGGCCCTGTCCTTCGAGGACCAGGTGTTCGTCGCCGCCTTCGTGAAGAGCCACGGCTCGATCAAGGAGATGGAGCAGGTGTTCGGTGTCTCGTACCCGACCATCAAGGCGCGGCTGAACCGCATTTCCGGGGCGCTCGACTTCGTGGAGGTCTCCGCCCCGCCGCCTGCCCGCAGCGAGGTGCTGGAGCGCCTGGCCGCCGGCGAGATCGACGCCGAGCAGGCGATCGCCGAACTGGAGGGACGCCGATGACCGCCTTTCCGATGCGACGGCCCTATGGGGCCATGCGCGAGCGGGCCGAGCGCACCGCCCGCCGCTGGAGCGGCGCGCAGGCGCCAATCCACAGGCGGAAGACGGTGCGGCTGTGGCTGCCCCTGACCGCCCTGCTGCTGGTGCTGTCGCCCTTCGCGATGCTGCTGGCGCTGCTGGCCTTCGTTCCGGCGGCGATCTTCGGGATGAACAGTTTCGTCGTCGCCCTGCGGCTGGGCGGCGTGCTGATGGCGATCGGCGGAACGCTGGTCGAGGTGCAGGCCGCGGACGCCGACGTCCGTATCAAGATCGTCTAGGAGTCTTCCAGATGGACCAGGACCGCCGAACCATCCTGCAGATGCTGGCCGAGGGGAAGATCACCCCGGACGAGGCCGAACGCCTGATCGCCGCCATGGAGCGCGGCGCGGCCGAGCCGCAGCCGGCGTTGGGCGCTGCGCCTGTGCGCAAGGCGCCGGCCCGCTACCTGCGGGTCGTGGTCGACACCAGCGAGCCGGACGAGGATGGCCCGACCAAGGTCAACATCAAGGTGCCGATGCAATTGCTGCGGGCCGGGGTGCGGCTCTCGAGCGTCATCCCGGCGCAGGCTCGCGACAAGGTCAACGCCGCCATGGCCGAGCACGGCGTGGCCATCGACCTCAACCAATTGAAGCCCGAGAACCTGGAAGCCCTGGTCGAACAGCTCGACGACCTGACCGTCGACGTCGACCAGGAGCGGACCAAGGTGCGGATCTTCTGCGAGTAGCGACGGCTCCCGGTCGCCGAAACTGGGTCGCCGCGCCGCGGGATAGGGGCGGCGGCCCATTCTTTGCGCAAGGCCCCGGCCAGGGTCGCGTGCGCCGACCGGCTCCCCATCTAGGATGCGAGGAGAAGGAGACGTCCGCCCATGTGCCGCAACATCAAGACGCTGTTCAACTTCGACCCGCCCGCCACGGACGCCGAAATCCGCGACGCGGCGTTGCAGTTCGTCCGCAAGCTGTCGGGCTTCAACGCCCCGTCGAAGGCCAATCGCGAGGCCTTCGACACCGCTGTGGACGAGGTCGCCGCCGCCGCCCATCGGCTGTTCGAGACCCTCGAAACGAGCGCGCGGCCCAAGGACCGCGAAGAAGAGGCCGCCAAGGCCAGGGCGCGCTCGGCCGAGCGGTTCGGGGCCAAGCAGCCGGCCTGAGGCGGCGCCCAAAGAAAAACGGCGTCCCGAGGGACGCCGTTTGAAGTCTTAGGCCTTCTTTTCGAAGAGCTTGTTCCAGCGCGGCTTGGTGCGGGTCTTCCACGAGCCGCGATGCCAGGCGTCCGAGGCGATGAGCGGGACGACTGTGGTGGCTTCGGCGAAGACCATCTGTTCCCAGGTCACGTCGACCTTGCCCCACGAGCAGGCTTCCTTGAGGGTCGAGGACGAGCAGGCGCCGTCTCGCACGTCCGCCACGGTGATCTGGACCGCGTACTTGTGCATCTCGGCTTCGTGGCCAAGGATTTCAGCGCAGACCACGGTGTCCTGGGCGAAGTTCTTCGGAACGCCGCCGCCGACCATGAACAGGCCGGTGGTGCCCGCCGCCAGCTTGATGTCGGTCAGCTCGCGGAAGTCGGCGACCGAGTCGATCGTCAGGTAGGGCTTGCCCTCCTTCATGCGCTCGACCTGGTGCTTCACGAGGCCGAAGCCGGCCGACGAGTCGGTGAAGGCCGGGCAGAAGATCGGCACGCCCTCGTGGTAGCAGGTCTCGATCAGCGAGCCCGGCTTCTTGGCGTTGCCGGCGGCCAGCCACTTGCCCATCTCCCAGATGAATTCGCGCGACGAATAGGGGCGCGGCTCCAGCAGGTTGCAGATCTCGTAGATCGTGCCGTCGCAGTTCTGGAGCTCTTCCTCGTCGATATAGGTGTCGTAGATCCGGTCGATGTAGAGGTCGCGCAGGTCGCGGTCGTCGACGTTCGACTGGGCCTGATAGTGCTTGAAGCCGAGGGCTTCGAAGAAATCCATGTCGACGATCGAGGCGCCGGTGGAGACGATCGTGTCGATCATCCCGTACTTCACCATGTCGCGGTAGATGTGCATGCAGCCGCCGGCCGAGGTGGAGCCCGCCAGGGTCAGCCAGGTCGAGCAGTCCTTGTCCTCCAGCGACATCGACCAGATGTCGGCGGCGCGCGCGGTGTCGCGGCTGGTGAAGCTCATCTTGCGCATGGCGTCGATGACCGGACGGGCGTCGTACTGGTCGATCGCCACGTGCTCGACGGTGTTGGCCAGCAATTCGGCCTTGCGGTTCGACTTCTGAACGTCAGCGTTCATTCTCTGAGACCTTTAGAGTTTGAGCGCCCGTCCGAAATGGAAAAGGCGCGGCCGGGACGGAGCGACCGGCCGCGCCTATAACTTTAGAGCAGCCGGCTTATTTCCGCCGACGCTTCTTTCCGCGCGCACGCGACAGCTTCACGACATTCTGGTTCTCCTGGCGGGGAACCGGAATGGAACGCCGGGCCAGGCCGTACATCGAGGCCATGGGGGCGTCGCCGGCCTGCACGGTCTCGGCGTCGCCGTAGCCGTTGAAGCGGGTGTTCATGGCCACGCCATAGGCGCCCATCATGCCGATCTCGACATAGTCGCCCTCGCGCACATCCTCCGGCAGCCAGAAAGGGCCGGGCATGTGGTCGAGCGAGTCGCAGGTCGGGCCCCAGAAGCGATAGGGCTTCAGAGCGCCCTGCACTTCGTAGGACTCGCCGTTCTCGGCGCGGAGCAGCCGGACGGGAAAGGGCCACTTGGTGTGCGCCGCGTCGAACAGCGACCCGTAGGAGCCGTCGTTCAGATAGAGCGCGTCGCCCTTCTTCAGCTCGACCTTGGTCAGGATCGACGAGCCCTCGGCCACCAGAGCCCGGCCGGGTTCGCACCACAGCTCGGTCGTCTCGTGGACCATCATCTCGGCGAAGCCGCGGTTGATCGAGTCCATGTAGTCGGCCAGGTCCGGCGGGATCATGCCGGGATAGATCGACGGGAAGCCGCCGCCCACGTCCACCACGTCGGCGAACACGCCGGCGCGGACCAGGGCGCGCGAGGCCTGGGTCATGGCGGCTTGGTACGCCGTAGGCCGCATGCACTGGCTGCCGACGTGGAACGAGACGCCCATCAGGTCCTGGGTCGCGCGGCGGGCGGCCAGCAGCAGGCCCGGGGCCTGGTGCGGATCGACGCCGAACTTGCCGGCCAGCGAATAGGCCGCGCCCTCGGCGGCGACGCCGAGACGGACGATGAGGTTCAGGTCCTTGGCGCCTTCGGTGGCGGCCAGAATCTTGGCGAGCTCCTCGTGGGTGTCCAGCGAGAAGGTCCGCACCCCATGTTCGAAATAGGCGGCCGCGATCGCTGCGCGGCTCTTCACCGGGTGCATGAAGGCCATGCGCGAACCCGGCGCGTGCTGCGCGACCAGCTCGATCTCGGGGACCGAGGCCACATCGAAGGACGTCACGCCGTTTTCCACCAGGGCCTTGATGACCCACGGCGAAGGATTGGCCTTCACCGCGTAGAAGACGTCGCCTTTGAAATTATCCTGGAACCAGCGCGCCGCTACCGCCACCGCGTCCGGTCGCGCGATGGCGACAGGGCGTTCCGGTGACCGCTCACGGACCAGGTCCAGGGGCGTATGGTACGTGTGCAATTCACGTAACCCCCATTGGTAGTTGAACCCAGACCGGCGTTAGCAGCGCTTTTGAGGACATCGGGTCCGCCGGAGCGCTGCGAAATAGGGGCGATGATCCCCGATGTAAAGGGGTTTGTTTCCCCGCCCAAAAATTGTCATCAAACCCAGGCCCGGCCAGGGCTTGCGAGGGGGAGGCGCAGACGTGGTTTCCAGCGGATTCACGAGTGGCGAAATCGCTTTGCGCACAGCCGTTTACGAAGACGCGCCGGCGATCGCCCGGCTGCACGATGAGGTGTGGCGCGCGACCTATCGCAGCCTCGCCACCGCGGCGGCCTGGGAGGGGCTGACGGAGGCCGTGCGCGCCGAACGCTGGCGCGAGACGCTCGCCGATCCCGGCCGCTGGACCACCCTGGTCGCCGAGCGCGACGGGGCGATCGTCGGCTTCGGCTCGGCCGGGGCGCCCAGCGAGGCGATGTTCGAGGGGCGCGGAGAGATCCGCTGGCTGCACGTCGATCCGCAGGTCCAGGGGGGCGGGCTGGGACGGATGCTGATGGCGGCGCTGGCGAGCGAGCTCGCGGACCGGGGCTATGGCGGCTGCGCCCTGGCCGTGGTGGTCGGCAACGAAAGGGCGATGGGCTTCTATCGGCGGCTGGGCGGGCGCGAGATCGGAGGCTTCACCGATCCGGGGCCGCTGTGGCGCTCGGAAAACGTCGTCTTCGCCTGGGACCAGCTCCCGGCGCTGCAGAAAGCTGCGGCCGGATGACTTTTTCGTGCTCGTCCCAAGGCTTGTGACCGCGCTGGCGACATCCGGCGCTGGACCGCAAGCGGGACCTCATGTCATGAAGCCGTCGCAGGGGGCGGCGATCAAAGCTGAGTCCACACCAATGCGCGCGCCGATCCGGGGAAGCCTCGCCGTCCATGTCTGAAGCCGCCGTGCTGTCCGTGCGGAACGCCTCGAAGAGCTTCGGCTCGCGTCGCGCGCTGGACTCCGTTTCCCTCAATGTCGCCAAGGGCGAGATGATCGCCCTGATCGGCCCGTCCGGTTCGGGCAAGTCGACGCTGCTGCGCTCGATCAGCGGCCTCCAGACCATCGACGGCGGCGAGGGCAAGATCGAGGCGTTCGGCGGGGCGGTCCAGTCCGACGGCAAGATCAGCGGCAAGGTGCGCGAGGCGCGCATCCGCATCGGCTTCATCTTCCAACAGTTCAACCTGGTCGGCCGCCTGACCCTGTTCACCAACGTCGCCCTGGGCTCGCTGGGACGCATTCCCTTCGCCCGCGGCCTGTTCGGCGCCTGGCCGGCCGAGACCAAGCAGGCGGTGATGGCCGCGCTCGCCCGCGTGGGCGTGGCCGAGTACGCCGGCCAGCGGGCCAACACCCTTTCGGGCGGCCAGCAGCAGCGCGGCGCCATCGCCCGCGCGCTGGTCCAGAAGGCCAAGATCATCCTGGCCGACGAGCCGGTCGCCTCGCTCGACCCGGTTTCGGCCCGGCGGGTCATGGAGATCTTGCGCGATCTCAACCAGCAGGACGGCCTGACCGTGGTCGTGACCCTGCACCAGGTCGACTACGCCCTGCGTTACTGCGACCGCGTCGTGGCCCTGAAGGCTGGCAGGGTTGTCTATGACGGCCCGGCCTCGGGCTTGGAACGCAAGCAACTCATCGACATCTACGGCCCGGAATTCGAAGACGTCTTCTGGGAAGGAGCGCCGAAATGATCGACCGTCGACTGCTGCTGAGCAGCAGCCTGGCCACGCTTGGCCTGGCCGCCTGCGGAAAGACCGAAAAGGCGCCGGGCGCGGGCGAGCCGCCGAAGGTCATCAATTTCTCGATCCTGGCGACCGAGAACTCCTCCAGCATGGAGACCTTCTGGAAGCCGATCCTGGCCGACATGGAGAAGTCGATCGGCATTCCGGTGAAGCCGTTCTTCGCCTCGAACTACACCGCCCTGATCGAAGCGCTGCGCTTCAAGCAGACCGACGCCGGCTGGTTCTCCAACCAGTCCGGCCTGGAAGCGGTGCGCCGCTCGAACGGCGAGGTGTTCGCGCGGACCTTCGATCCCAGCGGATCGGACGGCTACAAATCGCTGCTGATCGTGCCCGCCAGCTCGAAGACGACGCTGGAAGACGTGCTGAAGTGCGACAAGTCGCTGACCTTCGGCATCGGCGACGCCAAGTCGACCTCGGGCACGCTCGCCCCGATGACCTACCTCTTCGCGCCCAAGGGCATCCGCCCCGAGGCCTGCTTCAAGCAGGTCCGCACCGCCAATCACCAGGCGAACCTGTTCTCGGTGGCCAAGGGCGTGCTGGATGTCGCCACCAACAACTCCACCGCCATCCGCCTGCAGCGCGAGCGCGGCTCGCCGGTCGCCGACCAGGTGCGGGTGATCTGGGAGAGCCCCAAGCTGCCGGAGGACCCGATCATCTGGCGCAAGGACCTCGATCCCGCGATCAAGGAGAAGCTGCGCCAGTTTTTCCTGACCTACGCCCAGGGCGAGGGGCCCGAGCCGGAGCGCCAGCGTAAGCTGCTGGCGGCGTTGTCGATCGGCGGCTTCCGCCCTGCCGACAATTCGCACCTTCTGCCCGTGCGCGAGATGGAGGCGACCGAGCAGCTGCTGGAAGCCCGCAACGCCGGCGACAAGGTCAAGGAAGGCCAGGCCCAGAAGTCGCTCGACCAGATCGCCGCCGAGCGCGCCGCGCTCGAGGCCAAGACCGGCCAGCCGGTCGCGCAGTAGGACGCTCCCGTGACCGCCAGCGTGACCCAGGCCGATCTCCTGAAGCCGCCGACCAAGCCGCTCGGCCAGCGCCTGTTCGACGTCGCCCTGTGGGGCGGAATCGCGGTGCTGCTGATCATCAGCTTCGGCCCCGCCGAGATGGCCAAGCTGCCGCTGCTGTTCCAGAACTCGGACAACATGCGCCAGTTCGGGCGCGAGTTCCTGCACCCGGACTTCAGCGACGGGGCGTTCCTGATCGGCCAGATGTGGCTGACCATCCAGATCGCCCTGTGGGGTACGGCGATCGCCGTGCTCATCGCCGTGCCGCTGGGCCTGCTGGGCGCGCGCAACGTCACCCCGCCCTATATCCAGCTGCCCATCCGGCGGCTGATGGACGCCCTGCGCTCGGTGCCTGACCTGGTCATCGGGACGATCTTCGTGGTCGCGGTGGGCCTGGGCCCCTTCGCGGGCGTGATGGCGCTGGCGCTCAATACCGGCGGGGTGCTGGGCAAGCTGTTCTCCGAGGCGGTCGAGTCGATCGACAAGGGACCGGTCGAGGGCGTGCGCGCCACCGGCGCGGCGCCGCTGCAGGAGGTTGTCTGGGGGGTGATACCCCAGGTGGCGCCGCTCTGGACCTCGTACGCTCTCTACCGCTTCGAATCGAACAGCCGGGCGGCGACCGTCCTGGGTCTGATCGGCGCCGGCGGCATCGGCCAGATCCTGTTCGACAGCCTGAACTCGTTCTCGTATTCGCGGGTCTCGGCCATCGCGATCGTCATCGTGATCGCCGTCAGCCTGATTGACCTTTTGTCGCAGACCATCCGTGGACGGCTGCTTTAGCAGGCGGTTCTTGGGTCGAACGGCCGATTACGCAAAACTGTCACGAAACTGACGACGTAGCGTCGCCCAACCTTGGCGGAAGCGTCACGGGACCTCGTTAAGCCGCCCCCAGGCCTGAAAGGGTCACGGGGATAGCTCTACAAGGATCCTGATCATGAAGATCAAAACCTCGCTTTGCGCCGGGGCGGCGCTGGGCGTGTTCGCGCTCGCCATCGCCGGCGGCGCCGCGGCGCAAGACACCACCACCGCCTGGAAGGGCGCGCCGCAGTGGACCAACGACGACGTTCAATTCAAGGTCCGCGGCCGGATCCTGCTCGACTACGTCTATCAGGACGTCGATCGCGCCGCGCCGCTGGCCGACTACAAGACCAGCAACGCCCGCGGCCGTCAGGTCTTCCTCGGCGTCGAAGGCAAGCTGAACAACTACCTCGCCTACAAGGCCGAAGGCGGTTCGTGGAACGGCGCGGCCTGGGCCTGGGACGACGTGGTGATCGAGTTCAAGCCGAACGACATGACCTCGCTGATGGTCGGCAACATCAAGGCCGCCGGCCTTGAGAACATGACCTCGACCCGCTTCATCAGCTTCCTGGACCGCGGCCCGTACGGCGACATCGCCGTCGACTCGTACCTGCTGTCGGTCGTGGGCAAGGTGAACGGCCAGAACTGGACCGTCACCGGCCAGGTCGCCGGCGACAGCCTGAACAACGCCGATGTCGACAACACCTCCGGCGCCAATCCGGGCAGCAAGGAACGCGTCGGCTTCACCGCCCGCGCCACCTACGCGCCGATCAACGGCGACGTGGACAAGCTGCACCTGGGCGTCTGGGCGCGGACCCGTAACCATGGCGACGAAGCGGCCTTCAACTACCGCGGCCGCACCAACACCAACTACGGCAACACCCGCTACTATTCGACCGGCGCCATCGGCGACACCGACCAGACCATCGCCTTCGAAGGCGCCTATCAGCATGGTCCGTTCTCGGTGCAGGGCGAATACGCCCGCATCAAGATCGACCGCCTGAAGACGGTTCAGCCCGGCGGCGACCCCACCGTCAACGTCGGCTACGCCTTCGTCAGCTGGTGGCCGACCGGCGAGCAGCGCAACTACGACCCGGCCAAGGGTGAATTCGGTCGTCCGAAGATCCTGAACCCGATCACCGCCGGAGGCTACGGCGGCGTGGAACTGCTGGCCCGTTACGACTACGCCGACCTCAGCGACGCCTACGACACCGCCGCCACCGCGGCCGGCCGGACGCTTTCGCAGGACGCCGGCAAGTACAAGGGCGTGACCGTCGGGGCGAACTATTACCCGACCGCCTACGTCCGCCTGCAGGCCAACTACACCAACGCCGACATCGACAACCCGGGCCCGGGCCGCGACGTCAAGGTCAAGCAATTCCAGGTGCGCGCGCAGCTCGACTTCTAGTCGGCGCGCTCGAAGGAGACATCACATGAAGAAGCTTCTGCTCTGCGCCGCCGTGGCGACCGCCACCATGGGCGCCGCGGCCCCGGCCTTCGCCGCCCGCGACTATGTCTGGGCCGCAGGCTCCTCGACCGTGTTCCCGTTCGCCACGCGCGTGGCCGAGAACTACGCCAAGAAGACCGGCAAGAAGGCGCCGAAGGTCGAGAGCCTGGGCACCGGCGGCGGCATCAAGCTGTTCTGCGGCGGCGTCGGCGACGCCTTCCCGGACATCGCCAACGCCTCGCGCCCGATGAAGAAGTCGGAGTTCGACGCCTGCGCCGCCAAGGGCGTGAAGGACATCGTTCAGATCAAGATCGGTTTCGACGGCATCGTCGTGGCGACCGACAAGGACGGCGCCGACTACAACTTCAAGACCGAGCACCTGTATCTGGGCCTCGCCGCCAACGTGCTGCGCCAGGGCAAGTTCGTGAAGAACCCCTACAGCACCTGGGACGAAATCGGCGCGGGCCTGCCGGGCAACCGCATCAACGTCTACGGCCCGCCGCCCACCTCGGGCACCCGTGACGCCTTCGTCGAACTGGCCATCGAGGCCGGCGCCCGCAAGTTCCCGACCGCCGACGAACTGCGCTCGAACAACGAAAAGAAGTTCAAGGAAATCGTCGATCCGCTCCGCAAGGACGGCTGGGTCGACGCCGGCGAGAACGACAACGCCATCGTCGGCACCCTGGTGAAGACCCCCGGCTCGCTGGGCGTCTTCGGCTGGTCCTACCTCGAAGAGAACATGGACAAGATCAAGGGCTCGGCCGTCAACGGCGTGAAGCCCTCGGCCCAGACCATCGCCGACGGTTCGTACCCGCTGTCGCGTTCGCTCTACATCTACGTGAAGAAGGCCCACATCGGGGTGACCCAAGGGCTGCAGGACTACGTCAACGAGTTCGTGTCCGACGCGGCCACCGGCCGGGGCGGCTATCTGCAAAGCCGCGGCCTGATTCCGCTGCCGGCGGGCCAGCACGAAGGTCAGAAGGCCATGGTCCAGAAGCTGACGCCGATGGCCCGCCCGGCCGCGTAAGCTTACCGAGGAGAGTGGTAAGGGCGCCGCGGGCCGAGAGGTCCGCGGCGCTTTTGCGTTCAGGCCCGGCCGCGAACCTGGGTGAGGACCTGGGCGCTGTTCTCCAGGGTGCGATGCACCGGGCACTTGCCGGCGATCTCGGCGATCTTGGCGGCCAGTTCCTCGCCGACCTCGCCATCGACCGTAATGATGCGGGTGAAGCAGTCGATCTTGGGTTGGACCGGCGTATCGGCTCCGGCGACGCCGTCTCGGACGTGGATCTTCTCGTGGCTGACGTCGACCTGGATGCGGCCGAGGGCCAGGCCCTTGCGCGCCGCATAGAGGCGCAGGGTCATCGAAGTGCAGGCGCCCAGCGCGATCGACAGGAAGTCATAGGGCGAGGGCCCGGTGTCGGTTCCCCCCACGCTGGCCGGCTCGTCGGCGAACAGGCGATGGCGGCCGGCCTGGACCGCGTTCTGGAACTGCCCCTCGCCGGTCTCCATCACCCGCACGTGCTCGATCGCCGCCTCGCCCTGCGGAGCGTCGGCAGGCAGGTAGCGCGAGAGCCAGCCGCCAATGACCTGAGCCGCAGCGGCGGCGTCCTGTGGGGCGGTCAGCAGGTGGTCGGCGTGGTCGAGGCTGACGAAACTCTTGGGGTGTCGGGCGGCCAGGAAGATCCTGGTGGCGTTGTCGACCCCCACGACCTGGTCGACGGGCGAATGCAGAATCAGCAACGGCTTGCGCACGGCGTGGATCGCCGCCTCCAGCCGATGCCCCTGGACATCTTCGACGAACTGCCGGGTCACGGTGAAGCTGCGGCCGCCGAGCTCGACCACGGCGGTCCCGTCGGTCAGGGCATCCTGCGCCGCGGGGCCGATGGTCTTGAGCACATGCGACGGGTCGGCGGGAGCGCCGATGACGACGACGGCTCTGGCTTCAGGGACGTCCTTGGCCAGGGCCAGGACCGCCGCCCCGCCCAGCGAATGGCCGATCAGCACGGCCGGCGCCTGATAATGCGTCCGCAGATAGTCGATCGCGGCCGTCAGGTCGGCGATGTTCGAGGAGAAGCTGGTGTCGGCGAACTCGCCCTCGCTGCCGCCCAGGCCTGTGAAGTCGAACCGCAGCACCGCCACCCCGATCCGCGCGAGGTTGGCGGAGATGCGGCGGGCGGCCAGTACGTCCTTCGAACAGGCGAAGCAGTGGGCGAAGAGGGCGTAGCCGCGCACAGGCCCGTTGGGCAGCTCCAGCCGGGCCGAGAGGCGCGCGCCGGAATGGCCGGGGAAGCTTACGGACTGGACCACGGCGGACATCGGCGTCCTCCCTTGCGTCCCTTGACGGATCAGGCCGCCTCGGGCCGGCGGCGGCGCACGCGGGCCAGCCGACGCAGCTTGCGCCAGAAGCGGGTCTTCTCCGGCTCGGGATAGGGCTGGAGGTTCTTCACGAAGTCTTCCGCGCAGGCGGTCCACGAGAAGCCCTCGGCGAAGGCGCGGACCGCCTTGCGGTCGAGCTTCAGCGCCTCCAGGCAGGCCTCGCGCAGGCCCTCGGTGGCGCTGTGGGCCAGGACGCCCGCGCCCGAGCCCGGGATGATGTCGATTGGGCCGGGGGCTGGATAGGCGGCCACCGGCACGCCGGCGGCCATGGCCTCGAGGATCACCAGGCCGAAGGTGTCGGTCAGGGACGGAAAGACGAAGACGTCGGCGCAGGAAAAGTGAGCGGCCAGTTCCTCGCCGAACTTGGCGCCCGTGAACACTGCGTTCGGATAGCGCTCCATCAGTTCTTCGCGCTGCGGGCCGTCGCCGACCACCACCTTGGTGCCGGGCAGGTCGAGGCCCAGGAAGGCCTCGATGTTCTTCTCGACCGCCACGCGGCCCACCGACAGGAAGATCGGCCGGGCCAGGCCTTCGAAGATGTCGGGCTCGTCCTCGCGCTTGGGGTGGAAGAGCACGGTGTCGACGCCGCGCGACCAGACCGAGATGTTGCCGAAGCCGTGGCGCTCCAGCTCGTCCTTCATGGTCGGGGTGGTGACCATCATCCGGCCGGACGGCTTGTGGAACCACTTCATGTAGGCGTAGCCCGCCGCCAGCGGCAAAGGCAGGCGCGCCGAGACGTACTCGGGGAACCGGGTATGGTAGCTGGTGGTGAAAGGCAGTTTCCATTCCACGCAGATGCGCCGCGCGGCCAGGCCCAGGGGCCCCTCGGTGGCGATGTGGATGGCCTCGGGTTCAAAGGCTTTGAAGCGTTCCTGCACCGGCTCGTGCGCGGCGATGGCGACCTTGATCTCGGGATAGGTCGGCAGCGGGAAGGTCTTGAACTGGTCGGGGCTGACCACCTCGACCGAATGGCCGATGGCGCGCAGCTCGCCGACCACGCGGGTCAGGGTGCGGACCACGCCGTTGACCTGAGGCTCCCAGGCGTCGGTGACCAGCAGGATGCGCATCGGCCGCTGGCCGTTCTCGCGCGGGGCGGTGATGGCGTCGCGGATGCGCGTCGCCGGCCGGGCCGGGTTCAGCGCCTGGGCCTGCAGCCACGCCCAGAAGGCGCCCAGCAGCGCTTCCTTGGTCGGGTAGTGGCGATAGACGGTGCGCTCGCCGACCTCGGCCTCGGCCGCGATCTCGGCGAAGCTCAGATCTTCCAGCGGACCCGATTCCAGCTTGCGCGCAACCGCGTGCATGATCTGGTCGCGGGTGGCCTGCTTTTGACGGTCGCGCAGGCTCGAAGCGTAGCGGGTCGGCGGCATCATGACAGCGCGACTGTCACCAAATCAGAGCGGCTGTCAATCGCAGAGCTCGGCCTCAGGCCGCGGCTGGGGCGGGCAGGGTCTCCCGCGCCGGCTCCGGCTCGACCAGGCGGATGGTCCGGTCAATGGCCGACCACGAGCGCAGCTGAGCCCAATGCACGATCTCCATTCGGCCGTCGTCGTGCTCGACCAGGGCCGAGCAGCTTTCGACCCAGTCACCATCGTTGATATAGGCGATCCCGTCGATGTCGCGCATCTCGGCCTTGTGGATATGTCCGCAGATCACGCCGTCTACGCCGCGGCGCCGAGCCTCGTCGGCCACGGCGGCCTCGAAGTTCTCGACGAACTGCAGGGCGTTCTTGACCTTGGTTTTCAGGAAGGCCGAGAGGCTCCAGTAGCCGAAGCCCATGCGGCGGCGAACCCGGTTGAACAGGGTGTTGGCCGCGATCAGCGCGCGGTAGGCGTAGTCGCCGACGAAGGCCAGCCACTTGGCGTGCTGCACCACCCCGTCGAACTCGTCGCCGTGCAGGACCAGGAAGCGCTTGCCGTCGGCGGCCTCGTGGATCGCGTCGCGCGCCACCACCACTCCGCCGAAGTGTACGCCGACGAAGTCGCGCACCCGGTCGTCGTGGTTGCCGGGCACGTAGATCACGTTCACGCCCTTGCGGGCCATGCGCAGGATCTTCTGGACCACGTCGTTGTGCGACTGCGGCCAGTGCCAGCCCGAGCGCAGCTTCCAGCCGTCGATGATGTCGCCGACCAGATAGAGCGTCTCGCACTCCACATGGCGGATGAAGTCGAGCAGCAACTCGGCCTGACAGCCCTTGGTGCCCAGATGGACGTCGGAAATGAAGACGGTCCGGTACTTGCGGACGGCGATACCTGACATGCCCTGGCCCCTTGGCTGTGCAGATTGCACATCCGCTAGGCTGATTGCGTGTCAGTCTCATGAAACTCGTTGTCGCCCTTTTGTCGCCCCGCCTTTTGAACTAAGGGTTTGGGAAGGCCGACCCTCCCCAGGTCTTCCGACAACAAGGTCCGATGGACGCCCGAACCTATCCTGCGAAGGAGACGCCGAAGTCTCGGCGCACCCGCGCGCGTATCCTGGACGCGGCGATGCGGCTGTTCGCGGAGATCGGCTATCACGCGGCGACCAACGCCATGATCGCCGACGCGGCGAACCTGACCCGCGGGGCCATGCTCTATCACTTCGCCAGCCGCGAAGAGCTGGTCGAGGCGGCCATCGCCCATATCGAGATCGAGCGGGCGCGCCTGTTCGAGCAGGCCGCGACAGCGCCGGCCGCGCCGGGCGTGGACGCGGCCGAACACGCCATCGACGCCTATTGGGCGTTGCTGCACGAAACGCCCTTCATCGCCTTCGCCGAACTCGAGGCCGCCGCCCGCACCGACCCGATGCTGAAGGGGCGGCTGGCCGCCGCCCAGAGCGCCTTCGACCACAACCAGGTCGGCGAGCGGTTCCTGGCCCTGGCCCAGGCCGGCGAGGATCCACGCTTCCAGACCAGCCGCGACCTGGGCCGCTTCCTGCTGGAAGGCCTGGCCCGCGGCGCCCTGACCTTCGACGAGCAGGCCCGCAAGGAGCGGCTGCTGACGGTGGTCAAGCGCGCGGTCCGCGTGCTGAACCGCAAGGGCGACGTGCAGGAGCTCTGGCCGGACTAAAGGTCCCCCGCCCCGCGAAGGGGGAGGGAGAAAATTCTTACCGTTTCTTCTCGGCCGCGATCCACGCGTCGACGCGGCGTTCCAGCATGTCCAGCGGCATCGGGCCGGCCAGCAGCACCGCGTCGTGGAAGCGGCGGATGTCGAACTTCTCGCCCAGCTCGGCCTTGGCCTTCTCGCGGATGGCGACGATCTTCATCTCGCCGGTCTTGTAGGCCAGCGCCTGGCCCGGCCAGGAGACGTAGCGGGCCAGCTCGACCTCGATGTTCAGCGGCGAGAGGGCCGAGTTCTTCGTGAAGCACTCGCGGGCCTGGTCGAGGCTCCAGCCCTTCCAGTGAATGCCGGTGTCGGCGACCAGGCGGCAGGCGCGCCACATCTCGTAGGACAGCCGGCCGAAGCGCTCATAGGCGTTGCGGTAGATGCCCATCTCGCCGCCCAGTTTCTCGGAATACAGGCCCCAGCCCTCGGTGAAGGCGGTGACGTTCGCCTCGCGTCGGAAGTAGGGCACGCCTTCGGCTTCCTGGCCGAGCGCGATCTGCAGGTGATGGCCGGGCACCGCCTCGTGCAGGGTGAGCGCCGGCAGTTCATAGAGCGGGCGCTGGGGCAGGTCGTAGGTGTTGACCATGTAACCGCCGGCCACGCCCAGTTTCGGATTGCCGGAGAAATAGCGGCCGGTGGTGTAGGTCTTCTCGATGTCGGCCGGCACCGGGCGCACGCCGTAGGTCAGGCGCGGCAGGGTGGCGAACCATCCGGGCAGCTGGTCGTCGATCCGCTTGGCGATCTCGGAGGCCTTTTCCAACAGGGCCTGGCGGGTAGTCACGTAGAACTGCGGATCGGTGCGCAGGAAGGTCTGGAAGGCGGCGAAATCGCCCTTGAAGCCGGTCTGCGCGATCACCCCGTCCATCTCCTTGCGGATGCGGGCGACCTCGTCCAGACCGTTCTGATGGATCTGGTCCGGGGTCAGGGCCGTGGTGGTGTGATCCTGCACCAGCCAGGCGTAGTAGCGTTCGCCGTTCGGAAGGGTGCGGGCGGCCAGAGCCTTGCGCGCCCGGGGCAGGTATTCCTTTTCCAGGAAGGTCACGAACTGCGCCTGGGCCGGCCGGACCTTGCCGGCGATGGCGGCGGCGGCCTCCTTGCGCAGGGCGTCCTGCTGGGAGGCGGGGATGGAGGCCGGCAGGCGGTTGAGCGGGCCCATCATCACGTCGGTCTCGACCGGCGCGGCCGCCTGTTCCTTGGCGCGGGCGATCACCTGCTCGACGGTGGCGCGCGGCTGTGTGAAGCCGTCCCTGGCGCCGCGGCGGGCGTTCGCGATCTCGGTCGCGTAATAGACCGGCACGGCGTTGATGCGGTCGATCCAGGCGCGGGCGTCGGCCAGGCTGCGCATCGGGACCGAGGAGGCGAGATAGCCCATGGTCCAGTGGAAGCCGCCGTCCGAGGAGAACGGCATCCGGTTCTCGTCGAACGCCAGGCTCTGCAGGCGGCGATCCAGGGTCCAGGCCAGGAACTCGCGGTTGATCTTGCCCTCGTCCGAGAGGGAGGCCGCGTCGATCGCCGCGAGCTTGGCCTTCAGAGCGCTTAGCCCCTTCACCCGCGCCGCATCGGCGGCGGGCGAGTCGTCGGGGAGTTGCGAGAGGGCGGCGCGGTCGCCCTGGCCCCCGGCCTCGATGGGGTCGATCGAGAGGCTGTAGCTTTCGTATTCGGTAATGAGATTGTTCAAGGCGCCGTCGTCGGCGAGGGCGGGCGTGGCGGAGAGGGCGAGGATAAGGGCGAGCGGCGCCAGGCGCATGATCAGTCCACCTTCACAATGAGAACAGGAAAGCTGGCGCCACTCGGCGCCTGCGCCAAGGTATTTTCGGCTATCGTCGCTCGCCGAGCGGCGAAGAATCATCCCACTTCAAGTCCGACGCGCGACAGGCCATGGTCGCGAAAGAACAAGTTCGGGGAACGTCCATGAGTTTCATCACCCGTCGCCGGCCGATCGAGCCGCCCGC
Organism: Phenylobacterium sp.; assembly: GCF_041919955.1. Classification (GTDB taxonomy): domain Bacteria; phylum Pseudomonadota; class Alphaproteobacteria; order Caulobacterales; family Caulobacteraceae; genus Phenylobacterium. Next base: position 111,746 of record NZ_JAYRSU010000005.1, on the reverse strand, counting down.
CCATGCCGGCCATGGCCTGAAGCCGACGCTCGGCTGGCCGCATCTCGTGGCGCTCGGCATCGGCGCGATTATCGGCACCGGCATCTACACCCTGACCGGCGTGGCTGCGGGCCTGGCCGGTCCGGCGGTGATCCTGTCGTTCGCGGTGGCCGGCGCGGTCTGCGCCTGCGCCGCGCTCTGCTATGCCGAAATGGCGACGCTGATGCCCCAGGCCGGCAGCGCCTACACCTATTCCTACGCCGCCCTGGGCGAACTGATCGCCTGGATTATCGGCTGGAGCCTGATCCTCGAATACACCCTGGTTTGCAGTGCGGTGTCTGTGGGCTGGGCGGGCTACGCCTCGGGCCTGATCCAGCAGGCGGGATGGCCGATCCCCGCGGCCCTGCTGACCGGGCCGGAGACCGGCGGCATCGTCAACCTGCCGGCCGTGTTCATCGCCCTGGTGGTGACCGGCCTGCTGCTGGTCGGCACCCGCGAGAGCGCCACGGTCAACTTCATCCTGGTCTGCGTGAAGCTGGTCGCCCTGGCCGCCTTCGTGGCCATCACCCTGCCGAGCTTCGACGCCGCCCATTTCCAGCCCTTCGCCCCGTTCGGGTTCGGCGCCGAGCAGATCGGCGACCATAAGTTCGGGATGATGGGCGCGGCGGCGATCATCTTCTTCGCCTTCTACGGTTTCGACGCCATCTCGACGGCGGCCGAAGAGGCCAAGAACCCGCGTCGCGATCTGACCATCGGCATCGTCGGCTCGATGGTCGCCTGCACCCTGATCTACATGATCGTCGCCGCCGTCGCCCTGGGCGCCTCGCCGTTCGAGGTGTTCTCCAAGAGCGACGAGCCCCTTGCCTTCATCCTGCGCCAGTTGGGCCAGCCCGTCGCCGCCTCGCTGATCGCCGGCGCCGCGGTCGTGGCCATGCCCACCGTGATCATGGTCTTCATGTTCGGCCAGAGCCGGGTCTTCTTCGCCATGGCCCGCGACGGCCTCTTGCCGCGGCGCCTGGCCACGGTCGGCAAGCGCGGCGTTCCGACCTCGGTGACCATCCTGACCGGGGTGATCTCGGCGATTATCGCCGGGGTGATGCCGCTGTCGCAGATCGCCTCGCTGGCCAACGCAGGTACGCTGGCCGCCTTCATCGCCACCATCGCCGCGGTGATGATCCTGCGCCGCCGCCTGCCCGACCTGCCGCGCACCTTCCGCGCGCCGGTGATCTGGCTGATCGGGCCTCTGGGGCTGCTCGGCTGCGCCTATCTCTTCACCAGCCTGACCGCCCTGACGATCACCTTCTTCTTCGTCTGGAACGCGGTCGGGGTGGTGGTCTACCTGCTGTACGGCCGCACCAAGAGCCGCCTGGCCGAAGCGGTCTAAGGAGCCAAATCGAGGACCGGGCGCGCCCAGCTGACGCGCCCGGTCGGCTCACAGGTCCCTACCTGCACAGCGCCCATGCGCAGGTAGAAGCCGAGCGCCGGCGGGTGGGAGACGATCCGCACCCGCGCGAGGCCCCGCCGCCGCGCCTCGCCGCGCATGTCCTCGAACAGAACGCGGCCGAGGTCCGTTCCCTGGGCCGCGTCGGCGACGAACATCAGGTCCAGTTCCGGCTCGTCTTCTACGATCAGGCTGTAGAAGCCCAGGGTCTCGCCGCATCTCTCGGCCAGCACGACGTGATCGCGCGCGACCTGCTCGGGGGTCACGACATAGCCGGCCAGCATGGCGCGATATTCGCCGTCATAGGCGCGCGAGGCGTGCATCAGCCGGTTCAGGGCCGCGATGTCGCCAGCTTCCGCCCGGCGCAATTCCCGATCGATCATCGCCGCTCCCGCTTGAGGCGGCCGGACGGCCCGCCTACAGTCTCCGACGCCTGCTTCCCCGCGGCGTTAACAAGGCTGCGCTCAAATTTTCAAGGGCCAGCCGGGGGCGCGGGCAGGCGCCCGTTCTTCGCGCCCTGGGGAGCAAAGTGGTTTCAGCGACAAAAGACGACGACAACGGTGGCGCGCGTGGCGCGCGCCATGGCGTACGCGACCTGACCGTCGGCCCGATCGGCAAGACCCTGCTCGTCTTCGCCCTTCCGGTGCTGGGTTCGAACATCCTGCAGTCGCTGAACGGCTCGGCCAACGCCATCTGGGTCAGCCACGTGCTGGGCGAGGCGGCCCTGACCGCGACGGTCAACGCCAACAACATCTTCTTCCTGATGCTGGGCGCGGTGTTCGGCATCAGCATGGCCGCCAACCTGCTGATCTCCCAGTCGGTGGGGGCCAAGAACATCGCCACGGTCAAGCGCGTGGTCGGCTCGGCCTCGACCTTCTTCCTGGTGCTGTCGCTGTCGGTCGGGGTGGCGGGCTACCTGCTGACCCCGGCGATCCTGAAGGTCATGCAGACCCCGCCGGACGCTACGCGCGACGCCATCACCTATCTGCGGGTGATCTTCGCGGCCATGCCGTTCATGTACTTCTTCTCGTTCGTGATGATGGCCCAGCGCGGGGCGGGCGATTCCAAGACCCCCTTCTGGTTCTCCGTCTTCGCGGTCGGGCTGGACGTGATTCTCAATCCCCTGCTGATCATGGGGATCGGGCCGTTTCCGAAGCTGGGCATCGCCGGGTCGGCGACCTCGACCCTGATCAGCCAGACCCTCACCCTGACGGCGATGATCGTGCACCTCTATCGCACAGACAGCGTGCTGATCCTCAAGCGCGCCGACTGGCGGCTGTTCAAGCCCGAGCTCGCCATCGTCCGCACCCTGGTGGTGAAGGGCCTGCCCATGGCCCTGCAGATGCTGGTCATTTCCGGCGCGGCGGTGGTGATGATCCGCTTCGTCAACGCCTACGGTTCGCACGTGGCGGCCGGTTACGGCGCGGCCATCCAGCTCTGGACCTATGTGCAGATGCCGGCCATGGCGCTCGGCGCCGCGGTCTCGTCCATGGCCGCCCAGAACGTCGGCGCCGGCCACATGGAGCGGGTCGGCGAGGTGGCCCGCAAGGGCGTGCTGCTGTCGGTGCTGATGACCGGCGTGCCCGTGGCCCTCATCTATCTGGTCGAGCGCTGGGTGCTGCTGCTGTTCCTGCCGGCGGGCAGCCCTTCGACGCCGATCGCCATGCACATCAACGCCTTCGCCCTGTGGGGCTTCGTGCCGTTCGGCATGGCCTTCGTGCTGAACGGGGTGATACGTGCGACCGGAGCCGTATGGCCGCCGCTGCTGGGGCTGCTGATCTCGATGTGGTTCGTGCGCATCCCCTTCGCCCATTATCTGGAGCCGACGCTGGGCCAGGATGCGGTGTGGTGGAGCTTCCCGCTGGGCTCGATGATCTCGCTGGTGCTGGCGGCGGGCTATTACCGCTTCGGCGGCTGGCGCAAGGCGCGGCTGATGGCCGGCATTCCGCGCGGGGCCGCCCCCGACACCGGCATGAGCCCGCCTGCGGTCGCCGAGGAGACCGAAGCCGTCCAGGCGGCGGTCAAGGCTCCCGCCGAATAGGGCGGAGCTTAGAAAATTCTCGGCCGCCCCCTAAGGGGCGTTGCGCGCCTTAAACATCCGTTTGATAATGCGGCTCGAAGAGAAGCTGCAAGTAATTGTTACTGAAAGATATTTTCCGTTGGCCGCGCCGCGCGCCATACCGGAATTTCGGAAATTCGCCGCGCATTGCGGAAAAATGGGAGGCGCCAGATGGCCTGGGATTTCGAGACCGACCCTGAATTCCAGAAGAAGCTCGACTGGATCGAGGAATTCATGCGCGAGGAGGTGGAGCCGCTCTCGCACCTGGGCATGGCGGTCCACGGCCCGGCGGGGCGCGAGAAGTTCATCAAGCCGCTGCAGGAGAAGGTGAAGGCGCAGGGCCTGTGGGCCTGCCACCTGGGCCCTGAACTGGGCGGTCAGGGCTTCGGCCAGCTCAAGCTGGGCCTGATGAACGAGAAGCTGGGCCGCAACGGCCTGGCCCCCACGGTCTTCGGTTGCCAGGCGCCCGACACCGGCAACGCCGAGATCATCGCCCACTACGGCACCGACAAACAGAAGGAACAATACCTCTGGCCGCTGCTGAATGGCGAGATCCGGTCGGCCTTCTCGATGAGCGAGCCGACCGGCGGCTCGGATCCGCTGACCTTCAAGACCCGTGCGGTGCTGGACGGGAACGAGTGGGTGATCAACGGCGAGAAGTGGTTCTCGACCAACGCCCGCTGGGCCAAGGTGCTGGTGGTCTATGCGGTCACCGACCCGGACGCCAAGGACCCCTACCGGCGCACCTCGATCTTCCTGGTGCCCACCGACACCCCCGGCGTGGAGATCATCCGCAATGTCGGCGTCGGCAGCGGCGAGATCGGCCAGGGCTCGGAGGGCTATGTCCGCTACGACAACGTCCGGGTGCCCTACGACGCCCTGCTGGGCGAGCGCGGCGCGGCTTTCGTCATCGCCCAGGTGCGCCTCGGCGGCGGGCGTGTGCACCACGCCATGCGCACGGTCGGCGCCTGCAAGCACGCCCTGGACCTGATGTGCCGCCGGGCGGTCTCGCGCACCACCCGCGACGGCAAGCTGGCCGACCTGCAGATGGTGCAGGAGCAGATCGCCGACTCATGGATCGCAGTCGAACAGTTCCGCCTGCTGGTGCTGCGCACCGCCTGGCTGATCGACAAGCACAAGGACTACAACATGGTCCGCAAGGACATCGCCGCCATCAAGGTCGCGATGCCCAAGGTCTACAACGACGTGGCGACCAAGGCCGCGCACCTGCACGGGGCGCTGGGCGTCTCCAACGAGATGCCCTTCATGCACATGGTGACCAGCTCGCTGGTCATGGGCATCGCCGACGGGCCGACCGAGGTGCACAAGGTCACGCTCGCCAAGCAGGTGCTGAAGGACTACCGGCCCGACAACGACCTCTTCCCGGCCTACCACATCCCGCGCCTGCGCGAGGCGGCGCAGGAGAAGTACGCCAAGGAACTGGCCGAGGTGAAGGACGCCTACGCGGCCAGCCGCGGGGCGCGGTCGCCAGCCGAGGCGTGACGGGCGGACTTCAGATGAAGGTGGAGATGGCCTCCAGGGGCTTCTTCACCTTCGCGAAGGCCGGCACGGTGGCGTCGTCCGCCGGATAGCCCACCACCAACAGGATGTAGGCCTTCTCGGTCTCGGGCCGGCCCAGCACCTCGTTCATGAACGACATCGGGTTGGGGGTATGGGTAAGGGTGGCCAGGCCCGCGTCGTGCAGGGCCGCGATCAGGAAGCCGGTCGCGATGCCGACCGATTCCGGAACGTAGTAGTTCTTGTGCAGCCGACCGTCGGCGTCCGGCGACTTGCGCTCGCCGAAGATCACGATCAGCCAGGGCGCGATGTCCAGGAACGGCTTGTCGGCGTCGGTGCCGATGGGGCGCAGCGCGTCCAGCCACTCCTCGCCCGCCCGGCCCGCGTAGAAGGCGCGCTCTTCTTCCTCGGCCGCGATGCGGATCCTGTGCTTGGCTTCCGGGTCCTCGACCACGCAGAAATGCCAGGGCTGCTGGTTGGCGCCGCTGGGCGCGGTGCCGGCCGCACGCAGGCAGTTCTCGATGATCGCCCGGGGCACCGGCCGGTCGCTGAACTCGCGCACGGTGTGGCGGCGGCGCATGCGGTCGAGGAACTGCTCGGACCGCGCGATCATCTCGGCCTCGGGCAGGTCGGCGCGGTCGGGAAGGGGAATCGGCTGGTGGTCGCTCATGGTCTCGCCAAGCTCCTGGCCTGCAGGGCGACGATCGCGCCCAGGCGTTCGTTGCAGTTGATACCATCGGCCCGCCCCCAGCAACGACGCGCGGCCTGCGCGAAGACGGCTTTCGCGCGGTGGAACGTCTGGGGCCGCCTTGGCGCAGGGCGGTCCTCGTCCCATCTGCCGCAAGCGTCTGCGCCACGCCGGAAATCGCTTGGCTTGCCGCGGCGGAGGCCGATTATCTGACTTTCACTCTCGCGACGATTTTTGACGCCTTTTCCAATTTTGAGATGTCCATGTCCGACACGAATGCTCCCGCCTGGCCCGTGATGTCCCTGGCCGAGGCCCATGCGCGCCTTACGGCCCCTGGCGAGCGCTTCGAGATGGAGGAGAAGGACATCCGCGGCGTGCGTACCCGCACCTGGAAGAACGCCCCACCGACCCTGCGCGACGTCTTCCTGAACGGCCGCACCTTCGGTGAGCGCGAGTTCCTGGTCTACGAGAACGACCGCGCCACCTTCGAGGGCTTCGCGCGGGCCACCATCGCGCTCGCGACCCAGCTGCAAGCCGACGGGGTGACGAAGGGCGACCGGGTGGCGGTGATCATGCGCAACCTGCCCGAATGGCCGGTGGCGTTCTGGGCCGGGGTGCTGTGCGGGGCCATCGTCACGCCGCTGAACGCCTGGTGGACCGGGCCGGAGCTGGAATATGGCCTGGCCGATTCCGGGACCAAGGTCGCCATCGTCGATGATGAGCGGCTCGATCGCATCGCAGAGTTCCTGCCGAACCTGCCCGATCTGCAGAAAGTCTATGTTACCCGCCTGGCAGGCGCGCCCACGACGCCGAAGACGCAGCGGCTGGAAGACGTGATCGGTCCCGTGAACGGCTGGCGCGACCTGCCCGACGCAGCTCTCCCCGACGTGGCGCTGGAGCCCGAGGACGACGCCACCATCCTCTACACCTCCGGCACTACGGGAAAGCCGAAAGGCGCGCTGGGCACCCATCGCAACATGACCTCGAACGTGATGGCCGGTGGCATCTCCAGCGTGCGCAACTTCGTGCGCGCCGGCCAGCCGCTGCCCGAGAGCGACCCGCACAAGCTGCCGCAGCGCGCGACCCTGCTGGTGGTGCCGATGTTCCACGCCACGGGCCTGTCGGCGACCCTGTCGCCCAGCATGAACGCCGGCGGCAAGATCGTGCTGATGCGCCGCTGGGACGCCGAGCCGGCCATGCAGCTGATCGAGCGCGAGAAGGTCAACGCCACCGGCGGGGTGCCGACCATCGCCTGGCAGCTCATCGAGCATCCCGCGCGGAGCAAGTACGATCTGTCCTCCCTGCAGGCGGTCTCCTACGGCGGCGCGCCCTCGGCGCCCGAGCTGGTGCGCAAGATCGTCGAGGTGTTTCCCGCCTCGCAGCCCGGCAACGGCTGGGGCATGACCGAGACGACGGCCACATTCACCTCGCACCTGGGCAGGGACTACGAGAACCGCCCCGACAGCGCCGGGCCGGCCGCGCCGGTGGGCGAGATGCAGATCCGCGATCCGGCTGACGGAACGAGCGTGCTGGCGGTGAATGCGGTCGGCGAGCTGTGGGTGAAGGGCCCACAGGTCGTCAAAGGCTATTGGAACAAGCCCCAGGCGACGGCCGAAACCTTCGTGGACGGCTGGCTGCGCACCGGCGACCTGGCGCGGATCGACGAGGAGGGCTTCCTCTTCATCATCGACCGGGCCAAGGACATGCTGATCCGCGGCGGCGAAAACATCTACTGCGTCGAGGTCGAGAACGTGCTGTACGACCACCCCGACGTCATGGACGCCGCCTTGGTCGGACGGCCGCACAAGACCCTCGGTGAGGAGCCGGTGGCGGTGGTGCACCTGAAGCCCGGCGGGGCGGCGACCGAAGAGGAGCTGAAGGCGCTGGTGCGCGGGCGGCTGGCGGCCTTCAAGGTTCCGGTCGCGATCCGGTTCTGGCCGGAGACCTTGCCGCGCAACGCCAACGGCAAGATCGTGAAGACGGAACTGAAGAAGTTGTTCGAGGAGCTGGCATGAGTTCGCGTAGGCCGCTGATCGTCGGCATCGGCGGCACCACCCGTCCGGGCTCCAGCAGCGAGCGCGCCCTGGTCGTGGCCCTGCGCTCGGCGCAGGAGGCCGGAGCAGAGACCCGGCTCCTGGGCGGGGAGTTCCTGGCGCGGCTGCCGATCTTCAATCCCGGCGAGCGCGAGCCGACGCCCGAGCAGGCCGAGCTGGCCGCGGCGGTCCGAGCCGCGGACGGCCTGATCGTCGCCAGCCCCGGCTATCACGGTTCGATCTCGGGCGTGATCAAGAACGCTCTGGATACGCTGGAAGCGCTGCGGGGCGACGATCGGCCCTACCTGACCGACCGCGCGGTAGGGTGCATCATCACCGCCGACGGCTGGCAGGCGGCCGGGACCACTTTGACCGCGCTGCGATCCATCATACATGCGCTGCGGGGCTGGCCGACGCCGTTCGGCGCGGCCCTGAACGCGGCGTCCGGACTGTTCGACGCCGACGGGGCCTGCATCGAGGCGAAGGACGCCTGGCAACTGGCGACCGTCGCAGAACAGGTCCTGGACTTCGCACGAATGAAGGCACGACCATGACCCGCCCCCACCTCGTCTCCGACGGCTCCAGCAGCGAAGCGCCGCATGAATCGGCGATCTCGCCGATCGAGGACATCATCGAGGACGCCCGCAACGGCCGCCCCTACATCCTCGTCGACGCCGAGGACCGCGAGAACGAAGGGGACGTCATCATCCCCGCGCAGTTCGCCACGCCCGACCAGATCAATTTCATGGCCAAGCACGCCCGCGGCCTGATCTGCCTGTCGATCACCGCCGAGCGTGCGCGGGCCCTGCGCCTGCCGCCCATGGCCATCGACAACCAGTCCGGCCACGGCACCGCCTTCACCGTCTCGATCGAGGCGCGCGAGGGCGTGACCACCGGCATCTCGGCCCACGACCGCGCCCACACCATCGCCGTGGCGGTCGACCCGACCAAGAGCGCCGACGACATCGTCTCGCCGGGCCACGTCTTCCCGCTGGTCGCCAAGGATGGCGGCGTGCTGGTGCGCGCCGGCCATACCGAGGCGGCCGTGGACATCAGCCGCATGGCCGGCCTCAATCCGGCCGGGGTGATCTGCGAGATCATGAAGGACGACGGGTCGATGGCGCGCCTGCCCGACCTGATCTCGTTCGCCCAGCTGCACGGCCTGAAGATCGGCACCATCGCCGACCTGATCGCCTATCGCCGCCGCACCGAGCGCCAGGTGGAGCGGGTGCTGGAGACGCCGTTCGACAGCGCCTATGGCGGCCGCTTCCGGATGGTCATCTACCGCAACATCCTCGACAAGACCGAGCACGTGGTCCTGACCAAGGGCAAGATCGATCCCGACAAGGCGACCCTGGTGCGCATGCACCGCGTCGACTTCGCCGCCGACATGCTCGGCCAAGCCGAAGCGCGCCGGGACTATGTGCCGAAGGCGCTCGAGGCGATCGCCGCCTATGAGGGCGCCGGCGTGGCGGTGTTCATCCGCGACTCCAACCCGGCCTGGCTGTCCGAGCGATACGGCGCCGAGCCGGGGACCGACCACGGCGCCAACGTCCTGCGCGACTACGGCGTCGGCGCCCAAATCCTGCTGGACCTGGGCGTGCGCGACATGGAGCTGCTGTCCAACTCCAAGACCGTGCTGCCGGGCTCGGGCGGCTATGGCCTGCGCATCGTCGGCCGCCGCCCGCTGGACTAAGGACTGGCGGGCGCCAAGCGCCCGCCTTCGTGCTCAGAACTCGGTCCAGTCGTCGGAGTCGGCGACCGAGACCGGGCGTCCGCCGGCTACCGCGCGCATCGGCGCGCGCGCAGGCGCGGCGCGAACCGCCGGGGACTGAACCGGCGCGGCCTTCCTGCCGAGCTGGAACACCGCCACGAGCTGGCGAAGTTGCTCGGCCTCCTGGGAGAGCGAATGGCTGGCGGCGGTGCTTTCCTCGACCATGGCGGCGTTCTGCTGGGTCACCTGATCCATCTGATTGACCGCGGTGTTGACCTCGGCGAGGCCGGTCGACTGTTCGCGGGCCGAGGCGGCGATTTCGACGATCTGCTCGTTGATCTCGCTGACCTGGGCGGCGATCTGGACCAGGGCCTCGCCCGTCTCGCTGACCAGCCTGACGCCGGTCGCCACCTGGGTGGACGAGGTCGAGATCAGGGCTTTGATCTCCTTGGCGGCGTCGGCGGAGCGCTGGGCCAGGGCGCGCACCTCCGAGGCGACGACGGCGAAACCCTTGCCGGCCTCGCCGGCGCGCGCAGCTTCGACCCCGGCGTTCAAGGCCAGCAGGTTGGTCTGGAAGGCGATCTCGTCGATGACGCCGATGATCTGGCTGATCTGCTGGGCCGATTGCTCGATCTGGGCCATGGCGGCGACGGCGTCGCGCACCACCTTGCCTGAGCGTTCGGCGCTGTCCTGGGCCCCGCCGCTCACGTCGGAGGCGTGCTTGGCGCCCTCGGCGGTCTTGCGGACGGTAGCGGTGATCTGGTCGAGGGCCGCGGCGGTTTCCTCCAAGCTGGCGGCCTGCTGCTCGGTGCGGCGCGACAGGTCGTCGGAGGCCTGACTGACCTCGCCGGCGCCGGAGCGCAGGGCCGAGACGGCCCCGTCGATGGTCAGCCTCGTCTCCTGGAGACGGGTGACGGCGGCGTTGAAGTCGGCGCGCAGCTGCTCGTACTCGGGAGCGAAGGGGGTCTCCAGCCGCGACTGCAGATCGCCGTTCGACAGGCCGGCCAGGCCTTGGGCCAGGCTCTGGACCACCCGGGCCTGCTCCTGCTCGGCGCGAGCGCGGATCGCTTCGTTGCGGGCGCGCTCGGCCTCGATCTCGGCGCGCTGGCGTTCGGCTTCCTCGGCCGACTGCATGCCCGAGACCGCGTCCTTGAACACCAGCAGCGCCTTGGCCATGTCGCCGACCTCGTCGGCGCGGTCGGTCATCGGCACCTGGGCATCGAGGCGGCCCGAGGAGAGCGCCTGCATGCACGCCTGCAATGAGCCCAACGGCCGCAGCACGCGGCGCAGCAAGGTTACGGCGGTGAACAGGATAGTGACGACCATGCCGGCGACCAGCAGGCCCAGCGCGACGGCCGCGGCGGTCGAGAGCTGGCGCGCCGAGGCCACGGCCGCCGCGGTGCGGCCTTCCATCAGGCCGAAGAATTCGTCGACCGGCTTCATCACCTCGGCCTTGCCGCTCTGGTACTCCTGCGAGAACAGCAGCTCGCGGGCGAGGACCAGGTCGGGCGCGCCAGTGACGCTATAGGCGCCGCCCGCGTCCTGGAACCGGCCCTTGACCGCGTTCATCGCGCGGGTCTCCAGCTTCACGAGGCGGTCCGAATTAGCTTTGGAGAGCTTGAGCTTGTCGAGCTCTTCGGTGGTGAAGCCCATCTCCTCCATCGCGGTGAGCAGGGCTTTCTTCTCGCCGTCCGGGCGCGGCGCCTTGCCGTCGGCGCCGATCAGGTCCCAGTAGATGCGGTGGGGCAGCTGGGGCCGGGCGCGCTCGCCGTCGCGCATCGCGACGATGGCGTTGTACTGGTCTTCGTAGACCTGCTGGCCGCTCACCGCATAACTGCGGGCCAGGCGCGTCAGGTCGTCCGAGCTCTGACGCAGCTCATCGGCGAGCAGGTAGGACTTGTACTGCGTCTCCTGGGCGTGCTGCAGCCGACTCTGCGCCCAGTTCTGGATCAGGAAGGCCGCAACGACGCCTGCCATGCAGGCGAGGTTGGCGACCATGAGCTTTTTGAAAGTGCCTTCAATCGACTGGCGGCGACCCATGTTTGTACAGCTGTCCCACAGTACTGTTACGTGACTGCCGCAGCGTTAACCCTGATACGTAAATCATTGGTTTTCAGGGAAAAATGCAATCATTTAGCGTGTTAAACACGCTTAGGTAGCCGTCGGCCAGTCCGGCATCCTGATCTTCACCGGCGCTCCCTCCAAGGCTCCTGCCAGATGCTGCAGGAAGCTGGCGATGCCAGCCGCGCCCTGCATGTAGCCGGTCTGGGCCTGGAGGAAATCGGGTCGGTCGCGGTGTTCGGCATGACGCCAGCGGCGGCGGCCATCCGCGGTTTCGGCCGCGTCGAGAATCACCTCGGCGCAGCGGCGGGCGACCTGGACATACTCGGGCCTACCGGTGCGGCCGGCGGCCAGCAGGGCGAACTCGCCGATCCCGGCGTCGCCGCAGCACTGGCCGTGATTGTTCCAGAAGCCGGCCGAGCGTGTTTCCGGCGCGCCGATCTCCTCGATACCCGACATCAGGGCATGGAGATCTTCGGTCCATCGCGCCTCGCCGGTCAGCTCGGCAAGCTCAATCAACAGCCGGCCGGTTCCGGCCGGGCCGTGGCAGGCTCCGAGATAGAAGATCGGCTTGCGCGTGTCCTCGTTATGGCAGACCAGCCGCCCCCGAGGTCCGGTCGCGTGGGCGCGGCTCATGGTGTAGCGCGCGGCCTCCTTGGCCGCGTCGAGCCACTTGGCCTCGCCGGTGATCCGATGGAGCTGAACCAGGGCGTAGCCGACGCCGGCCCCGCCGTGGGCGAAGTTCGGGGTGGTGAACTGGAACGGCATATCGGCCATCATCCGCCAGCGCAGGCCGTCCTCGGTCGGTTCGGCCACCTCCAGCAACCGTTCGCCGGCCGCCAAGGCCAGCGGCAGGGCGCCGTCGTCGAGCCCTTCCCGGTGGGCGTAGGCCAAGGTCAGGATCACGCCGGCTGCGCCGACCGACTGATCGTAGATCTCGCGCTCTTCCGAAAAGCCGGTGATGTCGGCGAACGGCGCGGTCTCGACCCAGCCGACCCCGCCGCCGAGCGGCCGCGCCAGGACGGCGATGCGCTTCAGGCAATCGACTGCGCCCTGGCGAAAGCGGTTCTCGCCCGTCGCCTTGGCCAACTCGTTCAGCACGAAGACATAGCCGGCCCAGCCGGTGGAGGAGTTGACCGAAAGCGCCGGACCGGCGGCGAGGTAGGCGAGGATCTCGTCGCCCGCCGCCGTCGCCCGCGCCATCAGCGTCGGGTCGTCGGATTGGGCGTGCAACTCCAGAAGCAGCAGGATGACCCCGCCGGCGCCATGATAGAGCGAATGGTTCGGCTTGGCCTTGGGGTGGTCGTGGCCGCGCCAGATGGCGCCGTCGCGCTGGGTTTCGATGAAGTCGAGCGCTTCGAGCGCGGCTGCGCGATACCTGTCCATTCCACCCGTTCCTTATCTTTTCGCCCAGGCTAGCGAGGTGCGCGGCCGATCTCCAGCACGCGAAGACGTGACGTTACGGCAGGGCGGCTTGAAAGGCCTGCTAGAGGCCCGCGCGGAACACCCAGTGGGGCCAGACCTGTTCGGAATGCAGACGGCGCTCCATGACCAGTTCTTCGACCGCCTCGGTGGCGCCGATGCAGGAGGGCGCGTCGGCGTCGTCGTAGACCACGTAGCCGCCGGCCGCCATGTGGGGCCAAACCGCGTCCTGGGCGTATTTCACGCCGGAATAGATGTCGCAGTCGATGTGGGCGAGGGCGAAGCGCGGCGCGTTTCGGGCGATGGCGGGAAAGGTGTCCTGGAACAGGCCCTTCACGATCTGCAGGTTCTTCAGCTTCAGCTTGTCACGGCGGCGCGACAACGCCTCGTACGACGCCTCGGAGAAGTCGCCGGCCCCGTGCAGGTCGCGCGCCGCATCGGTTGCGGGCATGCCGGCATAGGTGTCGCAGGCATAGACCGTCGCCTTGGGGTGCAGGGCCTTCATCACTGAAGCCATGAACAGCGCATTGCCGCCGCGATACGAGCCGAACTCGATCACGTCGCGCCCGTCGAGCGGTTCGAAGAACCGGGCCATGAGCAGAAACAGGTTCATCCGTTTGGCCTCGACCATCAGCGACCAGCCGCCGCTGGCCTCGGAGCCGGCGCGATATAGCGGATGGTCGGCGACGTCCTGGGCGAGACTTGTGTGCATCAGGCCCCAGCCGCGCTGGTAGCCGTCGCGGGGCGAGCGTCCTCGGGCGACGCCCGGCGGCGTGCCGATCTCAGGTAGAACGATCTGTTTCATGCGCTCATTGGTGCGTGAGCCGCGGCGCTTGGCAATCGCCGTTATGTGACGGCTCGTCAGGCGGTCGCCGTGTCCTGGGACCAGGCGCTGGTGCAACGCTTGGCGCGCGAGGCGCGGCGCAGGTCGGCCAGTCGCGCCTCCAGGTTCTCTCCGGCCGCCGGCGGGGCCGCCCCGAGCGAAGCGGGGAAAAGGAAAGCCTGGGCTGTCTGGTTCCGCTCAGGCGAGCGATCGCGCTTGGAGGCGGAGACGACGGCGCGTTCGGTGAGGGCGAGTTCGGCCGCGATCTGGCGACAGGACCAGTGGCTGTAGTCGGCCCTGGACGCCGTCAGTCCGGCGGTGGTCGTGGCCGGCGGGGTCGTCGCGCATGCGGACAGAAACCCGGCGGCGGCGATCGTGGCGATCGCGCCCTTCATTCCTGGCGCCCTCCCTAGGGGTCGTTGTTACACAGACTTTGGCACGTCCTTCGCAAATGTCTCCAGGGAACATCCGCAAGGCGACCGACTTACCGAACTTGTTACCTTTCTGGACGGGGAGCTGCCCGTGACGGCGCTGCGTATCGGTTGTTCCGGCTGGGCTTACCGTGACTGGATCGGGCCGTTCTATCCGCAGGCGACGCGGTCGAAGGACCTGCTGGCCTTCTACGCCTCGCAGTTCGACACCACCGAGATCAACGCCAGCTTCTACCGCCTGCCCAGCGCCAAGGCCGTTGAGGCGTGGTCGGCCCACACGCCGCAGGACTTCTGCTTCGCCTGGAAGGTCAGCCGCTACATCACCCACAGCAAACGGCTGGTCGACTGCGAGGACTCGGTCGATCTGGTCGTGCGGCGGATGGCGGGGCTGGGCGCCAAACGCGGGCCGGCCCTCGTGCAACTCCCGCCCAGCCTGCGCCGCGACGATGCGCGGCTGGCCCGCTTCCTCACCACGACGCCCAAGGGGCGATGGGTGATCGAGTTCCGCCATCCCAGCTGGTACGAAAAGCCGGTGCTGGATCTGCTGGCCGACCACGACGCGGCGCTCTGCATATCCGACCATCACCACGCCCCGGCGCCGTGGGAGGCGCCGGCTTCCTTCGTCTATGTGCGCGGCCACGGCCCGGGCGGCCGATATCGCGGACGGTACCCGGCCGCCGAACTGGGCGATTGGGCGGCGCAGATCGCCGCTTGGCGGCGCGCGCGCAAGGACGTCTACGCCTACTTCGACAACGACATCAAAAGTGCGGCGCCCGCCGACGCGGCCCTGCTGCGCGCGCGCCTGGTCGGGGCCGGCTAGGTCGCGTCGCCGTGCCGAACAGCCGCTGATTGTCGTTTTCTTGGGCGCAGAACGGGCTTATATGAGGGTCTGCTTGATTGCACCGCCCGGCCGAAAGGCCGGGCGCCGTCATTTTGGAAAGACCGTCATGACCGAGATTCTGATGCCGAAGGCGACCGCCGTCTGGCTGGTCGACAACACCTCGCTCACCTTCGATCAGATCGCCGACTTCTGCGGCCTGCACCCGCTCGAGGTCAAGGGCATCGCCGACGGCGAAGTGGCGCGCGACATCCGCGGCGCCGACCCGATCGCCAACGGCCAGCTCTCGCGCGAAGAGCTCGACAAGGCCCAGGCCGACGACCGCTATCGCATGAAGGCCCAGAAGAGCCGTCACGCCGAGCTGCTGAAGCCGGTGAAGAAGGCGCCGCGCTACACCCCGGTGTCGCGCCGCCAGGACCGCCCGGACGCCATCGCCTGGTTCATCCGCAACCACCCGGAAGTGGCCGACAGCCAGATCGCCCGCCTGCTGGGCACCACCAAGGCCACCATCGAGCAGGTCCGCAACCGCAGCCACTGGAACTCGGCCAACATCAAGCCGGTCGATCCTGTGACGCTCGGCCTGGCGACCCAGCTGGAGCTGGATGCGGTGGTGAAGAAGGCGGCCGAGAAGAAGGCCAAGGACGACGCCAAGCGCGGCATCGTCGACGGGCCGACCCTGGAGCCCGCCTCCGAGACCGGGGTCTTCACGCCGCACGACGACCACGACGAGGCTGAAGAGCCGCACTTCGAGGACGAGGACGGCGACGAGGACTAAAGGAAAGGGGCGGGCGACCGCCCCTTTTTCGTAAGCCTGCTCACGCGCAGCCGACCCTGCCGATCGCCTCCGGGGACCCGTGGAGACGGTCGATCAGGGTCGCCTGGCGTCCGGCCCCGCCCTGACGGACGAAGAGGAGCCGCCCCTAGTGCGCTTGCGCGCCCAGGGCCTCGATCTCCTCCTTGAGCTTAAGCTTCTTGCGCTTCAGCTCCTTCAACTTCATGGCGTCCGACGCTGGTCTGCTCGCTTCCTCCTGGATCATCCGCTCCAGACTCTGGTGACGGGATCCAAGTTCACGGATACGGGCTTCGACGGCCATGACGTGTCATCTCCTTGTCGAACTACGATGACCAAGAGTGAACACCCGCTGTTTCGCCCTGTCAGATCACATATGCTTGCAATCGCCGGGGCGGGCCTGCGCCTTGAAACCGGCGGTGGAGACACAATGGCATGAGCAAACCTGAGCGGGCGCGGCTGGTCATAGGCGTCTCCGGCGCCAGCGGCGTGGTCTATGGCCTGCGCGCGCTCGAGGCTTGCCGTGAGCTGGGCGTCGAGAGCCACCTGATCTTCTCCAAGGCCGCCGCCCTGACCCTGTCGCAGGAGACGCAGCTCAGCCTGGCCGACGTCCAGGCGCGGGCCGACGTGTCGCATCGGGTCGGCGACGTCGGCGCCTCGGTGGCCTCGGGGTCCTTCCCAACGCTCGGCATGATCATCGCCCCCTGTTCGGTGCGGACCATGAGCGAGATCGCCACGGGCGTGACCTCGTCCCTGCTGACTCGCGCCGCCGACGTGACCCTGAAGGAGCGCCGGCCGCTGGTGCTGATGGTGCGAGAGACGCCGCTGCACGTCGGTCACCTGCGCACCATGGTGCGACTGGCCGAGATGGGGGCGGTGATCGCCCCGCCGATGCCGGCCTTCTACGCCCGGCCCGCGTCACTGGAGGAGATGGTCGATCAGTCTGTCGGCCGGGCTCTGGATCTGTTCGGCCTCTCCTGGCGACCGGTGAAACGCTGGGGCCGGGATATCGGCCCGCTGGCCGGCGAGGGGGGCGCATGAGCCTTTGGGACTGGGCTCTTGAGGCCTATTCGCGGATCGGCGTGGCCGACGCCTGCCTGGCGCTGCAGGACGAGCATGGCCAGAACACTTCATACCTGTTGTGGGCGGTGTGGGCCGAAGGGCCGGACGCGGCGGCCCTGGCGGAGGGCCGGGACCTGGCCATGCGCTGGGACGAGACCGCGCTGAAGCCGCTGCGCGAGGTGCGGCGCGCGCTGAAGCCTGCGCTGGCGGGCGTGGGCGACCGGGCGCGCGAAGGACTGCGCGAGGACGTCAAGGCCGCCGAACTGCGGGCCGAGCGGGTGCTGATGGACTCGCTGGAGGCGATCTGCGGGAACCAGAGCGGCGGCCAGCCGGCGCTCGCGGCCTTGCAAGCAGCTTCCAGCGCCTGGGCAAGCCGGCCGGGCGACGAGGCCCTGGCTCGCCTGGCGGGCGCGCTGAGCTAGGCCGCAAGCCTTGACCGTGGCATATAGAGCCCCCCGTTTGTGGGGCGGGTTAGGCGTATGAACGACGACGACAGAAACGACCCCGAGGCCCGGCTTGCCGCGCGCCTCCATTCCCTGATTCAGGAACACGCCGACCTGGGCGTGGCGGTGGACGCCATCGGCCAGGCGCCGGTGCCGGACATGATGGTCATCGCGCGGCTGAAGCGGAAGAAGCTCGTCCTCAAGGACGAAATCGAGCGCCTGAAGGATCAGCAGACGCCCGACATCATCGCGTGAGAATTTTCTCGGCTCGCGGGCGCGAGCCGACGCTTCCTACCCCATCTTGAACGCGCAGAACTTGTTGCCATCCAGGTCGCGGAAATAGGCGCCATAGAAGGTGGGCATCCGCTTGCCCGGCTCGCCTTCGCAGGTTCCGCCGGCCGCCAGGGCCGCAGCGTGGACCTGGTCGACCACCTCGGGGGACGGGCAGGCGAGCGCCACCATGGCGCCGTTGCCGGGCGTCGCGGCCTGTTTGTCATAGGGCTCGCATACCGCCAGGGCCCCGCCGCCCGGCGTGCCGTAGAACTGCATGCGGTCCATGCCGAAACTGCGCTTGGCGCCCAGCGGCGCCAGCACGGCGTCGAAGAAGGTCTTCGCCTTTTCCAGGTCGTTTGCGCCGACGGTGGTGTAGCCGATCATGGTGGTCCCCTTTTGCTTGCTTTCGCAGCCGGCACCCTAGAAGGGTGACGCGCGCGTCAGGAAAGAGGGAAGCGACCGGCCCGGTCCTCAGCGCGGTGGAATGATCCGCGCCTCGCGCTTGCGCGCGAACATGGCCGCGTCCGCCGCGGCGATCAGCGCTTCCGGCTCGGCGTCGGGCGTGATTTCGCACACGCCATAGGAGATGTGCAGCGGCGCAGTCCATTCGCCGAACCGGATCGGCGTCGTCTCGATGGCGGCGGCCAGGGACTTGGCCTTGGCCTCGGCCGTGGCTGCGTCGGCCTGGACAAGAATGACCGCGAACTCGTCGCCGCCCATGCGCCCGACGATGTCGCTTTCCCGCACCTGCGCCGTCAGGCGTTCGGCGACGGCGCAGAGGCAGGCGTCGCCGGCGGCGTGGCCGTAACGGTCGTTGACCGCCTTGAAACCGTCGAGGTCGAAATAGACCAGGCTGGCGGGCGAGCCGTAGCGCTGGGCGAAGGTGCGGATGCGCGAGAGCTCGCGCATCAGGGCGCGGCGGTTGAGCAGCGGCGTCAGGGCGTCGCGGTCGGCCAGACCCTCGACCTCGGTGAGCTTGGCCTTCAGGCGGCCGACCTCGCCGCGCAGGTCGTCGATTTCGGTGAGCAGGGTCTTCAGTGCGCCCTGGACGGCCGGGGTCAGGTCGCCTTCGCCGAGGCCGAGAAAGGCGGTGCTGTCGACGACCGGCGCCTGGGCGGCGGCGGCCTGGGCGCCCGCATGCACCAGCGCCCGCTTGCGGATCGCCGAGAACGGTTCGGTGCGCGCGCCCGTGATCTTCATAACGCCTTCCAGAGGCTGGAGAATCAGCCGGAACCTTGACCTTGGCGGAATCCTGAACGTCCTTGGTTGCGGGCGCAAGGCCGGCGCCTATACTCCCCCGCTTTCCGGCGGAGCATGTTCGGCCGAGGGGGCATATCGGGAATGAGCGCAGGCAAGGCGCAGGTCGCCATCATCATGGGCAGCCGTTCGGACTGGCCGACGATGAAGGCCGCGGCCGACGTGCTGGCGAGCCTCGGCGTCGCCTATGAGGCCAAGGTGGTGTCGGCCCATCGCACCCCCGACCGCATGTACGCCTTCGCCAAGGGCGCCAAGGCAGCGGGCTTCAAGGTGATCATCGCCGGCGCCGGCGGCGCGGCGCACCTGCCGGGCATGACGGCCTCGCTGACCGAACTTCCCGTGCTGGGCGTGCCGGTCGAGTCCAAGGCGCTGAAGGGCATGGATTCCCTGCTGTCGATCGTGCAGATGCCCGGCGGCATTCCGGTCGCCACCCTCGCCATCGGCGAACCTGGCGCGAAGAACGCCGGCCTTCTTGCCGCCCAGATCCTGGCGCTCTCGGATGAAGGGCTGGCCCAGCGCCTCGCCGACCTGCGCGCCTCCGTCACCGCCAGCGTGGCCGAAACCGTCGAAGACTAGAGTTGTATCCCATGACCGTCTTTCCCCTGCCCCCCGGCTCGACGATCGGGATTCTCGGCGGGGGGCAGCTTGGCCGCATGCTGGCCCTGGCCGCGGGGCGCCTCGGTTTCGACGTCGCCGTACTGGATCCCCAGGCGAACGGCCCCGCCAGCCGCGTCAGCGCTTTCGAGGTGGTCGGGGCCTATGACGATCCCGCCGCGCTGGCCGAGCTGGCCAGGCTGGCCGATGTGGTCACCTTCGAGTTCGAGAACGTGCCGGCTGCGGCGGTCGAGCACCTGACGGCCTTGGGCGTGCCGGTCGCGCCGGGCGCGCGGGCGCTGGCCGTGGCCCAGGATCGGGTCGAGGAAAAGACCTTCCTGAACGGCGCGGGCGCGCCGACCGTCGCCTTCGCCGCGGCCGACGACGCCGAAGCCGCGCGGGAGGCCGTGACGGCTCTTGGCGCGCCGGCCCTGATGAAGACCCGGCGCGAGGGTTACGACGGCAAGGGCCAGAAGTGGGTCGAGCACGCCTCCGAGGCGGCCGACGCCTTCAAGGCGGTCGGCGGCAGGCCGGTGATCCTGGAGGCCCCCGCCGACTTCGTGCGCGAACTGTCGGTCATCGCCGCGCGAGGACGTGACGGCGAGATCGCCGTCTATCCGATGGCCGAGAACCATCACGAGAAGGGGGTGCTGCGCCGTTCGTTCGCGCCGGCCGAGGTCGGCAAGGACACCGCCGCCCAGGCCGAGCGCATCGCCGCCCAGATCCTGTCCTCGCTCGACTATGTCGGGGTGATCGGCATCGAGCTGTTCGAGCTGAAGGGCGGCAGGCTGCTGGTCAACGAGATCGCTCCGCGGGTGCACAATACCGGCCACTGGACCATGGACGGCTGCGAGGTCGACCAGTTCGAGCAGCATATCCGCGCCGTGGCCGGCTGGCCGCTGGGCCCCACCCACGCCCATTCGCGGGTCGAGATGCTGAACCTGCTGGGCAAGGAAGCCGACGCCTGGGCCAAGCTGGCCGGCGAGCCGGAGACCCGCGTGCACCTCTACGGCAAGCGCGACGCCAAGCCGGGCCGCAAGATGGGCCACGTGAACCGCCTGCGGCCGCTGTAGAGACCTATTGATCCTCTCCTCTGGGCGTTCGGCTGACAGTTCCCTCAGAGGGGGAGCATCCTAGAAGCCGATCAGCCCTCGGCCGGGATCGCCGACAGGGCTTCTTCCAGTTCCAGGAAGCTCGGCTGGGCGCCGGAGGGGACGCTGCCGCGGCCGATCTCGACCGAGATCTGGGCGGCGTTGCCGTGCAGGTGCGCAACCAGCACCGACTGGATGATCTTGTAGAAGGCGCCTTCCTCTTCGATGATCTCCTTCAGGCGCGTGGCGATCGGGCCGACAAGGCCGTAGGCCAGGAACACCCCGAGGAAGGTGCCGACGAGGGCGCCGCCGATCATGCCGCCCAGCACTTCCGGCGGCTCGGTGATCGAACCCATGGTCTTGATGACGCCGAGCACGGCGGCGACGATGCCCAGGGCGGGCAGGGCGTCGGCCAGGTTCTGCAGCGCGGTCGGCGCGCCGAGCGCCTCGTGGTGGTGCTTCTCGAGCTGCTTTTCCATCGCGTCCTCGACCTGGTGGGGATCCTCCAGGTTCATGGTCATCATCCGCAGGGTGTCGCAGATGAAGTCGATGGCGAAGTGGTCCTTCATGATCTTGGGGAACCGCGAGAAGATCGTGCTCTCCTTCGGGTTCTCGATGTGGCTTTCCAGGGCGATGACGCCCTTGGACTTCATGGTCTTGGTCAGCAGGAACAGCAGCGAGAGCAGGTCGCGGTAGTCGCCCGCCTTCCACTTCGGACCGGCGAACACCTTGCCGAAGCCGCCCAGCGAACTCTTGATCACCGGAACCGAGTTAGAGATCAGGAAGGCGGCGACGCCGGCCCCGCCGATGGCCATCATTTCATGCGGCAGGGCGTGCATGATGACGCCCATATTGCCGCCGGAGATGATGTAGCTGCCGAACACCAGGCCGAACAGCAACACGATGCCGATGATCTGAAACATAGGAAGAAGGCGGTCCCCGCGGATTTGGCAGGCAGCATGGCGGTTAATGCTTAATGGCCCGTGTGCGTCTGAGCCGCGGTATGGGTTTGCGCATCGGCTCGGCGCGGCTTAACAGCGTTCACATGCCCAAGTTCGTCTCCGCGCCCGAGGGCCTGCCCAAGGGGACTTTCGCGATCATCTTCGGCGTGTCCCTGGTCACGGCCATGGGCAACACCGGGATGATTTCCGTACTTCCGGCCATCGGCCGGTCGATCGGCATTCCCGACCCGATGGTGGCGGCGATCTTCTCGCTTTCGGCGCTGCTGTGGGCCTTCTCCTCACCGTTTTGGGCCAGGGCTTCGGATCGCTACGGGCGCAAGCCTTTGATGTTGATCGGGCTTTCCGGCTTCATGGCCTCGATGGTGGCCTGCGGCCTGGTGGTCAGCGCCGGCCTGCTGCACCTGGCTGCGCCGATGATCATCTTCGGCTTCTTCCTGGTGGCGCGGGCGCTGTTCGGCCTGTTCGGCGCGGCCTCGAATCCGGCGACCCAGGCCTATATCGCCGAGCACACCCCGCCCGAGCAGCGCACCCAGTCGATGTCGGCCCTGGCCGGCGCCTTTGGCCTGGGGACGGTGATCGGACCCTTCGTCGCACCTCTGTTCGTGCTGCATGGGCTGAAGGTCGACCTGGCCGGCCCGATGTTCGGCTTCGCCCTCTTGGCGGCGGCCATGCTGTTCGTCGTCTGGAAGTACCTGCCCGAGAGCAGCAAGATGCCCCATGCGCCCGTGACGGCGGAGATCGCGCGCGGCGCCTCGGGCGCCGAAGCGGTGACCAAGGAGCGCCCGATGTGGCGCGACCCGCGCGTTCAGCCGTTCCTGATCTACGGCTTCATCGTCGCGGTTTGCCAGACGGCCCAGGCCCAGACCCTGGGCTTTCTGATCATCGACAAGCTGAAGCTCAGCCCGACGGCGGCGCAAGGCTTCATCGCCATCGCCATGATGTTCGGCGCCGTCGCCGGCCTGTTGGCCCAGTGGGGCATCATCCGGATGTTCGAGATGACGCCCCGCCAGCTGCTGCGCTGGGGCGTCGGCGTCGCGGCCATCGGCAACGTCATCGTCGCCCTGCAGCCGAGCTATGCGGCCGTGGTCGCCGGCTACGCCATTTCCAGCCTGGGCTTCGGCCTGGCGCGGCCAGGCTTCACCGCCGGCTCGTCGCTGGCGGTAGGCATGCACGAACAGGCCCGCGTCGCCGGCGCCATCGCCGCGGTCAACGGCGTGAACGTGGTGCTGGCCCCGGCCTTCGTCTGGCTGTACGAGCGCGTCGCGCCTGCGCCGTTCGTCCTCTGCGGCGGCCTGATGGTGGTGATGCTGGTCTACGCCTTCCGCAACCAGCAACTCCGCAACGCGCATCCCCAGCCGGCCACCCGCGCCGATGCGGCCATGGCCACCCTCGAGAAGAGCGACGAGGGCGGCGTCTAGTTCGGGGCCGCCGCCGGCAGCGCCCCGGCCTCGACGTTCAGCCGCCGCACCATGTCCATGGACAGATAACCGTCTGCGATCAGGCCCCGGGCCTTCTGCCAGGCGCGCAGGGCCGTGCGGGTGTTGACCCCGATGACCCCGTCCGGCGCGCCGGGATTGAAGCCCAGTCGCGCCAGGGCGGTCTGGGCGCCGATGCGGTCGGCGATGGCCAGCGGCGTCTCCACCGGCCAGGCTCGCACCAGCGGCGCGCCGCCGGCGAAGCGGTCGGCCAGCAGGCCGATGCCCAGGGCGTAGGCCGTGGAGTTGTTGTACTTGCGGATCGCGAAGTGGTTCGGGAACAGCAGGAACATCGGGCCCGCCGCGCCCGCCGGCGCCGACAGCATGGCCGCGGCGCCGGTTTCGGCCGGGCTCCAGGGCCGGCCGTCGGCGGCGCGCACGCCGCGCGCTTCCCACCAGGCCGGCGCCTCGCGCGGGCCCTCGGTGAGGCTGTAGTCGAAGTCGGCCGGGACCGCGATCTCGCGCGCCCAGGCCTGGCCCCGCGCCCAACCGCCCTTGGCCAACAGATTTGCGGCCGAGGCCAGCGCGTCGTTGGGCGAGCTCCAGATGTCGCGGCGGCCGTCGCCGTCGCCATCGACGGCGATGGTCAGGTAGTTCGACGGCAGGAACTGGGTCTGGCCCATGGCGCCGGCCCACGAGCCCTTGAGTTGCGCGCGGGTCGCCTCGCCCGAGGCGATGACCTTGAGCGCGGCGATCAACTCGCCCTCGGCCCAGGCGCGGCGGCGGCCCTGATAGGCGAGGCTGGCCATTGAGCGCAGGACGTCGAAGTCGCCCTGGATCGCCCCGAACGCGCTCTCCATGGCCCAGACCGCGATGAGGATGTCGCGCGGCACGCCGAACTGCTGCTCGACGGCCGGCCAGAACGGCAGCTCGGCGCGATAGCGCTGGCCCCGGGCGATGCGGTCGTCGCTGATCACGCCCTTGATGTAGTCCCCGACTGGCTTGGAGAACTCCGGCTGGGCCGAATCGAGGCGCATGACCTTCGGATTCGGCGTCAGGCCCGCCAGCTCGCGGTCGACCAGGGCCGGCGCGAGCCCGGCCGCTACCGCCTTGTCACGGAACGCCGCGCGCCAGCTGTCGAAGTCGGCGTCGCCGGAGGAGGCGGGATCGGCCGGCGGCTGGAGCGGAGCATTTCCCGGTTGCGGCGGCGCCGGATGCGGGCCGGCGCTGGAGGGCGCTGGCGGGGATGGGGCCGGGCCGGCGCAGCCGGCGAGCAGCAAGACAAGAAAGAGACGACGGTCCATGACGGCGAGCCTAGCGGCGCCCGCACGGCCCCTCAATCACAAGGGCGCGAGGCGATTGGCGGCCATCGGTCGTTGACTCTTGGGGGTCCGGCCCGTATACGCGCCGGCTCTTACAGACAACACCCGGGCCCCGGTCCGGAGCCCGAGATAGGTCCATGAAGGTCAGAAGCTCGCTCAAGTCGCTCAAGACTCGCCACCGCGACTGCAAGCTCGTGCGTCGCAAGGGCGTCGTGTACGTCATCAACAAGACCGACCCGCGCTTCAAGGCGAAGCAGGGCTAAGATGCCTGGGGCGGCTGCAAAGGCCGTCCTCTGGGACATCGGTAATGTGATCGTGCGCTGGAATCCGCGCACGCTTTACCAGGCGTACTTTGAGGAACCGGCCGAATGCGACCGGTTCCTTTCTCATGTCTGCACCATGGAATGGCACGTCGCCCACGACCTGGGCGTCACCTTCGCAGACAACCGCGCGCCGCTGATCGAACGTTTTCCGCATTACGCCGACGCCATCCACGCCTGGGAGACCCGGTGGTGGGATATGTTCTCAGGCGCCATCCCCGAAACCGAGGCGGCCATAGAGGCGCTGCATGCCGCCGGCGTGCCGCAGTTCGGCGTGACCAACATGTCGCACGAGACCTTCCCAGGCACGATCGCCATGAGCCCGGCCTTCGAGCGCCTGCGCGACTACGTGGTTTCGGCCCACGTCGGACTGATGAAGCCCGATCCGGCGTTCTACGCCTTGGCGTGCGAGCGCTTCGGCGTTGCGCCGCAGGACGTGCTCTTCTTCGACGACTCGGCGGCCAATATCGAGAGCGCCCTCGCGTTCGGCTTCGACGCCCATCACTTCACCGATCCCGCGGCGGTCCGGCCCGCCCTCGAGGCGCGAGGCCTGCTCTAGCCGTTCCTGACGAACTCCAGGAATTCCTGGCGTGTGCGCGGGTCGTCGCGCAGCACGCCGGTCAGATGGCTGGTGGTCAGGCGTGATCCGGGCGTGTGGACGCCGCGCATGGTCATGCAGCTATGCTCGGAGACGATCACCACTCCCACACCCTTCGGCTGAAGGATGTCGTGGATCGCCTGGGCGATTTCGGAGGTCAATTTCTCCTGGATCTGCAGGCGGCGGGCGAAGCCATGCACCACCCGCGCCAGCTTGGAGATGCCGACCACCCGGTTGGAAGGCAGGTAGCCGACGTGGGCCTTGCCGAGGAACGGCAGCATGTGGTGTTCGCAGAAGCTGACCACGCGAATGTCGCGCAGCACCACCAGCTCGTCATAACCGCCGACCTCCTCGAAGGTGCGTTCGAGGTATTCGCGGGGATCGACGTCGTAGCCGGCGAACAGCTCCTTATAGGCGCGCGCCACGCGGCCGGGCGTATCGAGCAGGCCCTCGCGATCGGGATCGTCCCCGGCCCATTCGATCAGGGTGCGCACGGCGGCCTCGGCCTCTGACTGGGTGGGACGCTGCTTCGGATCGGACATGGTGAAAACTCCGCGTCGATCCGTCTCAACGGCCGATCATGGCGAAGGTTCAGCGCGGCGGATGACAGCGGGCGGCCGCGCCGCTAGTTTCCGCGACCTTTCCGCAAACCCCGAGCTGTGAGACGCTCAAACTCATGTCCGACGACAATTCCCACGGCGACATCCTGAACCAGGCCGCCCAGGGCCAGCTCAAGTCGATCATCGAGCGCATCGAGCGCCTCGAACAGGAGAAGACCGAAATCTCCGAGCAGATCAAAGAGGTCTTCGCCGAGGCCAAGGGCAACGGCTTCGACGTCAAGGTGCTGCGCAAGGTCGTCCGCATCCGCAAGCAGGACCGCGCCAAGCGGCTGGAGGAAGAGGCGATCCTCGACCTCTATCTCTCGGCCATCGGAGAGATTTGAAGCGGGCCCCGCCCGATCGAAAGGCGCAGGCCAAGCGGGCCGCGCTGAATGCGTTGAAGCGCGTCCGCCGCCAGGCGGACCGCGCCGACATGAAGCTCTCCGACTGGGAGGGCGAGTTCCTCGGCTCGGTCGAGGAGCGAGTGAAGACATACGGCCGCGCCTTCGGCGATCCCGAAAAGGGCGGCGCGGGCGAGGCGCTCTCGGTCATGCAGGCCGTGAAGCTGAAGGAGATCGCCGCCAAGGCGAAGGGCGAGAAGAAGCCCTTCCGGCGGCGCCCCAAATCCTACGCCGAGGATTGATCAGGCCGCGGCGGTGTCCGAGCTTTCCTCGCCGCCTGCGCCCTTGACCGCGTCTTCCAGGCCCTGCTCGCGGACCTTGCGATAGAGGGTCGAGCGGCCGATGCCGAGGCGGCGGGCCACCTCGCTCATGTGACCGGCATAGATCTCGATGGCCAGCGCGATGAGGTCGCGCTCGATCTCCTCCAGGGTGCGCAGATGGCCGCGATGATCGAGGATGCGCACCGGCGCGTCGGCCGGCATCTCGGCGACGAGCTGTTCGGCGGTCGGCAGGTTGACCGGGCGTTGGGTCGCAACCGCCTCGATCGCTTCCGGCGGCGGTGCGGCGACGCCCGAGATGGCTGGGAAGTCGTACGGCTGCAGATAAGGCGCGTCGGCCAGGACGATGGCGCGATAGACCGCGTTCTCCAGTTGACGGACGTTGCCGGGCCAATCGTAGCTGGTCAGGAAGGCCAGGGTCTCGGCCGAGGCGCCGACGACGCTCTTGCCCTCTTCGACGTTGAAGCGACGGATGAAGTGGTCGGTCAGGGCAGGGATGTCCTCGCGCCGCTCGCGCAGGGACGGGGCCTCGATCGGGAAGACGTTCAGGCGATAGAACAAGTCCTCGCGGAAGCGGCCCTCGGCGACGGCATTGGTCAGGTCCCGGTTGGTGGCCGAGACGATCCGCACGTCCACCTTGATCGAGCGCTTTGCGCCGATCGGGTCGATCTCGCTCTCCTGCAGGGCGCGCAGCAGCTTGACCTGGATATCCAGGGGCAGTTCGCCGACCTCGTCCAGGAACAGGGTCCCGCCATTGGCCTCCTGGAACTTGCCCAGGTGCTTGTCGGTGGCGCCGGTGAAGCTGCCTTTCTCGTGGCCGAACAGGATGCTCTCGACCAGGTTCTCGGGGATGGCGCCGCAGTTGACGGCGACGAACGGCTTGCCGGCCCGGTCGGACGAACCGTGCAGGGCCCGGGCGATGACTTCCTTGCCGACGCCGCTTTCGCCGGTGATCAGGATCGGGATCGAGGACTTGGCCGCCCGCTCGCCCATGCGCTTGACCATGGTCATGGCCGGCGAGGTTCCGACCATGTCGGCGAAGGTCATGCGGCCGCCCGCGTGTTTCTTCAGCCGCTCGACCTCGCCCTTCAGGGCGCCCATCGACAGGGCGTTTCGGATCGAGACGATGATCCGTTCCGGGCTCGCCGGCTTGACGAAGAAATCGCTGGCCCCCGCCTGCATGGCCTGGACGACGGTGTCGATGCCGCCGGTCGCAGTGACGACGATCACCGGCTGGACGAAGCCGCGGGCGCGCATCTCCTTCAGGGTGTCCTGGCCGCCCATGCCGGGCATGACGAGGTCCAGCAGGATCACGTCCACGGTAGCGCCCGACTGCAGGTGCTTGATCGCCGCATCGCCGCTCTCGGCGTGCGCGACGGCGAAACCTTCGCGCTCGAGGACGGCCTGGATCAGCCGGCGTTGCGTCGGGTCGTCATCGACGACGAGGACCGTCTTGGTCATTTGAAACACCCACACCTGAAACGGACGCTCGTTTCGCCGACGGGCCGGTCGAACGAGGCTCTTGTTGACCCGGATTGATACAGCGGCGGGGTAAAGGTGGGGTTTCGGAGTCCTGAGTCCGGTCTTAACGGAGATGGTTACATCAATCTGAACAAGGGGTTCGCATCTCCAGGCTGTCGGAGCTCTGCATTTCCGAATGGCAGGGGTTAGCGGCCGCCGGTTGCGTCGAGCCGCTTGAAGCTGGACCTTGGGCGCCCATCGCCCCGGAGTCAGCCCATGTTCGTCGGTCACTACGCCGCCTCGCTCGCCGCCAAGGCCGCCGTCCCGCGTGCTCCGCTCTGGAGCCTGGTGCTCGCCGCCCAGGCCATCGACATCGGCTGGAGCGGGTTGGTCGTCGCCGGGATCGAGAAGGTCCGCATCGACCCCAGCCTGCCGGGCAGCGCGCTGGACCTCTACCACATGCCCTACACTCACAGCCTGCCGGCGGTGATCGTCTGGTCCGCCGCCGCGCTCGGCCTGGCGCGGCTGGCGCGGCTGCCCTGGGCTGCGGCCGCGGCAATCGCCGCGACGGTCTTCTCCCATTGGCTGCTCGATCTGCTGGTTCATCGCCCGGACCTGGAGCTGTGGTTCGGCGGGGCCAAGGTCGGCTTCGGACTCTGGAACTATCCGGTCCCCGAGCAGGCCGTGGAGATCGGCCTGCTCGGCCTCGCTGCGGCCGCCTGGGCCTGGACCCGCGGCCGGGCGGGGCGGAGCCTCTGGCCGGTGCTGGTCTTCGTCGGCGCGCTGGTGGCGGTGCAGATCATCGCCATGGTGATGCCGGGCGGCGGCGACGCGGCGGGCCTGGGGACAACGGCCCTGGTCGTCTACCTGGCGCTCGGCGCGCTGGCCTGGGGCCTGGATCGCAAAGACGCCTGACCCGGCGGCAAGCTTGCCGCGCCCGGCGTTCCGCGCATAGTTCCGCTGACGGTCGCGCCATGACGGCCGCAGGGAGGCGCAGAATGAAGAGCTTGAAGCTGGCGGCGATGCTGGCCGCGACACTGGCCCTGGCCGCATGCAATCAGGGCGGTGGAGGCGGCGGCAAGGTCGCCAATGTCGACGGGGCGCGGATCATCGCCGCCAAGTCCAACGGCGAATGGCTCTCCTACGGACGGACTTACGACGAGCAGCGCTTCAGCCCGCTCGACAAGATCAACGCCGGCAACGTCGGCCAGCTGGGCCTGGCCTGGATGTACGAGTTCGACACCGACCGCGGCCAGGAGGCCACGCCGGTCATGGTCGACGGCGTGCTTTACACTACCACCGCCTGGTCCAAGGTTTTCGCCTTCGACGCCAAGACCGGCGCGCTGAAATGGTCCTACGACCCCAAGGTCGAGGGCAAGAAGGGCTTTGACGCCTGCTGCGACGTGGTCAACCGCGGCGTCGCGGTGTGGAAGGGGAAGGTCTATGTCGGCGCGCTCGACGGGCGGCTGATCGCCCTGGATGCGGCGACCGGCAAGGAGGCCTGGTCGGTCCAGACCACCGACACCAGCCGCCCCTACACGATCACCGGCGCCCCGCGGGTCATCAAGGACAAGGTGCTGATCGGCAACGGCGGCGGCGAGTACGGCGTGCGCGGCTACCTCTCAGCCTACGACGTCAACGACGGCAAGCTGATCTGGCGCTTCTACACCACCCCCAATCCCAACGGTCAGCCGGACAACGCGGCCTCGGACAAGGTCATGAAGGAGAAGGGTGCGGCCACCTGGTTCGGTGAAGGCTGGAAGGCCACCGGCGGCGGTGGCACCGTTTGGGATTCCATGGCCTACGACCCGGACCTCGACATCCTCT
Organism: Phenylobacterium sp.; assembly: GCF_041919955.1. Classification (GTDB taxonomy): domain Bacteria; phylum Pseudomonadota; class Alphaproteobacteria; order Caulobacterales; family Caulobacteraceae; genus Phenylobacterium. Next base: position 82,046 of record NZ_JAYRSU010000005.1, on the reverse strand, counting down.
ATGTCGGCGTCGGCAACGGCACGCCTTGGAACCATATCAAGCGTTCGGACGGCAAGGGCGACAACCTGTTCCTGTCCTCGATCCTGGCGCTGAAACCCGACACCGGCGAGTACGTCTGGCACTACCAGACGACCCCCGGCGAGAGCTGGGACTACACCGCCACCCAGCACATCATGCTGGCCGACATGAATGTGGGGGGCACGCCGAGAAAGGTGCTGATGCAGGCGCCGAAGAACGGCTTCTTCTACGTCCTGGACCGCACCAACGGGCAGCTGATCTCGGCCAAGCCCTATGTGCCGATCACCTGGGCCAAGGGGGTCGACCCGGCCACCGGCCGCCCGATCGAGAACCCGGGCGTGCGCTATGAGAACGCGCCCTCGCTGCAGGTGCCCGCGCCGTTCGGCGCCCACAACTGGCACCCGATGGCCTTCAATCCGAAGGAAAACCTCGTCTACATCCCGGCCCAGATCATCCCGTTCGCCTACACGCCGGACAAGGGTTACACCTACCGCCCCGGCGGCTGGAACGTCGGCACCGACTTCCTGGCCAACGCATTGCCCAGCGACAAGGCCCAGATCGCGGCGGTCAAGGCCATGGTGAAGGGCCAGCTCATCGCCTGGGATCCGGTCGCCCAGAAGGCCCGATTCACCATCGAGCATCCCTATTTCTGGAACGCGGGCATCCTGTCGACGGCGGGCGGCCTGATTTTCCAGGGCGCCGCCCAGGGCGAGTTCGCAGCCTACAGCGCCGCCGACGGCAAGAAGCTCTGGTCCTACAAGACCGACAACGGCGTCATCGCCGCGCCCATGACCTACGAGATCGATGGCGAGCAGTACGTGGCCCAGATGGTCGGCTATGGCGGCGCCGGCGCGCTCTCGGCGCCCTTCGTCCTGCCGGACCGGCCGCGGCTGCCGGGCCGCCTGATGGTCTTCAAGCTGGGCGGGACGGCCAAGGCGCCCGACTATGTGCGGCCCGAGGTCGTGCCGATCGACCTGACGGGCGTGACCTCGACCGGCGACGCCAAGCGCGGCTTCGCCCTCTTCCATCAGAACTGCCAAGTCTGCCACGGCCCGAACGCCTCCGGCGCCTTCCTGCCCGACCTGCGCCGCTCGCAGATGCTGCTCTCGGCGGAGAACTGGAAGTCGGTGCTGATCGACGGGGCGCTCGCGCCGCGCGGCATGGCCAGCTTCAGCCGCTTCTTCGACGCCAAGGGCGCCGAGGATCTGCGCGCCTACGTGCTGAGCGAGGCCAAGGGCGCTGCGGCCCCCGCCGTCGCGCCGGCCAAGGGCGGCCCGCCGCCGAAGAGCTGAAGGCGCCATCGACACGAAGGGGGCTCCTTCTTTGCGGAAGGAGCCCCTTGGTCAGCAATCGGGACTGCGCCCTAGGATGAGGTCGGTCGAAGGGCTATCTGTCGTCCCATGAACGCGCCTGTGAAACTGGACACCCTGCCCGAGTGGGATCTCGCCGACCTCTATGCCGGCCGCGAGGATCCGAAGATCGAAACCGACCTTGCCGCCGCGAAGGCGGCCAATGACGAGCTGGTCAAGCTGAAGGGGCGGTTCCTGGCCCTGCGCGGCGACCCGCTGCATCTGGGCGAGATTCTCGACCACGGAATCGGCCTCTACGAGACCGCCACCAACGGCCTGTGGGGCGTCGGCGCCTATGCGGCGCTGTCGGCTTCAGTCGCGCGCGACGATCCCGCCTGGGCCAAGTTCGAGGCCGACCTGCGAGCCCGCTCGGCTCAGATAGCGGCTGACAGCCTGTTTTTCACCCTGGAGCTGAACCAGCTCGAGGACAGCGAGATCGAGATGGCCTTCAAGGCGCATGCGCCCGCCGCCCGCTGGCGGCCGTGGATGCGCCGCGTGCGGTTGTCGCGGCCGCATGAGTTGTCGCCCGAGCTGGAGCGGCTGCTGATCGACCGCGGCCCGGCGGTGGCCAACTGGACGCGTCTCTTCGACGAGACCCTGGCCCGCCTGACCGCCAAGGTCGGTCGCGAGACCCTGACCCTGCCCGAGGCGCTGAACCGCCTGTCCGACCCCGACGGCGCGCGCCGCAAGCAGGCCGCGCAAGGGTTGGCGAAGGCGCTGGAGGAGCGCACGCCGATCCTTGGCTTGGCGATGAACACCCTGGCCTTCGAGAAACAAGTCGAGGACCGTTGGCGCAAGTACCCGAATCCCGCCGCCTCTCGCCACCTCGCCAACGAGGTCGACGCCGACGCGGTGCAGGCGCTGGAGGACGCGGTGGTCGAGGCCTATCCCTCGGTCAGCCACCGCTACTACGCGCTGAAGGCGAAGGTCATGGGCCGCAAGAGCCTGGACTACTGGGACCGCAACGCTCCGCTCGACACCGCCGCGCCCCGCACCTACGGCTGGGACGAGGCCAAGGGCATGGTGCTGGACAGCTTCTCGGACCTGGCGCCGAAGTTCGCCGACACCGCCCAGACCTTCTTCGCCAAGCCCTGGATCGATGCGCGGCCGCGCACCGGCAAGCAGTCGGGCGCCTATTCGCACCCGGTTACGGCCAACCGCCACCCGTACGTCTTCATGAACTACATGGGCGAGCGGCGCGATGTGCTGACCCTGGCTCACGAGCTGGGCCATGCGGTGCACCAGACCCTGTGCGCGCCGCTGGGCACCCTCTTGGCCGATACGCCCCTGACCCTGGCCGAGACCGCCTCGATCTTCGGCGAGGGCCTGGTGTTCGAGCGCCTGCTGGCCGGCGCGTCCAAGCAGGAGCGCCTGGGCCTGCTGGCCGGCAAGATCGAGGACGGCCTCAACACGGTGGTGCGCCAGATCGCCTTCCACCGCTTCGAGACCCAGTTCCACGCGCTGCGCCAGGAAGGCGAACTCGCGCCCGAGGACATCAGCGCCCTGTGGCTGGAGGTCATGGCTGAAAGCCTGGGTCCGGCCGTGAAGCTGAACGCGGGCTACGAGCACTACTGGGCCTATGTCAGCCACTTCGTGCACGCGCCGTTCTACGTCTACGCCTACGCCTTCGGCGACCTGCTGGTGCGCGGGTTGATGGAGACGCGGCGTGAGGATCCTGCAGCCTTCGCGCCGCTCTACGAGGACCTGCTGGCCGCGGGAGGAACCCGCACCTATGTCGAGGCGCTGAAGCCCTTTGGGCTCAACCCGCGTGAAAAGGCCTTCTGGGCCGCCGGGATGAGCCAGTTGGAGCGGCTGGTCGACGAGTTCGACGAGCTAGTGTGAGACGCGGCCGTTAGCCCCGCTCGCGCACGAACGCGGCGAAACCGGCGACATAGGTCGCCAGCGCATCCTCGATCGCTGGGTCGAGGATCGCGCCGGCTTCGTCGAATACCTTATGGGCGCGCGAGACCATCAGGCGCCCGCCGAACCAAGGCGCCGTGCCCAGGGTCCGCAGCACCGGCAGCCAGGCTTCCTGGCTGAGGATGGTGCCGAACCCGCCGGGCGAGGCGCCGATGAAGGCCACCGGCTTACCGCCGAACACGCGCGGGATGTCCGAGGCGGGGCGGGTCAGCCAATCGATGGCGTTCTTGAACACGCCGGGGATCGAGTTGTTGTACTCGGGCGTCACCAGGAAGAGGCCGTCTGCGGCCGCGATCTCGTCTTTCAGCGCGGCGACCGACGCAGGGATCCCTTCTGTCGCCTCGACGTCGCCGTCATAGAGCGGGATGCCGCGGATCGTGCCCGGGCTGAAGGTCACGCCCCCCGGCGCCAGGCGGGCGGCGGCCCGCAGCAGGTGGCCGTTGAACGAGCCGGAGCGGAGGCTGCCGGACAGGCCGACGATGCGAATGGGTTGGGTCATGGCGGGGCTCGCGATCTCAAGGGTGTCGAGCGCCGACTATCCCACGGGCCGGCCAAGCTTGACGACAGATTCCCCGCCGCCTATCGCTTAGGGACGGTCTGCAGTTCACCGAGGCGTCGCCGCCCGCCAGGGCAAGCTAAACCTGCATCCGACTTGATCGATCGACACCTTCCCGTGCCCGATCGGAACGGCGACCACCGCTCACCTCGGCACGCGAGGGAAGATCATGTCCAGAACCGCTATTCCGCTCCAGGCGGACGACGTCTCGAACCTGGCCAAGGCGCTGCGTGCGCAACTGCTGGCTCGTGGAGAGGTCCCCAGCCACCTCGAAATCCTCAACATGCTGGCGCGCGCGGCAGGTCGCCGGAATTTCCAGCACCTGCGCGCCGAGGCGTTGCAGGCGTCGCCGCCTTCGGAGCCCGTTCGGGCCGTCGAAGCGCCCGACCTGCGTCGCATCGAGCGGGTCGAGCGCTGCTTTTCCCGCGGCCGGCTGTTGCGCTGGCCGTCAAGGCGGGAGGACCGGGTCCTGGCGCTCTGGGGCCTCTGGTCGAGGCTGCCGGCGGGCGAGAGCTTCAACGAGCGCGAGATCAGCGGCGTCATCGCCCGGCTGCACGATTTCGGCGACCACGCCCTGTTGCGCCGCGAGCTGGTGATCTCGCGCCTGCTGGGTCGCACGACCGACGGGGCGGTTTATCGCCGGATCGAGCGGCCGCCCCCGGCCGACGCCGTACGGCTGATCGCCCGCATCTGAGGCGCCTCGCCGGCCGGCCCCTTGAAATCGGCCGGGCGGACGCTTTTCTCCCGGATTGTGTCTTGCGTTCCGCGGCGTCGGCCCTTGTCGTGTCTGCCAGGAATTTCACGCTCCTCGCCTCGACGCGGAGGGCGACAAAAGAACGGGAGGGAGTTGATGCACTATCGCGAGCTGAAGCAGGCGTGGGCGGAACTGACCGGGGCGGGCGCGCCCTTCGAGGTGGTCGAGATCCCGGTGCGGGGGAACATGATCCGCACGTTCAAGAACGCGCCCCCGTCCGTCCGCGAGCTCTGGCTCTCGACCGCGCAGTTCGCCGACCGCGACTACCTCGTCTACCAGGACGACCGCCTGACCTACGCCGAGGCCCACGCCCAGGTGAACGCCATCGCCGCCTGGCTGTTCGAGCAGGGCGTGCAACCCGGCGACCGCGTGGCCATCGCCATGCGCAACTATCCAGAATGGATGCTGGTCTATTGGGCCTGCCTGTCGGTCGGCGTCGCCGCCGTGGGCATGAACGCCTGGTGGGTGCCAGACGAGATGGAGTACGCCTTCAAGGACGCGGCGCCCAAGGTGGTCTTCGCCGACGCCGAGCGGCTGGCGCGGATCTACGAGCGGCCGTCGATGGTCGAGGGGATCAAGGTTGTGGCGGTGCGGACCGAGCCGCCGGCCGGCGCGGTGGCCTACGCCGAAGTGATCGCCGGCGGTGGAGCCATGCCGCAGGTGGCCGTCGATCCGGACGCCGACGCCTGCATCTTCTACACGTCGGGCACGACGGGCTTTCCGAAGGGCGCGCAGCTGACCCACCGCGGCTGCGTCCACAATCTGATGAACATGGGCTTCTCGGGCCAGGTCCAGGCGCTGGCGACTGCGCGCGGCACCGGGGTTCCGATCGATCCCACGGTCGCCCCGCCGATCCCCGTCGCCCTGATCACGACCCCGCTATTCCACGTCACGGCCAACAACTGCGGCGCCTATGCCGTCACCGCCGGCGGCGGCAAGCTGGTCCTCATGTACCGCTGGGACGCGGGCGAAGCCCTGCGGCTGATCGAGCGTGAGAAGGTGACGGCGATGAGCGGCGTGCCGACCATGGCGCGCGAACTGATCAACCATCCGGACTTCGCGGCGACCGACACTTCCAGCCTGCTGACCCTGGGCGGCGGCGGGGCGCAACTGCCGCCGGACCTCGTGGGCAAGATCGACGGGGCCGTGAAGACCGCTCGCCCGAACACGGGCTACGGCATGACCGAGACCTGCGGGATCATCACTGCGGTCGCGGCGGACTTCTTCGTGGACAAGCCCGACAGCTGCGGTCCCGCCATGCCGAGCTTCGAGGCCAAGTGTGTGGACGACGACGGGAACGCCGTCCCGACCGGCCAACTCGGCGAGCTGTGGGTCAAGGGCGCCCCAGTCATCAAGGGGTATATCAATCGGCCCGAGGCGACCGCGGAGTCGATCACCGACGGTTGGCTGCACACCGGCGACATCGCCCGCATCGACGAGGACGGCTTCATCTTCATCGTCGACCGCAAGAAGGACATGGTCCTGCGCGGCGGTGAGAACGTCTATTGCGCCGAGGTCGAGGCCGGCATCTTCCGTCACCCGGCGGTGGCGGAGGTCACCGTGTTCGGCGTGCCGGACGAGCGGCTGGGCGAGGAGGTCGGGGCGGCGGTGGTGTTGCGGCCCGGCGAGTTCGTTACTCCGGACGCCCTGCGCACGCACCTCGGCGACCTGATGGCCAAGCACAAGATCCCACGCTACCTGTGGTTCATGCCAGACCCGTTGCCGCGCAACGCCAGCGGCAAGTTCCTCAAGCGGGAACTTCGCCAGACGCTGAAGCCGGAGGACGCGGGCTGATCGCTCGCTCCGGCGGAAGCCGGGCGAGCGGATCGGGCGGTTTCGCAGTCCCTACTTCGGATACGCTACCGGACAGGGGCCCGACAGGTCCTTGTAACGGTCGCGCAGTTCGATCTGGCGCGAGGTCATCGGCTGGGCCTTGCCCGCGATGAAGACCGCCTTCGGTTGGCTGAGCGGCTCGAAGGGGTCGCCGGTCCAGATCACCAGGTCGGCGTCCTTGCCGGGCTCCAGCGAACCGACCCTGTCGGCGACCCCGAAGATGCGGGCGGTGTTGATGGTCACCGCCGCCAGAGCAGCCTGGTAAGGCATGCCATAGGCGACCGCGTTGCCGGCGTTGTAGCGCAGCTCGCGCACCCGGTGGGCGCCGCCCGTGCCTTCCAGCGAGACCGTCACGCCGGCGGCGTTTAGCCTGGCGGCGTTCTCGAGGGTCGAGCCCAGCACCTGGAAGCTCTCGGGCCGGTCGCTGAGCGGATCGAGGATCACCGGAACGCCGGCCGCGGCGATGTCGGCCGCGACCATCCAGCCCTCCTCGACGCCTGACAGGATCAGCTTGATCTTCTCCTCGCGGGCGAACTTCAGGACGGCGCGGATGTCGGAGGCCTTGTGGACCAGGGCGATGACCGGCATGCGGCCCTCGACGACCGGGATCAGCGCCTCGAGGTCGCTCTTGGAGAGGGCAAGGTCGCGGACGCCAGCACGGTCGTAGGCCGCGCGATTGCGCATGTAGTCGCGCACGTCGCGGAAGGCGGATTTCAGCGCAATGATCTCAGCTCCGCGTGCGCCGCCGGCCACATTGGCCCCGCCGTCGCCGAACGGCACCACCATGCCGACCTTCGGCTTCATCAGGATCTCCGGCCCCTCGGCCAGATGGATTGCGGCGGCCTGGCCGGCGAACAGGGCCGAGGACTTCGAGCCGCCGCCGTCACCGGCGGTCATGACCTCCTCGCCATCGTCATCATGGAAGCTGCCGCCCCCGCCGCCCGCCGACAGCGGTACGACGATGGCGCGGGTGATCCCGGCGAGCCGCGCGACCGGGATCAGGGTCGAGGCAGGATTGAGGGCGTACTGCACGTCGAAGGACGCGCCGATCTCCGGATTGTTCACCGCCAGATCGTCGCCCAGCGAGCGGACCTCGACCGCGCCCAGCAGGGCGTTGGGAGCGATGAAGCCGGGGGTGACTACGCCGCCCTGAGCGTCGATCACCCGTGCGCCGGCCGGGACCTGGGCGGCCGGGCCGACGGCGGCGATCTTGCCGTCCTGCAGGACGATCGTGCCCCGGGCGATCTCGCCCGCGGGACCGGCGGTCAGGATGCGGGCGTTGGTGACGGCGACCGTCTCGGCTGCGGCCGGGGCGGCGATGGCGGCGGCGAGGGCCGCCAGACTGACTGCCAGCTTGCGCATCAGCGATAGGCCCCCTGGCCGAGTTCGAAATCTGACTTGGGCTGGTAGCGCGGATCGTTGCGGTCATAGGCCAGGCCGCCGTCCATGTAGACGCGCTCGGCGCGGGCGTAGATCGAGAAGGGGTTCTTGTCCCACAGCACGACGTCGGCGCGCTTGCCCGGCTCCAGGCTGCCGACCTCCTTCTGCAGGCCGATGGCCTTGGCCGGATTGTAGGTGATCCACTTGATCGCCTCGGCCTCGGAGATGGAGAGACCCGCGGCGCGGCCGGCGGCGAGCGCCTCGGCCGCCTCCTGGTTCAGGCGTTGGATCACATCGGGGTCGTCGGACTTGATGATGGCGCAGCCGCCGGCCGCGTGGACCATGGGGGCGTTGGCCTCGATCGAATCCCAGGCCTCCAGCTTGGAGCCCCACCAGTTGGCCCAGGTGGCGACGCAGATGTCTTCCCTGGCCAGGATGTCGGCGATCTTGAAGGCTTCCAGCGCATGGTGGAAGGCGGTGATCCGGTAGCCGAACTCGTGGGCGATCCCGATCATCTGGGCCATCTCGTCGGCCCGGTAGCAGTGGTTCTCGACGAGGATCTCGCCCTTCAGCACTCCGGCCAGGGTCTCGAGCTGCAGGTCGCGCTTGGGCGGGTCGGCCTTCTCGCCACGGTCGACCTTGGCGCGGTAGTCGTCCCACTTGCGGGCGTAGTCGGCGGCGTTGATCCAGGCCGTCCGATAGCCGGCGACGTTGCCCATGCGGGTCGAGGGGGCGCGGCCCTTGTTTCCGTACACGCGCTTCGGGTTCTCGCCGCAGGCCATTTTCAGGCCGTAGGGTGCGTTCGGGAACTTCATGTCCTGGACGGTGCGCGCAGGAATGTTGCGCAGGGTGACAGAGCGGCCGCCGATCAGGTTGCCCGAGCCGGGCAGCACCAAGAGGGTGGTGACGCCGCCGGCGCGGGCGCGGTTGAAGCCGGGGTCCTGCGGCCAGACCGAGTGCTCGGCCCACACGCCGGCGGTGTTGGGGTCGGTCAGCTCGTTGCCGTCGGAGTGGGCGGGCACCGCGGGTGAGGGATAGACGCCCAGGTGTGAGTGGGCGTCGATCAGGCCTGGCGTGACGTACTTGCCGCCCGCCTGGACGACGTCGTAGCCGGCCGGAACGGAAACGCCGGCGCCCAGCGCCTCGACCTTGCCGTCCTTGATCAGGATCGTCCCGCCATCGATCTGCGCGCCCGTGCCGGTCAGGATGGTCGCGCCGACCAGGGCGGTCGGGCGGCTGGGCAGCGGGCGATAGGTCGAGGCGAAAGCGTCGGGACCGCGGCCGGAATCGAGGCCCTTGGGCAAGGGCTTGGCCTTCGCGGTCTCGGCCGGTTTCCCCGCCTGCGGAGCGGTGGTGGCGCAGGCGCCGAGCGCTGCGGCGGCGACCAGGGCGATCGCCGTCTCCAATACTCTCATCCCGGATGATCCCTCAATGAACGGCCTGGACGATAGGCCGGAAGCTGCGCCGCAGGGAAGGGCGCGCGCACGGAATTCCGGCGAAAGGCCTGCTCAGGGGGAGAAAGTTGCGCAGACGCAAAGATCGGCGTCATCCCGGCGACCCGGGACGACGCCGTCGCAGATCAGCAGTCGCCGAGGCGTTCGGCGGTGATCTTCATGGTGGTTTCCTTCATGGCCGGGGTCGGGGCCGGGTCCATGGTGGTCTTGCCCTCAATGGTGTAGCGGCTGTTGAAGTCGCCCGAGATGCGGGTGTCGCTGGTCACCTTCATTCCGCCCTGGATGGTGCAGACGCTGCGGCCGACGATGTCGGCGCCCTCACGGCGATAGGACTGCTCGCTGCAGGTCATGCCGGCCTGCTGGCGGGCGGCCTCCATGTCCTTGAAGCTGGTCTTGGCCACGCAGGTCTCGACGGTGACCGGCTTGGGCGCGGCCGACAGCTCGGTGGTCAGCTTCCATTTGCCCGGCTTGGGGCCTTCCATGTCGGCCGCGGCGAGGGTTGAGCCCGTGGCGGCCGGCGCCGCGGCGGTCGGCGCGGGGGCAGTGTCGGTCTTGGCGGTATCTTCCTTCTTGGAGCAGGCGGCGGCCAGGACGGCGACCAGGGCAAGGCTGATAGCGATACGCATGCATTCCTCCAGCTATATTCCGACCACCCCAGGGCGCATCGGCGATGCGACAACGCGCGAAGCGCCACAATGGCGCCAACGAAAATGCGCCCGGCCTGGCCACGGATGCGACTGATACGGACTTGCCATTTTTCAAACGCCCGTTCATCAGCAACGGGCGATGTCCGACGATCTGACCGAAGTGCAGGCCGCCGTCGTTCCCGACGGCTATGTCATCAACCTCTGGCAGCGCGGCTTCGGCCGCACGGTCGGCCCGTTCTATTCCAAGCGCGACGACGCCACGAACGACGAGGTCATGGCCTTCCGTGTCGAGGAGCACCACGCCAACGGCATGGGCAACTGCCACGGCGGCATGCTGATGAGCTTCGCCGACATGGCGTGGGGACGGGTGATCTCCAACCAACGCGAGATCGGCTGGGTGACGGTGCGCCTGACCACCGACTTCCTGTCGGGCGCGCACATGGGCGAGTGGATCGAAGGCTCCAGCGAGATCATCGCCGAACAGGACGACGTGTTCACTGTCCGTGGCCGCATCTGGTGCGGAGACCGCACGCTGATAACCGGCACGGGCGTCTACAAGGGTATCCGCTCGATCCAGCGCAAGCCGGGCGAGCGGGAAGCGCGAGGGGGCGCGTAAGCACATGGCGATGGATCCAGCCATCAAGGAAGGCGCGCCGGTCGGCTATTACGACGACGACCGCCCGGTCTCGAGCGAGCCCGGAAGCCTGCCGCCCGAGGTGCAGGCGCCGCTGCTGCCGTTCCGCGGCCGTGAGCCGGACGCGCCGCAATGGTTTCTCGACGCCATCGCCCAGGCGCCCGAGCGCAGCTTCGTCACCTCCAAGGGCAGCCAGATCGAACTCCTGACCTGGGGCGAGGTCGGCAAGCCGGGCCTGCTGCTGGTGCACGGCAATTCCGCCCACGCCGACTGGTGGAGCTTCATCGCGCCCTATCTCGCCAACGACTATCGCGTCGCCTCGATGTCGCTGGCCGGCATGGGCGCCTCGGACTGGCGCGAAACCTACGCCTTCCAGGACTTCGCCGAGGACGCCGAGGCCTGCGCCAAGGCCGCTGGGCTCTACGAGAACGGCCTGCCGGTCTATATCGGTCACTCGTTCGGCGGCTCGCAGGTGTTCTATGCGGCCGCGGCCCATCCCGAGCGGATGAAGGCGGCGGTGCTGGTCGACGTCGGTTTTGGCGGCCCGCCGCCCGATAGTCCCGAAGGCAAGCGGATGCTGGAGGAGCAGGCCAAGCGTGTGGCCAACATCCCGACGCCCGACCGCGCCCAGAAGGTCTATCCGACCATCGCCGCGGCCCTGGCCCGTTTCCGCTTCATGCCGCCGCAGGCGGCAGGCAACCTGTTCGTGGCCGACTTCATCGCCCGCCGCTCGCTCAAGCAGGTCCCGATGGAGGACGGCTCGGGCATGGGCTGGTCCTGGCGGTTCGATCCGAACATGTGGAACAAGCTCGACCGTACGGCCATGACCGCCATGATGGTCGGCGGCAAGCCCAAGGTTGACGTGCCCCTGGCCCACATCTACGGCGACCGCTCGGTGATCATGACCCGGCGCACCGAAGGCCAGGCTACCCCGCTGCCGGACGACATCCTGGAGATCGCGATCCCGGATTCGGCCCACCACGTGATGGTCGACCAGCCGCTGGCCCTGGTGGCGGCGCTGCGGTCGCTGCTGTCGGTGTGGCCGCACTGAGCCCGTACTGACCCTTGAGGCCGGCCTGCGGTTCGTGTAGGTCCGGCGACAACTGAATTTTCAAGAGAGAGACGCCACCGCCATGGCTTCCGATTACCACCGCGGCGACATGGACATCCACGAGCAGGTGTCGACCTACCACCTGTTTGTCATGATGGCGAAGTGGGGCTCGCTGGCCCTGGCCGCCCTGCTGGTGTTCCTGGTGCTGGTGTTCTGCACCCCGACCAGCTTCATCGGGGCGCTCGTCGTGGGCGCGGTGATCGCCATCGGCGGCTTCGTGGTGCTGAAGGACAAGGGCGACGCGCACTAGCGCGGCCTCTCCCGGACCGAATCGAAAAGGGCGGGCGCCGCGAGGCCCCGCCCTTTTTGCTGCCTGAAGGCGCAGTCTACCGCGCTGGGAACCTGGCGGTGGCGTCGCCTTCGCGCAGGATCACTGCGGCGGGCCGGGCCCCGGCGTCGGGCGTGAAGCGGAAGCGGGCCTTCAGTTCTGCGCCGGGGGCCAGCAACGGCGTGCTCGCGAACACGGTCGGCGGGCTCTGCGGGCGCCAGAACTGGTTGCGCTCGGTGGTGATCCCGTCGGAGTCCTCCATCTGCACCCGCACGATGCCCGAGCTCATCCATTGCTCGCCGCCTGAGATGTTCTTGAAGGTTACGTGCACCCAGACGATGGCGCCGTCCTTCTCGGTGCGATCGAGGCGCACGTCGAAGTTTTTCAGCGGCTTGAAGCTGGCCGGCGGCAGAGGAGCCGGCGGCGGCGGAACCGTCCCGGTATTCGGTCGGGGCGATCCCCAGTCGGGCGTCCCGCCGGCGGGCGGGGCCGACCCGGTCCCCTGGCCCGGCGGCGCCGATCCCGTCGCCTGGCCTGGCGGCGGGGTGTAGCGCGACTGCATGCGCTTGCCGGTCCAGGCGTTGGGCGTCGCCGAGCCGCCGGCCTTGGCGGTTGCGGTGAAGCTCATGCTGTCGGCCGAAAGCTTCATGGTGATTTCGGCGACGTGCTCGGCGTATTTCGACGTGCCGACGAGCGAGCCGGGTTCGGGGCCCGCGCGCAGCTCCAGCCGCTCGCTCTCGCGCTCCTTGCCGTATTCGTCCAGCACCATGAGGCGGCCTGAAAGCACGCCGTCGGGCGACAGCTGCAGGGTCACCTTGCCGTAGGTGGTCTCCCACGTGTCGACCCAGGGCCGCAGCTCCTGAAGGTTCGGCGCCGGCTGCTCCGGAGAGCCGGGCGAGCCGGGGTTTGGCTGGGCCTGGTCCGGGGGGACGGGGCTCGCGCCATGCTCGCCTGCGCTGGGGTCCAGCGCCTTGGCGCCGGTCTGGTCGAGGAACAGCTTGTAATAGGCCGCCGCCGTCCCGCCTTTGGAAAAGGCCGGCAGGGGGGAGGTCCCGCCCTTGTGGCCGGGCAATCCTTGCCACTGGTTGCCGGCGTCGAGCGAGCGCACCCAACCCAGCATGTGGTTGCGGAACTGGCCGGGGGACGAGCCCATCGGCGCGCCCTTGGCGGCGAGCGCGGCGGAAAGCTGCTGCATGCCCGCGTCGCCCAGCAGCATCATCTTGGTGAGCTGGATGGTGTTGAAGGCCGGGGGCAGATCCTGGACCTTCCATTTCAGTCCGGGGTTCTTGTAGCCGTCGTCGTCGATCTTCAGGTAGTCGCGGTTGAACGTCTTCAGGTCGATGAGATGTTCGACCTCGCCGTCATGGCCGCCGCCCGGGCGGTTCATGATCTCGTCGAAGTGGGTCTCGGGGTTCTTGAGGTAGTCGTTCCACTGGTCGGCGGTCTTGCCGGTGACGCCCTTCACCAAAGCGTCGATGGGTTCCTTCATCATCGCGGCGACCGCTTCCTTGAGGAAGGTCGGCGAAATGGCGTCCATCACCTGGCCGATGAAGGCCGCGGTGGCCACGACGCCGTCCGGCACGCCTGACATCGAGGCCAGGTGGTCGGCGACGTACTGGTCCATGGCGGCCTTGGCGGCGGCCATGTCCGAGCCCTGCTCGTTGTAGACGATGGCGGTCGCGACCTTGTGGCTGACGGCCGGCAGGGCGGCGAGGCCCGCATCGATGTCCTTGATCCAGGCGCGCTTGTACTCGGCCGCCGGACCGTTGACCGCGGCATAGGCCAGGCGGTCGGGGCCGGTCTTGGACATCCGCACGCGGTCGTACTCCTCGACCTGCCGCTGGAGGCCGTTGCGCAGGGCGGAGTAGATGAAGGGGATGGAGCGCGAGGTCCCGCCGCCCTTCAGCAGCTTCTGGTCGAGCATTCCGCCGGGCGTCGCGTAGGTCAGTTCGCGGTAGATGAAGTCTTCCACGCCGGAGATGCTGGTGTCGGCCTGACTGACCGGAAGGTTGACGTTCTCATAGGTGATTGGATCGTTGCTCGCATCGGGATCGAGGCCCAGGTCGTCGCGCTTGCGCTGGTTGCGAGGGCCGCCGCCGGTGCGCATGCGGGTGGAGACGGCGTTGACCGCCTGGGGCGTGCGCTTGCCGATATAGCCTTCCAGCACCAGGTGCTTGACCGCGTTGGTCGGGTCCGGGACCAGCAGGAATTCGCCGCCCGAGAAGTGGTTGACGAAGGTGTGGGCGAAGACGTCGCCCGCGCCGTGGGTCAGGTAGCCGATGGCGAAGGCCTGGACCTGCGGCGTCGCGCCTTCGATGAAGCCGCGCTTCCAGATGTGCGCCAGCCACGCATCCGTGCCGCTGGCGCTGCCGTCGTGAGGCAGGGCCTCGTCCGGGTGGATGATCTGCTGGCCGGTCAGGATGTCGGGATAGGCGTCCGGCCCTAGCACGCCGGCCCGGAACTGGGCCGGGGCGGTGCGCAGGGCGGCCAGGATCTTCGGATCGACGTCGAACTCGCCGAGCGGGCCGAGGATTTTCCCGCTGGCCTGGTCGGTCTCGTAGATGGTCACCTTGCCGTTATCGAGGGCGTCCCGCAGCGCCTCCTCGGCCAGGTAGACGTGGGTCTTGGGCTTCCAGGCGTAGGCGGGCTGGCCGCTGACCGCGACGCTGAACGCCGTGACCCCGGCCAGCAGACTGTGGCGCAGGCGCATCGGGCTCAGCAGCTCCGCTCGGCGAAGAGGCTCTTCACGCGCTCCAGCCGGCGGGCCTGAACGCTGGTGTCGGCCGCCGGCGCGGTCTCCTGCACCGGGGCGGCGGCGGCCTGGGCCTGGAGCTGGCCGAACAGGCTGGAGGCGATCTGGGCGCCTTCGCCGTTGCCGGCGCGGGCCATCAGGCTGGGGGCCGCCGCGTTGAAGGCCGCTCCGGCCAAGCCCATGAACTTGCGTCCGGATTCGGCGCGCTGGGCCTTCTTTACCTGAGCCTCTTCGAGCTGGTTGATCTCGGCCGCCAGGGCTTCGCACGAGAGGGTCATGTCGCCGGGGCGGACGACGCCTTCGGCCAGGGCGGGCGCAGCCGATAGAGCCGAGAGGAGCCCGGCCGCGGCCAGGACGAGCGCAGTTCTTTTCATAGGTCACCGACTTTTTCTGGATTGAGCGGGTGAGCGGTGCCGCCGAAGAGCTTGCGCGTCAGCAATCGTTCGACGGACGCGACGGCGGCTGCGACCAAGGGCGACGGGAATGCGACCAAACCCGAGGCCCCTGGCGCTCTCGCCTCAAACAATTGTTTGAATGCCGCTGTTCCGTCGCTAGACAACGTCTCGCGGCGGCTTCTATGGTCGCCTCAAGATTTAGAGGTAGAGGGGGGCTCTGGGGCGCATGACAGTCATCGCCGTGACCAAGGAACGCCGCGGCGGGGAGACGCGCGTCGCCGCGACCCCCGAGACGGTGAAGAAACTCATCGGCGCAGGTTTCTCGGTCGTCGTGGAAAGCGGGGCCGGGGGCGCCGCTTCGTTCCCGGACGCCGACTATGAAGCCGCCGGCGCGACGCTGGCCAAGAGCGCCAAGGACGCGATCGGCAAGGCCGACATCCTGTTCAAGGTGCGCGCGCCCGTCGACGAGGAGATCGCGGCCCTGAAGAGCGGCGCCATCGTGGCCGCCACGCTCAATCCGTATGTCGACAAGGACGCCCTGAAGGCCTTGGCCGAAAAGGGCGCCACCGCCTTCGCCATGGAGTTCGTGCCGCGGATCACCCGCGCGCAGGTGATGGACGTGCTGTCGTCCCAGGCCAACCTCGCCGGCTATCGGGCCGTGATCGAGGGGGCGGAGGCCTATGGCAAGGCCATGCCGATGATGATGACTGCGGCCGGCACGGTCGCGGCCGCCAAGGTGTTCGTGATGGGGGTCGGCGTCGCCGGCCTGCAGGCCATCGCCACCGCGCGGCGTCTGGGCGCGGTCGTCACCGCCACCGACGTCAGGCCCGCCACCAAGGAGCAGGTCGAGAGCCTGGGCGCCAAGTTCCTGGCGGTGGAGGACGAGGAGTTCAAGAACGCCCAGACCGCCGGCGGCTACGCCAAGGAGATGAGCGCCGAGTATCAGGCCAAGCAGGCCGAACTGGTCTCCAGCCACATCGCCAAGCAGGACATCGTTATCACCACCGCCCTGATCCCCGGCCGGCCCGCGCCGAAGCTGGTGAGCGCCGCCCAGGTCGCTTCGATGAAGCCGGGTTCGGTGCTGGTGGATCTGGCCATCGAGCAGGGCGGCAACGTCGAGGGCGCGAAGCTGAACGAAGTGGTCGAGACCGCCAACGGAGCCAAGATCCTGGGCAGGGCCAACCTGCCCGGCCGCATCGCCGCCGACGCCAGCGCCCTCTACGCCCGCAACCTCTTCGCCTTCGCCGGGCTCTTCCTCGACAAGGAGGGCAAGTTCGCCCCCGACTACGAGGACGAGATCCTGAAGGCCGCGCTCGTCACCAAGGGCGGCGCAGTCGTCCATCCCAACCTGACCGCCTGATCGGAGGGCCATCCATGGAAGCTGTCGATCCCACCGTCTTCCGCCTGGCGATCTTCGTCCTGGCGATCTTCGTCGGCTACTACGTCGTCTGGAGCGTGACGCCCGCCCTGCATACGCCGCTGATGGCGGTGACCAACGCCATCTCGTCGGTGATCATCGTCGGCGCCCTGCTGGCGGCCGCCGCCGGCGGCGGTTCCGGCGAGGCCCTGACCGGAAGTATCCTGATCTCCAAGGGCGCCGGGGCCATCGCCGCGGCCTTCGCGGCGGTCAACATCTTCGGCGGCTTCCTCGTCACTCAGCGGATGCTGGCGATGTACAAGAAGAAGCAGAAGTAAGCGGGATCGGGGGGACCATCATGAACGCCAATCTCGCTGCGATCGCCTATCTCGTCTCGGGCGTGCTCTTCATCCTGGCCCTGCGGGGCCTGTCGTCGCCGACCACCAGCCAGGCGGGCAACCGCAACGGCATGATCGGCATGGCCATCGCCATCGGCACCGCCTTGGCCACCCTCTGGGGGCAGGGCAAGCTGGACGTGCTGACGCTCGGTCTCATCATCGGCGGCGTGGCCGTGGGCGGGACCATCGGCGCGGTCATCGCCCGCAAGGTCGCCATGACCTCGATGCCGCAGCTGGTCGCCGCCTTCCACAGCCTGGTCGGCATGGCGGCCTGCCTGGTGGCGGTCGCCGCCATCCACACGCCGGCCGCCTACGGCATCGCCACGCCGGATGGCCACGTGCACCTGAACTCGCTGATCGAGCTCAGCCTGGGCCTGGCCATCGGCGCTATCACGTTCACCGGCTCTGTGATCGCCTTCGCCAAGCTGAACGGCAATATGTCGGGCGCGCCGATCCTGCTGCCGGCCCGCCACCTGCTGAACATCGTCATCGCGCTGGCCATCGTCGGCCTGATCGTGGTGCTGGTGATGAGCGGCGGTCAGGCGCTGTGGGCCTTCTGGGCGATCTTCGCGCTCAGCCTGCTGATCGGCGTCACCCTGATCATTCCGATCGGCGGCGCCGACATGCCGGTCGTGGTGTCGATGCTGAACAGCTATTCCGGCTGGGCCGCGGCGGCGCTGGGCTTCACCCTGGAAAACGTCACCCTGATCATCACCGGGGCCCTGGTCGGCTCGTCCGGCGCCATCCTCAGCTACATCATGTGCAAGGGGATGAACCGATCCTTCATCTCGGTGATCCTGGGCGGCTTCGGCGCGGACGACAGCGCCGCGGCCGCAGGCGGCAAGGTCGAGACCCGGCCGGTCAAGCAAGGGTCGGCCGACGATGCGGCCTTCATCATGAAGAACGCCAGCAAGGTGATCATCGTCCCCGGCTATGGCATGGCGGTCAGCCAGGCCCAGCACGCCCTGCGCGAGATGGCCGACACCCTGAAGGAAGAGGGCGTGGAGGTGAAGTACGCCATCCACCCGGTCGCCGGACGGATGCCGGGCCACATGAACGTGCTGCTGGCCGAGGCCAACGTGCCCTATGACGAGGTGTTCGAGCTCGAGGACATCAACTCCGAGTTCTCGACCGCCGACGTGGCCTTCGTGATCGGGGCCAACGACGTCACCAACCCGGCCGCCAAGACCGACCCGCAGAGCCCGATCTTCGGCATGCCGATCCTGGACGTCGAAAAGGCCCGCACCGTCCTCTTCGTGAAGCGCGGCATGTCTTCGGGCTACGCCGGGGTCGAGAACGAACTCTTTTTCCGGGACAACACCATGATGCTGTTCGGGGACGCCAAGAAAATGGTCGAAGGGATCCTCAAGGGCCTCTGATCGTCGAGCATCGGAACCCTTGCGGAGAAGGGGCGCGCTGCAGGGCGCGCCCCTTTTGCTTTTTGGAAAGGCCGCCGAAATATAAGCGGCGCCGTTGGCGGGCCGTGCTCCGCTTTCCGCGAAAGGTTCCGGCGGCGCGGCAATATGCGCCACATCGGTGAGTCCTCTCCGTCCATTTTTGGTCTAGAAGGCGCTCCATAGAAGACGCCACGCCTGGAGGGGCGTCGTCGCAGAGAGCCCGCATCACCTCTAGCGGAGCTCATTTAAGCTCGACTGTACTGTAAGAGGGTTTTTTTTGATTTCATCTGATCTGGCCGCACCTGGCGGCCTGCGCCATTTCTGGGTCGAAGGGCTGATTGCGGCGGCGGCGACCCTGGGCGTCGTGACGGCCGCCTTCGCCACGAGCGTCGTGCCGACCCTGACAGCCAGGCCGGAACCGGCCTACCAGGCAGTCGTCGAGCCTGTCGTCCCGCCGCCCGAGCCGGAACCGGCTTTCGACTTCTCCGAGCCTGTCCCCGGCCATGCCGTGAACTCGCCGTTCGGCCTGCGCCGGATGCCATGGGAGACTCATGGGCGCCTGCACGAGGGGGTCGATATCGCCGCGCCGTCCGGCACACGCGTCCAGGCCGTCGAGGACGGGGTGATCGTCCGCGCGGGGACCAGCGCCTCCTACGGGCGCTATGTCGAGGTGAAGCACGAGAACGGCCTCTCCAGCTTCTATGCGCATCTCGGCCGCATCGAGAAGACCGCGCGCGCCGGCGTGGCGGTCGACGCCGGGACGGTCATCGGCCGCATCGGCTCGAGCGGCATTTCCACCGGTCCTCACCTGCATTTCGAGATTCGCCGCGGTGACACGCCGTTGAACCCGGTCGCCTTCATCGGCCGCGAGTTCGAGACCGTCCAGGATCTGCCGCTGAGGACGGCCGCGTCTTACTCGAAGAAGGTGCGCGTGGCCCAGGTTGGCGAATGGCCGGCCAGCAAGCGCAAGGCGAAGGCCAAGGCCGCGGGCGATGCCGAACGGCCCTCGGCGACACTCGCGGTGGCGGAGTAGGAACCTAGGCCGTCCGCGGCTTGCCGAAGGCGCGGTCGGCCAGGGCGCCGGCGGCAAGGATGCCTAGCACCGCGGCGATCATGAACCAGACCGGATGCGGAATGGTGATCATGTTGAAGATCGAGAGCGCCAGGACGACCAGGGTGACGATCCGGCCTGCCCATGCGCGGCGGCCGGCGATCACGTCGCCGGCCGAGGCGCCGGCCAGCGTGCCGAGCACCCAGGCCAGCAGCACGGCGATCTTGGCCGGAAAAGTGATCCTGCTCATCACCGTCGCCATCTGGGCCGGGTCGGTCAGGCTCACGCCCGGCGGCGGCGGGAAGATGGTGTGGCCGACGCCTTCGACGACCCCGACGACGATCACCGCGACGATCGCGCCGAGCACCACGCCCAAGATTGTCCGCAGCATGAAGGTTCCTCTCCCTGGATCGGCGGGCAACCTCGACTAGATTGGGAAGATGCTCAAGGTTTGCAGATGAACGCGGGCGGATTTCATCCATCCCGCGGGGCGTTGATCGACATCGGCGGGCGACGCCTGCGGGCGGTTGCGGCGGGGCCGGCTGACGCCGCGCCCTTGGTGGTGCTGGAATGCGGCGCCTTCGGCTGCGCGGCCGACTGGGCGGTGGTGCAGCAACGGCTGGCGGCGCGGGGGCTGCGCAGCCTCGCCTATGACCGCGCCGGCCTGGGCTATTCAGACCCCGGCCCAGATCCACGCGATGGACGGGCCATCGCCGAGGATCTGGAGGCGCTGCTGGACAGGCTCGATGAGGACGGGCCGCTAGTCTATGTCGGCCACTCGATGGCGGGGCTGATGGCGCGGGTGTTCGTGCCGCGCAATGCAGAGCGCGTGCTGGGCGTAGTGCTGGTCGATGCAGTGACGCCCGAGATGATCCAGGTGCGCCGGGCTGCGGCCGGCATCCACGCCTATCGCGGGGCGATGAAGGTGGTTGGAGCCTGGGCCTCGGCGGGCTTCATGCGGCCCGTGTCGCTGGTGATCGGCGACCTGATCGGGCTGGAGGGCGAGGCGCGGAGCGAGAAGCGGCGCATCTACGGCTCGGCGGGCCACACGCGCTGGGCGGCGCGCGAGGTGCAGGCCTGGCCCGCGACCTCGGCCATGGGGCGCGAGGCGGGCGCCTTCCCGGCCGACTTGCCGGTTGCGGTGGTGACGGCTGGCGACGCGCGCACCGGCGCCGCGCTGAAGGCCCTGCAGATGGTTCCGGCGCAGCGGTCGAGCCGCGGCTATGTCGACCACGTCAAGGGGGCCAACCACGCCAGCTTGCTGGGCAAGGCCTTCGCCGACCCGATCGTCGCCGGTGTCGAGCACGTGCTGAAGACGGCCCGCTAGGCGGGTTCGCGGTCGATCACGCCGTAGGCGGCAAGCAGCCGTTCCTCCACCAGACTGACGGCCTGGCCGGTCAGGGCCGGGCTGGACAGGGTGTCCAGGTCGAATGGCAGGCCGGGCCGGGCCTTCGGCGGCAGGGCCTGCAGGGCCTCGCGTTGCATCGTCGGCAGGCGCGAAGCGTGGCCGGCGAGGGCGACGATACGGCCGGGGCCCATGATCTCGAAGCGGCCGTCCCAGACGCCGGCCTTTCCGGCCTGCACGACGAGCGGGGGCGGCGGCCTGCGGCTCAGCTCTCCCGGCTCGCGCAGGAAAAGGACGTCGCGCGCGCCAGCTTCCAGCCGCGCCCCGGCCAGGGTGGCGATCCATGCCTCTTCGCCCGCCAGCAGAGCGGCGATCCGGGCCAGACTGTCGGCGCGCGGCGGGCGGCTGGTCCCGGCCGCGCAGAGGCCGGCCAAGGCGACGAGGCGTGGGGTCAGAGATGCCCGGGACACACGCAGGGCGCCGGCGAGGTCGGTCTCGATCTCCAGCGGGGACTGCTCAGGCTCAGAGGGCGCTTCGGCGGGCGCAGGGGCTGCGGCGCGGGCCCTGGCGCGGGAAAAGCGCAGGTCGGCGTTGGCAGGGTCTTCGATCCAGGTCTCGCCCCGGGCGGCGAGCCATTGTCGGATCGCAGCGCGGGAGAGATGCAGCATGGGCCGCAGCAGGAAGAGGCCGCGCCCCTCAGGCCAGGCCGGCGACGGCGCCCATTCCCGCGGCGAGGGCGTCGTGGAGCCCGCGGCGCGCATGGCGGCGGCCTCGTCTATGTCGCTGGCCGTGTGGGCCATGAGGATGACGCGCGCGCCGGCCGCTCGGGCGGCGGCGGCCAGCAGGCCGTGACGGGCGGCGCGGGCCGCAGCGGGCAGACCGGCGGCGGGCTTCTGGCCCTCCCAGGCCAGGGCGAGAAAGTCGGCGCGCAGTTGGGCGGCAAGGTCGGCGCAGGCCCGCGTCCAGCCTCCACTCGCGGGGTTCAGCCGATGATCGACGGTCAGGATCAGCAGGGCGCGGCCGCGGGCGCGCGCCCAGTCGGCGGCGATCAGGGCGAGTGCGACCGAATCCCCGCCGCCGGACAGGGCCAGTGCGACCGGCGCGGCCGACGCGGGCGCAAGTCGGCGGTCGAGAACGGCGTGGACGCCGTGGGCGAACGCGTCGTCGATCAGGCCGCGCACTTGGCCTGGCTACGGGCCTGGGCCGCGCGGGTCTGCACGGTGGTCGAGGCCTTGGGATAGCGCTTGGCGAGTTCGGCCAGGGTCTGGCAGGCGTCGGCCGGCTTCTTCAGGGCGATCAGCGAACGCGACAGCTCGACCACCGCGTCAGGCGCCCAGCTGGTCGAGGGCCAGCCGCGAATGGCGGCGATGTAGGAGCCGGCGGCGTCGGCATGAGCGCCACGGGCGCTCAGCGCCTTGCCCAGCCAGTAGCGCGCTTCCGGCGCCTTGGACGTCTCGCCGTGGGCGTCGACATATTCTCGGAAGCCGTTCTCGGCGGCGGCATAGTCGCCGGAGGCCAGGGCTTGGCGCGACTGAGTGAAGAGGTCCCCAGCCGGCAGTCCGCTGGACGGGCCTCCGGCCAGGCCGTCGGGCGGGGCCACGGTTTCGGCCAGGGCGCGGCTTTCCAGGCTGGCCAGGCGGTCTGCCAGGGACTTGTTCTCGGCGCGCAGCTGCTCGGCGTCGCGCTTGGCCAGCTCGGCCTGGCGGTTGGCGCTCTCGAGGTCGCCCGTCATGCGGGTCATGCTCTGCTCGAGGTCGGCCAAGCGGCGCGTGACCTCCTGCAGCTGATAGTCGGTCTCAGCCGGTTGGACGACGACCGGCTTGCCGATGTCGCGGCCCTGGAAGACGATCGCGCGCAGTTCGCGGACCACCTGCTCCATCTTGTCGATCCGCCGCGCGTCGCGCGCGTCGAGCGGGTCCATCGGCGTCTGGGCGGCGGCCAGCGGTGCGGCCGCGGCGGTGGCGAACAGGCAGAGGGCGAGCACGGGGAGCTTCATAGGCGTCATCATCTACAAATGCGGACGGCCAAAATGGGGCTGTTCGGCCGGGGAATCAAAGAATGAGCGCGGCTCGGCGGCAGTAGAGCCCAAATGCAAAGAGGGGACCCGAAGGCCCCCTCTCGCATACATCGGTCCTAGCCTTACTGGGCGCCGCTGACGATGGCCGTGTGGCCATTACGGTTGCGCTGATAGGCTTCCTCGGTCGTGCCCGGATCGATCGGCTTTTCCTTGCCGTAGGAGACGGTGGCGACGCGCGACGGGGCGACCCCGCGCGAGACCAGGTGTTCCTTCACCGAGTTGGCGCGGCGCGAGCCGAGGGCGAGGTTGTATTCGCGGGTGCCGCGTTCGTCGGCGTTGCCTTCGATGCGGACCTGGACGTTCGGATAGCGCACCAGCCAGGCGGCCTGGGCGTCGAGCACCGGGGCGGCGTCGGCGCGGACGTCGTAGCGGTCGAGGTCGAAGAACACGCGGTCGCCGACGTTCTGGGCGAAGTCCGCGGCCGAGCCCGGAATGATCGAGGCGGTGGGCGGCGGCGGGGCGGGGGCCGGTTCGGGCGCGGGCGCGGGAGCCGGGGCGGGCGGCGGTTCCGGCGTGGGAGCCGGCTTGGGCTTGGACGCGCAGGCCGTCATCGAGACGGCGGCGGCGGCGACCAGGGCCAGTCGAAGGGCGTGCTTGGTACTGAAGCGTTGCACGTTGGCTTCTCCTTTTGGTGTTGCGATGACGGCGGTTCCCACAGCCTGTTCCTCGTTCTACCCGGCTTTTCCTTTACCGGACATGTCAAAAGACCGTTGGGCGGGAAAATTGGACTTCAAAACACTAGTTAATTGAGCAGAGGCGACCAGGCCGGATCGGTGCCGGCGCCCGGATACGGCGCCGCGCGCTGGATGCGTCCCGTCACGTCCACGGTCCACAAACGCGGAGCTCCACCAGGCGTTTCCCGGCTGAACATCAGAACCCGGCCGTTGGGCGCCCACGTGGGGCCTTCGTCAAGGTAGCTGGTGGTCAGGATGCGTTCGTCCGAACCGTCGGGACGCATGATGCCGATATGGAACTCCGAGCCGTTTTGCCGAGTGAAGGCGATGTATTCGCCGGTCGGGCTCCAGACCGGCGTGGTGTAGCGTCCAGATCCGAAGGAGATGCGCTTGCTGCCGCCGCCGTTGGCGCCCATGACATAGAGCTGGGCGCTGCCGCCGCGGTCGGAGGTGTAGACGATGCTCGCTCCATCCGGGGAGAATGAGGGCGAGGTCTCGATCGACGGGTCCGCGGTCAGGCGCGAGGTGGTGCGGCTGCGCAGGTCCATGACGTGGATGTCGGTGTTGCCGCCGCGTTCGACCGAGAAGGCGACGCGGCCGCCGTCGGGCGAGAAGCGCGGCGCGAAGACCATGCCCGGGAAGTTGCCGAGGGTCTCGCGCCGGCCGCTCTCCAGGTTGAACAGATAGACCGACGAGCCCTCCGGCCGCAGGGCCATGTAGGTGATCTCCTGGCTGGTCGAGGAGAAGCGCGGGGTCATGACGATCGACGAGCCGTCGGTCAGATAGGACGGGTTGGCGCCGTCCTGGTCCATGATCGCCAGCTGCTTCTTGCGGTCGAGCCTTCCGCCGCTTTCGGCCACGAACACCACGCGAGTGTCGAAATAGCCCTTTTCGCCGGTCAGCCGCTCATAGACCGCGTCGGAGATCTTGTGCGCGACGCGCCGCCAGTTGTCGGGGGTGGAGGTGAACTGCAGGCCGAGCAGTTGCTGCTGGGCGTAGACGTCCCAGAGCCGGAAATTGACCGTCAGGCGACCGCCCTCGACGGTCACCTGGCCGTTCAGCAGGGCCTGGGCGTTGATGGTCTTCCAGTCGGGGAAACGCGGCTGGACGTTGACGTCCAGGGTCTGCTCGATGAAGGCGCTCTGCGGGATCGGCGCGAACAGGCCCGAACGCTCGAGATTGCCGGTGATGACCTGGGCGATCTCGGCGCCCTGCGATCCGCCGAAGGCGGGGATGGCGATGGGCAGGGGCTTGATGTCGCCGCGGTTGATGTCGACCTCGATCTGGGCGCGGGCGGGCGCGGTGATCGCCGCCGCCGACACGAGGGCGGCCACGAGCGCAATCGCCAGGGACTTCATGCGCATGGGGCGGGTCTCCTTGGTCACGAACAGGCCTCGCTGGTCCTGAAGTTCAGTTTGAAGCGCTGGCCGTAGAGGTTGCGCGGCAAGCGAGTGAAGGGGGCGGCGGCGTAGACGGCGCGGATCGCCCGCTCGGCTGCGGCCTTCACCACGGGATCGGACGAGTGCTCGGCGCCCTGGGCGTCGACCTTGCCGTCGACCTGGCCGCCGGCCCCGAGGGTGAACGCCAGCTGGAGCCGCACGTTGCGGCCGCCCTCGACTTCGCAGTTGGGGTTCCAGCGCTTCTGGATCTCGTCGCTCATGCCGGCGATGGCGGCGGCGGCCTGGCCCGAGCCGAGGTCGGGCCGCGACTCGGGCGCCGTGGCCTGACGAGCCGGCCCCTTGGCGGCGGAGGAGCGCTGGCTGCTCTTGGCCACGCTGGCGGCCAGGGCGTCGAGGTCGAGGCTCTTCTCAGCCCGCGGCGCCGGCTTGGCGGGAGCGGGCTTGGCCGGAACAGGCGTCGGCTTGGCCGCGGGTTTCGGCGTCGGCGCCGGTGTAGGCGCAGGCTTCGGCGCAGCCGGGACAGGTTTCGGAGTCGGCTGTGGCGTCGGGGTCGGCGGGGCCGGCGCCGGCGGCGGGGCGGCTGGCGGCGCGGGAGCCTCGGGAACCGGCTCCTCGGTCTGGGCGAGCTGGTCTTCCGGCCCCTGCTCGGCGGGAGCCAGATCGGTGACCGGGGCGTTGGCGACGATGTTGATCGGCACGGCCGAGCCGAGCGGCAGCTGCCGCGCCCAGGGCCACGAGATCAGGGCGGCCGCGATCACCCCGGCGTGCAGCAGCGCCGAGGCGAGCATCGGACCGGAGAATTCGGACCGCTCGCGCGCCATCAACGCCTCAGGGGCTCGCCGCCTGAGGACGGCCCGCCAGTATCGGTGATGAGATTTATGGTCGTGAAGCCGGAGGTCGACAGCGCCGCCATCACCTGGGCGACCACGGCGTACGAGGCGCGGCCGTCGGCGCGGACATAGATCGGCCGCTTGGTCTCCTCGCCGGCCATGGCGCGCAGGCGCGGAGCCAGGCTGGAGAACGGCGTGGCGTCATCCTGGATGAACAGCGAGCCGTCGGCGCGGATCGAGACGGTCAGGTGCTCGTTCTGGTCCTCCATGGCGGCGGCCTCGGTCTTCGGCAACTCGACCTCGACGCCGCTGGTCAGCAGCGGGGCGGACACCATGAAGATGATCAGCAGCACCAGCATCACGTCGACCAGCGGCGTGACGTTGATCTCGGACAGCGCCCCGCGTGAGCGGCGGCCACGCCGGCGGCGCGACCCGCCGCCGGCGGAGAAGGCGTCGTGAGCGGACAAGGCCATGGATCAGCCCCGCTCGGCCAGGCGGCGCTGGATCGCGGTCGACAGGTCGTCGGCGAAACCTTCCAGACGGCCGGCGTACTTGCCCGCGTCGGTCGAGAATTTGTTGTAGGCGATATAGGCGGGGATCGCGGCGATCAGGCCGATGGCGGTGGCGAACAGAGCCTCGGCGATCGACGGGGCGACCACGGCCAGGTTGGTCGACTTCTCCACGGCGATCGACTGGAAGGCCTTCATGATCCCCCAGACCGTGCCGAACAGGCCGACGAAGGGCGAGGCGGTGGCGACGATGGCCAGAGAGCCGAGGCCATTCTCCACCCGCGCGCTTTCCCGGGCGATGGTGGTGTCGAGCATGCGGTCGATGCGCTGGATCAGGAAGGCGACCTGGCTCTCGCTCAGGCCGCGGCCGCGGGCGTCGCGCCATTCCTTCAGCGCCCCTTGCAGCATGCGCGGCAGGGCGGCGGTCGGGCGCTCGCCGGCCTCGGCGGCGATCTCCTCCAGCGGACGGCCGGTCGAAACCTGGTCCTCGAAGGAGGCCGCCTCCTTGTTGAGCCGCGTCAGGCGCAGGGTCTTCTCGATGATCACGGTCCAGGACCACAGCGAGGCGAGGATCAGCCCGATCATCACCAGCTTCACGACCCAGTCGGCGCGGATGAACAGGTTGATGAAGCTGAAGCTGTCGGCGGTGATCGCGGCGGGGTCCATGCGCTCCTGGGGCTCCGGTTGATAGTCAGGCGCACGACTTCAAACCGCGCGCAGTGGCGATCTTAAGGCCGCCGGTTTGGGTTAACCGGCTTCTAACGCGGAAAAGGTGAAGGCGGTTTTACGGAAACCTTACGCGAAGTACGGCCGCAGGGTTTCCAGCATTCCGGCAGGCGGCTTTCGCGGCCGGCCGGCCAGGTCGATGCAGGCAGCCTCGACCTGGGCCGCACAGATCAGTTCCTCCCCGCGGGTGATTCGCTGGGAGATGAAGAGCCGCGGGCCGCGGGCCGCGTCATAGGTGGTGCGCACGGCGAGGGCGTCGTCGATGCGCGCGGCGCGCTTGAAGTCGATCTCCATGCGCACGATGGCGAAGGCGGCCGGATCCGCGCGGTCCAGCAGGTCGGCGTGATGGACGCCGGCCACGCGCAGGAAGTCGGACCGGCCGCGCTCGAAATAGCGGACGTAGTTGGCGTGATAGACGACGCCGGTGAAGTCGGTGTCCTCGTAATAGACGCGGACGGGCAGGACGTGCTCGCGCCCGTCGATCAGGCCGGCGCTGGGGATCGGGGTCTGCATGGCGTCAAGGTTTAGGGGCGCGGCCGCGAAGCGGCCAGCCTCAATCCGTGTCATCCCGGTTTGCGAAGCAGGACCGGGACCCATGAACACCGGGTGGATCAGGATACGGCTGGGCCGTACCCCGTTCTTCAAGGCAAGGCGCGAATGGGTCCCGGTCTTCGGCTGCGCCGAAACCGGGATGACAGCTGGCGGCTATTCGACCTGGCTGACGTCGCGCACGGCGCCGCGGGCGGCGTTGGTGGTCATGGCCGCGTAGGCGCGCAATGCCGGGGAGACGGCGCGCCTGCGCTCGGTCGCCGGCTTCCAGGCGCCCGCGCCCTTGGCCTCAATGGCCGCGCGTCGCTCGGCCAGAGTCGCATCCGAGACGTCGAGACGGATGATCCGCTGCGGGATGTCGATGACGATGGCGTCCCCATCCTCGACCAGACCGATGACCCCGCCCTCGGCCGCTTCCGGCGAGACGTGGCCGATCGACAGGCCCGAAGTGCCGCCCGAGAAGCGGCCGTCGGTGATCAGGGCGCAGGCTTTGCCCAGGCCCTTCGATTTCAGGTAGCTGGTCGGATAGAGCATCTCCTGCATGCCCGGCCCGCCCTTGGGGCCCTCATAGCGGATCACCACCACGTCGCCGGCGACGATCTTGCCGGTCAGGATGGCGCTGACCGCCGCATCCTGGCTTTCGAAGACGCGGGCGACGCCGTTGAACTTCAGGATCTCCTCATCGACCCCGGCCGTCTTCACGATGCAGCCGTCCTCGGCGAGGTTGCCGAACAGCACGGCCAGGCCGCCGTCCTGCGAGAAGGCGTGCTTGGCCTCGCGGATGACGCCGCCCTCACGGTCGAGGTCCAGCTCCTCCCAGCGGCGGCTCTGGCTGAAGGCGACCTGGGTCGGAACCCCGCCGGGCGCGGCCTTGAAGAAGGTCTGCACGGCCTCGCTGTTGGTGCGCTTGATGTCCCAGCGGTCGAGCGCCTCGCCCATGGATTTGGAATGGACGGTCGGCAGGTCGGTGTGCAGCAGGCCGGCGCGGTCGAGTTCCCCGAGGATGGCCATGATGCCGCCGGCGCGGTGGACATCTTCCATGTGGACGTCGGCCTTGGCCGGAGCGACCTTGGAAAGACACGGCACCTTGCGCGACAGGCGGTCGATGTCGGCCATTGTGAAGTCGACCTGGGCCTCGTGGGCGGCGGCCAGCAGGTGCAGGACGGTGTTGGTCGAGCCGCCCATGGCGATGTCGAGACTCATGGCGTTCTCGAAGGCCTTGAACGAGGCGACAGAACGCGGCAGCACCGAGGCGTCGTCCTGTTCGTAATAGCGGCGGGTGATGTCGACGATCAGGTGGCCGGCTTCCAGGAACAGGCGTTCGCGGTCGGCGTGGGTGGCGAGCGTCGAGCCGTTGCCTGGCAGCGACAGGCCGAGGGCTTCGGTCAGGCAGTTCATCGAGTTGGCGGTGAACATGCCCGAGCAGGAGCCGCAGGTCGGGCAGGCCGAGCGCTCGATCGTGGCGACCTCCTCGTCCGAGATCTTGTCGTCGGCGGCGGCCACCATCGCGTCGACCAGGTCGAGCGCGACCTCCTTGCCCTTCAGGATCACCTTGCCGGCCTCCATCGGGCCGCCGGAGACGAACACGGTCGGAATGTTGACCCGCAGCGAAGCCATCAGCATGCCGGGGGTGATCTTGTCGCAGTTCGAGATGCAGACCATGGCGTCGGCGCAGTGGGCGTTGACCATGTACTCGACGCTGTCGGCGATCAGCTCGCGCGAGGGCAGGCTATAGAGCATGCCGTCGTGACCCATGGCGATGCCGTCGTCGACCGCGATGGTGTTGAATTCCTTGGCCACGCCGCCGGCGCGCTCGATCTCGCGGGCGACCAGCTGGCCCAGATCTTTCAGGTGCACGTGGCCCGGCACGAACTGGGTGAACGAGTTGACCACCGCGATGATCGGCTTGCCGAAGTCACTATCCTTCATACCGGTGGCGCGCCACAGGCCGCGGGCGCCGGCCATGTTGCGGCCGTGAGTGGTGGTGCGGGAGCGATAGGTCGGCATGGGGTGGGGTCCTGGCGGAAATTTCGCGCGCCTATCCGTAGCCAATGACGTCCTATTGGTGAAATATATTACGGCGCGCTTATTAGGTCGTTGGGGATATATATTGAAGACTCGCCAGCTTCGGCACTTCCTGGCGGTGGCGCAGACCCTGCACTTCGGCCGTGCGGCCGAACAGCTCGGCATGACCCAGCCGCCGCTCAGCCAGTCGATCATGGCGCTGGAGCGGGAGTTGGGCGCGGCGCTGTTCGTACGCACCAAGCGGCAAGTGGCGCTGACGCCGTTCGGCGCCCAGTGGCTGGCGCACGTGCAGACCGCGGTGGAGGGGCTCGAGGCGCTTCCCGAGATCGCGCGCCAGCTACGCGACGGCGAGACCGGGCGGCTGGAGCTGTCGTTCGTCAGCACAGCCGACTACAGCATCCTGCCGACCCTGGTGCGGCGCTATTCGGCGCTGAATCCCGAGGTCGAGATCGCGCTCAGCGAGGCGACCAGCGACGTGCAGATCGCCGCCTTGCTGGACGGTCACGGCCACGCCGGAATCGTCATTCCGCCGCCGGGCGGGCTGCTGGAGCGCCTGAACTATCGCCGCCTTCTGGTCGAGCCGCTGGTCGCGGCCGTGCCGCAGAGCTGGGTCGAGGAGGGACGGCTGGCGCACGAAGGCGATCGATTGGCGCCGGACGCCCTGGTCGGGGCGGCGGGCGTGATCTTCCCGCGGCGCGTGGCGCCGGCCTTCTATGACCTGGCGATCGAGACGCTGAAGGCCCTGACCGGCGGCGCGCGGATCGTGCAGGAGGCGATCCAGATGCAGACCATCATCGCCCTGGTCTCGGCCGGGATCGGGGTGGCGCTGGTCCCCGCCTCCATGCGCCACCTGGCGCGGACGGGCGTGCGCTACATGAGCTTGCCGGGCGAGGGGCCCTATCTGGAAAGCGGTCTTGTCTGGCGCGCGGACGACGCGACCCCGACCCTGCGGCGGTTCCTGGACGTGGCGTTGCAGCCGCTGGGCTGAGGGGCGCTCATACCTCGAATGTCATCCCGGAAGCCGCGCTGCGGCTGTCCGGGACCCATCAACACCAGATGGACCAGGATGCGGCTCGGCCACGCCCCCATTCTTCACGATCAGGCGCGAATGGGTCCCGGTCTTCGGCTGCGCCGAAACCGGGATGACACGTGAGCGGGGGCGGGCGCCGGCTATTCGTCGAACAGGGTCGGTTGGCCGCCGGGCGTCGGTTGGGGCGGTGGCGTGAGGCCCAGGTGCGCATAGGCCTTGGCGCAGGCGATACGGCCGCGCGGTGTGCGCTGGATGAAGCCCTGCTGCATCAGGAACGGCTCGATCACGTCCTCGACCGCATCCCTGGCCTCGGCGATGGCGTAGGCGATGGTCTCCACGCCGACCGGGCCGCCGCCGTAGTTGTCGATCATGGCCTGGAGGTAGCGGCGATCGAGCGCGTCCAGCCCGGCCTGGTCGACATCGAGCCGGGCCAGGGCGCGGGCGGCCGCCTTGCCGTCGATCACCTCAACTCCGTCGGCGGCGGCGAAGTCGCGCACCCGGCGCAGCAGGCGGCCGGCGACCCGGGGCGTGCCGCGCGAGCGCGCCGCGATCTCTCCGGCCCCGTCGGGCGCTAGGCCCAGGCCCATCTTGGCCGCGGCCCCGGTCAGCACCTTGCCGAGCTCGGCGTGGGTGTAGAATTCCAGCCGCAGCGGAATGCCGAAGCGATCGCGCAGCGGCGTGGCCAGCAGGCCGGCGCGGGTGGTGGCGGCGACCAGGGTGAACGGCGCCAGGTCGATGCGGATCGAGCGGGCCGACGGCCCCTCGCCGATCACCAGGTCAAGGACATGGTCCTCCATGGCCGGATAGAGGATCTCCTCGACGTTGGCCGCCAGGCGGTGGATCTCGTCGATGAAGAGCACGTCGCGCGGCTCGAGGTTGGTCAGGATGGCGGCCAGGTCGCCGGCCTTGGCCAGAACCGGGCCGCTGGTGGCGCGAAAGTTCACCCCCAGCTCGCGAGCCACGATCTGGGCCAGGGTGGTCTTGCCCAGGCCCGGCGGGCCGAACAGCAGCACGTGGTCCAGCGCCTCGCCGCGCGCCTTGGCCGCCTCGATGAAGACCTTGAGATTGCCCTTGGCCTGCTCCTGGCCGACGAACTCGGCCAGGGTCTGCGGCCGCAGGGCCTTGTCGTGCGGGCCCGCCTCGAAGGGCTGGGCGTCGGGCGAGACGATCCGGGTCACCGTCCCAGCTCCTGCAGGCCGGCCTTGATCAGCGCCGGGATCTCGGCGTCGTCGCCGAGGCGGAGGGCGGCCTGTTCGATCACGCGGCGGGCGTTGACCTCGGCGACGCCGAGGCCAAGCAGGGCGGCGACCGCCTCGCCGACATTGCTGGGCGCGAGCGGGGCGGCGGGCGCATGGATCTGCGCGTGGAAGGCCGCGACCGGGCCGTCGGTCAGCTGCTTGTCCTTCAGCTCGGTGATCAGGCGCAGGGCGAGCTTGGGGCCGACTCCGTTGGCGCGGGCGACGGCGGCCTTGTCCTCGCGCGCCACCGCGCCGACGAGGTCGGTGGGGCTCAGCACGTCGAGCACGGCCAGCGCGGCCTTCGGGCCGACGCCCTGGATGGCCAGCATGGTGACGAAGGCGCGGCGCTCGTCGCGGCCGAGGAAGCCGTAGAGCTTGAGGCCGTGGGCCTCGGACCACTGGCTTTCTATGTGAAGGACGATCTCCTCGCCCAGCGGCGGCAGGTGGGCCAGGGTGCGCGATCCGCAGCGCACGACATAGCCGACCCCGGCCACGTCGATCAGGGCTTCCTCCTCGCCGATCTCGGCGACCAGCCCGCGCAGGCGACCGATCATGCGGCCGCTCCGATGCGGCGCAGCTTGCGGTGATGGGCGTGAGCGATCGCCACCGCGAGGGCGTCGGCGGCGTCGGCGGTGGTCTTGCCGGCGGTGGGCAGCAGGCGGGCGATCATGAAGCCGACCTGGTCCTTTTCGGCCGCGCCGGTCCCGACCACGGATTTCTTGACCACGGTGGCGGCGTATTCGGCCACCGGCAGGCCGGCGCGGGCCGGCACGATCATCGCCATGGCCCGCGCATGGCCGAGCTTCAGGGCCGAGGCGGCGTTGTTGTTCATGAAGGTTTCTTCGACCGCCGCCTCGTGCGGAGCGTGGGCCTCGACCACCTGGGCGATCGCCTCGAACAGCACCAGCAAGCGCTCGGCGAAGGGCAGGCTGTCCTTGGGCGTGATGACGCCATGGGCGATGTGGGTCAGGCGCGCGCCCTCCACCGCGATCACCCCCCAGCCTGTGCGGCGCAGGCCGGGATCGAGGCCGAGGATGCGGAGCGGAGCGTTCATGAGAATCGGCGCGTTCGTCATCTGTTCCAAGACTGGCACAGGACGGCGCCAGGGTTAAGCAATGGTTGAAGGAACCCGGCCCAGCTTGCGGCGGTTGGCGATACGGAAGGTGTCACGCCATGGATTATCGGTTCTACGTGCTGAACTCGGCTGGGAAGTTTTCCGACGTCGAGGAATGGAATTGCCCCTCGGACGAGGCGGCGCTCGAACAGGCCGCGCTGCGCGCTCGCGCTTACGGCGCCGAACTCTGGCAGGGAAAGCGCAAGGTCAGCACCTTCGCCGGGCCGATGAGCCGACCGGGCGATACCCAGGCCGCCTAGCTTCGCCAGAACCGGAACGCGTCCCAGCCCGCCTGGATCATCTCGCGCGGCAGGCCGGCGACGTCGGTCAGGAACAGGGCCGGCGTGAAGATCACGCGTGAGGCGCCGGGCAAAAGGAAAATCGCCAGGAACAGGGCCACCATCGCCAGGCCTTCGAACTTGCGCAGGCCCTGTCGCCAGGCCTGGGGCAGGAACGGGCGGATGACCCCGTAACCGTCAAGGCCCGGCACGGGCAGCAGGTTGAGCACGAAGGCGGTCGCCTGGAGGAAGGCGAGGAAGGCCAGGGCGTCGCACAGCATCCGCGCGCCGGGGGTGTCGAGCGGCGAGAAGGCCACGCCCCAGAGCAGGACGATCAGGAAGATCATCGCCAGCAGCGTGCCGATCGGGCCGGCCAGAGAGGCGAGCGCCCGCCAGACGCGGTTACGCATCAAGTCCTCGCGCAGATACACCGCCCCACCCGGAAAGCCGATGCCGCCCAGCACCACGGCCAGGATCGGGATGACGATAGAGACGCCGACATCCACGTACTTCAGTGGGTCGAGGGTCAGGTAGCCCTTGGCGCGGATGGTGTGATCGCCGGCCTTGTAGGCGACGAAGGCGTGGCCGAACTCGTGCGCCATCACGGCCAGGATCCAGCCGAGGATCACGAAGACGAACGTCAGCAGCCGCCCCGCCAGCTCCGCCGGTGCGGCCGCCAGGGCCGCGCCCGCGGCGATCCACGCGGCGAGCAGGATCAGCGCGTTGCGGCTGACGCCTGGGCGGGCTTCGGCGACGTCGGGCGTTTGAGTCGCGGGCGTCATGGCGGGCTCACCGACAGGATGGCGTGGTCTGGTCCCTTGCGCGCCACGAGGTCGGCGAGCGGGCGGGCGTGGACAATGTGGTCATGGAGGTTCTTGAGGTTCACGTCGCGCCAGACCATGCGGGCCAGGGCGTCGGTCTGCTCTCGGGTCATGCCGCGGAAACGCGCATAGAACGAGGTTGGATCATGCTCGGCCGCCTCCCAGAGCTGAAGGAAGCGGGCGACGTACCAGCGTTCCAGGTCCGCCTCGTCGGCTTCCAGATAGATCAGGGCGTCCAGCAGGCCGGGCGGGCCGGTGTCCGGGTGGCGCAGGGTGAGGCCCTCGACCAGCAGCACCTGGGGCGGATCGATCCGCCGGGCCAGCGAAGGATCGACGTCGTAGATCACATGCGAATAGGCGGGGATCTTGACCGGACCGGTCCGCACGCCGGTCAGCACGCTGCGCAGGGCGGCATGGTCGTAGGTCGCCGGAATCCCCTTCTGGCCCAGGAGGCCGAGCGCCTCGAGCCGGGCGTTGGGCATCAGGAAGCCGTCGGTGCAGGCGATCTCGACCGCGCCGACGCCGGTCCCCAGGCGCTCGGCCAGCTGCTGGGCGAACGTGCTCTTGCCGACCGCCACCGACCCCGTCACCCCAATGACGAACGGGCCGGCCGGGGGGCGGAGGGGGGCGAGGCGGAGGACGATGTCGTCGAGGATCAAGGGCGGGCTCGCTGCGGGAAGCGCGACTATAGAAGGAGGCCAGGGACCTTGGCGAGGTTGGGCTTGGGGATGGCCGAGACGAACGCACCCTGGGCGTTGGCCTTGTCCCGCGCGAGCTCGGCCCAGGCGGCGGCGAAACCGGTGGGGCTGGTCTTCGAGGGCCGGGCGATGGCGAAGGCCGGGTTGCGCCCGGCCAGTGCAGCGGTGAGCCTGGCCCAGAGATCAAGATCCTCGGCCGGCGCCTCTTCGCCATGGGGCGGGCGGCCGGCGGCGATCAGGGCCGCCGTGCGCGCCACCGCGCCGTCGTCCATCTGGATCGCGATCGCGCCCGGGGGCAGGTCCTTCAGCGCCGCAATCAGGGCGCCCAGCGCCATGCGCTGGGGCGAGGTGTAGCGCTCGCCGCCGGCCTGGCCGTAGACGTCTCCGCCGATACGGCGGACATAGGCCCATCCGCCGCACTTGAAGGCGGTGTGGAAACTGGTCTGGATCCAGATGGCGTCGCTCATGGACGGGCTTTAGCAGCTTGCGGAATCGGCCGCATGATCTCTCCACCCAGGAGAGCAAGCCATGGCCGCCACCACCAACCACACCAGCGTCGAAAAGCTGAACCAGGCCAATGTGGGCAAGCTGCCCGGCCATCTGGGGCTGGAGATCACTGAGGTCGCCGACGGCAAGGTCGTCGGGCGGCTGAAGGTGCGGCCCGACCTCGTGGCCCATACCGGCTATCTTCTGGCCGGGGCGGTGCTGTCGGTGGCCGACATCCTCTGCGCCTATGGCGTCTCGACGGTCTGGCCGGAAGGGGCGAACGGTTTCACCACGGCCGAGGTGAAGGCCAACTTCATGGGCACCCTGCGCGAAGGCGAGGCGGTCTGCACCGCCACCCTTCTGCACGGCGGGCGCACGACCCAGGTTTGGGACGCCCGGGTCGAGGACGCGGCCACGGGCAAGCTGATGGCCGCGTTCCGCTGTACTCAGATCATCCTCTATCCGCGGGCCTAGGCCGCGGCGCGGGCCTCGCGCCGGCGGCTGGTGCGGATCATCATTCCCACGCCGCCGAAGCCGGCGATCATCAGGGCCCAGGTGTCCGGCTCGGGCACGCCCGAGATGAACTTGAAGTTGTCC
This sequence comes from Phenylobacterium sp., assembly GCF_041919955.1. Classification (GTDB taxonomy): domain Bacteria; phylum Pseudomonadota; class Alphaproteobacteria; order Caulobacterales; family Caulobacteraceae; genus Phenylobacterium. The sequence goes on along the minus strand of NZ_JAYRSU010000005.1, from coordinate 46,375 downwards.
ATCACGAACTGGCGGCCCTTGGTGCTGCACTGGTCGAGGTAGGTGGTGAAGGTCAGCTTGTCGATGCCGGCCCAGTTCGCCTCGAACAGGAAGGGCTTCTTGGTGTTGAGCGTCAGGGTCTTGGCGTACTTCTGCACGCCGTCGTTCAGGCCGACGATCGTCAGCTTCAGGCCATCGATCCAGGCGGCGGTGAAGTAGGCGCTTTCGAAGGTGAAGGTCCCCTGGGCCAGCGAGACCGAGCCGGTGACGTCGCCGTAATCGTTGAAGGCGACGTTCTTCGGCGAGACCACGCCCTTGCCGTAGCCGGTGGCGCCAAGGCCGACCTTCTTCGGGCCGACCGTGCTCATGTTGTTCCAGTCGAAGCCCTGGTAGTTCCCGAGGGCCTGAACATTGTGGCCGCGGTCGTCGAAGGTGATCACGTCGGCGAACGCCGGACCCGCGAGGGTCGCCGCGCAAAGCGCCAGAGCCGCCAGAAATGCCTTCATCCCCGATCCCCTAAACCAATCCCGCCGACACGCGGAGCCTCACCATGGAAGGCGCGACTTCGCCCATAAAACGCGGTTACCGCCAAGTTAATTCGCCCGGTGTGCGGGCGTTTTCACGGCGGACTCGCCTATTGCGCGAGTGACCGTCAGGCCAGGGCGGCGACAGCCTGGAGCGCGAAGTCGACATCTTGCGGCGTGTTGCGGATGCTGGGCGTCAGCCGCACGTACGAGGGCGAGTAGGGCGCGTCAGAGCCGATAACGCGCCAGGTCCGCAGGCGCTGGACTGCGGCCTGCGGCGAGAGGCCGGCCACCTCGAAACTGACGATCCCTGCCGACAGCCTGGGATCGGCTGGGGTGGCCAGCCGCACGTGGGGCATGGCCGCCAGGCCGCTCTTCAGGCGTGAGGCTAGTTCGCGGGTGCGGGCGGCCACGTGCGCCTTGCCGACCATCTGGTGGAACTGAAAGGCTTCGGCCAGCGACCAGACGTGCTCGAAGGCCTTGAAGCCGCCGGGGGTCATGCGCGCGCCGTCGGCCGGGCCGGGATCGTAGCCGCCGAGCCAGGCCGAATAGGCGCCGGGCGACAGGAAGGTCGGGATGGTCGGAGACAGGCGCGACAGCGCCAGCGGGCTGAAAATCATCACGCCGGTCCCATGCGGGCCGAACAGCCACTTGTGGCAACCGGCGACCAGGACGTCGCAGCCGAGGGCCGGCAGGGTCGTGTCCTCCACGCCGAAGCCGTGGACCCCGTCGACGCAGAACAGAACCCGGTCGGCGGGCGCGCGCTGGGCGTTGATGGGCGCGAGGGCCGCGGCGATCTCCGCGATGGGAAGCTTGAGGCCGGTCGAGGAATGCACCCAGGTCAGGGCCAGCACCCGCGTGGCCGGCGTGATGGCCGCGGCGATACGGCGAACCATCTCCTCCGCCGAGGCGCCGGGCGCGCCTTCGTGCAGGGCGATCTTGCGGATGCTCGCGCCATTGCGTCGGGCGGCCAGGCGTAGGGCCTCATGGGTCACGTAGTAGTCGTGGACGGTGGTCAGCACCTCCTGGCCGTAGCGCAGGTCCAAGCCCGCATAGACCAGGGCGATCCCGGCGGTGGTGCTCTCGCACAGGCCGACCTGCTCGACCGGCACGTCGAAATAGGTCCCCGCGGCCACCCGGGCGGCGTTCTGCAGGCGGCGGTTGTTGGCCTCCAGATAGGTGATCGGATTACGGCCCAGGGCGGCGCGATGGCGGGCCACGGCCTCGCGCACCGGCTTGGGGTTGGCGGCGAACAGCATTGCGGAGAGGTCGACCTCGCTCCAGTCCAGGTCCCATTGGCCGCGCAACCGGTTCCAGTCCGGCGGGGCGGCGGGCGAAGGTGGGGACTGGGCGAGCGCCGGCGCCGCCGCTACGACGCTCGGCGCTGCAAGGCCGAGCCCGAGCAGGCTGCGTCGATCGACCCCCGGCGCGCCGGTGGACCCCATGGCGGCTCTCCCAGCCCCCGTTGCACAATGCGCAGCTTGGCTGGCGGTTGCGCCGGGTCGCTACTCGTGACGCGGCGCGACCTCGAAGGCGACGACCCGCGGATCGGCCGAGAGGCTGTCGGCGATGGCCTGGGGGTCGATGCGGCGGGGGCTGCGAAAGGTGGCGGCCAGTTCGACGCCCTCGTTGCTCCGCCGATGGGTGACGACGTCCGGCGTTAGATCCAGCCCCGCCAGCCGCGCGGCCAGCTCGGCCTGGGTCGCGGCCTGGGCGCCGTAGCGGACGGTGATGTCGACATGGCGCAGGCGCGGCAGGCGCTCCTCGATCATGCGAAGGCCGGCCAGGACGAAGAGAGTCGCGAGCGTGCCGCCGACGGCCAGGCCGAACAGGCCGATTCCGTAGAGCACGCCGAGGGCCGCGGTGGTCCAGAGCGACGCGGCGCTGGTCAGGCCGCGTACCGAAAAGCCCTCTCGGAAGATCACCCCGCCGCAGAGGAAGCCGATGCCGGTCAGCACGCCATGGGCCATGCGAACCGGGTCGATGCGGATCATTCCCTCGGGCGTGTCGGCCATCCACCGGACCTGGTGCACGGCGGCGAGCATCAGCAGCGTTGAGGCCAGGCACAGCAGCATGTGGGTGCGCATGCCCGCCGCGCGGCCGCGGTGCTCGCGCTCGAAGCCGATCAACCCGCCGGCGATCACCGCCCCCAGGATCGGGAGCGTGTATTCAGGCCACCACCATTCCATGTCGACGTGCATAGCGCGCAGATAACGCGCGGGCGACGGTTAAGCTTCCGCCGGCGCGAACCGCCGGCCGAGATGGCTGTCGCGGCGGGCGAAGAACTCGGCCAGCCGCTGCGGATAGTCCGACCCGACTGCGCCGACGACGGACGGCCGCGCCGCTAGCGCCCCGCGCCAGGCGCGGACCCGCGGCAGGGCGTCGAACAGCCCGAGATCCAGGCGGGTCTCGATGACGTCGAAATAGCGGAACACCGGTCCCCAGGCCGCATCGACGATCTGGAACCGCGCGCCGTCGAACCAGGGGCCGGCCCCGAGTACGGCCTCGACCTGGATGAAGCGGGCGGCCAGCGTCTGGCGCCTGGCTTCGAACGCCGCCGCGTCGGGCGCGGAATAGAGGCCGCCGATGTCGGCCAGCGTCGCGGAGGCGAACTCCGCCCAGGCGCGGTGGCGCGCCCTTTCAAGCGGGTCGGCCGGATGCAGCGAGCCCGGCGAAATCTCGTCGAGATATTCGACGATCGGCGCGCTTTCGAACAGCGCTTGGCCGCCGGCCTGCAGCAGCGGAACCTTGCCGGTGGGGGAGAGCGCCAGGAACCAGTCGGGCTTGGCGCCCAGGTCGATAAACGTCCGCTTGATGGGGATGTCCTTCTCGGCCGCCACGATGACGGCGCGCTGGACGTAAGGGCAAAGGTGATGGCTGACGAGCCGCAGTCCGGACATGAAGATATTTCCATGCAGTTGCATGAATTAAGATGGCGGATCCCAGCGGGGAGTCAAGGTTGATGCAATTGCATCCTTATCCTAGGTTCGCGGGATGGACGTTTCGGAGACGGTGGTCACGGCCTGGGCGCGTCTGCTGCGGGCGCAGGCGATCGCGCTGGGCAGGGTCGAGGGCGCGCTGAAGGCTCAGGGCCTGCCGCCGCTGGCCTGGTACGACGTGCTGCTGGAACTGGAGAGGTCGGGCGCGCCGATGCGGCCGCATGTGCTGGAGGGCGAGCTGCTGCTGGCGCAGTACAACCTCTCGCGGCTGCTGGACCGGATGGAGGCGGCGGGCCTGATCGCCCGCAGTCCCGACCCGCAGGACGGCCGCGGGCGGCTGGTGGCCTTGACCGACGCTGGGCGCGCGACGCGCCACGCGATGTGGCCCGTCTATGCGGGCGCGATCCAGGCGGCGGTCGGCGAACGGCTGAGCGAGGCGCAGGCGCGCTCGCTCGCCGATCTGCTGGGGAAGCTGGCCTAGCCGAACTTCTCCATGTCCTCGTCGGAGATGTCGTAGTCGCCGTAGACGTTCTGCACGTCGTCGTCGTCGTCCAGGGCGTCGATCAGTTTCAGCAGGGTCGGCACCGCATCGCCGGTGACGGCGACGTAGTTCTTCGGCCGCCAGACGATCTTGGCGGACTTGGCTTCGCCGAGCACGACCTCAAGGGCGGACGCGACCTCCGCGAAGTCTTCGAAGGCGGTGTAGACGGTGTGCGCTTCCTCGTCGGACTCGACGTCCTGGGCGCCGGCCTCGATGGCCGCTTCCATGACCTTGTCTTCCGACCCGACCTTGGCCGGATAGGTCAGTTCGCCCATGCGGTCGAACTGGAACGATACCGAGCCGGAGGCGCCGAGGTTGCCGCCGTTCTTCGAAAAGATGGTCCGGATGTTCGACGCCGCGCGGTTGCGGTTGTCGGTCAGGCCCTCGACGATGATGTTCACGCCGCCCGGGCCGAAGCCTTCGTAGCGCACCTCCTCGTAGTTCTCGCCGTCGCCGCCGGCGCCCTTCTTGATGGCGCGCTCGATGTTGTCCTTGGGCATCGACTCGGCGCGGGCGTTGGCGACGGCCAGGCGCAGGCGGGGGTTCATCGCCGGGTCGGGCATGCCCGACTTGGCCGCGACGGTGATTTCGCGCGACAGCTTGGAGAACAGCTTGGACCGCGCCGCGTCCGCGCGGCCCTTGCGGTGCATGATGTTCTTGAACTTGGAATGTCCAGCCATGGGTCTCTCTGAAAGTTCAGTGGGCGGCTTCTAGCGCTCCGCGCGTGCGAACGCCAGTCGGGGCCGGAACCACGCGCCTTGCAAGGGGTTAGGCCTGCGCAACAGTCAGGAGCCGGGTCGATGAGCGACTATCTCGACGACATGCTGGACGAGCCGCCGACGCGCTCGGTGGTGCGCTGGATGGACCGGCCGCCGATGAGCGTCAGTCCGGCGGCGCTGTCCGGGGCGGTGGCCGGCGCCTTCGTCCTGGGCGCGGCCGCGGTGCTGGCGGTGATGGCGATAACCGGCCGGATCACGGTTCGGCAGGTTGGCAATCGAACCTCACGATTGCTGCATTAGCCATGCGGAACACGGCGTCCTGAGGCGCCGCCTGGGCCCAGGTCTCCTCGCGGCTCAGGCCCAGAAAGGCGCCGCGCAGCACGCGCCCGGCCCCGCCGTGGCTGACCACGATCACCTTGCGGTGGGACTCGGGGGGCAGATCGGCCAGCCAGCCGCTCACCCGCGCATGCACGTCTTCATAGCGCTCGCCCCCGGGGGCCGAGAACTGCCAGTCCTTGCGCGCAAAGACTTCCGGGTGCTCGGCGGCCAGTTCGTCGCGCAGCCGCCCGTCCCATTCGCCGAACGAGACCTCGGTCACGCGCGGGTCCGTTTCGGCCGTCAGACCGAGGGTCCGGCCGATGATGTCGGCGGTCGCCTGGGCCCGGCCCAGAGGGCTTGCAACAAGGCGCCATCCGGCAGGTTTTCCGGTCAGGCCTTGCAGTAATCTGCCCACCGCCGCGGCCTGTGAGCGCCCGAGCGGGGTCAGATCCGAGTCCAGCCGTCCCTGTTGACGGCGTTCGGCGTTGAATTGCGTCTGCCCGTGGCGGACGAGATAGATCATGCAGCCACCGGCGCGCAGGGAAGGCGGTCGACCGCGCCCCCCGCCAGCCGGAAGATCGCGTCCTGGGGCGTATCCTGCGCCAGGGTCTCCTCGCGCGACAAGCCCAGATAGGCGCCCCGCATCAGGCTGCCGGCCACGCCGTGGCTGACCGCGATGACCTTGCGCTCGCCCTCGGGCGGCAGGGCGGCGAGCCAGGGACGCACGCGCCCGTCGACGTCCTCGAAGCGCTCGCCGTCTGGGGAGTTGAAGAACCAGCCCAGGCCGAAGGAGTCGGGGTGCTCGGCCTTGAGGTCGGCGTACATGCGATTCTCCCACGATCCGCAGCCGACCTCGATCAGCGCCGGCTCGATCTCGACCGGCAGGCCGCCGAGCGTCTGGGAGACGATGGCCGCCGACTGACGCGTGCGGCGCAGCGGGCTGGCGAGGATGCGCCAGCCCGAGACGTCGTCGATCAGATCGGCCAGCAGCACGCCCATCTGCCGCGCCTGGGCCATACCGAGCGAGGTGAGCTGGGAGTTGGTCTGGCCCTGGAGCCGGCCGTCGCGGTTGTAGTCGGTCTGGCCGTGACGCAGCAGGTAGATCATTTCTTCCGCCGCACGACCGGGTGCGACGACGACAGGCCGCCGTCGACCACGATGGCGTGGCCGTTGACGTAGGAGGCCTCGTCGCTGGCCAGGAACAGGGCGGCGTTGGCGATCTCGATCGGCACGCCGCCGCGGGTCAGCGGATTGAGCTGGCCGATCTTGTCCTCGTTGCCGCGCGCCCGCGCGCCGTCGAAGATCGGCTGGGTCATGCCGGTCTCGATCAGGCCCGGGCAGATGGCGTTGACGCGCACGCCCGTGCCGTAGAACTCGTTGGCGGCGGTCTGGGCCAGGTTGATGACCCCGGCCTTCGAGGCCGAATAGGGAGAGCCGCCCGCGCCCGAGCGGATGCCGGCCACCGAGGCGGTGCAGATGATCGAGCCCTTGCCGGCTGGGATCATCACCCGCGAGGCGTGCTTCACCAGGAGGAAGGCCCCGATGAGGTTGACCCGCAGGATCTCGGCCCAGAAGGCGCCGTCCTGCTCGTCGAAGGCGGTCCAGCCGCCGGAGATCCCGGCATTGGCCCAGGCCACGTCCAGGCCGCCGTATTCGGCCAGCGCCTTGGCGACCAGGCTCTCGACGAAGGCCTCGTCGCCGGCGTCGCCGGTCAGGGCGACCACCTTGCCGCCGGCGGCCTTCACCAGATCGGCGGTCTCGTTCACGCTCTCCATCTTGTCGGCGATGACCAGGCTGGCGCCTTCCTTGGCGAACAGGAGTGCGCTGGCGCGGCCGATGCCGGAGCCGGCGCCGGTGATGATCGCGGTCTTGCCGGAGAGGCGTCCCATGAGAAGTCCTTTCGAGTGCGGATACGGCCTCAGCCGCGAACGATATTGGCGATGAGCCCGGCCGCGATCAGCAGGCAGAGCGGAGAGTAGTAGAGGCGGTTGAGCCGGTGAAATGGCGTGCCTTGGGTGCGGCGCCAGAGCGCCGGAACGAAGCCGGCCGCGCCGCGCAGGCCGAAGACCGCGACAAGGGCGAGATAGGCCAGGCGGACGAGGGCCCTGGCGGGGCCGGCGAGGACGCCGGCGGAGTCGACCCCCACCACGACGGCGGCGATCCCGATCAAGGAGGCGACCAGGACGCACGCGGCGGGCGGGTGCATGCGGCTGCCGGGCGGCAGCCCGCCCACCGTCTCGGCCAGCGACACCTCGTCGACGCCCGGCCAGCGCTGGCCGAACGCCCAGCTCAAATGCAGCAAGGCGATGGCGGCCAGCACCGCGACGATGACGATGGCGAGCGGGCCGATCATCCCGCCCGGTCGACCGCGGCCAGGATGGCGCTGACGAAGGTGTCGTAGAGCGAGGGTGGGACGTCGTGGCCCATGCCGGGGATGACGCGCAGCTCGGCTCCGGCGATCGCCGCGGCGGTCGCCTCGCCGCCGACCAGGCGGACCAGCGGATCGTCGGCGCCGTGCAGGACGACGGCGGGGACCGAGAGCTTGCGCAGCCGCTCGGTGCGGTCGCCGTCGGCGCGGATGGCGCCCATCTGCCGGGCCGAGCCGGTCGGGTTGTAGGCGCGCGCGTACTCGTCGGCGGCGCGCTGGCGCAGGGCGCCCTCGGGCCACGGATAGGCCGGGCTGCCGATCACCAGGGCGTTCGCCACCTGGAAGTCGAGGAAGGCCTCGAAGTCGGCCGTGGGATCGGGCGGGGCGACGGTGAGCACGGCGCCGGCCTCCGGCGTCGGGTCGAGCGTGCCCGGCGCGCCGGTCGCCGACATGATCGAGGTGATCGAGAGCACGCGGTCGGGATGCTCGATCGCCACGGCCTGGGTGATCATGCCGCCCATGGAGACGCCGGCGACGTGGGCCTTGGCGATTCCGGCCGCATCGAGCACGGCGACGGCGTCGGCGGCCATGTCGGACAGGCTGTAGCTCTCGCCGGGCTGGAACCAGGTGGAAAGGCCGGTGTCGCGGTTGTCGAACCGCAGCACGCGATAGCCATGGGCGGCGAGCTGGCGGCAGAACTCGCCCGGCCAGCGGGTCATCTGCGAGCCGAGGCCGTTGATCAGCAGGATCGCCTGGGCGGCCGCGTCGCCGAAGCTTTCATACTCGATCTCGACGGCGCCGTTCTTCGCGCGGGGCATGGGCGGTTTCTCCATTCAGATCCTCCCCGCTGGGGGAGGTGGCGTTCGGCGCGAAGCGGCGAATGACGGAGGGGGCCAACGGCCGAAGGGTCGAAGTCCCCCTCAGTCAGCTTCGCTGACAGCTCCCCCACCGGGCCTATGGCCCGGCCCCCTCTGTCCCTTCGGGGCACCTCCTCCAGAGGGGGAGGAATTGGGGGAGCAATTTGGCGGAGCCTACGGAACCAGCACCACGCGGCCCACCGCCGCGCGGCTCTCGATATAGGCGTGGGCGCCGGCGGCGTCCGACAGCGGGAACACCTTGTCGACCAGGACTTCCAGCTCGCCGCGGGCGGCCTCGTCGATCAGGCGCTGGATGTTGTCGTGCACGCGGTCGGTCATGATCTCGGCGCCGAGGAAGACGCCGCGCAGCTGGCGGTTGCCGCCCATCATGGTCCCGACGTCGACCACCATCGGCTCGCGGCCGGCCGCGCCGACCATCGAGACGCGACCGCGATAGGCCAGGGCGTTGATCGAGCCCTGCAGGGTCGGGCCGCCGACGGAATCGACCACCACGTCGACGCCCTTCTTGTCGGTCAGGCGCATGACTTCCTTCACCACGTCCTCGCGGGCGTAGTTGATGCCATGATCGAGGCCGAGCGGCTTCAGGCGCTCCAGCCGCTCGTCCGACGATGCGGTGGCCAGCACGGTCGCGCCGGCCCGCTTGGCGAGCTGGATCGCGGCGACGCCGACGCCCGAGGCGCCGGCCTGGACCAGCACGGTCTCGCCGGCCTTCAGGCGGCCGGCCTCGAACAGGCAGTCGTCGGCGGTGCCGAAGGTGACGGGAATGGCGGCGGCCTTCTTGACGTCGTAGCCGTCAGGGATGACCCAGCAGTTGCGAGCCGGGACAGAGCGCAGCTCGGCGTGGCTGCCCCAGTTGTTCACGGTGGCGACCTTCTGGCCGACCTTCAGGTGCGTGACCTCGGCGCCGACGGCGACGATCTCGCCGGCTGCCTGGTAGCCGACGATGTGCGGGTTGGTCATCAGCGGGCCGCGCCAGCGGTTCAGGGTGTCGCCGCCCTCGATGGCGATGGCCTCGACCTTGATGATCACGCCCTTGGGATGCAGGGCCGGATCGGGGAAGTCCTCGTATTTCAGGACCTCGGGGCCGCCGTTCTCATAATAGACCGCCGCCTTCATGCGCTTCCTCCAAAATGGCTTTAAACAATTGTTTGAGGACGCTAGCGGCGGGCCGTGAGGGACGCAAGGGAAAGGCGTCGCCACCGACCCCGGTCACCCCGGCGAAGGCCGGGACCCAGGTGAAACCCGCCGACCCCCGTGGATGAATCTGGGTCCCGGCCTTCGCCGGGGTGACCGGATCCAGAGTTACTCCGCCATGTCCCGGCTGCGGCCGAACAGGAAGGTCTCGACGAACTGCCAGAGCTCGGCGACCTCGCGGGCCGCTTCGGCGCTGGCGTCGGTCTCCTCGACCGAGCGGCCGGCTTCGAGGGCCGACTGGTAGCCGGCCCGCGCGCGCAGCATGATCGGGATGACCGGCAGGCGCATCAGCAGCAGGGCCTCCAGCGCCTTCTTGACGGCGGGCGGTTCGACCCCGGCCCGGGCGACCGGCGCCTGGTTGACGACGATCAGGGCCGGCTTGCGCAGGCGGCGCACGATCTCGGCGGTGTGGATCGAGGCGGCGAGGTCGAGGAAGGTCGGGCGCACGACGAGCAGGTTGAGGTCGGCGGCGACGATGGCGTGGGCGATCTCTTCCTCGACCGCGGCGGGGGTGTCGATGATCAGCGCCTCGACCCCGTCTTTGCGGGCGGTGATCTGCAGCGGGAACAGCTTCGGCCCCGACGTCTCGACCCAGCCGGGGCCCGCTCCCTTGCGCCCCTTCAGCACCTGAGTCGAGGAGCGTTGGGCGTCGGTGTCGGCGACCAGCACCCTGCGTCCGCGCAAGTGCGCCGCCAGCGCCAGATGCACGGCGAGCGTGGTCTTTCCCGAGCCGCCCTTGCGGGCGATCACCGCGATGGTGCGCATGGCGAAGCTCCGCGCCGGCCCATCGCCGGCTACGCTGAAGCTAGTTTGCAGATCGCTGTGACAGGCGTTCGACAGCCCGCCGCGCAGGCGCCGACCGACACCGACGTTAAGCACGACGGCCGACTCCTTGCAGCGATGCAAGGAGTGGAGTCCCATCGTGCAGATTCGGGACAGGTGCGGGACGGAGGGGCATGGTCGGTCAGTCTGAACTCGCGCAGCGCCCGCCGAGCGACGCGCGCCTGGTGGTCGAGACCATGTACCAGGTGGCGGCCGATCCCGAGGCGTGGGAGCAGCTGGTCGAGGTGCTGGACGAGGGGCTGGACGAGCCGGCGCCCGAGATCGTCCGCGACTTGGCCATCAGCGAGGACATCGCACGCCTGACCCAGCGGCGGGACGAGGGGCCGAACGCAGTGCGCCGCGCTGACCTGGGCTGGCTGCTGCTGACGTCCGGTCGCAAAGCCCTGGTCTGGAACGGCGCTGCGGCCGAGATCTTGGACGGGCTGGGGACGCTGCGGGCGGGCCAGGCCGTGGACTTCGACGATCCGGCCAACGAGGAGGCGCTGGCCCAGGCTTTCGTCCGCGTCCAGTCGGGGCCCGGCCAAGTCATAGTCAAGCTGGACCGTGACGAGGATGAAGGGCCGGCCTTCGCCTACCTGACCCGCGGCGCGGCTCTGGCGGGGCTGGCAGGCGCCGACCTGCCCGACAGTTTCGATATCGACGCCAGCTATGCGCTGGTGTTTCCCGCCGCCAGCGTGACCACCGGCCTGTGGACCTCGATCCGCGAGAGCTTCGGCCTGACGCCCGCGGAGGTGCGGCTGGCGCGCAAGCTGCGCGACGGGCGGACCCTGCAGGACGCGGCCGGCGAGCTGTCGGTCAGCATCAACACCGTCCGCAACCAGCTGCGGGCGATCTTCGACAAGATGGGCTTGAAGCGGCAAAGCGACCTGATCCGGGCGCTGACCGAGCTGTCGACCCTGGCCGGGCTGATCGACGGTCAGGAACGGGTGCGCGCCGAGGAGCTGAAGATCCTGCAGGCGCCGCCGGTGCGGTTCGTGGCGCTGGCGGTCGGGCGGCGGCTGGCCTATCGCGAATATGGCGACCCGGCCGGCAAGGTGCTGCTGGCCTTCCACGAGGGGCTGGGCTCCAGCCTGCTGCCGCCGGGCACGGACGAGCTGGGCCGGGAGCTGGGTCTGCGGGTGATCTGCGCCGAGCGGCCCGGGTTCGGCCAGTCCGACCCGCGCGAGGACTACAGCTTCGAGGGCGTGGCCGCCGACATGGTCGAGCTTTGCGACCGGCTGGGCGTGAGCCAGGTGCGGATCGGGGCGGTGCTGTCGGGGGCGCCGTCGGCGCTGGCGACCGCCATCGCCCTGGGCGAGCGGGCGGTGAAGGTGCAGCTCTATTCGGCTCGGGCGCCGCGGGCGCTGGAGGCGCGGCCCGGCAATCCGCTGGTGATGTTCCGCCGGCGGATCGAAGAGAACGCCTGGGTGCTGGAGAGCTTCTTCGCCATCCTGCGGCTGCGGCTGTCGCCGGCCATGCTGGAGCGCATCCTGCGCCGTTCCAGCGTCCATTCGGCCGGCGACCTGGACTATCTGGCGAGCCGGCCCGAGACCGCCGCCTTCGTCGCGGCCTATATCGGCGAGGCCCTGGCGCGCTCCAGCCGCGGGCCGGTGGACGAGATCCGCGCCTTCCGCCGCGGACGGAACATGGACATCGGCGCCTTGCGCGTCCCGCTCAGCGTCTGGCACGGCGAGGAGGATCGATTCGCGCCCCTGTCGCCGCTGCTGGCCTTTCTCGGCGACCGGGCCAGCGAGGTGCACGTCACCCCCGGAATCGGTCATTTCCTGGTGCTGAAGCACTGGCGCAGCCTGCTCGCCGAGGCGGCGGCCTAGACTCCATAGTGCATTTGCGTCATGCGCCGCGCGCGGCGCTGGTGTCTGTTCGGCTCATCGGATGCGATTTGTCGGGTGGGACAAATGATCATGCGGAAGCCGTCGAACTTGGCGATCGCCGCGCCCCTGGGCCGGTGCGCCACGGCCCTCGTTTGTCCCACACGCGCCAGCAACGAGTCCGGCGGCCTCGCCGGAACTCCAGGATCCGCCGCCGAGGCCCCACCCAGCAACGGTGGCGGATCCGACCCATTCGCAGACGGATGAGCTGCTGAGGGGAGCCGGGAAGCTCGGAAACCCGGCGTGTCGGCCGATCTCGGGGGAGTTCAGGCCGGACCCTTAGGAGAGGCGGACGCGGTTCCCCGGGGAGCCGCGTCCGTATTCCTGTTCAGGCGTTGCGCTTCACGTAGGCGCGGATGGCCGCGATGATGCGGTCCTGGTCTTCCTCGGTCAGGTACGGGTGCATCGGCAGGCTCATGACCTTGCCGGCGGCCGCGTCGGTGACCGGCAGGCCGCCGGGCGCCGGATAGACCGAATAGACGTCCTGGCGGTGGATCGGGATCGGATAGTAGACGGCGGTGGGGATGTCCTGGGCCTTCAGATGGGCGATCAGGCCGTCGCGGTCGTCGGTCTCGAGCGTGTACTGGGCCCAGACGCTGACCCCGCCCTCGATGACCTTCGGCACGGTCACGACGTCCGACAGCCCCGCGGCGTAGCGGGCGGCGACGCGGTTCCGAGCCTCGATCTCGTCGGCGAAGATGGTCAGCTTCTGCAGCAGCACCGCGGCCTGGATCGTGTCCATGCGGCTGTTCATGCCGATGCGCAGGTTCAGGTACTTCGGATCGTGGTCGAAGGTCCTGCCTTCGAGGTCGGACTTCACCGCCTGGCCGTGGACGCGCAGCGAAACCAGCAGGTCGTGCAGGCGCGCGTCCTTGCAGAGCACCGCTCCGCCGTCGCCGTAGCAGCCGAGCGGCTTGGCGGGGAAGAAGCTGGTGGTGGTGACGTCGGCCCAGTGGATCGGATGCTGGCCGTTCAGGGTGCAGCCGAAGCCCTGGGCGCTGTCGGAGATCAGCTTCAGGCCGTGCTTGCGCGCCACCGCGGCGATGGCCGGATAGTCGGCCGGCTGGCCGAACAGGTCGACCGCGATCACCGCCTTGGGGGTCAGCTCGCCGTCCGCCTTCACCGCCTCGATGGCGCGGTCGAGGGCGGCGGGGTCGAGGTTGTAGGTGTCGGGCAGGATGTCGACGAACACGGGCGAGGCGCCGACCAGGGGCATGACCTCGGCGGTGGCGGCGAAGGTGAAGGAGGGGCAGAAGACCGCATCGCCCGGGCCGACGCCCCAGGCCATCAGCGGCAGCTGCAGGGCCTCGGTGCCCGAGCCGCAGGAGAGCACGAAGGGCGCGTCGCCGAACTCGCCCAGCGCCGTCTCGAACTGGCCGATCTCCGGCCCCATGACGTAGGCGCCCGAGCGGACGACCTTGAGAATGGCGTCTTCCAGCGGCTGACCGAGGCGGGCGCGTTGGGTCTGCAGGTCGATGAACGGGATCGGCATGGGAACATCCGGCGATACGAAGCGGCGCGCTTCATGGCATGCGTCGGAAGCCTAGGCCAAACACGCTTGTTTTCCGAACGTTTCGCCGGGCGAGGGGTGGAGCGCGGCGGCCGCAACAACTTGCGTCCGTCGGCGGCGCCGCGCTCCGGCCGCGGAGATCAGGCGGCCATGGGGGGCGCCGTCGGCAGCAGGGATTCCACCACCAGGCGGCTGAGCATGCGCCCGTCGAGGGGCAGGATGGCGTCGATGAAGCGGGCGCTGGAGGTGGAGTCCATCTCCGGCGGCGGCTGCAGCAGGGCCTCGTCGACCACGAAGGTCTCCTGCACCGCGTCGACCAGCAGGCCGGCCAGGCGCTCGCCATGCTGGACCACGACGATGACGTGGCGGCTGGAGGCCTCGGTGCGGCCGAGGTCGAGGCGGGCGCGCAGGTCGAGAACCGGCATGATCGAGCCGCGCAGGTTGATCACCCCCAGCATGTACGGCGGCGTGTGAGGCATCGGCGTGGCCGGGGTCCAGCCGCGGATCTCGCGGACGGCGCGGATGTCGATGCAGAATTCCTGGTCGGCGATCTCGAAGGAGATCAGCTCCAGCTTGCCGTCGGCGGCCTCTGCGGCGATGTCGGCCATCAGAACTCCTCCCATTCATCGGCGGCGGCGGCCAGCTGGGCCTGGGCTGCGCGGGCGGGGCTGCGGGCCGGGCCGTGACGACCGGCCTGGGCGATCTCGGGCCGGCCGCGGGCGCGGGGCGCCGCCACCGCCGCCCCGGTGTTGAAGCGCGAGACCAGCTTTTCGAGTTCGACCCCCTCGCCCTTGAGGCTGGCCGCCGCGGCGGTCACCTCCTCGACCATGGCGGCGTTCTGCTGGGTGACCTGATCCATCTGGTTCACCGCGCTGTTGACCTCGTTGAGGCTGGTCGACTGCTCGTTGGCCGACTGGGCGATCTCGGAGATCAGCCCGTCGATCTCGGTGACCTTGGCGACGATGCCGGTGAGGGCCTCGCCGGTGTCGCCGACCAGCTTCACCCCGCGGGCGACCTGGGCGGTGGAGTTGGAGATCAGGGCCTTGATCTCCTTGGCGGCGTCGGCCGAGCGCTGGGCGAGGGCGCGCACCTCCTGGGCGACGACGGCGAAACCCTTACCGGCGTCGCCGGCCCGGGCCGCCTCCACCCCGGCGTTCAGGGCGAGCAGGTTGGTCTGGAAGGCGATCTCGTCGATGACGCCGATGATCTGGGTGATCTGGCCCGAGCTCTGCTCGATCTCGCCCATGGCCGCCACCGCGCCGCGGACCACCTCGCCCGACTGGCTGGCGTCCTCCTTGGCGCTGGACGCGGCGGACGAGGCCTGGCGCGCGCCCTCGGCGCTGCGCTTGACCGCGGCGGTGACCTGGTCGAGCGCCGCGGCGGTCTCTTCCAGGCTGGCGGCCTGCTGCTCGGTGCGGTGCGACAGGTCGTTGGAGGCGGTGGAGATCTCGTCCGAGCCGCTGCGCAGGGCGCCGGTCGCCTCGGAGATCGAGCCGATCGTCGCGCGCAGGCTCTCGACGGCGGCGTTGAAGTCGGTGCGGATCTGCTCGTGCGAGCCGGTGAACTGGCTGTCGATGTGGGTGGTCAGGTCGCCGTCGGCCAGGCGCTTGAGGCTGGCGGCCAGGGCCGCGACGACCTTGTTCTGCTCTTCCTCGGCGGCGCGGCGCTGGGCGTCGGCCTCCTTACGGGCGGTCTCCAGGGCTTCAAGGTAGACCGAAATGGCGAAGTCCATGTCGAGCAGCGTCGCCTTGACCAGGGCGCCGATCTCGGCGGCGGTCTGGCGCGAGCTGGTCTTCTTGCCGAACCCGCCCTTGGGCCAGCGGGCGGCCAGCACCTTCTCGATCAGGGCGTCCAGCACCAGGGCGTAGCCGCCGATGTACCAGCGCGGCTCCAGGCCGATGCGGGCGTGGACCTCGCCGACCGTGGTGACGGCGCCGACGTAGCGTTCGTCGAGATTGCCGCTGGAGATCGTCTCCCAGTGATCGATCTGCTTGTTCTTCGCGCCGGTGATATGGCCTTCGCTGTTGAAGAATTTGCTGGTGTTGGGGTTGCTGCGGACCGAGTCGTAGAACCGGTCGAGCGCGCCCGGCAGTTCCTGCATGATGATCGACTTGACGCCCCGGATGTCCTGCAGCGCGGCGGGCGTGAGCTTGATGAAGTCCAGCCGTTCGGCCAGAGCGTTCGACGACGCCATGTATGCTTCCCCTCGACGAGTGTTCCTCGGTGGAGTGATGACCGCGCGGTTTCGTTAATATCCAAATAACGGCGTGTTGTCGGTCAGTTACGGCGAGGTATTCGACGTCCGTAAAATCCGTAAATTGCGGCGTCCGGATAGCGGCGATATTCGATATAAGAGTAGTCGACCGCCGGAGACGCCTACGATTGCGTATTTTGCGGAGTTTCGATGGGCGTGGGCGTCCGGCGGACCCTCCCGCCCAGGACGGCGCCGCGCGACATAGAGACTGCGCGAGACCTCGGGCCCTCCGTTGGATACCTCGAGATGCATGCATAGAGCTCAAGGATCGAATGAATACTGAGGTGATGATGATATCCGGCGGAGAGGAGCGCAGCGGATGGGGCTATGATTACATGGTGGCGGTGTCGGGTGAGCGCGGCATCCGTATGGGAAGTGCGCAAATCACGTATTTTGCGGCATAGATTTCAGTAGTCCTCGAATGAATATTCAATTCGAGAGCTTTGCGGGCCTCGAAAATTAACCTCGCATTTGCCTTCGCGGCGAACAGTTCCCCGGCCAGATACGGCTAGGGGGCGGCAATGAAACTGTTCAAGACGCGCGTGGCCGAGCGAGCTCAAGGGGAAAAGACCGACGAGCTGGCCGACCGGATGGCGGCGATCTCGCGGTCGCAGGCAGTGATCTCGTTCAATCTCGACGGCACGGTGATCGACGCCAACGAGAACTTCCTCAACACCATGGGCGTGACCTTGGCCGAGGTGCAGGGCAAGCATCACAGCGGGTTCGTCGACCCGGTCGAAGCGCAAAGCGCCGAATACAAAGACTTCTGGCGTTCCCTGAACCAGGGCCAGTTCCTCGCCGGCAAGTTCCGCCGCCTGGCCAAGGGCGGGCGCGAGGTCTGGCTGCAGGCGACCTACAACCCGATCCTGGGGCCCGACGGGCGACCCTACAAGGTCGTCAAGTTCGCGCTCGACATCACCCAGGCCGAGCAGGAGGCCGCGCGCAGCGAGGCCCAGCGGGCGGCGATGGAGGCTGCGCAGGAAACCCTGGTGCGCATCCTGGCCGAGAACCTCAGCCGCCTGTCGCAAGGCGACCTGACGGCTTCGATCGAGGAGACTCTGAGCGGCGAGCATCAGAGGGTGAAGGACGACTACAACCGCGCGCTGGCCAGTCTGCGCCAGACCATGGACTCCATATCGACCGCGACCGGCGGCCTGCGGGGCGGAGCCGACGAGATCGCCAGCGCCTCGGACGATCTGTCGCGGCGCACCGAGCAGCAAGCCGCCAGCCTGGAAGAGACGGCCGCCGCGCTCGACCAGATCACCGCCACGGTCAAGCGCAGCGCCGACGGCGCCAAGCAGGCCTCGAGCGTCGCTTCCAGCGCCAAGGTCGGGGCCGAGAAGTCCGGTGTGGTGGTCCGCGAGGCGGTCGCGGCCATGGGCGAGATCGAAAAGTCGTCGGCCGAGATCGGCAACATCATCGGGGTGATCGACGAGATCGCCTTCCAGACCAACCTGCTGGCCCTGAACGCAGGCGTCGAGGCGGCGCGGGCGGGCGAGGCCGGCAAGGGCTTTGCGGTCGTCGCCTCGGAAGTGCGGGCCCTGGCCCAGCGCTCGGCCGAAGCGGCCAAGGAGATCAAGGCCCTGATCAGCGCCTCGTCCGCCCAGGTGGACCGAGGCGTGAAGCTGGTCGGCGAGACCGGCGAGGCGTTGACCGAAATCGTCGCCAAGGTGACCGACATCGATCAGCTGATCTCGGAGATCGCCCAGTCCTCGCAAGAGCAGGCGACCGGCCTCAACCAGGTCAACACCGCCGTCAACCAGATGGATCAGGTCACCCAGCAGAACGCCGCCATGGTCGAGCAGGCCACGGCGGCGGCGGCGAACCTGAAGAACGAGGCGATCGAACTCTCGCGTCTGGTGGCCCAGTTCCACACCGGCGCCTCGGCCGCGCCTGTGCAGTCCACGGCGACCCGCCAGGCGCCGGCGGCCAATCCGGTCGCCCGCATCCAGACCCGCGCGGCGGCCTTCGCCCGCGGCGGTGCGGCCCCGGCGGTCGAGTGGGAAGACTTCTAGGCCTCGCCGCCTAGATCGAAAGGTCCAGGGCCGCGCGCAGACGCCTGCGCGTGGCCTCTTCGAATTCGGCGGGCCAGGCCGCGCCGAGGGCTTCGGTCAACGCTCTGGCGCGGGGCAGGAAGAGGGTCGCCAGTTCGCGCTGGGCTTCGAGCAGGGCCCGGCGCTCGGCGCGCGGCGCGGCCAGCGCTTCGAGCAGGCGCTGTTGTTCGGTGGTGAGAAACGGGTTGAGCCGCTTGGCTCCGCGGGCGCCGGGCGGGACGCCGTTCTCCTCCAGCATCAGGTCGACCAGCATGCTGCGCAGCAGATCGAGGCCCTGAAGGGCCACGATCCATTCGCCGCGGCCGAAGGCGACCGGCGCCAGGCCCAGCACGCGCAGGAACTCGGCGGCCAGCGCCTCGACGCGGCGGGCCGCGTCGCGGTCGTCCGGCGGCGGGCGCGCGGGCGGCGGCGCTGTCTCGCCCAGCAGCGGCGTGAGCGCGGCGCCGTCGAGCCAGGCCAGTTCGGCGGGGGTGACGAAGGCCAGGTCGTAGCGGTCCCAGTTCGGGGTCACGGCCGACACGATACGGCCGTGAACGAGCTGGCCGAACACCACCGGCGGCATGTCCGGTCGCGGCGCGCGGAAGGCGGCGATGACCTGAGCCAGGTCGTCTTGCGCGACCAGAACGGTGAGGTCGACGTCGCTCCAGGCGTCGCCCTCGCCGCGGCCCAAGCTGCCCGAGAGCCAGGCCGCCTGCACCCGGGGCTCGGATGCGAGGGCGGCGGTGAGCCGGTCGAGCAGGGCCTGTTGTTCGGCGGTCATGCGGCGGCCTCCCTTTCACTCAAGGGCGCCATCTGGACCCGGCGGCGTCAAACGACTTCGCAGGCAGGCGTTCGTGAGATCGGGGCGCGACGGCGGGCCTGCCGATGCGTCATCCCGGTTTCGCCGCAGGCAAGCCGGGATGACGCGGAAGGATCGCGGCGGCGCGGCTAGATCTGCCGGGCGCGGCCTTCCCAGTAGGGGGCGCGGACCTTGTTGCGCTGGACCTTGCCGGCCTCGGAGCGGGGTAGGTCGTGGACGAAGTCCAGGCTGCGCGGCACCTTGAACGAGGGCAGAGAGCGGCGCGCGAAGTCGAGGATCTCCTGGGCCAGGGCCTCGGAGGGCTGATGGCCGGGCTTCAGCAGGATCACGGCCTTGACCTGTTCCCCCCATTCGTCGTGCGGGACGCCGACCGTGGCGCTGTCGGCGACCGCGTCGTGCTTGATCAGCTCGTTGTCGATCTCCTGCGGGTAGATGTTCACCCCGCCGGAAATGATCGTCTCGGCGTTGCGGCCGGTGAGGAACAGGTAGTCGTCCTCATCGAAATAGCCGACGTCGCCCATGGTGAAGAAGTCGCCGACCCGGTTGGCCGCCGTCTTGGCCGCGTCCTTGAAGTAGGTGAAGCCGCCGCCGGGCGGGAGCTGGTGATAGATGCCGCCGGGCACGCCGGGCGGGCAGTCGTTGCCCTCCTCGTCGAGGATGCGGACCTTGAGCAGGGCCGGGCGTTTGCCGACGCTGCCCGGCTTCTTCAGCCACTCCTCGGAGGAGATGGTGAAGCCCGCGCCACCTTCCGAACCGGCGTAGTATTCGGACAGCACCGGCCCGAACCATTCGATCATCGCTTGCTTGACCTCCGGCGGGCAGGGCGCGGCGCCGTGGACGATGTATTTGACGTGGTCGACGGGGTACTTGGCCTTCACCTCGTCCGGCAGGGCCAGCAGGCGCTGGAACATGATCGGCACCAGGTGCAGGTGGGTGATCTTCCTCTCCGAGATGGTGCGCAGGACCAGCTCTGAGTCCCACTTGTCAAGGAAGTGCAGCGGGGCGCCCGCGCCCATGGCCGCGCGGATGTCGAAGGCGAGCGGTGCGGCATGATAGGCCGGGCCGGCGCAGAGCTGGATGGAATTCTCGTCGTAGCCGCGCAGGGCGTACATGGCGCTGGGGGTGACGACCGGGTTCTCGCGGAACACGCCCTTAGGCCGCCCCGTGGTGCCCGAGGTGTACATCATCTGATTGCCGAGCACCGGGTCGGTGATGTCCGAGCCGTCGAACGGGGCGATGGCGGCGTCGTAATCCGCAAAGCCCGCGATCGGCCCGCCGACCGCCAGTTTCAGCACCAGGCTCGGGCATTGCTCGGCGACCGCCGGAATGGCGGCGACGCGCGCCTCGGCGACCAGCACCTTGGCCTCGCAGTCATTGACGATGTAGGCGATCTCGTCGGTGGTCAGGTGCCAGTTGACCGGGGTGATGCGCAGACCCGAGCGCAGCGTGGCGGCCTGGACCTCGACGAATTCCGCGCGGTTGGAACAGACGATGGCGAGCGCGTCGCCCTTGCCGAGCCCGTGCTCTCGGAACAGCCGTGTCAGCTTGTTGGCCGTGGCGTTGACCTCGGCGAAGGTCCGCGAGGAGCCGTCCGGGCTCACCACGGCGGTCTTGTCCGGCGTCAGCCGGGCCCAGACGGCCGTGGTCATGCCGACGGCGGCGGCCTGGTCCAGGGTTTCTTCCAGGCTGGGGCGCTCTTTCAAATCTTCCATCAAATCCTCCCGACGCCGCGAGCCGCGAGGGTCTGCGCCAGCGTTCTTTTCTATGATCCGATCCGGCGTTCGCTCGGCTGCGCGGCGCGAAATATGCGCCGCGGCTGGGGGCCGTTTCCGTATCGGAAGCCCACCATGACAGGGCGCAAGGCGCGCGACAACGGCGTGCGGAATCCAAACACCGGCCGGATGGTCTCGCAGGCCGACACCTAGAAGTTTTTTCGACGTTCGCGCCAAATTTGCGGCCGGCGCCAAAACAGGTCTGGCGCGCAGCGCCGACGCGGGCCAGAATGATCCGCATACTTCAGATTGGAATCTTGCCATGGGCGAGTCACACCCCTCCCGACGGGGTGCGCGCGCCGTTGACTCCGCCCCGCAGGTGGACGTCAGCGAGATGCCGCGCGTGCTGCAGAGGATCTCGGCGCTCGCCCTGCGCTATCCCGTGCGCCTTGGCCTGGCGGTGGCCTGCTCGGTCGGCGCTGCGCTCGCCACCCTGGCGCTGCCACGGCTGTTCGGCGCCGGGGTCGACCATGCGGGGGCGCTGCTGAAGGCGGGCGCGGCGCAGACGGCGGAAGCTCAGAGCGCGCTGATGGGTGTCGCGCTGCTGGTGATCGCCGCGACGGTGGTCCGCGGCCTGCTGACCATGACCAGCGGCTATCTGGGCGAATATGTCAGCCAAAGGGTCGGCTACGACCTGCGGCTCCAGTTCTTCCAGCAGCTCCAGCGACTGAGTTTCGGCTTTCACGACCGCATTCATTCCGGCGACCTGATCACCCGCGGCATGCTCGACCTGGAGGGCGCGCGGGTCTTCATCCAGAACGGCCTGCTGCAGTCGGTGTCGCTGGTGCTGCTGCTGGGCTTCTCGGCCTGGATGATGCTGTCGACCGACCTGGCGATGGGCGTGATCGGCCTGGCCTTCGCGCCGATCGCCGGTTGGGCCCTGGCGCGGATGGGCTTCCTGCTGCGGGTGACCTGGCTGCGGGTGCAGGAGCTGATGGCGGTGCTGACCCTGACCATGGAGGAGAACCTCCAGGGCATCCGGGTGGTGCGCGCCTTCGCCGGCAAGCGCTTCGAGATGGCCAAGTTCGACAAGGCGTCGATGGAGGCGCTGAGCTACGCCTACATGCGCATCACCCTGCGCTTCCGGGCCGTGTCGGTGATGAGCGTCAGCTTCTACGGCTCGATGGGGCTGTTGCTCTGGTATGGCGGCCACAAGGTGGTGGACGGGACCATGAGCGTCGGGCGGCTGACCGAGTTCCTGACCTACATGACCCTGCTGCAGACGCCGATCCGGCAGATCGCCATGATCTTCAACGCGGCGGCGCGGGCGACGTCGTCCGGGGCGCGGGTGTTCGAGGTGCTGGATCTGGAACCCGAGATCGCAGACGCGCCGGGCGCGAGGCCGCTGGCGCCCGGCGCCGGCACGTTGCGCTTCGAGGGCGTCGGCTTCGCCTATGCGCCCGGCGCCAAGCCGGTGCTGAGCGACGTCAGCTTCGAGGTGCGGGCCGGCCAGACCCTGGGGATCGTGGGCGCGCCGGGCGCGGGCAAGTCGACCCTGGCCAACCTGATTCCGCGCTTCTACGACGTGACCGAGGGCGCGATCACCATCGACGGCCAGGACGTCCGCGACGTGACGCTGGAATCCCTGCGCCGCTATGTCGGGCTGGTGCAGCAGGAGGCGTTCCTGTTCGACGCCTCGATCGGCCACAACGTCGCCTATGCCGATCCCTGGGCGGAGGACGAGACGATCGAGGGTGCGGCGCGGACCGCCCAGATCCACGATCACATCGCCGGCCTGCCCGACGGCTACGAGACCCGGGTGGGCGAGCGTGGCGTGGCGCTGTCGGGCGGACAGCGCCAGCGGATGAGCATCGCCCGCGGCGTGGCGCCGGGGCCGGGACTGATGATCTTCGACGACTCCACCGCGGCCATCGACGCGGTGACCGAGCGGCGGGTGCGCGAGGCGCTGGCCGAGGCCACGGCGACCAAGGCCACGATCGTCATCGCCCACCGGCTGTCGTCCCTGATGCACGCCGATCAGATCATCGTGCTGGATGAGGGACGTATCGTCGAGCGCGGCCGCCACGCCGAACTGGTGGCCGCGGGCGGAATCTACGCCGACCTCTACGACCTGCAGACGCGCACCGACGCCGAGGCGGTGCTGGACGAGACCGCCGCATGAGTCAGCCGTCACAACGCAAGCCGCGGGCCTCGCTGGGCTCGTCCGAGGGGGAGGACATCTTCGGGACCTTCGACGCCGGGGTGGCGCGGCGGTTTCTGGCGATGCTGAAGCCGCATCGCCGCTCGTTCCTGCTGGCGGTGGCGGCGGTGCTGGTCTCGGCCGCCTCGGTCGTGACGATCCCGGCGTTGATCGGGCGGGCGGTGGACGCGGCGGTGGCGCGCGACGGGGCGCTGTTGGATGCGACCCTGATCGTCTTCGCCATCCTGGTCGGCGTCTATTCGACCGCCTTCTTCGTCGAGCAGTGGCTGTCGGCGCGGCTGGCCCAGCGGGTGATCTTCGACATCCGCCGCCAGATGTTCGACCACTTCCAGGACGTCTCGCTGTCCTTCATGGACAAGACCCATGTCGGGCGGATCATGGCCCGGCTGCAGGGCGACGTGAACGCGCTGCAGGAGTTCCTGGAAAGCTCGACCGGGGCGATCGGCGACCTGGTCATGCTGGTCGGGATCGCGGCGGTGCTGATCAGCATGGACTGGAAGCTGGGCCTGCTGACCCTGACCGTGCTGCCGGCGCTGATCGCCATCCGGGCGATCTGGCTGCCGTTCTCGAAGACCAGCTTCCGCGACGCGCGCGACGCCTCCTCGACCGCCAACTCGGCCCTGGCCGAGAACATCAACGGCGTGCGCACCGTGCAGGAGACCCGCCGCGAGGCGCTGAACTTCGAGCTTTATCGCGAGAAGGCGCTGGAGAACTTCAAGGCCCAGGCCCACGCCTCCTGGATGACCCAGATCATGGTCCCGACGGTCGACGTGCTGACGGGCCTGGCCATGGCCATCGTCATCGTGATCGGCGGCAATGCGGTGCTGGGCGGGCGGCTGGAGGTCGGGGTGATGGTCGCCTTCATCTTCTACGTCCAGCGGTTCTTCGATCCGGTGCGGATGCTGTCGATGCAGTACACGGTGATGCAGCGCGCGATGGCCGCCGCGCACCGGATCTTCGAGGTGCTGGACGTGGAGGTGACGATCCAGGACGCGCCGGGCGCCAAGGCCCTGCCGCCCGACGCGGCGACCGTCGAGTTCCGCAACGTGACTTTCGGCTACGACCCGCGACGGCCGATCCTGCACGACGTCAGCCTGACCGTGAACCCGCGCGAGGTGGTGGCCCTGGTCGGGCCGACCGGCTCGGGCAAGACCTCGATCATCGCGCTCGCGCACCGGTTCTACGAGGTCGACCAGGGCCAGGTGCTGGTTGGCGGCCGGGACGTGCGCGAGGTGACGCTGGACAGCCTGGGCAAGACCATCGGCATGGTGCTGCAGGAGCCGTTCCTGTTCACCGGCACCATCGAGGAGAATATCCGCTACAACACCGAAGGCGCGAGCTTCGAGGACGTGGTCGCGGCGGCCAAGGCGGTGGCCGCGCACGACTTCATCATGCGCCTGCCGGACGGCTACCAGACGCGGCTGGGCCAGCGCGGGCGCAACGTCTCGATGGGGCAGCGGCAGCTGATCTCGTTTGCGAGAGCCCTGGTGGCGAACCCGCAGATCCTGATCCTCGACGAGGCGACGGCGAACATCGACTCGTTCACCGAGCAGGCGATCCAGAAGGCCCTGAAGGTGCTGTTCGCGGGCCGCACCTGCATCGTCATCGCCCACCGGCTGGCGACCATCCGCGACGCCGACCGGATCGTGGTGCTGCAGCAGGGCCGCATTTTGGAGCAGGGGCCGCATGAGGCGCTGATGGCGGCCGGCGGGCTTTATGCGCGGCTCTACGCCTCGGCCCATGCCTCGTTCGACGACCAGGTGGTGGCGACCACGGGGGATGCGGAGTTCGCGACGCGGACGTGAGTTTCCCTGGAGTGTCATCCCGGAAAGCGCGAAGCGCCTGTGCGGGACCCATGAACACCAGATGGAACCGGATACGGCGCGGCCCCCCGCCAGTCTGCAGGATCAGGCGGCAATGGGTCCCGGTCTTCGCCTCCGGCGAAACCGGGATGACACCTTGGTGGGAGCGCTGGGCGTGAGTAGGCTCGGCGCTTCAGTCCAGGAGTCCCCCATGATCCGTCCGACCGCCGCCGCCCTCGCCCTGTCGCTAATGGCTTCGAGCGCGCTGGCGCAGGGGCCGATCGATTCGCAGCGGCTGTCGGAGATCACCAAGACCCTGGCTTCCGACGCCTTCGAGGGGCGCTCTCCGGGCTCGGCGGGCGAGGCGAAGACCATCGACTACCTGGTCAGGGAATTCAAAGCCCTGGGGTTGGAGCCGGCCGGCGACGCGGGGAAGTTCACCCAGGACGTGCCGCTGGTGCGGTTCAACGTCCAGGACGGCGGGCGCTTCTCGCTGAACCTGAAGGGCCAGGTGCGGCCGTTGGAGCGCAACAAGGACCTATCGGCCTCGACCTTGCGGCCGGTCGACAAGGTGGCGATCGACAAGGCGCCGCTGGTCTTTGTCGGCTATGGCGTCACCGCGCCCGAGCGCGGCTGGGACGATTTCAAGGGCGTGGACCTGAAGGGCAAGGTCGCCGTCTTCCTGATCAACGACCCCGACTTCGAGGCGCAGGCGGGCGAGCCGGTCGCCGGCAAGTTCGGCGGCCAGGCGGCGACCTATTATGCGCGCTGGACCTACAAGTACGAGGAGGCCGCGCGGCGGGGCGCGATCGGGGCGCTGATCGTCCACGAGGCGCCGGGCGCGGGCTATGGCTGGTCGACGGTGATCGCCTCGAACGGCGAGGCCTTCGACATCGTCCGCGCCGATCCGTCAAAGGAGAAGGTGCTGCTGCAGGGCTGGCTCTCGGGCGAGGTCTCGCGCGAGCTGTTCGCCGCCGCGGGCCAGGATTTCGACGCGCTGAAGGTCGCCGCGCGACGGGCCGACTTCAAGCCGGTGGCGTTGGAGGGGGCGAGCTTCTCGGCCGACTACGGCGTGACCCATTCGCGCATCGTCAGCCGCAACGTGATCGGCAAGATCACGGGCGCCAAGCGGCCGGCCGAAAGCGTGATGTTCGCCGCTCACTGGGACGCCTATGGCGTCGGCGCCGCGGACGCCCAGGGGCGCACCGTGCGGCCGGGCGCGCTGGACGACGCCATCGGCGTGGCCGGGACCATGGAGATCGCGCGCGCCTTCAAGGCCGGGCCTGCGCCCGAGCGGACGTTGGTGTTCGCCGCCTGGACGGCCGAGGAGCGCGGGCTGCTGGGCTCGGAATATTACGGCGTGCACCCGACCGTTCCGCTGGAGACCATGGTCGCCAACCTAACCATGGACGTGCTGCAGCCGAACGGCCTGGCCAAGGACGTGGTGCTGATCGGGGCCGGCCAGAACGCCCTGGAGGACATGCTGGCCAAGGCGGCCGGGGCGCAGGGGCGCACCGTGACGGCCGACGCTCATCCCGAGCGGGCGCTGTTCTACCGCGCCGACCACTTCTCGCTGGCCCGCCGCGGGGTGCCGGTGCTGCTGCTGATGGGGCTGGGCGGCGGGGCCGACCTGGTGAACGGCGGCCGCGCCGCCGGCGACAAGTGGGTCACCGACTACACCACCAACTGCTACCACAAGACCTGCGACGCCTGGTCGGCGGACTGGGACCTGTCGGGCGCGGCCCAGGACGTCGCGCTCTTCTACGAGATGGGCACGGACCTGGCGAACGGCCGCGCCTGGCCCAACTGGAAGGACGGTTCGGAGTTCAAGCCGCTGCGCGACGCCAGCGCGGCCAAACGAAGGTAGTCAATGAACCTCGTCGACCGGTTCTTCGTGCAGGAGGCCGGCGCGGCGCACGGCGCTGATCAAGGCGTGCAGATCGCGGCGGTTGTTTTCGAAGGCCTGGGCGAACCTCGGCTTCAAATATACCTCGGCTGGGATCATCACCCGCCGCCCCTGGACCTGGACGCAGTACCCGCGTTCGATCAGCCGCGCGACGTGCCGACGCACCGTCTCGCGGGGGAGGTTGAGTGAGTTCGCAATTGACAGGACCGTGACCGGCCGCCGCAAGTGGTTGGGCACGACTTCTTCTTCGTCGATGGCGCGCGCGTCGCGACCGAAGCTGAGGTGATCGGTCGCCGCCTGGTTAATTGCGACGAAGACAATTCCAAGGATCAGGTCGCCATCAAAAATTTGGCTGATCGTCGAGAGCATGCGGAGCAAATGGTTTGAGCAAAGGCGGGCAAGTATAAGGTCGCCGGGAAGCCGTTTCGGGACTTCGATCACAAAACCTCCGAATCGCGGTCGCTGATCGGAAGGCCGCTGTCGCTGAGTGCTTGGCGGAACATGTCGCTGAACGCCCAGGCCTCGACGCCTTCGCGCCGCACGCGGCGGAAGGGCGCGGTCTCGGCAGGGTCGCTCGGCGCCAGGGAATACTGGTCCAGGATTTCGGCGATGTCCTGTTCGAGGCTTTCGGTCATCCGGGCCGCGACTCTCGGCCGCGCATAGTCGGCCAATTCCGCGACGGTCGAGGGTTCGCCCAGCTCGCGCAGGCAATTTATTACAACTATAAGTATTCGCGCCTTGTCCTTAGGTGGCGAGGCGTCGGTGGAAGTATGTAGTCGATATCCGATCCAAGTCATTGCAGGCACCTTCCCATCAAGGGCGGCGTTGCGAACTCATCAATTGTAACGAGAGGGGCCAAGGCCACATGGCGACGGTTTTCCGTCGCCGAAAACGGGGAATATGGTTCTGACGTTTTCATTCCTACCGTCGCAAGCCCAACTTTTCAGCAAATCGCTGCGTAACTTGCGTAGAACGTTGGCGAACGGCGCTCGTTGAATGTGGTCAAGCTTCCCCAAATTGGGGAACATGTCGCGGAAATCGCGAAAAATACGGCTCTAGGTAAAATTCCACAATCTATACGATAGCAATGCGTCTACATTGAAGAACGACGTTACTTGGGTGGCGGCCGGATGATCATCGCCCGGCCGCCGACCCCTTACTTCGGAAGGCCGGCCAGGCCCGCCTTGGCGGTGATGTCGTCCTCGCCGCCCAGGCCGCCACTGACGCCGATGGCGCCGACCACCTGGCCGTCGACCACGATCGGATAGCCGCCGGTCACGGCGGTGATGCCGCCGATGGTCAGCATGGCCGCGCCGCCCTTCGAGACCATGTCCTGCACGAAGCTGGTCGGCATCTTGAACTTGATCGCGGTGACAGCCTTGCCCTGGGCGACGTCGATCGTGCCCATCGGCGCGCCGTCGGTGCGCTGGAAGCCGAGCAGCCGGCCCGATTCGTCGACCACGGCGATCGACATGCCCCACTGGCGCTTGGTCGCTTCGGCCACGGCGGCGGCGAGGACGGCCTGGGCGCCCTTCGAGCTGAGCGCGGGCTTCTGGAAGGTCGCGCCTGCGTGCTGCTGGGCCGGCGGAACCTGCATGGGCGCAGGTTGGGCCTGGGCGGCGCCCGCGGCGAGCGCGCCGGCGGCCAGCGCCAGGCAGAGGGTGGATGGCTTCATTCGGGGGTCCTCCCAGGAGCGCCCGGCGGGCGCCTTCAACTGATATGATATCCAACCAAATGCGTCGCTGTTTCGTCAAGGCGAGGCAACGGGTCGCGTGTTCGCAGGTAGGTCTGAAGCTAGGCGGGAGGCGGCGCGACGACGCCTCGTCCCGCATCGCGCAAAGCTTTGCAGGCCAAAGAGGCGCGGGGCGCGCGCGGAGCCCGCGGCGTCCGTTGGAGACCCGTTCGGTCAGCGACCGGGGATCGGAAATTACGGTGATGTCAAAAACAGATTGATGTCAAACTATATTGAAGCCATGCTCCCCTCGACCGCGCGTTCCGACGCGCCGGCTGGAGACCCAACAGACAACGCGTCCGAGCGCGCCAACTCGGCAAAGCCAAATTTTGGGGGGAACATGAAAGTAAGAGTTCGAACGAGCCTGCTTGCGTCCACGGCGATCCTGGTCGCTTTCGCCGCCGACGGCGCGCTGGCCCAGACCAAGCCGTCGCGCGCCCAGACCGAGAATGTCCTGGAGGAGCTGGTCGTCACCGCCCAGCGGCGCTCCGAGAACATCAAGGACATCCCGATCAGCGTGTCGGCGTACTCGCAGGAGAAGATGGACAAGCAGGGCGTCCGCTCGGTCGCCGACATCGCCCGCCTGACGCCCGGCATCACCTTCGCCCCGGCCCAGGGCCTGGGCACCTCGATCTCGATCCGCGGGATCTCGTCCGGCGCGGGCGCGCCGACCGTGGGCGTCTATATCGACGACACCCCGATCCAGACCCGCGCGACCATCGCCTCGGGCAACTTCTCGTCCAACACCTATCCGCAGATCTTCGATCTGGAGCGGGTGGAAGTGCTGCGTGGCCCGCAGGGGACGCTGTTCGGCGCCTCCTCGCAGGGCGGCACGGTGCGCTTCATCAACCGCACCCCCAGCCTGACCGACTATTCGGCCTACGGCCGCACCGAACTGGCCAGCACCAAGAACGGCGCCGAGAGCTATGAGGCGGGTCTGGCGGTCGGCGGCCCGATCGTCCAGGATCGTATCGGCTTCCGGGCCAGCGCCTGGTATCGCAAGGACGGCGGCTTCGTCGACCACATCGACAACTTCACCCGCCGGGTGGCCGACAAGGACGCCGACGAGCAGCGCACCTTCAACGCCCGCCTGGCGCTGAAATTCCAGGTGACGGACAACTTCTCGGTCAGCCCCTCGGTCTTCTTCCAGAAGGTCGACCTGGACGACACCCACGCCATCTGGCGGCCGGTGCGCGACACCGGGCCGGGCGGCTCGGGCTACGTCTTCGAGTACACCAAGGAAGACAAGGACATCTACGGCCAGGCCCAGCCGCTGGTGCAGCCCTATCACCAGAACTTCGTCCTGCCGGCCTTGAAGATGGAATACGAGGGGAACGGCTTCAGCCTGATCTCCTCGACCTCGTACTTCCGCCGCAGCGAGCACGGCATCAACGACTTCACCGCCTTCGAAGTACCGCTGTGGACCACCATCTTCACCGGCAAGGCCGTGGTCCTGCCGACCAATCCGGGCGACGTCGCGCCCGGCGCCGACCAGCAGCGCAACCGCTTCTTCACCCAGGAATTCCGCATCCAGTCGAACGACCCGGACGCGCGCCTGAAGTGGACCGGCGGGGTGTTCTATTCGCGCGACAAGACCGAGACCTTCCGCTCGGTGCAGAACACCTTCCTGGGCGGCCTGCTCAGCAAGGCGCTCGGCTTCTGCACCCCCGACACCTGCCTGCAGGCGGTGTTCGGCGTCGGGCCGCATGAGGGCAAGTACGTCTTCGTCGGCAACACCACCACCATCGACGAGCAACTCGCCGGCTTCGGCCAGGTCGACTACAAGCTGACCGACAACCTGACCCTGACCGGCGGCCTGCGGGTCTCGCGCACCAAGTTCAGCTTCGAGAACTACGCGGCCGGCCCGGTCAACGGCCCGCCCAGCCCGCGGGTCGACACCGGCGACACCAGCGAAACCCCGGTCACCGGCAAGATCGGCCTGTCCTACAAGAGCGACCGCGGCGACCTCTACTACGCCTCGGTGGCCGACGGCTTCCGGATCGGCGGCGCCAACGTTCCGGTGAACAACGCCGGCTGCCAGGCGGGCCTGGCCGCGCTCGGCATCAGCAAGGTGCCGGAGGAGTACACCTCCGACCGCGTCCGCAGCTGGGAAGCGGGCAGCAAGGTCTCGCTGGCCGACGGGCGCCTGCAGCTCGACGGCAGCGTCTTCTACATCAAGTGGACGAACCGAATCTCGAACATCGCCGTGCCGCTCGGCTGCCCGCTATCCTATACCGACAACCTGGGCGACGCGACGAGCTACGGCTTCAACCTCGGCGTCGACTACATGCCGGTCGACGGCCTGACCCTCGGCCTGCAGGTCGGCGACGCGCACTCGACCTATGACGCCGATTTCTCGCCGTCCTCGGTACAGACCAAGCCGACGGTCTCCAAGGGTGACGCCCTGTTCGGCTCGCGCCTGACCGCGACCTTCTCGGCCCAGTACGAGTTCCCGATCTGGGGCGACAACCAGGCCTATGTGCGCGGCGACTACACCTATACCGGCAAGAACGACCGCACGCCGGACCTGAACCCCAACAACGCCAGCTTCGACATCGAGAACGTCGCGGCGCCGGCGCTGAGCCTCGTGAACGTGCGGGCCGGGGTCTATCTGGGCGACGCGGAAATCTCGCTCTTCGCCAACAACCTGTTCAACGAGAACTACCTGTCGGACATGGGCGCGATCGGCCTGGGGAGCCCCATCCATCCGGGCTACCTGTCTTTCCGCCCGCGTACCATCGGCATCACGGCGAGCTATCGGTACTAGGCAGCCGCGATCGTGCGCAGCGTAGCGCCGCCGCCTCTCCCCCGAGGCGGCGGCGTTTCATTTTGTGAAGCCCGACACGATATAAATTAGTAGCATATCAAACTAATATTGGGTTAGGGTTTGAAGGTCGGAGCGGCGGGCGCCGCTGCGCAGCGACAAGAACCCAGGGAGGGGCGGATGGCTCGATCGAAGACCAAGAACGCGCTGGTCGGCGCGGCGGCGGGGCTCTGCGCCCTCTGCGGATCGCCGGCCCTGGCGGCTCCCAAGGTCGATCTCGAGGCCCGGCTGGCGGCGCTGGAAGCGCGTGTCCAGACCCAGGAGGACATCGAGGCGATCAACAAGCTGACCCGCGCCTACGGCTACTATGTCGACAAGCAGCTTTGGCACGAGGTGGTCGACACCTTCTCGGATCACGCGGTGGTCGAGATCGCCGGTCGCGGCGTCTATCGCGACCGCAAGGGCGTGGACGACCTGTTCCGCGGCTCGATGGGCGGCGGCGAGATCGGGCTGAAGCCCGGCGCCCTGTTCAACCACATGATTTTGCAAGGGGTCGTCGATGTCGCGCCCGGCGGCAAGACCGCCAAGGCCCGCTGGCGCGCCTTCGTGCAGATCGCTGGCTACAAGCAGTTCGCGCTGTGGTCGGAGGGCACGTACGAGAACGAGTACGTGAAGGAGAACGGCGTCTGGAAGATCAGCAAGATGCATTTCTTCTCGACCTACTACACGCCCTTCGACCAGGGCTGGGCCAAGGTCGGCATGCCCAACAACGGTCCCAGCAAGACCTATCCGCCCAGCGCGCCGCAGTCGGTGCAGTACGATGTCTTCCCCGGCCACTACGTGCCCCCGTTCCACTACCCGAACCCGGTCACCGGAAGGGTCTGGACGCAGGAAGACACCCTGAAATACTCGACCCAAGGCATGAACCCGGGGCCCGCCGGTCCGCCCGCGCAGCCGGGCTCGCCGCCGCCGGCGCCCCAACGTTGATCGAGGCCGGCCCGTCCTGGCGGGCCGGATGTTCTTCTAGTCGAGAGTGTTGGAGGCGCGGGTCGTGAAGATCGCGGTGCTGGGCGCTGGCGCCATGGGCAGCCTGTTCGGAGGCCGCCTGGCGCAAGCCGGGTTCGAGGTTCAACTGGTCGACGTCAACGTCGCGCACATCGATGCGGTGCGCGCCGCCGGGCTGCGGCTGGAGGACGACGGTGGCGACCGCCGGGTCCCGGTGGCCATAGGCCGCGCGGCCGAGTTCGAGGCGCCGGTCGACCTGCTGGTGGTGTTCACAAAGGGGCCCTACACCGAAGCGGCGCTGCAGTCGGCGGCGCATCTGGTCGGGCCCTCGACCTGGGCCATGACCTTGCAGAACGGCCTGGGCAACGGCGAGCGGCTCGCCGCCCATGTCGCGCCGGGGCGTGTGATCGTCGGCATGACCAACTGGCCGGCGGACTATCGCGGGCCGGGCCACGTCCACTCGCACGGCGACGGCGAGGTGCGGCTTTGGACCTTTGACGGTCACGAGGACGCGCAGGTCGAGGCGATCGCCGCAGCCTTGACCCAGGCGGGGCTGAACGCCCACGCCGACCGCGAGGTGACCGCCGCGATCTGGGAGAAGGCGGCGTTCAACGCGGCGATGAACTCCATCGCCTCGGTGACTGGTTTCACCGTCGGCCAGATGGCCGACGATCCGGACATTCCCGGCCTGGCGGCCTCGATCGTCGAAGAGGCCGCGGCGGTGGCCTTGGCGCGCGGCGTGGCGGTCTCGCCCGAGCGGATCACCCGTTCCGTGCGGCACGCCTATGCCGAGCACCGGCCGCACAAGCCTTCGATGCTGCAGGACATCCTGGCCGGGCGGCCGACCGAGATCGAGTCGATCAACGGCGCCATCGTCGAGCAGGCTCGGCTGGCCGGCGTGAAGGCGCCGACTATCGAGGCTCTGGCGCGGCTGGTCCGGGCGAAACAGCGACAAGCGCTGTTGTGACTCAAAACGTTTGATGTAAAACTATCCGACAGGCGAATTAGGACCATTCCGGGCATGACTGGGCTCCACACGATCGAGGCGATGAGGGACGCGGCGCGGCGACGCCTGCCGCGTTTCGCCTTCGACTTCGTCGATGGGGGCTCGGGCGCCGAAAGCGCCCTGGCGCGCAATTGCGCGGCGTTCGAGGCGGTTCGGCTGCTGCCGCGGGTGCTGACCGGGGCGGTGGCGCGCGACCCTTCGCTGGAGCTGTTCGGCGCGAAGTACGCCCTGCCGTTCGGGGTGGCGCCCATCGGCCTGGCCAACCTGGCCGGTTCTGGAACAGACCTGGGCCTGGCCCAGGCGGCGCTCGATGCAGGCGCGCCCTATACGCTGTCGACGGCGGCGACGACCTCCATCGAGACCATCGCGAGGACCGCGCCGGGCGCCTGGTTCCAGCTCTATGTCGGCGCCGACCACGCCATCGTCGAGGACCTGATCGACCGCGCCGAGGCCGCCGGGTTCAAGACCCTGATCGTCACGGTCGACGTTCCGGCGCCGGGTAAGCGGGTGCGCGACCTGGTCAACGGCTTCTCGTTGCCGCTGCGGCCGACCCCGGCCATGGCGCTGGACCTGCTGGCCCACCCCGGGTGGGCGCTGGACCTGGCGGCGAACGGCGCGCCGCGGTTCGCCAATCTGGAAGCCTATGGCGGCAAGGGCGCCGGCGCGCAGTCGCTGGCCAAGCTGATGGCCGGGCAGAGTTCGGCGCGGCTGGACTGGGCGCTGCTGGCCGACATTCGCCGCCGCTGGAAGGGCGCGCTGGTGGTCAAGGGCGTGCTGCATCCGCAGGACGCCGCGCGACTGGCCGAACTGGGCGCGGACGGGGTGGTGGTGTCGAACCACGGCGGGCGCCAGCTCGACTCCGCCCCGGCCCCGATCGAGGCTTTGCCGGCGGTGCGCGCGGCGGTGGGACCGAGGCTGCCGGTGCTGCTCGACGGCGGCGTGCGCCGGGGCGAGGACATCGCCCGCGCCGTCGCGCTCGGCGCCGACATGGTGCTGTTGGGCCGTCCGTTCCTCTATGCGGCGGCCGCGCGCGGCGCGCGCCGCGGCGGCGGCGAGCTGTTCGCGATCCTGGCCGACGAACTGGACCGCGCCATGACCCAACTGGGCGCCTCGACCCTGGCCGAGCTGCGCCAGGTCGAGGTTTTCGCGCCCACGACCTTCAACGCCGCGCCCGCGCGGCCGGACTTGCGTGCAGTAGAGAGCAGGAGAACCGCGCCATGAACGTGGACATGCTGGTGGGCGGCGAGCGCGTCGGCGCCCGTGACGGCGGACTGTTCGAGCGCAAGGACCCGGTCAGCGGCGAGCTGGCGACCCGCGCCGCGGCCGGCAAGGCCGCCGACGCGATCGCCGCCGCCGACGCCGCCGCCGCGGCCTTCAAGGGCTGGGCCTCGATCGGCCCGACCGCGCGCCGCACCCTGCTGCTCAAGGCGGCCGACAACGTCGAGGCCATGCAGGACGAATTCGCCGCACGCATGGCCGGGGAGATCGGCGCGACCCGCGCCTGGGCCAATTTCAACGTCATGCTGGCGGCGCGGATGTTGCGCGAGGCCGCGGCCATGACCACCCAGATCAGCGGCGAGGTGATCCCCTCGGACAAGCCGAACTGCATCGCCATGGCCACGCGCCAGCCGGCCGGCGTGGTGCTGGGCATCGCCCCCTGGAACGCGCCGGTGATCCTGGGCGTGCGCGCCCTGGCCATGCCGCTGGCCTGCGGCAACACCGTGATCCTGAAGGCTTCCGAGATCTGCCCGGCGACCCACGCCCTGATCGGCGAGGCGCTGGCCGGCGCGGGCCTGCCGGCCGGCGTGGTCAACGTGGTCACCAACGCCCCGGCCGACGCAGCCGAGGTGGTGGCCGCCCTGGTCGCCCATCCGGCTGTGCGCCGGGTCAATTTCACGGGCTCGACCAAGGTCGGCAAGATCATCGCCCAGCTGGGGGCGCAGCACCTGAAGCCGGTGCTGCTGGAACTGGGCGGCAAGGCGCCCTGCATCATCCTGGACGACGCCGACCTGGACGCCGCCGTCGCCGGCGCGGCCTTCGGCGCCTTCATGAACCAGGGGCAGATCTGCATGTCGACCGAGCGGGTCATCGTGCACGAGAAGATCGCCGACGCCTTCGTTGCGAAGTTCGCCGCCAAGGCCGCGACCCTGACTGCCGCCGACCCGCGTACGGGCGGCAAGCTCGGCTCGCTGGTCGGCCGCGAGGCGGTGGACCGCGCCCTGGCGCTGATGGAAGACGCGGTCGCCAAGGGCGCCAAGGTCGTGGCCGGCGGCCAGGCCGACGGCGTGCTGATGAACGCCACGGTGCTGGACGGGGTGACCCCGGCCATGACCGTCTATTCCGAGGAATCCTTCGGCCCGCTGGTCAGCGTGATCCGGGTGAAAGACGACGAGGAGGCCCTCGCGGTGGCCAACGACACCGAGTACGGCCTGTCGGCGGCGGTGTTCGGGCGCGACATCGCCCGGGCGCTGAATGTCGCCAATCGGATCGAGTCCGGCATCTGCCATATCAACGGCCCGACCGTGCACGACGAAGCCCAGATGCCCTTCGGCGGCGTGAAGTCCAGCGGCTATGGCCGGTTCGGCGGTAAGGCTGCGATCAACGAATTCACTGATCTTCGTTGGATCACCATCGAAAATGGTGAGCAACACTACCCAATCTAGCGAATCCCGCCACGGACCGTCCCGGGGCTGGGATGGTCCGAAGCTCGTCAGGGGACGAACATGGCGAAGAAGAGCTCGAAGTCGGAAAAAGTCAGCACGCAGGAAGCAGTAAATTTGGGACCTCTAAAGGGATATATCGGCTTCCAGCTGCGCCGGGCGCAGGACGTCTCGTTCCAGGCGTTCGCCAAGCGCGTGGGGGAAAACGACCTCAGCCCGGGTCGTTTCGCGATCCTCTCGGTGATCAACGAGAACCCGGGGATCAACCAGACGGCGCTGAGCTATGCGACCGGCCGCGACAAGTCGACCCTGACGCCGGCCCTGAAGGACCTGGAGAAGCGGGGCTTCGTCTCGCGCGAACGCTCCAGCGTCGACCGGCGCGCCT
Organism: Phenylobacterium sp.; assembly: GCF_041919955.1. Classification (GTDB taxonomy): domain Bacteria; phylum Pseudomonadota; class Alphaproteobacteria; order Caulobacterales; family Caulobacteraceae; genus Phenylobacterium. The sequence continues at coordinate 10,394 of NZ_JAYRSU010000005.1, read as the reverse complement.
ATACGCTCAACCTCACCGACCTGGGGCGCAAGCACCTGCGCGAACTGACCGTTCACGCCGAGGCCCACGACCGCGCCCTGGACGCCATCGTGGGCGAATTCCACAAGCCGCTTTTCATCCATCTGCTCGAGCAGATCGTCGAAGGCTTGGGACCACAGAACAACGACGACAAGTAGATCGAGAAGCGACGGATAAATGTACACTGCAAGCACGGCCTTGCTCGATGCGATGCAAGAGGCCGGGGTCTCCTATATTTTCGCGAACCTGGGCAGCGACCACCCCGCCTTCGTCGAGGCGGTGGCCAGGGCCCAGGCCGAAGGCCGGCCGATCCCCAAGATGATCACCTGCCCGAACGAGATGGTGGCCCTGACCGCTGCGCAGGGCCATGCCCAGGTCTCGGGCGTGGCGCAGGCCGTGGTCGTGCACGTCGAATGCGGCACCCAGGCCATGGCCGGGGCGGTGCACAACGTCGCCAAGGGCCGGGTGCCGGTGCTGATCTTCGCGGGGCTCTCGCCGTTCACCCAGGAGGGTGAGATGCGCGGCAGCCGCAACGAGTTCATCCAGTGGATCCAGGACGTCTATGACCAGCGCGGCATCGTCCGCGAGTACATGAAGTACAACAACGAGTTCCGGACCGGCGCCAACGTCAAGCAACTGGTCCACCGCTCTCTGCAGTTCGCCTATTCCGACCCCAAGGGCCCGGTCTACCTGGTCGGGGCGCGCGAGGTGATGGAGGAGGAGGTCGAGCCGGTCGCGCTGGACCTCGATCGCTGGAAGCCGATCGCGCCGCTGGCCCTGCCCGAGGGTGCGGCCAGGCAGATCGTCGACGCCCTGGCCGGCGCCAAGCGGCCGCTGGTGGTGACCTCTTTCGTCGGCCGCAACCCGGCGGCGGTGCAGCCGCTGATCGACCTGTGCGAAGCGCTCGGCGTGGGGGTGCTGGAGTCGGTGCCCAACGCCATGAACTACCCGCACGACAACGCGCTCTACCTGGGCAACCAGTGGAACCAGCCGTTCCAGAACCCGCACCTGGCCGAGGCCGACGTGGTGCTGGTGATCGACAGCGACGTGCCGTGGATCCCGACGGTCTCCAAACCGTCCGAAAGCGCGAAGATTTTCCACATCGACGTCGACCCCCTGAAGGAGTCGATCCCGCTCTGGTACATCAAGGCCCACGCCAGCTATCAGGCGGACGCGGCCACCGCCCTGGCCCAGCTGAACGCCTATGCGGCGACGCTGGGCGAGATCGCCGGAACGGCCGAGCGCAAGGCCCACTACGGCGCGGCCCACGCCGCGCGCGCAGCCGCCCTGGCGGCGGCCGAGGTCAAGCCGGAGGGGACCATCACCTCGGAATACCTGGTCGCCTGCGTGCGCAAGGCGGTCGGCGCCGACGCCATCGTGCTGAACGAGGGCATCACCAACTATCCGGCGATCTGCGACCACATCGCACCGACCAAGCCCGGCCACTTCTTCAACAGCGGCGGCGGGTCGCTGGGCTGGAACGGCGGGGCGGCGATCGGCGCCAAGATGGCCGCGCCGGACAAGACCGTCGTCGCCCTGACCGGTGACGGGTCCTACATGTTCACCGTGCCCTCGACCGTCCACTGGATGGCGATGCGCTACGAGACGCCGTTCCTGCAGGTGGTGTTCAACAACCGCGGCTGGAAGGCGCCGAAATATTCGGCCCTGGCGGTCCATCCGGACGGCTTCGCCAGCCGGGCGGAAGACCTGAACGTGGCCTTCGACCCGCCGCCCGACTATTCGGCCATCGCCGCGGCCGCGGGCGGGGCCTACGCCCGCCAGGTCAAGGACCCGGACGAACTGGAGGCGGCGATCGCCGAAGCCCTGCGCATGGTGCGCGAAGAGAAGCGATCGGCCGTGCTGGACGTCTGGCTGAGCCACTTGAAAGACAGCTAATCCCCGAAAGGGGGCGGCGCCTCTGGCCTGGCGGCTCATCCCGCCAGGCCCTGAAGACAAGAGACCCCGCCCTCGGAAAATCCGGTTGCGGGGGTCAGGGCGCCAAAATAGATTGATATCAAACTATTTGGGGAGTCGAGGCATGCGAAACACCGGACATATCATCAAGGCGGCGCTCGGCGGGCTGGCGGTTTCCGCCGCCGTCCTGGCCATGGCCGCGCCCGCGGCGGCGCAGAACACCGCGGCGCTGGAGAAGCGCATCGCCGCCCTCGAGGCCCGGGTCCAGACCCAGGAAGACATCGAGGCGATCAACAAGCTGACCCGCGCCTACGGCTACTACATCGACAAGCAGGTCTGGTCGGAAGTGACACCGCTGTTCTCGGACGACGCGGTCGTCGAGATCTCGGGCCGTGGCGTCTACAAGGGCAGGAAGGGCGTCGAGACGCTGTTCCAGAAGGTGATCGGGCGCAACCACGAGGGCCTGATGGACGGTTCGCTGTCCAACCACATGGTGCTGCAGGGCATCGTCAACGTCGATCCAGGCGGCAAGACCGCCAGCGGCCGCTGGCGCGCCTTCATCCAGATCGGCATCTACCAGAAGGCGGCCCTGTGGGCCGAGGGCCCGTACGAGATCACCTATGTGAAGGAGAACGGCGTCTGGAAGTTCAAGACCATGCACTGGTTCGGCACCTACTTCACGCCGTTCGACCAGGGTTGGGCCAAGATGTCGTTCGGCAACAACGGCCCGAGCAAGGACTTCCCGCCCGACGCGCCGCCGTCGATCAAGTACGACGCCTTCCCCGGCCACTTCGTGCCGCCCTTCCACTATCCGAACCCGGTCACCGGCCGGCCGTGGACGATGGAAGACAGCCGCAAGTACTCGACCGAGGGCATGGACCCGAGCGCGGCGGCCAATGCGCCATCGGCCAACTCGCCACTAGCGGCCCCGGCCGCGCCGAGACAATAAGACTGCCCGGCGCGCTCCCAAGCGGGCGCGCCGGTTCTTCGTTCGCCCAGCGAGTCGCCATGCCCGTCGATGCTCCGCCGCCCGTCGCCCCCGTCGTCGTGGAGGCGCCCCGGCTGCCGCCGCTCGCCGGCGAGGCGGCCTTTTCCGTCCAGACCTTCGATGGGGCCGAGTTGGTCCAGAGCCTGCGCCTCGACGAGGCGCTGAAGCGCTCGCCCGGGGTCTCGCTGTTCCGCCGCACCGGCAGCGACGCGGCCAATCCGACCATCCAGGGCCTGTCGCTGCGGGCCATTGCGCCCTCCGGCGCGGGCCGGGCGCTGGTGACCTTGGACGGCGCGCCGCAGAACGATCCGTTCGGCGGCTGGGTGATCTGGTCGTCCCTGCCGGGAGAGGGGTTGGACGGTGCGGCGGTGATCCGCGGGGCCGGCGCAGGCCCCTATGGCGCAGGCGCCCTGACCGGCGTCGTCGCGCTGCGCGAGGCCGGCGCGCGAGACGGGCTGACCGCCCTGTCGCTGTCGGCGGCCGAGCGGGGCGGCTATCGCGCCGCTGCGGCGTCCGGGGGCGAAAATCTGCTGGTCACGGCGTCGGCCTCGACCACCGATGGCTACACGCCCGTGCGCGGCGCAAAGGCCGGGGCGGCCGACGCGCCGACCACGCTGGAGGACGCCTCGTTCGCGGCGCGGCTGCAGGGCGAGCGGGAGGGCGTGGAGTGGGCCGTGCGCCTGGGCGCCTTCGAGGAGCGCCGCGGGGCCGGGTTGGTCGGGGCGCGCTCGATCGCCAGCGGCGGCTCGCTGACCCTGACCGCGGCCAAGGCCCCGCAGGATGGGACGAGCGGCTGGCGCGTCCAGGCCTGGCTGCGCTCAAGCGACCTGAAGAATTCGTCGGTGGCGGTGGGCGCGGGCCGGGCCTTCACTACCCCGGCCAACGACCAGTACGCGACCCCGGCGCTCGGCTACGGCCTCAACGCCGCCTGGCAGGCGCGCGCGGGCCTGTGGTCCTGGGAACTGGGCGCCGACGTGCGGGCCGCCGAGGGCGAGGTGCGCGAGCGCTTCCGCTACATGAATGGCGGCTTCACCCGCGGCCGCGTGGCCGGGGGCAAGACCCTGGTCGGCGGCGTTTATGCCGAGGCCGCCTATGCCGGCGAGAACACGATCCTGACAGGCGGGGCGCGGGTCGACGGCTGGCGCTCCACCGACGCGATCCGGCGAGAGCGCGACCTGGCGAACGGCGCCCTGGTGCTGGACCAGAAGCCGGCCGACAATTCGGGCGCGACCCCGACCGCGCGGTTCGGCGTCAAGCAGCGGCTGGTCGGCGAGACCTGGCTGCGCGGGGCGGCCTATGCCGGGTTCCGGCCGCCGACGCTCAACGAACTGCACCGCCCGTTCCGGGTGGGCAACGACGTGACCGAGGCCAACAGCGGGCTGAAGCCCGAGACGCTCTACGGCGTCGAGGCGGCGGTGGCCGGCGAGGGCGCGGTGCGCTGGTCGCTGGGCGCCTTCTACAACCGGCTGGAAGACCCGATCACCAATGTCACGGTCGGCTTCGGGCCGGGAACTTTCCCCACCGCCGGCTTCATTCCGGCCGGCGGCGTGCTGCGCCAGCGGCGCAATGCCGGGCAGATCGAGGCCTGGGGTCTGGAGGGCGACGTCGCCGCCGACATGGCGCCCACCTGGAGCGTCCAGGCCGCATTCTCCGCCGCCAAGGCCGAGGTGGACGGCGGCGCATCGGCTGCGCAGCTGACCGGCAAGCGCCCGGCCCAGACGCCGGAGCTGACGGTGACCGCCGGGACGACCTGGCGCGCCACCGACAAGCTGACCCTGGCCGCCGACCTACGCTACGAGGGCGCGCGGTTCGAGGACGACCTCAACACCCGCAAGCTCGCCGCGGCCTGGGCCGTGGACCTGCGCGCGGCCTGGAAGCTGTCGCGCTTCAGCGAGGTCTATCTCGCCGCCGACAACGTGCTGGACGAGAACATCGAGGTCGGGGAGACGGCGGACGGCGTCGAGAGCTATGCCGCGCCGCGGACGCTGCGCGTGGGTTTCACGCTGCGGCGCTGATTTCACGCCGGTCATCCCGGCGAAGGCCGGGATGACCGGGGAATAGGGTTGCAAACTCCGCTGCTACCGCCCGAACGGCGCGAGCAGCTCCTCAACGTCGTAGAGCTTCCCGGCCTTCATCACCTTGCGCACGCGGATGAGGTCGGCGATCGACTTGGACGGATCGCCTTCCACGAACACCAGGTCGGCCAGCTTGCCCGGCTCGATGCTGCCGAGATCGGCGTCGACGCCCTGCGCCCGCGCCGGGACCAGGGTCGCGGCCTGCAGGGTCTCGAACGGCGTGAAGCCGTAGGTTTGCAGCGACATCATGTTCACGAACAGGCTGAGCGCGGGGTGGTCGAGCGGCGCGTCGGTGCCGATCATCACGCTCCCGCCCGCGCGCTTGATGCGCAGCAGGTCGCGAACGGTCAGGCGCGAGCCCTGCTCGTCCGGCGGCAGGAAGAAGTTGCAGGGACCGGACTTGTCGGCGCAGGCGATGGTGGTCTTCAGGCTGGCCATCTCCCACGGCGGATAGAAGGCCCGCACCCGGGGATCATCGAGGATGTTCGGCAGGTCCAGCAGCGACAGCTTGGACGAGAAATTGGTGGTGGTGAGCTCCATGCCCGAGCGCGCAAGACCGTCCAACGTGTCGCCATAGACGTCTCCGCGGAACAGGTGCGGGAAGACGAAGCCCCAGCGGGTCGGGCCGCCGAAGTGCTCGGCCCCGTCCACCCCGTGGGCGACGCCCGGGAAGATGAAGTGCGAGGTGGTCGAGACGCCCATCGCCTTGTGGCCGAAGTCCGCGACCTCGATCTGCCAGTCGGACGGGAAGCGCATGTAGGTCTTGATCAGGTCGTATTCGAGGTCCTTGGCGCGGGAGAGCTCGATGGCGAGCTGGTCCTTGCTCTCGACGGGACGCGAGAAAGCCCACATCAAGCGTGAGCCCTCGAGCATCTCGCCGGTGGTGAAGAGGCGCGGGCCGATGCGCGCGCCCGAGGCCAGCGACTCGCGGTCCTCGATGGCGCGATAGACCGGGTCGCCCGGCGAGCGGGTCGAGGTGACGCCGAAGGCCAGCCACATCCGGCCCTGGCGGTCGCCCAGCAGCTTGGAGCGCATCTGCTGGTGATTGTGCATCTCGAAGAGGCCGGGGGTGACGGTCAGGCCCGAGGCGTCGACGACGGCGACGCCGGCATGGGCGGCGTCCGAGTGCGGAGCAATGGAGGCGATGCGGTTGTTCTCGACCAGGATGTCGACGTCGCGGCGGACGGCCTCGTGCGCGCCGTCCCACAGCGCGCCGGCATGGACCAGCGTGCGGCCGCGGGCGACGTCCTGAGTCCAGGTGAGGCCCGTGGGCACGGTGCGGGGCGTCGCGCCCTCGATGTCGGTCAGGCGAAGCTGGCCGTTGTGCAGGTAGAGCAGCGTACGGGAATCGGCCGCCCACGAGGGAGCGTCGCTGGCCTCGCGGGTGAGCTGGCGCGCCGGGCCGCTGGGCGCGCCGTCCGCCGACACCGGCAGGACCCAGAGCGTTCCGCCCATGCTGAAGGCCATCCAGCGGCCGTCCGGCGACCAAAGCGGGCCGTCGTCGCCGCGGGTGGAGATCGAACGGAACGCCGCCGGGTCGTGCCAGGCTTGGCGGCCGCTGGCGACGTCGACGGCCAGGATGCGGTTACGGCGCTGGTTGACGGCGGCGACCGCGACGGTCCTGCCGTCCGCCGACCAACTGGGGCGGCTGGGGCTGTCGCTGGCGGGGATGAGCGCACGGCTCTCGCCGCTCGCCAGGTCGAGGATACGGGTTTCGCCGGTGTCGGTCTGGTAGGCCAGGCGCGCGCCGTCGCGCGACCAGGCGGGCGAGAGCTGGGCGCCGTCGCCCGATCCGACCTGCCGCGTCTGGCCGCTGGCGAGGTCCATCACGAAGAGCCGCGTGGTCCCGGCCTTGTCCGACGCGTAGGCGATCTGGCGCCCGTCCGGCGACCAGGCCGGATCGGATTCGTAGAAGGCGTCGCTCGTCAGCTTGCGGGCGGTTCCGCCGATCGGCAGCAGCCAGAGGTCGTTCAGCGCCTTGAAGACGACCTGCCTGCCGTCCGGCGACAGGGCCGGGGCGGAAATCCCCTTCACCGGCCGCGGGGTGGTTCCGTCGAAGTCGTAGGCTTTGCGCGTGTAGCCGCCGCGCTTCATGTCGAAGCGGGCGCTGAAGGCGATCTCGGCCGGCGCTGCGCCAGATTGGCCGATCGTGCGGATCTTGCCGTTGGCGGTGTAGAGCAGCCGTCCGTCCGCCAGCCAGGTCGGGGCGAAGGAGAAGGCGTTGTCGAGGTCGCCGACGCGGCGGGCGTTTCCGGCGAGGTCGGTGACCATCAGCCGGCCGGTCTGGGCGCCGAAGCCGACATAGGCGATCTGCTCGCCGTCCGGCGACCAGGAGGGGCCGGTCGGCCGGCGTGCGGCATCGGCCGGCAGGGGCAGCGTCTCGACAGCGCCGGTGGCCAGGGTCACGACCTTCAGCGGGCCGTAGGCCTGGACGAAGGCGATCTTCATCCCGTCCGGCGACCAAGACGGCTCCTGGGCCATGGCGCCCTTGGTCGCCTGGGTCATGGCGCCGCTGGCGATGTCGAGGATCCAGAGGTCGTCGGCGCCGCCGCGGTCGGAGACGAAGGCGATCTTCTTCCCGTCCGGGGACCAGGCCGGGTGCATGGCGTCATACGGACCGTCGGTCAGCTGGCGGCGGCGCTTGCCGTCCGGGCTCAGCGTCCAGACCCGCCACATGCCGCCGGTATAGGCCTGGACCGCCACCTGCGATCCATCCGGCGACCATCGCGGGCGCATGGCCTCGAAGGTGTCCTCAGTCAGCCGGGTCGCCTTGCCGCCCTTGACCGGCACGTTCCAGAGCATGCCCTGCAGGTCCATCACCAGCCGGTCGCCGCGCGGCGACATGGCGGCCGAGAAGTCCGAGCCCTCGGAGGTCTCCAGCACGACGGTGCGGGCCGGCCGCACCTGCGGCGCTGCGGCCAGGGCGGGCGCGGCGAAGGCTGTGGCGAGGGCGAGGACGGCGGCGGCGGTGCGCAGGCGGAGCATGGTTCGACCCTGGAGTTCTGGTGCAAACGAAAAGGCCCGAGAGCGCCGTTCGGCGTTCCCGGGCCTCGAAGCTACGGCGGGCGGGGACCCTTAGTAGCGGTAGGTGGCCGTGACCCCGACCGTGCGCGGACGCACGGTGACGCCGCGGTAGTTGAAGGTGGTCAGGTTGTCCCGATAACGACCGTACTGGGGATGGTCGTTGGTCAGGTTGGTCCCGAAGATCGAGATATCGAAGCCTTTCAGCTTCACACCTGCGCGCAGGTCGAGGTTGGTCGATTCCGGCATCCGCGGGATGGTCGGGTCGGTCGCCGCCGAGGCCAGGTCCAGCGCCTTGTCGTTGTGGCTGGCGTACTGGTAGTCGAGGCGGGCGTAGGCGTCCTGGTCGAGCACGACGAAGTCGTACTGGGCCGAGAAGGCGACGGTCCACGGCGCGACGTTCAGCGGTTCGCCCTTGGAGCGCACGACCTTGCCGCCGGCGCCGGTGGTCGCGGTGGTGTAGCGGGCGTTGGTGTAGCCGACGTTCAGGCCCACGGTCAGGCCGTCGGCGACCACGGCGTTGACCGCCAGGTCGAAGCCTTCGCTGCGCGCTTCGCCGAGGTTGGCCGAGGTCGGCACGTTGCAGGTCGGCAGGGTGAAGCCCGACTGGATGTCCTTCCAGTCGATTCGGTAGATGCTGCCGTCCATCTGGACGCGGCCGTCGAACATCCGCTTCTTGGCGCCGACTTCATAGCTCCAGACGTAGTCGGGACGAATCTCGCGCTTGCCGAGCGGGATGCCGAGGGCCGCGAGGTCCGGGCCGCAGCGGGTGCCGGGGTCGCCGGTGGTGCCGCCCTGGCGATACCCCTTGGCCGCCGAGAAGTAGTACATGTTCTCGTCGTCGGCCTGATAGGTGACGCCGAACTTCGGGGTGACGGGCTTGTCGCTCTGGCTGGAGGTCGAGGTCGTGCCGGTGGTGGACATGACCGGACCGGCGCTGAAGCTGTTGTCGCTGTACTTGTTGCTGGCCACGCGCAGGCCGGCGGTCAGCTTCAGCTTCTCGGTGACCTTGAAGTCGAACTGGCCGAAGGCCGACAGCTCTTCCTGGGTCATGTCGCCCAGGCTGATCAGGACGTAGCGGTCCTGGATCAGCGGAATGCCGCCGAAGAAGGGCAGTTGCTCGATCCGCGTCCAGCCGCAGCAGGCGCCGAAGCCGTTGGCGATGATGCGGTTCATCTGCGGGTTGTCGACGATGTACTTCGAGCTCTGGAAGCTCTTCTGGTAGAAGACGCCGGCGGTCCAGTTCAGGCGCGAGTCAGGCTCGTTGCTCTGCAGGCGGATTTCCTGGGTGAACACCCGCTGCTTGTCATGCAGGTAGCCGGGCGCCGCGATGTCCGACAGGGCGGCCGGCGGGACGACGGTGCTGACGCCGCCCAGCGAGGCCATGTCCAGGGTGGTCGAGTCGAACACGTTCTCGTTCTTGCGGAAATAGAACGAGCTGTTCGAGATCAGCATGACCGGGCCCAGGTCCCACTCGGCCTTGACCGCGCCCAGCGAGAAGCGGTCCTCGCTCGGGGTGTGGACCGGGTTGCCGTTCTTGAACTTGGTGTCGTCGGGATTCGAGAAGTACTCCCAGTAGACCGACGAGTCGTTGGTCTTCACGTCCTGGACGTAGACCGACGGGGTGATCGTCAGGTTCTCGGTCGCCAGCCACTTGAGGGCCACGCGCGCGGTGTAGGAGTCCGAATAGTTGGCGTTGCGGTCGAGGACGGCTCCGGTGTTCCAGTTGATGCGATCGACGAAGCCGCCGTCGCGGCGGGCCGAAACGCTGGCGCGGAAGCCGAGCTTGTCCTGGACGATCGGGCCCCCCACGGCGACGCCGCCCTCGAAGCTCGGATCGCCGCTCTGGGTGAATGCCATCTCGGTGCGGGCGTAGACCTTGTAGGAGTCCAGGCTCGGGTCCGGGGTGATGAAGCGGATGGTGCCGCCTTCCGACCCGACGCCGAACAGGGTGCCCTGCGGGCCCCGCAGGATTTCCACGCGGGCCAGGTCGAAGATCTTCGGATAGGCGTTGCTGGCGCTGTAGGGGTTGCCCGGGCGCTGCTGGATCGGGGTGTCGTCTATATAGACGCCGACCGTGGCGGTGCCGGAGCCCGACGAGATGCCGCGGATCGACAGGCTGCTGCCCGAAGCGTTGCCCCGCGCGCCGCGCGAGAAGGTCACGCCGGGCGTGACGCGAGCCACGTCCTGGAAGTTGCGGATGCTCTGCTTGTCGAGCTTTTCCTGGGTGTAGGCGGCGACGCTGAGCGGATGGCCTGACCCGATTGGGTGATCCGGGTTCAATGTTAGTGCATGGCTGGCTCTGAGGCCATGGTTGGGGTGGGCGAGCGCGCGCCCTCAACAGCTGGCGCGCTCGCCCATGGCACGATGGTTCCACC
>NZ_JAYRSU010000004.1:0-208490 GCF_041919955.1 Phenylobacterium sp. | reverse complement strand
GCTGGAGTTCAGCCACAAGCGCATCGCCCGCGATGTGCGCAAGGCGCTCTACTCGGCCATCTCGAACGCCGAGAACAACCACAACCTCGACATCGACAATCTCGTCGTGGCCGAGGCCTTCGTGGGCAAGAACCTGGTGATGAAGCGCTTCGCCGCCCGCGCTCGCGGCCGCGCTTCGCGCATCGAAAAGCCGTTCAGCGAGATCACTATCGTGGTCCGCGAATTGGGTGAGGCCGCCTGATGGGTCAGAAAGTCAATCCGGTCGGGCTTCGCCTCGGCATCAACCGCACGTGGGACTCGCGCTGGTTCGCCAAGAAGGCGGACTACGGCAAGCTCCTGCATGAGGACATCAAGATCCGCCGTCAGCTGAAGAAGCGCCTGTACCAAGCCGGCGTTTCGCGGATCATCATCGAGCGTCCGCACAAGAAGTGCCGCATCACCATCTATGCCGCGCGCCCCGGCGTGATCATCGGCAAGAAGGGCGCGGACATCGACAAGCTGCGCAAGGACGTCGCTGCGATCACCGAGGGCGAAGTTCACCTGAACATCGTCGAGATCCGCAAGCCGGAAACCGACGCCCAGCTGGTGGCCGAGAACATCGCCCAGCAGCTCGAGCGCCGCGTCGCCTTCCGTCGGGCCATGAAGCGTTCGCTGCAAAGCGCGATGCGTCTGGGCGCCAAGGGCATGCGTATCGAGGTCGCCGGCCGTCTGGGCGGCGCTGAAATCGCGCGCACCGAGAGCTACCACGAGGGCCGCGTTCCGCGTCACACCCTGCGCGCCGACATCGACTACGGCGTGACCGAAGCCTCCACCACCTACGGCATCATCGGTGTCAAGGTGTGGGTCTTCAAGGGCGAGGTGCTGGAGCACGACCCGATGGCTCTCGACAAGCGCCTGGCCTCGGAATCCGGCCCGGCCGGCGAGGGCGGTGGACGTGAACGCGGCGACCGCGGTGACCGCGGCCCGCGCCGCGACCGCCGTGAGCAAGCGGGAGCCTAAGGTAGAGCCATGCTGTCTCCGAAGAAGACCAAGTACCGCAAGCAGTTCAAGGGCAAGATCCACGGCACGGCGAAGGGCGGCTTCTCGCTGAACTTCGGCTCCTACGGTCTGAAGTCCGTCGAACCGGAACGCATCACCGCTCGCCAGATCGAAGCGGCTCGTCGGGCGATCACTCGCCAGATGAAGCGCCAAGGTCGCGTCTGGATCCGGATCTTCCCGGACGTTCCGGTCACCGACAAGCCGGCCGAAGTGCGGATGGGTAAGGGCAAGGGCGCGGTCGAGTACTGGGCCGCGCGCGTTCACCCCGGCCGGATCATGTTTGAAATCGACGGCGTGCCGGACGATGTGGCCCGTGAAGCTCTGCGCCTCGGCGCGGCCAAGCTTCCGGTGAAGACCCGCATCGTCACCCGCATCGACGCCGCCGTGGAGCCTGCGTGATGAAGATCGACGATATCCGTGGCATGACGCCCGACCAACTCGGCGAGGCCCTGCTGAACCTGAAGAAGGAGCAGTTCAACCTGCGCTTCCAGGCGGCGACCGGCCAGGTCGAGAAGACCCACCGCGTGAACGAAGTCCGCAAGGACATCGCGCGGATCAAGACCGTCCTGCGCTCCAAGCAGACCGCGGCCTAAGGAGACAACGAACATGCCGAAGCGAATTCTCGAAGGCGTCGTCGTCTCGGACAAGGGCGACAAGACTGTTGTTGTGAAGGTCGAGCGTACCTTCCTGCATCCGGTGCTGAAGAAGACCGTTCGTCGGTCGAAGAAGTACCACGCCCATGACGAGGCCAACGTCTACAAGGCCGGCGATGTGGCTCGCATCATCGAATGCGCGCCGAAGTCGAAAACCAAGACCTGGGAAGTGCTGCCGAAGGGCGCCGCCCAGCAAGCCTCCTAAAGAAAGTCTCATCCCATGATTCAGATGCAGACTAACCTCGAGGTCGCCGACAATTCCGGCGCCCGTCGTGTGATGTGCATCAAGGTGCTCGGCGGCGCTGGTCGCCGCTACGCCAGCGTCGGCGACAAGATCGTCGTCTCCGTGAAGGAAGCCATCCCGCGCGGTCGCGTGAAGAAGGGCGACGTGCTGCAGGCGATCGTCGTGCGCACGTCCTCGGCGATCAAGCGCAAGGACGGTTCGGTGATCCGTTTCGACAAGAACGCCGCCGTCATCGTGAACAAGCAATCCGAGCCGATCGGCACGCGGATCTTTGGCCCGGTTCCCCGTGAACTGCGCGCGAAGAACCACATGAAGATCATTTCGCTCGCCCCCGAGGTGCTGTGATGGCTGCGAAGATCAAGAAGGGCGACCGCGTCGTCGTCCTGACGGGCAAGGACAAGGGCCGCCAAGGCGCCGTCCTGCGCGTCCTGCCGAAGGAAGACCGCGTCGTGGTCGAAGGCCTGAACCTGGTTCAGCGCCACACCCGCCCGACGCAGATGGATCCGCAAGGCGGCATCAAGAATAAGGAAGCGGCGATCCACATCTCGAACGTGGCCATCGTCGACTCCAACGGCAAGCCGACCCGCGTCGGCTTCCGGGTCGAAGGCGACAAGAAGGTCCGTGTCGCCAAGACGACCGGTGAGGTGATCAATGGCTGAGCAAGCTTACGAACCGCGGCTTAAGACCGAATATCGCCAGCGCATCCGCGCGGCGATGAAGGAACAGTTCGCCTACTCGAACGAGATGCAGATCCCCAAGCTGGACAAGATCGTCCTGAACATGGGGATCGGCGAGGCCGTGACCGACTCCAAGAAGGTCCAGGCCGCGATCGCCGATCTCACCAAGATCGCCGGTCAGAAGCCGGTGGCGACCCGCGCCCGCAACTCCATCGCCGGCTTCAAGCTGCGCGAAGGCATGGTGGTCGGCGCCAAGGTCACCCTGCGCAAGGATCGCATGTACGAGTTCCTGGACCGTCTGATCACGATCGCTCTGCCGCGCGTGAAGGACTTCCGGGGCCTGAAGCCCACTTCGTTCGACGGTCGTGGCAACTACGCCATGGGTCTGAAGGAGCACATCGTGTTCCCGGAGATCAACTACGACCAGATCGATCAGATGTGGGGCATGGACATCATCGTCGCCACCACTGCGAAGACCGACGAAGAAGCCCGTCAGCTTCTTCGGGAATTCCAGTTCCCGTTCGTTCAAGCGTAAGCGGCGGGAAGGAAAGAACAAATGGCCAAGAAAAGCGCTGTCAATCGCAACGAGATGGTCCGCAAGCTGGTGAAGCAGTTCGCCAGCAAGCGCGAAGAGCTCAAGGCGATCGCCAACGACGAGAGCCTGCCGCTCGAAGAACGCTTCGAAGCGCGTCTGAAGCTCGCCGAACTGCCGCGCAACTCGTCCAAGACCCGCATCCGCAACCGGTGCGAAGTCACGGGCCGTCCGCGCGCCTACTACCGCAAGCTTAAGATGAGCCGGATCGCCTTGCGCGAACTGGGTTCGAACGGCCAGATCCCTGGCCTCGTCAAGTCGAGCTGGTGAGGAGGGTCTCATGGTGAACGACCCCGTTGGCGATATGATCGCCCGCATCAAGAACGCCGCCACCCGTGGCCGTTCGAAGGTTTCTACGCCGGCTTCGAAGATGCGCGCGCGCGTCCTCGACGTCCTGGCGGACGAAGGCTACATCCGCGGCTATCAACTCGTTCAGAAGCCGGGCGCTTTCCCGGAGTTCGAGATCGAGCTGAAGTACTTCGACGGCCAGCCGGTGATCGCTGAGATCCGCCGGGTGTCGAAGCCGGGCCGCCGCGTCTATTCGTCGATCAAGGACCTGAAGCCGATCAAGAACGGCCTCGGGATCTCGATCCTGTCGACGCCGAAGGGCGTCATGTCGGACACGGCCGCGCGTGACGCGAACGTGGGCGGCGAAGTCCTGTTGCGGGTCTACTAAGATGTCGCGGATTGGAAAGAAGGCGGTCGCCGTCCCCTCGGGCGTGACGGTGACCATCGACGGCCAGACCGTCACGGTGAAGGGACCGAAGGGTCAACTCGCCTGGACCGTCGCCGACGAAATCGAAGTGAAGCAGGAGGGCGCTGAGCTCGTCCTGTCGAAGCGGGTCGACACCACGCGGGCGCAAGCCATGTGGGGCCTTTCGCGCACCCTGGTCTCCAATATGGTCCAGGGCGTTACGCAGGGCTTCGAGAAGACCCTCGAACTGGTCGGCGTCGGCTATCGCGCGGCGATGAAGGGCAATGCGCTCTCCATGCAGCTGGGCTTCAGTCACGACGTGGACGTGCCGCCGCCCGCCGGCGTCACCTTCGCGGTGCCGAAGCAGACCGAGATCAAGATCTCGGGCATCGACAAGCAGGTCGTCGGCGAGATCGCCTCGCAGATCCGTCGCCTGCGCCCGCCGGAACCCTACAAGGGCAAGGGCGTGCGCTATGCGGGCGAGAAGGTTCGCCGCAAGGAAGGCAAGAAGAAGTAGGCCATGGCTCTTAAACCCCGTGACACCGCCAAGCGCCGCGCTGAGCGCACGCGCATCCGCCTGCGGTCGGTGGCGAATGGTCGGCCGCGTCTGTCGGTCTTCCGCTCGTCCAAGAACATCTACGCCCAGGTCATCGATGATGAGCGCGGCGTGACCCTGGCTGCCGCCTCGACCCTCGAGGGCGACAAGCAGAAGGGTTCCGACAAGGACGCCGCCGCCCGTGTGGGCGCGCTCGTGGCGCAACGCGCCATCGAAAAGGGTGTCAAGGACGTCGTCTTCGATCGTGGCGGGTACATCTACCACGGCCGGGTGAAAGCCCTGGCCGACGCCGCGCGCGAAGCCGGCCTGAACTTCTAAGGGTACGCTGATGGCTCGTGGAAACGAACAACGTGGCGAAGGCGGCGGTCAGCGTCGCGGTCGTGACCGGGGCGCCCCGCAGGAAGAGCGGGTCGACTCCGACATCGTCGAAAAGCTGGTTCACATCAACCGGGTTGCGGCCACTGTGAAGGGCGGCCGGCGCTTCTCGTTCGCCGCCCTGATGGTGGTGGGCGACCAGAAGGGCCGCGTCGGCTATGGCCATGGCAAGGCGCGTGAAGTGCCGGAAGCCATCCGCAAGGCGACGGAAGAAGCCAAGAAGTCCATGATCCGTGTGCCGCTCCGCGAGAGCCGCACCCTGCACCACGACGGCGCTGGCCGTTGGGGCGCTGGCAAGGTCATGGTCCGCTCGGCGCCTCCCGGCACCGGCGTCATCGCCGGCGGTCCGATGCGTGCGGTCCTCGAAACCCTCGGCGTTCAGGACGTCGTCGGCAAGTCGGTCGGCTCGTCGAACCCCTACAACATGGTGCGCGCGACCTTCGAGGCGCTGAAGGCTCAGTCTTCGCCCCGCCAGGTCGCCGCCAAGCGCGGCAAGAAGGTCGCCGACGTGCTGGGCCGCAAGGCCGACGGCGCTGCGGTCGCCGCCGCTGACGGAGAGTAATCCATGGCTAAGGTGACCGTTCGCCAGATTGCGAGCCCGATCCGCCGCAAGAGCGATCAGCGCGCCACCCTCATCGGGCTGGGCCTGAACCGCATCGGCCGCGTGTCGGTCCTTGAAGACAACCCGTCCGTGCGCGGGATGATCGCCAAGGTCCACCACATGGTGGAAGTCGTCGAAGGCTAAATCAGCCTTAGGACTGGACGTTTTGGAGAGGCGGCGCCAAAAGCGTCGCCTCTTCGGCCGTTTCGGCGGCCGCAATTGATTTTCTTCAGCCGAGTCCGGGCGGTCGCCCGGGCGACAGATCTCCAAGGAGAGGCGTCACATGACCAAGCTCAACGAACTCAGCCCCCGCGAAGGCTCCACCAAGAACCGCATGCGCGTCGGCCGCGGCCCGGGCTCGGGCAAGGGCAAGACCGGCGGCCGCGGCGTGAAGGGCCAGAAGTCCCGCACCGGCGTTTCGATCGCCGGCTTCGAGGGCGGCCAGATGCCGCTGCACATGCGTATGCCGAAGCGCGGCTTCAACAACCCCTTCGCCAAGGAGTTCGCCGAGGTGAACCTGTGGCGCCTGGAGCAGGCGATCGCCGCCGGCAAGCTCGACGCCAAGAAGGCCATCGACGGCGCCGCCCTGGTGGCCGCCGGCGTCCTGCGCCGTGAAAAGGACGGCGTGAAGCTGCTGGGCAAGGGCGAACTGAAGTCGAAGATCGACATCACCGTCTACTCGGCTTCCGCCTCGGCCAAGGCCGCGGTCGAAAAGGCTGGCGGCAAGGTCACCACGACCGCGCCGGCCGCCGCCGAAGCCGCCGAGTAAGCAAGCCTGATCCCCGCCTGGCGCGGGGACCCAAGGCTGATCTCCGGCGCGCTGGCGCCCATGCTTCCGCTGCGGCTGGGGCAGGGCGCCGCAAGAGCGCCGGATGACAGCGCAGGACGGACCCCCTATGTACGGGCGGTCCATCAGTCTGGGGTTCTAAATGGCTTCGGCCGCCGAACAGCTCGCAGCAAACATGAACTTCGGCGCCTTCCAGAAGGCGACGGAGCTCCACAAGCGCATCTGGTTCACCCTGATCGCGCTGGTCGTCTACCGCCTCGGGACCTACATCCCGATTCCCGGCATCGATCCGGCCGCCTTCGCCCAGGCATTCCAAGGCCAGGCGCAGGGCATCCTGGGCATGTTCAACATGTTCTCGGGGGGCGCGGTCCAGCGGATGGCGATCTTCTCGCTGAACGTGATGCCCTACATCTCGGCTTCGATCATCGTCCAGCTGCTGGGCACGGT
Organism: Phenylobacterium sp.; assembly: GCF_041919955.1. Lineage (GTDB taxonomy): Bacteria > Pseudomonadota > Alphaproteobacteria > Caulobacterales > Caulobacteraceae > Phenylobacterium. Next base: position 201,826 of record NZ_JAYRSU010000004.1, on the reverse strand, counting down.
CTATCCGCCGTGGGAAAAGCTGCGGAAGGAAGGCGGGGAAGCGGGCCGCAAGACCCTCAACCAGTACACCCGCTATCTGACGGTGATGCTGGCGCTCGTGCAGTCGGCCGCCATCGCCATGGGGCTGCAAAACAGCCCAGGCCTGGTGCTGAACCCCGGGATCTTCTTCCTGGCCTCGACGATCGTCACCCTGACGGGCGGCACCCTGTTCCTGATGTGGTTGGGCGAGCAGATCACCAGCCGGGGCGTCGGCAACGGCGTCTCGCTGATCATCTTCGCGGGCATCGTGGCCGTGCTGCCGCAGGGTATCTGGCAGATGTTCACCATGACGCGGACGGGGTCGCTCTCGGCCTTCGCCATGTTCGCGATCATCGCCCTGGCCATCGCGGTCGTGTTCGCCATCGTGTTCATGGAACGCTCGCAACGCCGCCTGCTGGTCCAGTATCCCAAGCGCCAGCAGGGCAACCGTATGTTCGGCGGCGACACCTCGTTCCTGCCGCTGAAGATCAACACCGCCGGCGTCATTCCGCCGATCTTCGCCTCTTCGCTGCTGCTGCTGCCGACGACCGCCATGGGCTTCCTGGCGACCGCCGAGCTGCCCGCCTGGGCGCAGTGGCTGCCGGGCATGGTCGGCCAGCTTCAGCATGGACGCCCGGCGTTCATGGTGATGTATGCGCTGCTGATCATCTTCTTCTGCTTCTTCTACACCTCGGTCGTCTTCAATCCGGACGACACCGCCGAGAACCTCCGCAAGTACGGCGGCTTCCTGCCGGGGATCCGTCCGGGCAAGCGCACGGCTGAGTACCTGGATTACGTGCTGACCCGCCTGACGGTGATCGGCGCGGCGTACATCACCATCGTCTGCCTGATGCCCGAGGCGTTGATCGCCTACTTCAAGGCGCCGTTCTATCTGGGCGGCACCTCGATCCTCATCGTGGTGAGCGTGACGATGGATACGGTGACCCAGATCCAGTCGCACCTGCTGGCCCACCAGTACGAAGGGCTGATCAAGAAGTCGAAGCTGCGCGGCGGACGCGCGCGCTAAGGGGCGGAAATAGGAACCGGCCGGGGGCGGCCGGGGAGGGGACATAAGACAAGATGAACTTGATCCTGTTCGGCCCGCCGGCGGCGGGGAAGGGCACTCAGGCCAAGCGCCTGGTCGAGGCCCGCAAGATGGTCCAGCTCTCCACCGGGGACATGCTGCGCGCCGCGATCGCTTCCGGCTCCGAGCTCGGCAAGAAGGTCGAAGGCGTCATGCAGCGCGGCGAGCTGGTCACCGACGAGATCGTCATCGCCCTGATCGAGGAACGCCTGCCGGAAGCCGAGGCCGCCGGCGGCGCGATCTTCGATGGTTTCCCTCGGACCTTGGCGCAAGCGAAGGCGCTGGACGAGATGCTGGCCAAGCGTGGCTCGCGAATCGATCTAGTGCTCCGCCTGAAGGTGGACGACGACCAACTGTTGCAACGGGTGGCCGGTCGCTTCGCCGAGTCGGGCCGCCCCGACGACAATCCCGAGAGCTTCAAGGTGCGGCTCTCGGCCTATAACGACCAGACCGCGCCGCTGCTGCCCTACTACAAAGACCAAGGGAAACTGGTCGAGTTGGATGGCATGGGCTCGATCGAGGACGTCGCCGCTGGAATCGACCAGGCCTTGCAGGGCTGATTCCGCGGACAAACCCGCCCAGCGGTCGCCGCGAGTCTGAAAAGCATCAGATTCCTGCGATTGCTCCATTGACGGAAACGCAACGTTCCCTATAACGGTGCGCTTCCGCGAAAGGGCGCGAAGGACGTGCCGGCCTTCCCACTTGGGACTCTGGGCCGGGGCGCCGTTCGCGCTTCTCTGCGTGACTAGGAGATTCAACGCGTGGCCCGTATCGCTGGCGTCAACATTCCGACTAACAAGCGCGTCGTCATCGCGCTGCAGTACATCCATGGGATCGGCCAGGCGAAAGCCAAGGAGATCGTCCAGAAGGTTGGCATTGAGGACGCTCGCCGCGTCAATCAGCTGACCGACGCGGAAGTCCTGCAGATCCGCGAGACGATCGACCGCGACTATCTGGTCGAAGGCGACCTGCGTCGCGAGACCGCGGTCAACATCAAGCGTCTGATGGACCTGGCCTGCTACCGCGGCCTGCGTCACCGCAAGGGCCTGCCGGTCCGTGGTCAGCGCACCCACACCAATGCTCGTACCCGCAAGGGTCCGGCCAAGCCGATCGCCGGCAAGAAGAAGTAAGAGAGCTTAGCGATGGCCAAGGAACCGGCTCGCGTCAAACGTCGCGAACGCAAGAACATCACCTCGGGCGTGGCGCACGTGAACGCCTCGTTCAACAACACCATGATCACCATCACGGACGCGCAGGGGAACACCATCTCCTGGTCGTCGGCCGGCATGATGGGCTTCAAGGGCTCCCGGAAGTCGACCCCCTACGCCGCTCAGATGGCGGCCGAGGACGCCGGCCGGAAGGCCGCCGAACATGGCGTCAAGACCCTCGAAGTGAACGTCTCCGGTCCGGGTTCCGGCCGTGAGTCGGCGCTGCGGGCTCTGCAAGCCGTCGGCATGACGATCACCACCATTCGCGACGTGACCCCCATTCCGCACAACGGCTGCCGTCCGCCGAAGCGCCGGCGGGTCTAAGTACCGCAGTACCGCACTCCCCACGCGCCGGACCGAGAACTTCGCGTCCGGCGATCCTGCGTTTCGAGGGACATCTCTACGTGATCGAAAGAAACTGGAACGAGCTCATCCGTCCCGAGAAGCCGCTGATCGAAGCCGGAACCGACGCGAACCGCAAGGCGCGCCTGGTGGCCGAGCCGCTCGAGCGCGGTTTCGGGGTGACGCTCGGCAACAGCCTCCGCCGGGTGCTTCTATCGTCGCTGCAGGGCGCGGCCGTGACCGCCGTCCAGATCGACGGCGTCGTGCATGAGTTCTCGTCGCTCGAGGGCGTCCGCGAAGACGTCGTCGACATCGTGCTGAACATTAAGCAGCTTGCGCTGCGCATGCACGCCGAGGGCCCCAAGCGCATGACGCTGAAGGCGACCGGTCCGGGCGTCGTCACCGCCGGCCAGATCGAAGTGCCGTCGGACATCGAGATCCTGAACCCCGACCACGTGCTCTGCACGCTGGACGACGGCGCCACCGTGCGCATGGAGTTCACGGTCAACAACGGCAAGGGCTACGTCCCGGCCGAGCGCAACCGTCCGGAAGACGCGCCGATCGGCCTCATCGCCGTCGACAGCCTCTATTCGCCGGTCAAGCGCGTCGCCTATCGCGTCGAGCCGACCCGCCAGGGACAGAGCCTCGACTACGACAAGCTGATCATGGAAGTGGAGACCAACGGCGCGATCTCGCCGGTGGACGCCGTGGCCTTCGCCGCCCGCATCCTGCAAGATCAGCTGCAGATCTTCATCACCTTCGAAGAGCCGAAGAAGAAGGTCGAGGGCGAGAGCAAGCCGGAGCTGCCGTTCAACCCGGCGCTGCTGAAGAAGGTCGACGAGCTGGAGCTCTCGGTCCGTTCGGCCAACTGCCTGAAGAACGACAACATCGTCTATATCGGCGACCTGATCCAGAAGACCGAGGCGGAAATGCTCCGCACTCCGAACTTCGGCCGCAAGTCGCTGAACGAGATCAAGGAAGTGCTCGCGGGCATGAACCTGCATCTCGGCATGGACGTGCCGAACTGGCCGCCGGAGAACATCGAAGAACTGGCGAAGAAGTTCGACGACCAGATGTAAGACTTCCCGGGGCCCGCCTAGCGGGCCTCGGTGTTTATGGACTATGCGCCGACTTCGCACCGCTTCAGCGGTGCGGGCCCGATGAAGCCGCAACGCGGTTGAGGGCCCCAGCGCTTCGTTTTGACCCAGGCGGGAGCAGGCTGGGACTTGGTTAGGCAAGGACGCGCGCCTTCGGCGTCGTCCAGCGGGTCGAGCGACCCAGGAGATATGAAATGCGTCACGGCAAAGCCCACCGCAAACTGGGGCGTACGACCGCCCACCGCACCGCCATGTTCGCCAACATGGCGGCGAGCCTGATCAAGCACGAGCAGATCGTCACGACCCTGCCGAAGGCCAAGGAACTGCGTCCGGTCGTCGAAAAGCTGGTCACCCTGGCCAAGCGCGGCGACCTGCACGCCCGTCGCCAGGCGATCAGCAAAGTCCGCGATGTCGAGCAAGTCGGCAAGCTCTTCGCCGTCCTCGGCCCGCGCTACAAGGAACGTCAGGGCGGCTACATCCGCGTCCTGAAGGCCGGTTACCGCTATGGCGACAACGCCCCGCTGGCCGTGATCGAGTTCGTTGATCGCGACCCGGCTGAAAAGGGCAAGGATTCGGGCCCGGTGCAGGTTTCGGCCTTCGGCGACGAAGACTAAGTCGCTTACGCAGTCCTATTTTTGCGAAGGCCCTGGACCCCGGTCCAGGGCCTTTTGCTTTGCGCAGCTCATGCCTCGGCATGCATCGCGAATAGCGCGGCCCCGTGAGATTATAATTGCGTGAAACGGAAAATATTGTAGGATTGAATAATCAAAAAGGGGGCGTCGGTGCTCTTGAACCATCTCGATCCGCAGATCGGAGCGCCGCAGTGTTCGTGCGGGGGATGGGGCGTGCGATGAGGGAAAGCGACGCGCTTCCAACCATCGGCCCCTTGCTCTGGTATCGTGATCCGATGGCCGCGATCGCCTGGCTGGAGCGGGCCTTCGGCTTCGAGACCCGGATGGTCGTCGAGGACGGCAAGGGTGGGGTCATCCATTCCGACCTGCGTCTCGGCGACGGCTACATCATGGTCGTCGGACCGCCCGGCGGCCGGGTGGTCAGTCCGGCAGTTTTCGGCGGGCGGGCGACCCAGTCGGTCCACGTCCAGATCCGGGCGGGGATCGACGCGCTCTGCGAGCGAGCCCGCGCGGCCGGGGCGGCTATCGAGCGCGAACCGGCGGACCAACCCTATGGAGATCGGGTCTTCACCTGTCGCGATCTCGAAGATCACCCCTGGTCGTTTGGCCAGACGGTGCAGGCGATGTCGCTCGCCGAGATGGAAACGGCCACCGGCCACAAGATCAGAACTTGAAGGAAGAGGCTCCATGGCGATTACCGTGCGTTCCGCCGTGTTCTACCAGGACCCCAAGGCCGCCCTGGCCTGGCTCGAGAAGGCCTTCGGTTTCGAGCTCTCGATGCTGCTGGAGGACACCGAGGGCAACGTCGCCCACTCACAGATGGAGCTCGGCGACAGCTACATCATGGTCGGCCAGGAATGGAGCGCCGATCACAAGAGCCCCAAGTCGATCGGCGGCAAGAACACGCAGACTCTGCATATCCAGATCGACGATGACCTGGAGGCCCACTATCAGCGCGCCAAGGCGGCTGGGGCCGAGATTATGGCCGAGCCCGAGACCCAGTTCTACGGCGACCGGACCTATCGCTGCCGCGATCCCGAAGGCCATATCTGGACGGTCTCGCAGACCGTGCAGGTCGTGAGCCGCGAGGAGGCCGAGGCCGCCAGCGGCCTGAAGATCACCGGATGGCGATGAGCGCCGTCGCGCTGATTGACACCACCCTGGCCGCGCTCGCCGATCCCTATCGGCGGCGCACGGTCGATCTGCTGGCGCGCGGACCGCGGCAGGCCGGAGAGCTGGCGCGCGAACTCGGCCTCTCTGCACCGACCATGAGCCGCCACCTGCGCACCCTGCGCGAGAGCGGACTGGTGGAGGAAAGCCATCCGCCGTTCGACGCCCGCGTCCGCATCTACGCCCTGAGGTCCGAACCGATGGTGCATCTGCTGCGATGGCTCGAGGAGAGCGAACGCCTGTGGAGTGAACAGCTTCTCGCCTTCAAAGCGCATGTCGAGGGGCGGGAGTGACCTCCAAGGTGTTCGTCGCCCTGCGGGTGAAGGCGCCGCGTGAGCGCGCCTTCGACGCCTTCGTGCGCGAGATCGGAGCCTGGTGGCGGCCGAACGGTCTCTTCCAGACCACGCCCCGCGCGCCCGGCATGCTGGCCTTCGAGCCGGGCGAGGGCGGGCGGCTGATCGAGACACTGGCGAACGGCAAGGTGTTCGAGATCGGCAGGATCACGACCTGGAAGCCGCCGGAGCGGTTGGTGTTCTCCTGGCGTCAGGCGACCTTCCCGCTCGATCTCCACACTGAAGTCGAGGTGCGGTTCGAGACGGTTGGGGAGGAGACCCGCGTCAGCGTCGAGCATCGCGGCTTCGATCAGGTGCCGCAGGGCAGCGCCGCCCGACACGGCTTCCCGGATCAGGCGCTGCTGATGCGTCTGGCCGAATGGTGGCGATCGTTGCTGACATCCTATGGCGAACGGGCCGCCTAGAAGCCTGGACGTGATAATGATGGGCCGACGGGGCGGCCCCTGACGAGTCCCCGACGGAGGAAGGCATGAGCGAACAGACCAGCGGCGCCGGCGGGCCCGACGACAAGCGTTGGGCCGCCGCCTTCCGGTTCATCTTCGCCGCGGCGGTGATCAATGCGATCTCGTTCGGGATCATGATCCCGGTGCTGCCGAACCTGATCAAGGAGTTCACCGGCGGGGACACGGCTGCGGCGTCGGAGTGGAACGTCGTCTTCGGTGCGGTCTGGGGGCTGATGCAGCTCTTCTGCGGGCCGATCCTGGGCATGATGTCCGACCGGTACGGCCGCCGGCCGATCATGCTGATCTCGCTTGGCGGCTTGGCCATCGACTTCCTGTTCATGGCGCTGGCGCCCAGCCTGGCCTGGCTGTTCGTCGGGCGGGTCATCAACGGCCTGACCGCCGCCAGCTTCTCGACCGCCAACGCCTATGTCGCCGACGTGACGCCGCCGCAGAAGCGGGCCAAGGCCTTCGGCTTCATGGGATCGGCCTTCTCGTTCGGCTTCATCGTGGGGCCGGTGCTGGGCGGCTTCCTCGGCGACATCGACCTGCGCCTGCCGTTCTTCGTGGCCGCGGGCCTGACCGCCCTCAACTGGCTCTATGGCTTCTTCGTTCTACCCGAGTCGCTGCCGGTCGAGCGCCGTGTGGCCAAGTTCGATTGGAAGCGCGCCAATCCGGTCGGCTCGCTCGGCTTTCTGCGCTCGCACAACGACCTGTTGGGCCTGGCGGGCGTCGGCTTCCTCTTCCAGCTGGCTCACACCGTCCTGCCGTCGATCTTCGTGCTCTATGCCGGCTACCGCTACGACTGGAGCCCCAGCATGATGGGCTTGACCATGATGGGCACCGGCATCTCTGGCGTCATCGTACAGACCCTGCTGGTCGGTCCCGTGGTCGCAAGGATCGGGGAGCGCGGCGCGCTGCTGCTCGGCGCGGTCGCCGGAGCCGCCGGCTTCCTGATCTACGGTCTGGCGTCCGAAGGCTGGATCTACATGGCCGGCATCCCGATCTTCGCCTTCATGAATTTCCTTATGCCAGGCCTGCAGGGTTTGATGACGCGGCGAGTCGAATCCTCGGCCCAGGGCCAGCTCCAGGGCGCCAACCAGGCGCTGCAGGGGATCGCGTCGGTCATCGGGCCTATCATCTTCGGCACGACCTTCGCCTGGTCGATCCGGCACGACGGCCAGATCCACGAGCCAGGCCTGGCCATCTTCCTCGCTTCGGGGATGCTGGTGGGCGCTTTCCTGCTGGCGCTCAAGGTCGGCCACGCGCCGAAGGTCGCTAACGCGGCCGCTTGAGGTAGCACCTCAGCAACATTTGCCCGTCAGCCTTGGCCCGGGCCGATCCCGGCGCCACCCTCCGCTCCATATGACGTGGAGGGGCGCATGCAGCGTTCGGCGGTGATCGGTTTTGCGGCTTTGGCGTTGTCGGCGGCCTTTGAGACGCAGGCGGCCGAGCGCACGGCGCCTATGCCCAGCGGCGGCGCCCTGCGGGTGATCGAGCAGGGGCCTCGCAACGACAAGCCGCCGGTTGTGCTGATCGCGGGATGGGGCATGAGCGCCGAGGTCTGGCGCGAGCAGACGGCCCGTCTGGCCAAGTCCCGTCGGGTGATCGCGTTCGATCCAAGGGGGCAAGGACGGTCTAGCGGGGCCGACGGCGTGGTTACGCCGGAGCGTCGCGCCGCCGACCTGCAGGCCCTGCTGGCGGGCGAGGCGGGGCGGGTTGTGCTGGTGGGCTGGTCGCAGGGGGTGCAGGACATCGCCGCCTATGTGCAGGACCACGGTACGGAGAAGGTCGCCGGCGTCGTCCTGGTCGACGCTCCGGTCGCGGCTGGCGCCGCGGGCGTCACGAAGGATCCGCAAGGCGCGGCCCAGCAACTGCGGCTGCTCTCCATCTACGCCCAGGCGCCCCAGGCCTACGCCCGGGGCATGGTCGAGACGATCGTGACGCAACCCGCCGCCCGGACGGCGCACGGGCCGGCGATGGTTGCGGACATCCTGCGCATCCCGACCGATGCGGGCGTGGCGATGTTGGTCGCCGACCTGTTGGGCGCCGACCGCACCGGGGCGCTGGCCAGGATCGACCGACCGACGCTGGTTATCGCGGCCGCGGGGTCGCCGGAGCTCCAGGACCAGCGCGATATGGCCGCCGCGATACCGCACGCGCGGCTGGAGATCATCGCTCAGGCGGGCCATGCCGTCTTCATCGACCAACCGGAGCGCTTCGCCGCGGCCTTGGCCCGGTTCCTGGATGGGCTCGGCTGAGCCGTCGTTTCGCGCAGATGGTTTCGCAGCGCCGCGCGGAGGACTAAACCGCCATTATTGCGCCTGAAAGCTCCGCAGAGTCGGAGCACGACGAAGCTTGGAGACTCCATGCGCGCCTATCGCGTCCTGATCCCCGCCATGGCCCTACTGGCCGCCTGTTCCGACCCGACGGCCAAGTCCAACGCCCAGATTCCACCGCTCGCCCAGCCGACCCGCGCCGCCCCCGGCGACGCCCTGACGATGAAGTCCTCGTTCGCGCCCGTGGTGAAGCGGGCCGCGCCGGCCGTGGTCAACATCTCGTCCAAACGCCTGGTGCGCCAGCGGACCGACCCGTTCTGGGAACTGTTCGGCATGGGCGCGCCGCGCGAGCGTATCCAGGGCTCGCTGGGGTCGGGCGTGATCGTCCGCTCCGACGGTATCGTCGTTACCAACAACCATGTGGTCGAGGGCGGGCAGGAGATCACGGTCGCCCTCGCCGACCGCCGTGAATATACCGCCCGCATTCTGCTGGCCGACCCGCGTACGGACCTGGCGGTGCTGAAGATCGACGTCGGGAACGAGCGCTTGCCGACCCTGGCCATCGATGATTCAGGCGAGGCCCAGGTGGGCGATCTGGTCCTGGCCATCGGCGACCCCTTCGGCGTCGGTCAGACCGTCACCAATGGCATCATCTCGGCGCTCAATCGCACGGCCGACCCGAATGGTGACGCCGCGAACGCCTATATCCAGACCGACGCGGCGATCAATCCTGGCAACTCGGGCGGCGCGTTGGTCGACATGGACGGCGACCTGATCGGGGTGAACAGCTTCATCCTCTCGCGGTCGGGCACCTCGTCCGGGGTCGGCTTCGCGGTGCCGGCGGCCATCGTCAAGCGCGTGGTGGAGACGGCGGCCGGCGGCGGACAGGCGGTCGTGCGGCCTTGGCTGGGGGCGCGGACCCAGACCGTGACCGCCGAGATCGCCCGCTCCATGGGCATGAGCACGCCGCAGGGCGCCCTGGTCGCCGACATCTGGCCGAATGGCCCGGCGGCGCGAGCCGGCCTGCGCCAGGGAGACGTCATCGTCTCGGTCGATGGCCGCCCGGCGGTCGACGCAGCCGCGGTGTCCTACGCGATCTCCTCGCGCCGTCCGGGCGAGACCTTGAAGCTCGGCGTGCGGCGCGGCGGGGGCGAACAGCAACTGACGCTGAAGGCGGAGGCGCCGCCGGCCACCCCGGCTCGCGACCAGCAGGTGATCAGCGGCCGCAATCCGTTCGACGGGGCGACCGTGGTCAACCTGTCGCCGGCGGTCGCGGACGAGCTGGGCCTCGATCCCTTTATGGGCAAGGGCGTGCTGGTCACCAACATCGCCCGCGGTTTCGCCATGAACGCAGGACTGCGGCCCGGCGACTTGATCCGCCGGGTCAACGGCCGCGACATCAACACCGTTCGCGATCTGACTGCTGTGCTCGCCCAGACCGGCGGCCAGTGGCAGGTGACTATTGAGCGCAACGGCCAGGAAGTGACGGCCAACTTCCGGACCTGACCGGCCCGCAGGGCGGCGCCTCGCGCGCCGCCCTCGCGCTCTCCGGTCAGGAAGGCTAGAACGCGCCATGGCCGATCTCTTCGAAGCCGCCGGACTCACGCCCCACGCCCCGTCGCCGCTGGCCGACCGCCTGCGCCCACAGAGCCTCTCCGAGGTCGTGGGCCAGGACCACCTGCTGGGCGAAGATGGGCCGATCCGGCGCATGGCGCAGGCGCGGCGGCTGTCCTCGATGATTCTCTGGGGACCACCAGGCACGGGCAAGACGACGATCGCCCGTTTGCTGGCCAAGGAGGCCGGTTACGAGTTCCAGCAGATCTCGGCCGTATTCTCCGGCGTCGCCGACCTGAAGAAGGCCTTCGAGCAGGCGCGCATGCGCCGCGCCGCCGGCCAGTCGACCCTGCTGTTCGTCGACGAGATCCATCGCTTCAATCGCGCCCAGCAGGACGGCTTCCTTCCATTCGTCGAGGAGGGGATCGTCACGTTGGTGGGGGCCACCACCGAAAACCCGTCGTTCGAACTGAACGGGGCGCTCCTGTCGCGCGCGCAGGTCTATGTCCTGAAGCGTCTTGACGACGAGGCTCTGGAAGCCCTGCTGGCCAAGGCCGAGGAGCATGAGAAGCGGGACCTGCCGTTGGAACCCGAGGCCCGCGCCGCCCTGATCGCCATGGCCGATGGCGATGGCCGCTACCTGCTGACCCTGGCTGAGACCCTGTTCAACATCGGAACCGCAAAGCCGTTTTCGATCAAGGAATTGGGCCAGGTGCTTCAGAAGCGCAGCCCGGCCTACGACAAGGACCGCGAGGAGCACTACAACCTCATCTCGGCGCTACACAAGTCGGTGCGCGGCTCCGATCCCGACGCGGCGCTCTACTGGCTGGCGCGGATGCTGGGCGGCGGCGAGGATCCACTGTTCATCGCCCGGCGGCTGATCCGCATGGCGGTCGAGGACATCGGCGAGGCCGACCCCATGGCGCTGGTCCTCGCGAACGCCGCCAAGGACACCTACGACTTCCTGGGCAGCCCGGAGGGCGAACTGGCGTTGGCGCAGGTGGTGGTGCATCTGGCGGCCGCGCCGAAGTCCAACGCCGTCTACGTCGCCTTCAAGGCCGCGCAGCGGGCGGCCAAGGAGACCGGCTCGCTGATGCCGCCGGCTCATATCCGCAACGCCCCGACGCGGCTGATGAAGGACCTGGGCTACGGCAAGGGCTACGCCTACGACCACGACGCGGAGGACGGCTTCTCCGGCCAGAACTACTTCCCCGAAGGCATGGCGCGGCAGGCCTTCTACCAGCCCAAGGGCGAGGGCGTGGAGGCGCGGATCAAGGAACGCCTCGAGCGCTGGGCGGAGATGCGGAAATCCCGGTCGTGAAGGCGCGTACCCCGCCGAAAGCCAAGGCCGAGCCCAAGCCTGTCGTCCTCACAGCGGACGAGGCGGCCTTCGTACGTAGCCTGGTGATCTACGAGGACGCCGAGGTCATGGCGTTGAACAAGCCGTCGGGCCTGTCCAGCCAGGGCGGGCGAGGGCAGGTCAACACCTTGGACGAATTGCTCTGGGCTTTCGCCAAGCCGGGAAAGGCGCGACCGCGGTTGATCCACCGGCTGGATCGCGACACCTCGGGCGTGATCCTGACGGCCAAGACCAAGCCGGCGGCCAGCTTCCTGGGCAAGCACATGATGGGCCGGCGCCTGACGAAGACCTACCAGGCCATCGTCACACCCGGCGCGCCCGACCCTGCTTCTGGCGTCATTGAGACGCCCCTGCGTCGCGAGGAACTTGGCCGTGAGGCCTATATGCGCACCTGTGAGCTCGACCATCCCGATGCCGAGGCCGCGTTCACGCGGTATCGCACCCTCGCGAAGAGCGCGGAAGCGGCGCTGCTGGAGCTGAATCCACAGACCGGGCGCATGCATCAGATCCGCGTGCACCTGGCCTCCATCGGCCGCCCGATCGCGGGCGACGTCCGCTATGGCGGCGCGCTGATGGTCGGGGGCGCGCCGGCTCCGCGGCTGATGCTGCACGCCGCAGCCTTGGCCTTTCCACATCCCGGCGGGGGGATGAAACGCATCGAGGCGCCGGTCCCGGACGACATGCGCGCGCTGATCGAGGCCCTGGCTCTGCAATAGGCGGGAACGGTGCGACAGGCTTGACCGTTAGGAGGTCATGAAACGCCTGCTCCTCGCTCCCGTATTCTGCCTGGCGCTGGCCGCCTGCGCGACCGCCCCGACAGCCTATGGCCCGTCCGCGGGACCCTCGGGCGTCGGCTTTTCCGAACAGAAGATCGAAAGCGGACGATACCGGGTCACCTTCCGCGGCGGACCCGGCGCGCCGCTGGCGCAGGTGTCGGACTACGCCCTGCTGCGGGCGGCGGACCTGGCCATCGCCGACGGCTACGACTGGTTCCGGGTTGTTGATCGCTACACCGCCCAGAGCGGCGCCAGCAGCGGTCCACGCGTCTCCATCGGCGCGGGCGGCGGCAACGGTGGCTATCGCAGCGGCGTCGGTGTCGGACTGGGGACCAGCTTCGACCTGGGCGGAGGCCCGTCGATCGTCCAAACCTTCGAGGTGCTGATGGGCAAGGGGCGTCCCCCGCCGACCGGCCCCGACGTCTATGATGCGCGTGAAGTCAGGAACACCATCGGCGCGCGGGTCTAGAGCGCCAGCTCTCCGCGCAGGGCGACGTGGGTGAAGCCGGCCACCTCAGCCACTGCGAAGAAGCCGTCCGACGACAGCCCTTGGGCGATGAGCAAGGGCGCAAGGCCGCGCGCCTGTTCGCCAATGTCGAGCATGGTTGCGGCGATGTCTGCGTCGCCGCCGGAAAGGTCGCCCGCGTCCAAGGCCAGCCCCTGCAACCGGGTGTCGCGCACGGGGGCCACCGCCTCGCGGCCGGGCTGGAGCCTGGCGAACACGCCTTTGCAGACCGCGCCGAGCAGGCTGACGACCTCGTTCAGCCGCCCAGCAGGCGTGCCGCGGTCGACCTCCGTCAGTTCGACGATGATCCGCGACTTCAGCGCCTGGGCCGAGCCGCGGGTCGCCTGGGTAAGGGCGGTGCGCCCGCGCCGGCCGGCGACCGTTCGAAAGGATTGCGGCAGGATCAAGGGCGTCTGCGCCTCGTCCTCGGCCGGTTGGAGGCGCCCGGCGAACTCAGTGGTCGCCCGGTCGACGGATTCGATGTCCTCGTCGGAGAGGCGGCCATAGGCCCAGGTCGGCACGATGGCGCCGGTCTTCACATGGCGCACGACCGGCCGCACTCGCAGCGCGGCAGTGGCGCCATGGCGCAGGCTGACCAGTTCCTCGATGGCGAAGTCTACGGCCAGGATCCGCCGCTCGGTGGTGGCGATGGTCCACGGCGGCAGCCCTTCGGACGGCCCGAGCGCCGCAACTCCCGTCTCACTCGTCACGCCGACACCCGCCAGGTCCGAAAACGAGCGCGAACATGCCCGGTCGCTCTTAACCGAGGGTGAGAAGGCTGGCTTAACCGATCGTTTGCGTGCGAGGGCCGGCACGTCGCATAAGGGCGCATGGAAAAGGTTCTACTCGTCGCCGCAGGCGGCGCGGCCGGCGCGGTCGCGCGCTACGCCCTCGGCGTGCAGGCGCTGCGACTCTGGGGCTCCGGCTGGCCGTTCGGCACGTTCATCGCAAACCTGTCCGGCGGCCTGCTGATGGGCATGCTCGCCGGCTATCTCGCCCATCGCGGCGGGGCCGACCAGGAGCGCCTGCGCGTGTTGCTGGGCGTGGGCGTCCTCGGCGGCTTCACGACGTTCTCGGCGTTCTCGCTGGAGACGGCGCTGATGATCGAACGCCGGACCTATGGTCAGGCGTTCAGCTACGCCGCCGCCTCGGTCCTGCTGTCGATCTCGGCCCTATTCGTCGGCCTGCTGCTGGCCCGGAGGATCTTCGCGTGAGGGAAGTCCGCAACATCGCCGTCGATCCGGGGGAGGATGGCGTGCGCCTGGACCGCTGGTTCCGCCGCCGCTGGCCGCACGTTTCGCAGATTCAGGTGCAGAAGCTGGCCCGGTCCGGCCAGATCCGCGTCGACGGCGCGCGGGCCAAGGCCGACCAGCGCCTGAGCGCCGGGGCCATGATCCGCGTGCCGCCGCTGCCCGACGCGCCCAAGCCGGGAGACAAGAAGCCAGGCCTGGATCCGCGCGACATCGCCTATGCCAAGTCGCTGGTGATCTACGAGGATGAGGAGGTGCTGGTCCTCAACAAGCCCTCGGGCCTGGCGGTGCAGGGCGGCACCAAGACGCTCAAGCACATAGATCGTCTGCTCAGCGCCTGGGGCGAGGGGCTGGAGCGACCGCGCCTGGTCCACCGCCTGGACCGCGACACGTCCGGCGTGCTGGTGCTGGGCAAGACCCCCGGGGCGGCGGCGAAGCTGTCGGGCGCCTTTGCGCGTCGCCGTGCCGAGAAGACCTACTGGGCCCTGGTGATCGGCAATCCCAAGCCGGGCGAAGGGGTCATGGAGCTACACCTGGTGAAGAAAGGCGTCGGCGACCGTGAGATGGTCGTGCCTGCCGATCCGAAGGACCCGAACGCCGATCCTGCGGAGACAGAGTTCGTCACCGTCAGCCGTGCGGCGCACCGCGTCGCCTGGATGGCCTTGCGGCCGCACACTGGCCGCACGCACCAGCTGCGTGCGCACATGCTGGCCATGGGCCATCCGATCCTGGGCGACCCCAAGTACAAGACCGACGCCTCAGCCGAGCTGTCGGGCAATCTGAAGCTCCAGCTCCACGCCCGCCGCCTGACCATACCGCATCCCTCGCGTGGGACGCTGATCCTCGAGGCGCCGATCAGCAAGGAGCTGAAGGAAGGCTTCGCCCGTTTCGGCTTCGACGAGCACGAGGCCGATCCCGAGCCGTTCAGGAAACGCAAGAAGCGCTAGACGATCATCCCTCGAAGGTGACGCTCGCCTTCACGTCTGGCGCGAGGAAGGCCGCTGCCGATACCGCCTCGGCCTCGATCGCCTTGCGCTCGCGCGCGGCGACCTTGCCGAACAGGCGCACGTCGACAGCGACGGTCTTCTTCTTCGCCTCGATCCGCCAGACGCCGGCCACTACGCCGTCAACCAGCACCATGGCGGGGATCAGGCCGTTCTTGCTGGCCAGCAACGGCGCATGCTCGGGGCGCACGATCCCCGTCCGGTCGGCGCGACCCAGGATCGCCCCGTCGAAGTCGGCCAGCAGCCGCACGGGCGCAGGGGTCTCGCCGGCCGGCCGAAGACCGTCCTTCAGGTCGTAGAGCTTGCGCCCGCGCTCGTCCCGGAAGGTCGCCAACTCGTCCCCCAGGCCTTCAAGAACGGCCGCGGCGCCCTTCAGTCCAGACCATCCAGCGAAGTCAGCCGGCAGAGAGGGGCCGTGCGCCGCGAGGTAACGGCGCGCCAGGGCCGCCGGCTGGGGTTCAGCCCGTTCGTCGCGCCCGAGCCAGGTCTTCGCCAGGGTGAATTCGCCGCCCGGTTCGTGACCGAACGCCGCGCTTTCCGACGCGGCCTGGACCAAGGGCAAGAACATGCGGCCTGCGTAGGCCAGGGGGCGGACGGGGTCAAAGCCCTTGGCCTCCAGCACCTGGCGCACGCTCTCGAAGTCTTTCGGTTCGGAGAAATGCGCGCGACTGACTTCAAGCACCGCGTCCAGGGTCTCCTGAGCGGGCCTCAGGCCCCAGGGCAAGGTGACGTCGCGCGGCGGCATGACCGTGGTGCGGAAGGCCAGCACGTCGTCCGCGCTCGCCAGGTGCAGGGTTCCGCGCATCAGGGTCGAGCGCACCACCTGGCGGGCGTGGATCGCCGCCAGCAGATCCTCGCGCTGGAACCGCTTCAGCCGCGTCCAGAGGCCGAGAAAAGGGGCTCGGGGAAGCTGGGCCTGGACGGCGAACAGCCGCGCAAGCGCCGCGACCGGCGTGGCGTCCTCTCTTTCCAGCAGCATCTGGCGCGCCAGCAAAATGCGGTTGAGGTCGCGGGGTGAAAGGACGTCGTCAGCCATGGCGGGAAGATCGTGGCAAGGCCCGGCTTGCGCAATGCGCCGCCTGCGGTCATGTGCACGCCCAGCAAGGAGATGCGCGTGCAGAAGGGCTTCATCGAGCCGGGCGAAAAGCCCAAGCGGTTCTACAAGGACGTCGCGGTGGTGGCCGAGGACGGCGGCTTCGCGGTCAAGCTCGACGGCCGCAATGTTCGCTCGCCCCGGGGCGGCAAGCTCGTAGCGCCTACTCGGGCGCTGGCCGAGATGGTCGCGGCCGAGTGGGACGCCCAGAAGGTCCACATCGAGATCGCCGCAATGCACGTTACCCGCCTGGCCTTCACCGCCATCGAGGCCGTGCCCCAGGCGCGTGAATCTACCGCTGCGCAGGTGGCGCAGTACGCCGCCAGCGACCTGCTTTGCTATTTTTCGGAGAAAGGCGACAGCCTCTATGAGCGCCAGGTCGCCGGTTGGGAACCGGTTCTGCGCCGGGCCGAACAGGAACTGGCGCTGGTTTTCCAGCGCGCCACCGGCATTGTCCATGCCGACCAGCCGGAAGAAACCCTGGCTAAGGTCCAGGCCTTGGCTTTGGAGCTCGACGACTTCGCCCTGACCGGCGTTGCGTTCGGCACGCCGCTGTTTGGCTCGGCCGTGCTGGCGCTTGCGCTGCAGCGCGGCTGGCTCACCGGCGAGGAAGCCTGGACCCTCTCGCGCATCGACGAGGCCTATCAGGAAGAGAAGTGGGGCGTCGACGAGGAGGCGGCCGAGCGCACCGCGCGCCTGCTGGCCGAGGCCCAGATGCTGGAAAGCTGGTTCAAGTCGCTGGCCTAGCGCCGACGCCGGGCCTGCTTGCCTGCGGTCCTGGTCCGGAGGGCGACAGGCCGATGCGATCCATGGTCCAGGTCCAGCGCCGTTCGCGTCAGGGAGTTGAGGTGCGAAGGACGCATAAGCCGCTAGGCTCGTCCGATCTGCAGGAATCGGGTCCCAGCCGTGAACCACGACAATTACGATCTGCCGCTCTCCACGACGTCGGAGGCCGCGGCGGCATGCTATCGCGAGGGCGTCGAGCTCATGCTGTGCGCCTGGCCGGGTGCGCTGGAGAAGTTCGACGCCGCCATCGCCGCCGACCCGAACTTCGCCCTGGCGCATGCGGCGCGCGCGCGGCACCAGGCGATCAACGCCCGGCCCGACGAGGCGCGTCCGCAGATTGCTGCGGCCGT
The DNA here is from genome assembly GCF_041919955.1 of Phenylobacterium sp. Lineage (GTDB taxonomy): Bacteria > Pseudomonadota > Alphaproteobacteria > Caulobacterales > Caulobacteraceae > Phenylobacterium. The sequence continues at coordinate 184,525 of NZ_JAYRSU010000004.1, read as the reverse complement.
CGAACTGGTCGCGCGCCGCGGCACGGAGCGTGAGCGCAGCCACGTCGGCGTCCTGGCCCTGGCCGTCGCCGGCCAGACCCGGCCGGCTCTGGATCTCGCCTTGGAGCACGCAGAGACCTGGCCGCGCGACGTGATGATCCTGTCCCTGCCGCTCGGCGCTTTCGGCCTCTTCGCGTTCTCGGGCATGGCCGATCACGATCAGGCCCGGGTCGATCTGTGTGAACGTCACATCGGCCAGTTCGGCGCCGACGACTGGTGGTTCCTCGCCTCCTACGGCTGGTCGCTGGCCGAGAACGGGGAGGTCGCTCGTGGCCGGGCCATGCTGGAACGCTCGATGGCGTTGCGGCGCGAGAACGCCAACGGCGTCCACGCCCTGGCCCACGCGATGTTCGAGAGCGGGGCGGGCGAGGAGTCCGATGCTCTGATTACGTCCTGGCTGCCCGGCTACAACCGCAACGGCATCCTTCACGCCCATATCGCCTGGCATGCGGCGCTGACGGCCCTTGAGCGTGGTGATGCGGACGCCGCGCTGGCCATCTACGGCGAACACGTCCGGCCGGCGGTGTCGAAGGGCGTGCCGATAAATGTCGTCAGCGACGGAGCCTCGCTGTTGTGGCGGCTCGACGCCTATGGTCACCGGGCGCCGCCCGACCTGTGGCGCGAGATCGCAGACTACGGCCGCGCCGCCTTCCCGAACGCGCGGCACGCCTTCGTGGACGCGCATATGGGCCTGATCGAGGCCGCGGCCGGGGACCAAACGGCGCTTGCCGCCCGCATCGCCGCCCTGGAGGGCCTGATCGAAACCGGCGCCATGGCCGCCGGTCCGGTGGTTCCGGCGATCTGCCGCGGGGCGCTGGCGTTCGCTGCCGAAGACTTCGCCGGCTGCGCGGCGATCCTCGAACCCGCCGCCGCCGAGGTAGTGCGGATCGGTGGCAGCGGCGCCCAGCGCGAAGTGATCGAGGACACGCTCCTGATCGCCCTGATGCGCAGTGGCCAGGCGGCGAAGGCCCGCGCGCTGCTCGACCGTCGGCTCCACCGCCGCCCGTCGCTCCGCGATGCGCGCTGGCGCGATCAGCTCGTGGCCTAGGGCGCCAATTCGCCGCCCGTCGCCAGAGTGGTCGGGGCGAAGGCGCCAAACGCCCAGCGCAGGGGCAGGGCGCGTCGCCGCCGCTGGCCTCGCTCGACGGTCAGCGTCCAGGCCCGTTCGGCCTTGGGCATGTCGCCGGGCGGCGTCCACAGTACCTGGGCGCGACCTTGCAGCGCCGTCAGGTCGCCGGTCTGGAAGTCGACCAACAGCAAGGCTGCGCGCGGATCGGAAACCAGATTGCCGAGCGTATTGAAGAAGCGGTTGCCGCGATAGTCCGGGATGGTCAGCACCGGCCCCTCGCGCAGCACGAAGCCCGGCAGGCCACCCCGGTGCGAGATGTCGACGCCGCCGTTGGGGCCGCTGGCATGGCTGGCCACGAACAGGGTGTCGGTTGTCGCAAGGGTCTGCTCGGCTTCTGTATCCAGGCCATCGAAGCCCTCGACCGGCCCAGGGGGGGCGCGACCCGTCTCGGCCAGCCGGGTCTGGATGTACTGCGGGCAATTCCCGAAGCTCTGCAGCACGTCGATCGTCAGCCGCCGGTCCTGGCGCGCGGCCACGACGCCGTTGACACGGTTGCGGCGGCGGTTCGAGAGGTCGAGGCCCAGCATGCCGACCTCCGCGCCCGGTGTCAGGCGCTCGGCGACCGGATCGCCAGGCGCATCCAGAGCGATCTCCAGGGTTCGGGGGGCGGGGCTGGCGATGAAGCCGGGCTCGCCGGCCAGGACGGTTGCCGTCGGCCAGCCTGCTTCGTCCAGGGCCCCTACGAAGAGATACGGCAGGCCGGCGAAGAACTCGCGATGCTGGTCGGGCATGAAGTCGCGTATGCCCGCCACGAAAGGGGGGGTCTCGGCGTTCGCCAGGCTCTGCGCCTGGCGTTCGCCGTCGTGAAACGGATCGTTCATGCCGGAACCTGCGAGCGCGGCATCGCCACGAAGGCGGGCAGGGCCTCGATCCGCGCCAGCCAGTCACGGACGGCGGGGTAGGGTTCCAGCGAGACCCGGCCCTCGGGCGCGTGGGCGACGTAGGAATAGCAGGCGAGGTCGGCCAGGGTCGGGCCTGCGGCCGCCAGATAGTCATGCCCCGCCAGATGCGTTTCCATGAAGGTCAGCAGCCGCTCGGCGATCGCCTGGGCGCGAGCCGGATCGCCCGGCGCATTCCAGAGCGCGATCAGGCGGGCGGTCCCGGGGCCGTACATCACCTCGCCCGCGGCGATCGACAGCCACCGCTGGACGCGGGCCGCGCCGACCGGGTCTTCGGGCAGCCACGGCCCGCCGGCGTCGTAGCGCTTGGCCAGGTAGACCAGGATGGCGTTGGAGTCGGACAGCACCAGCTCGCCGTCCTCCAGCACGGGGATCTGCCCCAGCGGGTTCAGCTTGCGGAATTCCGGGCTGGCGCGGACTTGGGCGCCGGCCTCCACGAACTCGTGCTCCAGCCGCAGGATGTTCAGGAACAGCGAGACGCGATGGACGTGTCCGGACAGGGCGGTGCCGTGGAGGCGTAGCTTGGTCATCGAAGGCTCCTCGATCATGGAGCCTGGAAGCTAGGCGTTGCGTTTGGTGGTGATAATCGCGCAGTTTCGGAATATACCCTTCCGAAAAATGGAATGATTATGGATCGGCTGGACGAACTCTCTGTCCTGGTGGCCGTGCTGGAGGCTGGCAGCCTCGCGGGCGCGGCGCGTCGGTTGCGTCGCTCGGCGCCGGCCGTGACCCGCGTGCTCGCCGCCCTGGAAGCGCGAGCCGGGGCGAGGCTGGTCGAGCGGACGACCCGTCGCCTCGCGCCGACCGAGGCGGGGCGGCGACTGGAAGCGCACGCAAGGCGGCTGCTTGCGGCCTATGACGAGGCGCTGGAGGTCGGTGACGACGGGCCGCTGCAGGGCGATCTGGCAGTGACCGCGCCGGTGGTGTTCGGGCGCCTGCACATGACGCCGATCGTCGCCAGTTTTCTCGACCTGCATCCACAGGTGCGCGTCGAGTTGGTGCTTAACGACCATAACCTCGACATGATCGACGATCGCATCGATGTCGGCCTGCGCATTGGCCAGCTGGCCGATTCCGGCCTGATGGCGCGCAAGGTAGGCGAGGTGACGCGGATGGTGCTGGCCTCGCCCGCCTATCTGGCGCGCCGTGGGGCGCCGACTACGCCGCGCGAAACGGCTGAGCATGAGGTGATCTACAGCGGCTTTTCGGGCGCCGGCCCGGAGTGGCGCTTCCGCGACCAGACGGTGCGGCTGGCCCCTCGGATGCAGGTCAACGGCGTCGACGCCGCGCTCGTGGTCGCCAAGGCCGGGCGCGGCCTGGTGCGGGCCCTGTCGTATCAGGTGCTCGACGACCTGCGGTCCGGCGCCCTGGTGCGGCTGTTGCGCGACTACGAGCCGCCGGCCTCGCCGGTCCAGCTGGTCGCCCCCAGCCGGCGGCTGTCGACCAAGGCACGCGCCTTCATGGACCACGCGGCGCAGGCTCTAAGCGCGCTGCCGGCCATACGGCCGGCGCCCTGACGCGGCGGGAATGTTGCCACGCCGGGATCGTCCGACTACGCCTTTGAACTCATTTTGGAGTCTGGCCGTGAAGCATATCCTGGAAGAGCTTGAGAAGCGCCGCGACGAAGCCCGCCTGGGCGGCGGCGAGCGCCGCATCCAGAGCCAGCACGGCAAGGGCAAGCTGACCGCGCGCGAACGCCTGGACCTGCTGCTCGACGAAGGCTCGTTCGAGGAGTTCGACATGTTCGTCGAGCACCGGGCGACCGACTTCGGCATGGCCGAGCAGAAGATTCCCGGCGACGGCGTCGTCACGGGCTGGGGACGCATCAACGGCCGGCTGGTCTTCGTGTTCTCCAAGGATTTCACCGTCTTCGGCGGTTCGCTTTCGAACGCCCACGCCCAGAAGATCGTCAAGGTGCAGGAGCAGGCCCTGAAGGTCGGCGCCCCGATCATCGGCCTGTTCGACGCTGGCGGCGCGCGCATCCAGGAAGGCGTCGACGGCCTGGCCGGCTATGCTGACATCTTTCTCCAGAACACCCTGGCGAGCGGTGTCATCCCACAGATCAGCGTGATCATGGGGCCCTGCGCGGGCGGCGACGTCTATTCGCCCGCGATCACCGACTTCATCTTCATGGTGAAGGACACATCCTACATGTACGTGACCGGCCCGGACGTGGTGAAGACGGTGACCCACGAGGAAGTCACCCACGAGGAGTTGGGCGGCTATCGCGTCCACGCCATCAAGTCGGGCGTCGCCGACGGCGCGTTCGAGAACGATCTTGAGGCCCTGACCCAGGTGCGCCGCCTGGTCGACTTCCTGCCGCTCTCCAATCGCGAAAAACCGCCGCAACGCGAGAGCTACGACTCGCCCGACCGCGTGGAGGCCTCGCTCGACACCCTGGTTCCGGCCAACCCGAACAAGCCCTACGACATGAAGGAACTGATCCTGAAGGTCGTCGACGAAGCCGACTTCTTCGAAATCAGTCCGGACTTCGCCAAGAACATCATCTGCGGTTTCGGCCGCATGGAGGGGGCGACGGTCGGCATCGTCGCCAACCAGCCGCAGGTCCTGGCCGGCGTCCTCGACATCGACTCCAGCCGCAAGGCCGCGCGTTTCGTGCGCTTCTGCGACGCCTTCGACATCCCGCTCGTCACGCTCGTCGACGTACCGGGCTTCATGCCGGGGACCAAGCAGGAGCAGGGCGGCCTGATCCGCCATGGGGCGAAGTTGCTGTTCGCCTATGCTGAGGCGACCGTACCGAAGGTGACGTTGATCACTCGCAAGGCCTATGGCGGCGCCTATGACGTGATGAGCTCCAAGCACATCCGCGGCGACCTGAACTACGCGTGGCCGACAGCCGAGATCGCGGTCATGGGCTCGAAGGGCGCGGTCGAGATCATTTTCCGTTCGGAGATCGGCGACACTGACGCCATTGCTGCGCGCGAGGCCGAGTATAAGGAACGCTTCGCCAACCCGTTCGTCGCCGCCAGCCGCGGCTATATCGACGACGTGATCATGCCCCATTCCACGCGCCGCCGGATCGCCCGGGCGCTGAAGAACCTCAAGGGCAAGCAGCTTAGCAATCCCTGGAAAAAGCACGACAATATCCCGCTCTAGCTCGCGGGAACGTCAAGGAACCGCCGCCCGCCTCTCTCGTTTGGCCCGCAAGGGAACCAAAGGAGGAAGACCATGCCCGGCAGGTGGATGGATCAGCGCGAGGAACGCGACCGGATGGATCCGGAGCGGCGCTACGGCCGCTATGGCCGCGACGAGTACGAACGGGAAGACTACGGCGAGGCGACCTACCAGGAGCGCAGCTTCGATCCGCGGGACGCTCGCCGCGGCCGCGTGTTTGGCGAGCGCGAACGCGGCGTGGACTACACCGGGCCGCGCTACGGCGCGGGCGGCTATTATGGCTACGGCGCTTCGAGCGAGCGGGCCCGCTACCTGGGCGACGGCGGACGCCGCCGGACCTATGGCGACGAGTATGCGCCCTATTCGATCACCGAGGGCGGCGCCCTGTCGGCCCAGCGATCGGCTCGCTATGACGAGGACGCGCGTCGCGAGCACGCCTACCGCGTGGCCTATGGCGATCACCATGCCGATCATAAGGGCCACCATCAGCCGGATGAGCATCGCAGCTTCTGGGAACGGGCCGGCGACCGCATGGCCTCCTGGTTCGGTGAGGGCGATGCGCAGCACCGCGGCCGCGGCCCCAGCGGATACAAGCGCACCGACGAGCGGATAAGCGACGAGGTCAACGAGCGCCTCACCGAGGACCCCTGGCTGGACGCCAGCGGCATTTCCATCGCCGTGTCCGGCGGCGAGGTGACGCTGAACGGCACGGTGCCAGAGCGCGAAGCCAAGCATCGCGCAGAGCGTCTGGTCGAAGATCTGAGCGGGGTGACCCACGTTCAGAACAATCTCCGCGTCCGGCGCGGCGATCCGCTGACAGGATCCGGGACCGGTTTCGGGGACAGCGCCCACGAGGCGCAGATGCAGACGGCTTCCCGCACGCCGAAGAACTGAACGCGTCGATCTTGGCCGCGACGCGCCCGCTTCCTAAATGGCGGGCGTGTCGCGATCATCACTTCAGCCGTGGCTCGAACGTTGGGGGCTGACTCCCGACGGCGAGGCCTTCACTACCGAGTACACCGGCAGTTGGCTGCAGCCTGTGAGGCGTGGCGCGATACCTGCCATGCTCAAGATCAGCTCCGCTCCCGAGGAAATCGCCGGCGGCGCGTTGATGGAATGGTGGGGCGGGCAGGGCGCCGCCCGCGTGCTGGAGCGCGAGGGCGAGGCGCTGCTGCTGGAGCGCGCCATCGGATCGCGCTCGCTGATCGAAATGTCGAAGGCCGGTGACGACGACGCGGCGACCGCCATCATCTGCGACGCCGTCGCGGTGCTGCACGCGCCTCGTCAACCAGAGCTGCCCGCCACCCTGGTTCCGCTGGATGTCTGGTTCCGCGCGCTTGCGCCCGCTGCTGCGGCGCACGGCGGGGTGCTGGCCAAGGCCGAGGCCGTCGCCCGCAACCTGCTGTCGGAGCCGCGTGACGTGGTCGCCCTGCACGGCGACGTCCACCACGCCAACATCCTGGACTTCGGTTCACGCGGCTGGTTGGCGATCGACCCGAAGGGCGTGCTGGGCGAACGCGGTTACGACTACGCCAACCCCTTCTGCAATCCGGACACGGCAACCGCGCTACAACCCGGCCGGTTGCAGCGCTACCTGACGCAGGTGGCCGAGCGCGCGGCCATGGAGCCCCAGAGGCTGTTGATGTGGATCCTCGCCTACAGCGGATTGTCGGCGGCCTGGATTCTCGAAGATGGCCAGGACTGGGAAAGCGAGGACTTCGATCTTTCCATAGCCGAACTGGCCGCCGCCGAGTTGGGCCTCTAGCCTCCGACCTTCCAGCCGACCTGCTGGGCGAAGTCGGCGAAGAACTCGGGCTCATAGGCCCGCTCCGGATCGCGGCGCACCCACTGATCGATCTCATGGGCGTCGTGGCCCACCAGGATGCGCCACTGCTCGGCCTTGACGCCTTCCAGGATCACCTTGGCCGCGGCCGAGGCGGTCATCGGCGCGTCCTCCAGGAACCGCCGCGCCACGTCGGCGCTGAGGGCGGCTACCGCCGCGTCGCTGAGCTGACTTGTGTCGATACCGGCCGCGGAGATGCGCGCCCGCGCCTGTGCGATCTCGTCAGGGCCGAGCTCGTCGGAATCGGTTCCGGCCTGGACCTTGCGGGAATTGGCGACGATCGAGGTGCCGATGTGGCCGGGCATCACCACGGAGCACTTCACATGCGGCGCGTTGAGGCGCAGGTCAGTGATCAGCGCCTCCGTGAAGCCCTTCACCGCGAACTTTGCGGCGGCATAGGAGGTGTGCGGGGTATTGGGGCCGACGCTGGCCCAGAAGCCGTTGACGCTCGAGGTGTTGACGATGTGGGCTTCGTCGGCGGCCATCAGCATCGGCAGGAAGGTCCGCACCCCAAGATAGACCCCGCCCCAGCAGACGTTGAAGGTCTTTTCCCAGGCCGCGCGACTGTCGGCGACCACGCTGCCGCCGCCGGCGATGCCGGCATTGTTGAACAGCAGGTGGATACGGTCGGTCTGGTGTTCGGCCGCCAGCTCATCGCGGAATGCGATCAGCGCGCCTTCCAGAGAGACATCGGCGATGTGGGTCGAAACCTTGGTGCCCTGGGGCCGTCCATCGGCCTCGATCAGCCGGACGGTCTCGGCCATGGCCTTGGCGGAGACGTCGCACATGGCGACGCTGCAACCCTCGGCGACCAGCTGCCGGGCCAGTTCCCGGCCCATGCCTGTACCGCCGCCGGTGACGACGGCGATCTTTCCCGCGAAGTCCTTCATGGCCCGCGCCTCCCTTGTGTTTTCGGGGAGGTTGCCCGGTTTACGTCCGGTCCGCCAAGCCCTCGCGCGTCAGCTTGTATGGGCCTGGAGGGCAGCCTCATCGCCGCGTCCGAGCGGGTCGCGCAGGGGTTCGCCATCGGCGACGAACTCCAGCGAGACGGAGTTGATGCAATAGCGCAGCCGTGTCGGCGGCGGACCGTCGGGGAAGACATGCCCCTGGTGGCTGTCGCAGCGGGCGCAGCGGGTCTCGATGCGGACCATGCCGTAGCTGACGTCCCGCACCCCGATCACATGCGCCTCGTCGAACGGAGCGAAGAAGCTGGGCCAGCCGGTGCCGCTCTCGAATTTCGTCTTGGCGCGGAACAGCGGCAGGGCGCAGAGGCGGCAGCAATAGACGCCGTCCTCCTTGTTATCCAACAGGCCGCCGCAGAAGGGGGCCTCGGTGCCGTGGTGCAGCAGGACGTCGGCTTCCTCTTGGGAAAGTCCTGCTTCGAGGGCCTTGCGTTCCGCCGCGTCCGGCGGTGTCAGGTCGAATCCGGAAAGGGAGGCGGCTGGCGTGCTCATGGGCTCCAATCTAAGGTCTCGGAAGGCAACGCGAAAGACCGCCGGAGAATGAGGCCATGATCACCAGCACGACGCCCCACGTCGCCGAGCGGGACATCGCCCGCACGCTTGGCGTGGTCAGCGGCGAGGCCATCATCGGGGCCCACATCTTCCGCGATCTCTTCGCCGGCATCACCAACATCATCGGCGGCCGCGCCGGCGGCTATGAGAAAGCCTTGAGGGAGGCCCGCGACATCGCCATCCGCGAGATGTGCGAGGAAGCGGCCAAGCTGGGCGCCGACGCCGTGGTCGGCGTCGATCTCGACTACGAAGCCATGGGCGTCGACAACGGCATGCTCATGGTCACCGCCGCTGGAACGGCCGTTAAGCTGCGCTAAAGGTTCAATGTTCTCGAAAATCCTGATCGCCAATCGCGGCGAGATCGCCGTCCGCATCATCAAGACCTGCCGCCGGCTAGGCATCGCCACGGTGGTCGTCTACTCGGAGGCGGACGCGGACTCCATGGCCGTGGAAATGGCCGACGAGAGCGTCTTCATCGGCGGCGCGCCGGCGGCCGAGAGCTATCTGGCGGCCGACAAGATCGTCGCCGCCTGCAAGCAGACGGGCGCACAGGCCGTGCATCCGGGCTTCGGCTTCCTCTCCGAGAACGCCGGCTTCGCCAAGCGGTTGGCGGCCGAAGGGATCGTCTTCATCGGCCCTAACCCCGCCGCCATCGAGGCGATGGGCGACAAGATCGAGAGCAAGAAGTTCGCGGCCAAGGCCGGCGTCTCGACCGTGCCCGGTCACGTCGGCGAGATCGACGATGTCGCCCACGCCCTGAAGATCGCCGGCGAGATCGGCTATCCGGTGATGATCAAGGCTTCGGCCGGCGGCGGCGGCAAGGGCATCCGCGTCGCGTGGAAGCCTCAGGACGTCGAGGAGGGATTCCCGGCCGTCCGCGCCGAGGCGAAGGCCAGCTTCGGCGATGACCGCATCTTCATCGAGAAGTTCATCGAAAGCCCGCGCCATATCGAGATCCAGGTGCTGGGCGACAAGCACGGCAATGTCGTTCACCTGTTCGAGCGCGAATGCTCGATCCAGCGCCGCAACCAGAAGGTCATCGAGGAAGCGCCGTCGCCGCTGCTGGACGAGGCGACCCGCGCGGCCATGGGCGCCCAGGCCGTCGCGCTCGCCAAGGCCGTCAACTACGACAGCGCCGGCACGGTCGAGTTCGTCGCCGGCCAGGACAAGAGCTTCTTCTTCCTGGAGATGAACACCCGTCTGCAGGTCGAGCATCCGGTCACCGAGATGATCACCGGGGTCGATCTGGTCGAGCAGATGATCCGCTCGGCCGCGGGCGAGAAGATGGCTTTCGGACAGTCGGATCTGGCGATCAACGGCTGGGCGGTCGAGAGCCGCATCTACGCCGAGGATCCTTATCGCGGCTTCCTGCCCTCGATCGGCCGCCTGGTGCGCTACCTGCCGCCGGAGGAGGGGAATTTCGAGGCGATCAAGGTTCGCAACGACGCCGGCGTCCGAGAAGGCGACGAGATCTCGATGTTTTACGACCCGATGATCTCCAAGCTGTCGACCTGGGGCCCGGACCGCATATCGGCCATCGACGCCATGGGGCGCGCCCTCGAGGACTTCCACATCGAGGGGCCGGGCCACAACATCCCGTTCCTGGCCGCAGTCATGGATCAGGAGCGGTTCCGCTCAGGCGCGCTGTCGACCAACTACATCAAGGAAGAATTCCCCGATGGTTTTGCGGGGACCGAGCCGACGCCGTTCCAGGCAGACCTGATGGCCGCAGTGGCCTGCGCGATGCACCGGCGGCTGACCGCCCGTAGCGCGCCGCAGCTCGTTCGCGACGAGTGGGTGGTCGTGGCCGGCCACGACAAGCGCAAGGTCAGGCTTTCGAACGGCGGCGACGCCTTTCACGTAGCCTTCGAGGATGGCCGCACCCTCAGCCTGACGCAGATCGACTGGCGTCCGGGCCAGCCGCTGTTCCGCGCGGTGCTGGACGCCCAGCCGTTCACGGCGCTGGTCAAGCCGGCGGCCGAGGGCTTCGTTGTTCGCCACCGCGCCTGCACGCGGCACGTCCTGGTGCTGACGCCGCGCTCGGCCGAGCTGCATGAGAAGCTGCCGCCGAAGAAGGCCGCCGACACCTCCAAGATGATCCTCTCGCCCATGCCGGGCCTGGTGGTCAGCCTGGACGTCGAACCGGGCCAGTCGGTGCAGGCCGGCCAGGCGGTGGCCGTGGTCGAGGCGATGAAGATGCAGAACATCATCCGCGCCGAGCGCGAGGGGGTCGTGAAGTCGGTCGGGGCCAAGGCCGGCGATAGCGTGGCCGCCGACGAGGTGCTGGTGGAATTCGCCTAGGCTATAGTTCGGCGAATCCGCAGAGGGTCCGCGCGCATGAACGGCCAAACCGACTGGGCAGCCCTGCTTTTGTCAGCAGACGGCCGTCTGGCGCGTGGGCCGTTCTTGATCGCCGCCGCCATGTTGCTGGGCCTGGCGGCGGTCTACGAGGCCGTCGTGGGCGTCACCCTCCACTGGCTTACTGGTTGGTTCGTCTATCCGGGGCTGATCTATTGCGGCGCTTGCGTGCTCTCAAAGCGGCTGCACGACCGGGGAAAGTCAGGCTGGTGGGCGGCGCTCATCCTGTTCGCCCTGGTCGCTGTCTGGCCGCGTCCGGTCGGCTTCTTCGACTTCCTGTTCGGCATCGCCCTGGTCTGGGCGGTGGTCGAACTCGGCGTTCTCCCGGGCGAGATGGGTGCGAATCGCTACGGCGCTAACCCGTTGCGCCCTTTAGCGGCGTAATCGGCCCCTCCTGCCCCTGGGACCGGGGAGGGAAGTTAGACCGGCGCAGGCGCCTCTTCGACATCGCCGAACACCAGACGGAAGCTCGCCTTCAGCGCCTCATCGGCCTCGTCCATCGTCACCGGCAGGCCGAGGTCCACCAGGCTGGTGACGCCGTGCTCGGTCTGGCCGCAAGGGATTATGCCCGAGAAATGGGCGAGGTCCGGCTCGACGTTTACCGAGACGCCGTGGAACGAGACCCACCGGCGCAGCTTCACGCCGATGGCCGCGATCTTGTCCTCGCGGGGCGGCGCGCCGGGGCTCTTCCGCTCCACCCAGACGCCGACGCGACCATCGCGAATCTCGCCCTCGACGCTGAAGCGGGCCAGGGCGCCGATCACCCAGGCCTCCAGGCTCGCGACGAAAGCGCGCACGTCGCGGCGGCGCTTGGTCAGGTCGAGCATCACATAGGCCACCCGCTGCCCGGGCCCGTGATAGGTGAATTGCCCGCCGCGGCCGCTGGCGAACACCGGGAATCGATCCGGCTCGAGCAGGTCTGTGTCCTTGGCCGAAACCCCAGCCGTATAAAGCGGCGGATGCTCCAGCAGCCAGACCAGTTCCCCGGCCGTCCCGTCGGCGATGGCCGCGGCGCGCGCCTCCATTGCCGCGACGGCTTCGGGGTAGGGGATGCGGCCCCGGCTCACCGCCCAGCCGGCCGCCCGTCCGTCCTCGCGACCGAAGATCGGGCCGTCCGCGGCAATGTTTAACGAGCGGTCAAGCATGTCGGACCCAATGTGGTGTTCGGGCGACCCTGGGCAAAGCCCCGTCGCCTCCTGTGTCTTAGAGTTTCAAGGGCTCCGCGTCTTGGGTCAGATCAACGAAGTCAACGTCGAGATCTCCGTGCTTCTCGGCCGTTCGACCCTGCCGATGCAGCAGCTTCTGCGCATGGGGCGCGGGGCGGTGATTCCGCTCGACGCCGGCGTGAACGAGGAAGTCTGGATCCTGGCGAACAACCATCCGGTCGCCCGCGGCGAGATTCAGATCAACGAAGATCGCATCTCCATCGCCGTTACGCGTGCGGCGGATGTGTATGACTTCATGGCAGGTGGTCAGTAGGGCTTCACAAAGCCGCGGGGGTTTGCTACCTGCCGCGCCTCACCACGAGCGGTCGTGGCGGAATTGGTAGACGCGCAGCGTTGAGGTCGCTGTGGGGCAACCCGTGGAAGTTCGAGTCTTCTCGACCGCACCAGTGAATCAGGGTCTTCAACAGCGCTAGAGCAAATCTTCGTCGCACGTCTGGGGAGGTCCGCATGAGCCGCGAAACGGCCGACCTGACCGAGGCCCGCGACAAGACCTCTCCTGAGCTCGAAGAAGACCTGGAAGACCTCGCCCTCGGCGAGGACTATGCGCTAAATCCTGAGTTCGTGGCGATGGTGGTGGACGCCGCCGACCGTGGCGACGCCGAGCGCCTGCGCGAGCTGTTGGGGGCGCTGCACCCGGCCGACGTGGCAGACCTGATGGGCTTCCTCTCGCCGGACTACCGCGAAGAGGTCCTGGCGCATCTGGCGCCCGAGGCCCTGGCCGAGATTCTCTCCGAGCTCGATACCGAGATTCGCGAAGAGGTGCTGGAGACCGTCTCCCCCGCCACCCTGGCCAAGGCGCTCGAGGAACTCGATTCCGACGACGCGGCCGACGTCGTCGACGACCTGGAGGACGACAAGCGCGTCCAGGTTCTGGCGGCGATGCCGGAGACCGAGCGGACCGCCATCGAATCGTCGCTGGCGTATGAGGACGAGACCGCCGGCCGGATCATGCAGCGCGAGGTCGTCGCCGCGCCGCAATTCTGGACGGTCGGCCAGACCATCGACCACTTCCGCAAGGAAGGCGACGACCTGCCTGAGCTGTTCTTCGACATCTATGTCGTGGACCCGAGCTACAAGCCCGTCGGCGCCATTCCGGTGAGCCACTTGCTGCGCGCGCCGCGTAACAGCCCGCTGGCCCAGCTCATGGAGCCGGTCACCGAGATCCCGGTGACCATGGACCAGGAAGAGGTCGCCTACATCTTCGACAAGTATCACCTGATCTCCGCCCCCGTGATCGAGGGCGGAGGGCGGTTGGTCGGCCAGATCACCGTCGACGATATCGTCGGCGTCATCCAGGAAGAGAGCGAAGAAGACATCCTGGCCCTCGCCGGTGTGTCCGACGCCGGCCGGAACGCCGATGTCCTCGACATCATCCGGGCGCGGCTGCCCTGGCTCGCTGTCAACACGCTGACCGCCGCCATGGCCGCCAGCGTGATCCAGGCCTTTCAGGGCGAGATCGCCAAGCTGGTCACCCTGGCGGTGCTGATGCCGATCGTGGCGTCGCTGGGCGGCAACGCCGCGACCCAGGCCCTTGCCGTCGCCGTGCGCGCCCTGGCCAGCAAGGAATTGTCCGAGGTCAACGCCTACCGCACCGTCTTCCGCGAGATGGTGGTCGGGCTGGTCAACGGCGCGACCCTGGCCCTGGCGACGGGTATCGTCATCTTCCTGGTGTTCAGGGACGTAAAGCTGTCGATCACGTTCGGCCTGGCGCTGATCGTGAACCTGTTCGTGGCCGGCCTGGTCGGCGTCCTCGCGCCCCTGGTGCTGGAGCGCATGGGCCGGGACCCCGCGGTTTCATCCTCAGTTTTTGTGACTTTCGCCACGGATTTCACAGGTTTCTTCGTCTTCCTGGGTCTCGCCGGCGTGATCCTGCTGTAAGCGGCCCCTATCTTGCCCGCCGAGCCATGGGCGCGTGCGCCCGTGTGTCAGGATGGGTCAACCAGGCCAATGAAACCGCGTCATCAGGTGTCAAGATCGGCGATCGAGCTGATCAAGCGCTTCGAAGGATATCGCCGAAAGTCCGCCCAGCTGCCCGATGGCCGCTGGACCATTGGGCATGGTCATACTCTGACGGCGCGTGAGGGCGCTGAAGTCTCGGAACGGGACGCTGAAGCTCTCCTGATCTACGATCTGATCGCGGTCTCCCATTCGGTCAACGAATGGGTGTTCACGCCCCTCAACCAAAACCAGTTCGACGCCCTGGTCGCCTTCGCCTTCAACATCGGGCTGGAGAGCTTCCGCCGGTCGTCGGTGCTGCGCCGCCTGAATGAGGGCAGCCTGATCCAGGCCGCCTGCGCCATGGAGCTATGGCGCAAGGCCGAGTTCGAGGGCGAGGTCATCGTTATCGACGCCCTGGTCCGTCGCCGCTCAGCCGAAAAGACCTTGTTCCTGACGCCGGTGAGCGGCTGGGTCCCCGTTCCTTCGCCTGTGCTGCGGCCCAATATCGACATGGACGCCGCCGGCGTCGTGCCGCGTCAGACGCCGACGGCCCTGAACGTGTCGATGGACGGCGCCCAGGCGAGGGTCGAGCGCGACGCCCAGCGCCAGGAACGCGCGCCCGCCCAGCCGGATGACGATGAGAGTCCGAACCCGACGGGCGCTGCCGCCGCAGCGGTTTCGTCCCGGCTCGCGACCATCTTCAGCGATCCGCCTGAGACCCCGGCGGCCGAGATTCCGGCGCCGCCGCCGCGGCTGGTGATCGAGGAAGAGCCTGCGCCTTTCCCGAAGACCGCCTCCACGCCCGCCCTGGTGCTGACTGCGCCGGAGGAGGACCTGAGCCCGGAGGAGGCGCCCGAACCGCCTAAATTGGAACTGGCGGCGGTCAACGATTCCGAACCGAGCCTGTTCGACCTGCCGCGCGGTGAGACTGCTCCAGTCGCGGACGCGGCGCTGCAATCGTCCGGAGGTGAGCCGGCCCTCGACCTGACGGGGCCGGTCCGGGGCGAGGGGATCGGCGTGACGCGGGGCTTCGGTGCGGCTGCAGGCCTTGCGGCCGCGGGCGTCGGCCTGTTCGGCGGCTGTCTGTTCTGGGCGATCAACATGCCGCCGCCCCAGCCAAACGGCGGGATCAATCCCGGCACCATCGTCTGGCTGGCCGGCATCGCCGGCGTCGGCCTGATCGGCGTGGCGGTCTATATGATCCTGGATCGCCTCGGCCGGGCGGACGGCGAGACGGACCTCGGGCGCGACGAATAGCCACGGGACGTTCCTGGCTTCGCGCTAGGCGTGCTAACCAAGCGCCGATGACCCGTATCGCTTCGATAGCGGCGCTCGCTTGCGTGCTTATGCTGGCCGGCTGCGCCACAACGCCGCCGGCGTGCCCGGTCGGGCAGGAGCCGATGCGGACGGCTCAGCTGTTCTTCGGTCAGAACATCGGCGCCAAGCCGGGCGTTTCCGAGGCGGACTTCCGCAAATTCCTGGACGAAGAACTGACCCCGCGGTTTCCCAACGGCCTGACCGTCCTGGATGGCGGCGGCCAGTGGAAGGGCGAAGAGAACAGACTTATCCGCGAGGCTGCGAAGGTGGTCGTCCTGGTGCTGCCCAACGGTCCGGAGGCGGTTCGTAAGCTCGACGACGCCCGCAAGGCCTACAAGACCCGCTTCCGTCAGGAGTCGGTTCTGGTCGTCACCCAGCCGGCCTGCGTCGGCTTCTAGTCGCCGAGGCCCTCGGCCAGCACCCGCAGCGCCTGGGCGGTCTCGGGATCGGCCGGGAAAAAGGTCTCCAGCGTCAGTTCCGACAGCGTCACGTCCACCGGCGTGCCGAACACCGTGGTGGTGCTGAAGAACGAGAGCACGCCCAGCGGCGTCGTGATCCGGAAGGGGATGGCCACACCGCCGTATTCGTCCGAGGCCTTCCGCGGCGGCTGGCCGTCGCTGATGGGGTAGGCCCTCAACTCGGTCAGTAGATCGGAGAGGCCCGCGTCGGCGGTCAGTTCGACCTCACGCTTGAGACGCTCCAGCAGATGCGCCCGCCATTCGTGCAGGTTGAGAACCCGCGGCGCCAGGCCGCGCGGATGCAGGGTGAGACGCAGCACGTTCGCCGGCGCGGTCAGGAGCTGTGGATCGACGCCCTCCAGCAGCGGCGCGATCATCCGATTGGCGCTGACCAGGTTCCAACCTCGGTCCACGACCAGGGCCGGATGCGGCTCGTGTCCGGCCAGGATGATGTCGACCGCCTTGCGCGCCGTGGCCAGGGCCGGATCGTCGAGGGAGCGCTGTGGGAAGACCGGCGCGAAGCCGGCCGCCACCAGAAGGGTGTTGCGTTCGCGCAAGGGGATCTCCAGGTGCTCGGCCAGCCGCAGAACCATGTCGCGACTGGGTTGGGCGCGGCCGGTCTCCAGGAAGCTGAGATGCCGGGTGGAAATCTCGGCGTCGAGCGCCAGGTCCATCTGGCTGAGCCGACGGCGCTGGCGCCATTGACGAAGGTGGTCGCCCACCGCGGTTGCTGTCGCGATCATTGGGGCAACCTATCGACGGTGCGAAGCGGGCTCCATGACCTTGCAGGTAATGGTCGTGCGAAAGGCCGCCGGGCGCGAGCCCGACGGCCTTTCTGCCGCGCTGCGCCTATCCGAGCTCTCCGGCGCGCGCGGCCTCTAGCGGGGACGGTCGGCGGATGCCTGGGCCGCGCCTTGGGCGCTTGCCGAGGCGCTCAGCGATAAACCATTCTCCCGCGAGGTGGACCCGGAGGCGCCGGCCGCGCCCGAACCGGACCCGGACGCCGCTGCGGGACCGGCCTGCGAGGCGCTGTCGGCCTGGCCTGCGCCCCCGGCCTCGAACGTGCCGTCTCGGCTCGCCGCATCGAGGGCCGAGGCGGTTGCGCTGTTCGCCTGTCCGGCGGCGCTCGCGGCCGCATCTGAGGCGGCGCCCAGCGCGGCCCGCTTCGCGCCGCGAGCGATGTCGCGGCTGCGCTCGACCCGGTCCGTGGCCCGGCCGCGAACATCGTCCAGGCGCGAACCGATGTGATCGAGGCCCAGCGAACCGGCGCCGGTCAGCGAGCCTGAACCAGCCAGGGATCCGGTCACGCCGCCCAATCCGCCGCCGACACCGCCCAGCAGCGAGCCGGAGCCGCCGAGCGAGCCGCCGCCCAGCAGTTGGGCGTTAGCGCTCCCGGCGAAGGCGAGGGCGGCCGCGGCGGCGGCGGCGACGAGAGTGATCTTGCGCATGTAGTCCTCCTGCGTTCGGGCGAGGCTTTGGCGGCCTCTCGCAGGGTCCAACGACGCGCCGTCCGCATTTCATCCCGAGACGGCGCGGCTTTTTCTCAAGGTTGAGTCAGCATGCCTTTAGCGGCCACCTCAGCGGGCCGAACGACCATCGAGAATCCGACCAGGCCCTTGCCGTACAGCCGGTCCGGTCCCTTGGGGCCGAGATCTTCGGCAGCCTGCGCCAGGCGCGCCGTCGCCCGTGCGGCGGCGGCCGGGTCGGGACTCGGCAGATCGCGAGCCAGGGCTCCCGCGACGATGGGCGCGGCGAAGGACGTGCCTCGCACCCCGACGAATCCGCCGCCTGTCGCCGGCGCGGCCATGTCGGCGCCGGGCGCGGCGAAGTCGATCCGTGGAGGCCGGCCCGCCTCGGGCAGCAGCCGGCGGCGGCCATCGACTGCGGTCACGGCGATCACGCCGGGATAGGCGGCTGGAAACAGCGGCCGGGCCGCCGGTCCATCATTGCCTACCGCCGCGACGATCAGGTGCCCGCGGCCGACCAGAGCGTGGACAGCCGCTTCCAGCGCTAGGTTCGGGGGACCTACCAGGCTGACATTGACGACGCCGACGCGCGCCTTGGCCATCCATCCCAGCGCCTGGGCGATGGCCGCGGCCGATCCGCCGGCCGGGGTCGCGCCATAGACGTCGGCTACATAAAGGTCGGCGCCGGGCGCCGCGCCCCTGAACCGGTCCTGTTGGCCGGCCAGCAGAGCTGCCACGGCCAGGCCGTGCGCGCGCGGCTTGACTCCGCCGGGTGCAAAGCCGCGCTGCTCGATCCGAACCGACCTGAGAGCGGGATGGCGCGGGTCGACTCCGCCGTCGATCAGGCCGACCCGCACGCCGCCGGCCGCACGTGCGGCCGGAGGTTCGGAAGAGGGCCCACCCGCCTCCAGATAGAGGTGGTTGAAGTCGTAGCGGCCTTGCGGATCGAGCTCGCTCGCGCGGCGCACCGCCGCGCGAGCCGAGAGCCCGGCGGGCGGCCGCAGCACGATCAGCCCAATGTCCAGGCCGTCCAGTCCAGGGCGATCCTCGATCGCGAAGCCCGCCGCCTGCAGTTTCGCGAGGGCGTCCGCGGACGGCGCGAGCGCAAGAACCTGGCCACGGACGACCGGCGCCCCATGATCGTCCGCCTCGACGATACGCGAATGATCACGCAGCAGGGCCTCTATCCGCAAATTGCGCGCCCGCTGCAGCGTGCGACCCGCCAGCTCTTCAGCGCGTCCCGTCAGAGCGCGAGTGTCGGGCAGGTCGGTCCGGCTCAGGTTGGGCAGGTCTACTGAGGGAAGAGGAAGCCCACTGCGCGGCAGGATCTGCCCCACCGCCGGCGTGGTCGTCGCGAGGACGACGGCCGCCGCCAGATGCGCCCAACGGCGTCGGTACTTTCGTTGCAGAGGCTTGGCCATGCTGGGGTCCGAAAAAATCGCCTATCTTTTGGATGAAACGCCCCCGAGCGGACGTTTCATCCTCAAGACAGAGGCGAGTCTTGAACGCATTCCGGCGCGAAATGGTCGAGCTGCTGCCCCGCTTGCGACGGTTCGCGCGGGTGCTGGCGCGCGAACCCGCCGATGCCGACGACCTGGTGCAGCTCACTGTCGAGCGGGCCTTGGCGCGATCGGCGCAGTGGGCGATCGGGACACGGCTCGACAGTTGGATGTTTCGGATCATGAAGAACGCCTGGATCGACGAAGTTCGCGCCCGCAAACGGCGTGACGTGGTCTTCGCGCCGGAAGAGGCCGGCGAGCGGGTCGGCGATGACGGCGCTGCGGTCGTGGAGCGCAGGCTGGAGGCGGCTGAGGTCGAGCGCGAACTCGCCCGCCTGCCGGAAGACCAGAGGCTGGCGGTGGCCTTGGTGCTGGTGGAGGGGCTCTCCTATCGCGAGGCGGCCGAGGTGCTTGAGATTCCAATGGGAACGCTGACCAGCCGGCTCGTACGGGGCCGCAACGCCGTCCTGATGCGGCTGGCGGAGGGGGCGGCATGATCGGCGAGGAGACGATACTGGCCTATATCGACGGCGAGCTCGGCCCAGCCGAAATGGCTGTTCTGGAGGCGGAAATCGCGCGGGATTCGGAGCTCGCCCGCCGCGTCGCGAGCCATCGCGCCTTGCGCGAGGCGGCAGCTGGCGCCTTCGCCGGGCTTCTGACCGAGCCGGTTCCGGACCGGCTGCTGGCGGCGGCGTTGGGTGAGCCTGAGGTGACGCGTCCTGATTTCGGCCGGACCCGACGCTTAGCGCTGCCGGCCTGGGTGGCGATGGCCGCGAGCCTCGTGGCGGGGGTGATGCTGGGGCAGGCCGTCTCGATGCTGAACCGCAGCCCGATTGGGAGCGGTGCTCAGGGTTTGGAGGCGCGGGGCGAGCTGGCCCGGGCCCTCGACCGCAACCTGGCCGCAGACGACGGGCCTGTGCGGATGGGCGTTACTTTCCGCGACGCCGGGCGGGCCTACTGCCGGACCTTCGTGATTCAGCGTGACGGTCTGGCGGGGGTGGCCTGCCGGGACGGCCAGCGATGGGCGGTGCGGATGGCCACCGAAGCCAGCCCAGGAGAGGGCGGCAGCTATCGCATGGCCGCATCGGCGATGCCGCCCGCGGTGCTGGCCTTGGTCGATGCGATGATGGTTGGCGAACCCCTGGACCGCGCGGGGGAGGAGGCGGCGAGGGCCGCCGGCTGGAAGGAGAGGTGAAAGACAAAGGGCCGGTCCCCTTGCGGGAACCGGCCCTTCCATTGTCGGACCGCAGAGCGGCCCGCAACGCGGTGTCGCTTACTCGGAGACCTCGTAAGCGGCGACCCGGGTCGCGGCTTCCACTCTCGGATGAGGACAATGAGACACTGGGTCACCTCCTTTCAGCTGTTGAACAGGAATTTCAATATGGGGGAGGTTTGCGGCCCTCGCAATCACCTGTCGCTCACGAACCGCTGAGCGGGCCCGAAGCGTCCTCGTGACGGCTGGGCCTGCGGCGCAGTTCGGTGACCGGGCGCTCCAGCCGGTCCAGGGCTTCGATGGTCGCGCGATAGCCGGCCTCAACCGCCGGGTCGTAAGCGGACCAGTCACGGATTTCGACGCCGGTCAGGTCCGGGGTCACCAGCACGTCGGTCGCCTCGCGCGCCGCGGCCAGGTCGCGGCCGGTCGACACGGTGGCCGCGCGCATCAGCAGCGAAACGATCGGGGGGCCTTTTCGCCACTGGCCTGATCGGATCCACCGCCAGACAGATTCCGGTCGCGCGACGTCGTCGGCGGTGATCGACCGACCGCGGCTGACATCGATCCCGACGATCGGGCCTGGCTGGGCGCTGCGCATCAGGTCGGCGGGGAAGTTCTTCATCACCGCCCCGTCGACCAGGACGTTGTTGTCGTCCGTCGTCGCTGGCGGCAGGACGCCGGGTAGGGAGATCGTCGCGCGCAGCGCGTCGCGCAGCCGCCCGCTGCGGTGAAGCTGATAGGTCCCCGTGGTGAGGTTCGACGAGACGCAGAAGAATGGCAGCCAGAGGTCGGCGATCTGGACGTCGTCGAAATGCTTGGCCAGCCGCTCGCGCACCTTGTCGCCTCTGGTCATGGCCAGTAGCGGCAGAGCGATATCGTCGAGCGGACTGGTGGCGACAAAGGCGTCGCGGATGCGTTCGTCCAGTTCGCCGCCCTGCCAACCCATGGCGACGCCCGCCCCGATGATCGCGCCCATGGAGACGCCGCCGATGAAGTCGATCGGCACGCCGCGCTCGCGAAGGGCGCGGATTGCGCCAACGTGGGCGTAGGCCCGCGCGCCGCCGCCCGACAGCACCAGGCCCACCGATTGGCCGGTGAGCAGCCGGGCCATGCGCCGCAGGTCGTCGGCGTGGTCGCGCCGCAGATGGAACAGGCGGGCGGGCGAAAGGGCGTCGACCCAGGCCTGCGAGCCCCGCGGAGCCTTGCGGCTGCGGGGCTGCACCAGGATCAGGTCCGCCAGGCCCTGCGCCTGCAGCGGTTCGTTGTGCGGCAGCCCTTCGGGCGGGGGCGGCGCGTCCCCCCGCGCGACCCGGAACAATCGGTCGACCTGCCGGCCGACCACGGTCTTCCAGCCGATGTCCTCGGCCTCGGCGACATAGAGAACGAAGTCATAGTCGCGCTCGACCTCCGAGAACCACTCGGTCGGCGCGTGCTGGGCCTCGGCGCCGACCACCGTGACCGAATAGCCGAGCTTTCCGACCTCGCGGGCGACCTTGTCGATTAGCGGGCGGATCGCCGCGGCGTGCGCGGTGGAGACGAAGCCGAACACCGAGGGCGTGCCGACCGAGGCCTTGGTCGCCGCCTGACGGCTGCGCAGGATCATCAGCCGCGCCAGTTCGGTCATGACGTGCGCGTCGGCCTCGCAGGCCTCGAAGAACGCCTCGCGGGGCAGGGCGAAGATTTCGGAATCGCGCAGGGCGATCACCGTGCCGCTGTGCGGCGCGCCCGCGATCAGGGACATCTCGCCCGCCGGCTCGCCCGGTCGGATCACGCCCAGAAACTGAAGCTCGCCCGTCTCTTCCTTGCGGAAGGCGCCCAGCCGACCGGCGCGGACGAAATAAAGATGGTCGGCGGGCTCGCCGGCCTGGAACAGGGTCGATCCGCCGGGCAGGGAAAACCAAGTCGCATCGCCCTGGCCTCGCTCCTCGTAGAAGAGGCGGGCCAGCGCCGATTCGGTTGGAATGTCGGGCAAGCTGACCAAGAGCACGCGTTCCGAAAGGGAGGAGTCGGTTTTGGCTTGGGCAGCCTAGCTTGGACGCGTCGGCGGGGCTATGGCTTGGCCGATCCTTCGCCAGGGTTCGGCGTTCATGTGACGTGTGCAGGAGTCGACAGAGATGACCAATCCCATCGCCGATCCGCTGGTCGAGGTGCCCGACACCGACGCGGCCTCTAGGCTCGTCCACCTGGAAGCGACGCCGGAAGGCGTGGCGACCGTCACCCTGAACCGGGCGCTGCGACGCAACGCCTTCAACGCCGAGCTGATCGCTGCTCTGCACGAGGCTTTCGAGACCCTGCAGGGCGCCGAGGGCGTGCGCATCGTTTTCCTGCGCGGGGCGGGGGGGACCTTCAGCGCCGGCGCCGACCTCGACTGGATGCGCGAGGCGATCGATCGCACAGAGGCGGACAATCGCGACGACGCCATGCTGCTGGCTAAGATGCTCAAGAGCCTATGGGACATCCCGGCCCTGACCGTCGCCCTGGTCGAGGGCGGCGCCTTTGGCGGCGGGGCAGGGCTGGCGGCGGCCTGCGACCTGGCGGTTGCCACGGCCGACGCCAAGTTCAGCTTCTCCGAGGTGCGGCTCGGCCTCATCGCGGCGACCATCAGTCCCTACGTCGTCGCGGCCGTCGGCCCGCGCCAGGCTCGGGGGCTGTTCGCCACCGGCAAGGTGTTCGACGCGGCCGAGGCCGAGAAGGTCGGTCTGGTCACCGAAGTGGTCGCCGATGCGGCGGCTCTGAACGCCGCGCGCGACCGGTTGGCGGCCGCGATCATGGCCTGCGGACCCGAGGCCGTGGCTGATTCCAAGACCCTGGTCGACGACGTCGCCTATCGGCCTATCGAAGAGGTGATGGAGGAGACCGCTCGGCGCATCGCCCGCGCACGCGTCAGCCCCGAGGGCCAGGAGGGCGTTCGCGCCTTCCTCGAAAAGCGCAAGCCGAACTGGTCGCTCTGAGCCGCGTCATGCCGCTGCACATGGTCAAGCTGGTCGTCGGCTGCGACACGATCGAGGATCTGGTGGCCTGGCATGCAGGGCGAGACGTCCCGTGGGTCATGCATACGCGCCAGACGCCGAAGCGGGCCGCCGAGTTGCTGGACGGCGGCTCGCTGTATCGCGTCTTCAAGGG
Source organism: Phenylobacterium sp. (assembly GCF_041919955.1). GTDB lineage: Bacteria > Pseudomonadota > Alphaproteobacteria > Caulobacterales > Caulobacteraceae > Phenylobacterium. The sequence goes on along the minus strand of NZ_JAYRSU010000004.1, from coordinate 161,368 downwards.
AATGATCCTCTGCCGCCAGAAGATACTGGCGGTCGACACGGTCGGCGACGGCGTCACGGCCCGCTGCGAGGTTACGGTCGATCCGCAGATCGTGCGCGTCGCCCCGACCCCGCGCCGAGCGTTCCAGGGGTGGCGCTATCTGGACGGCAAGGACGTCCCGCCCGACCTCGAAGGCGGGGAGGACGGCGGGATCCCCCCCGAACTGGCGCGCCAACTGCGCGAAGCCGGCGCCTGGTGACGCCTAGTCCACCGCCATGTTGTCGATCAGCCGCGTCTTGCCGATGACGGCGGCGGCCAGCACCCGGCCCGGAACATTCAGCCGGCCGGGACCGGGGTGGGAGAGGTCGTCGGCGTTGCGGACCTCGAAATAGTCGATGCGATGGAAGCCCGCCCGCTCCAGGGCCGCCAGGCCGGTGGCCTCGACACGCTCTACGCTTTCGCCGGCCTTCAGGCGGCGAACGGCGTCGGACAGCGCCAGGTTCATGCGCCCGGCGACCTCGCGTTCGGCCTCGCTGAGATAGGCGTTACGCGAGGAGCGGGCCAGGCCGTCTTCCAGCCGCGAAGTCGGCGCGCCGACGATCTCGACCGGGATGTCCAGGTCGCGCACCAGGCGCTTTATGACCTGGAGCTGCTGGTAGTCCTTCTCGCCGAACACCGCGACGTCCGGCCCGCATTGCAGCAGCAGCTTGGCGACCACCGTGGCGACCCCGCCGAAGTGGCCGGGCCGGGCCGCGCCGTCCAGCGGCTCTGAAACCCCGGTGACCGAGATGCTTGTGGAAAAGCCCTGTGGATACATTTCGGCGACCGTGGGCGCGAACAGCAGGTCGCATCCCGCGCCGGCCAGCAGTTCGGCGTCGCGGGCCTCGCCGCGGGGATAGGCGTCGAAATCCTCGTTCGGGCCGAACTGGGTCGGGTTGACGAAGACGCTGGCCACCACGCGCTCAGCTTTGGTCTTGGCGAGCGCGATCAACGACAAATGTCCTTCATGCAGCGCGCCCATGGTCGGAACCAGCGCCACCCTCTGACCGCTCTTCTTCCAGGCCGCGACCTGGGCGCGGAGGTCGGCGACGGTACGGACGATGGCGAACTGGGACATGGCAGGCTCTTGATGGCGGAGTGTGGGGCTTATGGCGCGGTGCAGGCCGCGCGTCCATTCCATCCACAGGGCTCATGGCGACCCGCGTTGACGCAGCGTCGCTGTAGAGGTTCCTGTTAACGAATTAGAATCGGCCGCGTGAGCGCCGAATCGGTGGTGGAGTTGAGATCGATGTCACAGGCCAAGGTGATCGTCGTCGGAAATGAAAAGGGCGGGGCGGGGAAGTCCACCATCGCCATCCATATCGCGACGGCCCTGCTGCACAGCGGGGCGAAGGTCGCGACCCTGGACCTAGACGTGCGCCAGCAGTCGATGGCTCACTTCTTCGCCCATCGCCGGGCATGGCTGGACGCCAACGGCGCGGTCGCGCCCATGCCGCTCGAGTTCCTGCTGGGCCCCGAGCTCGCCAAGGCGCCCGACGAAGAGGCCTTGGCCCATTTCGACGACGCCTTCGCCAAGGCGAGTGATCAGGCCGATTTCGTCCTGGTCGACACTCCCGGCAGTGACACCGCCATCGGTCGAGCCGCGCACGGCCGCGCCGACCTGATCGTCACCCCTATGAACGACAGCTTCGTCGACTTCGACATGCTGGGCGTGGTGGACCCGGTCAGCCTGGAGCTGAAGCGTCCCAGCCTCTATTCGGAGACGGTCTGGAACAGCCGCAAGGTCCGCGCGGTAGAAACTGGCAAGTCGATCGACTGGGTCGTGCTGCGCAACCGTCTGGCTCCGACCGAGGCGCGGAACCGCAAGCGCCTCGACGAGCGGGTGCAGGCGCTATCGCGCCGCGTGGGGTTCCGGGTCGGCCCGGGCCTGCGCGACCGGGTGATCTATCGCGAGCTCTTCCCCTTCGGCCTGACCATCGCCGACCTCTCGCCGACCATCCGGCCGGTGGCCATGTCGCTTCAGCACGTCGCCGCGCGCCAGGAACTGCGGGCGCTGATGGGGGCGCTGGGGCTGTCGGGCCTGGACGGGGCGGAATTGCTGGCGGCGCAATAGCGCGCTGACCCTATGCTTTATCTCGCCATCGGCTGCGCCGTCCTGGCGCTGCTCGTCTGGCTCGGACGCGGCAAGCCGATCCTGAAACGACGTGAATGGCGCTTCCTGGCTGGAGCCTTTGCAGTCGCCTGCTTCGCCGCGGCCGCTTATGTCGGCATGCGCGGCGGCTGGGGAAAAGCGATCGTTCTGGTGGTCGTCGGCCTGTGGCTGGTCCTCTCCACCCGACAGATCGGCGGGGCGCCGTCGGCGAAGATCGGCGATGCGGAAGCGCGCTCCATCCTGGGCGTCGGGCCGCAAGCCAGCGAGGCGGAGATCAAGGAAGCTTATGCGCGCCTGATGCGCATGGCCCACCCCGACAAAGGGGGGACCAGCGGCCTGGCCGCGCAGCTCAACGCCGCCAGAGACCGCCTCCTGAGAAAGTAGCCGTCAGGTCGGTTTGACGACCATGCAGGCCATGCGCTTGGCCTTCAGGGCCTGGCACGCATCGCGGGCCGATGCCTCGGTATAGCCGGAGAAGCGCGCCCGATAGGATCCTGCGACCTTGCCGCCGATCTCGCCGTCACGGGCGTCGAAGTGCTTGCCGAAGCGCTTGGTCACCAGGGTGATCTGCTCCTTGGCGTCGGACTTCGACTTGAAGGCGCCGACCTGGACGACCCATCTGCCGCCCTTCTTGCCGCGGAGGGCGGTCTTACCGGGCTCGACGATCTTGGTGCGCGAGGCCGAGGCCGGCGGCGTGGCCGATGCGAGCACGATCTTCAGGCCATCCTGCTCGCCATCGCCCTGGGCGATCGACGGGCGGGTGATCGGGCCGGAGGGTTCGGGCTCGAACAGGTTCTGCGCGATGGTGATCTTCTCTCCGCGATCGCGGCGGGCCATCACGTCGAAGCCGGTCAGCATCAGGTCTTCGGCGTTTTCGTTGCGGACCGCCGTCGAAGGCGCCCCCAGCACGACGGTGATCAGGCGGCGGTTCTCGCGCACCGCCGAGACCGCAATGTTGAAGCCCGAAGCGTTGGTGTAGCCGGTCTTGATGCCGTCGACGCCCGGCATGGTGTTCAGCATGCCGTTATGGTTGCGCATCGAGACGCCGCGATAGGTGAAGTTCTTTGCGCCGAAGAAGCCATAGTACTGCGGGTAGTCGCGCATCACGGCCCGGGAGAGAATGGCGATGTCCCGCGCCGTGGAGATCTGGCGGCTGTCGGGCAGGCCCGAGGCGTTGACGAAGCGGGTGTTGCGCATGCCCAGCTCATGAGCGCGCAGAGTCATCATCGCAGCGAAACGCGCTTCGCTGCCGCCCAGCTTCTCAGCCATGGCCACGGCCATGTCGTTGGCCGACTTGGTGCACATGGCCAGGATCGCGTCCTGGACGCTGATGGTCTCGCCGGCGCGCAGGCCGAGCTTGGTCGGCGCCTGAGCGGCCGCGCGGGGCGACACGACGATCTGATCGTCGAGCCTGAGGCGGCCTGCAGCCAGCGCCTCGAACGCCAGGTAGAGCGTCATGACTTTTGTGATCGAGGCGGGATACCGCGGGCTGTCTGCGCGTTTGGCGTAAAGCACCTCGCCCGTCTTCGCGTCGACGACCACAGCGGCGTACTTCGGCTGAGTGGCGGGCAGGAGCTGGAGGTAGGGAACCTGGGCCTGGGCGGTCGAGGCGACCGGCGCGACAGCAGTCGCGGCGGCGATGACACATGACGCAATCAGGCGGCGGGCGCGCTCGAACATACGGTTCGTCCGTCGATACAAAGGGTTAAGCAACCGAACAAGGCTGCTTCGGGATGAATCCTAGCATGCCAGCCGTAGCCTTGCGCGATGGTAAACAGGACTTGAACGAGCCGATTTGTCGCGTTTCGCGTGATCAAAACTCGCGTGATCGCCCTCCATCGTCAAAAAAGCGCATTAGATGCGCGGCTATTGTGCGGTGCACAAAAAGCCCTTGACTGCTGCACTGCAACATGAGAGTTTCGGGGAGAGTTAAGGCAAGTTCCCCGTCCAGTTTGCGTTGCAGCACGTCGCGCCCAATCCGACCTTAGGAGCCCCCCATGGCCGCCGCCGAGACCGTTAAGAACACCGTCGAACAGTTCACCGCCGCCGGCAACGTCGCGTTCAAGGACGCGGTCGAAAAGTCGCTGGCTCAGCTCAACGAGCTGAACGCCCATTCGAAGAAGAACCTCGAAGCCGTCATCGCTTCGGTGACCGCTTCGACCAAGGGCGCTGAAGCCCTGGGCGCTCAAGCCATGGCCTACTCGAAGAAGGCCGTGGAAGATCACGTCGCCGCCGCCAAGTCGCTGTCGGGCGCCAAGTCGGTGCAGGAAGTGATCGAGCTGCAGACCACCTACGCCAAGTCGGCGCTCGACGCCTACATCGCGGAAGTCTCGAAGATGTCGGACATCGTTTCGACCTCGGTGAAGGACGCCGTGAAGCCGCTCAACGAGCGCGTCACCGCCGCCGTCGAGCGTCTGCAAGCGGCCCGCTAAGTCTCTCCAGTCGCCCGGCTTGTCGGGGCGACACCCCTGGAAGGGCCCGCGCCAGTCATGGCGCGGGCCTTTTCTCTTTGCGGCCTTCCGTCGCGGCGCTAGACCTTCGGCATGTCGCAAGTCGAAGACCGCCTCGCCAGCCTCGGCGTCACCCTGCCGCAACCGAACCCGCCGGTGGCCAACTATGTCCCGTTTGTGCGGAGCGGCGACCTCGTCCACATTTCCGGCCAGGTGTCGGTGGACGCTGGCGGCGGGGTCAAGGGAACGGTCGGCCAGGACGTCGATCTGGAGGCCGCCAAGGCCGCTGCGCGGCTATGCGGAATCAATCTCATTGCTCAGATGAAGGCCGCCTGCGACGGCGAGCTGTCGCGCGTCGTGCGCGTAGTGAAGCTTGGCGGCTTCGTGCAGGCCGGGCCGGACTTCTTCGACATTCCCCAGGTCGTGAACGGCGCTTCGGATCTGATGGTCGAGGCTTTCGGCGACGCCGGCAAGCACGCGCGCTCGGCGGTTGGCGTCTATCGGCTGCCGCTTAACTTCGCGGTCGAGGTCGACGCTGTCATTCAGGTGCGCTGACGTGAAGAACGGATTCGGCGAGGCCTGGGACTTCCTGTTCCACCCGCCGGTGGCGCACCGGGGGCTGTGGAAACGCGACGGCGCGCCCGAAAATTCGCTCGCCTCGTTCCAGTTGGCCTGCGAGGCGGGCTACGGCATCGAGCTCGACGTGCAGCTGACCTCGGATGGCGAGGCGATTGTCTTTCACGACGACGACCTGAAGCGCATGACCGGAGTCGAAGGCCGGGTGCGCGATCGCACCGCCGCGGATTTGGCCGAGCTGCGCCTGGCCGGCACGGACGAGCACATTCCGACGCTGCTGGAGACCCTTGCCCTGATTGGCCGACGCTCCATGGTGCACGTCGAGCTCAAGACGCCCTATGGAGAGGTCGGGCCGTTGGAGCAGCGGGTGCACGAGGTGCTGATCGACCATGCCGGGCCGACCTGCGTGATCGGCTTCAACCCCTATTCCCACGCTTGGTTCGCCGACCGGTTCCCGGGCGTCCTGCGCGGTCTCGACAGCTACGACTACAAGCGCGCGCCGCACATGAGCGAAGCCCAGCGCGCGTCGTTCGCCAAGCTTGAGCACGTCTCGATCGCACGGCCGCATTTCCTGGCGCTGCACGTAGACATGCTGCCTGATGAGCGGGCGACCAGGTTCCGCGACGAGGGCATGCCCATCGTCACCTGGACGATCCGCGACCCAGCCCAGTGGGACGCGGTGAAGGATCATTGCGACAACCTCATTTTCGAGGGTTTCACGGCGTGAGTCTCAAGGCGGCGGTGCAGATCAGCCGCCGAATCTCCGACATCGGCAGGGAAGGGTGGGAGGCCTGCGCGGCCAATCCCGACTATCGCGGCAACCCTTTCGTCGCCTTCGACTTCCTGGACATTGCAGAGGCGGCTGGCTGCGCGGTCGAGCGGGCGGGGTGGGGTCCCCAGCACCTTTCGGTGGAAGACGCCTCCGGGACCGTCGCCGCCGTCATGCCGCTCTACCTCAAGTCCCACAGCCAGGGCGAATACGTCTTCGACCACGCCTGGGCCGACGCCTATGAGCGGGCCGGCGGACGCTATTATCCGAAGCTGATCTCCGCCGCGCCGTTCACGCCCGTCACCGGGCCGCGGATGCTGGTGCGGCCGGACGTCGACCGGGAGGCGGCCTGGCGCATCCTGCTGGGCGGCGCGCTGGCGGTCTGCGAGCGTTACGACGCATCCTCGTTGCACGTGAACTTCCCGACCCATGACGAGTGGTCGTGGATAGGCGGGCAGGGAATCTCCCTTCGCCAGGGACAACAGTACCACTGGGTCAACGCCGGCTATTCCAGCTTCGAGGATTTCCTGGGCGCGCTGTCGTCGGGCCGGCGCAAGACCATCCGGCGCGAGCGCCGTGATGCGCAAGCCGAGGTCGAGATCCTCGCCCTGACCGGCGCTGAAATCACCGAGGACCATTGGGACGCCTTCTTCGCCTTCTACATGGACACCGGTTCGCGCAAGTGGGGGCGGCCCTATCTCAACCGCCTGTTCTTCTCGCTGCTGGGAGAGCGGATGGCCGACCGGGTCCTGCTGGTCATGGCGCGCCGCGACGGCCGCTGGATCGCTGGCGCCCTCAACCTGATCGGCGAAGACTGCCTTTACGGCCGCAACTGGGGCTGCGTGGAGGACGTGCCCTTTCTGCACTTCGAACTCTGCTACTACCAAGCCATCGAGTGGGCGATCGGCCGCGGACTGGCGCGGGTCGAGGCCGGCGCTCAGGGGCAGCACAAGATCGCCCGCGGCTATCTGCCGGCGCCGGTCTATTCGGCCCACTATATCGCCGACCCGCGCTTGCGCGCGCCGGTCGAGGACTTCCTCGAGCGTGAGCGGGCGGCGGTAAACGACGAGATGGAGTGGCTGGCCGACGAGTACTCACCCTTTCGCCAGGAGTGAGGCGGCTACGACCGCTCCCAAGCCTGGTGGAGCAGGGCGCTCACCTGTGCGTCGACATCGCCCGGCGCAGTCAGGGCGATGCGGCTTTTGAGCCGCTCTGACCAGGCCTCATTGCCAGCCGGCGACAACATCGGGGCGACGTCCGGTTCGACCGCCAGACCGAGGATCGCTCCGCCGTTCTTATGCGGCCGCACCGCTGCGAACTGCACCTTGCGGGAGAAGGCCGTGTAGACTTTGCGCTGGCCGGTGACGACCTCCGGCAGGGCGGAAACAGCCGCCTCCACGGCCGCCAGGATCTCGGCCCCCGCCCGATCGCTCCAGAGCCGTTCGCGCAAGGCCTGCGGCTCGTCCCAGCGCTCGTCCGAGGGGAACGCTTCGGACAGCACATAGCTCGCGCGGTTGATCCCCAGGCCATGCTGGGCCTTCAACCAGACCTGTCGGGCGCGCGGCCTGGTCTCAGGGCAAGTACGGGCGATCGCGACCCATTCTTCGATCGTCCTGCCGGTTTCACGCTCCAGGCCCGCTCGCACCGACGCGAACCACTTCTGCTGGCGTTCGGTCAGGGTCATGGTTTCGTCCTCGGTGAACCTGGGTTAGGACCTGGGGCGTACCTCAAGGAGTGCATGATGAGCCTGGACGGGACCTACGACGACGGCAACATCTTTGCGAAGATCCTGCGGGGCGAGGCGCCGGCCGCCAAGGTCTTCGAGGACGGCGAAATTCTCGCCTTCATGGACGTCTTCCCCCAGGCCAAGGGCCACACCCTGGTGATCCCCAAGCACTCGACCGCCCGCAATCTGCTGGAGGTCGAACCCCAGGTGCTCGCGCCGCTGATGTTGGGGGTGCAGCGCATCACCCGGGCCGTGCGCGCCGCGCTGAACCCGGACGGCATCGTCGTGACGCAGTTCAACGGCGCGCCTGCGGGCCAGACGATCTATCACCTGCATTTCCACATCATCCCGCGCTGGGAGGGGGTCGCCCTGGGCCGCCATGCCGATGGCTGCATGGCCGATCCGGCCGACCTGAAGGCGCTCGCCGAGCAGATCGCGGCGAAAATCGCGTGAGCCTGCCGCAGCGGCCCTGGTTCGAGACCGAGGACTACGAAACCTACATCGCCCGCTCGGGCTTCGACGACGCCACGGCGGACTTCATTCGCCACATGGCCGAGCACGGCTACGCGCTCGTCGACCTGGGGGATGAGGCGAGGGGGCTCTGCGACCGGGCCTCGGCCGACGCCGAGCGCTACTTCCAGCGCCACGGCGTGCACCGCGTCCAGGACGCCTGGTATCGCTCTCAGGCGATCCGCAAGCTGGCCGCCTGGCCGAAAGTGCGGGAACTGTTGCGCGCCGCCTATGGCCGAGACCCATTCCCCTTCCAGACGCTCAACTTCCTGGCTGGCAGCCAGCAGCCGCTGCACACCGATACGGTCCATTTCAGCAGCCTGCCCGAGCGCTTCATGTGCGGCGTCTGGATTGCGCTCGAGGACGTCCACGACGACGCAGGGCCGCTGATCTACCACCCCGGCTCGCACAAGTTGCCGATCATGACCATGCGCGACGCGGGCGTGAACCACGCGCCGCCGACGCCGGACGATTACGTCCAGTCATTCGTGCCGCGCTTCGCCGAGCGGATATCGGCGTCCGGCCTTCCGGAGCATCGCGCCCTGGTCAAGAAGGGCTGGGCCTTTGTGTGGGCGGCTAACCTCGCCCATGGCGGGGCGGCGATTGCGCGGCCTGGCGCGACGCGCAAGTCGCTGGTCGTGCACTGCTATTTCGAGGATTGCCTCTACTATACCCCGATGACCTCGGACGAGGCGAGCGGCCACTACGACCTCCGTGTTCCGGCCAACGCCCGCACCGGCGGTTGGACTTGGCCGCAGCGGGACGGCAAACGCGCGCGGGTTCGCATCAAGCGTGTGCTGGGCAAGCTGGTGCGGGACGTGCTTCGGGTTCCTTACGCCCACTAGAGCCGGCAAAGAATAGGCCCCGGAGCCTGGGCTTCGGGGCCAATCTCTGTCGGTCGTAAGCGCGATCAGATCGCTGGTTCGGCGGCGTCCTCGGCCGGTTCCTCGATGACCGGCGCGCCAGGTTCGCGGTCGTCGCCCTCGATCTCGAAGCCCAGCTTGCTGTCCTTGAGCACCACCTTGACGTGGCCGCCCTTGACCAGCTTGCCGAACAGGATCTCGTCGGCCAGCGGCTTCTTGATGTGCTCCTGGATGACGCGGGCCAGCGGCCGGGCGCCGTAGAGCTCGTCAAAGCCGTTCTTCGCCAGCCAGTCGGCCGCTTCTTCCGACGTCTCGATGGTGACGTGACGATCGGCCAACTGGGCTTCCAGCTGCATGACGAACTTCTGGACGACCTGCCGGATGATCTCCTGCGTCAGCGGCTTGAACTGCACCACCGCATCGAGGCGGTTGCGGAATTCAGGCGTGAACAGGCGCTTCAGGGCCTCGTCGACCTCGTCGTCCTGCTTGCCGCGGCCGAAACCGATGGCGTTGCGCTGGGCGTCGGAGGCCCCCGCATTGGTGGTCATGATCAGGACCACGTTGCGGAAGTCGACCTTCTTGCCGTTGGCGTCGGTCAGGACGCCATGGTCCATGACCTGAAGCAGGATGTTGAAGACGTCCGGGTGGGCCTTCTCGATCTCGTCGAGCAGGACCACCGCGTGCGGATGCTGGTCGACCGCGTCCGTCAGCAGGCCGCCCTGGTCGAAGCCCACATAGCCGGGAGGGGCGCCGATCAGGCGGCTGACTGTATGGCGCTCCATGTACTCCGACATGTCGAAGCGCAGGAGCTCGATACCCATGGTCGAGGCCAGCTGTCGGGCGGTCTCGGTCTTGCCGGTGCCGGTCGGACCGGAGAACAGATAGCAGCCGATCGGCTTGTTGGCGTCGCGCAGGCCGGCCCGGGCCATCTTCATGGCCGCGCTGAGCTGCTCGATGGCGTCGTCCTGGCCGTAGACCGCCCGCTTCAGGTCGGTCTCCAGCTCCTTCAGCGCCACCGTGTCGGACTTCGACACCGACTTCGGCGGGATACGGGCGATCTTGGCGACGACGGCCTCGATCTCCTTCACGCCGATGGTCTTCTTCCGCTTGCCTTCAGGCAGCAGCATCTGGCTGGCGCCAGCCTCGTCGATGATGTCGATGGCCTTGTCCGGCAGCTTGCGGTCGGTGATGTACTTGGCCGAAAGCTCGACCGCCGCCTTGATGGCGTCGCCTGTATAGCGGAGCTTGTGGAACTCTTCGTAGTAGGTCTTCAGGCCCTTGAGGATCTTGATGGTGTCCTCGATCGTCGGCTCGTTGACGTCGATCTTCTGGAACCGGCGGACCAGGGCGCGATCCTTCTCGAAGTGCTGGCGGAACTCCTTGTAGGTCGTCGAGCCCATGCAGCGCAGAGTGCCCGAGGCCAGGGCCGGTTTCAGCAGGTTCGAGGCGTCCATGGCCCCGCCGCTGGTCGCGCCGGCGCCGATGACCGTGTGGATTTCGTCGATGAACAGGATCGCGTCGGGATGGTTCTCCAACTCCTTGACCACCTGCTTCACGCGTTCCTCGAAGTCGCCGCGATAGCGGGTGCCCGCCAGCAGCGAACCCATGTCCAGCGAGAAGATGGTCGCGCCTGCCAGCACCTCGGGAACCTGGTGACTGATGATCTTGCGGGCTAGGCCCTCGGCGATGGCGGTTTTGCCCACGCCGGGGTCGCCCACCAGCAGCGGGTTGTTCTTCGTCCGCCGACAAAGGATCTGAATGCAGCGTTCGACTTCGGCCGCGCGGCCGATCAGCGGATCGACCTTGCCCTGCTTGGCCTTCTCGTTGAGGTTCACGCAGTAGGCTTCGAGCGCTTCGCCGCCGGTCTTCACCGCCGGCTTGTCCTCGTCCTCGGCGCCCTTGACGGTCTTGGGGGCGTCTGCGCCCGCCTTCTTGGCGATGCCGTGGGCGATGTAGTTCACCGCGTCGTACCGCGTCATGTCCTGCTCCTGCAGGAAGTAGGCGGCATGGCTCTCGCGCTCGGAGAAGATCGCCACGAGCACGTTGGCTCCGGTCACTTCCTCGCGGCCCGAGGACTGGACGTGGATGACGGCGCGTTGGATCACGCGCTGGAATGACGAGGTCGGCTTGGCGTCCTCGCCGTCGTCGACGACCAGCGAGCGCAGCTCGTTGTCGACATAGTTGGTGAGCGTGGTGCGGAGGGCCGCAAGATCCACGTCGCACGCGCGCATCACACCGGCCGAGTCCTCATCGTCGATGAGGGCGAGCAGCAGGTGCTCCAGCGTCGCGTATTCGTGCTTTCGCTGATTTGCGAACGCCACCGCGCGGTGGAGGGATTCTTCAAGTTGGCGCGAGAATGACGGCACTGGGCCTCAATCCTTTTCCATGGTGCACTGCAGAGGGTGTTGATGCCTGCGCGCAGTTTCGACGACCTGGGCCACCTTCGTTTCCGCTACTTCGTACGTGAACACACCGCACACCCCCACGCCATGTTGGTGGACATGCAGCATGATCCGCGTCGCATCTTCGCGCGATTTGTTGAAGTATTGTTCAAGCACGTAGACGACGAATTCCATCGGCGTGTAATCATCGTTGAGGATGAGCACGCGATACATCGACGGCTTCTGCGTCTTCGGCTTGGTCTGAGTGATGACCGCCGAGCGGACGCCCGTATCTTGATCACCTTGCTTTCGCTCGGCCATCGCACAGGTCTCCTGAGGGCAGGCGCCCTCCGCTACTAAGGATTAGATATGGAAAAGGATGCGGTATGGAAGGGTTGAAATGCCCCTGCGGCGTTCCAACTGCGTCATCCGCGTGTTTTTGTCACGCCCGACGCTAGGGAACGCGGCGACGTTCAATCGTCGGGCGTGCGTTTCGCGCCCAGCGCGCGCCCCGAAGTGACCGCTCCGGGGCCGAATCGCGCCCGTAACCTATCCACTGTCTGCTCTTCCACCAGGGCCTTGCGTTCGGCGCCTGCGAAAAGATCGTGCTCCACGCTGGCCGCGTCCATCAGCTCGGCCAGTCCCACGCCGATCAGCCGCCAGGGCCGCCCGCCGGCCTCCTTGGCCAGCAGTTCGCGCGCGACGGCGAACAGGGTCTTGGCGGTCTGAGTCGGAACGGGCAGGGCGCGGCGGCGGGTGATGATCTTGAAGTCGGTGCGCCGCAGCTTGAGCGTCACCACCCGCCCGGCCACGCCAGCAGCCCTCGCCTGGCGCGCCACCCGCTCGCACAGCGGGGCCAGCTTGTCCTCGAGGTCCGCCAGGGCCGACAGATCCTCGTTGAAGGTGGTCTCGGCGCTGATCCCCTTGCGCTCTTCGTGGGGATTGACCTTCCGGTTGTCGCGGGCGTGGGCCAGCTCGTGCAGGCGCATCCCGTGCACGCCGAACCGCGTCGCCAGCAGCTTCAGGTCGGCGCGGGCGATGTCCCCGACTTTCGAGAAGCCCGCACCCTCCAGCGATTTCACCATGGCAGGGCCGACGCCCGGTATGATCCCCACCGGTTTGCCGGCCAGGAAGCTTTGAGCCTCGGCCGCTCCGATCACCGAGAAGCCGCGTGGCTTGTCTAGATCCGAAGCGATCTTGGCGAGGAACTTGTTGGGCGCCAGCCCGATGGAGACCGTGATTCCGACCTCGGTCTCGATCCGGGCTTGCAGCCGCATCAGGGTCTCGGCGGGCGGCGCGCCGTGCAGGCGCTCGGTGCCCGACAGGTCCAGCCAGGCTTCGTCCAGCGACAGAGGTTGCACCAGGGGCGTGAGGTCGCGCACCATCTCCATGATCCGCCGGCTCTCGGTGCGGTACTTGGTGAAGTCGGGCTTCAGGATCACCGCCTGCGGGCAGAGCTGGCGCGCCTTGAACATCGGCATGGCCGAGCGCACGCCGCTGATGCGGGCGATGTAGCAGCAGGTCGTGACCACGCCGCGCTTGCCGCCGCCGACGATGACCGCCTGGTCGCGCAGTTCGGGCCGGTCGCGCTTCTCCACCGAGGCGTAGAAGGCGTCGCAATCCATGTGGGCGATGGAGAGCTGCTCCAGCTCGGCGTGAACGACGACTCGCGGCGAGCCGCAGGCCGGGCAACGGCGTTCGAACGCGCCGCGCCGGAAGCAGTCGCGGCAGAGCGCGCTCACGGCTCCAGCGGCCACAGCCAGGCCGCGCCGCGCACGCCCGACGAGTCGCCGTGCATGGCCGGCCGCACCGGCGTCTCAAAGACGTCGGAAAACACTAGCGGGGCGATGGCTCCCGGCAGGCGCTCGTACAACTCCCCGACATTCGACATTCCGCCGCCCAGGATGATGACGTCGGGGTCCAGCACGTCGCAGACTACGGCCAGTCCTCGGGCCAGCCGGCCGACGTAGCGGTCCAGGGTTGCGGCAGCGGCGCGGTCGCCCTGGCGCGCGGCGGCGATGATCTGCTCCCCGCTCAGGCCTCCGCCATGGTCCTTGGAGAAGCCGGTGCCCGACACCCACAGCTCCATGCAGCCGCGCCGCCCGCACCAGCAGGACGGGCCCGGATGCTCGGCCATGGCCGGCCAGGGCAGGGGCATGTGGCCCCATTCGCCCGCGAAGCCGTTGCGGCCCTCCAGGATCCGCCGGCCGACCGTGACGCCCGCCCCGCATCCTGTGCCGAGAATGAGGGCCAGCACCACCTCGCAGTCCGCCCCGGCGCCGTCCATGGCCTCGGACAGCGCCAGGCAGTTGGCGTCGTTGGCGTAGCGCACCGGCCGCTCCAGAATCCGTTCGAGGTCGGCCGGGAAGGGCCGCTCGTTCAGCTCGGTGGAGTTGGCGTTGCGCATGAGGCCGCTGGAGGGCGAGGGAGAGCCCGGCCCGCCCACGCCGACGCGGGCGGCCCGCACGCCTGCCTGGCGTTCGGCCTCCAGCACGATCTCGCGCGTCGCCTCTAGCCCGGCCTGGTATTCTCTGGGGGAGGGGCCGCGCACGCGCGCGACGAACCTTCCGTCGGCGTCCAGCGCCGCCGCCTCGATCTTGGTGCCCCCGAAGTCCACGCCGATCCGGATCATCGGATCATGGTTTGTTCCGTTTCGCGGGCGAGTTCAACACTCACCTGGCGGGCGTCTGAAAAAGTGGTGGCCATTTGCAATCGGTCGGTGCAACGCTGGGTGAGGGCCGGCCCAGTCCCCCGTGGGCGCGGCGTATCCAAGGATGAGACGCATGAAGAGAGTTGCTTGGGCCTTCGCGGCCCTGACCGTCGCCGCCTGCTCGCAGCAGCCGGCCGGCAAGGCTCCCGAAGCCAAGACCGCCGAAACGGCGGCGACGCCGGCCGCCGCGGCCGCGCCCAACACCGCGCCGGCCGGCGCCTACAAGATTGACAAGACCCACGCCAGCGTGACCTTCAGGGTCAACCATCTGGGCATGTCCAACTACACCGCGCGCTTCACCGGCATCGACGGCGCGCTGCAGTTCGACCCGGCAAACCCGACCGCCATGAGCGTCGAGGCCAGCGTCGACACCAAGTCGATCGAGACCGACTATCCGAACAGCGACGTGAACTTCGACGCCGAGCTGGCGGGCGCCAAGTGGCTGGACGCGGGCCAGTTCCCGAAGATCACCTTCAAGTCGACCAAGGTCGAGACCACCGGACCGAACACCGCCAAGGTCACCGGCGACTTCACCCTCCATGGCGTGACCAAGCCCTTGATCCTGGATGTCACCTTCAACGGCGGCTACGCTTCGGCGGCGATGGACCCCAACCCGCGCATCGGCTTCTCGGCCACCGGCAAGATCAAGCGTTCGGAATTCGGCCTCGGCTTCGGCGTCCCGGCCCCTGGCTCGACCTTCGGCGTCGGCGACGACGTCTCGATCATTATCGAGGCCGAGTTCACGGGCGCTGCGCCGGCCGCCAAGCCGGCCGCCTAAAGCGCGTATTCGTACATGACGATCGGGATGGGGGCCGCGCCGCCGGCCTCATAGAAACCGCGCCCCTCGGCGTTGCTCGGTTCGGTCCCCACCCAGGCCTCCTCGCAGCCCAGCTCGCGCCCCCAGGCGAACATCGCCTGGACCAGGCGCGAGGCGACGGCCCGGCGCCTGAAGGCTTCGGCCACGCCCAGGTTGTCGATGTAGAGCTCGGTCGGCCGGTCGACGTGGCGGTGGATGACCGCCTGGCACTGGCCGATCACCCGGCCGCCTGCAAACGCGACCGTCATCAGGTGACCTGGCTGCGCGATATAGGCGGCCAACCGCGCCGGATCGACGACATCGTCGAAGACGTCGTCCGCCACCGTGTCCAACAGGCCGGCGTTGGCCTCGTCCAGCCGCAGGATCGCGATCTCGCTCACGTCAGTACAGCCGCCTCTATGGCTGCGCGCAGGTCATACCAGTCGTCGATGCGGGGGTGCCGCTCAGGCGCAGTGGGGGCGAGCGGCTGCAGGCGCGGGTCGGCCACCATCTGGAAGCGGCTGACGGCCGGAGCGCTTTCGGCGACGGAGTCGAGGTTGGGGATCAGGTCGTCGATGAAAGCGGCGGGCGCCCGCACTTGGGCGACCATGCCGGCGGCGACCGGCCCCTTGGGCCCGGAATTCAGCACCAGCGGATAGTCCAGCCCGTGCCGCCCTAGCCAGCGGGCCCGCGCCAGCCGCCCCGCCCCCGGCGCGTTGGTCAGGATGACCACGCTGGCGCGTTGCGAGAGCGCGCGCAGCGCCTCCACTCCGCCCGGCGCCGGCTCCATGTCGCCGCAGCCGAGGCGAAAGAAGTCGTCGAAGTGCGTCTTGCCCTCTTCGATCGCCAGGTGCTGGTCCTCGCCGGGGCGATAGATGTTCTGGAACAGAGCGAAGCGATCGACGCGGAACTCCAGTCCCCGCCCTTCGAGGAACCGGCCGAAGCCCTGCATGAACAGGCCCAGCACCTCGTCCACGTCGACAAGCACCAGCGGCCGCGACCGGTCGACGCCCATGTCGGTGAGATTGGGCGGCCTGGGCGGTGCGGACGGGGAGGGAGATGACGCCAACTGAACCTCCGATCGCGACTAACGCGAGTTTAAGGATATCCGTGGGATTAACGATCCAAAGGTGGGGTCGGCGGTCGATTCGCAGGCTCGAAGCATCGTCGAGACGAAAATGGCCAAGAAGGTCCTCATCGTCGAGGATAACGAGCTGAACATGAAACTCTTTCATGATCTGCTCGATGCCCAAGGCTACGAGACTCTGCAGACCCGTGAAGGACTGCAAGCGCTTGCGCTTGCGCGCGAGCATCGTCCCGATCTGATTTTGATGGATATTCAGCTGCCCGAGATCTCCGGCCTGGAGGTCACCAAGTGGCTGAAGGAGGACGACGAGCTGGCCGGGATTCCGGTCGTCGCCGTCACCGCCTTCGCGATGAAGGGCGACGAGGAACGCATCCGCGAAGGCGGTTGCGAAGCCTACATCTCGAAACCTATTTCAGTGTCGCACTTTCTCGATACGATCCGGCGTCTATTGAGCTAGTCCACATGTCCGCGCGCATCCTCGTCGTCGACGATATCGAAGCCAATGTCCGCTTGCTCGAAGCCAAGCTGACGGCCGAGTACTACGAGGTCCTCACGGCCAGCGATGGCCCGACCGCGCTTGCCATCGCCGCGCAGGAAAAGCCCGACATCGTCCTGCTGGACGTGATGATGCCCGGGATGGACGGCTTCCAGGTGTGCCGGCGGCTCAAGGACGACCCCGAGACGCGCCACGTGCCGGTGGTCCTGGTCACAGCCCTCGATGGTCGGGCGGACCGGATCGCGGGGCTGGAGGCGGGCGCCGACGAATTCCTGACCAAGCCCATCGACGACGTCATGCTGTTCGCCCGCGTACGCAGCCTGACGCGCCTCAAGATGGTGATCGACGAACTGCGCACGCGTGAAGCCTCCGGACGTCGCATCGGCGTCATCGCCGGCGCCGCCTCGCGCCTGGGCGGAACCGGGGGGCGGGTGCTGATCGTCGATGATCACGATCGCCAGGCCCAGCGCGTCGCCGCCGAGCTGGCTATTGAGCACCGTCCGGTGGTCGAGGGCGACGTGGAAAAGGCGCTTATGACGGCCAAGGGGCCGGTCGACCTGATCATCGTCAACGCCACCGCCCGTGGCTTCGACGGTCTGCGGTTCGCCGCCCAGCTGCGGTCGGACGAGGCGACGCGCCACCTGCCGGTCCTGGCGGTGGTGGACTTCGACGAACGGGCGCGGCTGGTGAAGGCGCTGGAAATCGGCGTCAACGACATCCTGCCCAAGCCGATCGACCCGCAGGAACTGGCCGCGCGCGCCCGCACCCAGATTCGGCGCAAGCGCTACACCGACTATCTGCGCGACAATCTCGACCATTCGCTCGAGCTGGCGGTCACCGACCAACTCACCGGGCTGCACAACCGGCGCTATATGGTCGGCCAGCTGGAGGCGCTGGTGCGCCGGGCGGCGCACGGCGGCGACCAGGTCGCTTGCTTGCTGATCGACATCGACCACTTCAAGAAGATCAATGACGGCTACGGCCACGACGTCGGCGACGAGGTGCTGCGCGAGTTCGCGGTGCGCCTGGCCTCCAACGTCCGCGCTGTCGACCTGCCGTGCCGCTACGGCGGCGAAGAGTTTGTCGTGGTGATGCCCGACACCAAGCTGGAAGACGCCGAACGCATCGCCGAGCGGATCCGCCTGCACGTTTCCGGCTCGCCATTCCGGGTTATGGGCGGCGCCGAACTGCTCAGCGTCACCATATCGGTTGGCGTCGCCGCGACCCTGGGCGAGGGCGACCGCCCAGAAACCCTGCTCAAGCGCGCCGATGAAGGCGTCTACGAGGCCAAGGCCCAGGGCCGCAACAAGGTCGTCGCCCGGGCGGCGTGACGGCGCTTCCCAGCCAAGCTTGCCCGCGTTGGGGCAAACGATGTTCTAGGCATCCGCATGGCTTGCGGTCTCGATCTGTCGCTGCTTTCGCACGAACAGGCGGACAAGAGCCGCGCCGCCCGCGGCAGGGTCACGGCGTCCGGTACTCGGCGCCGACCCTCAACCCGTAGGTTGCCTGGATCCACGACGGCACGTTTGGATCCAGAGCCAGCGCCTTGGTGCGGTCGCGGCGGCTGGCGGCCTGATCGCCGCGCAGCGCCAAGATCAGGCCGCGCGCGAACAGCGCGCGCGCATTGTCGGGTTCCTTGGCGACCACCGCTTCGAAGTCGGACATCGCGGCGGCCTGCTTGCCGATGATCAGGTTCAGGAAGGCCCGGTCGAGCCGCACCGACGCCGTGTCGGAGTTCAGCCGGACCGCGCGGTCGCAGTCCTGCGGGCTCTGGTCACGCCAGGTTCCGCGCGCCGCGGCGTTGCAGACCCAGGCCCAGGCCGCGCCGTCCTCGGGCCGCTTGTCGGCGATTTCGGCATAGCCCTGCGGCATCGACTGCATCTCGCGCTGGGCGGCGCGGAAGCCCTGATAGGTCCGGCCTTTCAGGGCGGCGGCGCCGGCGCAGATCATGCCTGCCTCGACCTCCTCGGTATCGATCAGCCGCCCCCTGCGCCCCGAATAGAGCGTCTTGGTCGAGGTCAGCCGCCCGTCGTGGTCGAACAGGCCGACCTTGCCGTCGAAGACGCGCTGACGTCCGCAGTCGAAGGTCTTGCGTTGGATGATCATCGCCGACTTTGCTTCGAGCCCGGTCGGCGACTTGCCGATGAGCACGACCGTGGCCTCCGCGCCGGTCGGCGTCGGCTTCAACTCGTCCAGGACCAGGAGTCGCGCTTCAGTGACGCCTTCACGGACCAGCAACAGGCGCCCTTCGGGCGCGCGGGGCGTATAGGCGGCGATCGCCGCGTCGGCCTTGGCTGCGTTCTGGGCGTCCCGCCACAGCCACGCGCCGCCTGCGACGATTGCGATGGCTCCGATCCCCAGCCCGATGGGAAGCCCGATGTTCGGGCGCGTCTTCTTCGCCATGTCCGTTTCCCCTAAGGCGATCCCGCCGCCCTTGGGAAACCATAGTGAAGCTTGATTTGCTACGCCAGGTGGTAACTACGCCAGCCGCGCGCCGTCCGGGACCTCGCCCGTCGGCGCGGCCAGCACGATCCGGCCCTGGGCGTCGGGAAAGCCGAGCACCAGCACCTCCGAGCGCATCGGCCCGATCTGCCGCGGCGGGAAATTGACGACCGCCATCACCTTGCGCCCAACCAGATCGTCTCGGCCGTAGAGGTCGGTGATCTGCGCCGAACTCTTTCTGACGCCGACGGCGGGACCGAAATCGATGGCCAGGCGCCACGCCGGCTTGCGGGCTTCGGGGAACGGCTCGACCGCGATCACCGTGCCGGCGCGGATGTCGACCTTGGCGAAGTCGTCATAGGAGGTCTGGTCGGCGGGCGGCGCGTCTGGGCTGTCGATCCTATGCATGGGCGTGCTCGGGCTTGCGGTGGGCGGAGACGCAGGTCAGCACGCTGGCCAGCATCAGAGCGATGGCTGCGCCTTCGGCCGGGGTGGGGGCGCGGCGCTCCCACAGGAAGCCGTAGGCCAGGGCGAAGAGAGTCTCGAACACGATCATTTGGCCGACCAGGGTCATGGGCAGCAGGCGGCTGGCGCGGTTCCACAGGGCGTTGCCGATGATCGAGGCGAAGATCGCGACGCCCGCCGAGACGGCCAGGAAGCGCATCCAGGCCTGGGCTTCGTGTCCCCACCGCGTGATGACCAGGGCGGCGATCGCCAGAACCAGCGCCTGGGCGCCGGTCGCCACGCCGGTCAGAAGGCTCCAGTCGCCGGCCGAGACATCCTTCAGCCGGGTCAGCCAACGGCCGTTCAGCACGGCGTAGGCCGTCCAGCTGGCCAGGGCCCCGGCTGCGCAGAGGAAGCCGAGCACGGCTTGTGGGTGAGCTCCCTCGGCGGCGCTGCGCAGCGACTGCCAGCCGATGCAGGCCACCGCGGCGGCGCCCAGGATAAGAGAGGGCGCCAGGCGGCGCAGGCGCAGGGCGCCATGGTCGAAGCTGCCGATGGTCGTCACCGCTACCGGCAGGAAGCCGATCACCACCGAGGTCATGGCCACTCCGCCCATCTGCACGCCGAACGCCAGCAGGACATAGTAAAGCGTGTTGCCGAGCAGGCTGAGGCCGCTGAGCGCCAGCCATTCGCGCCGGCCGACATGGGCGGCGACCTTGCGCCAGCGCGGCGCCAGCAAGGCCAGGGCGAACACGCCGTAGGCCAGATAACGCCCGGCGGCCAGCTCCAGCGGCGAGAAGTCCGAGGCCAGTTCCGGCGCCAGGAAGACAAGGCCCCAGAAGGCGCCGGCCAGCAGGCCGCAGCCGATCCCCAGCCAGATGTTCCGTTGCGCGCTCATCCCGCCCCAATGCCACGGCTGGCGGCGCCTGTCTTGACGCGGGCTATCGCGGCTTTGACGCCGTCTCCTGCGCGCGCCGCCGATAGGCGCCCGGGCTCAGCTCGCCGGCCTCGCGCATCGCCCGCGTGAGGGCGCTCTGGTCGCTGTAGCCCGTGCGGTGAGCGATCTCGGCGATCGACAGCGGCGAGGCCGCCAGCCAGCGCCGCGCGCGGTCCAGGCGCTGCTGCCCCAGCCACGCTCGCGGGGTGGCGCCGAGGCGCTCGCGGAACACCGCATGCAGGCGGCTGACGCTCATCCCCGCTTCTCGGGCCATGCGCGCCACGGTCCAGTCCTGGCCCGGCTCGGCCTCGACCATCGCCTGCATCCTGGCCAGGCGGGCGCCGGGGCCCGGCGCAGGCGCGTGGGCGAGGGCGTCCAGCATCAGCGGCGTCCAGAGCGCCACCAGTGAACGGTCGGCCCGGCCTTCATCCAGCAGGCAGCCCATATAGTCGATGAGCTTCCCGGCGGTCGGCGTCAGGGTGATGTAGGGGCGCTCGCTCAGGCGCTCGCGCAACTCGGGCGCGGCGACGTAGAGGTCGATATCGACGATCACCGAGCGGTTGGGCAGCTCGCTCATCGTCCAGTGCGGCAGGCCTGCCCGGACGAACGCGGCGCGTCCCGTATCGAGCCGGCCCGCGCGTCCGAAGATGTCGAGGTCGAGCGCGCCGTTCAGCGGCAGGACGAGTTGGTCGAAGTCGTGCTGGTCCGCGCCGCGATCCTCGCGATAGCTGCGGATGTCGAGATTGAGCGGGGCGGCGGGCGGCATGGGAGCAATATAGTGCGGCCCAACGAAAAACGCCCGGCCATGGCGGGCCGGGCGTTCAGACAGACTGGAGAGTCTGCGGAAGGCTTATTTGATCTTGCCTTCCTTGAATTCGACGTGCTTCCGCACGACCGGGTCGTACTTCATCATGACCAGCTTTTCGGTCTTGGTGCGGGCGTTCTTCTTGGTGACGTAGAAGTAGCCGGTGTCCGCAGACGAGTTCAGGCGGATCTTGATGGAAGCGGGCTTCGCCATGGTCGGTCCTCGGGGCCGGGCGGGCCGGCAGGTGTTCGAAAGAGCCGCGGACAATACGAATCCGCGCCCCAAAGTCAATGCGACCTTGGGAAAAACCTTAAAGTCCTTGTTCAGCCGATCATCTCGGCCAAGCGTGGGCTTAGGATCTCGCCGTCTTCAACCAGGAAATAGGCCGCAACGCCATGGGTTTGAGCGAAGGCCGGGCCGTCCTGCGGCCCCAGCACGCCCAGGACCGTGCAGAGGGCGTCGGCGTCGATGCAGTTCTCGCCGATCACCGTAACCGCCCGCAGGTCGTAGTCGACCGGGACTCCGGTTCGCGGGTCGAGGGTGTGGGCATAGCGGCGACCGTCATAGGTGAAGCTGCGGCGATAGTCGCCTGAGCTGGCGATGGAAAGTCCGTGCAGGGCGACGCGTAGGCCCCCGCCCGGCAGCGGTGCGCCGGGCGGGGCCTCGACATCTGTCCACCAGGGCTGACCGTCAGGTTTCACACCCTGGCCTCGCAGCTCGCCGCCGATATCGACCAGGTGATGGCGCAGGCCGAGCGCGGTCAGGGCGCGCGAGATCTCGTCGACCGCGAAGCCCTTGGCGATGCCCGAGAAATCGAGCGCCAGCCCGCCGGGCTGATAGGCGCGTGCGCCCTCGACCGCCAGCCGATCCCAGCCGCACGCCGCCAGGGCCTTGCCGATGTCGGTTTGGGGAGGCGACGCCTCGATCGCGCCGGCCGGGCCAAAGCCCCAGAGGTCGACCAGGCGACCGGCGGTGGGATCGAAGGCCCCGCCGCTGAGCTGCGCCCAATACAGGCTCCGCGCCAGCACATGGGCGAAGGCCGGCGGCATGTCGATCCAACCGCCGGCGGGCAGGGCGTTGAAGCGGCTGATGTCCGAAGCCGGCTCCCAGGTGCTCATCTGGCCGACGATGCGATTCAGCAGGCCCTGCACCTGCGCCTGGACCCCGGATGTGTCGAAGCCGTCGGGTGTCGCCGCCGTGACGGTCCAGGCGACGCCCATGGTGGGGCCGCCGAAGCGCGCCAGGACGCCGCCGGGCGCGCGTACTGTCTCCGGTGACACGTTCAGCGGGACGGCGACCCGCATCAGTCGGGCAGGACCTCCAGGGTCGTGACGTACGAAGCGCTGCGTTCGGCGTTCGGGATCGTGCTTGCGCCGCCGCGGGCCGAGGCTTCCAGCCAATACATGCCGGCCGCTGGCCACTTGACGGTGAAGGCGCCGGTCGCGTCGGTCTTCAGCTTCAGCTCTGCGGCCTTGGCATAGCGGCTGCCGCCCTGCACGACCTCGACCTCGACATTGGCCGCCGGCTTGCCGTCCAGCACCAGCTTGAAGGTCGCCGGCTCGCTGGCCACCAGGTCGTTCGGGTGGGTGACCGGCTCCAGCTCCAGGCCGCGGCCGGTCGGCTTCAGGGCGTCCTTGGTCGGCGCGCCGCGGGTGGCGAAGGTTTCGACCCGGCGGGCGTTCTCGGTGATCTTGACCTCGGTGGCCTCCTTCGGGATCGCCGTGGCCAGTTCGGCGGCGCTGCCGCGCCAGCGCTTGGTCTCGGAGCCCAGCTTATAGGAGGCGCCGACGCCTTCTCCGATATTGGCGATCTTATAGGTGCCCGGCTGGGCCAGCTGCACGTCGAAGGTGCTGCGGTACTTGCCGGTCGAGGCGTTCTTGATCTCGCCCTTCGAGCCGTCGGGATTGATCACGGTGATCGCGTCCGTGCGCATCGGCACATGGTCGACATAGAAAAGGTCGTTGGAGACGGCGGCGTCCACCGTGATCCACGGGTCGTTCCCCGACAGCACGGTGGCCGAGGGCAGCAGCCACTGGCGGTGGGCGCTGGCGGCCGCCGGAATGGCGAGGGCGGCGATCACGGAGACGGCGGCGAGCGCGCCGCGGCGGACGAAGGTCATGGCAGGCATCCTTACGGCTTGACGGTGACGCTCATGGCGCCGAGTTCGCTGGTTCCCTTGGCGGACGAGGTGGCCGGCGCCTTGGGCGGCCATTGGAACGGGGCGCGCAGCACCTCGGTCCCGCCGACTTCGCGCGCCGCCTCGACGACCAGATTGTACTGGCCGGCGGGCAGGTTCCCCAGCGGAGCCGAGCCGCCCTTGAACACGACCTGGTGCTTGCCCGGCGCGCGGGTCGCGCCGCTGACGCCGTCGGCCGGCAGGGTCATGTCGCGGCCGGCCCGGCGCCACCACTGGCGCATGTCCTTCAGCCACTTCTGGCCTTCCTGGTTCTTCAGCTTCACGTCGTACCAGACCGCCAGGGTCTTCACGGCGGCCTTGTCCTGGGTCTCGATCCACACGGCCACGTAGGGGCGATGGTACTCGGCCACGCTCAGGCGCGGAATCTCGAGCGAGAGCTGCAGGTCCGCCGCCATGGCCGGGCTCGCCATGAGGCCGGTGAACGCGGCGGTGTAGATCGGCAGGCGCATGGGCTCTCCGGTCAATGAATGAACAGAAGGACGAGGATCAGCGGGATGACCAGACCGGCGCCGACGAGGGGCCAGGTGATCTTCCGGGCGTGGGAATGGAGCTGCAGCAGGACCAGGCCGGTCACGCAGAACACCACGCAGCCGATGGCGAAGACGTCGAGAAACAGGCTCCAGGCCGCGCCGGTGTTGCGGCCCTTGTGAAGGTCGTTGAGGTAGGCCAGCAGGCCGCGGTCGGTGGTCTCGTGGGTCACCGCGCCCGTCTCGGCGTCGAAGGTCACCCAGCCGTCGCCGCCCGGGCGGGGCAGGGCGACATAGCCCTCGGCGTCAGTCCATTCGACCGCCGCGCCTTTCGGCGCCTTGGCGTCCACTTCCTTGGCGAGCCAGGCGCGGACCTCGTCGGGCAACGGCCCCTGCTTTTCCTGGGCGGCCTTGGCCAGCGTCATCAGCGGCGCTGGCAGCTGGCCCTAGACCTCGACCGTCTTCGGCCGGGCCTCGATGGCCCCGGCGTGGTTCAGGGTGATGCCGGTGACGGCGAACAGCAGCATGCCGACCAGGCAGATCGCCGCGCTGATCCAGTGCCACTGGACCATCTGGCGCATGAACGCCGCGCGCCGCTGGGCCTTGCGCTTGGCCCGCGCCTTTTCCTCGTCGATGGCCGGCTTGGCGCCGACGAGTTCCGATACCGACAAGGCGACTGGATCCCTGCTGAGATTGATAGCGTCTCGCACTAGCAAGGGGTGCGCCGGGGCGCAAGTTCAGTTGAGAATAATTCTCATCTGAAATCTTGAAGGCTTACAGGTGACTCAGCCGCACGTTGCCGGCTCCGAAGCGCATGAAGGGCCGCGGCCGCGAGGGATCTTCCAGCCTTTGGATCGCTTCGCCGATCACCGTGCGGGTGACCGAGGGCAGGGGCAGGGCGATCGCCTCGTCGAAGTCGACCCAGGCGATCTCCTCCAGTTCGCCGCAGTCCGGCTTGCGCTCCAGGCTGACCAGCCGCTCGGCGTCGGCCATCAGGAACCAAGTGTCGAACCGCTTGGCCAGCATCGGCGGCGTCACCGCCCGCGCAACGATCTCCAGCCCTTCCAGATCGGGGGCCACGCCCTGGGCGACGAAATCGCGCCACGGGCCGAGCGTCGGCCGCGCCGGCGCGGCCTTGGCCAGCAGCAGGCCCGCTTCCTCCCAGGTCTCGCGCACCGCGGTCAGGGCCAGGGCGCGGCCGCGGGCGGCCGGGATATGAGCCTCGAACTTCGCGGCGATCTCAGGCCGCAAGTCGGTGGCGAACGGGGCGCGGAAGTCGCTACGGTCGATCCGCCCGCCCGGAAACACCCAGAGATTCGGCATGAAGTCGTGGCCGCTGTGGCGCTTGCCCATCAGCACCTGGGGCGTCTTGCGGTCTCGGCGCACGATGATCAGGGTCGCGGCGTTGCGCGGCCGCACCGCGCGGGTTCCCGCGGCTCGCATGCGCCCGCCCTCGGGCGCGCGGTTGGTCTCGATCTTGGTCATGAAACAACTGTATGACCCGCCGTGAGTCCTGGAAATGGCGACGTAGCGTCACCCGCGCCAGGCGACCAGCACGGCTCCCGCCGCGATCAGCGCCACGCCCGCCCAGTTCGGGCCGGACAGCCGTTCCCCCAGGAA
The DNA here is from genome assembly GCF_041919955.1 of Phenylobacterium sp. Taxonomy (GTDB): domain Bacteria; phylum Pseudomonadota; class Alphaproteobacteria; order Caulobacterales; family Caulobacteraceae; genus Phenylobacterium. The sequence goes on along the minus strand of NZ_JAYRSU010000004.1, from coordinate 135,961 downwards.
CAGCACGCCGAACACCGCCACCAGCACCACGCTCAGCTTGTCCAGCGGCGCCACCCGCGCGGCGTCGCCCAGCTTCAGGGCGCGGAAGTAGCAGAGCCACGAGGCCCCGGTCGCCAGGCCCGAGAGCGCCAGGAACAGGTAGGTGCGCCCGCCGACCGCCCCCGGCGCCTGCCATTGGCCGGTCGCAGTGACGATCAGCGCCGCCACCCCCAGGATCACCACGGTGCGGATCAAGGTGGCGTAATCGGAGTTGATATTGTCCACTCCGACCTTGGCGAACACGGCCGTCAGGGCCGCAAACCCCGCCGACAGCAGCGCCCAGATCTGCCAGGACGACAGCATGGCCTTCATATCGACCCCCGTTTTCCGTTGCCGATGATCGAACGCCTGAAAGCGCTGCTCGGCAAGATCGAGACACGGACCCTCGTCCTGCTGCTGGCCCTGGTCGGCTCGCCCTGGCTGTTCCTGTCGGTCGCGGGCGAGGTGTCTGAGGGCGAAACCGCGCAGCTCGACCGGGCGCTGCTGCTGGCCCTGCGCACGCCGGGCCAGCCTTCCGACCCGCTGGGGCCGCGCTGGGTGGAGGAGGCGATGCGCGACATCACCGCCCTCGGCGGCTTCACGGTCCTCACCCTGATCACGGTCGTCGCGACCCTGCTGCTGGTCTTCCACCGGCGCCGGCGCGAGGCGGCGATCTTCGCGGCGACCATCGTCCTGGCCCAGCTCTCGGCGAACTGGCTCAAGACGTTCTACGAGCGCGAGCGGCCCGATCTCGTGGCCCACGGCAGCTACGTTTACTCGCACAGCTTCCCGTCCGGCCATTCGGCCCTCGCCGCGGCCGTGTTCCTGACCCTGGCCACCGTCGTCGCCAGCGTCGAGCCGCGGCGGCGGACCAAGGCGCTGATCTACGGCCTGGCCGCGGCCGTCGTCGTCGCGGTCGGCGTCAGCCGCGTCTATCTGGGCGTCCACTGGCCGACCGACGTGCTGGGCGGCTGGGCGTTGGGGACCGGCTGGGCCCTGGTGGGGTGGCTGGCCCTTTCCGTGACCGCTCCGCCGCGCCCGTTCGACGGGCGATGACGTTGATGTGTCCGGTCCCGTCGATCATTTCCGGTTGAACTGACGCCTCGCGGCCGCAATTTCGGAGGCGGGAACCCCGACAACTGCGCACGGAGGCACATGCCGCACCATACCCCGCTGATCGCCACCATCGTCGCCGGCCTCGTGGCCGCGTTCGCCTTCGGCGCCGTCGCCCAGCGTCTCCGGCTGTCTCCATTGGTGGGCTACCTGCTCGCGGGGGTGCTCGTCGGGCCGTTCACGCCCGGCTATGTGGCCGACCAGAAGATCGCCAACGAACTGGCCGAGATCGGCGTCATCCTGCTGATGTTCGGGGTTGGCCTGCATTTCTCGGTCAAGGATCTGCTGGCGGTGCGCAAGATCGCCGTCCCCGGCGCGCTCGCCCAGATGGCCGTGGCCACGGTGCTGGGCATCGGCCTCTCGGCCCTGCTGGGATGGCCGCTGATCTCGGGGCTGGTCTTTGGCCTGGCGCTTTCTGTGGCCTCGACGGTGGTTCTGCTGCGGGCGCTGCAGGAGCGGCGGCTGGTCCAGACCGAGCGGGGCAAGATCGCGGTCGGCTGGCTGATCGTCGAAGACCTGGCCATGGTCCTGGCTCTGGTCCTGCTGCCGGCGCTGGCCGGCGCGATGAAGGCCGGGCAGGGCGCGTCCGACCCGCTGACCGCCTGGGGCCTGCCGCTGGGGCTGACCCTGCTCAAGGTCGGCGGCTTCGTCGCCTTCATGATGATCGTGGCCCGCCGCGCGGTGCCGTGGCTGCTGCACTACGTGGCGCACACCGGCTCGCGCGAGCTGTTCCGACTGGCGGTCTTCGCCATCGCGCTGGGCGTCGCCTTCGGGGCGGCGATGCTGTTCGGCGTCTCCTTCGCGCTCGGCGCATTCTTCGCGGGCATGATCCTGGCCGACTCCGAACTCAGCCATCGGGCGGCCGAGGAGACCCTGCCGCTTCGCGACGCCTTCGCGGTGCTGTTCTTCGTCTCGGTCGGGATGCTGTTCAATCCCTTCGTGGTCCTGGCGCACCCGCTGACCGTGCTGGCGGTGCTGGCCATCGTCATCGTCGGCAAGTCGCTGGCCGCCTATGCGATCCTGAAGCTGTTCAAGCGCTCGGACACCACGGCGATCACCGTCGCGGCCAGCCTGGCCCAGATCGGCGAATTCTCGTTCATTCTCGCGGGGCTGGGCGTCGATCTTCAGATCCTGCCGCGTGAAGGGCGCGACCTGATCCTGGCTGGGGCGATCATCTCGATCATGCTGAACCCGCTGATCTTCGCCCTGGCGACGCGCCAGCCGAAAGCGGCGGCCGAACCAGGCCCGGCGCCAATCGGCGCGGCGCCCGAACCGGTTCCGGAGCCGGCCAACGATCTCCTGCCGACCAGCCTTGAGGGCCATGCCGTCCTGGTCGGCTACGGTCAGGTGGGCCAGGCCCTGGCCGCGGGCCTTCGCGAACGCGGCGACCCCTTCGTTCTGATCGAGGCCGAGCCCGAGTTCGCCGCCAAGGCCGCCGAGCAGGGCTACGAAGTGATCGTCGGCTCGGCGGTCGAGCCCCGGGTGCTGGAGGCGGCGGGCGTCGCGCGTGCGGCGCGGATGTACGTGGCCGTGGCCGACGGCTTCGAATGCGGCGGGGTGGTCGACCACGCCCGCAAGGCGGCGCCCGACCTGATCATCATCGCCCGCGCCCATTCCGAGGAGGAGGCCGCGCACCTGATCGCCCACGGCGCCGACCGGATCGTTATGGGCGAGGCGGAGATCGCCCGCGGCATGCTGGACTCCGAACCCGCACCGCCGCCGCCGTCGGGCCTGGTCGTGCCGACCGCTGCGCCGGTGGCGATCGTCCCGGCGACGGACGCGGGCGACCCCATCCTCGACGACGCCGAGAAGGCCGTCCTGGCGGCCCTGCGCGCCTTCGACATCTGGCCGGGCGAGGCGATGTCTTGGGCATCGGTCCGCGACGCGGCGCTTCAGCGCGGTTTCGAGGGCGAGCGCCTCGACGCCGCCGGCGAGAGCCTGAGGCGCAAGGACCTGATCCGCGACCTCGATTCAGAGCGCATCACCCTGACCCGCCCCGGCTTCCTCGCCGCCCCGCAGGCGGCGTAGTCCCTTCGTGTCATCCCGGTTTCGCTTCGCGCGCTCCGGGATGACGTTTGGTTGCTCAAACCGCCCCCGGATCGGCCAGCACGGCTGCGAGGTCCGGGTCCTCACCGGGCTCCGCCGCCAGCGGATCGCGGGGCAGGACGCGGTGTTTCAGTACGGCGCGCGCGAGCGCCAGGCGGTGCGGGGCGCCCGCCTGCGCCGCCTCCCAGGCCAGGGCAGCGGCCGAGGTCAGGTGATAGAGCGCCGAGGCCGCCTGGCGCGTCTGCGCCGCGTCCTCGCAGGCGGTTTCGGCGAGGGCGATAGCGCGGTCCAGGGCGGGCAGGAGCTCGGGCGGCGCCTCGCTCTGCGCGCACAGCCCCTCGACATGCGCCCGCAGCGCCGACAGCGAGCCTTCCCGCTGGGCGGCGCGAACAACGTCCAGGGCGACGATGTTGCTGGTGCCCTCCCAGATGCTGCCCAGGTGGGCGTCGCGCAGCAGCCGCGCGTCGGACCATTCCTCGATGTAACCGCAGCCGCCGCGGACCTCCATGGCGTCGCCCGCCACCTTGCGCGCATCGCGGCAGGCGCGGAACTTGATCAGCGGCGTCAGGATCCGCAGCGGTGGATAGGCGCTCGCCTCGCCGCCGTCGGAACGGCGCAGCGCCTCGGCGGTCTGGAACATCATGCTGCGCGCCTGCTCCGCCGGCAGAATCATCTTCAGCAGTTGCCGGCGCATCAGCGGCATCTCGATCAACCGCTTGCCGAACGCCTCGCGCCGGTGGGCGATGTAGAGCGCCTCGGTGCTGGCCCGTCGCATCAGTCCCGCGGCCCGCACCCCGTTCGACAGGCGCGAGTTGTTGACCATGTCGGCCATCTGCTTGAACCCGGCGCCGGGGTCCCCGACCAGCCAAGCGGTGGCCCCCTCCAACGAGATCTCGCCGCTGGCCATCGACTTGGTGCCCAGCTTGTCCTTCAGTCGCACGATCCGGTACCGGTTGGGCGAGCCGTCCGGCAGCGTCCGCGGCAGCAGGAACAGCGAGACGCCCTTCAGACCCGGCTCGCCGTCCGTCCGCCGCGCCAGCACCATGGCCAGCTCCGCGTCGGCGTTGGAGCAGAACCACTTCTCGCCCGACAGCGACCACGTCCCGTCGGCCTGCGGCGCGGCCGAAACCACCGTCGCTCCCACGTCCGAACCGGCGCCCTGTTCGGTCATGAACATCGCCCCCTGAAACAGCACGTCCAGGTCCTGGCTGGTCAGGGCCGGCAGATAGCGCGAGACCAGCTCCTCCGAGCCGAACTTCCGCAAGGTGCGCGTCAGGCTGTCGGTCATGCTGACCGGGCAGCACAGGCCGAATTCGGCCTGAACGAAGAGATAGGTGATCACGTACTTGGCCGCCGCCGGCATGGGCGCGTTCCAGCCCAGCACTCCGGCCCGATGCGACAGCGCCGCCAGGCCGTAGTCGCCGAACGCCACCTGCTCGAGCTGGCGATAGGCCGGGTGGTAGTCGATGCTCTGGGCGTCCTCGCCCCGCCGGGTCCGCGCCCGCAGCACTGGCGGATTGTGGTCGGCGGTGCTGGCCAGCTCGTCCAGCGTCCCGCCCGCCAGCCCGCCCAGTCGCTCCAGATGCGGCTCCAGGTGCGCCGCCAGCCCGTGCTCCAGATAGAGCCGCGCCAGCCGCTTCAGGTCTGGATCGGCGCGCCAGAGATTGATCCCGCGGCTGTCGGGCACCGCCTGCGCGCCGGTCGGCGGGGAAGGGGCGTCGTACATGGGCGCTTCCTGTGGTTTCCTCGGCGCGACGATATAGGTTCGCTGCGTCTTGTGCAGGAGTTGTGATGAGCGACGAGGATAGGCCCACGTGGGACGAGGCGTTCGCCGACAGGCTGGTTGGCGCTACCGTGCTTGTCGGTCTGACCTTCGTTGAGGCCGCAGGTGAGCGGCACGAGCAATTCTTCGGCGACGTGGAGAGCGCGCGGTCGGACGCCGGGATCGTCATTCGGCTTCGTGGAACGCGCAGCGGCGAGTTCTACACGCTCCCGCCTGACCTGGGAGCCTTCGACGAAGCGGCGCGTGGCGTCTACACCTTGCGCTCCACGGGTGAGGCCGTGTCGGACCCTGATTACCTCGTCACTTACCGGATCGCGCCTCGAGCGGACGGGTGAAGGAGCCGCTAGCGGTCTTGGCCGAAGGCCAAACCCATGAGTTCGGCCGATGATCGGAGGCGCTTGTCACGCGTCCAGATGGCCGCGCCGGGCATGAGGCGCGCCGAAGCCAGCAGATGTGCATCGACATAGCCGACGCCTTGGCCGTACAGCCGGGCGTTCTCGATGAAGAGCATCACCTCCGCATCGCTCGCGACCGTGGCCTGGGGCAGGGCGGCGAGTGAGCTGAGGATCAGGTGGCGCTGCGTCAGATTCCCCAGCGCCACCTCGCCGAGGACGAATGGATGGATCGCCACGTCGCCATGGTCGAGCAGCGTCGCGAGCGCTGGAACGCCGGCGCGGAGATGATCAACCCATACCGACGTATCGACGAGGATCGTCAACGATCCGCTTGGCGTCGGGGCGGCTGATGCAGTTGGGGTTCCGAGCCCCCAAGTCGAGCCAGGCGGCGCGCGCTCTCGCGCTCAATGAGCGCCCTCAGCGCCTCGCGCACGAGAGCGGATTTTTCCTTCAGGCCCGTGAACTCCTGAGCCTTCGCAACCAGGTCGTCGTCGAGCGCGAGGGTTGTGCGCATCGCGGTTCTCCAAAGGGACCGGCACGAAATCTAGCATCAGACGATGCGAATGTCGTGCCCTGATCGCCCTACCGCCGCTTACCCTTCTTCGGCGCCTTGCCTGCTCCGCCGCCGCGCTTCGGGCCCCGGAACTCAGCTCGCGCCCGCATCCCCAGTCGCGGCCGCGGCGCGGTCGGGTCGGCGGGCAGGGGCTCGCTCAGCATGTCGAACAGCAGGCCGCCGGTGATCGGCGTCGCCTCCTTCAACTCCACCTGCACCCGCATGCCCAGCGGCCAGCGCCGTCCGGTCCGCTCGCCGACCAGGGCGTGGGCCTTGTCGTCGTGAATGAAGTATTCGCCGCCCAGGCTGGAGACCGGAACCAGGCCGTCGGCGCCGGTCTCGTCCAGCCGGATGAACAGGCCAAAGCGCGTCACCCCGGTGATCCGGCCGGCGAACTCAGCGCCCACGCGGTCGGCCAGGAAGGCGGCGACATAGCGGTCGGTGGCGTCGCGCTCGGCGGCCATGGAGCGGCGCTCGGCGCCGGTGATCCGCTCGGCGGTGTCCTTCATGGTGGCGATGTCGCGGTCGGTCAGGCCGTCGTCGCCGAGGCCCAGCGCGCGGATCAGCGCCCGATGGACGATCAGGTCCGCATATCGGCGGATCGGCGAAGTGAAGTGGGCGTAGCGGTCGAGGTTCAGGCCGAAGTGGCCGATGTTCTCCGTGGAATAGACGGCCTGCATCTGGGTGCGCAGCACCACCTCGTTGACGATCTCGGCGTGCGGCCCCTCGCGCGTCTGCTCCAGCAGCCGGTTGAAGCGGTCGGTGCGCGGCGCCTCGCCCTTGTTCCAGGCGACCCCGACGGTCTGCAGGAATTCGGCCAGCGACTGGACCTTCTCCTGGCTCGGCGCGTCGTGGATCCGGTAGATCAGCGGGCTCTTCTTCTGTTCCAGGGTCTCGGCGGCGCTGACATTGGCCTGGATCATCATCTCTTCGATCAGCTTGTGCGCCTCCAGCGATGCGCGGGGTGTGATCGAGACGACCTCGCCCTCGGGATTGAGGACGATCTTGCGCTCCTGGCTTTCGATGGCCAGCGGCGAGCGGGCGTTGCGGCCCTTCAGCATGGTCTCGTAGGCCGCCCACAGCGGCTTGAGGATCGGTTCCAGCAGCGGGTTGGTCTGGTCGTCGGGAAAACCGTCGATGGCGCGTTGCGCCTGTTCGTAGGAAAGCTTGGCGGCCGAGCGCATCAGACCGCGGACGAACCTGTGCGAGCGCTTGCGCCCGTCCTTGCCGAACACCATGCGCACCGCCAGGCAGGCGCGGTTGTCGCCCTGGCGCAGCGAGCACAGGCCCGCCGACAGCCGCTCGGGCAGCATCGGCTCGACCCGGTCAGGGAAGTAGGTCGAGTTGCCCTTGTCGCGGGCCTCGCGGTCCAGCGCCGAGTTCGGGCGCACATAGGCCGCGACGTCGGCGATGGCGACCCAGACGATCCAGCCGCCCTCGTTCTTGGGGTCCGGATCGGGCTGGGCGTAGACCGCGTCGTCGTGGTCGCGTGCGTCGGGCGGGTCGATGGTGACCAGCGGCACGTCTCGCAGGTCCTCGCGGCCCTTCAGGGTCGGCTCCTGCGCCGCTTCCGCCTCGGCTTCGGCCTCCTGGGAGAAGCCGGTCGGGATGCCGTGGCTGTAGATGGCGATCAGCGAGGCGGCCCGCGGCTGGTCCTCGCGGCCGACGACCTCAAGGACCTTGCCGCGCTTGGGACCGTACCGCGCCTCGGCCGTCACTTGCGCCAGCACCAGATCGCCGTCGTGCAGGTTGGCCGCTTCGGCCGGAACCAGGGTCAGGCTCTCCTTCGAGCGTCTATCGACAGGTTCGACGCGAACCTGCCGATCGGCCTTCCGGATCACGCCTAGAATGCGGTGCGCGCTCTGGCCCAGGCGCTTGATGAGCCGGGCCTCCGTCTCGCCGTTCTCCAGGGTCTCGAAGCGGACCAGCAGGCGATCGCCCAGGCCCGGCGCGGTTCCGGCCGCTGCCGCGCGGTCGGGCGCAAGGCGCACCAACGGGGCGTCCTCGCCCTTGGTCAGCTTGACCAGCATGTCGCCATCCGGGTCACGCTCGACCACGTCGACGACGCCGACCGGCGGCAGGGCGCCGGCCTCTGAGAAGCCCTTGCGGCCGCGCCGGCCCAGCGCGCCCTCGGCCTCCAGCGACTTGATCATGTCACGCAGGGCGCGGCGATCGTTCCCTTTCAGGCCAAAGGCTTTCGCCATGTCGGCCTTGTCGGTTTCGCCCGCCTCGCGAATGAATTTGAGCAGGGTCTCGCGGTCCGGCAACCCCTGGGGCGGCCGGAAGGACTTGGCGTTGAAACGGGCGGATTTCGGGATGCGGGCTTTAGCCATTCGCCCCTTTTAGCCCAGGAATCGCGACCCCGCCCTATTCCTCGTCCCAGGGCGGGGCGCCGTCGGCCGTGACCGGCTCCGCGGTCTTCTTGGCGGCCGGCTTTTTGGCCGCGGTCTTCTTGGCGGCGGCCTTCTTGGCGGGCGCCTTCTCGGCCTTCGGCTTGGCCGCCGCCTTGGCCGGCTTCTTCTTGCCGCCGCCCTTGGCTTCGCGTTCGGCCAGCAGCGCGACCGCCTCTTCCAGGGTGATTTCCTGCGGATCCTTGCCCTTGGGAATATTGGCGTTGGTGGAGCCGTGCTTGATGTAGGGGCCGTAGCGGCCCGCCAGCACCTTCACCGGCGCGCCGTCGCCCGGGTGCGCGCCGAGATCCTTGAGCGCAGCGGCTTCGCCGCGTCCCGGACGCCCGCCTCCGGCGCGCTTCTCGGCCAGCAGGGCGACCGCGCGATTGAGCCCGACCTCGAACACCTCGTCCACGTTCGGCAGGTTGGCATATGTACCATTATGGAGGACGAAGGGCCCAAACCTGCCGATACCGGCGCTGATGGGTTGATTATCTTCCGGATGCAGGCCCACCTCGCGGGGCAGCCGCAGCAGCCGCAGGCCCTTCTCCAGGTCCATGGCCGCCGCCGACCAGCCCTTTGGCAGGCTGGAGCGTTTGGGCTTGTCGCCTTCCCCGAGTTGGACGTAGGGGCCGAAGCGGCCGGCCTTGAGGAACACCGTCTCGCCGGTGACCGGGTCGGTTCCGAGCTCGCGGTCGCCGCTCTCCTGGGCCGTATCGTCCTCGGATTGGGCGAGCTGGCGGGTGAAGCGGCACTCCGGATAGTTCGAGCAGCCGATAAAAGCCCCGAATTTTCCGGTCTTTAGCGACAGTCGGCCGGTGCCGCAGGTCGGGCAGGAGCGCGGGTCCGACCCGTCCGCCCGCTGCGGGAAGATGTGCGGGCCCAGCGCCTCGTTCAGGGCGTCGAGCACGTTCGTCACGCGCAGTTCGGCGATCTGGCCGACCGCGGCATGGAAGTCCTGCCAGAACTCGCGCAGCAGGGCCTTCCAGTCCATGTCGCCCGACGACACCAGGTCGAGCTTCTCCTCCAGCGCCGCGGTGAAGTCGTACTCCACATACCGCGAGAAGAATTGTTCAAGGAAAGCAGTGACTAAGCGGCCCTTGTCCTCCGGCACGAAGCGGTTCTTGTCCATGCGGACATACTCACGGTCGCGCAGCACGGTCAGCACCGAGGCGTAGGTCGACGGCCGCCCGATGCCGAGCTCTTCCATCTTCTTGACCAGACTGGCTTCGGAGTAGCGCGGCGGCGGCTCGGTGAAGTGCTGGTCGGCCCGCGCCTCGATCACCCGGGCCGAGGCGCCCTCGTTGACCTGCGGCAGGCGGCCGCCTTCCTCGTCGTCGGCGTCGTCGCGGCCTTCCTCGTAGACGGCGAGATAGCCGTCGAACAGCACCACCTGGCCGGTGGCGCGCAGGCCCGTCTTGCCGTCCTCGCTCTCAAGCTCGATGGTCGTGCGCTCGATCCGCGCGGCTTCCATCTGCGAGGCGATCATGCGCTTCCAGATCAGCTCGTAGAGCCGGCCGAGATCGGGGTCCAGCCGCAGCGAGCCCGGGTTGCGGGTAAGGCTGGTCGGGCGGATAGCCTCGTGAGCCTCCTGGGCGTTCTTGGCCTTGGTCTTGTAGATGCGGGCGCTTTCGGGGACGTAGTCCTTGCCGTAGACGTTGCCGATGACGCTGCGCGCCTCATCCAGCGCCTCGGGCGCGGCCTGCACGCCGTCGGTCCGCATATAGGTGATCAGGCCGACCGTCTCGCCGCCGATGTCGATGCCCTCGTACAGCTTTTGGGCCGCCTGCATGGTGCGCTGGGCCGAGAAGCCGAGCTTGCGGGCGGCTTCCTGCTGCAGCGTCGAAGTCGTGAAGGGCGGCGGCGGAGAGCGGCGGCCCGGCTTCTTCTCGACGGCGGCGACCTTGAATGTCGCGCCCTGGACGGCGACCTTGGCGGCGTTGGCGCTGGCCTCGTTGGCCAGGTCGAACTTGGAAAGCCGCTTGCCGTCGTGCTTGACCAGCCGCGCCAGGAACGGCTCCGCGCCGGCCGAGACGTCGGCCTCGACGGTCCAGTATTCCTGGGTCTCGAAGCGCTCGATCTCCAGCTCGCGGTCGACGACCAGTCGCAGGGCGACCGACTGCACGCGTCCGGCCGAGCGCGAGCCCGGCAGCTTGCGCCACAGCACCGGCGAGAGGGTGAAGCCGACCAGGTAATCCAGGGCGCGTCGGGCGAGGTAGGCCTCGACCAACTCCATGTCGATGGCCCGCGGCGACTTCATCGCCTCGGTCACCGCGCTCTTGGTGATGGCGTTGAACACCACCCGCTCGACCTTCTTGTCCTTGAGGACCTTCTTCTTCTGGAGGACCTCCAGCACGTGCCAGGAGATCGCCTCTCCTTCGCGGTCGGGGTCGGTGGCCAGAATGATGCGGTCGGACTTCTTGGCCGCTTCGGCGATATCGCTGAGGCGTTTGGCCGCCTTGGCGTCGACGTCCCAGGACATGGCGAAGTCCTCTTCGGGCCTCACCGAGCCGTCCTTGGCCGGCAGATCGCGGACGTGGCCGTACGAGGCCAGGACGGTGAAGTCCGAGCCGAGGTACTTGTTGATGGTCTTGGCCTTGGCCGGGCTCTCGACAACGAGAAGATTCATGGTGGCTCTATATAGGGCGTCTGGGCGGATCGCCCGGAAATCAAGGGCGCGAAAGGTGGGGGCGGCGCCTAGGCGCTGTCAACTGGGGGCTTCAGAGACCGGCGACAAGACCGCCGGGCAGGAGTTCAGCGCGGCCCGCGACGGCCAGTTCGGTCAGCGCCGCCATCACGACCTGGACCGGTGCGCCGGTGGCGCGCACCAGTTCGTCGCGTGAGACGGCGGTCGGCGAGAGCAGGGCGGCGACCTGGTCGCGCACGGCGTCGACGTCCGAATCCGCGGCCGGGGGCGGGGCGAAGGGCCGCTCCCGCTCGTGGAGACCGCCGCCCCCCTCCAGCGCCCGCAGCACGTCATCGACGCCTTCGCACAAGGCCGCGCCCTGGCGGATCAGGTCGTTGGTTCCGCGGGCGCGCGGATCGAGCGGTGATCCCGGCACGGCCAGAACTTCGCGCCCCTGTTCGGCCGCCAACCGTGCTGTGATGAGCGAGCCCGAGCGCAATTCGGCCTCGACCACCACAACGGCGCGGGAGAGGCCGGAGATGATGCGGTTGCGGCGGGGGAAGTCCCGGGCCGTGGCCGTGCGGCCAGGCGCGTTCTCCGAGACGACACAGCCTTCGGCGACGATGCGTTCGTAGAGGTCGCGATGCTCGTGCGGATAGATGTCGTCGATCCCGCCGCCCAGTACGGCGATGGTTCCGGTCGGCAACGAACCCTCGTGTGCTGCGCCGTCGACCCCGCGCGCCATGCCCGAGGCCACGACGTAACCGGCCGCACCCAGATCCGCGGCAAGGCCCCGGGCGAATCTCTGACCGCCGGCCGAGGCGACCCGGGCGCCGACCACAGCGACGACGGGGCGGTTCAGCAGCGCGATGTCGCCGCGGGCCCAGATGACTGGCGGCGGCGGATCTGCTGCGGCCAGGGCCGCAGGATAGTCGGCCTCGCCCGCGCAGAGCAGCCTCGCTCCCAGCGTCTCTCCGGCCTGCATCTCGCGTCGGATATCCTCCTGCGAGGGCGCGCCGAGCGGCGAGATGCGCCCGCCGCGCCGGGCCAGGTCGGGCAAGGCGGCCAGGGCCAGCGAGGCCTCGCCATAGCGGGTGATCAGTTGAGCGAAGGCGACCGGGCCGACGTTCTCGGTGCGCGCCAGGCGCAGCCAGTCGCGGCGGGCGGCCTCCGTAAGCGTTCGGATCACGCCGCCTCTTTCTTCTTGGCCCCGATCTTCGGCTCCTCGCCCTTCAGCAGGCGGGAGATGTTGTCCTTGTGGCGGATGTAGATCAGCACCGCCATGAACAGCGCCATGGCCGCGATCGGGTAGGGCCGGTCGAGCAGGAAGACGTAGACCGGCGCCAGGGCGACGGCGGTCAGCGCCGCCAGAGACGAGATGCGGAACAGGAACGCCATGGCGATCCAGGTCGCCCCGGCGGCGATTCCGACCGGCCAGGCCGCGGCCAACAGGGTGCCGAAGAAGGTCGCCACGCCCTTGCCGCCCTTGAACTTCAGCCAGACCGGAAACAGGTGGCCGAGGAACGAGGCGCCGCCCGCCAGGGCGGTCAGTTGCGCCTGGGCCGCGGCGCCGGCCTGGCGCGTCAGCAGCCAGGCGATGAACACCGCCACCGCCCCCTTGCCGCCGTCGCCGAGCAGGGTGATCAGGGCCAGGTCCTTGCGCCCCGTGCGCAGCACGTTGGTCGCCCCGATATTGCCCGAGCCGATGTTGCGCACGTCGCCCGCGCCGCCCAGCCGCGTGGCGATCACCCCGAACGGGATGGAGCCGAGCAGATAGCCGCCCACGACCGCGAGCGCGATCAGCGTCGGGCTGAGAGTGTCAAACATCGGCGTTCCCCCTTGTTCGCCCTGTGGTAGCCGTGGGCGCGGCGATCTCCAAGCCGTGGTTAGCCGCGCCTTCGGGCGGTAGACAACGCTTCCGCCCCCCGACTGCTCGGACCAGGCCGCCGGCGCCGTTGCAGGCGGGGCCGCCGGCATCGGCCGCGCAGAAGGGCTTCTCGTCCATTCGATACTCGCGTCGGGAAGGTCGATAGGGCGAAGATCGCCCGTCTACAGTCTCTCACGCGATCCGAAATTACCAGAACAAAAATGGAACTCTTCGATCTAGGCCCGATGCACGACGCGTCCGTCCACCAGGGTCATGCGCACCTCGCCGAACAGGCGGCGGCCATCGAAGGGGGAGTTGCGGGACTTCGACTTCAGCGTGTCGAGGTCAACCACGATCGGGGCGTTGAGATCGCAGAGCACGAGGTCGGCGGGGGCGCCCTTGGCCAAACGGCCGGCGGGCAAGCCAAGCAGATCGGCCGGGCGGCTGGTGACCGTGCGCATCAGATCGATCAGCGGAATGCGGTCCTGAAGGGCGAGCAGAGCCGGCAACAAGGTCTGCAGGCCGACGGCGCCGGGCGCGGCTTCATCGAACGGCAGGCGCTTGTCCTCTGCCGGGGCGGGGGCGTGGGCCGAGACGACGATGTCGATCAGACCGCTGGCCAGGGCTTCGATGGTCGCCTGGCGGTCGTCCTCGCTGCGCACCGGCGGGTCGAACTTTAGGAAGGTGCGATAGTCGCCGATGTCCACCTCGTTGAACGACAGGTGGTTGATCGAAGTGGTGGCCGTCACGGGCAGGCCTTTGGCCTTGCCGCGCGCCAGGCTCTCCAGCGCCGCGGCGGTGGTGACCTGGTCGACCAGGAACGGCGCCCCGGTCAGCTCGACCAGGGCGAGGTCGCGCTCGAGCATGATCTTCTCGGCGATGGCCGGGACACTGGGCAGGCCCATGCGACCGGCGAACTCGCCCGCCGTCGCCGCCGCGCCGGCCGACAGCCACGGATCGGCCGGACGGTGGGCGACCAGGGTGTTGAAGCTCTTGGCGTAGGCGAGGACCCGCTGGAGCACCTTGGAATTGACGATCGGGCGGTCGGCGTCGGTGACATAGACGCAGCCGGCTTCGCGCATCAGGCCGATCTCGGCCATCCGCTCGCCTTTGCCGCCCTTGGTGGCCGCGCCGGCCGGATAGACGTGGACCAGTTCGATGTCGCGCGTGCGGCGCAGCAGGAAGTCGACCACCGCCGGCTCGTCCACCACTGGGTTGGTGTCCGGCTGCAGCACGATCGACGTGACGCCGCCGGCCGCCGCGGCCAGGGCGGCGGACTTCAACGTCTCCTTGGGTTCGGAGCCGGGCTCGCCGGTCTTGACCCGCAGGTCGACCAGGCCGGGGGCCAGCATGGCGCCGGCCGCGTCGATCACATCGATGTCGCCGCCCAGCGCGCCCAGGTCGCCGCCTTGCGCGATGTCAGCGATCACGCCGCCTTTAACCAGCAGGGCCCCGGGGCCGTCCCAGCCGCTGGCGGGGTCGACGAGGCGGGCGTTCACGAAGGCGGTCGGGCGTTGGGTCATAGTTCGGGGCGTCCGATCCATTTTTCGACGGGCGGGGGGGCATAGGCGGCCAGCGCGTCCAGCACCTGGGCGGCGTCCTCGCGGAAGATCAGCATGTCGCGGTGCGGAGCCTTCAGAAACGCCTCGCCGACCGCGTGGTCGACGAAGGCGCGAAGGCCGTCATAGTAGCCACGGACGTTCAGGAAGGCGGCGGGCTTGGCGTGGAAGCCGAGCTGACCCCAGGTCCAGATCTCGAAGATCTCCTCCAAGGTGCCAGCGCCGCCAGGCAGTGCGACGAAGGCGTCCGACAGCTCGGCCATGCGCGCCTTGCGCTCGTGCATTGAGGCGACGATCTCCAGGCGGGAGAGGCCGGTGTGCGCGATCTCCTTGTCGGTCAGCGCCTGGGGCAGCACGCCGATCACCTCGCCGCCCGCGGCCAGGGCGCCGTCGGCGGCCGCGCCCATCAGCCCGACCTTGGCGCCGCCATAGACCAGCCGCAGGCCGCGCGCGGCGATGAGGCCGCCCATCGCGCGCGCCGCAGCCATGTAGGCGGGATCTCCTCCGGGGCTCGACCCGCAGAAGACGCAGACGGAGGCGATAGCGCTCATCAGTCGTTGTCCAGTCGGGCGGCCAGCGAAGCCAGCACCGCCATGCGAGCGGCCACGCCCATCTCCACCTGGTCCTGGATGAGCGAAACGGCGATGTCGTCGGCGACCTCGGAGTCGATCTCGACGCCGCGGTTCATGGGGCCCGGGTGCATGACCCGCACATGGGGGGCGGCATGGCCCAGCTTCTCGCGGTCGAGACCGTAGAAGCGGAAGTACTCGCGCTGAGAGGGAGCCATCACCCCGTCCATCCGCTCGAGCTGCAAGCGCAGCATCATTACGACATCGCAGCCTTCTATGCCCTTGCGCATGTCATGGTGGACGGCCGCGCCCCAGCGGTCGGCGGCGGTGGGCATCAGGGTCGGCGGCCCGACGAGCCGGACCTCAGCTCCCATCATCTGCAGCAGGCCCACATTCGAACGGGCGACGCGGCTGTGCAGGATGTCGCCGCAGATCGCCACCTTCAGGCCCGCGATGCGGCCGAAGGCGCGACGCATGGACAGCATGTCCAGCAGCGCCTGGGTCGGGTGCTCGTGCTGGCCGTCGCCGGCGTTGATCACCGAGCAGCTCACCTTCTGCGCAAGCAGCGAGGCCGCGCCGGAGGAGGCGTGGCGCACCACCAGCAGGTCAGGCTGCATGGCGTTCAGAGTGACGGCCGTGTCGATCAGGGTCTCGCCCTTGGAGATCGAGGACGAGCGAGGGCTCATGTTGACCACGTCAGCGCCCAGCCGCTTGCCGGCCAGTTCGAAGGAACTCTGCGTCCGGGTCGAGTTCTCGAAGAAGAGGTTCATCAGCGTTCGACCCTTGAGCAGGTCGAGCTTCTTCGAGGTCTGGCGGTTCAGGGCCACGAAGCTGTCGGCAAGGTCCAGCAAGCCGGCCACCTCGACCGGGTTGAGGTCCAGCACGGACAGGAAGTGGCGCTTCGGAAAAGGGAAGGTCCTGCCGAGGACGTCGTTCAGGCCGGTCGGGAGCGTATTCATTAAAGCGCCCTCTTAGGCGAGGCCGGTACGGGCGCCAAGGGCGGCGGCGCACGGACCGGTGGATTGTCGCGCCGCCGCTGACTCAGGATAACGTGTTACACTGGCCGCGCGGGAGTCCACCACTATGACCGTACCGAGTGTCACCACGATCACGGAGCGCTGGTCCCGGGCCAACGGCGGCGTCGAGCGGCGGGCGACCCCGCGCGAGCAGGTGCTGCTGCCGGCTCTGATCGTCGAGGCGGACGGACGTCGGCGGCCCTGCGTGATCCTTGACCGATCCGAGGGTGGGCTGCGCATCAGCCTGCCGACCGAGGAGGCGACGCCGCCTGTCTTCTGCATCCTGGACCTGGTGACCGGCATGGGGCGCGAGGTCGAGGTCGCCTGGCGCGCCGGCCCGCAGATGGGCCTGCGGATCGTGCGGGCCTACGACCTGGACCAGCCGCAGGAAGGCGTCGGCGAAGCCCTGCGCCAGATCCGGATCGCCGTCCTCGGTTAGTCGCTTTCGAGGCTGCGCAGACGGTCCAGCGCGCCCTGGAGGATCCAGCCCGCCGCCATCTGGTCGACCAGACCGGCGCGCTTGGCGCGGCTGGCGTCGAGCTCCTCGATCAGGAAGCGGTTGACCGCCATGGTCGACATCCGCTCGTCCCAGAAGGCGATCGGGATGTCGCGCAATCGCAGCAGGTTGCGGGCGAAGGCGCGGTTGGACTGGCAGCGCGTTCCCTCGGTTCCGTCCATGTTGATCGGCAGGCCGATGACGATCGCCCCGATCTGCCGTTCGTCGATCAGGGCGAACAGCCGGTTCGCCTCGACCGTGAACTTGGTCTTGCGGATCAGCTCCAGCGGAGTAGCGACCATTCGGGTGACGTCGGACACCGCGACGCCGACGGTCTTTTCGCCGAGGTCGAGCCCCATGAGGGCCGAATAACGGCGCAGAAGGGCGGGAAGTTCAGTCAGATCGACGACAGCCATGCCGCTTCTTAGCGGTCATTGCTTGTCAAAGGGAGGTCCGCGCGGCTAACCCCTGGCTCGAACCATTAGGAGGGCCCCATGGCCATCGACGCCGCGACCGTTCGTAAGGTCGCGAGGCTCGCGCGGATCGCCGAGCCCGAGGAGAAGCTGGAGACGCTCGCCAAGGAGCTGACCGGGATCATGACCTGGATCGAGCAGCTCAACGAGGTGGACACCAACGGCGTGGAGCCGATGACCTCCGCCGTGGCCGTCGCCCTGCCGATGCGCGAGGACGTGGTCACCGATGGCGGCGATCCCGCCCGCGTGCTGTCCAACGCGCCCAAGACCGTCGATGGGTTCTACGTCGTGCCGAAGGTGGTGGAATAGTCATGACCTCGCTCACCTCGTTGACCCTGAAGGCCGCCCTCGACGGTCTCGCCGACAAGTCGTTCTCGTCCGAAGAACTGACCCGCGCCCACGTAGAGGCGGTCGCCGCGGCCAAGCCGCTGAACGCCTACATTCTCGAAACCCCGGACAAGGCCTTCGAGATGGCCAAGGCCTCGGACGCCCGCCGCGCGAAGGGTGAGGCCGGCGCGCTGGACGGCGCGCCGCTGGGGATCAAGGACCTGTTCTGCACCGAGGGCGTTCGCTCGACGGCCTGTTCGAACATCCTGGGCAATTTTGTCCCGGCCTACGAATCGACCGTCACCGCCAACCTCTGGCGCGACGGGGCGGTGATGCTGGGCAAGCTGAACCTCGACGAGTTCGCGATGGGCTCGTCGAACGAGACCTCGGCCTTCGGCCCGGTGGTGAACCCCTGGCGCGCCGAGGGCTCCAACGCCAAGCTGACGCCGGGCGGCTCGTCCGGCGGCTCGGCCTCGGCGGTGGCGGCCGACATCTGCCTGGGCGCGACCGCGACCGATACCGGCGGCTCGATCCGCCAGCCGGCCGCCTTCACCGGTACGGTCGGGATCAAGCCGACCTACGGCCGATGCTCGCGCTGGGGCGTCGTCGCCTTCGCCTCGTCCCTGGACCAGGCCGGCCCGATCGCCAAGACGGTCGAGGACGCTGCGATCCTGCTGAAGTCCATGTCCGGCCACGACCCCAAGGACTCGACCAGCCTCGACGTCGAGACCCCCGACTTCCCGAGCTTCGTCGGCAAGTCGGTGAAGGGCCTGCGAGTCGGCATTCCGAAGGAATATCGTGTCGACGGCATGCCGCCCGAAATCGAGAAGCTGTGGGAGCAGGGCATCGCCTGGCTGAAGGAAGCCGGATGCGAGATCGTCGAGGTCTCGCTGCCGCACACCAAGTACGCCTTGCCGGCCTACTACATCGTGGCGCCCGCGGAAGCCTCGTCGAACCTCGCCCGCTATGACGGCATGCGGTACGGCCTGCGCAAGGACGGCGCGAACCTGACCGAGACCTACGAGAACACCCGCGCCGCTGGCTTCGGGGCGGAGGTGAAGCGCCGCATCCTGATCGGGACCTACGTGCTCTCGGCGGGTTACTACGACGCCTATTACGTCAAGGCGCTGAAGGTCCGCCGGCGCATCGCAGACGATTTCGACCAGGCCTTCCAGAAGGTGGACGCCTTGCTGACGCCGACTGCGCCCTCTGCCGCGTTCGGCCTGGGCGAGAACGCCGACGACCCGGTGGCGATGTACCTGAACGACATCTTCACGGTGACGGTGAACCTCGCCGGCCTCCCGGGCATGAGCATCCCGGCCGGAGTCGACGCCAAGGGCCTGCCGCTGGGTCTGCAACTCATTGGCAAGGCGCTGGACGAGGGCACGCTGTTCTCGCTGGGCGGCGCCCTCGAGAAGGCCGCCGACTTCAAGGCCAAGCCAGCCAGGTGGTGGTAGGCTGAAAAGCAAAACCCCCGCCTGGAAAGGCGGGGGTTTTTCGTTCGGCTTGAGCCGGATCTTACTTCTTGATCTTGTCCAGGTCGGCCTGCAGCGCCTTGATCGCGTCGTCGCTGATCGCGCCCTGGCTCATCGGCTGGACCTGCTTCAGGCTCATGCCCTTGAACTGGTCGTAGGCTTCGTGCGTGGTCAGGCCCGGCAGGTTCTTGTCCAGGGCGGCCTTGCCTTCCGGTGAGGCGGCGATATCGGCGATCGGCGTGTTTTCCGCCGACAGCGCAGCGGCCGCGTGGCCCGCGTGCGCGTCCTGGGCCAGGGCCGGAGCGGCGAGGCCGGCGAGCGAGAGCGAAAGGCCGGCCAGGCCGGCGGTAAGCATCGTCTTCATGTGGGTGTTTCCTGCATCCCCGAGTTGAGGCGGCGGATTTGAGGTCCGTTGCGCCGTTCGTGCAAGCGATTTCACGGGGTCGCCGCTTCCGCTTCGCCGCGAGGGAGGTTAGGAACGCGCCATGACCGATACGTCGAAGCTGATCACCGGCCGCACCGGCCAATGGGAAGTTGTTCTGGGCCTGGAGGTTCACGCCCAGGTCGCCTCGAACGCCAAGCTGTTTTCGGGCGCCGCCGTGGGCTTCGGCGCGGGCCCGAACCAGCAGGTCTCGCTCGTGGACGCGGCCATGCCCGGCATGCTGCCGGTCATCAACAAGCACTGTGTCGAACAGGCGGTCCGCACGGGTCTGGGCCTGAAGGCGCAGATCAATCTGAAGAGCCATTTCGACCGCAAGAACTACTTCTATCCGGACCTGCCGCAGGGCTACCAGATCAGCCAGTTCAAGGACCCGATCGTCGGCGAGGGCGAGGTCATCGTCGAGATGGACGACGGCGCGACCGTCACGGTCGGGATCGAGCGCCTGCACCTGGAGCAGGACGCGGGCAAGAGCCTGCACGACCAGGATCCGAACGCCACCTATGTCGATCTGAACCGGGCCGGCACCGCGTTGATGGAGATCGTCTCGCGCCCGCACATGCGCTCGTCCGCCGAGGCCGCCGCCTATGTGAAGAAGCTGCGCACGATCCTCGTCTATCTAGGCACCTGTGACGGCGACATGGAAAAGGGCAACCTGCGGGCCGACGTGAACGTCTCGGTCTGCCGCGCCGGCGGTTACGAGAAGTTCCGCGAGACCGGCGACTTCAGCCATCTGGGGACGCGCTGCGAGATCAAGAACGTCAACTCGTATCGCTTCATCCAGCAGGCCATCGAGTACGAGGCGCGCCGCCAGATCGAGATCCTGGAGGACGGCGGCAAGATCGACCAGGAGACCCGCCTGTTCGACCCGAACAAGGGCGAAACCCGATCGATGCGGTCCAAGGAAGAGGCGCACGACTACCGCTACTTCCCTGACCCCGACCTACTGCCGTTGGAACTGGACCCTGCCTGGGTGAAGGCGATCGAAGCCTCGCTGCCGGAGCTGCCGGACGCCAAGAAAGCCCGCCTGCAATCGCAGTACGGCCTATCGGCCTATGACGCCGGCGTCTTGATCACCGAACAGGCCCGCGCCGACTATTTCGAGGAGGCCGCCAAGGGGCGCGACGCCAAGCTCGTCGCCAACTGGGTGACAAACGAACTGGCGGCCAAGCTGACGGCCAGCGGCCTGGACATCGAGAACAGCCCGCTGAAACCGGTCGCCATCTCCGAACTGGTGGCGCTGATCGAGGAGGGCGTCATCTCCTCCAAGATCGCCAAGGATGTCTTCGAACGCATGTGGGCCGGCGAGGGCGCGCCGCGGGAGATCGTCGAGAAGCAGGGCCTTCAGCAGGTGTCCGACACCGGCGCGCTGGAGAAGATCATCGAGGATCTGATCGCGGCCAACCCGGGTCAGGCGGCCTCGGTGAAGGAAAAGCCCCAAGCCATCGGCTGGTTCGTCGGCCAGGTGATGAAGGCCACCGGCGGCAAGGCCAATCCTGGCGCCGTCAACCAGCTTCTCAAGGCCAAGCTAGGTATCGAATAGCAAAACGCCCCGGAGCGATCCGGGGCGTTTCTCGTTTCAGACCGCCTAGTTGTTGGCGATGATGTCGAAGATGATGCCGCTGGCGATGGCGGCCAGCAGATAGTCGTCGCCGACCCGATACCAGGCATAGCCGCGCGGCGGCTGACGCAGGTGGTAGCGGTAGTAGTCGTTCACGACATAGCCGCGATAGTACGGCGGCAGGTGAGCCCCGCGCCGCCAAGCGGTGTAGCCGGGGCGATAGTACGGATTGCCGTAATAAGCTTGCGGCGGCGGGCCGTAGTACCAACGGTTGTTGTAGTAGTAGCCATTGTGGCGGCCACGGTCCCAGCCGGAGTGACGGCCGTTGTCGCGGCGATCCCAGTCACGGTCGCGGTCCCAGCGCCCGTCTCGGCGGTCCCACCGGTCATCCCGGCGGTCGTCCCGACGATCCCAGCGGTCGTCGCGTCGATCCCAGCGGCGATCCGCTCGGTCGTCGCGACGGTCCCAACGTTCCTCGTGGCGGCCGCGACGGTCGTCGTCCGCGAACGCAGTGGTTGCCGTCAACGCCATCGGAGCAGCGACCGCCGCCGCCGTGGCGAGGCTCAGGATAAGGCGTTTCATGGCAGGGCCTCCTGGCTCCAGATAATTCGTGTCCCTTGACCCGTAACCTGACGCCTGTCGCCTGAACTTGACCTGAACAAAACCTTCACGCTTGCAGCACCGGTCGCATCGACGGACGCCAGTCGATGCGACTTTTTAAGGTTCCGGATACGGAGGTTTATCGTCAGTAAAAGTGGCGAATAGTCACAGTGCGGGGGCTCTGCGCGAAGAAATTGAGCGATTAACCCTATCTTCAGTTGCGGTCGACTTACCTAGTTCCAGGATCGTCGTGAAAGGTCGTCCAGAACGGACGTGCGCGACGGGGGCTAGGGAACAAGATCATGCTTGCGAGCGTGGAAACTACTGAACTGCCGCTTCCGACCGTCGATGCGTCGGGGGACGAGTTGTTCAAGCTGGGGCTGCTGTATTCGACCGGCCAAGGCGGTGCGCCGCTGGATTACGTGTCGGCGCATATGCTGTTCAATCTTGCGGCCATGCGCGGCTCGACTGAAGCCAAGGTCTACCGCAAGGAACTGAGCCAGGAGATGGCGTCCGAGGACGTCGCCGAGGCCCAGCGTCAGGCCCGTGAATGGCTGGCCCACGGCTGAGGGCGGGCCGCGTGGACTACTGGAACGTCTGGTTGCCCAGCGCGTAGCTGAACTGGATCGGCAGCAGATCACGGAAATACTGCTGCATGAACAGGCCAGCCTCCGCCACGCCGCTGCGTGGCACATAGACGATGTCGAAGCGGCGCAGGGGGACGAGGTCGGCTCGTCCGTCGCGCATCCCCCGCAGCAGGTTCGCCTTGCGGATCATGCCGCGTCCGTCGGGGCCGCGGCGAATGATGTAGACTTCGCTGCGGTTGGCGCTGGTCTTGAAGTCGCCGGCCTGGATGACCGCGCGTAGAGCGTCGCCGTCGCCGGTCAGGTCGATGACCCCCGGATTGCCGACCTCGCCGCCGACGAACACCTTCAGGGGCGAGGCCTTGGCCGTGATGTCGACTTGCGGTCGCAGCAGTTGGCGCGAATAGGCCTGGGCGACGGCCTCTTCCAGTTGAGGGATAGTCCGATCGGCCGCCATGACTGGGCCGATGAGGGGCAGGGCGACTCGCCCGTCCGGCTGCACTGTGACCGTCTTGGTCAGCTCCGGCGCCGACGGCACCGCCACCTCCAGCTCGTCGCCCGGAAAGAACCGATAGTCCGGCTCGTCGTCCGTCCAGGTCGCGTACAGAATGTCGCTGAACGCCTGACCTCTAGGCTTTGGCGCTGGGCCGTCCCAGCGGCCCATGAGATCGCGCGGGGCGATAGCCGGCATGGCGCAGCCGCCAAGGGCCGCGGCCGTGCACGCGGCGAGAGCGTAGATCCGTGAGCGGCGTCCAAGCATGAGTGCAAAGGTTAAGGAGAATGGGTAACGGATCGTTAATTGCGCCCGCGCAGGTTCGGCTCGACGGGTACAGGCGTGGGATTCGCACGTGGCGCAGGGCGCTTGGGCTTTTGGACCGAATGACGCCGCGACCTGGGCGGCGCGGCCCCGCTATGCCCTGACTGACTTTCCGGTGCTGCTCTGGCGGGAGCGTTACCTGATGCTGGCGGTCTTCGGGGTGATCTTCGCGCTCGGCGTGATGGCCGCCCTCACCATGAAGACCAAGTACGAGGCTTATTCCAGCGTCCTCGTCCGGCTCGGCCAGGAATATGTCTACGAACCCCGCGCGGGCGACGCCGGGCGCGGCGCCGTGCTCGACTCCGACCAGGTCATCCAGTCCGAAACGGAAATCCTCGGCGCCGGCGCGCTGAAGCAGCGCGTGATCGAGCGGTTGGGCCTGTCGCGCACATATCCCGAACTGGCGGCCAAGTACGCCAAGGCCTCGCCGGCCGAGAAGAAGACGATCATGGCCCTGGCCGTGCGCGGCGTGGAGCAGGGGCTGAAGATCGAAACCACTCCTGACACGCCGGTGGTGCGCCTGAGCTTCGGGCACACCGACCCGCAGACCGCGGCCCTGATCCTCAACACGCTGCTGGAGGAATATCTGATCTATCGGCGCACCGTGCTGCTGGATCCCAGCTCGCCGGCGCTTGAGCAGCAGCGCCGGCTGTTCGAGGGGCGCCTGTCCCAGGCCGACGCCGCCTATGAGGACTTCCTGACCAGCAACCGGATCGGTGATTTCGTCGCCGAGAAGGCCTCGCTGACCCAGCTCCAGGCCCAGATCGAACAGCAGAAGTACCAGACCGACGCCCAGCTCCAGGACCGGCTGGGGCGGCTGGCCACGCTGAACAGCCAATTGACCCACGTCGCGCCCGAGGTCGGCCTCTATCGCGATGTCTCCAGCGCGCCCGGCGAGAAGCTGGTGACCCTGAAGCTGCAGCGCGAGGAACTGCTGTCCCGCTATCGCGCCGATGCGCGGCCGGTGCAGGAGGTCGACGCGCAGATCGCCCAGCTGGAAGCCGGCATCGCCGCCGGCCGCGCCCAGGGCGAGGGCGGCCGCCGGATCGGGGTCAATCCCGTCTACCAGACCCTCCAGACCGAGAAGATCCAGCTCACCTCCGAGGTCTCGGCCTTGCGCCAGTCCCAGGCCGAACTCGCCAGTCAGATCGACCGCCTGACCGCCCGGCGTCTGCGGCTGGCGGAACTCGAGCCGCGCTTCCAGGAGCTCTCGCTCGACCGCGACGTGCTGCAGGCCAGTGTCCGTGATTTCTCCGTCAAGGAGGAGCAGAGCCGTGCGGCCCAGGAGATCGCGGCCAAGTCGAACGACAACATCCGCATCGTCCAGCGCGCCATTCCGCCGACCAAGGGCAAGAGCCTGCGCAAGCCGGTGGTGATGCTGGCCTTCCTGTTCGCCGGCTTCTCGGCCCTCTGCGCGGGCCTGTTGCGGATGTTCCTGCGGCCGGGCCTGCCGACCCCCCAGGCCGCGGCGCGCACCCTCGACCTGCCCGTGCTCGGCGCAGCGGGGTTGAAGGCGCGGTAGACGCGAGTTTGCGCTAGCCTGCGTGAATTGCGCGGGCGGCGATTCGAGGCATGGTCGATCTGAGTTCGGAGATGGCCGATCTATGGGCGTCCCTTGGCGGGTCGCCTGCGGCCGGCCGTGCGCGCGTGATTCAGGTCACGGCCGCCAGGCGGGGCGAGGGCGCCTCGACTGTCGCGCGCGAACTGGCCAACTATGTCGCGCGGCGCGCGGGACGCTCGGTCTGGCTGGTCGACCTGGATCTGATGGCCGCTCCCCAGCATGCGACCCTGACGGCCGAAGCACAGCGATACGGCGAGCTCTCAGGTCCTGTCCAGGCGAGCCCGGACGGTTCGGCGTTCTTCACCGTCCAGCCCCCGGCCCAGACGCCCAGCGGCGAACTCTGGCCCGACGCCAATTACCTGGCCGCCCACAGGGTAGGCTCTGCACGCTGGTGGGTGACCAGGTTTCGCCGCGAGCAACTGGTCGGCCGCCAGACCGTGCATATCGTGCCCACCGCCGACTACTGGAACGCCCTGCGCCGCTTCGCCGAGGTGATCATCGTCGACGGCCCTGCTCCCGAACGCTCGCGCGCGGCCCTGACCGTCGCGCCGTTCATGGACCAGACCGTGCTGGTGGTGTCCGCCGATCAGGTCGACGTGCGCGCTCCAGCTCAACTGCGTGACGCCATCAAGGCCGCCGGCGGTCATGTGACGGGTCTGTTCTTCAATCGCAGCGTCGTGGAGGCGCCCGCCTTCCTGCGGACCATCCTGCCGTGACCCAGGCGCTCGCCGGTCC
This sequence comes from Phenylobacterium sp., assembly GCF_041919955.1. Taxonomy (GTDB): domain Bacteria; phylum Pseudomonadota; class Alphaproteobacteria; order Caulobacterales; family Caulobacteraceae; genus Phenylobacterium. Next base: position 110,958 of record NZ_JAYRSU010000004.1, on the reverse strand, counting down.
GCCGCTGGCCCGGCCGCGCTGGACCGCCTGGCGGCTGTTCACCTTGGCTGCGGCGGCCGGAATCTTCCTGGTCTACAGCCAGTTCTGGGTTTTTCCGCTGCTGGGAGAGAGCGGCGATTCCGCCGCCTCGGGCCTGGTGCGCGTGCTCTACCTGCCGGCCTATGGCGCAGCGCTGCTGCTGTTCGCGTTGTCGCCCGGCGCGACCATCGGAGCGTTGGCCAGGCAGCCGTTCCTGGTGCTGCTGATGCTGATCTCGGTCCTCTCGATCACATGGTCGATCGCCCCGGACCAGACGCTGCGGCGGGTCATCGCGCTGGGCTTTACGACCCTGGGCGCTGTCGTTCTGGCGGTCCGCTACCGCTGGGCCGCGCTGAGCGAACTGCTGGCCGGCTGCTTCGCCGGCCTCACGGTGATCTCGATCCTGGTTTCAGTCGCCGTCCCCTCGATCGGCGTGATGCACGAGCTGTTCCCCGGCGCCTGGCGCGGCGTCTGGCCCGAGAAGAACGCCCTGGGCGGCATCATGGCCCTGGGCTTCACGGTGCTGTTGGCGGCCGCGGCTCTCAATCCCAAGCGCGCCCCGATCTGGCTCGGCTTCTCGGTGCTGGCGCTGCTTCTGGTGCTGATGTCGACCTCGAAGACCTCGCTGGTCTCGCTGATGCTGGGGGCGGGCGGGGTCATGCTAGTGGCGCTGGTGCGGCGTCACCCGGCCTCGGGCGTCGCCACCATCTGGCTGGGTGTTCTGGGCATAGCGATGCTTGCCGGACTGATGCTGTTCGCCGCCGACCTGTTCTTCGAGATTCTCGGCAAGGACGCGACCCTGACCGGCCGCACCAAGATCTGGTCGGCCGCCATGCGCCAGATCGAGATGCGCCCCTGGACAGGCTACGGCTACGGCGTCGTCTGGGAGACCAAAGGCCGCTGGACGCCGCTGGCCTGGATAATCCGCGACGCCGGGTTCACGCCGATCCACGCCCATAGCGCCTGGATCGAGCAGTGGCTGGGCCTGGGCGTGTTCGGCTTGGCCGCTTTCGGCATGATGTTCCTGCAGACGGCGATGCTGGCCATCCTGGCCCTGTTCCGCAGTCCCGGCGCCTACCTCGCAGTGCCGCTGCTGATCGTCTACGGCCTGATGTCGCTGACCGAAAGCATCGCGGTCACCTATCACGACTTCCGCTGGGCGATGTTCGTGATGGTCGCCACGCGCCTGGTCTGGCCCGACGAGAAGATCGGACCCTAGAGGCCGAGCTGGCGGGCGACTTGTCCGACCGTGCCGATCTCGAAGCCGCCTGCGATCGCCTCGTCGATGATCGCGGCGAAGACGTCCGGCGTGCAGCCCCAGGGGGACGGCGCATCGGCCACATCGTGAGTGTAGAGGATCAGCCAGGCGTCGCGCGCCTTGGCCCGCGCCAGCCAGCGCCGCGCGGCGGCCGGGCCGTCCGGTCCCTCGATGCCGACGGCCGGCGTCTGGTTGAGGTCCGCGCCCTTCTCGATGATGCCATGATGCAGACCCCGCAGGGTCGAGAACCGGCCCGACAGCGCCGCCTTGGGCCCCGGCGCGACGTCGCCATAGGGATAGGCGAAGCTTTCCAAGTCGCTCGCACCCCACGCGCTCAGCGCGCTCGCATTGCGGTCGACATCGGCCTGGGCGGCGGGTCCGGTGGCCCGGCCGCAATCGAGATGAGAATAGGTGTGGCAGGCGATCTCGTGCCCGGCCTGCGCCAGGCGGCGATAATCCTCCGGCCCGGCGCAGACGCCCATCGGCGCATCCTGGCCGGCCAGGCCCGCCGAGACGTAGAACGTGCCGCGCAGACCCCGCGCCTCCAGGATCGCCGCGCCGGCGGTGGCGGCGCTCAGCGGTGCGTCGTCGAAACTGAAGGACAGCAGCGGCCGTCCCGGCGCCTGCGTTAGCGGCCGACGGTTGATCATGCGCGCGGTCTTGCGGCGAAGCTTGCCGTAGAGCGAGCGGTCGGCGCCATAGGCCTCGCCGTAGGACATCAGACGGCCTCCGCATAAAGGGCGGCGCGATAGAGCCGCATCGCCAGCGCGCGGCTGCCCAGAGGCGCGGCCTCGGCCAGGGCGTAGCGCTTCAGCATCGGCCGCCACAGCCCTCGCAGCGGCGCGCGTTTCAGCGCCTTGGCGACGCGATAGCTGGGATAGGTGCTGACCACCGACGGGTGGGCGGCGACGACCCGCGCGAAGTTCGCGGCCGACTGTTCATACTTGGCGGCCATGGTGCAGGCGCTGTCGAGGCCCAGGTGCGTGGCGGCGTTGTCGATGTGCAGGATCGGCCAGCGCCGGGCGACGCGCATGCCCCACTCGACGTCCTCCCAGCCCCAGCCGGCGAAGCCCTCGTCGAAGGCCTCGGCGTCGAAGACGTCGCGCCGGACCAGCAGGTTGGAGGTGAAGACGTGCTTTTCGGGGTTCTGGCTGCGCGTCGCGGCGTCCAGGCAGTCGCTGTGCGCGGCCATGGCCCGGTGCAGGGCCTGGTCGCGGCGCGGCGGAACCTGCTTCAGCGAAAAGCCGCCGAAGGCCACCGGCGGGCGATGGGCCTCGACCAGTTCCAGCCAGTTGCGCAGGAAGCGGGAATCGTCCGGCAGCATGTCGCTGTCCAGGAACAGAAAGCTGCCGGCCCGCGCGTGCGACACCAGTCGGTTGCGCCCCTTGGAGCGGCCCTCGTTGCGGGGCAGGCGCACGAAACGTGCAGGCAGCGGCAGCAGGCCCACGGCGGCCTCGACCTCGGCGGCCAGGGCCGGATCGTCCGAGCCGTCGTCCAGGATGACGATCTCGGCGGCGCAGGGCTCGAGGGCAAGGGCCGCCAGCAGCGGCAGGGGATCGTCGCCCTTGAACGGGATCAGTACGGACAGGCTGGGTCGGGCCAGCGGCCAGGCGGCGTTGTCGAAGACGGCTTCGGTCTGGGCGGTCATGCGGCGTTCCGGGCGCGGAGGAGGCGCAGGGCTTGGCCAGCGCGGCTGCGCAGGCTCCCGGCGTCGAGAGCATAGGCGACGAGGCCGTAGACAGCGGCTCCCGCCGCGGACTTGGCGATGAGTTCCGCGAGCCCCCCGAACGCCGGAATGCGGCTGACGGCTAGCGCCATCAGAGCGCTGGCGGTCGCCGCTTGGGCGAGCGTGACCCAGGGGACGGGCAGCGCCATCAGCCGCCGGCCGAGCGCGGCCGAGGCGGCTAGGCCAAGGGCGTAGCTGATGACGGTGGCGACCAGCGCGCCCTGCAGCCCCATGCGCGGAATGAGCAGCAGGTTCAGGATCAGGTTGGCCAGCGCCGGAATCGTCATGGCGACCAGCAGGAAGTACGTCCGCTGGCCCAGAGTGAAAGCCTGGTGGAAATAGTAGGTGGTGAGGCCGGCGAGCAGGCCGCTGGCGGCGATCCAGGGGGTGACCTGCGCTGCACCGTCGGCCAGCTCGGGCCCGACCATCAGGTGAGCCAGCGGCCCGGCGACCAGGGCCAGCCCGACTGCGGCGGGAATCGTGAGCAGCAGCATCAGGTCGGCCTGCTGGCGCGCGGCGTCGACGAGCGCTGTGCGTCCGCCGCGCTCCAGCGCCATGATCAGGGCGGGGCCGCCGGCGGCGCCCAGCCAGATGAAGACCACGTCGAGGGTGCGGTTCGCCAGGCTGTAGCCCGCGTGATAGAGGCCGACCGAAGCCTGGTCGAGAAAGGCCGCCAGCAGGAAGCGATCGGTGCTGGACAGCACCAGCGCCAGGATCAGCGAGAGCGCGACGGGCACGCCGTACTGCGCATGCCGCACGGCGCGGGCAGGCTCGAATTGGCCACCGTGGGTCTTGGCGTATTCCGGCCGGAAGCACCATGCGGCGCAGGCCGCCGCCGCCAGGCCCGAGCCGATCAGCGGCGCCGCCCCGCCCAGCCCGGCGAAGGCCAAGGCCGCGCCCAAAGCGAAGCCGCCCGCGGTCTGGACGAGATCGATGGAGGCGGATCCGCCGACCTCTCCGGCCGCGCGGCGGCGCTCCTGGGCCAGGCGTGCGAAGGTGCGCGGCGCGACCGAGGCGAGGCCCGCGAGCACGGCCAGCTTCAATCCCGGCGGCAGTGGGATCAGCCATGCGATCAAGCCGGCGACGGGAAGGGCGATCAGCAGGAAAAGCCAGGTCCGGTGGACGGTGGCGGCGAGGTCGCGGCCCTCGTCGCGGGCGGACTCTGCGGCCCAGTGCCGGGCGTAGGCGGCCTCGTTCCAGGTGAACAGGGCCGTGTGGACCAGGCTCGCCACCGAGAACCCCAGGGCGTAGTCGCCGAACTGCGCGGGGGTGAGCAGGCGCGTGAAGGTGACGATCGTCAGCAGGCCGACCAGCCCCTGAACGATATTGACCGGCAGGTAGCCGACCACGCCCCTCCAGAACATCGAACCGTTCCTGCGCTCGCGCCCAATGCGCCTTCAGGGGCGCATCATGCTGCACGGACCGATTGCAAACCGTTAAGCCGCTAGCGGACGGTCTCGGAGTCGCCCAGCAGGCAGGGGATGGTCATGAACATGATGTAGAGGTCGAGCCAGAACGACTGGCGCTCGATGTACTCGACGTCCAGCGCGACCCGGCGGCGGACCAGTTCGGGCGTGTCGATGGCGCCGCGCGAGCCGTTGATAGCCGCCCAGCCGGTCATGCCGGGCTTCATGCGGTGACGGTGGGCGTATTCGGCGACCAGGCGCGAGCTTTCGACTTCTCCGGTCTTCATGCCGATGGCGTGCGGCCGCGGGCCGACCAGCGACATCTCGCCGGTCAGCACGTTGATCAGCTGGGGCAGCTCGTCGAGGCTGGTCTTGCGAATGAATTTGCCGACGCGGGTGACGCGATCGTCGTCGGCGCTGATCTGACGCGCGGCCTTATGATCGGTCGATTCCACCCGCATCGAGCGGAACTTCCAGACCACGATCTCCTCGTTGTTGAAGCCGTGGCGGCGCTGGCGGAAGAAGATCGGTCCCTTGCTGTCCAGGCGGACGGCGATGGCGACCAGCAGCATGATCGGCGTCGCCAGGAACAGGGCGAGCGCACCGAACACCACGTCCTGCGCCCGCTTGGCCAGAGCCTTGCCCTGATCGATCTCCGAGCCGGAGACGCGGGTCAGGGGAATGTTGGCGATCCGGTCGATGGCCTCAGCTTCTTCGGCCTCGCCCTCGCGGTCGAGCAGAAGGGTGATCTCGTTCGGCAACACGCTCAGCCGCTCGAGCAGGGCGTGCACGCGATCGCGCGCGCCCGAAGGCACGGTGATCACGATCCGGTCCACGAACGGCATGATCCGGTGGGCCAGCAACTCGTCGGTGCCGCCCAGCAGCGGAACGCGGTGCAGGCCCTCTGCGCTGCGCTCGGCGCGGTCGTCGAAGACCCCGAGCACATTGGCCTCGCGCGTCTCCAGGATGGCTTCGATCAGGCGCTCGGCCGCGCCGGTCGCGCCGACGATCACCAGGTTCGGCGTCAGGCGGCCGTTGGCCCGCCAGCGCTTCACATTGGCCCACCATAGACCGTGCGCCGCCGCGGTGCAGAGAAAGGCCAACGGCGTCCACACCCCCAGCGAGGCGGCCAGCATCACGGCCCCGACGAAGTGGGTCAGGATCGCAAAGCACATCGCGACCGCCACTGCGAAAGCGACGGTCACGCGCATCAGGTGCATGGCCAGGTCTTCGCGGCGCCCGAATTTGTAGGTGTCGAACAGGCGCAGGCTGGCGAAGGTGACGAGCGCCGCACAGCCATAGATCAGCAGGACGTTCGCGCCGTGGGTCAGGGCTGCGGCGGTCAGGCCGCCGAGAATCAGCGCCAGGGCGTCGCCGGCCTGGAAAAAGCGGGTCAGCAGCCGACCCGACATCCGCAGACGGGTCGGGGTCAGCTTTTCGGGGCGAAGCGGACCGCGGCGGTCGCGCCCCGGCTCGGCCCAGGCCGCTGCCCGGGCCTCGGCGTCCGAGTCGCTCTGGCGGCGTCCCCGGCGATCCGGCATGGCGTTAGGCTTGAACGGGGCGGCGAGGGACATACGGGACCAATTGTTCGGAATAACGCGGGTCACACTGCCACGCGGCGTCTGTGCGAGCGGTTAACGTACACACGTATGGATCGCCTCCATGTAAACAATTCACACGGGAGGTCGAGCCCAATTGTCGCCAGGGTGGCCTTGATTGCAATCGCAGACGCGTGACATTCGCGCTGACTAGCGGATTGGCGGTGGATGCTAGAGTCACAAAGACAACCACTGGGTGAATTGAGTTAATTGGTGTTAGCCATCTTGGCCTTCGCCGCGATCTCCAGGACAGCGTCGGCGACGGCGTCTGGCTTGTCCCGCATCATGAGATGGGAACTGCCGTTGATGCGGCGGCTGACTCCAGCGTTCGAGCGGCGCGCCAGTTCCCGATGGAGGCCGAACCAGAGCGTCGACAGCGCCTCGCGCGCCTGTTCCGGCGCGGCCGAATAGGTCCCGTCGGCGGTCAGGACGATCATCGGCAGATCGCCGTAGGTGCTGGCGTCCAGTTGATCCGACGTCGCGGTCCATAGGTTGTCCAGTTCCGAGACCTGGGTCCGCCACGTCGCCGGACGAAGCTCCAATGACCGCCGCGCGGCGTTCATGGCGTCCGAGCGTTTCGGATCGGCCGGAGGCGCGCAGCGCTCCAATGCAGGATCGGTCGAGGGCAGCTGGCGTTGTTCGGCCGCCGCTTGGCACCGGGCGGCGCGATCGCGCAGCGGCTGGGTGCTGCCGGCCCCTGGGCCGAAGGCGGCCGCGAAACGGCGGTCCTGATGCTCGACCGAGGGATCGACCAGCACCATGCCGGCGACGTCGCCGGGCCGGCGGGCGTAGAGGGCGCGGACATAGAGCGCGCCGGCAGAATGGCCGACCAGGACGAACGGGCCGCGGATCCTCGCAGCGCGCAAGCCGCGGTCGAGATCGCGGGCGATGGCCGCGCCATCGCGGGGCAGCGGCCCCGGATCGGAAAAGCCGTAGCCGGCGCGGTCGTAGGAGCAGACGCGCAGCTTTCGCTCAAGGCGCGCGCGAACCCGTGGCCAGGCGAGAGAGTCCGCTCCGAACCCGCTCTCCAGGATGACAGTGGGCGAGCCTGTCCCGCTGCAGCGGAAATTCAGGCGTCGACCGTCGGGGAGGCGGACGAGCTGGCCGGGGGCGGCGTCCGGATCGGGCGGCGGCGCGGCCCAGGCCGGCGCTGCGCCGAGCGCGGCGAGCAGGTGGGCGATGATCAACAGACGCATGATCCCGTCGCGGTTCCCGTTTCCATCGATAGCGGCGTGAGGAGCGCGCCGCGGCTGCGACGCGCTCCTCCGCTTTGGCCGGCGTTGCTGGAACGCCGGCGGCGCGCACTGGGACGATGGGCTCGTTTTGGTGCGCGAGTGTGTCTCCGAGCGACATGTAGCAAGGCGCGTGCCGTCTCGGGAGCGCGGGTAGGGCGCCGCACCGCGCTGGTCCTGATGGTCACTAGTCCGACCTAGCGGAAGTCACCGCTTGTTGGCGCCAAGTGATCGAAAGCAGGGCCATTTCACCAATCATAAGCTGCGGATGGGTTCGGCCGTCGCATCCACGGATTGTCATTTCACTTTGATTTGTCAGCTCGCATGCCCGCGTTACGCGAATGGCGTTGCGGGCCGCTTCGATTGGAGTCTCTATTTTTGGTTAATTGAAGTCAGCGCCAGACTTTGCGGGTGGCCCGAGACGTTGTCTGGCCTGTTGAGTTGCAAAGGACGGAATATGAAGAAGCTGCTCATGGGAGCTGCGCTTGCGGTTTCCCTGTTGGCCGCCGCTCCGGCCGCCAACGCTGTCATCGTGGTCCCGCTGCCGGCGCCCGCCGCCGACGGCAGCATCACCGCGGCCTTCGGCAACAGCCCTATTGGGGCTGGGCCGTTCGCCGACACTTATCAGTTCACCTTCCCAACCGGAGGCGTGGCCAGCACGGCCGTCACCTCCATACGCGTGAACGCCGCGACGAACATCGACTTCACCTCCGTGAAGCTGAATGGAACGCCGTTCACCATCACCAATGGCACGTTCGATATCGCGACCCTGCTGGATCAGCCGGTCTCGGGCGGGCTTCAAACCCTCTACATCGCCGGAATCAGCGGTGGGAACGGCGAATACACGGTTGATCTGGCCTTCGCTCCGGTCCCCGAACCGGCCACCTGGGCGATGATGATCGTCGGCTTCACCGGCGCTGGGCTCATGCTCCGCGGCGTCCGGCGCAAGGCTCTGGCCCCGGTCGTCTGAGACGGAAACCAGGATGGTTGGAACGGACGCCGCCTGGGCCACAGGCGGCGTCCTGCTTTTCGAACTTTCTTTTTCGGCGCCCCGTTGCTCCGGCGTCCCGGTTTCGGCTATGGAGTGCGACCCGATTTGGACCGCTGCTTCGGCGCGGCGAAATCGGACCGGTGACGTGGCCGAGTGGCTGAAGGCAACGGTTTGCTAAATCGTCATACTCGAAAGGGTATCGAGGGTTCGAATCCCTCCGTCACCGCCATTTTTCTTCAATAAAATCAATTAATCCCGTTTCAGCGTGGACTTTTCCTGGGCGGCATAGCGGGAAATTCCGCGCGCCGGCCGATGATTGGATTGGCCCGTTGCGTTACCTGTCGGGTAATCGCAGCGCTGCGCCGTCCGAGGTGAAAGTCGGGCTCCAATCTTCACGGGAGCTCGTCAGATGATCGTTTCTTCGCTCTTTCTCCGCCGCGTCCTGCTGCTCGACGCCGCCGCCAGCGGCGCAACCGGCCTTCTGCTGCTCGCAGGAGGCCAAGTCCTCGAAGACGTCACCGGCTTGCCGCCGGCGTTCGCCGGCCCGGTCGGCCTGTTCCTGATCGGCTACGCTTTGGCGGTCGCCTGGGTGGGTGGGCGGCGGACCCTGCACGCCGGGCTGGTGTGGGCGGTTGTCGCGCTCAATCTCGCCTGGACGGTAGAGAGCATCCTCTCCGTGGTCGGCGGCTATCTCGACGTCACGTCGCTCGGCTTGGCGTTCGTCATCGCCCAGGCCCTGGCGGTTGCAGGCTTCGCGGCGCTGGAGATTGTCGGCGTGCGCGGCTCAGCCCGCCTCGCCGCCTGACCTCAGACCTTGTCCTCGGGCGGGGCCTTCCGGTCCCGCTCGCGGCGCCAGTCGGCGAAGCTGGCGCCGAAGCGCCCCTGGCGTTCGCTGCGGAAGGCGCGGTAGTCGCGATCATAGCGCTGCTGTTGTTCGGCCCGCCAGGCGGCGTAATCGCGATCGTGGTCGCGGAGGCGGTCTTCGCGCCAGTCCAGATAGTCGGGCTCGAATTCCGCACCGAGGTGCGGATGGTATGCGTAGTCGGCCGGAGGGCCGAACTCGCGCACGCCCGGATCGCGCATATCGAGCGTCAGGTCGTCGTCCGACGTTGCTGGCGCGCGCAGCGGCCGCCTCACCAGGCGTTCGCGATAGCCGTGGGGCTCGATGCCGTACTCTTGGCCGCCGTGGGGACCGTCGAGGCTGTAATAGCCGCGGGTCAGCGCGTCTTGCTCATCGTAGACGTAGGGCGCCTCCGGTCCGGTCTCCACGTCGAAGCGGTTGCGCCGCCACGCCGGCCGGACCTCGTGGGCCCGGTGGAGCGGGGCAGGCGAGAAGCTGCGTGCGTCGGCGCCGTAGTAGCGGGCCTGGTCGGACGAATAGCGTCCCGCCTCGCTTGGCCCGACGCGGCGGTCAAAGCGCTCCTCATCGGCGCCGCGCCAGTGGCGGGCCGGTTCGTCGTGAGGATCCTTGCGATAAGACATGGCGATCATCCTCCCGTGAGGAAAAACGGCGCGAAGGCGTGAGCCGTTCCGCCCCGCTTCCGACTCGGGCCATTCGAAGCGTCACGGAGCAATCGGTCACAGGGCAGGGGCCCGAAGGACCGTTAGGGTGAGCGGATGCAAGTTCATGTTCAGACCCTGGTCGTCGCCGTGGCTGCTCCGGCGCTCGCCCTGGCCGCGGACCAGGGCACGACCCAGCGGGACGAGGGCTTCCGCGGGGCGGTGACCGCGCCGCTCGAAGACCTGAACATCAAGCAGGCCGATATCCCGCCCGTGCTGGTCCGCGCCATGGCCGGTCCCTACGACATGCAGGGGCTCGGACGGTGCGAAGCCCTGGCCGCCGAGGTGGGGCGGCTCGACGCCGCGTTGGGCCCCGATCTCGACGAAGCGCCGCCGCCGGACCGGCGCACCACCGGCCAGAAGATCGCAGCTCAAGCCAAGGCCGCGGCCGTCGGCGAGGTCAAGGGCCAGGCCCAGGATCTGCTGCCGTTCCGCGGCTGGGTGCGCAAGCTCAGCGGCGCTGAGCGTCATCGCAAGGCGCTGGACGGCGCGATCAAGGCCGGCGGCGTCCGTCGCGGCTATCTCAAGGGCGTCGGCATGCGCATGAACTGCGCCCCGCCGGCCGCCCCGAGCTGGTTCGTGCCCAAGCCGCCGGAACCGCCGAAGGCCTGGTATGCGGCGCTCTGGGACGGCCTGACCGCCTGGTTGCGGGCCCTGCTCGGCAAGCTCGGCCTTTAGTTCACGCCCGCCACCGCCAGGACGGCGGCGAGGCCGACGCTCATGCCCTTCACTCCACCGCTCTTCTCGACGTCGATCCACTCGTCGAGGGAGTGGGCGCGGCCGCCCTTGCCCCCGCCGCCGATGGTGATCGCCGGTACGCCCACGGCCATCGGGGCGTTGGCGTCAGTGGAGGAGGCGTCGTATTCGGGCGTGTAGCCCAGCGCCTGGATCGCCGCGGCGGTGTAGGCGACGATCGGCGAGGTCTTCGGGGTCTGGCCGGCCGGGCGGTCGCCGATCGGCTTGATCTCGACGCTCACCTGTCCGACCCGCGTGGAGCGGGCCTTGTTCTCGTGGGCGACCGCCTCCTGCATGATCGCCTTGAAGCGGGCGTCCAGCTTGGCCAGTTCGGCCGGGTCGGCCGAGCGCATGTCGAACTCGGTGAACACCTTGTCGGGGATCGCGTTGACCGACGTTCCGCCGCCGGTGACGGAGGCCGAATAGGTGACCTTCGGGTCGGTCGGCGGCTGGATCTCGTAAAGGTCGGTGATCGCCTTGGCCATGGCCGCCATCGGATTGACGATGCCGAACGCGCCATAGCTGTGGCCGCCCGGCCCGCTGAACGTCACGCGGTAGCGCTTGGAGCCGACGCCGATGTGGGTGATGCCGCCCGGATCCAGTCCGTCCACCGAGAAGAAGGCCTTGGTGCGGTCCTTGTACTTGCCCTTGCCGAAGAAGTAGCGGACGCCGCGCAGGTCGCCGGCGCCTTCTTCGCCGACCGTGCCGACGAACAGGATGTCGCTCTGGGTGCGGATCTTGGCCGCGTCCATCGCCCGGATCCAGGCCAACAGCACAGCCAGGTTGTGAGTGTCGTCCGCGACGCCCGGCGCATGCAGCTTGGTCCCCTCGCGCCGCACCTTCACGTTGGTGCCTTCAGGGAAGACGGTGTCGAGGTGGGCGGAGACCACCACGACCGGGCCGCTCTTGGTCCCCTTGCGCAGGCCCATGACATTGCCTTCGGGGTCGACCTCGACCTCGGTCAGGCCGTGGGCTTCCAGCATCGTCTTGTAGGCCTTGCCGCGCTCCGCCTCCTTGAAGGGCGGGGCGGGGATTTCCGTCAGGGTGACGATGTCCGCGACCGTGCGGTCGTAGTCCTTGTCGAGCGTCGCGACGGCGGTCTTGAAGGCGGGGTTGGCCACGATCCTCGCCACCTCGTCCTTCGGAGCGGCCATCGCCGGACTGGCGAGCAGGGCGCAGGCGGCGGCTGCGGCGAAGGCGTGGCGATGCATGGAGGCTCCCGGCGAAAACTCGAGTCGCCGGCATACTAGCGGCAAGGCGACGAGCGACTAGGCCCGGGTCGCCTCCGCGGGCTCGAGCGCCATGACGTCGCTTGCGTCCTCGGCGTCCATGATCTTCAGCAGGCGGGCGCGGGCGCGGTTCACCCGGCTCTTGATGGTGCCCAGCGCGCAGCCGCAGATCTCCGCCGCCTCCTCATAGGAGAGCCCCGCCGCCCCGACCAGGACCAGCGCCTCGCGATGCTCGTCGGGCAACTGGGCCAGGGCGGTCTGCAAGGCGCGCATGGCGACGCTCCAATCCTGGGTCGCCGGGGTGCGCATGCTGTTGGCGTACTCGCCGGTCTCGTCGCGCACCTCGCGCCGCCGGCGGATCACCTGGGTGTAGTAGGTGTTGCGCAGGATGGTGAACAGCCAGGCCCGCAGGTTGGTGCCCGGCTCGAATTTCTCGCGGTTGCTCCAGGCCTTGATAAGGGTGTCCTGCACCAGGTCGTCGGCGTCCGACCCATTATGGCTGAGCGACCAGGCGAAGGCGCGCAGGGCGGGAATCATCGCCACGACGTCCTCGCGCCACTCGTCGTCGCTGTTCATGCTGACCTCGATCGCCCCACCGCCCGGGGATGCGACTTGCTCGTCCAGTGCCTCAACGCACCCTTTCGGCAACCGTTCCGGCTTGCGAACGGAGCGAGAACTCCCACATTCGAGGAACTGCGTTCCAAGACCCGGCGTTCGTGCTGGATCGCACGCAGCGACCCGTTTGCGTGGCGGCGCGCGCCACGCCCCAATCAGCATGGAGCGGCTGATGACGTCCCCCGACGAGGCGAGAACCGCGCCGGCCCCGATGCGGGCCGCGCACGCGAAGGGGCCGGGCGCCCGCTATCGGTCGGTCCGTTCGGCGACCCTGGCCCTGGTCTCGAACCTGTCGGCCGAGGATCAGGCCGCCCAGTCGATGCCGGACGCCAGTCCGACCAAATGGCATCTGGCCCACACGACCTGGTTCTTCGAGACCTTCGTGCTGGAGCCGCACCTCCCGGGCTATCGGATCTTCGATCCGGCCTTCGCCTATCTCTTCAACTCCTACTACGAGGCGCTCGGCCCGCGTCAGCCGCGCCCCCAGCGCGGCCTGCTAACCCGTCCGCCGCTTGAGCGCGTGCTGGCCTACAGGGCTCATGTCGACGAGGCGATGGCCCGGTTGCTCGCTACGCCCGGTCATGGTCTGGACGCGTTGCTGGACCTCGGCCTGGCGCACGAGGAGCAGCATCAGGAGCTGATCCTGATGGATGTGCTGCACCTCTTCGCCCAGTCGCCGCTAAAGCCGGTCTATGCGCCAGCGCCAGCCCTGCCCGTCGGTCGCGACCCAGGCCCGGCCGCCCAGGTCGCCTTCGAGGGCGGGCTGGTGGAGATCGGCCACGGCGGCGGGACCTTCGCCTTCGACAACGAGGGCCCGCGACACCGTGTGTTCCTTGAACCGTTCCGCCTGGCCGACCGACTGGTGACCAACGCCGAGTGGTTGGCGTTCATGGCGGACGGAGGCTATTCGCGCCCCGAGCTCTGGCTCTCGGAAGGCTGGGCGCGCGTGCAGGCCGAGGGCTGGACCGCGCCGCTGTATTGGGAGGAAGGTCCCAGAGGCTGGCTCGCCATGACCCTGCAAGGCCGTCGCGCCCTGGCGCCCCACGCGCCCGTGACGCATGTCAGCTATTACGAGGCCGATGCGTACGCCACCTGGGCGGACGCGCGACTGCCGACCGAGGCCGAGTGGGAGCATGCGGCGCAAGGCCTGGAAATCTCCGGCAACATGGTCGAGCAGCGCCAGTACGGCCCGGCCGTCGCCAGCAAGGGTGCGGGCCTGCGCCAGATGTTCGGCGACGTTTGGGAATGGACGCGCAGCGCTTACGGCCCTTATCCGGGTTTCCGTCCGGCCAGCGGCGCTATCGGCGAGTACAACGGCAAGTTCATGATCGGCCAGATGGTGCTGCGCGGCGGCTGCTGCGCTACGCCCGAAGGCCATGTGCGGGCCAGCTACCGCAACTTCTTCCATCCGCATCAACGCTGGATGTTCTCGGGCGTGCGGCTGGCCTGGGACGGCCCGGCTCAACCAGTCGGTCACGATGGCGAGTTCGCCCGCGACGTGGTGGCCGGGCTGTCGAAGCCACAGAAGGAACTGTCGGCCAAGTACTTCTACGACGCGGTCGGGTCCGACCTGTTCGAGCAGATCACGCAGCTGCCAGAATACTACCCCACACGCACCGAACTGGCCCTGATGGCCGAGCGGGCCGGCGAGATGGCGCAGGCCATCCCGGACGGCGCGGCCCTGGTGGAATTCGGCAGCGGGGCCAGCACCAAGACCCGCCTGCTGCTCGACGCCGCGCCCCAGCTCGGCGCCTATGTCCCGATCGACATCAGCCCCACGGCGCTGGACGCGGCGGCGCAGGCCATTTCAAGGGACTATCCCGGACTCGCGGTCGCGCCGCTGGTCGACGACTTCACCCGCGCCTTGGCCTTGCCGAAGGCGGTGGATGGTCGCGAACGCGTCGGCTTCTTCCCGGGCTCGACCATCGGCAATTTCCGGCCGGACGAGGTGGTCGCGTTCCTGTCGGGCGCCCGCCGCCTGCTGGGCGAGGGCGCATGCTTCCTGGTCGGCATCGATCTGGTCAAGGACGACGAGACCTTGGTCGCGGCCTATGACGACGCCCAGGCCGTCACCGCCGCCTTCAACCTGAATCTGCTGACGCGTATCAACCGCGAACTAGGCGGCGACTTCGACCTCTCGGCCTTCGAGCACCGGGCGATCTGGAACGCTGACGAGAGCCGGATCGAGATGCACCTGGTGAGCAGGGCGGATCAGTGGGCGGAGGCCGCCGGCGTGCGCTTTCGGTTCGCAGCCGGCGAGACCATCCATACGGAGAACTCCTACAAGTTCACCCTGGGCGGCTTCGCGGCCCTGGCCGCAGAGGCCGGATGGAAGCTGGAGCGGAGCTGGGAAAGCCCCGCGCCGAGCTTCGCGGTCGTCCTTCTGACGACCTAGCTTTCGAGGCGGTCGCCCCGGCTGCGGCCGCCGCCGCGCGAGGATTCGCCCCCCTTGCGCCCGGCCGAGGCGGCCAGGTCGCGGTCTTTGGCGAAGCTGCGCTTCTCCCCGGGAACGCTGGCGCCGCCCTTTCGGGCGATCTCCCGGCGGCGTTCGGGGTTCATGGCGGCGAAGCCGCGACGTGACTTCGGCTTGGCGTTGCTATCGAGATCCATGAGCGGCTCCTCTGTGCGTCGGCCGACAGGGGAGGCCGGTCGACGCTTCACTTTCCCTTACGGTCAAGCAAACTCGCCAAGGGCGGCTGGGGTTGCGCCGAAAGTGCATTCCGCCCCTGCGACGTTTCGCGCCACACGGGAACCGACGTCGAAATTCGACAGTCAGATGGGAAGCTGGACACGGGCGGTCAGGCCGCCGCCTTGTCGATTGATCAGCACCGCGTCGCCGCCGTGGGCGCGGGCGACGGACCGCACCACGGCCAGGCCAAGCCCGATGCCGCCCGTCTGGCGGCTGCGGGAAGGTTCGCGGCGATAGAAGGGTTCGAAGACCCGCTCGAAGTCCTCGGTCGGAATGCCGGGCCCGTCGTCTTCGATCTCGACGATGGCGTTGCCGCCCTCCCGATAGACACGTGCGCGGGCGCGTCCGCCGAATTTCACGGCGTTCTCCAGCAGATTGTCCAGTAGGCGCCGCAGCGACAGCGGGTCGCCGACCAGCACGACCTTCTCGCCGCGTTCGACCTCGATGTCGGCGCCCGTCTCGGCCATCTCGTCGCAGACGCTCTCCAGCAGCGACGACAGCTCCAGCGGCGTACGCTCGCCTGGACGGCTGGTGTCGCGCACGAATGTCAGCGCGGCCGAGATCATCTCCTCCATCTGGTCGATGTCGGCGGCCATCTTGCCGCGGACGTCGTCAGGCACGTTCTCGATGCGGAAGCGCAATCGCGTCAGCGGCGTGCGCAGGTCGTGGGCGATCGCGCCGACCATGGCGGTGCGATCCTCGACATAGCGGCGCAGGCGAACCTGCATGTCGTTGAAGGCCTGGGCCGCGTCCTTGATCTCCGCAGGGCCGGCCAGTTCGACCGGCGGGGCGCGCGGGTCGCGGCCCAGTCGCTCGGCCGCTTCGGTGAAGACCCGAATAGGCGCCGACAGCCGCCTGGCGAACACGAAGGCGACCGGGGTCATGGCCAGGGCGGTCAGCACGAACAGCAGGATGATCCGCTGCTGCCATGGGTCGAGGCCGATCTGGCGCTGGGGCGAGGTGATCCGCCACTGGCCATCCGGTTGCTTCACCGCCACCTGGAACGGGGCGATCAGGAAGTGCTCCTCGCGCTCGCCGCCGTCGCGAGCGATCCGGTCGCGGATCACCTTGAAGACCCGCCGGTCCGAGATCGGGAAGGGCTGGGGCGCCGAGACGACCACGTCGGAAAGCGGCACGTGCAGGCCTTCCGCCAGCTGTACGCGGATGGCCTGGGACATGCGTCCTTCGGCGACCTCGCGGGGCGGTTCGGGCGCGAGCCGGATTTCGAGCGGCGAACGCTCGGTGAAGACGGGAGGCCGCCCGCTCAGCGCCTGGCTGATCTCGGTGATCCGGTAGAAGTCCGGCGCGGGCGGCGGCAGGTTGAACAGCAGGATCAGGCTGATCGCCTGGGCGGCCACCAGGCTGAGGCCGATCAGCGCCAGCAGCTGGCCGAACAGCGAGGCGGTGGGCCAGCCCGCCCACGGGCGGCTCATGAACGCTTCACCTTGGCGGTGAACATGTAGCCTTCGTTGCGGATGGTGCGGATCAGGTCCTGGCCGCCGCCGCCGTCGTCGAGCTTACGGCGCAAGCGGCTGATCTGCACGTCGATGGCGCGGTCGAAGGCGTCGGAGTCCGGCCCGCGTGCGAATTCCAGCAACTGGTCGCGGGTCAGGACCCGCTGAGGACGCTCGACGAAGGCGCGCAGCAGCGAGAACTCGCCTGAAGACAGATTGACCACCACGCCCTGCGGCGAGCGCAGCTCGCGGCGGACCAGGTCCAGCCGCCAGCCGGCGAATTCGCAGCCGGCGCTGACCGAGGCGGCTTGGCCGCGCTGCTCGGCCCGTCGCAGCACCGCGCGCACCCGCGCCAGCAGCTCGCGGGGATTGCAGGGCTTGGAGAGATAGTCGTCGGCGCCCAGTTCCAGCCCGACGATCCGGTCGGTGTCCTCGCCCATGGCTGACAGCATGATGATCGGCGGCGCGGGGGCGACCGCAAGCCGCCGGCAGATAGCCAGTCCGTCCTCGCCCGGCAGCATTACGTCGAGCACGATCAGGTCGACCGGGCCGCGTTCCAGCTCCTGCTCCATTTCGCGCGCGTCCCCGGCCGTGACCACCTGGTAGCCGTGGCGGCCCAGGAAGTCGGAGACGACGTCGCGGATACCCGGATCGTCGTCGACCATCAGGATGCGGGCACCGGCTTGGCCGGGCGGCGTCGCGGACGTGTCGAGGCGCGTTTCCATCGGGGACATCTTACCTATCCGCGTGACGCGCAGATTTCACGGCTGAAAGGCATCAGGCGCCGGCCAGCACCTCGTCGGCGACGAAGGGGTTGGTCCTGCGCTCCTGGCCGAAGGTCGACATCGGGCCGTGGCCGGGCACGAACTGCACGTCGTCGCCCAGCGGCCAGAGCTTGGTCGTGATCGACGCAATCAGTTGCTGGAAATCGCCTTTCGGGAAATCGGTGCGCCCGATCGAGCCCTGGAACAGCACGTCGCCGACCTGCGCGAAGCGGGCTTGGCGATGGAAGAACACCACATGGCCCGGCGTATGGCCGGGGGTGTGGAAGACCTCGAACTCCGTTTCGCCCAGCGACACCGTGTCGCCATCTGCCAGCCAGCGGTCGGGCGTGAAGGACTGCGCCTCGGGCATGCCCCAACGCGCGCCGGACGCGGTGATGTCGTCGATCCAGAAGGCGTCGTCGGGATGCGGTCCTTCGATCGGGCAGCCGGTCGCCGCCTGCAGCGCGGCCGCACCGCCGGCATGGTCGAGATGGCCGTGGGTGATCCAGATCTTCTCGAGCGTGAGGTTGTAGGCCTTCAGCGCTTCCAGCAGGCGTGGAACCTCGCCGCCGGGATCGATGATGGCGGCTTTCTGGGTCCTGGAGCACCACACGATAGTGCAGTTCTGCTGGAGGGGGGTGACGGGCGCGAGAACGGCGCGGATGGGAGCTTGCGCTTGCATGACGCCCTAACATCGGGCCTGCGCGTCCATAAGAAAAGGCCCGGGTGTGACCCCGGGCCTCTCCAGTTCTAGCGGCGGTCGCCCGGCGCCGGGGCGTCCGGCATCGGCGGAACCGCGGTCGGCGGGGCGTCGGGCGACAACTCCGGCACCTCGACCAGGCCGCGCGCCACGTGGCTCTTGCGGAAGCCATAGAGGAAGTAGAGCACCAGCCCGATACCCGACCAGACCGGGAAGACCAGTTTGGCGGCCGGCGGCAGGAAGAAGAACAGGGTGATGCAGCCGGCGATGGCCAGCGGCGCGACGACGAACACCAGCGGCGTCCTGAACGGACGGTGGCGGTTCGGCTCGGTCTTGCGGAGCATCATCACGGCCAGGGCCACGACGAGGAAGGCGAACAGGGTGCCGGAGTTCGAGATGTCCGCCAGTTGTCCGACCGGGAAGAAGGCCGCCGCGATGGCGACCGCGCAGCCCGTCACGATGGTGACGATGTGCGGGGTCTTGAAGCGCGGATGGATCTTGCTGAACACCTCGGGCAGCAGGCCGTCGCGCGACATAACGAAGAAGATGCGGGTCTGGCCGTAGATCATCATCAGGATGACCGAGGGCAGGGCGAGGCCGGCGGCCAGGCCCAGCAGGTTGCCGACCACCGGGTGACCGATCTGGCGCATCACGTGGGCCAGGGCTTCACGCGAGCAGACCAGCGGCGTGTCGGCCGCTTGCGACAGCACGGCGCAGCGTTCGGCCAGTTGGCTCGACCCGGCGGCCAGGTGCTCGCCGTTCACGCCCATCACGGGCTGTGCGCCATAGGCGCCGATCGCGCCGGCCGCGACCAGCATGTAGAAGACGGTGCAGATCCCCAGCGAGCCGATCAGGCCGATCGGTACGTTGCGCTGAGGGTTGCGCGTTTCTTCGGCGGCGGTCGAAACCGCATCGAAGCCTACGTATGCGAAGAAGATCGAGGCGGCGGCCGCCACGATCCCGGAGGAGCCCAGCGGCGCGAACGGCTGGAAGTGCGCGTCGTCGATCACCGGGACCGACAGCGCGACGAAGGCGGTCAGGGCCGCGACCTTGATGGCGACGAGGATCGCGTTGACCGTGGCGCTCTCGGTGGTGCCGATGACCAGCAGGCCGGTGACCGCCGCGGCGATGACGATGGCCGGCAGGTTCACGATGCCGCCGGCGTGCGGGCCGTTGGCGAGCTCGAAGGGTATGACGATCCCCAATGAGTGATCGAGCAGGCCGACCACATAGCCGGACCAGCCGACCGCCACGGCGCTGGCCGCGACCGCGTACTCGAGAATGAGCGCCCAGCCGACCAGCCAGGCGACAAATTCGCCAAGCACGGCGTAGGAATAGGTGTAGGCCGAGCCCGAAACCGGGGCCATGGCGGCCAGTTCGGAATAGCATAGCGCCGCAACGGCGCAGACGAAGCCCGCAATGACGAAAGAAAGCAGCATCCCCGGGCCGGCCTTCTGGGCCGCCTCGGCCGTCAGAACGAAAATGCCGGTGCCGATGATCCCGCCAATACCGAGCAGGGTGAGCTGTATGGGCCCCAGCGACCGGTGCAGTGATTTCTTCTCTGCGGTCGCTAGAATCGCGTCGAGCGATTTAACTCGCCACATATTTCCTCCAGGAGAATCCGGGCGGCCCCCGCCGCGCGGTCTTGATTTGGCGCTACGTGGCCTCTTCGTTGTCGCGCGGTCAAGCGGCAAGCGCGGATGGTGCATTGCGCAAAACACGGCGCCTGCGAGATGAGCGTGCGGCTTGGCCCAACGAGCAGGCGCCGGTAGACCCGCCCCATGCTCCCCGTCGAGGAAATTCTGCCCGCTCTGAGGGCTGCGTTGGAAGACCGCACGAGCGCCGTGCTGGTCGCCCCGCCGGGGGCCGGCAAAACTACCCTGGTTCCCCTGCGCCTGCTCGACGCCGCCTGGCTCGGCGGCGGCAAGATCGTCATGCTCGAACCGCGCCGCCTGGCCGCCCGGGCCGCGGCCCAACGGATGGCGGCCACCCTCGGCGAAAAGGTCGGCGAGACGGTCGGCTATCGCGTGCGCATGCAGTCCAAGGTCTCGGCCCGCACCCGCATCGAGGTTGTGACCGAGGGCGTGTTCAGCCGGATGATCCTCTCCGACCCGAGCCTGGAGGGCGTCGGCGCCGTCCTCTTCGACGAGTTCCACGAGCGTAGCCTGGATGCGGACCTGGGGCTGGCCCTGGCGCGCGACGCCCAGGGCGTCCTGCGCGAGGATCTGCGCATCCTGGTCATGTCGGCCACGCTGGACGGCGCTGCGGTCGCGCGGCTGCTGGACGAGGCGCCGGTGATCGAAAGCCAGGGCCGCGCCTACCCGGTCGAGACCCGATATCTCGGCCGCGACGAGCGCCTGCGTCTGGAAGAGCGCGCCGCGCGGGCGGTAGAGCGCGCCCTCGCCGAAGAAACAGGCAGCGTCCTCGTCTTCCTTCCCGGGCAGGGCGAGATCCTGCGGACCGCCGAAATCCTGGGCGAGCGGCTGCGCCGTCCCGATGTACGCGTCGCGCCGCTTTACGGGGCGCTCGACCCCATCCAGCAGGACGCCGCCATCGACCCGCCTCCGCCTGGACAGCGCAAGGTGGTGCTGGCCACGTCCATCGCCGAGACAAGCTTGACGATCCAGGGGGTGCGCGTCGTCGTCGATTGCGGCTTGGCCCGTGTGCCGCGCTTCGATCCGGCCAGCGGCCTCACGCGCCTGGCCACCGTCCGTGTCAGCCGCGCTGCGGCCGACCAGCGGCGCGGCCGGGCCGGGCGAACTGAGCCCGGCGTCGCCTATCGCCTGTGGGACGAGGCCGAGACCCGCGCCCTGCCGGCCTTCGCCGATCCGGAAATCCTTGACGCCGACCTCGCCGGCCTGGCCCTGGACCTCGCCCGCTGGGGCGCCCGCGATCCGGCCGATCTCGCCTTCCTCGACCCGCCGCCGGCTGCCGCCTTTGCAGAGGCGCGCGCCCTGTTGCTGCGGCTTGAGGCGCTGGACGCCGATGGGGTGCTCACCGCTCATGGCGAGGCGCTCAGCGGCTTCCCCCTGACGCCGCGCCTCGCCCACATGGTGCTGAAAGCCGGGGAGACCGGGCAATCGGCTCGCGCGGCGCTGATCGCCGCCCTGGTGACCGAGCGCGGTCTGGGCGGGCGCGACGCTGACCTGCGCCACCGTCTGGAGGGCCTGCTGCGCGACCGCTCGCCCCGGGCCCGCGACGCCAAGGCTCTGGCCGAGCGCTGGGCGGCCCTCGCCGGGCGGCAGGGGAGCAGGGACGGGGCGCTGGATGACGGCCTGCTGCTCGCCTTCGCCTATCCCGAACGCGTCGCCAAGGCGCGCGGCGGAAACGGCGAGTTTCAACTGGTCAGCGGCCGCGGGGCTTTCGTCGAGCCGACTGACGCCTTGGCCCGCGAGAAGTGGCTGGCGATCGCCGAACTCGGCGGCGGGGACCGTCGCGACCGCATCCTGCTGGCCGCACCGCTCGACGAAGCCGAACTGGCCGCCGCGTTCGCCGGCCAGATGGAGACCGACTATCGCCTGGAGGAAAGTGGCGGGGGCAAGCTGCGCGCCAAGCGCGTGACCCGCCTGGGCCGCCTCACCGTGCGCGAGGAGATCGACGAGACGCCCGATCCGGCGATCATCGCCGCGGCGCTTGCCGACCGCGTCCGGGCCGAGGGCCTCGTCAAGCTGCCCTGGGGCGAGGCGATCGGGTCTTTCCGGCGACGCGTCATGTTCCTGCGAGGCCAGGGCGAAAACCTGCCGGATGTGTCCGACGCGGCTCTCCTGCAACAACTGGACGACTGGCTCGCTCCGCTGCTGCCGGGGCTCCGCTCGCTCGCGGCGTTGAAGCCCGACGCCCTGGACGGCGCGGTCCGAAGCCTGGTGCCCTGGGACGCTCAGCGGCGGGTGGAATCGCAGGCTCCGACCCGCTGGACCGCCCCGACCGGCAACAGCTTCGCCATCGACTACGCCGCAGAGGGCGGTCCGCGCGTGGACGTGCGGGTGCAGGAGGTGTTCGGCCTGGCGGAGCACCCGACTGTCGGCGGCGTTCCGCTGACCCTGTCGCTGCTTTCGCCGGCGCATCGGCCGATCCAGACGACGAAGGACCTGCCCGGTTTCTGGAAAGGATCCTGGAAGGACGTCCGCTCGGATATGCGCGGCCGCTATCCCAAGCACGTCTGGCCTGAAGACCCGGCCAGCGCGGCGCCCACGGCCAGGGCCAAGCCGCGCGGGACCTGAATCAGGTCGCGGCGTAGATCATGATGCCCGTCGCCACCGACAGGTTCAGGCTGTCGGCGCGACCGCGCATGGGGATCTTGACGTTGACGTCGCACAGCGCCGCCATGTCCGGCGTCAGGCCCTGTTGTTCGTTGCCCATGAGAATCAGGGCCGGCTTGGCGTAGCTGGCCTGGCGGTGATCGACCTCGGCCGAGAGCAGGGTGCCGACGACAGAGCCTGGCCAGCCCGAGCGCCAGCCCGCGAATTCGGCCTCGCTGGCCTTGACGATCGGCACGGCGAAGATCGAGCCCATGGTCGCGCGCACCGCCTCGACCGAGAACGGGTCGCAGCACTCGCCGACCAGGATCACCGCGCCGCAGCCGGCGGCGTCAGCGGTACGTACGATGGTTCCGAGATTGCCGGGGTCGCGCACGCGATGCAGGGCGACGAAGCAAGTCGCGGCGGTCGGATCGAGGGCGGATAGCGGCGTATAGGCCTGGGCGAAGACGGCGACCACCGCCTGCGGATTGTCGCGGCGCGAGACCTTGGCGAGGATGTCGTGGGTGACCTCGATCACCTCGCCCCGGGCGGCCAGCGTCGCCTGGACCGCACGCTTCAGCAGCGGATGGCCCTCGGCGTCCTTGGCGTACATCAGGATGCGAGGCGGATGGCCAAGCTCCACGGCCTCGGTGACGATCTTAAGGCCTTCTGCGACGAACAGGCCCGACTGGTCACGCTCCTTGCGCAGGTGCAGGCCGCGGACAGCCTTGACCGTCGGGTTGGTCAGGGATGTGACGACCCGGCTCATGCCGACCACCGGCCATAGAACGACATGCCGATCTGGCGGTCGGCCGCTTCCTCGACGAGGGTAAGTTCTCCCCAGTCGATCACGCCGGCCCGGCCGGGCAGGTTCGAGAGCATCAATGAGGAGAGCGCCGCGCCGGAGATGCGCTCGGCATAGGCGTTGAGCAGCATGAAGGAGGCGTTTTCCGAAAGAAGTTCGGCGCATAGGGCCGAAAGTTCAGGAAGATGCTCAAACAGTCTCCAGACCTCGCCGTCCGGGCCGCGGCCATATTTCGGCGGGTCGAGAATGATGCCGTCGTAGCGCGAGCCGCGGCGGACCTCGCGCTGGACATAGCGGCGGGCGTCCTCGCAGATCCAGCGGATCGGCCGGTCTTCCAGGCCGGACAGGGTCGCGTTCTCGCGCGCCCAGCCTATGGCCTTCTTGGAGGCGTCGACATGGGTCACGTGTGCGCCGGCCGCCGCGCAGACAAGGCTGGCGACGCCGGTATAGCCGAACAGGTTCAGGACTCGCGGCTGGCCGCCGTCGAAGGTGCGCACGCGCTCGTCAAGCCACGCCCAATTGGCGGCCTGCTCTGGGAAGAAGGCCAGATGGCGAAAGGCGGTGAAGCGGGAATGAAAACGCGCCTGGCCCCAGGCCATCGGCCAGCTTTCCTTCGGCTTGCCGCGGAAGCGCCATTTGCCCGCGTCCTCTTCGTCGCTGGGGTCGAACACCGCGTCGGCCTTGGCCCAGGTGTCCTGCGGCAGGCGCGGCGCCCACATGGCCTGTGGTTCCGGCCGCACGACGGTATAGGCGCCATAGCGCTCGAGCTTGCGGCCGCCGCCGCTGTCGAGCAGGGCGTAGTCCGCCCAGCCGGTCGTGCGCATCACGCCGGGGAGGTCGGCGACAAGAGGAGCGGGACTGGTCATCGGCGAGCCACTAGCCGCATCGCCGGGCGCAGGTCCAGTCCCGCGGCCGTCAGCGGCCTTGAAGCGCCGCCTCGGTGCCCTCAATTTCCTCGCGGATCCAGTCGTGGCCGTTGGCCGACAGCACGCCGTCGAGGGCGGCCATGTGGACGGCCAGCCGTTCGCGGATCTGCGGGTCGACGTCCTCGCGCCCCGCCATCCACTTGGCGACGAGGTGGAGGCCGAAGGCGCTATGCAGCGCCAGGCGTTGCAGTTGGTCGTCAGGCAGTCTCATGGCCGCTCCGCTGGCTTTGAACGCTCCTGGCGCGCCGCACCGGCCGCCAAGGCCAAGGTCACGTCGGGGAAACGCGCAAAGCGCGAAAAGGCCGCGCCCTTAGCTGCGGAATCCGCTCGCCTTTTGCCGAGTGCAGACTTGCAACCGACGCCGTTTTGGTCTCCGTTTGTTACAGGACGGACTCGGAAGGAAACCCGTGACCACAGTTGTCACCTCGCGGCGCTCGGCCCGGAAACCCAAGGGCGACGGCCACCTGCGGCGCGCGGAAATCCTCGAAGCCGCCGAACGCATCTTTGTGGCCGAAGGCTATGAGGGCGCGACGATCCGAAAGATCGCCGATGAGGTGGGCGTTTCGTCCACCGCCCTCTACATGCACTTTCCCGACAAGAGCTGCATCCTGCTCGAGATTTGCCAGGCGACGATCCGCCAGCTGCTGGAGCGCAACGCCGAGATCGCCGTCAAGCCGATGGATGCGGTCAATCGCGTCAAGCTGATGCTCGAGACCTACATGCGCTGGGGCTTCGAGCATCCGAACGCGTACGAGTTGGTGTTCTCCAATGTCGGCCGCCTGCCGCCGAACATCGGTGAGGAGGAAACCACCGCCGACCTGGGCGCCCAGTGCTACGATGTCTTCTCCGGCGTCGTGCGCGAGATCGCCGCCGAGGGACGCCTGCGCACGGGCACCGCCGATTCGGCGGCCCAGGCCCTCTGGGCCTCGTGCCACGGTGTGGTGGCCCTTGGCGTGACACGGCCGAAGTTCGCCTGGGCGCCGCGCGAGGAGCTGATCTCGGTCACGCTCGACGGCCTGCTGCACGGGCTGGTGGCTGACTAGGCCTCGCTCGCGCGGGCGCTCATCCACTCGCGCGCCACATCCAGGATTTCCGACAGCACCTGCGTGTCCTTGCGGCCGGTCTTGGCTGGCACGTGGAAGGAGTGGTCCGCGTCGGCGACACGGTGCAGATTCGCCTGATCGCCGAGGCGGCTGATGGTCTGGTCCAGCAGATCGGCCTGGGCGAACTCGTCGCGCGTGCCCTGAAGAAACAGCATCGGTATGGAGACTTTCCCCAGATGCTCTGCGCGTTCGATCCCCGGCTTGCCGGGCGGATGCAGCGGGAAGGCGAAAAAGACCAGGCCGCGCACGCCGGGCAGGGGGGCTTCCGCTTGAGCCTGCGAGGTCATGCGGCCACCGAACGAGCGGCCGCCTGCAAACAGCGGCAGGTCGGGCGCCATGTCCTGAGCCTGCTGGACTGCGGCGCGGACGGCGGCGTGCGCGACGGCCGGCGTATCCGGCCGCCGGGAGCCGCGCTCCATGTAGGCGAAGTTGTAGCGCAGGCTGGCGACGCCGCGTGAAGCCAGGCCCTCGGCAGTGGCCTCCATCGCCCTGTGGGTCATGCCCGCGCCGGCGCCATGGGCGAGGACCAGGACCGCGGCGGCGGCCGGCGGACGCAGCCAGAGGCCCGAGACCTGTTGGTCGGGTCCGACCTCAATGGTGACGGCCTGCGCGGTCATAACCGCTAGTAAGGGTTCGGGATCGGGGTGTTGCTGGCCGCGATCGGGAGCTGGGTCTGGGCCGCGGGGCCGGCATAGGTCCCATAGGCGCCGCGCTTGAGGTCGGCGCTGAGGGTGATTGGCGCCGAACCGCCGGCGAGACGAGCACGATAGACCTGCATGCCTTCCATCACCCGCATGACGTAGTTGCGGGTCTCCGAGAACGGGATGCATTCGATGTAGTCGATAGGGTCCGTCGCGGCGCCGCGCGGGTCTCCGCAGAAGGTCACCCATTGCGGGGGACGGCCGGGGCCGGCGTTGTAGGCTGCGATCGCCATCGGATAGGAGCCGGCGAAATTGCTGACCTGACGGCCCAGGAAGGCTTGGCCGAGCTGCATGTTGTAGTCGGCGTCGTAGAGCATCGAAGCCTCGAAGCTCATGCCAAGCCCCCGCGCTACGCTGGCGGCGGTGGCTGGCAGCAGTTGCATCATGCCGCGCGCGTCGGCGCCGGAACGCACCGACGGGTCGAAGCCGCTCTCCTGGCGGGTGATGCCCAGGGTGAGGGCTACTTCGGGCGCGCCGGCCACGCTGGGCGGGGTGCGCAGCGGATAGCCGCGCTCGGGCAGGATGAAGCCGCGCTGGGCGGCGGTGCGGACGACCTTCATCGAGGTGTCCTGGTCGCCGTAGTTGCGGACGAGGTCGACCAGCAGCGCCTGCTCCTCGACCGTCGGCAGGATGTCGTCAAGCGCCAGCACGAAAGTCTTGAACAGGTTGCGCTCGCCGATCTCGTTCAGCAGGCGGACAGCGCGGACGGTGTCGCGCGATTCGAAGCGCGAGCGGTCGGCGTCGTTGAGCCGCGGGTCGGTTCCGAGCACCAGCTTGCGGCCCAGCTTCTCGGCGGCGAGCTGGCCGTAGAAGGTGGTGTAGTATTGGGCTCCCTGGCCGTAATACCCGTCGGCCGCGGCGCGGTCGCCGCGGGCCTCGGCCGTGCGGCCCAGCCAGTAGAAGGCGCGGCCGCGGGTGATGGGCGACTGGCCGATCTTTTCCAGGTTGCTGAAATGGACGGCGGCGCGGGCCGGGTCCTTCAAGCGGGTCAGGGCGATCCAGCCGGCGTAGAACTCGGCGTCGGCGGCCGGGCCGCCCGAAGTCAGGCCGCTGTTGGCCGCGGCCACATAGGCGCCCGAGGAGTCGCCGTTCTTGAGGGCGAACAGGATCAGCCGGTAACGCTCGGCCCAGATCCGCTCGGCCATGTCGCCGTGGGCGAGGTCCGAGGGAAAGCCCGGCACGGCGGCGAGGGCCAGGCTCTCCAGATTGCGCTGGCGATAGTAGCTGGCGCGCTCGAAGGCGACGCCCGGATGGCGCGACAGGTCGCCGGGCAGGGCGGCGGCCAGGTCGTTGGCGTTGGCCGAACCCGAACGGAAGGCCATGCGCGCCTGGGCCAGCTGCAGCTGGTCGGGCGGCAGCAGGGGCAGCATCTCGCGCGCCGCCGGGCCCTGGGCGCCATAGAGCAGGATGTCGGTGCGCCGGACGTGGTCGTCCTGGGTCAGCCAGGTCCCGAACCTGGACAGCATGGCGCGTTGGGGAACGACCTCGAAGATCTTGTCGCGCCAGGTGCGGCGGATCAGATCGGCCGCTTCCTTCTGGCGGCCGGTGGCCTGCCAGGCGCTGGCTAGGGCCATGGCCCCCTCGGCCGTCTGGGGCTCGCCGCCGCCGAACCAGGCGATGATCTGGGCAGGGCTCTGGCCCGAAGTCTCGAGCAGCTTCTCGGCGGCGAGCTGGCGCCGCGCGCCGCGCGGCCATCCGGCCAGGTCGCGCCGGGCCTGATCCACCTCGAAGAACGACAGGGAATCGGCGGCGGCGTCCACCAGCGCCCAGGTGGCGAGCTTTCTGGCGATCGGATCGCTCAGCGAGGCGATGGCCGTGCGTGCGTTGGTGATGTCGCCGCGCCTGGCGGAGGTCAGGGCCGAGGTCAGGGTCGCCGAATCCGTCGGCGACAGCGAGCGGGCGTAGGCGGTCGGCGGGGTCTGGGTCAGCTCGATCGGCTTCGGCCCGTCGGAGAACGGACGATAGGCCCCTTGCGTCGGCGCGCCCTGAGTCGGCGCCTGCGCATTGGCCATGGAGGCCAGCAGGGCGATCGAGGCGGTGGTCAGAAACGCTTTACGGGCCTTGGACGCCAAGGTGAGAAACTCCAGTCGAAACGATGTTGCAGCGCAGGGCCACGCCGCCATATTGTCCGGCCAAATCTTGAGGCCGCAACCATTGGCCTCGCTTTCACGGCTTTTTGCAGACCATGTCAGATACCTTGTTCAAGGGCGTGATGCCGGCCCTCGTGACTCCGTTCCGCGACGGCGCGGTGGACGAGAAAGCCTTCGTGGCCCTCGTCGAGCGCCAGATCGCCGGCGGCGTCCACGGCATCGTGCCCGTGGGCACGACCGGCGAGACCGCGACCTTGTCGCACGACGAGCACCGGCGGGTGGTCGAACTGGCCGTGCAGACCGCAGCCGGGCGCGTGCCGGTGATCGCCGGCGCCGGCTCGAACTCGACCGAGGAGGCGATCGAGCTGGTGTCGCACGCCAAGGCGATCGGCGCGGATGCGGCCCTGGTGGTGACGCCGTACTATAACCGTCCTAGCCAGGAAGGGCTCTACGCCCACTACGCGGCCATCAACGAAGCCGTGCAATTGCCGGTGTTCGTTTACAACGTTCCCTCGCGCACCTCGGTGGACATCAGCAACGAGACCCTCGCGCGGCTCTCCAAGCTGCCGAACATCGTAGGCATCAAGGACGCCACCGGCGACATGACCCGCGCGACCATGCAGCGCCTGCTGTGCGGCGACGACTGGATCCTGCTGTCGGGCGACGACCTGACCGCGCTGGGCTACATGGCGCATGGCGGGGTCGGCTGCATCTCGGTGACGTCGAACGTTGCGCCGGACCTCTGCGCCACCTTCTACAACGCCGCGCTGGGCAACGATCCGAGCACGGCGCTGTACTGGCAGGATCGGCTGTTCCGCCTTCACAAGTCGCTGTTCTCGGACGCCTCGCCTGCGCCGACCAAGTTCGCGCTCGCGCATCTGGGCCTGTGTCTGGAGGACGCGCGCCTGCCCATCGTTCCAGCTTCCGAGGCCTCGCGCGCCGAGGTGCTGGCGGCGATGAGGGAAGCCGGCGTCATCTGATGACTGGCAAGACCATCGCCGAGAACCGGCGCGCGCGGTTCGACTACTTTCTCGAGGAAACCTTCGAGGCGGGCCTGGTCCTCACCGGATCGGAGGTCAAATCGCTGCGCACCGGCCGCGCCAACATCGCCGAGTCCTATGCCTCGGTTGAGGGCGACGAGGTGGTGCTGATCAACGCCGACATTCCGCCTTTCGCCCAGGCGAACCGCTTCAATCACGAGCCGCGGCGACACCGGAAACTGCTGCTGCACAGGAAGCAGTTGGACAGGCTGATCGGGGCGGTGACCCGCGAGGGGCGCACGATCATTCCGACCAAGCTCTATTGGAACGACAAGGGCCTGGCCAAGCTGGAGATCGCGCTCGCCAAGGGCAAGAAGCTGCACGACAAGCGCGAGGCCACGGCCGAGCGTGACTGGCAGCGGGACAAGGCCCGTCTGCTGCGCGACAGGGGCTGAGATGGACGTCGAAGGCGTCGAGCGCGCGACCATCTCGGCGGTGGCGCCGCGCGAGGCGATCGAGATCGGCGGCTGGCTGGTCGCACTCGACCCCGGAACCATCCGCCGCGCGGGCAGCGCGGTCCCGCTGAACCACGACCTGGCCGCCGATCCGGCCGCGCTGGACGCCATCGAGGCGGCCTATGCCCAGCGCGGTCTGAAGCCTGCCTTCCGCATTGCCGACGTCGCCGGCCTGGAGCCTGTGCGGGCCGAACTCTCGCGCCGCGGCTTTTCGCCCGAACAGCCGACCTTGGTGAAGATCGGCGCGCCGGCCGGGATGATGGCCGCGGCGCGCGGCGCTCCGGCTGCGGTGGCGGACGCGCCCGACCAAGGCTGGGCCAGCGTCTTCACCAGTGAGGGTTTCGATCCGATAGACGGCGCGAACCGCGTAGCCGCGCTGACCCGCTCGCCCCATGCGGTCTATGGCGCGATCCGCGAGGGCCAGGCGACCATGGCCGTGGGCGTGGCGGCGTTCGGCCACGGTTGGGCCAGCGTCCACGGCATGCGCACCGACGCCGCCCGGCGCGGGCAGGGGCTCGCGGGCCGAGTGCTGGCCGGGCTGGCTGGCGCGGCGCAGTCGCGCGGGATTGATCAGGTCTTCCTGCAGGTCGAGGAATCCAACACCGGCGCCCGCTCGCTGTATCGCGCCGCCGGCTTCGCGACAGCCTGGCGGTATTTCTACTGGAGCCGGTAGGCGGCAGGCGAGGTCAGCCGGCGTCGATCAACTGGCGTGCGCGGCGGAACACCGCCTCGAACATCTCTGCCGTCAGCCGCCCGGTGTTCGTGTTGAGGCGCGAGCAGTGATAGCTGTTGAGGATCACATAGGGACCCGCCTGGAACTCGGTTCCGTGGCCGGGCAGGCCGGCCGAGGCCTTCAGTCCGATCGCCTTCAGCACGTTACGCCGCGAGACATCGCCCAGGGTGACGATGACCTTGAGGTTGGGCAGGTCCTTCAGCCGTTGGGTCAGGAACGGCCGGCAAGTGTTCTCTTCGCTGGTCTCGGGCTTGTTGCCGGGTGGGGCGCAGCGCACCGCATTGGTGACCATGCAGTCCGAAAGCTCCAGCCCGTCGTCTGTGCGTGCGTCGAACTTGCCGTTGGCGAAACCGGTCTTGGTCAGGGTGTCATAGAGCATCCAGCCGGCATGGTCGCCGGTGAACGGGCGTCCCGTGCGGTTGGCGCCGGTGCGCCCAGGCGCCAGGCCCGCGACGAGCAGGCGTGCGGCCGGGTCTCCGAACGACGGCGCCGGGCCGTTCCACCAGTCGGGGTTCTGGGCGGCGTTGGCGGCGCGATAGGCCACCAGCCGCGGGCAGAGCGGGCAGTCGCGGGGCGGCTCGGCGCCCCAGAGTTCGACAGACATCAGTACTCGGCGTCGACGTCGTGGCCGTGCTCGTCGCGGGCCGCGCGGCTTTCTTGGATGAAACGGGGCAGGCGCGACGGCCGGCCGATGATGTCCGCCAGATCGGCCAGATCCACGAAGTTGTCCGCCTGGCGGCGCAGATCGTCCGAAGCCATGGGCGGCTGCGACTTCACGGTCGAGACCACGGTCACCCGCGCCCCGCGGCGCTGGACCGCCTCGACCAGAACCCGAAAGTCGCCGTCGCCGGAGAACAGCACCAGATGGTCGGCGTGGCTGGCCATCTCCATCATGTCGACGGCGATCTCGACGTCCATGTCGCCTCGCCAGCGCTTGCGGCCCTGGGCGTCGGTGTATTCGCGCGCCGGCTTGGTCACGAGGCGGAAGCCGTTGTAGTCGAGCCAGTCGACCAGCGGGCGGATCGGCGAATATTCCTGATCCTCGACAAGGGCGGTGTAGTAGTAGGCGCGCACGAGGACGCCGCGCTTGCGGAACTCTTCCAGCAGCTTGCGATAGTCGATATCGAAGCCCAGCCCCTTGGCCGCGGAGTACAGGTTCGCCCCGTCAATGAAGAGCGCCAGCCTGTCCGTGGGGTAAAAAGTCATGAGTGCGGAAAATCCTGCGAAAATGTCTCTGGGCGTCGTTCCGGACGATGCTGCGGTTGTCGCCTTGGGCGGAAATGTGCCTGGCGACTATGGAACGTCCGAAGCCCTTCTCGAGGCAGCGCTAGCTCGTTTCGCGGCGGCGGGATTGCCCATCCTGCGTCGGTCGTCCTGGTGGCGTTCGGCCGCCTGGCCCGACCCGAGCGCTCAGGAGTATCGCAACGGCGTCGTGCTTGTCGAGGCTCGGCAAGGCCCGCAGGCGCTAATCCGAACGTTGTTCACGCTGGAAAATGCGTTCGGGCGCCGGAGGGCGGAACGCAACGCGCCGCGAACCCTCGACCTGGACCTGATCGCCTATGGCCGAATCGTTTCCGACGATCCGCACCTGACCCTGCCGCACCCGCGCGCCCACGAGCGGCTGTTCGTGATGGGACCGCTGGCCGAGATCGCCCCGGATTGGCGTCATCCGGTGCTGGGATCGACCGCGGCCGAGTTGGCGGCGAGCGCGACGGTGGGGCGCGATGCGCGGCCCTGCGACAGCGCGGCCGTTGACGGCCTCGGTCCAGGGGAGTAGGGCCGCGCGCCTTCGCAATGAGCAGGACAGGCCCTTGGGCTATCGCCTCATCATCTTCGACTTCGACGGCACCCTGGCCGACAGCGCAGCCTGGTTCGCCGGCGCCCTGAACGGTGTCGCGCGCCGCTACGGCTTCCGCGAGATCGATCCGGAGGAGATGGCGCGTCTGCGCGGGCGGCCCAGCCGCGAGATCATGCGCAGCCTGCGCGTGCCGGCGTGGAAGCTGCCGATGATCGCCGCCCACTTCCGCAAGCTGGCCAGTGAGGCCGCGCCGCAGATCGACCTGTTCCCGGGCGTGGCGGACATGCTGCGGCGGCTGGCCGCGCGCGGGGTCAAGGTCGCGATCGTGTCCTCGAATTCCGAGGCCACTGTGCGCAAGGTGCTGGGGGGCGAACTGGCCGGACTGGTCGCGCACTACGGCTGCGGCGCCTCGGTTTTCGGCAAGGCCGCCAAGTTCCGCAAGGTGATCCGCGCGGCGGGCGTGGCCGAGGCCGACGTGCTCAGCGTCGGCGACGAAGTCCGTGACATCGAGGCCGCCCGCAAGGTCCGCCTGGCGGCGGGCGCGGTCGCCTGGGGCTATGCTACGCCTGAGATCCTTATGGCCCAGCGGCCCTGCGCGATGTTCGAAACCACCGACGACGTGCTGCGTGAGGCCGGGCTCTGCGCCATCTGACCCTGCGGTTGCGGGGTTTGCGGCGTTGCACAATCGTCGCGAAGTCTCTATTTTGTTCGGTTCTACCGCTCCTTTGAGGAATCCATGGCCCGCGTCACCGTCGAAGATTGCGTCGAGAAGGTCCCCAACCGCTTCAGCCTGGTGCTGCTGGCGGCCCATCGCGCCCGCGCCATTTCGGCCGGCGCCCAGTTGATGGTCGATCGCGACAACGACAAGAACCCGGTCGTCTCGCTGCGCGAGATCGCCGACGACGTGGTGGACGCCGACGACCTGCGGGAAAACCTGATCGGCACGCTTCAGCGCGTCGACGAGCGTTCGGAAGCCGAGGAAGAGGCTGAAACCCTCGCCCTACTGGCCGATCCGACCCACATGCAGATGAGCGAGCTGGAACTGGTCCGCGCGCTTCAGAGCGACCGTGACGGCGGCCAGGAGGAGCGGTACTGAGCCCGGAAGGCGCAGACCCTCTTACTGTCACGGCGGCGGCGCCCGAGACCCCCGCCGAAAAATCCGACGCGCCGGTCGCCAAGCGGCCGAAGATGCTTCGCCAGTACGAGCTGATCGAGAAGGTCCGCTCGTACGACCCGACCGCAGACGAGTCGGTTCTCAACCGAGCCTATGTCTACGCCATGCGCATGCATGGCTCGCAGAAGCGCGCTTCGGGCGACCCCTACTTCGCGCACCCGATCGAGGTGGCGGGCATTCTGACCGATTACCGGTTGGACACCGCCACTATTGTCACGGCTCTGCTGCACGATGTGATCGAGGACACCCCGGTCACTCCCGACGACATCCGCGCCTTATTCGGCCCCGAGATCACCGAACTGGTCGAGGGCGTCACCAAGCTGACCAAGCTTGAGCTCAACAGCGAACGGACCAAGCAGGCCGAGAACCTGCGCAAGTTCATCCTGGCCATCTCCAAGGACGTGCGGGTCCTGATGGTCAAGCTGGCCGACCGTCTGCACAACATGCGGACGCTCCATTACATCTCCAGCCCGGCCAAGCGCGAGCGCATCGCCCGCGAGACCCTGGACATCTATGCGCCGCTGGCGCGCTCCATCGGATGTCACCGGATCTGTTCCGAGCTGGAGGAGCTCTGTTTCGAGCACCTGAATCCGGTCGCCCGCGATGCGATCGGCCGCCGCCTCGAAGCCCTGCGGATCGAGCAGGGCGCGGCGGTGTCCGTGGTGTCGGGAGAGATCGCGGCCAAGCTTGAGGCGGCGGGCATCTCGGCTCGGGTCTTCGGCCGTGAGAAGAACCCCTATTCGATCTGGCGCAAGCTGCAGCGCAAGTCGATCGGCTTCTCGCAGCTCTCCGACATCTACGCCTTCCGGGTGATCGTCGACAGCGAGGCTGATTGTTACGCCGCGCTGGGCGTCATCCACCGCGCCTGGCCCAGCGTGCCCGAGCGGTTCAAGGACTTCATCTCGACGCCGAAGCGGAACAACTACCGCTCGTTGCACACCACCGTGGTTGGGCCCAAGGGCATGCGGATCGAGATGCAGATCCGCACCGAGACCATGGACCGGATCGCCGAGGACGGGGTCGCCGCGCACTGGCGCTACAAGAATTCGTCCTACGGCTTCGATCCCGAAGACCAGGCCGCCGGTGGCGGGCGCGACCCGCTGGTCAACCTGCGCCACCTCGTCCAGGTGCTGGAGCATGGCGGCGACGTCGAGGAACTGGTCGAGCACGCGAAGCTCGAGATGTATCTCGACCAGGTGTTCGTGTTCACGCCCAAGGGTAAGCTGATCAGCCTGCCGCGCGGGGCGATGCCGCTGGATTTCGCCTACGGCGTCCACACCGACGTCGGCGACACCTGCATCGGGGTGAAGATCAACGGCGAGCTCAAGCCGCTGCGCACGACCCTGCAGAACGGCGACGTGGTCGAGGTGATCCGCGGGACCAAGCCGGTGGTGCCGCCCGACTGGCGCTCGCTGACGGTCACCGGTCGGGCGCGCTCGGCGATCCGCCGTCATATCCGCCAGACCGAGCGCGAGGAGTTCATCCGTCTCGGGCGGGCGACCATCGACCAGACCTTCGAGCGGGCCGGCAAGTCGCGGAAGGATGTGCAGTTGAAGCCGTCGCTGGAGCGGTTCGCCGTTCCGAGCGAGGACGACCTCTTCGAACTGGTCGGCCGTGGGCGCATCTCGCCGACCCAGGTCCTGGACGTGATCTTCCCGGGGCTGAAGGCGGCCGAGCGGGAAGCGGCCGTGGCTACCCGACGTATTGAAGGCGGCAAGGGCGCGCGGCTCTACGTGCGCGGCGGGGGCCTCACGCCAGGCGTATCGTTGAACTTCGGCCAGTGCTGCACCCCGGTTCCGGGCGACCGGATCGTCGGCATCCTGGAGCCGGACGGCACCGGCCTGACGGTCCATACCATCGACTGCGCGCGGCTGGCGGAGTTCGAGGATCGAGAGGAACTCTGGCGTGACCTGCAATGGACGCCGGAAGCCGAGCGCAACACGGTGACCCTGTCAAAACTGACCGCCACGATCCGCAACGCGCCGGGCGTGCTCGGTCAGGCCTGCACGGCGATCGGCGAGGCCGGTGGAAACATCGTCAACCTGCGCATGCACCGCCGCCAGTCCGATTTCTTCGACGTGGATTTCGACGTCGAGGTCAAGGACGCCAAGCACCTGACCCACATCGCCGCGGCATTGCGGGCCTATCCCAGCATCGAGACCGTCGACCGCGCCAAGGGTTAGGCGCGGCCGCGCTCCGCACTCAATGGATCGACTGCGAGTGCTCTCCGCCGGGACGGACGATGCCGCCCAGCGCTTCGCCCGCGCGGGCTGTTTGGCCAGCGGCCACGAGGTCGGCGAGGGAGACGATGCCGATGAGGCGCTTGTCGCGGTTCAGCACCGGCAGTCGGCGGACCTGGATGTCGCCCATGTTGCGCAACACCGCCGAGCAGTCCTCGTCGTCGTAGCAGTACATGACCTCGCGGCTCATCACGTCGGCGACCCTGGCGTCGGGGCCATGGCCCTCGGCGACGCCGCGGACGGCGATGTCTCGATCGGTGATCATCCCGACCAGCTTGTCGCCGTCGCTGACGGGCAGCACTCCGGCGTCGAGCGCGACCATGGCGCGGGCGGCGCTGCGGAGGGTTTCCTGAGGGTTGGTCATCTTGACGTCGCGCGTCATGCATTCGCTGACCTTCATGGGGGTCTCCATCGCCGGGGAACGGCCGCGCCACGGCGGCGCGCCTGATGCAAGAACCGAGGGCGGCGAGGGATGTTCCGGCTCACGTCGACTTCATGGCGCGGCCCGAAAACAGCGAAGCCCGGGGGTCGAGGACCCGCCGGGCTTCTAGTCCGACTATCGTTTTCCATCGCTGGATGATTGGCCGGGCTCGGTCTTCGATTTTCATCTCTGACCGCTGAAACAACGGGCCGCCGCGGGCCGGAGTTCCGGCCGGCGGCGAAAAAATATTCATGAGCCGGAGCAGTTATGGCGAAGCCCAGGAGAGGGGGCTCCTGGGCTTCGATTCCGATCGAGTTTGCGTTTCGGGATCGGGGACGTCCTGGCACGGACCTCGAATGAACCTGCAGGGGGCGCAAATGGTTCCGCGCCCTCGCGATCATCGTGGCGCGCGTCGTCCACGGCTATATGGTCGTCACTCGCAACCCATCCATGGAGCAGCGCCTTGACGAGCGTGACCGAGCGGCGACGGCTGGGCGAGCGGCTGCACGCCTTCACGACGATCTTCGACCCGCCGATGGGCGCGGGGGCGGGCCCGACATTCGCGATCAAGGACCTGATCGACGTGGCCGGCGTCCCAACCGGCGGCGGCGGCGTCCATCCTCTGGCCTTGTCGCCGGCTGCGAATGCGACCGTGGTCGAGCGGCTGCTGGACGCCGGCTATCACGCCGTCGGCAAGACCCACACGGTCGAGCTGGCCTTCGGCGGCTGGGGCGCCAATCGTGCGGTCGGCGCGCCCTGGAATCCTTGGGATGCGGTCGTTCATCGCGTTCCCGGCGGCTCGTCCAGCGGCTCGGCGGTCGCGGTCGCGGCGGGCCTTTGCGATCTGGCCCTCGGGACCGACACTGGCGGTTCGATCCGCATACCGGCCGCCGCCTGCGGGGTGGTCGGGCTGAAACCGGGGCGTGGACTGGTCTCGACGCGCGGCGTCCACGACTTGGCGCCCAGCCTAGACACCGTCGGGCCGCTGGCCCGTTCGGTGGCCGTGGCCGCACGGGCGCTGGAGGTGATCTCCGGTCCGGACCAGGGCTATTCGACCCGGGCGAGGTTCGACGCCGGGCGTGCTCTCGCCACGCCGGTGAAGGGCTGGACGGTCGCCGCCCTGCCGCCCGACGCGATGCCTCAACTGCATCCCCAGGTCGCCCGTCTCTACGCCGCGGCGCTGAAGGCGCTCGCCGGAGCCGGCGTCGAGATCGAGATGGCGAGGACGCCGCAGCCCTTCGTAGACTATTTCATCCCCAACGGCTGGCTGATGGCGGCTGAAGGGTGGCGGGTGCGTGGCGAGCACGTGACGCGCTACGGCGGCGACATGGACCCCTATGTTCGGGCGCGCTTCGAGTCGGGACGCGAGACGACCGACGCCGAGCTGGCGCGGGCGCTCGAGCGACGCGTCGAGGATCAGGCGGAGTTCGACGCCTGGATGGCGCCTTACGCAGCCCTGGTCTGCCCGACGACCATGATTCCGCCGCCCGCGCTGGAAGACGCCGACGAGATGGTTTCGCCGTTCCGGGCGATGACGCGGGCCGGCAACTATCTGGACTTGCCGGCGGCAAACCTGCCGATGGGACTGACGGACGAGGGGCTGCCGACCGGGTTTCAGATCATGGGGCGTCGCGCCGACGAGACCTCCATGGTGGCGCTGGCGGCGGCCTTTGAGGCCGTGTCGGGCTGGAACGGTCGTGGGCCCGATCTCTCGGCTTTCTGACCGGGCTTAGGGCGCGCCGTATCGAGTGACCCGGGGCGTCAGGCCCTTGGGCAGCTTGGGCGGGGTCGGCTTGGCCTCGGCGACCTCGTCCTTCGAACTCGGATGGTAGCAGTAGACGATCCGGCACACGTCGATGCGCTTGTGGCGCAACGACAGGCCCCAGCGGGCGAAGCGGGTGAGGCGGTCCAGGCGGCTCGGCTTGAAGCGCTGCAGCCCCCAGCGGCCCCAGGCCGTCGCGCCATAGACGAAGCTGTCGAGGGTCAGTCGATGCTGGGTGACGCGGGGCGCCTCGGCGGCCATGGCGACAGTGGACACCACCGCGCCGCTGATCGCTCCGAGGAGTACGATCCTGTTACGCATGCCCGCCACCCGAAATTCGCTTTCGCTTCGCGCTTAGATTGCGTCGGCCCGCTGAACGGAATCGGCACGACGCTGTTATCAGCCGTTCATGTGGCGCTTGTTTACGGCGCTCCTGTGGCGAAATCGAGAGTCGTTCTCAATTCCATCCGACGATGCAACACCAGCTCCTGTCTCGGGCGCGAAGGTCGCGGCGCGACGTCCAGCGCATGGAAGCCGAGTTTCTCCAAGATCCGGCCCGATGCGACGTTCTCGACCGCGTGACCTGACCTTATGCGTCGCAGCGCCAGGTCGCCGAACGCGAATTCGACCAGGGCGCGCGCAGCTTCGCTCGCCAAGCCTGCGCCCCAGGTCGGCCGCTCTAGCCAATAGCCGAGATCGCCTTCGCCGCCGGCGATCTCGTCGATGTCGGCCTGGCCGATCAGGCGGCCCTCGAAAAGGACTGCGAAGCGATATGCCTCGCCGCGCGCCCATTCCGCCGGGTGGCTTGCGACCCAGGCTTGCATGGCGACCGGGTCCGGCGGCCAGTCGGCCATACGCAGCATGCGCGTGACATCCCAATCGGACTGAATCTCGCACAGTCGCGCGGCGTCTTCCGGCTCGGTCGGCCGCAAGACGAGGCGAGGGGTCAACAGGCGCAGGTCGCGCGAAACCATTGGCATGCCCGGTGGCGACGAATTGGCCGATGACAGCGCCGCGGGGCTTGGGTAATCCGGCGGGCGAGGAGACCTTACATGAACACGCAAGACGTCCTGGACGAATTCCGCGCCGCAGGTGCGCTGCGCGAAGGCCATTTCATCCTGTCGAGCGGCCTGCACTCCGGGACATTCCTGCAGAAGAATCTGGTGTTCCAGTACCCCGACCGCACCGAACGCCTTTGCAAGGCGCTGGCCGCGAAGATCAAGGAGGCGGTGGGCGAGGTCGACTACTGCATCTCCCCGGCCGTGGGCGGCATCATCCCGGGCTACGAGACGGCCCGGCACCTGGGCGTTCCGTCCATGTACGTCGAGCGCGAGGGCGGCGAGTTCAAGCTGCGCCGGGCGTTCTCCTTCCCGCAGGGTGCGCGGATCGCCATGGTCGAGGATATCGTCTCCACTGGCCTGTCCTCGCGAGAGTGCGTGGACGCGATCAAGAAGGCCGGTGGCGACGTCGTGGTCGCCGCCTGTCTGGTCGATCGCTCGGGCGGCCGGGCGGACCCCGGCGCGCCATTCCTGGCTTTGGCGCGGCTGGACGTGCCGGCCTACCCGGCCGATCAGCTTCCGCCGGAACTGGCGGCGATTCCGGTCGAGGATCCCGGCAGCCGGAGATTGAACAAGTGAGCAAGCTGCGGCTGGGCGTGAACATCGACCACGTGGCGACCATCCGGAACGCCCGTGGCGGCAGCTATCCCGATCCGGTGCGCGCGGCCGAACTGGCCATGGCGGCCGGGGCTGACGGCATCACCGCCCATCTGCGCGAAGACCGGCGTCATATCTCCGACGCCGACATCGAGGCGCTGGCCGGCATCACCCGCAAGCGCGGCCGGCCGCTGAACTTCGAGATGGCGGTGACGGCCGAGATGGAAGCCATCGCCCTGTCGCACCTGCCCCACGCCGCCTGCCTGGTGCCCGAGCGGCGCGAGGAGCGCACGACCGAAGGCGGGCTCGACGTGGTCGGCGGTCACAACCACATCGCCCCGGTGGTGGCCAAGCTGGTCGCAGCCGGCGTGCGGGTGTCATGCTTCATCGACGCCGATCCGGCCCAGGCTGCGGCGGCGAAGGCGATGGGCGCGCAGGTGGTGGAGTTGCACACCGGCGCCTATTGCGACGCCGTACGCGAGCGTGGGCCGCAGGCCGCCGCGCTATTGGAAGGCCTGCGGGCGACGGCTGCGGAGGCTGGCCGCCTGGGCCTGGAAGTCCATGCAGGTCACGGCATCGACTACGAGACGGTGAAGCCGATCGCCGCCATCCCCGAGGTTGTCGAGTTGAACATCGGCCACTTCCTCATCGGCGAGGCGATCTTCGTCGGACTGGCGCCGGCGATCCAGCGCATGCGGTCGCTGATGGATGAGGCGCGCATGGCCGGGAGAGCGGCGTGATCATCGGCATCGGCTCGGATCTGTCCGACATCCGCCGGGTGGCCGAGACGCTTGAGCGGTTCGGGGACCGCTTCACCCACCGCATCTTCACCGAAATCGAGCGGACCCGTTCCGAGCGCAAGCCCGACCGTGCGTCCAGCTACGCCAAGCGTTTCGCGGCCAAGGAAGCCTGCGCCAAGGCGCTGGGCACAGGGATGCGGGCCGGGGTCTTCTGGCGCGACATGGGCGTGGTCAACATGCGCTCGGGCCAGCCGACCATGGCCCTGACCGGCGGCGCCGCCGAGCGGCTGGCGAAGATGACGCCGCCCGGCCACAGGGCGGTGATTCACCTCTCGCTGACCGACGATCATCCCTATGCGCAGGCGTTCGTGATCATCGAGGCCCTGCCGGAATAGGTCAGGCCATCTGGCGCGGGTCGTAAAAGAAGGTTTCGCGCCAGACCTTGTCGCCGCGCCAGATCTGCCAGGCGATTTCCTCCATGGCCTTGGGCGGCCCTTCGTGCGGCGCAAAGGTAAAGCGCCAGCGGATCACGACCGTGTCGCCGTCGATCAGCGGCGGGGCGAGAAGCTCGGTCTCGACTGTCTTCACGCGGGCCAGGGTGCGGGCCTCGCCATCCATCAGAAGGTCGCGGCCGACGCGGGGCGAGGCCTGGTTCTCCTGCATCGAGGCGTCCTCGGCGTACCAGTCGCGGATCGCGCCGACATGGTCGCCGGACAGAACCTGGGCGGTGAAGGCGTCGACGGTCTGGCGGCTCGGCATGGGCGTCCTTTCGGCTGACGCCCTTGCAGTTAAGCCTGCGCCATCCGCCGTTCCAGGCGCGGCCAGAAGATATTCAGGGCCAGACCGCTCATCACCAGTCCGGCGGCCAACAGTTTCCAGCCCGGAAGGCTCTCGCCCAGGAAGATCGCCGAGGCGCCCATGCCGAACACTGGCACCAGCATGGCCATGGGCGTGATGGTCGCGGCCGGATGGCGCGCCAGCAGCCATCCCCAGACGGCGTAGCCGAACAGGCTGTTGCCGACCGACTGCCAGAGCACCGCGCCCCAGGTGGCGGCGTCGGCCGCGCGGACGCCCTCGATCATCGCTGTTGGGCCTTCGAAAATCAGCGCCAGGACCAGCAGGGGCGGTACCGAGAAGAGACTTGCCCAGACCACATAAGCCAGCATGTTCACCTGGCCCGCGGCGCGCGAAAACGCGTTGCCCCCAGCCCAGCTCGCGGCGGCGGCAAGGATCAGCGCGAGACCTAGAGGGGTCGCCGAGGCGTCGGAATTGTGCGCCACGATCACCACCAGGCCGCCGGCCGCCAGGGCCAAGGCGACAATCTGGAAACTTCGCACCCGCTCCTTGTTCAGCCACATGGCCAGGCCGATGGTGAAGAACACCTGGGTCTGCACGACCAGCGAAGCCAAGCCCGGCGAGATATAGCCGTTGATGGCGATGTAGAGCAGGCCGAACTGTCCGGCGCCGATCAGCGCGCCATAGGCCGCCAGATTCGCCCAGGGCACGGCTGGCCGCTTAAGGAAAAAGATCGCGGGCAGCAGGGCGAAGGTGAAGCGCAACACCGCGAAGGTCAGTGGCGGCAGATGGTCCAGCCCAATGCGGATAACCACGAAATTGGTGCCCCAGACCGCCACCACGGCCAGGGCGAGCAGGACGTGGGAGAGCGGCAGGCTGCTGCGGGTCATTCCACCTTGATAGGCCAGGGACCAGCCGCTGCAATGGAGGAAAAGTGCATTCGGGCCAGGAAAAGGCGCCCTTCTCCGCTTCACATGCGGTTGCGCGGCCGGCGGCCGCAGGCGGCTTGCCCACGGCGGACGCAGCGTCTAGCTAGGCGGACCATCCGTTCCGGGGTTTGTACATGACCGATCGCGCAGAGGCCGCAGGCGGCGAGGACAAGGCCAACGGCGTCAACGATTTCGTCGAGATCGTGAAGACCGTCGCCTATGCGTTGCTGATCGCGCTGTTCCTGCGCGTGCTGCTGTTCCAGCCGTTCACGATCCCCTCGGCCTCCATGGAGCCGACGCTGCTGGAAGGCGACTACATCATCGTCTCGAAATTCTCGTACGGCTATTCGCGCCATTCGATTCCGTTCAGCCCGCCGCTGTTCGAGGGGCGGATCATGGAGCGCAAGCCGCAACGGGGCGACATCGTCGTCTTCAAGCTGCCGCGCGACGGCCGCACCGATTATATCAAGCGTCTGATCGGCCTGCCGGGTGATCGGATCCAGATGCGCCACGGCCGTCTGTGGATCAACGACAAGGAAGTACCAGCCCAGGAACTGGCGCCGGTGATGATTGATTCCGGCTACGGCTTCACGCGCAACGTTCAGCGCTTCAAGGAGACGTTCCCGAACCAGCGGCAGTTCGTCACCTACGACTTCGGGCCTGGCGGCGACGTGGACGACACCGAGACCTTCGTGGTGCCGGAAGGCCACTACTTCTTCATGGGCGACAACCGCGACAACTCGCTGGACAGCCGGGTTGCGCCGGCCCAGGGGGGCGTCGGCTTCGTGCCGGCCGAGAACCTCGTCGGCAGGGCGCAAATCATCCTGCTATCCTGGAACCCCGGCGCTTCATTGTTCAAACCCTGGACCTGGGTGATGAACGCCCGGCCCGGCCGGTTCTTCAACGTCCTCAAATGAACAGACGCCAGGTCGCGGTCGCCGAACTCGAAGGCCGCATCGGCCACGTGTTCCACGACCGTGAACTGCTGGAGCGGGCCCTGACCCACGCCAGCGTCGGCGACGGGGCGCAGAAGATCCGCCACTACGAGCGGCTGGAGTTCCTGGGCGACCGGGTGCTGAACCTGCTTGCGGCAGAACGGCTGATGGCGCTGTATCCGGATGCCCGCGAGGGCGAGATGAGCCGGATGATGGCCAGTCTCGTAAATTATCACGCCTGCGCCCGGGTCGCCCGATCCATCGGATTGCCCGACGCCTTGCGGATGGCGCCCAGCGCCAGCAAGATCGGCGCGCGCGACAAGGACACCGTGCTCGGCGACGCCTGCGAGGCGCTGTTGGGAGCGATCTATATCGACGACGGGCTGGAGGCTTCGCGCGCCTTCTTCCTGGCCTTCTGGCAGGACGAGTTCGATCGCCTGGGCGGCCCGCGAGTCAAGGATCCCAAGACCCAGCTGCAGGAATGGGCCCAGGCCCGTGGCCTGCCGTTGCCGGCCTATGAAGTCGTAAAGCGCGAGGGCCCTGACCACGCGCCGTCTTTCACTGTCTCGGTGACGGTGGGAGACTATGAACCCGAGCTCGCCGAGGGGCGGTCGCGGCAGGAAGCCGAGAAGGCCGCCGCACTGGTGATGCTGTTGAAACGAGAAGGACCTCAATGACCACGCGCGCCGGCTTCGCCGCGATCATCGGAGCGCCCAATGCGGGCAAGTCCACCCTGACCAACCGCCTGGTCGGGGCCAAGGTGACGATCGTCACCCAGAAGGTCCAGACCACGCGCTTCCCCGTCCGCGGGGTCGCCATGGCGGGCGAGGCCCAGATCGTTCTGGTCGACACCCCTGGAATCTTCGCGCCGCGCCGCCGGCTGGACCGCGCCATGGTCCGCTCGGCCTGGGGCGGGGCGGACGAAGCGGACGTGACGGTGCATCTCGTCGACGTGCAAGCGGAGCTGGCCGCAGCCGAGCCGGGCGCCAAGGCTGCCGACAAGCGCTCGGCCCACGATGTCGAAACCATCGTCGAGGGGCTGAAGGCGGCCGGCAAGAGCGTCATCCTGGCGCTCAACAAGATCGATGGCGTCAAGCGCGAACGATTGCTGGGCCTGGCCCAGCGCCTGTTTGAGACGGGTGTCTATTCCGAAGTGTTCATGATCTCGGCCGCCGACGGCCAGGGCGTGGACGACCTGAAGGCGCGGCTCGCGGCCCTGATGCCGGAAAGTCCGTGGCTCTATCCGGAAGAGCAGACCGCCGATCTGCCGGCCCGGCTGCTGGCCGCCGAGATCACCCGCGAGAAGCTGTTCCTGCGCGTGCATGAGGAGCTGCCCTACGCCGCGACGGTGGAGACCACCGCTTTCCAGGAGCGCAAGGACGGCTCGGTGCGGATCGAGCAGTCGATCTACGTCGAGCGCGAGAGCCAGCGCCCCATCGTGCTGGGCAAGAACGGCCAGACGCTGAAATGGATCGGCCAGAAGTCGCGCGAGGAGCTCACCGAACTGCTGGACCGGCCCGTGCATCTCTTCCTGCACGTGAAGGTCGATGAGCGCTGGGCCGACAAGCGCGAATTCTACGGCGACATGGGCCTGGATTTCGACGCCTGAGACCTTAGCTTGCAGCGATGATCGATCTCGCCGCGTACTTCGACCGCATCGGCTATGACGGACCGTCGGAGGCGAGCGCTCAGGTGCTGCGCGACCTTCACGCCCTGCACATCGCCAGCATCGTGTTCGAGGACATCGACGTACAGCTGGATCGCGGGATCGACATCGCGCCTGCGGCGGTCGATGCGAAACTGATCGCCGCCCGGCGCGGGGGCTACTGCTACGAGCAGAACGGCCTTTTCAAGCGGGTGCTCGAGGCGCTCGGATTCGAGGTCGAAGGCCTGCTGGGGCGCGTGAAGTGGATGCTGCCGGCCGAACCGGCTCGGGGCCGCACCCACATGGCGCTTCGCGTGATCATCGACGGGCAGGCCTGGCTGACCGACGTGGGTTTCGGCAGCGCCTTGCCCAACCCGATCCGTTT
Source organism: Phenylobacterium sp. (assembly GCF_041919955.1). GTDB lineage: Bacteria > Pseudomonadota > Alphaproteobacteria > Caulobacterales > Caulobacteraceae > Phenylobacterium. The sequence goes on along the minus strand of NZ_JAYRSU010000004.1, from coordinate 66,413 downwards.
CGACATCGACACGCCTCAGAAGACCGCCCATGAGGACTACCGCATGATCTCGGTCGACCGCGAGCGGCGGCTGGAAGCCCTGATCGCCGGAACTTGGGAACCGGTCTACCAACTGAGCCTGGAGCCGCAGTTGGACGTCGACTACGTGCAGCCGAACTGGTTCTCCTCGACACATCCGACCTCGAATTTCAGACAGAACCTGATCATCGCGCGGACGACGCCGACCACGCGCTACAACCTGCTGAACAACCGGCTGACAATCCGCGAGGCGGGCGGGGAGGCCGAGAAGAGGGTGCTGAACGCCGCCGAACTGGCTCAGGCCGCCCGTGATCTCTTCGGTCTGCCCGTCGAGGCTGACTGGACGCCGGTGTTCGAACGGGCGGCGGCGCGCGAATGACCGAGTTCGAAGATGACGCCTACGTCCTCTCGGCCCGCGCACATGGCGAGACCGGCGCCATCGTCGATCTGCTGACCGCCCGGCACGGCAAGTACGCCGCTCATGTTGCGGGCGGCGCCTCGCGGCGGATGAAGCCGTTCCTGCAAGCTGGCGCGCGCACCATTGTTCACTATCGCGCGCGGGTCGCCGACCAGCTCGGTTCGGCGAGCCTTGAGCCGGTCGGGGAGGGGCCAGCGGCTCTGTTCGACGACCGCATGGCCCTGGCCGGGCTGTCGGCCGCCGCAGCGGTCGCCGCAGCGGCGCTGCCCGAGCGCGAGCCGCATCCCGGCGTCTTCCTGGCCTTCGAGGCGTTGACGGCGGCTTTGGCCCTGCCGGACATCTGGCCTGCGGTGTTCGTGCGCTTCGAGGCAGGCTTGCTGCAGGAGCTGGGTTTTGGCCTCGACCTCTCGAAATGCGCGGCGACCGGCGAAGTCGACGACCTGATCTATGTCAGCCCGCGCACCGGGCGGGCGGTGAGCCGCAAGGCGGGCGAACCCTACAAGGAGCGGCTGCTGGCGCTGCCGCCCTTCATGCTGTCGGCGCAGACAGGGCTGGCGGTCGGCGACGTAGGCGCCGGGCTCGACTTGACCGCCCACTTCCTGGAACTTTTCGTGTTCGGGCCGGTGAACCGCCCTCTGCCGGCGGCGCGGGTGTGGCTGGTCGAACGGCTGGCCGAGGCGCAGCGGCTGTAGAACGCCCTGCGCCTTGCGCGCCGCCGCCGATACGGTAGTTTGCCGCCATGGTTCGCATGATCCAGCAACAGACCTCGCAGCAACGTCGCCAGGCCGGCGGCGGGGCGGGGCTGTGCGCGTGGAGGCTGCTGGCCGTCTAAGGCCGGGGTTTTCCCGAACCAGTCATCCAAAGGCCCCGCCGACCCCGTCGGCGGGGCCTTTTGCATTCCAGACAACGGAGAGACGAGCGTGGAGACGCTGCCGCTATTCTTGAAATCCATTGGGGTGGGCCTGGCCGTGGCCGCCCCGATCGGGCCGATGAGCCTGCTGTGCATGCGCCGCAGCCTGACGCGCGGGTGGCGCCAGGGCCTGGCCACAGGCGCCGGCATCGCGGTCGGCGACGCGGCCTTCGCTGGCGTGGCGGCCCTCGGCCTAGCCGGGGTGTCGGCCTTCATGCTGGCCTATCAGAAGCCCTTGCACCTGGCCGCCGGGCTCTTTCTGCTGTGGCTGGGTCTGAAGGCCTTGCTGAAGCGGGGCGATGTGCAGGCGGCCGAACGCCCTGAGGGCGGGCTGGCGGCGAGTTTCGCGGGCTCGGTCCTGCTGACCCTGACCAATCCACCGACCATCATCATGTTCGCGGCGATCTTCGCGGTCCTGACGCCCAGCGGCGGCTTCGACCCGAAGGGCGCGGCCTGGACGGTCGCGGGGGTGTTCGCCGGCTCCATGGGCTGGTGGATCGGGGTCGTCGCGGCGGTCAGCCTGGCGCGCCACGCAATCGGCCAGCGTGCTCGGCGCTGGATCGACCGGACTTCCGGGGCGCTCCTGATACTGTTCGGGGCGGTGGAGTTGCGCCGGGCGCTATGACCGTCCATGCGTCGCGGCGACTTCCGTCGCGGCGCCCGCTAGAACGGATGTGAACTGCGAGTTTGATTCGACCATGACCAAGCACATCCCGCCGCCCGAAGACGGTGACGGCGACCGCATCATCGACGAGCCGCTGACCGAGGCCCTGTCCCGGCGCTATCTCGCCTATGCGCTTTCGACCATCACCGGCCGGGCCCTGCCCGACGTGCGCGACGGGATGAAGCCGGTTCACCGGCGGCTGATGTACGCCATGCGCCAGTTGCGGCTCGACCCGAACACGACGGCCAAGAAGTGCGCCCGCGTGGTCGGCGACGTGATCGGTAAGTACCACCCGCACGGCGACGTGGCCGTCTATGAGGCGCTGGTGCGCCTCGCGCAGGACTTCGCCCAGCGTTACCCGCTGGTCGACGGCCAGGGGAACTTCGGGAACATCGACGGCGATAACGCCGCGGCCATGCGATACACCGAGTGCAAGCTCACCGTGGCCGCGCAGCTGCTGCTGGACGGCATCGACGAGGATGCGGTCGATTTCCGTCCGACTTATGACGGAGAGGACGAGGAGCCGGTGGTGCTGCCGGCCGGGTTCCCCAACCTGCTGGCCAACGGGTCCAGCGGCATCGCCGTCGGCATGGCGACCTCCATCCCGCCGCACAACGCCGCCGAACTGATCGACGCCTGCCTGGTGCTGCTGGAGGACCCGAACGCCGAGACCGCGCGGCTCATGGAGCATGTGCAGGGGCCGGACTTCCCGACCGGCGGAGTGATCGTCGAACCACGCGACAGCCTGATCGAGACCTACGCCACCGGACGCGGCGGCGTGCGGGTGCGCGCCCGCTGGTCAAAGGAAGAGACCGGCCGCGGGACTTATCAGATCGTCATCACCGAGATCCCGTATCAGGTGAAGAAGGCCGACCTGGTCGAGCAGCTCGCCGACCTGATCGAGACGAAGAAGGCGCCGCTGCTGGGCGACGTTCGCGACGAGAGCGCCGAAGACGTGCGCCTGGTGCTCGAGCCCAAGAACCGCAACGTCGAGCCCGAAGTACTGATGGAGAGCCTGTTCAAGCTCTCGGCGCTGGAGAGCCGCTTCCCGGTCAACATGAACGTTCTCGACGCCAAGGGCTCGCCCGGCGTCATGGGCCTACGCCAGCTGCTGCAGTCGTTCCTCGACCACCGCCGCGAGGTGGTGGTGCGCCGGGCGCGCTTCCGCCTCGACAAGATCGAGGCGCGCCTGCACATCCTGGACGGCCTGGTCATCGCCTTCCTGAACCTGGACGAGGTGATCCGCATCGTCCGCTACGAGGACGAGCCCAAGGCCAAGCTGATCGCGGCTTTCGACCTCTCGGATATCCAGGCCGACGCCATCCTCAACACCCGCCTACGCCAGTTGGCGCGGCTGGAGGAGATGGAGCTGCGGCGCGAACACGCCGAACTGACCGAGGAACGCGACGGCCTGCTGAAGATGCTGGCCTCGGACCGCGCCCAGTGGAAGCTGGTCGGGGTGGGCCTGAAGGACGTGCGTGCGATCCTCGGTCCCGACACCAACCTCGGCAAGCGCCGCTCGACCTTCGACACGGCCCCGGTGGTCGACGCCGACGCCGCCATCGAGGCGATGATCGTGCGCGAGCCGATCACCGTGATCCTCTCCGAGCGCGGCTGGATCCGCGCCGCCAAGGGCAAGGTCGAGGACCCGTCGGAACTGAAGTTCAAGGAAGGCGACAAGCTCGGCTTCATCGTCGCGGCCGAGACGACCGACAAACTGCTGATCTTCGCCTCGGACGGCAGGTTCTTCACCCTGGGCTGCGACAAGCTGCCGGGAGCCCGCGGCCATGGCGAACCGCTGCGCCTGATGCTCGACCTGGAAGACAAGGTCGACATCGTCGATATCTTCCCGTTCAAGGCCGGCGCGAAGCGGGTGATCGCCTCGAAGGAAGGCTACGGCTTCATCCTGCCCGAGGAGGAGTGCCTCTCGGCTCGCCGTGCAGGCAAGCAGGTCCTGAACGCCGGCGCCAAGGGGGCGGCCTTCGCCTTGCCGATGAGCGGCGACCACTTCGCGGTGATCGGCGACAACGGCAAGATCCTGATCTTCCCGCTCACCGAGCTGCCGGAGATGCCGCGCGGCAAGGGCGTGAAACTTCAAGCCTACCGCGAAGGCGGCCTGCGCGACGGGGTGGTGTTCAACGCCGAGGACGGCGCGAGCTGGATCGACGGCGCCGGGCGCACCCGCGTCTGGGGCGAATGGCGCGAGTGGCTGGGCCGGCGCTCGGCAGCCGGCAAGCTGGCGCCCAAGGGCTTCCCGACCAGCAAGCGGTTCAAGCCGAAGTAAGCGGGCGGGAAGCGTTCCCGCCCGACTGTCGTCACCTATTTCGTCGTGTAGCCGCCGTTCACCAGAATGGTCTGGCCGGTCATCCACCAACCGTCCGAGACCAGGAAGCGGATGAACGGCACGATGTCCTCGATGTCGGTCAGACCGGTTTTCGAGAAGGCCGAGAGCGCCGCTGCGCCCTTGTGGTAGGCGACGGCGTCAGCGCCCTCGGCGGGATAGAAGAACGAGGTGTCCATCGGTCCCGGCCCGATGGCCGTCACGGAAATCCCACGCTCGCCCAACTCCTTCGCCGCCGCCCGCGTGAAGTGTTCCACCGGCGCCTTCATCCCCGCATAGGCCGCATAGAACGGCGTGAATGCGCCCAGCAGCGAGGTCACCAGCGTGCAGGCCTTGCCATTGTCGTTGAGCATGCGGCCGGCCTCACGAAGGAAGAAGAAGGCGGACTTGGCGTTCACCGCGCTCATCTCGTCGAACTCGGCCTCGGTGATCTGCGCTATCGGCTTCTTCAGCACCTTCCCGACCGTGTTGATGGCGATGTCGGGCCGACCGAAGGCCGCGGCCGCGTCGTCGAACAGCTTCTCCATCGCTCCGGCGGTGGTGAGGTCGGCCTGGAGGGCTAAGGCCTCGGCGCCGGCCGCGCGCACCGCCTGGACGGTGGCTTCGGCGTCCGCGGTCGTGGCGGCGCTGTTGTAGTGGATCGCCACCGCCCGCGCGCCGTGGGCGGCGAGATCACGGGCGAGCAAGCCGCCGAGGTTCTTAGCGCCGCCCGCGATAAGGACGGTCTTACCCCTGATGTCATGGTTGGCCATGTGTCGGTCTCCGTACTGCTGATGGCCGACGCTACCGTGCGCATTTTCTGGATAAATCCGCATGCTGTGACATCACTGGTCGTCTAATATGGATAAAAGGCCGACCATGGACCGCATTGATCTCTTCCGGGTGTTCGCGCGGGTGGTGGAGCGCTCCAGCTTCACCCGCGCGGCCGACAGTCTTGGTCTGCCGCGCTCGTCGGTGTCGGCGGCGGTGCAGGCGTTGGAAGCGCGGCTGGGTGCGCGCCTGCTGCACCGGACCACGCGCCGCGTCTCGCCGACCGAAGACGGCGCGGTGTTCTACGAGCGATGCCTGCGGCTGCTGTCGGACGTGGAGGAGGCCGAGGGCCTGTTCCGCAACGCCGGTGGGCGGCCCTACGGTCGCCTTCGTGTCGATGTTCCCGGGCGTATCGGGCGGCTGGTGATCGCGCCCGCCCTGCCGGAGTTTCTCGATCGCTATCCGGAGATCGACCTCGACCTGGGGATGACCGACCGCACGATCGATCTGGTCGAAGAGCGCGCCGATTGCGTGCTGCGCGTCGGGCCGTTGGGCGATTCAGCGCTGGTCGGACGTCGCATCGGCGACCTGGAGCTGATCAATGTCGCCAGCCCGGATTATCTCGCGCGGTATGGCGCGCCGCGGGGCCCCCAGGATCTCGACCGGCATCTGGCCGTGAACTACGCCTTGCCCTCCAGTGGCCGGATCGAGCCTTGGGAGTGGTTGGAGGGGGAGGCCGTGCGCACTCGGCCGATGCGTGGCCGCGTCTGCGTCAACAGCGCCGAGGGCCTGATCGCCGGCTGCCTTGCCGGCATGGGGCTGATCCAGATTCCCGCTTACGACGTGGCTCCTCACGTGGCCGCCGGGGAACTGGTGCGGGTCATGGAGGATCACCAGGCTCAGCCCATGCAGATGACGCTGCTCTATCCGCATCGGCGGCAGGCGCCGGAAAGGCTTAAGGTGTTCTCTGCCTGGCTGGAGGCGGTGCTGCGCCGGCACGTGCTCGCGCCTTGACTTTCCGGGCCTCGCATGCGCCCTTCCGCGCTCGATTTTCAGAGCCTTAGCGACTCCCCATGCACGCCTACCGCACCCACACCGCGGGCGCTCTCCGCGCCGCCGACACGGGCAAGACCGTCCGTCTTTCCGGCTGGATCCACCGCAAGCGCGACCACGGCGGTCTGGTCTTCATCGACCTGCGCGATCATTACGGCCTGACCCAGCTGGTCATCAGCCCGGAAACCCCCGGCTTCGACGTCATCGAGCGCCTTCGCGCCGAGAGCGTCATCAAGATCGACGGCGAGGTGGTCGCTCGCAGCCCGGAGACCGTGAACGCCAACCTGCCGACGGGCGAGGTGGAGGTGCGCGTGCGCGCCGTCGAGGTGCTGTCGGAAGCGGCCGAACTGCCGCTGCCGGTCTTCGGCGAGCCGGAATACCCGGAAGAGATCCGCCTGAAGCACCGCTATCTGGACCTGCGCCGCGAGACCTTGCACCGGAACATCGTGCTGCGGTCCAAAGTCATCCACTCGATCCGCAACCGCATGATCGAGCAGGGCTTCCTGGAGTACCAGACGCCGATCCTGACGGCCTCGTCACCGGAAGGCGCGCGCGACTTCCTGGTGCCTTCGCGTCTGCACCCGACCAAGTTCTACGCGCTGCCCCAGGCGCCGCAGCAGTTCAAGCAACTGCTGATGGTCTCGGGCTTCGACCGTTATTTCCAGATCGCGCCCTGCTTCCGCGACGAAGACCTGCGCGCCGACCGTTCGCTGGAGTTCTACCAGCTCGACGTCGAGATGAGCTTCGTCACTCAGGAAGACGTGTTCGCGGCCATCGAGCCGGTGATGCATGGCGTCTTCACCGAGTTCTCGGGCGGCAAGCGCGTCTCACCGATCGACCGGCCGATGTCCTACGAAGACGACTTCGGCAAGACCATCGAGCACAAAGGCTTCGAGCGCCTGACCTACATGCAGTCGATGGCGCGGTACGGGACCGACAAGCCGGACCTGCGCAACCCGATCGTGATGCAGGACGTGTCCGAGCGCTTCCGCGGCGGCGGCTTCGGCCTGTTCGCCCGCATCCTGGAAGACGCCAAGAACGCCGTCTGGGCGATCCCGGCTCCGAAGGGCGGGAGCCGCGCCTTCTGCGACCGCATGAACAGCTGGGCGCAGGGCGAAGGCCAGCCGGGGCTGGGCTATATCTTCTGGTCCGAGGACCAGGGCGGCTGGGGCGGCCCGATCGCCAAGAACCTCGGCGCGGACGCCACCCAGGCGCTGATGAGCCAGATCGGCATGGGGCAGGGCGACGCGGCGTTCTTCGTGGCCGGTGATCCCAAGGCCTTCGCCAAGTTCGCCGGTCTGGCGCGCACCAAGGTCGGTACGGACCTGAACCTGGTCGACGAGGACCAGTTCAAGTTCTGCTGGATCGTGGACTTCCCGATGTTCGAGTGGAGCGAGGAAGAGCAGAAGGTCGACTTCTCGCACAACCCGTTCTCGATGCCGCAAGGCGGCCTCGACGCGCTGCTGAACCAGGATCCGCTGACCATCCGCGCCTATCAGTACGATATCGTCTGCAACGGCTACGAGCTGTGCTCGGGCGCGATCCGCAATCACCTGTCCGAAGTGATGGTCAAGGCGTTCGAGATCGCCGGCTATGGCGCGAACGTGGTCGAGGAGCAGTTCGGCGGCATGCTGAACGCGTTCCGCCACGGCGCTCCGCCGCACGGCGGCCTGGCCCCTGGCATCGACCGCATCGTCATGCTGTTGGCTGGGGAGACGGCGATCCGGGAGGTCATCGCCTTCCCGCTGAACCAGCAGGGCCAGGATCTGCTGATGAGCGCGCCGTCCGAGGTGAGCGAGAAGCAGCTCAAGGAACTGCACATCCGGCTCGCGCCGCCGATCAAGGTCTAGAAGAGATACGGAATGCGGGGGCGAAAGCCCCCGCAAATCGTTTGGGGGTTAGTGTTCGACCGCCACCAGGTATCGCGGTGCGGCCGGAGGCGGCGGCGGAGCCGGCGGCGCGGGCGGGATGGGCGCACGCACGCGCGGGCCCTTGTGGCAGCCACGGCCGCGAAGCACGAGGCCGGCGGGCAGGCGCGTGGCGCTGTCAGTGCAGGCCTCGTCAATCTGCTCCTGATCAAGCCCCTTGGCGCGCGACAGATCGACCCCGCCAATGTTCGCCGCCGACAGGCTGGCGCCGCGGAAGTCAGCGCCGGCGAAGGTGCCGCCGGCCAGGTTCGCCGCGGTCAGGTCCGCGTCGCGGAACGAAGCGTTGTCGAAAACCCCCGAGCCGAGATTGGAGCCGGTCAGGGTCGCGTCGCGGAAATTGACGCCGCGGGCGTTGGCCTTGCTGAAATTCGCGCCCGAGAGCTCGGTGTCCTGCAGCACCGCTTCCACCATGTGGGCGCGGGCGAAGTTGGAGCCCGTGGCCGAGGTGTCGCGCATGTCGACGCGAGCCAGGTTCGCCGAGGCGAAGTTCACGCCCTTGGCCTGGACGTCGCGAATGCGGGCGTCGACCAGGATGGCGCCGCCGAAATTGCCGCCGACGATCTGGGAATCGGACAGGTCGGCGCGCGAGAGGTCGGCGCCGGCGAAGTTGGCGCCCATGAAGCGCGCTTCGCGGAGGTCGGAGCCGACCAGCGAGGCCTGGGAGAAATTGGCCCCCATGAAGTGGGCGCCGGCCAGCTTGCGGCCGGACAGCTCACACTTGGGGCAGGCGCCGCCGAACGACACCATCCGCGCCACGTCCTTCTCGGCCATCATGGCCTGGGCCGCCACCGGCACGGTCGAAAGCGCAGCGGCGAGCGCCACGGCGAGCAGGACGGCGGGACGTGTGGGGCGGGGAGTCGAAAGGTTGCGTAGCTGGTCCATGGCTAGAGCATGTGCTCTCCATCCCCTGTGGACGCTACTTAAATCGCGGTAATTCTCAGCGGCTTAGCCGCATGACGGAATGCGAAAGCCGCTCGGCAGGCGGGTGGAGCCGTCGCCGCACGCCCGGTTGAGTTGCGCCTGGGACAAGCCGCGTGCGCCGTCCAGTTCAGCCCCGGAAAAATTCGTCCCTTCCAGCTTGGCGCCGGCGAAATTCGCCCCCGAGAGGTGTGTGCCGACGAAGCTGGAATGGGTGAGATCGGCCCCTGCGAAGTTGCTCGACGAGAAGACGCCGCCATAGGCCTCGACGTCGCGCAGATCGGCCCCGGCGAAGCTGACTCGGTTCATCACCGATAGGGACAGGTCGGCTTGGCGCAGGCGTGCGCCCGCGAAGTTCTGCCCCCGCATCTCCAGCCCGGCCATGTCGGCCTGGAAGAGGTTGCACTTCGGGCAGCTGGCCCCGCGACGGGCCTGGGCGATCTGGCCCGCGTTCTGGGCGGACGCCGGCACGGTGAGCGCCAGGGCGGCGAAGACCCCGATCAGGGCGAGCGGCTTCATGTCGAACCCTCCGACGAAGAGCGTCCTCCTTAACCGTGAAGCTTTAAGATGCGGTGAGCGGCCCCGAACCCGTCAGCCTGTCATGTCGCCGGGCGGAGCCGCGCGCGCGCCGCAGGTTTCGCAGATCAGGCTCGCGCCCTTGCGGACCACCGCGATATCGCCGCAGGCGGCGCAGACATCGGCCTCAACGGCTGGCCCCCGGGCGGCGCTTGGCAAAAAGACCAGGTTGTCCGGCGCGGCTCCGCGCGCGAAGCCGCGGGAGATCAGGTGGCTGGCTGACTGCGGCGCCTCGTCGCTCGCCTGGCCTTGGCCCAGTCCATCGGCGTTCAGTTCGTCCGGGTCTGCGTTCGCCAGGTCCTGGCGATCGAGATACGAAACGCCCAGCTCGCGGAACAGGTAGTCGAGGATAGAGGTCGCGGAGCGGACGGAGTCGTTGCCGGTGACGGGACCTGCCGGTTCGAAGCGGGTGAAGACAAAGGCGTCGACGAACTCTTCCAGCGGCACGCCGTACTGCAGGCCGATGGAGATCGCGATCGCGAAGTTGTTCATCAGCGAGCGGAAGGCGGCGCCTTCCTTGTGCATGTCGATGAAGATCTCGCCGAGTTCGCCGTCCTCGTACTCGCCGGTATGCAGATAAACCTTGTGGCCGCCGACGCTGGCCTTCTGGATGTAGCCCTTGCGGCGGTCCGGCAGTTTGCGGCGGGTGCGGTCGCGCTCGACGATGCGCTCGACGATCCGTTCGGGCTGGGGCGCGCGGGCTTCGGCGTCGGCCTCGCGGGCGGCGCGCGGGGGCGGCTCAGAAACCTTGGGCAGGTCCAGCACCAAACCTTCCGGCGCAGCGGCGCGCCGCACGCGGATGGCCGGCACCCCGGACTGCGCGGCCAAGGCGATGAGACCGGCCGCATCGCCTGGCGCCGCGTCCCACTCCAGCTCCAGGTCGGCCATGGGCGGAACCGCCAGGGCGTGAGCTATAGTCGACAGCACGGCGAAATAGGGCTCGGGCCCCAGGTCGTCGGCTGTCTGGAACACCGCTTGCTGCACCGGCGTCAGGAACGGCGCCTCGCTGAGCGGCCTGCCGCCCAGGGCGTAAGCCTCCGCCTGGGCGACCTCGCCCTCGGTGAAGCCGGCCAGCTTCAGAACGTCGAAGCGCGGATCGGCGAGATCGGTGTCGCTGGCCCCCAGCACGTCGCAGAGGAATCCAGGGTCGATACCGGCGAAGGCCTCGGCCAGCCGGTCGGCGAAGGGCAGGGCGGCTTCGGCCTGGGCGATTTCATGCTCGGTGAAGCCGCGGGCGTTCAGAGCGGCGTGGTCGACGCCCGGCGCTTCGGAAAGGTCGCCTGCCCCCAGCACGTGGGCGCGGGCTTGCGCCAGGTCGGCGCCCAGGGTGGCCAGGCCTTGCAAGGCGGCCTCCGACAGCACGCGGGTCAGTTCGCCGTCCTCGGTCTCGGCCACGGTCGCCGGGCCGAGCCAGGGCGCGGCCGAGGCCGAGCCCCCGCCCAGGCGCAGGGACAGTTCCGGATCGTCGAATACCGCCAACCCGCCGTTCAGCCGCGCGCCGGACGCGACGCAGGCCGAGGCCGCGTGCCGGTAGAGGTCACGGATCGCCGTGCGTCCGGCCTCTGAATCATAGGCGAGGCCTTTGGCCACCAGCCAGTCGGCGACGCCCACCAGGCCTAGCGAGGCTGGGCGCTCGTCGGCGGCGGCGGACATGGCGGTGGACAGCAGGGCGACCGCAGCCGCGAAGCCGCTGGAATCGAACTCCCCGGCTGCGCCGAAGGCCATCAGGTTCAACGCACCGCGCACCCCGCCCCAGGCGCTGGCCACGCCGGCCGCGGCCTGCGGCGTGAAGGCGGCCGCGACCGCCCCCGTCTCCCAGGCGGCGCTGGCCAGGGCCGGCTCGGCCGCGCGATGGGCGACGACCACCAGTTCCAGTCCGGCGATGTCGCCGAAGTCGGGTTCGGCCGCGCCCCATTCCAGCTCGCCGGCCTTGGCCAGCCCGATGGCCTCAAGGATCATCGCGTCGGTGGCGCCGGCGTTGCGGGCGGCCTCGGCGCTGCGGGCCAGGTTTGCGTTGGCGCGCAGATCTGCGCAGGCGGCGGGGTCGCCCTCGCAGCGCAGGATGGAGTCCATCACCGCCTGCAGCCGCACGCCCATCTCGCGGGCTGCGGCGCGGGCCATGGCCCGTCCCCGATGCTGGGCGCGCAGCGCGGCCAGGGCGGTCGCACATTCGCTCTCGCCGGCCTGGACAGTGGGCGTCGCGGCGCCGGCGCGGGGCGCGGCCATGGCCACCTGGCCGGCCAGCATGGCTGCGCCCAGGTCGCGTCGGAACGCGCCGCGCGCCCGCGCCGACTCGAACAGCCCCTTGCTGTCGCCCCGCTGCACGAGATCCTCGGCGAATCGGAAGATCGCGGCGGGCAGGTCGACGTCCTCGCCCAGCCAGTCCAGCCAGGCCTCGACCCGCGCATCCGTCCACGAGGTCGGCGCCAGCACCTCGGCCACGATGGACGCCCGTTCCAGGCTCCGCCGTTCGATCCTCGCCGCTTCCACGCCCATGTCCGGTTCTCCCGCTACGCGAGTCTAGGGAGCATCGTTAATGCGGGCAATAGATGTTGCGGTCGAAGGGGCTTCCATCCCCAAGATATTGCGACGTTCGTGCGGCTGGACGCTGAGGGGCGGGGCGCCTATAGTCCGCGCGCTTTCCCGTCTGTCCGGAATTCCCAAACGTGCTCAAGAATATCTTCACCTGGTGGAACGGCGCGACCATCGGCATCCGCAACACCGTGAGCCGCCGCGGCGTGTTCGTCGGCAAGGACGAGCTGGGGAACAGCTACTACGAAGCCAAGGACGACAAGGACTCCTACGACAAGGGCCGCAAGCGCCGCTGGGTCGTCTACAACGGCTACGCGGAGGCGTCGAAGGTTCCGGCCGAATGGCACGGCTGGCTGCACTACACCTTCGACGAGCCGCCGACCCGTGAGCCGCTGAAGCGCCAGCCGTGGGAGAAGGACCACGTGCCGAACCTGACAGGTACGGTGCACGCCTGGCGACCCAAGGGCTCGATCGCGCGTGGCGGCGAGCGCCAGAAGGCGTCAGGCGACTACGAGGCCTGGCGCCCGGAATAGGCATGCCGACGGTCCGGACCATCGCCGGACTGAGTGCGCTGGCGGCTCTCGTGGCGGCCGGCGTCGGCTTCGCCCAGCCTGCGCCGCAGGGCGGCCCGCCGACCGTGATCATCCCGCCGCCTGCAGCCAAGCCGGCTCCGGCCACCGCGCCAGGACCTGCGACGGCGCCTGCGCCCGCCCCGGCGGCGGCGCCTCCAGCGCCGGCCGAGGAAGCTCCGCCAGCCCAGGTGACCGCTCCCGCGCCTGTCGCCGCGCCGCCGATCCAGGCTGAGGAGGTCGCGCCCGCGCCGCCGCCCAAGGCCCAGGTCGCAGCCAAGCCCAGCGAGGCCACCGCCCGCCGCGCCCGCTACGACGTCGCCGTGATCCAGGCGCTGGACAAGGTTTCGGCCGAATCCATGCGCTTCGAGGCCGCTGTGGGCCGGCCCGTCCGCTACAAGAACCTGGTCTTCACGGTGAAGGCCTGCGAACGCTCCGCCGCCGACGAGGCGCTGGAGGATTCGATCGCTTATCTGACGGTCGAGTCCCAACCACGCGCCGCGCCAGGCAAGCCGACGCCGCCGCCGCGACAAGCGTTCCGGGGCTGGATGTACGCCTCATCGCCGGGGCTGAATCCGCTGGAACATCCGGTCTACGACGCCTGGCTGATCACCTGCAGGGCCGCTGCGCCGACGCCGACCGCCGCGCGCTGAAATTCCGCCCTGTGCTCCAGGGCGCGGGCCAAGCGGCGGTGATACTCGACGCGCGGGATCTCGACCGCGCCGAAGGTCGTCAGGTGGTCGGTGATGAACTGGGTGTCCAGCAGCAGGAAGTCGTCGGCGATCAGACGCGCCACCAGGTGGACCAGCGCCACTTTCGAGGCGTCGGTGCGGCGGCTGAACATGCTCTCGCCGAAGAAGGCGCCGCCCAGGGAAACGCCGTAGAGTCCGCCGACCAGTTCGCCGTCCAGCCAGCATTCGACGCTGTGGGCGTGGCCCATCTCATGTAGTTGGCCGTAGAGGTCCTCGATCACGCCGTTGATCCAGGTCTCGGTGCGTCCAGGCTTGGGCGCGGCGCATTCCAGCACCACCCGGGCGAAGGCGGTGTCCATGCGGATCTCGAACGGGTCCCGGCGCACCGTGCGCGCCAGCCGCCGCGGAACGTGGAAGGCGTCCAGCGGCGCCACGCCGCGCTTTTCGGGATCGATCAGGAAGACGCGGTCGTCCTCACGCGCGTCGGCCATCGGAAACACGCCGCGGGCATAGCACTCAAGGAGCTCGCGGGGGCCGAAACGCTTCATGGGGCAAGTCTAGCGCTCCCTCCCCGCAAGGGGGAGGGAGGAAGCTGAAGATCAGGCCTCTTCCTGGGCCTTCATCCACCGTTCCAGCCAGTGGATGTTGTAGTCGCCGGCGATGATGTCCGGCTGCTGCAGAAGTTCCTGGAAGAGCGGGATTGAGGTGTCGATGCCGCCGACAACCATCTCGGCCAGACAGCGATTGACCCGCGCGATGCACTCCTCGCGGTCGCGGCCATGGACGATCAGCTTGCCGACCAGGCTGTCGTAGTAGGGCGGGATCGAGTAGCCGGCGTAGAGCGCGCTATCGAGCCGCACGCCCAGACCCCCAGGAGCGTGGAAGTCAGTGACCAGGCCCGGCGAGGGCGCGAAGGTCTTCGGGTTCTCGGCGTTGATGCGGCACTCGATGGCGTGGCCTTCGAAGACCACGTCCTCCTGCCTGAACGACAGCGGCAGGCCCGCGGCGATCCGGATCTGCTCGCGCACCAGATCGATGCCGGTGATCGCCTCGGTGACCGGATGCTCGACCTGCAGGCGGGTGTTCATCTCGATGAAGAAGAACTCGCCGTTCTCGTACAGGAACTCGATGGTGCCGACGCCGAGATAGCCGATGGCCTTGATCGCATCGACGACGACCTTGCCGATCTTGGCGCGGGCCGCCGCATCGATGACCGGCGAGGGCGCTTCTTCCAGCACCTTCTGGTGACGGCGCTGCAGCGAGCAGTCGCGTTCGCCCAGGTGGCAGACATTGCCGAACGCGTCGGCGATGACCTGGATCTCGATGTGACGCGGGGTCTGGAGGTAGCGCTCCATATAGACCGCGTCATCGCCGAACGCGGCGCGGGCCTCGGCGCGGGCGGTGGAGACCGCCTCGGCCAGGTCTTCCTCCGTCTTGGCGACCTTCATGCCGCGCCCGCCGCCGCCGGCGGCGGCCTTGATCAGGACCGGGAAGCCGATCTCCTTGGCCGCCGCAAAGGCTTCTTCCTCGGTCGTGACGGCGCCGTCGGAACCGGGCACCACGGGGATGCCGGCGTCCTTCACCGCCTGCTTGGCGGTGATCTTGTCGCCCATCATCTTGATGTGCTCGGCCGTCGGGCCGATGAAGGTGAAGCCGTGCGCCGCCACGATCTCGGCGAAGCGGGCGTTCTCGGACAGGAAACCGTAGCCGGGGTGGATGGCCTGGGCGCCCGTGATCTCCGCCGCCGCGATGATCGAGGGGATGTTCAGGTAGCTCTTGGCCGCCGGGGCGGGGCCGATGCAGACGCTTTCGTCGGCCAGCCGCACCCACATGGCGCCAGCGTCGGCTTCGGAGTGGACCGCGACGGTCGAGATGCCCATCTCCTTGCAGGCCCGGTGGACCCGCAGGGCGATCTCGCCGCGGTTGGCGATGAGGATCTTGTCGAACATCGAGCTACTCGATGACCACCAGCGGCTCGCCGAACTCGACCGGCTGAGCGTCCTGGACGATGATCTCGACGATCTTGCCGCCGCGCGGGGCGGGGATCGGGTTCATGGTCTTCATGGCCTCGACGATGAGCAGGGTCTGGCCGGCGGTGACGGTGTCGCCAACCTTCACGAAGGCCGGAGCGTCGGGCTGGGGCTGCAGGTAGACGGTGCCGACCATCGGCGAATTGACGACGTCGCCCTTGCGCGCGGCGGCTTCCGGCGCGGCGGCGGGTGCGGCCGAGGGGGCGGGCGCTGCGGCGGCCACAGCCGCGGGCGGCGGCGCGTAGTGCACGGCGGCCGGCGCGGGCGCCAAGGTCTTGGCGACGCGGATCTTCAGGTCGTTGTGCTCGACTTCGATCTCGGACAGGCCGGTTTCGGTGAGAATGTCGGCCAGTTTGCGAACCAGACGCGCGTCGATCGGGTCGGCGGGGGCCTTGGGACTGCTAGCCATGTGATAATCCTTGAGCTTTGGCTTTAGCGGGCGAGGCCCGCGGCGGCCTCGACGGCCAGTTCGTAGCTCGCGCCGCCGAAGCCGGAGACAACTCCGGTGGCGACGAGAGAGACATAGGTTTCGCGGCGGAACGCTTCGCGCGCCGCAGGGTTGGAGAGGTGGCACTCGACCACAGGAATATCGAGCGTTTTGAGCGCGTCCAACAGGGCCACGGAAGTGTGACCATAGCCCGCAGGATTGATCACCACGGCGCAGGCTTCGGTGCGGGCCTCTTGCACCCAGTCGATCAACTGGCCTTCGTGGTTCGTCTGGCGGAACACGACCGCATGACCAAGGGCGCCGGCCCGACGTTCGCAGCGCGCGCGCACGTCCTCCAGCGTCTCTTTTCCGTAAATCTCCGGCTCCCGGACCCCCAGAAGATTGAGGTTGGGCCCGCTAAGCACATAGATCGGTTTCGACATTCGGCTCCGCCGTCGATTCCGCCGTCTTGTAACGGTCGGCGGCGGGGGTCACAAGCATCCCGGAACTTCTAGCTTCACGAGGGCGTCATGACGCTGACCATCAACGGCGAACAGAGGGCGCTTTCCGGCGCCGCCACAGTCGCGGCCCTGGTGGCGCAACTTGGACTCGACGCGCGCAAGGTGGCGGTCGAGCGCAATCTGGAGATCGTACCGCGATCGGCCTATGGGAAGACCGCGCTCGCCGACGGCGACCGCATCGAGATCGTGCATTTTATCGGAGGCGGCTGACATGGACGGATCGGTCCACACGCAAGACACCTGGACGGTCGCGGGCCGCACCTTCACTTCGCGGCTGATCGTCGGGACCGGCAAGTACAAGGACTACGCCGAGAACGCCGCCGCGGCCGAGGCAGCCGGCGCCGAGATCGTGACCGTGGCCGTGCGGCGGGTGAACCTCTCCGACCCCAACCAGCCGATGCTGGTCGACTACGTGAAGCCTGACCGGTTCACCTTCCTGCCCAACACCGCCGGCTGCTTCACCGGCGAGGACGCCATCCGCACCCTGCGCCTGGCGCGTGAGGCGGGTGGCTGGGACTTGGTGAAGCTGGAGGTGCTGTCCGACACCAAGCATCTGCTGCCCGACATGGAAGAGACGCTGCGGGCGCTGAAGCTTCTGGTCGCCGACGGCTTCCAGGTCATGGTCTATTGCAGCGACGATCCGGTCTACGCCAAGAAGCTCGAGGACGCGGGCGCCTGCGCGATCATGCCCGCGGCGGCGCCGATCGGGTCGGGCAGGGGGATCCAGAACTTCCTGAACCTCGGCCTCATCATCGAGCAGTCGAGCGTGCCGGTGCTCGTCGACGCTGGCGTCGGCACGGCGTCGGATGCGGTGCTGGCCATGGAGACCGGTTGCGACGCGGTGCTGATGAACACCGCCATCGCCGGGGCGCGCGAGCCGATCCGCATGGCGCGGGCGATGAAGCACGCGGTCATCGCCGGGCGGGAAGCATTTTTGGCAGGACGAATGCCAAAACGTATGTATGCTGAGGCGTCTTCGCCGCTATCCGGTCTGATCTGATGAGCCTCGCCGTCGACGTCTACTGGTCCTTCCGCAGCCCCTACTCCTATCTGGCGGTCCCACGCCTGAGGGAGCTGAGCGAGACCTACGACGTCGACGTACGGATGCGCCCGGTCTATCCGCTGGCCGTGCGCTCGGAAGGGTTCTTCACCAAGCAGGACCCGCTGTTCGTGCCCTATCTGGTGCGCGACAGCCGCCGCCAGGGCGAGTTCCTGGGCCTGCCGCTGGTGTGGCCCAACCCCGATCCCGTAGTGATCGGGACCAATCTGAACGGGGCGGCGGAACAGCCGCACCTGGACCTTCTGATGCCGCTGGGCGTGGTCGCCTCGCACAGGCCGCAGGCCCTGGCGTTCTACGACGAGGTCTCGCGCCTCATCTGGAGCGGCCAGGACATGCCCTGGAACGAGGGTGACAAACTGGCCCGAGCCATCGCCCGGGCTGGCCTCGACATGGCCGAGCTCCAGGCGGAGGCCGCCGGCAAGGCGGGTGAGATCGCCGCTGAGATCGAGGCCAATCAGCAGGCCCACCGCGCGGCCGGGCACTGGGGCGTGCCGACCATGGTGTTCGAGGGAGAGCCGTTCTTCGGTCAGGACCGGCTGGACGTGCTGGTCTGGCGGATGCAGCAGCGCGGCCTGCAGCCGCGAGGCTGATATGTCCCTTGTGGGGCGCGACTAGCTTCTGATCATGTCCGCCTCGGGCGAGATTCCCAGCGCCTGGAACATCTCGACCCGGCCCGGTCCGGGCCTGGGCGGATAGGCGTCGGCTTTCTTGTCGCGGGTAGTGACCCAATAGCGAAGCACCTTGGCCAGGTTGTCGGGCCGCTTCAGCCAGGCCGACGGGTGTTCCAGCATGTGGAAGCCGCGCAGCGCCTCGCGCAGTAAATTCGGGTCCGAGCGGATAGCGATGTTGACGCCGTCTTCGAGGAAGCTCTTCACGACCAGGCTCTTCAGGCTGGGCCGATAGCCGCGGGTGAGCTGCTGGCGCGCGCGGCGGATGGCGGCGCGGTCCTGGTCGCGCATGGTGTCGTAGTAGGGGCGTAGCTCGCGGGCGACCAGATCGTGGAACTCCACCAGCCGGTCGCCGGCGTGGTCGGTGGAGACCAGCACGTCGCGCAGGAGATAGGCGCTGACCGCCGCGAACGAGCAGCCGCGGCCATAGAGCGGGTTGGTCCGGATCAGGTTGTCGCCGATCGCGAAATAGCCGAGCACTGCCGGGGTCTCGCCGTCGCTGAGGTTGCGCCAGCGGCTGTGCAGGTCGCCCATGCCGAACACCCGGCTCACGCCTTGGGACACCTCCGGCGCGATCCAGGGCGCCAAGCCGGGCAGGCGAGCACAGATGGCGTCGAACACCGTCGGGTCGACGATCGCCTTGCGCATCTCGAGCTCGGGCTCGGGCACACAGAGCGTGATCGAGAAGCAGCCGTTGTCACCCGGGAACAGGCCGAACTTTAGGAAGCCGAGGTCGCCAGTGGCCGAGGCGCGGCTGCGCGGCGGCTCGGAGACGCCCGGCAGCAGTCGATAGTGGCGGGTGAAGTAGAGGATGCCCGCGCTTTCGGACTCCTCTGTGATCGGCGCGCCAGCCTCGATCAACTGCTCGACGCCAGACGAGGTTCGTCCGCCCGCATCGATCACCACGTCGCCGATGATGTCGCGCCCGCCCGCGGCGTCGGCGACCGAAACTCCCAAGACCCGCAGGCCCTCCGGCAGGTGCTGCACCAGTAGCTTGCGCACGAAGGTCTCCGACACCACCCGCACGTTTGGATGGCGCTCCACATAGCGGCGGATGACCAGCTCAAGAGTCGTGCGGCGGCTGGTGAGTACCGCGAACTCCCGGTCGCCCGGCTGGGGCCTATAGAGCGGTCGGTGCAGGTCGGTCAGCATCCTCTCGAAGCCCAGCTCGCGGCACCCTGCGCGTAGCAGTTCAGCGTGGAGGTCGGGATGCTCGCCCTTGATGATCGAGCGCAGCCTGGCCAGGAATGCGTGGCTGTGGCGCAGGTGACCGACGCCGCGACGGGCCCATTCCTCGAAGACCAGGTCGGGGTCGCCTCGCGGCGGCGCAGGGTCACGTTCGAGAATGACGATATCGCGCCCGGTCGGCGCCAAGGCCAGCGCCGTACACAGGCCCGCCATCCCGGCCCCGATCACCAGCACTCGTTCAGTCATTCCGCTCGCCGCTTCAGGACGGACAGATTCTCAAAACGCACTCATGGTGAGGGTAGCTGCGCCGGCGGGGGGCGCAAGGGCTGCGATCGTCGCGGGATCAGCCCTTGTCGAGCTTGGGCGAGCCGGGGCTCTGCAGCTTGCCGCTCTTGGCTTCGGCCAGGGCCGCGCGGACGGCGGGCATGTCCGCGCCCGGCACCATGCGGTCGCCTACGATGAAGGCCGGCGTGCCCTCGATGCCCAGCGCCATGGCCAACTGACGGTTATCGGCGATGTGTTGCTGAACTTCCTTGGTTGCGCCTCCGGTACGGGCGGCGGCGGGATCGACCCCAACCGCGCGCAGATGGCGGTCGATGGCGGCCTCGTCCAGCGCCTTCTCGGCCATGAAGCGTTCGAAGAGCTCGATATTCTTCGGCATCCCGGCCGGCGACAGGGCCACCGCCGCGGCGAGATTGCTCTCGCCGCCGAAGATCGGGAATTCCTTGAAGACGAAGCGCACGTCCGGATTGTCGCGAATCAGCTTCAGCACCTCGGGCGCGCTGGCCTTGCAGTAGCCGCAGCGGTAGTCGAAGAACTCGACGACCGTGATCTTGCCGTCGGGATTGGCGACGAAGTCGCGCGGATCGCGCTCCAACTGCTGGCGGAACTTGGCCAGCGACGCCTTGGCCGCTTCCTGCGCCTGGGCTTGCTTGTTCTGCTGCAGCTTGACCACCGCTTCCTCGATCACCTCAGGGTGTTCGAGCAGATAGGCGCGCACCTTCTGGCCGAATGCGTCCTCCGGCTGCTTCTGGCAGGCGGCGAGGGGGAGGGCGAGGGCGGCGCAGGCCGCGAGCGCGGCGCGGGAAATCTGGGTCATGACAGCCAAATAGGTGAGAAGCGTGGCTTTGCGAAGGCGTCCTGGCGTCTCAGCGTTGCGTGCGCCGATTGATCGAGCCCTCCGAAGCCAAGTCCTTCAAGTCGTCCTTGCTCGGGTTCGAGGTCAGGACGATGTCCGTCGCGCGGCGCCACTCGGGGGTGTCCTTCTCCAGCTTTTCTCGGGCGCGCATGGCGAATATGCGCGCCTGGGTCGCATCGCCGACCGAGAAGAAGTATTCGCCGGTGGCCAAGCGGGCCAGGCCCTCCTTGCCCTGCTTGTCGTAGGCTTGAGCCAGGATCCGCCAGGCGGTGGCGTTGTCGTGCTCCTGGGTCAGGGCCTTGCGCAACTCGCCGACGCCTTCCTCGATCTTCTTGTCGTCGTCGAGGGCGATCAGGGTCTGGCCGAGGTTGATGCGCAGCAGCGGCGCGTCCGGCTTCAGCTCTACGGATTTGCGCTGCGGCGCCTCGGCTTCCTTGGCGCGGCCGAACTCGAACAGCACCTGGCCCTTCAGTTCCCAGAGGTAGGGATTGTTCGGCTGTTCGGCCAGCAGGGCGTCGATCGCCTTCAGCGCCTGGTCGGGCTGCTTCATCTGATAGTAGGCGATGGCCCGCGCATAGCGCGCCGGATAGGACGTGTCCTTCTCGCCGTACTTGGTGATGGCGACGGTCGGGTTGAGGAAGCCCTCCAGCTTGGCGCGCATGATCGCGTGCTCGGCGATGTCCTCGGGCGTGTCGGGCGTATCGTAGTGGGCGTTCTGCTCGACCCGGTGGCGCAGGGCCTCGATCCGCGATGACGACAGGGGGTGCGACCGGAAGTAGGCGAACCGTCGCGCCTCCTGAAAGACCTCTTGGTAGCGGAAGTTGTCGAAGAAATCGACGAGCCCCTTGCCGGAGAGGTTCGCCCGCTCCAGCAGGGCCGCGCCCGCCTGGTCGGCGCGGCTTTCCTGTTCGCGGCTATAGCCCATGGCGCCCAGCGTGCCGAAATAGCTGGCGCTGCCGATCAACCCGGCCGCGCCCTCGCCCGAACCGGCCAGCGCGGCCAAGACACCCAGGCCCATGGTCAGCAGGAAGGGCTTCAGGCCTGCGGCGTTCATCTCGCCCGAGCGCGCGGCGTGGCCTGCGGCGAGGTGGCCCACTTCGTGCGCGATGACGCCCTGAAGCTGGTTCGGGTTCTCGGATTCCAGGATCAGGCCCGTGAACACGCCCATGGTGCTGGGCGCGGCGAAGGCGTTCAGTTCCTTGGATCCGATCAATAGGATGTTGATCGACTTGGCGTCGATTCCTGCGGCTTTGAAGATCGGCTCGGAGTCCTTGCGCAGGATCTCCTCGATCTCGGTGTCGCGGATCAGGGCCATGCCGTCGTCTGCCCGCACGGGTGTGGCTTGCAGCAGCAGGCTCAACGAAACCGCGGCGGCAAGGGCCGCCTTCGAGACCGAACGGGCAGGGGTCGCCATGCCGAACAAACTCCAAGCGCCCCCGCATCAGACCGTTCAGGAAGCGTAACGTGCTTCAGCCGAGGTGGGAACCGGCCTGCGTGCGCAGGCCGGTTCCCTATCGAAGCGATCAGCCTCGACGCCACCAACCCTTCTTCGGGACGGGCGGCGGCGCGACGATCTCATTGGGATCGGGCTCGCGCGCGACAGGCTCGGGCGCCGGTTCCGGCTCGCCGGCTGTCTCGACGACCGGCGTGGACTCGACAACGGGCTCGGCGGCCACGGCCTCGGCCGGCGCAGCCTCGGCCGCGGCGACCTTGGTGCGGCGGGCGCGCGGCTTCTTGGCTTTCGGAGCGGCCTCGGGTTCCGCCTCCGGCTCAGGCGTGGCTTCGACGACCGGCTGCGGCGCCGGTTCGGCGACGACCTCGGCCTGGACGACCTCGGCTTGAGCGGCGGGCGTCTCGGCGGCATCTACCGCTTCGGCGCCTTCAGCCTTGCTACGGCCGCGACCTCGCCGCGAACGGGACTTCTTCGGCTTCTCCTCGAGGGCCGGCAGTTCGACCCAGACGTCCAGGTCGACGTCAGGCTGGTCGTCGCTCAGGCGCGGAGCGGCTTCGGCGACCGCGGCCTGAGGCGCAACATCGTTGGCCGGGGCCGGGGGGGAGGCGGCAGGGCGGACAGGCGGGAAGTCTTCCGACGGATCGTGCCAGACGAAGGGGTCGTCGCCGTAGGGCACCCACGGACGGGTCCACGAGAACATGTCCGCCGGACGACCGTCGTCGCGCATGCGTCGACCGCCGCGGCGACCACGGCGACGGCGGCGGCCGTCGTCTGCGCTGTCGCCTTCGACGCGGGCCGGACGTTCTGCGGCTTCGCGCGGTTCGCCGTCACGGCGTCCGCGGCGGCGGCGGCGGCGGCCGCGGCGACCGCCGCGCTCCTCGCCGTCTTCCTCGTCTTCGTGATCCTGGAAGCGCTGTTCGGCCTCGTCGTCGTCCGTGGCCTCGCGCTCGATGTCGAGTTCGTCGTCGTCTTCCTCCTCCTCGTCCTCGAAGGCGGAGTCGTCGAAGTCGTCGTCGACCGGCTGATAGGGCTGGACTGCGGCCGCGTGAACCATCGGCGCGTGCTCGGGCCGCGTCTCGCTGGCCGTGCGCTCGATCTCGTGGTCGGCGTGGGCCAGGGCGTCGTCGATGGCGATGGTGACGAACAAGCCGAGGTTCTCATGGAGGCGCGCCAGGTGGTTACGCTTCTCGTTGAGGATGTAGAGGCCGACGGCGCGCGGCACCTTCAGGGTCGCCTCTCCGCCGCCCTTCAGGGCCTCGATCTCGACTGCGCGCAACGCCGCCAGGGCGCTGGACTCGACCGAGCGCACGCGGCCGGTGCCGGCGCAGTGCTCGCACACGTGGGTCGTGCCTTCCAGCACGCCGGAACGACGACGCTGGCGGCTGATCTCCATCAGGCCGAAAGAACTGATCTTGCCCATCTGGACGCGGGCGCGGTCGTCCTTCAGCGCGTCCTTCAGCTTCTTCTCGACGGCGCGGTTGTTCTTCGACTCATCCATATCGATGAAGTCGATGACGATCAGGCCGGCCAGGTCGCGCAGACGCAACTGGCGGGCGGCCTCCTCGGCGGCTTCCAGGTTCGTCTTGAGGGCCGTGGCCTCGATGTTCCGCTCGCGCGTGGCGCGGCCCGAGTTGACGTCGACCGCGACCAGGGCCTCGGTCTGGTTGATCACCAGGTAGCCGCCGGAACGCAGCGGCACGACCGGCGAATAGATCTGGGAAAGATGGTCCTCGACCCTGTGCTTGACGAACAGCGGGGTCGCCTCGCGGTACGGCTGCACCTTCTTGGCCTGCGACGGCATCAGCATGCGCATGAAGTCGCGCGCTTCCTTGAAGCCGGCCTCGCCCTCGACCCAGACCTCGTCGATGTCCTTGTCGTAGAGATCGCGGATGGTCCGCTTCACCAGGTCCTCTTCCTCATAGATGAGGGCCGGGGCCACCGAGTGCAGGGTCGTGTCGCGGATGTTCTCCCACAGGCGCAGGAGATATTCGTAGTCGCGCTTGATCTCGGCCTTGGTGCGCTTGGCGCCCGCCGTGCGGACGATCAGGCCCATGCCTTCCGGCACGTCCAGGCTCTGGACCACGCCCTTCAGGCGCTTGCGGTCGGTCGCCGCGGTGATCTTGCGGCTGATGCCGCCGCCGCGGGCGGTGTTGGGCATCAGGACGCCGTACCGGCCGGCCAGCGACAGGTAGGTGGTGAGCGCCGCGCCCTTGTTGCCGCGCTCTTCCTTGACGACCTGGACCAGCATGATCTGCCGGCGGCGGATCACTTCCTGGATCTTGTAGCGACGCATCAGCCGCCGGCGACGCCGGGCGACCTCTTCTTCCATGACGTCGTCTTCGTCGTCGCCGCCGAGGCTTTCCTCGTCGTCGTCCTCGCCGCGCGAACGCGCCTCGGCGATATCGTCCTCCTCGTCGGCCTCTTCGCGCATCAGCGCTTCGCGGTCGGCGACCGGGATCTGGTAATAGTCGGGGTGGATTTCGTTGAAGGCCAGGAAGCCGTGGCGATTGCCGCCGTACTCGATGAAGGCCGCCTGCAGCGACGGCTCAACGCGCGTCACCTTGGCGAGATAGATATTCCCTCTGAGCTGCTTCCTGTTTTGGCTTTCGAAATCGAATTCTTCAACACGCGGTCCGTCGACCACCACGACACGCGTCTCTTCGGCGTGTGCGGCGTCGATCAACATCTTCTTGGACATCAAGTACGTCTCCGAGGCGCGCCACGAACGCAAGGTTCGGGCGCCGCCAGTCTGTCAGGAGGGCGCGCGCGCCACCGTCCGTCGCATTGCCGAGAGCGGCAAGGCGGGCGGTAGGCCGGAAAAGGGCTCGAGCGGCGCTGCCCATTGGTGTGTTCCCAGGCGCGCTTTACGAAAAGCGCGGATCGGATGGCGCGTGGTCGCCCATGGGGGCGGAGCCGACGCAGGCTTATGGTCGCGCGGAGGGCTACCCTGCGACGCAGGGCGCGGTTCCAGCGCGGCCGGACATTGCAACACTGGCGGCAAAAAGGAAAGCCGCAGCGCCGCGAGCGTGAAGGCGGGGTTAACCGTTTGTGCACGCCGACACAGGCTATATGGGTAGGATTGTGCAAAAAGTGTAACGGGGCTGCGCGTATGGGCGGCGTGTTCAGGATCAGTGGGCGGACCATGCTGGCGGCTGCCGGTGCGGTCGTCGGCTGCCTGGCGATCGCCCTGGGCGCACAGGCCGCCGGAACCGGCGCGGACGTGCTGAAGGTCCGCCTGGGCGGCGATCGCACCGAGACCCGCATCGTCATCGACCTCGACAAGGCCGCAACCGGCAGGATCGCCGCCGACGGCCAGGACGACCGCCGCGTGGTCATGAACCTGCCGGGCGTGTCGGTGGACAGCGAACTGCAGGGCGCGGGCCTTGGCCTGGTCAAGGCCTGGGTGGTCGACGACGGGCCTGGCGGCGCACGGCTGCGCGTGGATCTGGCCGGCGATGCGGTGATCAAGCGCCGCTTCCTGCTGCCGCCGGCGGACGGGGTTCCGAACTATCGCTATGTGATCGACATCGCCGCGCGCGACCCGGCCAAGGTCAGGGTCGCCGAGGGCGGCGCACGCTTCATCTCCGCCCCGGCCAAACCTGTGAAGGCGGCGCTGCCGCTGAAGAAGGTCGTGGTGATCGACGCCGGTCACGGCGGCAAGGATCCGGGCACCAAGGGCGCCGAGGGCAACGAGAAGGATGTGACGCTGGCCGCGGCGCGGTCGCTGAAGAACCAGCTCGAAAAGACCGGCCGCTACAAGGTGGTCATGACCCGCGACGCCGACGTCTATGTCGACCACGCGGTGCGGGTGCAGATCGCGCGCCGCGCCGACGCGGACCTGTTCATCTCGCTGCACGCCGATTCGGGCACCGATCCGACTCTGCGGGGCGCCAGCGTCTATACCCTTGCGGACCGGGCGACCGGCCGGTCGGCCAAGTTCGTCAGCAAGGACGACTGGTTCATGCAGGCGGGCAGCCATGGCGACCATGGCGTCTCGACCATCCTGCTCGACCTGACCCAGCGCATGACCCGCAACCGCTCGGCGACCTTCGCCGAGGTGCTGCTGAACCGGGTGAGCGACCACCAGCCGCTGCTGCGCCGCAGCCATCGGGAGGCGGGCCTGGCCGTGCTGCTGGCCCCCGACGTTCCGGCCGTCCTGCTGGAAATGGGCTTCCTGACCAACGCAGCCGATGAGGCGGCGCTGCGAGACCCCGGCCGCCGCACGCGGCTGATGGGCTCGGTGGCCGAGGCCATCGACGACTATTTCGGCCAGCCGACGAAGCTGGCCTCCAACTGAGGACTGCGTCACGCACGGCCGTTGGCGCCCGGCGCGATGCACGCTAGACCAGCCGCAGCGGGGGGCGATGGCCCCGCGGAGGTCGGTCTGCTTTGAAGCCCCCGGAAAGATGGATCGCGATCGCTGGCGTGACGGTGCTGAGCGCCATCGCGCTGGCCGGATTCGCCATCGCCATCTATGCGGCGTGGCTGTTCCACGACATGCCGGACGCCAGCGACCTGGCCGACTATCGCCCGCCGACGGCGACCCGCGCCTATGCGCTGGACGGGACGCTTATCGGCGAGTTTTCGCGCGAGCGTCGCATATACGTGCCGTACGACAGCATTCCGCCGCACCTGGCCCAGGCTTTTCTGGCGGCTGAAGACCGTAATTTCTTCAGCCACGGAGGCGTCGACGCCCTGGGCCTGACCCGGGCCATGATGAAGAACGTCATGAACGCGGTGAACGGACGCCGCCTAGAAGGCGGTTCGACCATCACCCAACAGGTGGCCAAGAACGTCCTGCTGACGAGCGACGCGACCGTCGGGCGCAAGCTGAAGGAAGCGATCCTGGCCGGGCGCCTGGAGCAGACCCTCAACAAGGAGCAGATCCTCGAGCTCTATCTGAACGAGATCTGGCTCGGCTACCGCTCCTATGGCGTCGGGGCGGCGGCGTACAACTACTTCGGCAAGTCGATCACCGATCTGACCCTGGCCGAGAGCGCCTATCTGGCCGCGCTCCCGAAGGGCCCGGACAACTATCACCCCCTGCGCCGCAAAGCGCAGGCCATGGCTCGCCGCAACTGGGTGATCGACCAGATGGCCGACCTGGGCTGGGTCAGCCGCGCCGAGGCCGAGGCGGCCAAGCGCGAGGACCTGAAGGTCCAGAAGGCGCCGACCCGCGCCAAGTACCGCGACGCCGACTTCTTCGTCGAGGAGGTGCGCCGCCGCGGCCTGGCGACCATGGGGCAGCGCCTGAACGAAGGCGGCTACTACATGCGCACCACGCTCGATCCTGAGCTGCAGACAGCGGCGCGGGTGGCGCTGATGAACGGCCTGGAGCAGTACGACCGCCGCCACGGCTGGCGCGGGGCCTGGGGCCACGTCGACGCCGCCGAGGGTTGGGAACAGGTCGCCAAGCAAAAGAGTCCGCCGTCGGAGCGGCGCGCATGGCGCGCGGCGCTGATCACCGACGTCTCGGGCGGCAACGTCCGGGTGCGTGTGGCCGGCGACGGCGGCGCAGGATCGATCGTAGGCCAGGACGTGGCCTGGGCGCGGGCGGGCAGGGGGCTGAAGGCCGGCGACCTGGTCTTCGTCGAACCGGCCGAGGGCGGCGGCTTCCGGCTGCGTCAGATCCCGCAGGTCAACGGCGCCCTGGTGGCCATGGAGCCCTATTCCGGCCGGGTGCTGGCCATGGTCGGCGGCTATTCGTTCTCGCTGTCGAACTTCAACCGGGCGACCCAGGCGATGCGCCAGCCCGGTTCGGCCTTCAAGCCGATCGTCTACGCCGCAGCCCTGGAGAGCGGCTACACGCCTTCGAGCGTGGTGATGGACTCGGCGATCACGCTGAAGGGCGCGGCAGGCCAGAACTGGACGCCCGAGAACTACAACAAGCGCTATTACGGCGCCCTGACCCTGCGCCGCGGGCTGGAGCTGTCGCGCAACGCCATGACCGTGCGCCTGGCCCAGGGCGTGGGCATGAAGCGCATCAGCGACCTGGCCGTGAAGATGGGCGTGGTCAAAAAGATGGACAAGGTGCTGGCCATGGCCCTGGGCGCCGGCGAGACCACCCCGTTCAAGCTGACCGCCGCCTATGCGACCTTCGTCAACGGCGGCCGCCGCATCGACCCGCACCTGATCGAACTGGTCCAGGACCGCAACGGAGAGACGATCTTCCGCGCCGACAAGCGCGACTGCCCACGCTGCGACGCCGGTTTCAACGGCGACGAGAGCCCGCGCATCGCCCCTGGCGGCGAGCAGGTGATGGACCCGATCACCGCCTACCAGATCACCTCCATGCTTCAGGGCGTGGTCCAGCGCGGCACAGCCACCTCGGCGCTGGTGCTCGACCGTCCGGTGGGTGGCAAGACGGGGACGACCAACGAGTACCGCAGCGCCTGGTTCGTGGGCTTCACCCCGCAGATCGTCGCGGGGGTGTTCGTCGGCTTCGACGACAACCGCAGCCTGGGCAACGGTGAGACCGGCACCACCGCGGCCGTGCCGATCTTCATCGAGTTCATGCAGACCGCGACCAAGGGCCTGCCCAAGACCGAGTTCAAGGCCCCGACCAACGCCAAGTTCGCCACCGTGCGCGGCATCCGCGAGGCCTTCCGGCCGGGCACCGAGCCGAAGGTTGTCCTGGCCCCGGTCGACAGCGGCCTGTCCGGCCCGCAGCCCTACAATCAGGTCTGGCCCGACGGGAAGCTGACCACGCCTGCGCCGGCCGCCGCGCCGGAAAAGAAGAAGGACGATATGACCGGGCTCTACTGATCCCGGCCAGATCAGGCCCGCGGCTGGATTTCCGCCGCCGACTCCAGGACAATGGCGTCATGGTGGATACGGGCCGGGAAGAACTCATCGCTTGGGCCATGGCGATGGAGGCCTACGCCCGCGATTGGGACGCGACCTTCGATGGCCGTCCGAACTACTTCACCCAGGAATTCTGGTACCTGCTGATCCTGGCCACCATCGCTCACTGGCGCGAGCGCCCGATGACCATGAGCCAGGCCTGCCACGCCATGAAGAGCGGCTCGAACCGCACCCGCGAGCAACGCATCAAGCGGGCGGTGGACGACGGTTACCTGGTCAAGACCCGCGGCGAGGAGGACGGCCGCGCCTCGCTGGTCGTGCCGACCCCGAAGCTGGAAGAGCTGATCCGCGGCCACCTGGAGCGGACCCTGGAGATCGTGAAGCGCGCGATAGAGGGGCGGGGGGCGGCGGCCCCTTGATGTACATTCGGTTCGTTACGACTAAGTGCGACGACCAATCAGGGCGACGCCAGGGCCTATTCTACGCCTCGTACGACCTCGAGGACCGCGGAGATCTGAGCCTGGCCGAAGTCGTGGCGTTCGGCGAAATCCATCACTGGTTCTCCAAGAACATGGCTGAACCGACGCGAGCGAGTTTGTCCTCGCGACCAAATGCTAAGGCGCAAGCGCTTAGCTGGTTCAAAGAGAGCGCCGTCGCCCACGTCTCTCGGATGCGAGCTCTACAGGCGTTGCTAGGGGAGCGTGGGATATTTGTGGAGATCCTCCGCACAACTCGGCCGGGGTATATCGTCTATGAAGACGAACATCAGGTCCTCGCCTACCCCTTTGCAGATACGCCGACGTAGAAAGGGACGAAAGCGGACCGGCTCGTTGACGATCAGGCTTGCTCGGACCCGCAGTCCCCGCCACCCAGAAAGTACCCGCAGGATCTGCGTGTATTTCATCGCGAAACTCTTCGATTTTTCCGGTCCGGCGGCCGTGATCCCTTGCCGGCGTCAAGACCGCCCGGAAGTGAAGGGCGGCGCGGGGGAGGATCACGATGTCTCAACATTCCACGGCGCGCGGCGCGCGGGCGCTTCTTCGGACCGGTAGCGGCCTGGTCCTGGCCGCGGCGCTGGCCGCACCCGTACTGGCGCAGGAAACGCGCGCCCCGGCCGATGGGGAGAGCATCGTCGGAGTCGAGGAAGTCGTGGTCACCGCCCGGCGGCGTAGCGAGCGGTTGCAGGACGTACCGGTAGCGGTCACGGCGGTCGGCGGCGATGCCCTGGACGCCATGCAGGCCAGCGACATCGGCGATCTCCAGAGCGCGGTCCCCAACCTGACCCTGCATGTGGGCGATGCGTCCAACGCTGTGGTCTATATCCGCGGGGTCGGCCAGGTCGACAGCCTGGCCTTTGCCGACCCCGGCGTCGGGGTCTATGTCGACGACGTCTATCTGGGCCGGGCCCAAGGGGCGTTCCTGTCGGTCTACGACGTCGACCGTATCGAGGTGCTGCGCGGGCCGCAGGGCACGCTCTATGGCCGCAACACCATCGGCGGAGCCGTGAAGTTCGTCTCCAGCCCCCTAAAGCCGGAGCTGACGGCGCGGGCGGAGGCTTCGGTCGGCGACTACGACCTGGTGGAGTTCCGAGGCGCGATCGGCGGAGCGCTGATCGGCGACACGCTGCTGGCCAAGGCGGCGGTCTCGCTCTCTCGGCGCGAGGGCTATTCCGAGAACGCCTATCTCAATGGCCTGAGCGACGGCGACAAGGACCAGGTCGCCGGCCGCCTGGCCTTCGAATACCGGCCAAGCGCGGATTTCGTGATGCGGCTGAACCTCGACGCCTCGCGCGACCGGCCGCGCACCTCGCGCACGCCCGCCCGGGCGACTTCGGTGTTCGGCGCCTTTCCGGCGACCACCAGCGATCCGTTCAAGGTCGACGCCGACTTCAACGACCGCAACGACCTGGACACCCGCGGCGTCTCGCTCAGCGCCGACTGGAACGTCTCCGACAAGGTGACGCTGAAGTCGATCACCGCCTATCGGACCATGGACTACGACGCGCACCTGGACCTGGACGCCACCCCGCTGCCGTTCTTCGGGGTCTATGACGACGAGGAACAGAGCCAGTTCAGCCAGGAATTCCAGGCCGCCTACGCCGGCGAGCGGCTGAACCTGGTCGGCGGCCTGTTCTATTTCGACGAGAAGGACACGACGTTTTCGGGGTTGTTCGGGCCAGCGATCTCGCTGGTGACGGCCGAGCTGAATGTCCAGCACAACAAGAGCTGGGCGGCCTACGGCCAGGGGACCTACAAGCTGACTGATAGGCTGGGGCTGACCGCGGGCCTTCGCTACACCTATGAGGAAAAGAGTTTCCGCCGCACCCAGGACCTGATCCCCGGCGCGACCAGCGTGCCGCAGCGCGGGGCGGTAGGTGTCCGGCTGGCCAGCATCGACACCTCTGGCGACTGGTCCTCGCTCTCGCCGAAGTTCGGCCTGGACTACAAGATCAGCGACGATGTGCTGGCCTATGTCAGCGCCAGTCGCGGCTTCAAGTCGGGCGGTTTCGACGGGCGGGCGGCCAGCGCGGCGGCGGCCGCGCCCTATGATCCTGAAACCGCCTGGTCCTACGAGGTGGGGCTGAAGTCGACGCTGTTCGACCGGCGGCTGGTCGCCAACGTCGCCGCGTTCTGGAACGACTATACCGACCTGCAGCTGTCCAGCTTCACCGCCAACGCCACGGGCGGCTTCCAGGCGCTGTTCACCAACGCCGGGGCGGCGACGATCCGCGGGATCGAGGTCGAACTGACCGCGCGGCCGGTCGAGCCGCTGACGATCAACGCCTCGCTCGGCTATCTGGACGGTCAGTACGACGAGTACATCGGCCCCGGCGGCGTCGACATCAGCGACAAGCGCAAGCTGGTCAACGCGCCGGAGTGGTCGGGGCGGCTGGGCGGCAGCTACGCCTTCGATCTGGGCGACTACGGAACCCTCACGCTCGGCGCCGACGCGTCCTATCGCTCCAAGACCTATCCGACCGTCTCGTCCAGCGAAGTGGTGGCGCAGAAGGGCTACACGCTCCTCGACGCCTATGCCCGCTGGGAGGAGGCGCAGGGCCGCTATTACGCCGAGCTGGGGGGCAAGAACCTCACCGACGAGCGCTATGTCGAGCACGCCTTCGACCTGTCGGACTCGCTGGGCTATCAGCTGGCCTACTACGGCGCGCCGCGCACCGTGCGCTTCACGCTCGGCCTGCGGTACTGAGCATGGGGCAGGAAAGGTACGTCGACCCCGACACAGCCGCCTTCCTGGCCGGGTTCGGCGGCGGTCCGGCCGCGGGGGAGCCGACGCTGGCGGAGCGGCGCGCGGGCTTGGCCGCGGCGGTCGCCGCCTTCGGCCCGCCGCCGGTCGAGGTCGGATCGGTGGAGGATCGGGCGATCCCCGGACCGAACGGCGCGGTGCCGCTGAAAATCTATCGGCCGGTCGGCGGGGAGCGGGACGCGCCGCTGGTGCTGCACATTCATGGCGGCGGCTGGGCGATCGGCGATGTCGACAGCTACGCCCCGGTGGCGCGGGCCTACTGCGCGGCCGGCGGCTGCGTCGTGGTCGACGTCGACTACCGCCGTGCGCCCGAGCATAGGCATCCGGTCGCCCTGGAGGACTGCCGGGCGGCGCTCGCGTGGGCGGCGGCGCATGCGCAGGCGCTGGGTGCGGACCCACGACGGATCGTGGTGGCCGGCGACAGCGCCGGCGGGCACCTGGCGGCGGGCATATGCCAGACCACCGACATTCCTCTGGCGGGGCAAGTGCTGGTCTATCCGGTCACCTCGGCCAGCGCCCATGCCGACTTCGCTTCGCGCCGCGAGCTGGGGGACGGGCGGTATTTCCTGCGCGAGTTCGACATCCTGCGAGCCGAGACCGAGTATTTCGCCCCGGAAGAGGACCGCGAACATGCGCCGGCCTCGCCGCTGCTGGCGGAGACGGGCGTTATGGCGCGCCAGCCGCCGGCGCTGGTGATCACCGCCGCGTTGGATCCGCTGGCCGACGAAGGCCGGGCCTATGCGCAGCGGCTGGCCGAGGCGGGTGTTCCCTGCGAGCACGTCTGCGCGGAAGGAACGATCCACGGCTTCGTGCTGTTCGCCGGGGCGATCGGGGCGGGGCGTGACGCGATCACGCGGATCGGGGCGTGGATCGCGGCGGTTTGACCGCGTCATTGTTTTCGCGGGATCATTGTTTTCGCGGCTCCGGCGCGCTATCTGCCGCGACCCCGGAGTGTTTCCGGTTCGGAGATTCCCATGAGAGCGGATGTCGAGGCCTCCAAGGCCGACATCGAGCAGTCGATCGAACTGCTCAGGAGGCGACTTTGACTGGGAACCGGCCCTAAGAAAGCTCGATGAGCTGAACGCCCGCGTCGAAGATCCCACCCTTTGGGACGACGCGGCCGCCGCCCAGGCGATCACCCGCGAACGCTCAAAGCTGGCCGCCTCGGTCGAGGCCGTGCAGTCGCTGGAGCGCGATCTGGCCGACGCCGTCGGCTATGCCGAGATGGCCGACGAGGAGGGCGACGAAGCCAGCCTCGACGAGGCCCGCGCCCAGCTGAAGGCGATCAAGGAACGCGCCGCGCGGGCGGAGCTGGAAGCCCTGCTGTCCGGCGAGGCGGACGGCAACGACGCGTTTGTCGAAATCAATTCCGGCGCCGGCGGCACCGAGTCCAACGACTGGGCCGGAATGCTGATGCGCATGTACACCCGGTGGGCCAGCGCCCACGGCATGAGCGTCGACTTCCTCGAAGAGACGTCCGGCGAACAGGCGGGCATCAAGTCGGTCACCCTGCAGATCAAGGGGCCGAACGCCTATGGCTGGCTGAAGACCGAGGCGGGCGTGCACCGGCTGGTGCGCATCTCGCCGTTTGACGCGGCGGCCAAGCGGCACACCAGCTTCGCCTCGGTCTGGGTCTATCCGGTGGTGGACGACACCATCGAGATCGAGATCAATCCGGCCGACGTGCGCACCGACACCTACCGCGCCTCGGGCGCCGGCGGCCAGCACATCAACAAGACCGACTCGGCCGTGCGCCTGACGCACATTCCGACCGGCGTGGTGGTGGCCTGCCAGATGGGCCGCTCGCAGCACCAGAACCGCGACGAGGCCTGGAAGATGCTGCGCGCGCGGCTTTATGAACTCGAGCTGCAGAAGCGCGAGGCCGAGGCCGCCGCCCTGAACGAGCAGAAGACCGACATCGGCTGGGGCCACCAGATCCGATCGTATGTCCTGCAGCCGTACCAGATGGTGAAGGACCTGCGGACCAACGTCGAAACCTCCGACACCCAGGGGGTGCTGGACGGCGACCTCGACGAGTTCATGGGCGCCTCGCTGGCCCAGCGCGTCGGCAACACCCGCGACGGGGCCGGGGCTTAGGCCGTTCCGTTTCCGCCTCCCATGAAAGGGAGGGAGACGGCTCCAGCCAAGTTTGCATTCCGTCCCGGATCGGCGTTCGATCCTCGTAAGGAGGCGCGCGATGCAGAAGGTCCATTGCGAGTGGGGGCTGAGCGGCGTCGAACTGCTGCGCGAGCACGCGGCGGTGATCGTGATTGTCGACGTGCTGTCGTTCTCGACGGCGGTGGACGTGGCGGTGCACCGCAAGGCGCGGATCCATCCGTTCCCCTGGGGCGATGACGATGCGGCGCGCGAGGAGGCCGCGCGGCTGGGCGTGCGCTTGGCGGCGAGCCGCCGGGCCGGGGGCCAACTCAGCCTTTCGCCCGCCAGCCTGATGAAGCTCAATCCGGGGGAGAGGCTGCTGCTGCCGTCGCCGAACGGCTCGCGGCTGACGCTGGCCTGCGGGGAGGCGACGGTGCTGGCCGGGTGCCTGCGCAACGCCGGTGCTGTCGCGGCAAAGGCGCTGAACCTGGCGCAGGGCCGGGACATCGCGGTGATCCCGGCGGGCGAGCGGTGGGCCGACGGCTCGCTGCGCCCGGCGATCGAGGATCTGATCGGGGCCGGGGCGGTGATCGAGGCGCTGGGCTTCGACGGCGAGACCGAGGCGGTGGTGGCGCGCGATGCGTTCCGCGCGGCGAGGTCGCACCTGAAGGCGACGCTGCTGAACTGCCGCTCAGGCCTGGAGCTGAGCGGACGCGGGCACGAACTGGACGTGGAGATCGCGGCCGAGTTCGATGTCAGCCATTGCGCGCCGGTGCTGCGGAACGGGGCGTACGAGGACGCGGCCTAGGCGCTTTGGGCCTCGGGCTCCGGCGCGGCGAGCGCTACCGGGGCCGGGCGCTGGAACTTCAGGCTGCGGCCCTGGAAGAAGGCTCCGGTCTCGACCGAGAGCTGCTCGTGGGTGATGTCGCCGTCGACATAGGCGGTGCCGTAGAGGCGCACCTGCTTGGCGGTGATCGAGCCGATCACCCGGCCGCGGACGTCGACGGTCTCGGCCTGGATCGCGCCCTCGACATGGCCGGTGTCGCCCAAGGTCAGGCGGCCGACGCGCACGTCGCCGCGGATGACGCCGTCCAGGTGCAGTTCGCCCTCGCCGACGATGGCTCCCTCGACCGTCAGGTCCTGGCTGATCAGCGAAGCGGCCTTGGGCGCCTTGCGCGCGGCGTCGCCGACCGTGGTGGAGAGCTCCGGAGCCTTGTCCGTCTTAGCCGCCTTGGAGAACATAATCGCCAGCCTTCAGAAAACGCGAAGGGTTCTGGGCACGACCGTTGACCCAGACTTCGTAATGGAGGTGCGGGCCGGTGGAGCGGCCGGTGGAGCCCATGCCGCCAATGCGGCTGCCGACGGTCACACGCTGTCCGGGGCGCACGCCGATGGCTTGAAGATGGGCGTAGCGGGTCTTGAAGCCGCGGCCGTGGTCGATCTCGATGGTGTTGCCGTAGCCCGAGCGCACGCCGGTGAACGAGACCACGCCCGGCGCGGTCGCATAGATCGGCGAGCTGGTCGCGCCTGCAAAGTCGAGCCCCGAATGGAACGCCGGCCGGCGGGTGAACGGATCGAAGCGCACGCCGTAGCTGCTGGTCTGCGGGGTCGCCGTGGTCGGCCGCGCGAAGGGCAGCTTGGTCGCCGCATCCACCAGGGCGCCGGCTTCGGAGAGATTGGTCGCCGCGTGCTGAATGCGTTGGGCGAAGTCTTCATCCACGTCCAGCACCGCGGCCAGGGCGCTGGGATCCTTGGCCTCGATCAGCGGTCCGCCGAGCGATCCGCCCTTGGGCACGAACGAGGAGGGGGTGAGGCCGGCGAGACGGAAGGCCAGGCGCAGCCGGTCGGCGCGCGTGCGGGCGAAGTCGTCGGCCGCGTCGATCAGGCGTTCCTGGCCGGCGCGAACCAGCTCGATGCTGCGCAGCGGGCTGACATCCTCGGACGCGCTGGTGGCCTTGGCGATCGCCGGGGCGAGGGCGGCCTGCGCGCCCGGCTGACCGCGAACCTCGGTCAGCAGCATGGCGAGCGCGGCATGGCGGCGTTCGACGGACGTGGCCAGCTCGCCGATGCCGCCCTCGGCCTGGTTCAGCTGGACCATGGCGCTGTTCAGCCGCGCCTCGCGGTCGGCGACCAGGCGCTCGGACTTGGCCTGCATGCGGGCCAGTTCCTGGTCGTGGCTGGAGACGGCCATCGCCCCGACCATCATCGAGGCGGTCGAGACTCCCATCCACAGGGCGCCGATGGCGACCCCGCCGGCGATCGCCATCTGGCGGCCGGTTGTCAGGACGAAGGACCGCATTTCGCCGCCGGAGCGGATGTAGAGGTGTCGCTCGGGGAACAGCTCTACAAACGATCGGCGAAGGCGCGCAAAGCGTGTCATGCTCACCGTATCGGTTACGGACAACTGGGGGACGCCGCGATATGCAATGAGATTTCCGGCGCGCGCAAGGGCCTTCGCGCTGCAATGCAGGCGTGCCGGACAGCGTTCGAGTATCCGCCTTCGTGGTTAACAGCACCTGAATGGCGCAGCTAGGCCGGCGACGGGATCGACGGCCGCCTTTGAGGGATAAAGGCGCGCCGCGACAAATCTACAACAGACCGGCCGGCCGGCGGTTCCGTCGGGAAGGCGACCGAGGGCGCAAGGCTGCGGCCTCGGGTCGCATGATGCAAAGCTTTACCTTAAAGGGCTTGAGCGGCCTTCAGCACCTCGGCGGCGTGGCCGGGCACCTTCACCTTGCGCCAGATCCGCGCCAGCTTGCCGCCGGCGTCGATCAGGAAGGTCGAACGCTCGATGCCCATGTACTTGCGGCCGTACATGTTCTTCTCGACCCACGAGCCGTAGGCCTCGATCATCGCGCCCTCGGGGTCCGAGGCGAGGGGGACGGCCAGACCGTATTTGGCTGTAAACTTCGCGTGACTGGCGACGCTGTCCTTGGAGACGCCCAGCAGCGCGACACCGGCCCCGGCGAAGTCGCCGGCCAGGGCTGTGAAGTCCTGGGCCTCCTTGGTGCAGCCGCTGGTGTCGTCCTTCGGATAGAAATAGACGACCAGCGGCTTGCCGGCGAAGTCGGCGAGGCGGACGGGGCCGTCGGCGCCGGCCAGTTCGAAGTCGGGAGCGGGCGCTCCTTCGGTCACGTTCGACATGCGACGTCTCCTAGACGGGCTTCACCAGGACGATCTTCTTCTTGCCGGCGGCCAGCTTGACCACGCCGTCGACCAGGTCGGCGGGCGTGATGTTGCGGCCGGCGTCGGCCTCGGCCACATCGTTGACCCGCAGCCCCCCGCCTTGGGCCAGACGGCGCGCTTCGCCGCGCGAGCCGGCCAGGCCGGCGTCGTGGGCGAGCGCGGCCAGCATGATACCGCTCTCAAGCTCGGCCGCCGGGACCTCGTGCGTCGGCATGTCGCCGGAGACCGAGCCGACCTCGAAGGCCACGCGCGCGGCCTCGGCGGCGGCTTGGGCGGCCTCCTGGCCGTGCAGCATGCGGGTCGCCTCGTTCGCCAGAGCCTTCTTGGCCTCGTTGATCTCCGCGCCCTGCATCGCCTCGTAGCGGGCGATCTCGGCCAGCGGCAGATCGGTGAACAGGCGCATGAAGCGGCCGACGTCGGCGTCCTCGGTGTTGCGCCAGAACTGCCAGTAGTCGTACGGGCTGCGCATGTCGGCGTTGAGCCAGACCGCTCCGCCCACCGTCTTGCCCATCTTCTGGCCGGAGGCGGTCGAGAGCAGCGGCGTGGTCAGGCCGAAGGAGGGCTTCTGGTCGACACGACGGATCAGCTCCACCCCGTTGACGATGTTCCCCCACTGGTCGGAACCCCCCATCTGCAGGAGGCAGCCGTACTGGCGCTCGAGCTCCAGGAAGTCGACCGACTGCATGAGCATGTAGTTGAACTCGAGGAAGGTCATCGGCTGCTCGCGCTCAAGCCGCGCCTTGACGCTGTCGAAGGCCAGCATGCGGTTGACCGTGAAGTGCACCCCGTAGTTCCGCAGGAACTCGACGTAGCCGAACTTCGAGAGCCACGCGTCGTTGTCGACCATGATCGCGTCGCTCGGTCCGTCGCCGAAGGTCAGGAAGCGCTGGAACGTCCCCTTGATGGTGGCGATGTTGCCCTGGATCTGCTCGTGGGTGAGCAGGGGGCGCTGGCCGTCCTTGTCGGTCGGATCGCCTACCTTGGTGGTGCCCCCGCCCATCAGCACGATGGGCTTGTGGCCGGCCTGCTGCAGGCGGCGCAGCATCATGATCTGGATCATGTGGCCGACATGCAGCGAAGAGGCCGTAGCGTCGAAGCCGATGTAGGCCGTGATCGTCCCGTTGGCGGCGGCTTCGTCGAGCTCGGCCGGGTGAGTGATCTGATGGATGTAGCCGCGCTCCTGCATGGTGCGCAGGAACTCGGACTTGAAGGTCTGGTCGGCGGACATGGGCTTTGACTCGGGAGGTTGCGCAGCGCGCTCTAGCACTTCGGTGGACATCTGACAGGCTCCTTATGGCGAAAGGCCGGAGACCGTCGTTCATTTGAGGTGCGGGCGCCGACCAGGTAGGGGTGGCGCAAACGATCGAAGCCGCGCCTGCTCTAGGGCAGGCGGTAATAACGGGCCAGGTTGGCGGAGCAGCGTTCGATCATGGGCGCTAGCTACGGCGCGCGCGGCGTGGCAGTCAAGCTGGCATGCGAGTTCTGGGCTTCATGACCGGCACATCTCTCGACGCCTGTGACATGGCGATCCTGGACACGGACGGCGAGACGATCTCGGCCTTCGGGCCGGCGGGGGAGCGCAAGCTGACCGAGGCGACGCGCGACCTGGCGCTGGCGGCGACCCAGGCGGCGATGGACTGGCCGCGCGGAGCGCCAGAACCCGAAGTGTTCGCCGACGCCGCTGCGGCGGTGGCCAGGGAGCATTTCGAGGCCGCCAGCGAATTCCTGGCCGCCAACGGCCTTGCGTGGTCCGACATCGACCTCATCGGCATGCACGGCCAGACCGTGTTGCACGAGCGGCCGCAGGACGGGCGCGTGGGGCGGACCGTGCAACTGGGCGACGCCCAGTGGCTGGCCGACGCGACCGGCGTGCCGGTCGCCTATGACTTTCGCACCGCCGACGTGGCCGCCGGAGGGGAGGGCGCGCCGCTGGCCCCGATCTATCACCTGGCGCGGGCCAAGACTGCGGGCCTTTCCGCGCCCCTGGGCGTGCTGAACGTCGGCGGCGTGGCCAACATCACCTTCTGGGCCGGCGGCGACGAGATCGCCGCCTTCGACACCGGGCCCGGCAACGGCATGATCGACCTCTTGATGCAGTCGCGCGGCGCCGGGCGCTTCGACGAGGGCGGCAAATACGCCAGCGTCGGCCAGGTGGACGAGGGGGTGCTGCGCGGTCTGCTCGGCCATTCCTATTTCCAGGCGCCGCCGCCCAAGTCGCTGGATCGCTACGACTTCCCGCTGGAGCCGCTGGAGCCGCTGCGGCTTGAGGACGCCGCCGCGACGCTGGTGGCCTTCACCGCGGAGGCCGTGAAGCAGGGTTGCGAAATCATGGGCGGCTCGCCCAGCGAGGTCGTGGTCTGCGGCGGCGGGCGGCAT
The DNA here is from genome assembly GCF_041919955.1 of Phenylobacterium sp. GTDB lineage: Bacteria > Pseudomonadota > Alphaproteobacteria > Caulobacterales > Caulobacteraceae > Phenylobacterium. The sequence goes on along the minus strand of NZ_JAYRSU010000004.1, from coordinate 26,835 downwards.
AACCCCACCTTGATGGCGGCCTTCACTGAGCGGCTGAGCGCCCCGGTGACCACTGCCGAGGAGCACGGCTGGCGCGGCGATTCCATCGAGGCGGAGGCCTTCGCCTATCTGGCGGCGCGCACGCTGCGCGGGCTGCCGATCTCATTTCCCAAGACGACGGGCGTTCCGGCGCCCATGACCGGCGGGCGTGTCGCCCGACCAACGGCCTAAGGAGCATTCATGTCGAAGCGGGTTTGGCTGGCGGGCGTGGCCGCCGCATTTGCGATGACGGGCGGAGCGGTCGCTCAGGAGGCGCCGGCTGCGGCCAAGCCGTACGACGCCGCCGTCTTCGCCAAGGCCAAGGAACTGCAGCCGAAGGTCGTCGCCTGGCGCCGCGATTTCCACGAGCATCCCGAGCTGTCCAACAACGAGGTGCGGACCGCCAAGATCGTCGCCGATCACCTGCGCAAGCTAGGCTTCGAGGTTCGCACCGGCGTCGGCAAGACCGGCGTGGTGGGTATCCTGAAGGGCGCCAAGCCCGGCAAGGTCGTAGCCTTGCGCGCCGATATGGACGCCCTTCCGGTGGCGGAACAGACCGGCCTGCCGTTCGCGTCCAAGGTCACGGCCCAGTACAACGGCCAGACCGTGCCGGTGATGCACGCCTGCGGCCATGACAGCCACGTCGCCATCCTGATGGGAACGGCCGAGGTGCTGGCCGGCATGAAAGACCAGATCGAAGGCACGGTGGTCTTCATCTTCCAGCCGGCCGAGGAAGGGCCGCCGGTCGGCGAGGAAGGCGGCGCGCCGCTGATGGTCAAGGAAGGCGTGCTGAAGAACCCCAAGGTGGACGCGATCTTCGGCCTGCACGCCTTCCCGGGCCCGGTCGGGATGACCGTATGGCGTCCGGGCCCGATGATGGCCGCCTCGGACCGCTTCGAGATCCAGCTCAAGGGCAAGCAGGCCCACGGCTCGATGCCGTGGCAGGGGATCGACATGTCGTCGCTGACCGCCGACATCGTCACCGCGTTCAACCAGATCACCTCGCGCCAGATCAACGTCTCCAAAACGCCGACCGTGCTGACCATCGCCACCCTGCACGGCGGCCTGCGCTACAACATCATTCCCGAGGACATGACCATGACCGGGACGTTGCGGACCTTCGATCCAGGCATGCGCACCGACGTCATGGCGCGGGCCGACAAGGCGGTGGCCTCGATCACCGAGCGCTACGGCGCCACGGGCAAGATCAACTGGGGCCAGCCCAATCCGGTTACCGACAACAACCGCGCCCTGTCGGCCCAGATGAAGCCGACCCTGGCGCGCGCCACCCAGGGTCACGTCGCCGACGACATCGACTACATCATGGGCGCCGAGGATTTCTCCTATTTCCAGAAGGAGATCCCGGGCTTCTTCTACCACCTGGGCATCGGCAATCCGAAGGGCGGCAACCACTCGCCGTTCTTCGACATCGACGAAAGCGCGATGGAGACCGGCGTGCGCGCGCAGGCGCTGCTGGCGCTGGATTACTTGAAGGGGCGGTAGGGCGTGAAAGAAAAAGGCCGAGGCGTTCGCCTCGGCCTTTGATCTCAGATCGGATCGGCTTCGATCCGCTTATCCAGATATGCCCCGACGCGCTTTTCGACATCGGGCAGGTTCTCGGCCCAGAAGTGGGTCGCGCCGTCGACGACCTCGTGGTCGATGACGATGCCCTTCTGGGTGCGCAGCTTGGAGACCACGCGGTCGACCTCGATCGGCGGCACCACGGTGTCAGCTGCGCCGTGCAGGATCAGGCCCGAGGCCGGGCAGGGCGCCAGGAAGCTGAAGTCGTACATGTTGGTCGGCGGCGAGACGCTGATGAAGCCATCCGTCTCCGGGCGGCGCATCAGCAGCTGCATGCCGATCCACGCGCCGAACGAATAGCCGGCGACCCAGCATTGCGAGGCGGCCGGGTTGGTCGACTGCAGCCAGTCGAGCGCGGTGGCCGCGTCGGCCAGTTCGCCGATGCCTGAGTCGAACTCGCCCTGGCTGCGGCCGACGCCACGGAAGTTGAAGCGCAGGGTCGAGAAGCCGCGCTTCATGAACAGGTGGAAGAGCTGCACCGCCACCGGGTGGTTCATCTGCCCGCCGGCCTTGGGGTGCGGGTGCAGGATCAGCGCGATCGGCGCCGTCGGGCTCTTGCCCTGGGTGTAGCGACCCTCGATCCGCCCGGCCGCGCCGGTCAGAACCACTTCTGGCATGCCATTCCTCTCGTCAGGCGCGTCCGCCCGAATACTTGACTAACGCGCTCGGTCTTCCTAAGTCGCGACCGTCGGCCGGTTCCGGCGACGCGCCCCGTGCAAGCCGGGGCCTGTAACATATGGGACCCGCCGAATGCTCGAAAAAAAGCATCGGGCTTGTTGAGAGCAGTCTTGGGAGCGACATGCGCCTTTCGACCAAGGGACGTTATGCGGTTATGGCCATGGCCGATCTGGCGCGCCGCCAGGCCGCGCTGTCGGCCGGCGACCGCGCCGTGACCCTGGCCGACATCGCCGCGCGCCAGCAGATCTCGCTCTCCTATCTCGAACAGCTTTTCGCGCGGCTGCGCCGGCGTGGCCTGGTCAAGAGCCTGCGTGGTCCTGGCGGCGGCTATCGCCTCGCCAAGGAAGCGCACGACACCAACATCGCCGACATTGTCCTGGCGGTCGACGAGCCTCTGCGCGCGACCCGCTGCGGCGCCCAGGGCAAGGGCTGCATGCTGAAGGGCGAACGCTGCATCACCCACGATCTGTGGGAAGAGATGGGTCGCCACTTGCACACCTATCTCGCCTCGGTGACGCTGGCCGACCTCGTGGACGGCCGCTTCGCGCCGCAGGAGGCGGCATGAGCCGCGTCTACCTGGACTACAACGCCAGCGCCCCGATGCGCCCGGAGGCGATCGAGGCGATGAACCGCGCCTTCGCTGCGCCCGGCAATCCTTCCTCGGTGCACGCCGCCGGCCGCGCCGCCCGGGCCATGGTCGAGGATGCTCGCAACGCCGTCGCCGCCCTGATCGGCGGCCCGGCCTCGACGGTCGTCTTCACCTCCGGAGGCACCGAGGCCAACGCCCTGGCCATCGAGAGCGCCGTGGCGACAGGATCGAGGCGCCTGATCGTCAGCGCGATCGAACACGACAGCGTGCTTGAGAACGCCAAGGCCAGCGGCGCTGCGGTCGAACTGCTGCCGGTGAACGCACACGGCGTGGCGGACCTCGGCTGGCTCGCCGAGCGCCTCTCCCGCTGGGACGCGGCAGACGGCCGTCCCTTCGTGGCGCTCATGCACGCCAACAACGAGACCGGCGTGATCCAGCCAGTGCGCGAGGCCTCCGAGATCGTCCGGGCCGCTGACGGCTGGCTGCACGTCGACGCTGTCCAGAGCGCCGGCAAGATCCCGACCGACAGCCGCGCCCTGGGCGCGGACACCCTGACGGCCTCGGCTCACAAGCTGGGCGGGCCGCAGGGCGTCGGCGCCCTGACATTCGGTCCGCGCGCCACGCTCGTGCGCCGTCAGCACGGCGGCGGGCAGGAGCGGGGACGCCGCGCGGGCACCGAGAACGTTGCGGGGATCGCCGGCTTCGGCGCCGCGGCCCTGGCCGCATTGAAGGACCGTGACATCGATCCGGCCCCTCGGGATGCCGCGATCGCGCGCCTGACGGCCACCGGCGCCGTGGTGATGGGCGAGGGTGCGCTGCGCCTGCCCAACACCCTGTGCGTGGCGCTCCCCGGCTGGGGGGCGGAGCTGCAGGTGATGCAACTCGATCTGGCCGGGATCATGGTCAGCGCCGGCTCGGCCTGCTCGTCGGGCAAGGTGAAGGCCAGTCACGTGCTGAGCGCCATGGGTCAGGGCGACCTGGCCGCCTGCGCCATCCGGGTCTCGGGCGGCTGGGCCACCACGCCAGAAGATTGGGCGGCCTTCGCAGCCGCCTGGGAAGAGATTCAGTCCCGTCACGCCGCGCGTCACCGCGCGCCGGCGGCGTGAGGAGGTAAGCGTATGGCCGCCGTCAAACAGACCGTCGAACACGTCGAGAGCCTGGAAAAGTACAAGCACGGCTTCGTCACCGACGTCGAACAGGAGTTCGCGCCCAAGGGGCTGTCGCAGGACATCGTCCGCTTCATCTCGGCCAAAAAGGACGAGCCGGAATGGATGCTGGCCTGGCGGCTGGACGCCTATGAGCGCTGGCTGGCGATGGACGAGCCGGACTGGGCCAAGGTCCATTTCCCGCGCATCGACTACCAGGACGCCTATTACTACGCCGCGCCCAAGGGCAAGGACGGCCCCAAGAGCCTGGACGAGGTCGATCCCGACATCCTGGCGACCTACGCCAAGCTGGGCATTCCGCTGCGCGAGCAGGAAGTGCTGGCCGGCGTGCAGGGCGCGCCGCGCTATGCGGTCGACGCTGTGTTCGACAGCGTCTCGGTGGTGACCACCTTCAAGAAAGAGCTGGCGGAAGCGGGCGTCATCTTCTGCTCGATGAGCGAGGCGATCCGCGAGCATCCCGAGCTGGTCCGCAAGTACCTGGGCTCGGTGGTGCCGGTGTCGGACAACTACTACGCCTGTCTGAACTCGGCGGTCTTTTCCGACGGCAGCTTCGTCTATGTGCCGCCGGGCGTGCGCTGCCCGATGGAGCTGTCGACCTATTTCCGCATCAATGCGGAGAATTCCGGCCAGTTCGAGCGCACCCTGATCATCGCCGACAAGGGCGCCTACGTTTCCTATCTCGAGGGCTGCACGGCCCCCATGCGCGACGAGAACCAGCTGCACGCCGCGGTGGTCGAGCTCGTCGCCCTCGACGACGCCGAGATCAAGTACTCCACCGTCCAGAACTGGTATCCGGGCGATCCGGAGACCGGGAAGGGCGGCATCTACAACTTCGTCACCAAGCGGGCCGACTGCCGGGGCGACCGCTCGAAGGTGTCCTGGACCCAGGTCGAGACCGGCTCGGCGATCACCTGGAAGTATCCGTCCTGCGTGCTTCGCGGGAACGAGAGCGTCGGTGAATTCTACTCGATCGCCATCACTAACGGCCGCCAGCAGGCCGACACCGGCACCAAGATGATCCACCTGGGCGCGGGCACCCGCTCGCGCATCATCTCCAAGGGCATCAGCGCCGGGAAGTCGTCGAACACCTACCGTGGCCTGGTCTCGGCCCACCCCAAGGCCAAGGGCGCGCGCAACTTCACCCAGTGCGACAGCCTGCTGATCGGCAAGAGCTGCGCGGCCCACACCGTGCCCTATGTCGAGGCGCGCAACGGCAGTTGCGTATTCGAGCACGAAGCCACGACCACCAAGCTTTCCGAAGACCAGCTGTTCTACGCCATGCAGCGCGGGCTTTCGGAGGAGGAAGCCGTGCAGCTGCTGGTCAACGGCTTCGTCAAGGACGTGCTGCAGGAGCTGCCCATGGAGTTCGCCGTGGAAGCCCAGAAGCTCGTCGCCATTTCCCTGGAGGGCTCGGTCGGATGAGCCCCGCAACGTCAGAGACCGCCTCCATGTCCCTTCGCCGCGCCTTCGAAGCCGAGCACGCCCGCCGCGACGCGGCCCGCCATGCCCGCGAGGAGGCCGAGCGCAGGCAGCAGGAAGAAGACCTGGCTCGCGCCCAGCAGCTTTATGACGCGCTCGCCGCCGACGAGGGCTTCCTGCGTGAGAAGGGCCTGACCCTCGGCCTGCGCCGCTACACGGTCAGCCTGAACCACGACGACTTCCTGATCGACGCCTACTTCGAGGCTGGCAGCATCAACGTGCGCTCGGCCGACAAGCGCACCGCCACGACTTCCACCGCCGCGCCTCGCAAACAGCAGTTTGTGAACACCCCCGGCGAAGCCCTTGATGTGATGGCCCAGTTCCTGGCCGACGAGACCGACTGATGCTTTCGATTTCCAACCTGCGCGCCGAAGTCGACGGCAACGAGATTCTGAAGGGCCTGACCCTGGAGGTGCCCTCCGGCGAGGTCCACGCCATCATGGGCCCGAACGGCGCCGGCAAGTCGACGCTGTCCTACGTCCTGACCGGCCGCGAGGGCTATGAAGTCACGGGCGGAACCGCGACCCTGAACGGCGAGGACCTGCTGTCGCTCGACCCGGCCGAGCGCGCGGCCAAGGGCATGTTCCTGTCCTTCCAGTACCCGCTGGAGATTCCGGGCGTTCCGGCCCTGACCTTCATCCGGACCGCGATGAACGCCCAGCGCAAGGCGCGCGGCGAGCCCGAGGTGACGGCGCCGGAGTTCCTGAAGCTCGCCAAGGCCACCGCGGCCTCCCTGAAGATCGACTTCGACATGCTCAAGCGGGCGCTGAACGTCGGCTTCTCGGGCGGTGAGAAGAAACGGATGGAAATCTTTCAGATGGCGATGCTTTCGCCCCGTTTCCTCATCCTGGATGAGACCGACTCCGGCCTCGACATCGATGCGCTGAAGATCGTCTCGGACGGGGTGAACGCCATGCGTTCGCCGGACCGTTCGATGCTGGTCATCACCCACTACCAGCGCCTGCTCGACTACATCAAACCCGACCGCGTGCACGTGCTTTCGGCCGGGCGGATCGTGGAGTCCGGCGGGCCCGAACTGGCGCTCGAGCTGGAGCGCGAAGGCTACGACAAGTACGCGAGGGCCGCGTGAGCGTCACCGGGGCCATCACCTCCGGCGACGCCAGCCTGCTGCCCGGCAAGCGGGACGAGGACTGGCGCTGGACCGACCTGCGCGGCCTGATCCGCCAGATTCCGGCCGCCTCGCCGCAGGGCGCGGCCTGGGCGTGGGAAAGCCCGCTGGCGCAGGCCGGCGGCGAGGTTGTTGACGTCGTCAATGGCCGGGGTCGCTCGGACCTGGACGTCCCGGCCGGCGGAGAAGCCTTGGTCGCCTGGCGCTTCCTCTCCACCGATGGCGCTGGCGCGCACAACGCCGAACTCTGGGTCTCGGTGGGTGAGGGCGGCAAGCTCACCCTGGTCGAGAGCTATGAGGGCCGCGGCGCCGGCTATCTCGCCAACACCACGGTCAACATCAGGTTGGCCAAGGGCGCCAAGGTCGAGCGGATCGTCTTCGCCGACGATCACGCCGAGGGCGTCAGCGTCGTCGACGCCAGCGTCGAGCTGGCGCCGGAAGCAGCCTACGCCCAGACTGTCCTGACCCACGGCGCGCGTCGCCAGCGGATCGAGACCCGTGTCGCTCATCCCGGGGCGGGCGCTGAGCTGCGTCTGGACGGCGCCTATCTGCTGGAAGGCCAGCACAACGCCGACCTTACCACCGTGGTCGAACACCTGGGTGTTGACGGAACCACCAGCCAGCTCACCAAGGGCGTCGTCCGCGACCAGTCGCGCGGCGTGTTCCAGGGCCGGATCGTGGTGGCCGAGGGCGCCGACCGCACCGACGCGCGGATGGGCCATCACGCCCTGATCCTGTCGGACAGGGCCGAGATCGACGCCAAGCCTGAGCTGCTGATCTTCGCCGACGACGTGCAGTGCGCGCACGGCAACACGATCGGCGCCCTGGACGAGGACGCGCTGTTCTACGCCCAGCAGCGCGGCATGCCGGCCGAGGTCGCCCGCGCGCTGCTGACCCATGCCTTCGTCGGCGAGGTTATCGACCGTATCGAGCACGAGACCGTGCGCGAAGCCGCCGCCGGCTGGGCCGGCCAGCGGTTGGAGCTCTGACCATGGCCTTCGACGTCGAAGCGGTCCGCGCCCAGTTCCCGATCCTGTCACGAGAGGTCAATGGCAAGCCGCTGGTCTATCTGGACAGCGCCGCCAGCGCCCAGAAGCCGCGGGCGGTGATCGAAGCCATGACGCGGTCGATGGAGCACTCCTACGCCAACGTCCACCGCGGGCTGCATACGCTGGCCAACGAGACGACCGACGCTTACGAGGCGGCGCGCAAGTCCGTCGCGCGCTTTATCAATGCGGCCGAGCACGAGATCGTCTTCACCAAGGGCGGCACCGAGGCGATCAACCTGGTCGCGTCCGGCCTCGGCGCCTCCCTGGTCGCCGGCGACGAGATCGTGCTGACCGAGATGGAGCACCACGCCAACATCGTGCCGTGGCACTTCCTGCGCGAGCGCAAGGGCGTGGTCCTGAAGTTCATCCCGGTGCTGGACGACGGCCGGCTGGACGTCGAGGCCCTGCCGGGACTGCTCAGCGAGCGGACCAAGGTCGTCGCCGTCACCCACATGTCCAACGTGCTCGGCACCATCAACCCGGTGGCCGAGATCGCCCGCCTGGCGCATGAGGCCGGCGCGAAGGTGCTGGTCGACGGCTGCCAGGGCGTGGTGCACCTGGACGTCGACGTAAAGGCCCTGGACGTCGACTTCTACGTCTTCTCCGCCCACAAGCTCTACGGCCCGACCGGCATTGGCGCGCTCTACGGCAAGGCCGAGGCCCTGGCCGAACTGCCGCCCTATCAAGGCGGTGGCGAGATGATCGGCGAGGTGCGCCTGGAGGCGATCACCTACGCCGATCCGCCGCATCGGTTCGAAGCCGGCACCCCGCCGATCCTCGAGGCCATCGGCCTGGGCGCGGCCATCGAATGGCTGAACACCATCGACCGCAAGGCCGCCGCCGAGCACGAGGCGCGGCTCTATGCGCGGGTGATGGACGGGCTGAAGGGCGCCAACTGGCTGCAGGTCATCGGCCAGGCGCCCGGCAAGGGCGCGATCCTGGCCTTCAACGTCGAAGGCGCTCATGCGCACGACGTAGCCCAGATCCTCGACCGCTACGGCGTGGCCGTGCGGGCCGGCAGCCATTGCGCAGAGCCCCTGATGCGGCGTTTCGGCCTGACGGCCAGCGCCCGCGCTTCCTTCGCCCTATATAATACGGAAGGGGAGGCCGACGCTTTCGTCGACGCGCTGACCCGCACCCAGGCCTTTTTCGCTTGAGTCATTGACCCATGGACGACGCCGCTTCCATCGAGCCGACCACGACGACGCCGCTCTCGCAGGCTGAGCTCGACGCGCTGACCGACCAGCTCATCGAGAAGCTGAAGACGGTGTTCGACCCGGAGATCCCGGTCGACATCTACGAGCTGGGCCTGATCTACAAGGTGGACGTGTCAGACGACAAGGACGTGGCCATCGACATGACCCTGACCGCCCCCGGCTGCCCGGTGGCGGGCGACATGCCGGGTTGGGTCCAGGACGCGGTGCGCGAAATCCCGGGCATCCGCAACGTCACCGTCGAGCTGGTCTTCGACCCGCCGTGGGACCCCTCGCGGATGTCCGACGAGGCGAAACTTCAACTCAACATGTTCTGACCCCATATAGGCCGAGCATGACCGAGCTGTCCCTCACCCCCGCGCCCCGTGCGCGCCGCCCCCGACCCAAGGTCGTCACCCTGACCGAGGCTGCGGCGATGCGCGTGCGCGAGATCATGGCCAAGGCCGAGAAGCCTTATGCGGGCCTGCGGGTCGGCGTGAAGAACGGCGGCTGCGCGGGACAGGAATACGTCCTGGAATACGCCGAGGCGGCGAACCCGCTGGACGAGGTGGTCGAGGACAAGGGCGTGACCATCCTGGTCGAGCCTAAGGCGGTGCTGTTCCTGATCGGCACAGAGATCGACTACGTCACCACAAAGCTCTCGGCCAAGTTCGTGTTTCGCAATCCGAACGAGACCGACGCCTGCGGCTGCGGCGAGAGCGTCACCATCGAGCCCGGCAAGGCGCTCGACGCTTAAGGTCAGGCGTAGGCGTAAGGCCCGCCGCGCTCCAGCGCCCGCTGATAGGCCGGCCGGGCGTGGATCTTCTCCAGGAACGCGGCGAGACGCGACCGGCCGTTCAGCGCACCCCCGCGGTCCGCGGCCGCCTCGACCGGGAAGCTCATCATCACATCGGCGGCCGAGAACCGCGGCCCCGCGAACCACTCCGACTTTCCGAGCTCGCTCTCCCAATAGTCGAAGTGCGTCTTCAGGTTCGGATCGATGAAACTGGCCTGTGCGCGCGCGGCGATCATGTTGACCACCGGCCGCAGCAGGGAAGGGGCCCCGGCCGGCAGCCGGCCGAAGACCAGCTTGAGCAGCAGCGGCGGCATGGCGGAGCCCTCGGCGTAGTGCAGCCAGTAGCTCCAACGGACCCGCTCGGCCGAGCCTGGCGGCGGGGCGAGGCGGCCCTGGCCATATCGATCGACGATCCATTCGACTATGGCCCCGGTCTCGGCGAGGGTCAGCCCGTCCTCGGTCACCACCGGCGACTTGCCGAGAGGATGGATGGCGCGAAGCTCCGGCGGCGCAAGCATGGTCTTCGCGTCGCGTTGGTAGGACCTGATCTCGTAGGGCGCGCCCAACTCCTCCAACAGCCAGAGCACGCGCTGGGACCGGGAGTTGTTCAGGTGGTGGACCGTGAGCATCGGGCTTCCTCTAAGTGTTACGCAAATTTACATTGTAAGATATTGTTTGCAAGCGCTTGGCGGACGCGCGACTCTTCGGCCTAGTGAAACGGGCTGGAGGGACGGCGATGGTCTGGGCGCGCAAGGATCTGCAACGCAAGCGGTCGGGGCACGACCACCACCGCGTGACCTTCGTCGAGTTGTTCTTCGACCTGGTCTTTGTCTTCGCCATCACACAGCTCTCGCACACCCTGCTCAAGCATCTGACGCCGCTGGGCGTCGTGGAGGCGGGACTGCTGTTCCTGGCGGTGTGGTGGGTGTGGATATTCACCTGCTGGATCACCAACTGGATGGATCCGGAACAGCCGGCGGTACGCCTGCTGCTGCTGGTGCTGATGCTGGCAGGTCTCCTGATGTCCTCGTCGCTGCCAGAGGCGTTCGGCGAGCGCGGCCTGATGTTCGCCTCCGCCTTCGTGGCCATGCAGGTCGGCCGCTCGCTGTTCATGCTCTGGGCCCTGCGCCGTCACAACCACGGCAACTACGTCAACTTCCTGCGGATCACCGCCTGGCTCGGCGTCTCCGGCTGCTTCTGGATCGCCGGCGGCCTCAGCGAGGGCGGCGCGCGTCTGGGGCTCTGGGCGCTCGCCGTGGCCATCGAGTTCGCCGGACCGTCCATGGGCTTCTGGACCCCGGTGCTGGGCCGCTCGACCACGGCTGACTGGGATGTCGAGGGCGGTCACATGGCCGAGCGCTGCGGCCTCTTCGTCATCATCGCGCTCGGAGAGTCGATCCTGGTGACCGGCGCGACCTTCGCCGACCTGCCGATGAGCCTGCCGACGGCGGCGGCCTTCGTCGCTTCGTTCGCCGGCAGCGTCGCCATGTGGTGGATCTACTTCGACGCCGGCGCCGAGCACGCCAGCCAGCGATTCGCCGGCGCCGCCGATCCGGGCCGCATCGCGCGCCTGGCCTACACCTATCTGCACCTGCCTATCGTCGGCGGGATCGTGGTCAGCGCGGTGGGCGACGAGTTGGTCCTGGCCCATCCTGTAGGCCACATGGAGATCAAGACAGCCGCGGTGATCGTCGGCGGGCCGGCGCTCTATCTGTTCGGCGACCTGCTGTTCCGGCTCGTAGCAACCGAAAAGCTGGCGCGCTCGCACCTGGCCGCCCTCGCGGTGCTGGCCGTCCTCGCCGTCGCATCGCCGGCCATGACGCCTCTGGCCCTGACCGCCGGGGTCTCGGCCGTCCTGGTGATCGTCGCCGGCTCGGAGGCCTGGTGGTTCCGCCGGGTGGGCCGGCAGGAAGGCAGCGCCCCCTAGTCGGGCTCCGGATCAGCGCCCCTTGAATTGAGCCGGGCGCTTTTGCAGGAAGGCCAGGATGCCTTCGCGGCTGTCCTCGGTGCGTCCGGCGCCCCTCTGGGCGATGCGCTCGGCATGGAGCTGGTCGGACCACTCGGCGTCCAGGCTTTCCCAAATCAGCTTGCGGATCGCGCCCAGAGCCGCCGGCCCGGTGGCGAGGCCTTGCGCGAACTCATGGGCGGTCGTCATCAGTTGGTCGTCAGGCACGCAGCGATTGACCAGACCCCATTCGAGCGCCGTCTTCGCCGGGACCTTTTCTCCCATGAGCGCCATTTCCATGGCGCGCGCCTTGCCGATCAGGCGCGGCAGCAGATAGGTCGAGCCGCCGTCCGGAACCAGGCCGATGCGGCGGAAGGCCTGCAGGAAGTAGGCGCTTTCCGCGGCGATCACGATGTCGCCCATCAAGGCCAGCGAGCAGCCGACGCCCGCCGCGACGCCGTTCACGGCCGTGACGATTGGAATGGGGTAGTCGCGGAGGGATTTGACAAACGGGTTGTAGACGCTCTCCAGCGCCGCGCCGGCGTCGGGGCCTTCGGGGTCCGCCGTCTCAGGCGCAGGGCCTCGGCCGGAAAGGTTCGCGCCCGAGCAGAAGCCTCGGCCTTCGCCCGTAAGGATCACGCAGCGGACAGATGCGTCGGCCTGCATGGCTGCAAAGGCCTGCTTCAGCTCGTCCATCAGGTCGAGCCCCGCCGCGTTCAGGGTGCCGGGATCGGCCAGGGTGATGACGCCGACGCCGTTCTCGACCGCGGTCTTGATCTTCGAATAGGCCATCTCGCCCTCCCAAAGGTTCGTTGTTCACGAACTAAAGAGGGGATGTCCTGACGTCAGGCTAGGGGAAAATCGCGCGGCCCGGTCAGGCCGCGCTGGCGATCGCCTCGGCGCTGGTGACGCGGTTGCGGCCCGAACGCTTGGAGACGTAGAGCGCGCTGTCGGCGCGTTCCATCAGCGCATGGGCGCTCTCGCCCCGATGCAGTTCGGCCAGGCCGGCCGAGACGGTGATGGCCCCCAGATCGTCGTTGGTCGAGCGCCGCTTGAGCATGCGCGAGGACACTTCCTCGCGGATTTCCTCGAGTACGGCGACAGCCGCCGCAGCCGTTTCGCGCGGGAAGATCAGGGCGAATTCCTCGCCGCCGTAGCGGGCGGCGAAACGGGGCGGGGCGCCGACGCGGCCGATCACGCTGGCCACGTAGCGGATCACCTGGTCGCCCGTCTGGTGGCCCCAGGTGTCGTTGAATGTCTTGAAGTGGTCGATGTCGATAACCGCCAGCGTCAGGTTCTGGCCCTCTTCCAGGGCGTCGGTGCAGGCTCGCTCCAGTTCCTCGTCGAAGGCCTTGCGGTTCGCCAGGTTGGTCAGGCCGTCGGTCGTGGCGTCGCGGCGCACCTGTTCGAGGTGTTCGCGCAGCTTGGCGACCTGGGAGGTGGATTCCGACAAGCGCTTCTCCAGCGCCTTATTCTCGCGCTGCACGCGCTTGGTGGCGTCGATCAGGGTGGAGACCATCGCCTTCAGGTCCACGCCTTCGGTCTGGGCGAGGGTCCTTGAGGCGCCGGCCAAGGTCTGACCATAGGCTTCGCTGGACTTCTGGGCGGTATCGATGGCCCGGCTGACGGCGTCGAGTTCCTTGGTCAGCGCGTCGCCCGCGTCGCGGATCTGGTCGTTGAGCTTGGCCTTGGGCAGGTAGGTCGCGGCCAGCTCGTCGGCGAGCGTATCGGTGAAGGCCTCGCCGGCCGAGAGCAGCCGGGCGATTTCCTGGCCGAGGGCGCTGTCGGGCGCGGCGACGTAGTGGGTCCAGAGCTCGAAATTCACCGCGGTCGGCCAGACCTGGTGCGCCTCCATGGCGTCCATGGTCTGACGGGCCAGGGTATAGGCGCCCGGTCCCCTCAGCTTCGTCTCGATATCGCCCGACATTCTGTCTTCCCCGAAACCCCGCGAAGCGGCTTTGCTGGCGGCTTCGACATTTCGGTAAAGGATAACGGCGGAGAGCCGAACGAGCCGTTAAAGCCCGCGAAGTACGGGTTTATTCGCTGGCTGGGGACTTCGGCGGGGCGCGGAGCAGGAAGGCGGGGACGTCGTTCCCGAAGCCGACCACCCGATCGCGATCCTCGCCGCGGTCGCGGCGCGGGCGCTCGTCCCGGGACGAGCGATCGTCCCGCGGCGGACGATCCTCGCGCGCTGCGCGCTCCTGACGGAGCGGACGATCCTCGCGGGCGGGGCGTTCTTCACGCGCCGGACGCTCGCGCGGCGGCGCCTCGGCGGCCGGCTTGGCGTTGCGGGGGCGCCGCTTGGGCGCTTCGGTCCCGTCCGTTTCGGGCGCAGGGGCGATGGGCTCCATCGAGGCGACTTCGCCGTGCGGGGCGATGGGGCGTGAGCGTCCGCGGTCGCCGCGCTCGCGACCACCGCTCCGTTCACGTCCGCCGCCGCGCTCGCGTCCGCCGGCGCGACGTTCGTCCTTGATCGAGGCGAAGTCGACGCCTTCCAGCACGACTTCTTCAGGCGTCTTGCCGATGAGCTTTAGCACCTTGTCGATGTTCTTGGCGTCGGCCGGCGTGACGATCATGAACGCTTCGCCGCTGCGCCCGGCGCGACCGGTGCGGCCGATGCGGTGGACGTAGTCGTCGGCGTGATGCGGGACATCGTAGTTGAAGACGTGGCTGACGGCCGGGATGTCGAGGCCGCGCGCGGCGACGTCGGAGGCGCACAGCAGCTTGAGGCCGCCGGTGCGGAAGCTCTCGAGCGTGCGCATGCGGGTCGCCTGGTCGAGGTCGCCATGGATCGCGCCGGCGTCGAAGCCGTGCTTCTTCAGCGACTTGGCGACGATGTCGACTTCCGACTTGCGATTGCAGAACACGATGCCGGTATCGACCTCGGCCCGTTCGATCAGCATGCGCAGGGCGGTGCGCTTGGCCTTCGGGTCGGAGGTCGGCAGGCGAATGATATGCTGCTTGATCGTGTCGGCGGTGGTGGCCGGACGCGCGACCTCGATCCGCTGGGGATCGTTCAGGAACTGCTTGGTCAGCCGGGTGATTTCCGGCGGCATGGTCGCCGAGAAGAACAGGGTCTGCTTCTTCGGCGGCGTCAGCTTGAAGATGCGTTCGATGTCCGGGATGAAGCCCATGTCGAGCATGCGGTCGGCTTCGTCGATCACCATGATCTGGACGCCGGTCATCAGCAGCTTGCCGCGCTCGAAGTGGTCGAGCAGACGGCCCGGCGTGGCGATCAGAACATCCACGCCGCGATCGAGCTTCAGTTCCTGGTCGCCGAATGAGACGCCGCCGATCAGCAGGGCCCAGGACAGGGTGCGCTTCTGGCCCTTGGAATACTTCTCGAACGAGGCGGCGACTTGGTCGGCCAGTTCGCGGGTCGGGGCCAGCACCAGCGAGCGCGGCATGCGCGCCTTTGAACGTCCAGCTGCGAGGCGGTCGATCATCGGCAGGGTGAAGGCGGCGGTCTTGCCGGTGCCCGTCTGCGCGATGCCGAGCACGTCACGGCCCTGGAGGGCGACGGGGATAGCCTGCGCCTGGATCGGAGTGGCGGTCGTGTAGCCCGTGTCGGCAACGGCTTGGAGCGTCGCGGGCGACAGGCCCAGTTCGGAAAATTCGGTCATTCAGCAGCAATGGGGGCGGAAGGCCCGCTCAAGGAGGGGAGCCGGCAGACCGCGGCGGCGCGTACGGCGATCGTCGCGCGGGCCGGAAGATACGGAGAGACGGCGTCAAGTCAACGCGTTCCGGACTTTGCGGTTCTCAGAAGCGCTTTCGAAAGCCGGGTTCGGCCGCCGTCAGGCGGCCGGTGCGGCGCTTATGGGCCGCCCCCGGAGCGTCGCAGGCGCCTGGCGAACCAGCCGCCCGGTGCGGGCTCAGACGTCCAGGTCTTCGGCGGCGAACTCCGCGTTCTCCTGGATGAAGCGGAAGCGCAGCTCGGGTTTGCGGCCCATCAGCGCCTCGACCAGGTCTTCGACGGTCTCCTCGGCGCGGGGCAGGGTGACCCGGGCCAGGGTCCGGCTCATGGGATCCATGGTGGTTTCCTTGAGCTGGGCCGGCATCATCTCGCCCAGGCCCTTGAAGCGGCCGACCTCGGGCTTCTTGCCCTTGAACTCTGTTGCCAGCAGCTCCTCGCGGTGGGCGTCGTCGCGGGCGTAGATGGTCTTGCCGCCGTGGCTCATGCGGTAGAGCGGCGGCAGAGCCAGGTAGAGCCGGCCAGCGCGGATCAGGTCCGGCATGGTGCGGTAGAAGAAGGTGATCAGCAGCGATGCGATGTGGGCGCCGTCGACGTCGGCGTCCGTCATGATCACCACGCGCTCGTAGCGCAGGTCCTCTTCCTTGAACTTCTTGCCCGGCTGGACGCCGAGCGCCAGCAGCAGGTCCGAGAGCTCCTTGTTGGCCGTCAGCTTGTCGAGCGACGCCGAGGCCACGTTCAGGATCTTGCCGCGCAGGGGCAGGATCGCCTGGGTCTTGCGGTTGCGGGCCTGCTTGGCCGACCCGCCGGCGGAGTCGCCTTCGACCAGGAATATCTCGGTGCCGTCGGTGGCCTGGCCCGAGCAGTCGGCCAGCTTGCCGGGCAGGCGCAGCTTGCGGGTCGCCGAGGCGCGCTGGACGTCGCGGTCGCGGCGGCGCTTCAGGCGCTCCTCAGCGCGGTCGATGACGAACTGCAGCAGGGCGCTGGCGGCCTTGGGCTGGGCGGTCAGCCAATGGTCGAACGGGTCGCGCAGGGCGTTCTCGACCAGGCGTTGGGCGTCGGTCGACGACAGCTTTTCCTTGGTCTGGCCCTGGAATTCGGGATTGGCGATGAACACGCTGACCAGGGCGCCGGCCTGGGCGACCACGTCCTCGGCGGTGATCACCCCGCCGCGCTTCTCGCCGGTCAGTTCGGCGTACTGCTTCAGGCCCCGCGTCAGGGCCGCGCGCAGGCCGGCCTCGTGCGTGCCGCCTTCCGGGGTCGGCACGGTGTTGCAGTAGGACTGCATGAAGCCGTCGGCCTCGCCGAAGCCGGCCGGCGTCCAGGTGACCGCCCACTCGACCTTGCCGGTCTCGCCCGGACGCTCGTAGCGGCCGGCGAAGGGCTCGGGGGTGACCGTCTCGATGGTCTTGACCCGTTCGGCCAGGAAATCGGCCAGGCCGTTGGGAAAGCGGAATGTGGCCTCGGCCGGGGTCTGGTCATGGATGCGCGACGCATCGCAGCTCCAGCGGATTTCCACGCCGCCGAACAGATAGGCCTTGGAGCGCGCCATCCGGTAGAGGCGCGCCGGCTTGAAGGCGCAGCCTTCGCCGAAAATCTGCTCGTCGGGCAGGAAGCTGATAGCCGTGCCCTTCTTGCGGGTCGGGTTCAGCTTTTCGATCGAGCCTAGCGGCTTGCCGCGGCTGAACGACTGACGCCACTCGAAGCCGTCCTTCCAGGCGGTGACGTCGACGCGCTCGGACAGGGCGTTGACCACCGAGACACCGACGCCGTGCAGACCGCCCGAGGTCTCGTAGGCCTTGCCCGAGAACTTACCGCCCGAGTGCAGGACGGTCATGATGACCTCCAGCGCCGACTTGCCCGGATGCTTCGGGTGCGGGTCGACCGGAATGCCGCGGCCGTCGTCCTTGACGGTCAGACGGCCGTCCGCGTCCAGACGAACCTCGATGACCTTGGCGTGGCCGGCGACGGCCTCGTCCATGGCGTTGTCCAGGACTTCGGCGAACAGGTGGTGCAGGGCGCGTTCGTCGGTGCCGCCGATATACATGCCGGGGCGCTTGCGCACCGGCTCCAGGCCTTCCAGGACCTCGATGTCCTTGGCGGAATAGCCGCTGGTCGGCTTCTCGCTCAGCGCCGCCGGATCGGGACGCGGCTCATGGCTCTGCGCCAGCGGCGCGGCCGGCGCGGGATTGAGCGCGTCGTCGAAGAGCGAGGCTTGGGGAGTAGGGGCCTGGGACATGCGACCGGAAAATGGAACGATTCGAGACCGACCCATATGAAGGGCGACGCCCGCCAGATCAATGCGACCCTGCGGCAAGCCGGCTACCGGCGGTGGATGAACCTCCCACCGCCGGCCCCTCGTCGCGATCAGTCCTGCTTCAGCTTCAGGACCGGCCCGGCCTCCTTGGCGATATCGGCGGCGTGGAAGGGCAGGCGGCGCCAGCCCTTTTTAGAGTAGAGCCAGGTCTGGTCAGCATAGTAGGGCGAGGCCGGGTCAGTCGACTGCGAGTAGGACAGCACCGCGTCGGCCACCGGACCCTTGGCGTCGAAGGTGACGACCTGGATGTAGCTGGAGCCGTGATAGGGCACGTAGCCCTTCGCGGTCGCGTTCCACCGAGACTGTTGGGCGTTCAGCACCCCGTCGCCGCCTTCGCCGCCGTGGACCGGGATCTTGTCCTGGCCGCGAATGGCGAAGTGGACGCTCCCGTAGGGCGCGTCGAGCGCCACGCCTTGCGTCAGCAGCACGTCGACCGCGCCAGCCAGGGCCTGACGCAGCTTGGCCGCGCTCGCCTCGTCGGTCTTCAGGCCGCGCGGGGTGCGGATCGGGTCGGCCGCGTCGAAAGGCGTCGCATAGACGTCGGGAATGCGCTGGGCCAGGCGCCAGAACTCGACCCAGAGAATCGCCCCGACGCTGTCGTTGTCCATGCGTCGATCCCACTTGGCGAGAATCGCGCAGGCCTGGCCGATGTCGAGCGTCTTGCCGCCGGACGTCGCCGCCGAGCCGCCCGGGCCGCAGGCCTTGACCACGTCATCGAGGAACAGCTCGGCGGCGTGGTTCTTGTTCCAGAACAGCATGGTCTTCACCGCGTCCTGGTCGAAGCCCTTGCCGGGCAGGCCGTCGGTTCCGGCCAGCCGCGCGTCGATCTCGACGACGCCCGAGCGGGTGCGCAGGTTCTGGGCGATCCCGGTCGGGCCGACGATGGGCGAGACCGGCGCCATCGGGGCCTTGGCGTTGGCCAGCCAGTAGCTGTCGTTGCTGTTGGCGACGTAGTCGGTACGCACCATCGCCGGCATCGAGGCTCCGGGCATCAGGCCCGGCGCGTCCCAGTCGCAGGCCGCGCTCGAGCCGTCGAGCACGTAGATGCGGGCGCTGTCGGCCAGCTTGGCGGCCGGGGCGCTCGGCGCGCAGTCCTTCAGCTTCTGGGCCGACACGTTCGGCGTGGCGGTGATGTCGGCGTAGAGCGCCTCGCCGTGACGATCGGCGGCGATGGTGTTGACCCAGGGAATGCCCAGCGTCCTGGTGATCACGGCGCGGATTTCGCCGACGTTGCGCGAGCGGGCGATGTCGAGCCAGGCGCCGGCCGAGGCGCTGTTGTTGCGGTTGGCGTCGCGCAGAGCATAGGCGCGCTGGGCGGTCCAGCTGAGGCCGGCCTGCGGCATGACCACAACCGGGCCGTAGATGGTCGAGTAATAGGGCCGGGTCTGCGGGCCGCTGGCCATCTCGACCGTGATCTCGCGGCGCTCCATTTCGTGACGCTTGCCGTCGACGAGGTAAGCGGTGGGATCGGCGGGATCGAGCGCCAGCTCGAAGAGCGTAAAGTGGCGGTCGGTCGAAACCGTGTGGGTCCAGGCCACGTCCTTGTTGAAGCCGATGGAAATCCCCGGCGCGCCCGCGATGGTCACGCCCATGGCGTCGAACCTTCCGGGAATGGTCAGGTGGATCTCGTAGAAGCGGTTGGTCGTCTCCCATGGGAAATGCGGGTTGCCGAGTAGCAGGCCTGTCTTGGCCTTGGTCGCGTCGCGCCCGAAAGCCCAGCCGTTGGAGCCGAGGCCGATCTGCTCGGCCATGTTGGGCAGGCCGAGCAGGGCGGCGGCCTTGGCGGGCGTCGCGGCGGCCGGCGGCGCCGCGCCGTTGGTCTGGCGCAGCCACGCCCCGCCGCTGGCCTGGATCATCCGCTCCTCGTTCAGGCGCAGCATGTCATCCACGCTGATCGTGCGCACCCAGGCGGCGTCCCGGCAGTCCGCGGGACGCTTCTCGCGCGGCGTGTCGGTCAAGTAGCGGTTGAAGCCGGCGACATAGCCCTCGACCAACGCGCGGTAGTCGGGCGAGCCTTTCTGGAAGTTCGTGCGGAGGGTGGCGACGTCGATATTGGCGCGAAAGAAGAAGTCGCTCTCGAGGTTCTTGATGTCGCTGAAGGCTACGACATTGGTGGCGTCCGGGCCGAAGTGCTTGGTCCGCTCGCCGTTCACCGTGACGATCTTGTCGGCCAGCAGGCAGAGATTGTCCTGGGCGAAGGCGTAGGCCTGGCCGAAGCCGAGACCGCCGAAGTCCTTGGCCGTGACGTGGGGGATCCCGTACTTTGTGCGGACCACCTGGGCCTCGTAGCCCGCGGCCTGCGCGCTGGAGGCGAACGCCGCGGCGATCGCGCAGGCGGCGGTGGTCAGAAGCAGTCTCTTCATGGCGTTCCCCCAAGGACAGGCGCAGGCCTTGTCGGCCGGCTTTGGCGCGATCAGGGGGAACCGAACAGCGTCCGTCAATGTAGCTGCGCCGTAATCGGGCGCTCGTCGGCGGGCGATCGGGAACAGATCAAAGGAAAAGGGCCGCGGATCGCTCCACGGCCCTTCCCAAGGATCGCTTCAGGCGGCTTCGACTAGCACGCGTAGTACATGTCGAATTCGACCGGGTGCGGGTGGAGCTGGAGACGCATGACTTCCTGCATCTTCAGCTCGATGTAGCTGTCGATGAAGTCGTCGTCCATGACGCCGCCGGCCTTCAGGAAGGCGCGGTCCTTGTCCAGGTTTTCCAGGGCTTCGCGCAGCGAGCCGCAGACTTCCGGAACCTTCTTCTGCTCGCGCGGCGGCAGGTCGTAGAGGTTCTTGTCCTGGGCCGCGCCCGGGTCGATCTGGTTGATGATGCCGTCGAGGCCGGCCATCAGCAGGGCGGTGAAGGTCAGGTAGGGGTTGCCCATCGGGTCCGGGAAGCGGGCTTCGATGCGCTTGGCCTTCGGCGAGTCGACGTGCGGGATGCGGATCGAGGCCGAGCGGTTGCGGGCCGAATAGGCCAGCTTCACCGGGGCTTCGTAGCCGGGCACCAGACGCTTGTAGGAGTTGGTCGTCGAGTTCGAGAAGGCGTTGATCGCCTTGGCGTGTTTGATGATGCCGCCGATGTACCACAGGCACATCTGCGACAGGCCCGCGTACTTGTCGCCGGCGAACAGCGGCTTGCCGTCGCCCCAGATCGACTGGTGCACGTGCATGCCCGAGCCGTTGTCGGCGAACATCGGCTTGGCCATGAAGGTCGCCGTCTTGCCATAGGCCGCCGCCACGTTGTGGATGACGTACTTATAGAGCTGCATGCGGTCGGCCATGGTGATCATGGTGTCGAACTTGAGGCCGAGTTCGTGCTGGGCCGGCGCCACCTCGTGGTGGTGCTTTTCCGGCTTCATGCCCAGTTCGCCCATGACCGCCAGCATTTCGCCGCGCAGGTCCTGGCAGGAATCGACCGGGTTCACCGGGAAGTAGCCGCCCTTCGGGCCCGGGCGATGGCCCATGTTGCCTTCCGGATATTCCTTGCCCGTGTTCACCGGCAGTTCGGTCGAGTCGTAGGAATAGCCGGTGTTGTGCGGGGCGGTGGACCAGCGGACGTCGTCGAAGATGAAGAATTCGGCTTCCGGGCCGAAATAGACGGTGTCGCCGATGCCCGAGGCCTTCACGTAGTTCAGCGCCGCCTTGGCGATCGAACGCGGGTCGCGGTTGTAGGGGGTGCCGGTGTCCGGGTTCACGATGTCGCACATCAGGCAGAGGGTGGTCTGCTGATAGAACGGGTCGATGATCGCCGTTTCCAGGTCCGGACGCAGCTTCATGTCCGACTCGTTGATGGCTTTCCAGCCAGCGATCGACGAGCCGTCGAACATGGTGCCGTCCGTCAGGAACTCTTCGTCGACCAGGTCGATGTCGAAGGTGACGTGCTGCATCTTGCCGCGAATGTCGGTGAAACGGACGTCGACGTATTTGACGTCCTTTTCCTTGATCTGGTCCAGAATGTCCTTGGCGGTCGTGGCCATGGTCTTATCCCCTTAGAAGAAGTCCCGAAACTTTAGTCGTCAAACCGCTGCGGCGCCGGTCTCGCCGGTGCGGATGCGCAGCACGTCGGTGATTTCCGACACGAAGATCTTGCCGTCCCCGATGCGGCCGGTGCGGGCCGCCCCCACGATGGCTTCCAGCGCCGATTCCAGCTGGTCGTCAGCGACGACCACCTCGATCTTGATCTTGGGCAGGAAGTCCACGACGTACTCGGCCCCGCGATAGAGCTCCGTGTGGCCCTTCTGGCGGCCGTAGCCCTTGGCCTCGATGACGGTCATGCCCTGGACGCCCAGCTCCTGCAGGGCCTCCTTCACCTCGTCCAGCTTGAACGGCTTGATGATGGCTTCGATCTTTTTCATGCGAGGCTCACTCGTGGGGCCGCCGAAGCGGCTTGCGGGCTACGAGCACGCTCCGGGCGGGGGCCACAAGGGGGATAGGGCCCCGGTTTCGCGCCCAGTGCATGCGGCGGTCGGAATGCTGCAATTTTGGGCGCCCGGCGCCCAAAATGCGATCATCGCCGCAAACGCATAATCAGGGTCGGTTCGGTGCGCAACTTCGCGGCCTGTATGGCGTCCATCAGGTCGAAAGCCGCCGCAAATGCAGCGTTTCGTGCCGGTTTGCGCCGTTTTCCGCGGGCGAGCGACCGCGCCCGAAAGGCGTGTTGCGGCCGACTGCTGAAGATTGCAGCGCAATATGCGGCCCCGTGCGGAGCGCAGCGGCCATTGAAGGCCCAAACGCTTCGAGGCGGCGACATCGGTGGGGCTTGCGGTTAAGGAGAGACATCGCGACAGCTTCGTACGGATCGCTCCGATGTCCCGTCTCTATCTCATCCGCCATGGCAAGCCCGCCGCCGTCTGGGGCGAGGCCGACGAGGATCCAGGCCTCGATGCGACGGGCCAAGCCCAGGCGAGGGCCGCTCGCGATCACCTGATGAGCCTGCCGCCGGCCGAGCGGCCGACCCGCGTGGTCAGCTCGCCCCTGCGCCGCTGCCGCGAAACGGCGGCCCCGACCGCCGCGGCGCTGGGCGTCGAGATTGAGATCGATCCGTTCGTCGGCGAGATTCCGACCCCGAAGGCTCTCGGCGCTGCTGAGCGCCCGGCTTGGCTGCGCGCGGTCTTCCAAGGGCGCTGGAAGGACGTCGAGGGCGACCTCGATTATGACGCCTGGCGCGGCGATGTCGTTCGGGCGCTGGTGGGAAGGGGCGGAGCGGCAGTTTTTTCGCACTATGTGGCGATCAACGCCGTGATGTCGCATCTCGAGGGCGAGGAGCGCGTTCTCGTCTTCCGCCCGGACCACGCCTCGATCTCGACCCTCGACACCGACGGCGAGCGTGTGACCCTGGTGGAGCGGGGGCGGGAAGCCTCCACTCAGGTTCTCTAGGTTACGTACGGGGGCGTCCTTGCCTGCACGCAAGATTCTAACGGTGGCCGAGATCGCCGCCGCCGACCGCGCTGCGATCGCCTCCGGCACGCCCGGGATCGAGCTTATGGAGCGCGCCGGCGCGGCGGTCGCCGATGCGGTCGCCGAGCGGTTCTCCCCGCGCCCGGTCTGCGTGCTCTGCGGTCCTGGGAATAACGGCGGCGATGGGTACGTCGTCGCCCGGCTGTTGAAAGAACGCGGCTGGCCGGTCGAGGTCCGCGCCCTGGCCGCCCCGGCGAGCGACGACGCCAAGGCTGCGGCTGCAAGGTGGGATGGCGGGCTGGCGCCCTTCGACGCCCCGCTTGAGGCCAGGCTCTATGTCGACGCCCTGTTCGGGGCTGGGCTGTCCAAGCCGCTGAACGGCGAGGCGGCGGCCATAGCTGCAAGGCTGGCCGAGCATCCCGAGGCTGTGGTGGCGATCGATGTGCCGTCCGGCCTGCCGGGCGACACCGGCATGCCCGAGGGGCCGGCGGTGATCGCCGGCCTGACTGTCACCTTCCACGCCAAGAAGCCTGCCCACGTCCTGCAGCCGGGGCACGATCTGTGCGGCGAAGTGGTCGTCGCCGACATCGGCCTTGCCGAGGCGCCCGGCGCCTTGATCGAGAATGGCCCCGAAGCCTGGCTTGCACGGTTCCCATGGCCTACCCACGCCTCGCACAAGCACGCCCGCGGCCGGCTGGTCGTGGTGTCGGGCGAGGCCTGGAACACCGGCGCGGCGCGCCTTTCCGCGCGCGCGGGTCTGCGGATGGGGGCCGGGCTTGTGACCATCCTCTCGCCCAGCGACGCCTTGGCGGTCAACGCCGCCCACCTTGAGGCGGTGATGCTCAAGGGCTTCGACACCGAGGCGGAGCTGGAGCAGGCTGCGGCCGACGTCGACGCCGCGATCATCGGCCCGGCCGCCGGGGTCACCGAAAACACGCTGGTCAACGTCATGGCCCTGGCCAGGACCGGCGCGGCCCTGGTCATCGACGCCGACGCCATCACCGTCTTCCGCGACGATCCGGAGGAGCTGTTCTCAGTGCTCGACGTCGATGACGTCCTGACCCCGCATCCGGGGGAGTTCGAGCGGCTGTTCCCAGGGCTGCTGAAGGAGGCGCCGGACCGCATTGCGGCGGCTCGACGCGCGGCCCAGCGCGCCGATGCGATCGTGCTGCTCAAGGGCGCCGACACCGTGATCGCCGCGCCCGACGGCCGCGCCTGCGTCAACAGCAACGGCTCGCCCTGGCTGGCGACCGCCGGGTCGGGCGATGTGCTGGCCGGATTCATCGGCTCGCTGATCGCTCAGGGCATGGAGAGCTTCGAAGCGGCCTGCGCGGCGGCGTGGATTCACGCTGAGGCCGCCGAACTGCATGGCCCAGGCCTGATAGCCGAGGACTTGCCCGGCTTGGCGCCGACGATCCTGCGGCGGCTGTACGAAGGCCGGCTCGGCTAAGCCGGCACGCGGCGGCGAATTTTCCATCCCCGCCGGTCTCGACCTTTGCCGCACCGCAGCGAGCATGCTACCAGCGCGCCGATGACCTACAACGCCTCCTCCATCGTAGCTATTGCAGCACGCGCGGCAGCCGCCGCGGCGCTCGCTATGGGCGCGTCGGAGGGGAGAGGCGTCTAGGGCTCGCCAGAGCCAGGTCCGCATCTGAAACCCCTTCCGGCGACGGGAGGGGTTTTCGCTTTTCAGGGCCCAAGCCGTCGCCGGACTCTATCTCTCCTGGAGTTCCCCGATGACATCCCTGACCCCCGAGCTGTTGGCGGCGCTCAGCGTCTTCGCCTTTGTGTCCTCCATCACGCCCGGACCGAACAACACGATGCTGATGGCGTCGGGCGCCAATTTCGGCTTCCGCCCGACCATCCCGCACCTCCTCGGCGTGACAGGCGGCTTCTTCCTGCTGGTGGTCGCTGTCGGGCTCGGCCTCGGCGGGCTGTTCGCGGCCTATCCTGCGTTGCATGACGTCCTGGCGGTCGCGGGCGGCCTCTACCTGCTCTGGTTGGCCTGGAAGATCGCCACCTCGCGCGGCCTGGGAACGGGGGAAGCGGGGGCGAGGCCCCAGACTTTTCTGCAGGCGGCGGCCTTTCAATGGGTCAACCCCAAGGCCTGGGCGATGGCGCTGGGCGCGGTCACCGCCTACGCCCCGCAGGACAATTACGTCGCTAACATCCTCGTCGTTTCGGCGGTGTTCGCGGCCATCAACCTTCCGTGCGTGGCGAGCTGGACGGGATTCGGCGTCGGTCTGCGGCGATTCCTCGATCGACCCGCCGTGCTTCGTTTCTTCAACGTCGGGATGGCGATTCTGCTGGTGCTGTCGCTTCTACCACTTGCGGCGGAGTTGATAGGGGCTGCGCACAGCTAACCTGCACGCTCTACTGGTTTTTCAATGGTCAAGCTTGGCGTCTACTGGGCGACTAGACTTTCCCGCATTGCGGGAAAAATGGCGAAAGCGCCCAATTTTGGTTGCCGAGAGGTAAACGAGATGCCACCGTTCGCTGAGCGCAAAGGTCCATCGGGCCCTTGCGTAGCGTCCACCAGACCATTGGGGGTCATATGTTCAAGCTCGGAACTCTGCGTACCGCCGCGCTCGCGGCGGCCGTCACCATGCTCAGCGCCGGCGCCGCCGCCGCTGCGCCCTACACCGACACCGTTCAAGCGCCGACCGGCTACTTCGTGCCGAATCCCGCTGAAACCTACAACTCGCCCTACTATCGCGGTTACGGCCAGGACTGGTCGTATCAGCACGGCGCCATCGCCGGGGCCTTCACCACGGCGACCCTGAACATCAGCGCGTTCGACGTTGACGCCGCTCAGGGCGAAATCGACGAAGTGTGGGTGAAGGACGAAGGCTCGTGGGTGAAGCTCGGCAACCTCGCCGGCGCCAGCGACATCTACTCGTTCTCCAACTTCAACCTGACCTCGAACTTCTTCAACGAAGTCGCGGCCGGTCTCGAAGTGCTGCTGAAGATCGATACGGGCACCAAGGGCAGCTGGCTGGTGACGCTCTCCAAGTCGTCGCTGTCGGTCGACAACGGCAGCCTGCCGAACCCGAACCCGGGCGGCGTGCCGGAACCGGCGACCTGGGCGATGATGATCATCGGCTTCGGCGCTGTCGGTTCGATGGTCCGCTCGAGCCGTCGCCGCAACGCGATGGCCGCGGCCTAAGCCTTACGGCTGAAGCTTTGCGAAGGCCCGCTCCGCGAGGAGCGGGCCTTTTGCTTGCGTTGGGGCCGGGCGAACGCCTATGGAAGCGCCGTTGCGGGTGTGGCGGAACTGGTAGACGCACTGGATTTAGGTTCCGGTCGCGACGCCTAATAAGATACTGATTTTGTTGTTGAAAGGCCGCATGCGCCCATGCATTGTGCCGTATGCGTGACGCGAAATCTCCCCGAGGCACTCCCAGCCAACGCTATCGTCGCCACCTGAGCCGAATGCCGCCAGATACAGCGGGAGATGTGTATTTTGTCCAGGCTCGGACACTACGCCTAGTCAAGATCGGGTTTGCCGCCGATGCGGGCGACAGGCTACGCACCCTTCGCGTCGGGAGCCCCGATGAGCTGTGCCTTCTGGGATGGATCTACTCGGATGACGCCCGGCGTCTGGAGGCAGATATCCACGTAAGGTTCGCCGCCCACCGCAGTCATGGAGAGTGGTTTCAGCCGGCACCGGAACTGCTTGCCTTCATCAGGCTGTCTGTCGTCAGAACATTTGGCGCAGATCGCGGCGTAGATTAGCGGAGCGCGGGCCTCGTCCTGGGGTTGATATTAAGCGGCGAGCTTGCGGTGCTGCAAGCGTCGGTGTTCGATGGTCTTCCGT
>NZ_JAYRSU010000003.1:0-300195 GCF_041919955.1 Phenylobacterium sp. | reverse complement strand
GGCCTTCGGCGCCGATTTTTTCAAGGAGGATTTGGGCTTCATCTTCGTTCCTTCGTCACTACGACGAAGCCCAAATCCTCCTTAAATCACAACCTCAAATCTGTGCCATTGGCGCTGACGGCGGACAAATCCCGGTCGAAGGCGAGGTGAATACGACCGTCCTCCCGGTCTTTCGGTTCATCAGCCATGATCGTCGCCCGATACGCGGGCTTTGAGCGCCCGCGGCATGGTCGCCAACCCCTCCGCCCTCAGCAGATTGATGAAGCCATCATTGGCGAGCAGATCCTTCAGCGCCTCGACAACGAACAGCAACCGGATCTGGGTGAAATCCGACTTCTTGACGAGGAGACGCTGCTTTTCGGCTTCGCGTTGATAGACCTGCATGAGATCGGCGGCCGTCATTCGTCGACTGCTCGTCTTCCGGCCCAAACGTCCGACAGGCAATCCTCCCTTGCGCTGACTCCGCATACGCATGTCGAGCAGGCGGCGGACGGCGGCGAGCTTCTTGCCCCTGAGTTTCCCGGTCTCATAGGCGTCGAGAAGCAGATTCTGCGCCTCTTCCGTCTCGGCCTTGGAAATCTCCATCGCCAGGGTGATCGGAATGAGTCCGGTTTCGACCGCGGCCACCAGCCGCTCCTCGCCGCGCTCAAGGAGCGAAGCGATCATGTTTACCCAGGATGCCCCGACGCCGATCTTCTCGGCGATGGTCGCATCGCTATAGCCGCGGGCCCGTAGAGCACCGATTTCACGCATAAGGTCGATGGGGCGCGGCGTGCGTCGTGCGATATTCTCGACCAGGCTCATCACGAGGCATTCGCTCTCGCTGGCCTCGATCACCACGGCCGGAATCTCAGTCTGGCCCAGCATCTGGAAGGCTTCCAGCCGGCCTTCACCGCAGACCAGATCATATCTTGGGCCGCCAGCCCCATCACGGCGGCTCACCGTGATCGGCCGCTTGAGGCCGATGGCCTCGATGTTGTTCACGATCTCCCGATGCTGGCGCTTGTTTCGCGCGCGTGGGTTCAGAACCGTGATCCGGGAGATGGGGATCATTTCGATCCGGTTCGGTCGAACGGCAGGCATCAGGCAGCCTCCGCAAGAGGAATGGGCGTAGCGATGTCGTAGAGAAGGTCGAGGCCGTCGAAGCGGTAGGCATCGAGCCCGAGCGCATTGTCCTCTCCCAGCCGCAGCTTTTCGGAGAGCATGTCGATGCGCGGGAACAGGTAGTAATCGAGCGGCGCGCGATTGGCGCTGTCCATCCGAACGACGATCGTGATGTCGGGCGCGAGCGAGGTATCGAAGCGCAACTGCCAGCGCAAAAGCCCGGTCGGCGTCTCGATGCACCGGGCCACCACCACGGAAAGGCTGAACTCGCCGTTGACGATCACCCGGTCGGTCTCAAGATCCTGCCAGGCAGCGCTGCCCGTAGCCTGCAATCCGTCGAGCACCTCACGGAGAATGCCGGGATGGAGCTTACGCAGCTCGCGGTTGATTTCGACGTAGCGGTAATCGCGATCCGGCGTAAAACCCACGAGGCTGTAGGCGCGAAGTAGGCTGCCAAAGCGGGAGCTGTAGGCGCTGCTGGATGGCATCCCATCGCATTCGTCGATGACGATGCCGGATAGCAAACCCCTTTGTTGGTACAGCTTCCGCAGAGATTGCAGCATCTCCTCGTCGCTCAAACGAAAGGAGCGCGCGCCGATGATGGTCCTTGCCGCCTCGAACAGTTCGCGCTCGACGACGGCCGCGAAAGCATCCTGCGCCCTGATCCACATCTCCGGATCGTTCTGGACGCGCTTTTTCTTCAGCTTGAAGGACCGGCGATTCCATACGTTGTCGCCGACGTATTTCTCATTGATCAGAATCTGGTGGACGGTCCCCCTGGTCCAGGGGCGTCCGAGATCGGTCGGAATGCCCCGTTCATTGAGATCAGCCGCAATTTCCCGCTCGCTGAATCCCTGATGGACGAAGGCCCGGTAGATGCCGCGCACCAGATCGACTTCTTCCGCCGGGCCAAGCGTTAGGATCACCCGATCGGTCTGGATGCTCTTTTGCTCACCCCGTTCGAGGAGGCCCTTGGTGGCGCCATGCTCGTCGATCAGGGTCCGTCGCAGGCCGAATCCTGCCGGCCCACCCTGACGATAGCCCTTCTCGATCAGCCGGCCCTGACCCGCGAACACCTTGGTCGATAGCTCGCGGCTATATTCACCGGCCATCGCACGCTTGACGCCCTTGACGATGGTCGAGATCGGGCTGCCATCGTTGTCGAATTGCTCGGCGCAATACTCCACGGCGATGCCGGCGCGTCGGCAGATATATTCGTAATAGGCGCTCTCGTCGGCATCCTGAAAACGGCCCCAACGGCTGACGTCATAGACGAGCACCAATGTGAAATCCGTATTCCCGGACTGCACGTCCTCGATGAGCTGCCTGAGCGCATCGCGCCCCTCAATCTTCAGGCCGCTCTTTCCCGCGTCCGCATAGGTCCGGACGATCTCTATCCCACGAGCTTCGGCATATTGCTTGATCGCGTCGGATTGGTTTTCGGTCGAATATTTTTGATGGTCCGTCGACATGCGGACGTATTCGGCAGCCCGAAGAGGACGTTCAGGCTGCCCGGACCGATCGTCGTCGTGAAGTCTCCGGCTCGTCACATCACGCCCTCCTGAAATCGACTGCGGCGGTCCGGGCGACCTACCGCCGCAGCGCATGACGGGCCTCAGCCGTCACTCCGCACTGAAACCAGTGTAACTGCGGAGAGAACGGAAGATGTTGCCGAAAAAGGGCAGGAAATTACCCCTATGGACAGGCGTCCTCGCGGGGCGAGAAATCTACGCGCAGACCATCGCGGAGCTGCTGCGCAAGGAGCATGGCGACAGCCATCGCGCGATCAAGCAGCTCATGCGCCAGACCGAGGCGAGTGAGAGGACCGTCAAGCATTGGCTCTCAGGGCAACACGGGCCAGATACGGTCTATTTCCTCCGTCTCGTGGTTTCGTCGCCGGTCATCAGGGCCTTCGTTCTCGGCCTGATCGAAGGACCTGCGGCAACCCCGCTGACAGATCCGGTGGATCGCATTTCGCTCGCAAGAGCCCGGGAAGCCTATGTGGCCGGCGAAGCCGCTGGCGGAAGGCCAGCAACAGGCGCGCAACTTAATGACCCTGATCGTGTCCCTGAACGCGACCCTATAAATGTCCCTGATCGGGCGGAACTCAACGAGCGACAACGCTGGTTCCTGGACCGAGTCGCGGACGGCCGGTGTGGCGCCAACGAGATCGTGGCGGCCTGGACGGTGAGCCTGAAAACCGCGCGCCGGGACATCGCCATCCTCAAAGCAGCGGACCTCATCAGCTATATCGGATCGCGGCGGAAGGGACGGTATCGTAGGACGCCAGGATAGCAGGAGTCGCATTCAGGGACGGTTGCTGGACGACTGCCAGGAAGAGATGCTGTCGCCGTGCTCCTCGGGCTTGCCCGATTTGCACGCCACAGCACGACGCGCTGCTACGCCCGAATATTCGAGCTTCCATTCAGCATCATCTATCGCCTTCTATCCGCTTAGAGAGGCGACCGAAGGAATTTGGCATGAGGCAGCAAGTCGAGCCCATCATGAAGCGCACCATCCGGCGGCATCAACTCCGGGAAATGGTCCCTCTCGCCGACACCACGATCTATGACATGGAACAGCGCGGCGAATTTCCCCAGCGCTTCTATCTCACGTCCCGCTGCGTGGTCTGGGATCTAACCGAGGTCGAAGCCTGGTTGGAAGAACGGCGCCGAGCTTCACGCGCCAAGGCGGTGAAGCGTGCGCCCATTCCGGACGTCCAGCTCCGCAAGACCCGCCCCATCAAACATCCGGCTCGGGCGTAAGCAGGTCCATCGTCGGCGGATAGAGGGTCGGCGTGTATTTTTGGCCGGCAACCCAGGCGTCCACCAGGTTGGACCATTCCTGCATCATATGCCGGCGCTGATGCTCGTATTCCGCCTTGTTGTAGATGCCCCGTGAGGATCGCCCGTCCTCATGCGCCAGACACTTCTCGATCCAGTCGCTGTTGAAGCCCAATTCGTTCAGCAGGGTCGAGCCGGTGCGCCGGAGATCGTGAACCGTAAAGGACTCCAGCGGCAGCCCTTCCTTCTTGGCCCGCTCCACCACCGCCGTCGTGATCCGATTGAACGTCGCCCGCGACATGGGCGCGTCGGCGTCATAGCGCGACGGCAGGACGTATTTGGAATTGCCGGCGCAGGTCTTGAGAGCGATGAAGATGTCGAGCATCTGCTGAGACAGATAGACGTTGTGCGCTTTCGAGCGCTTCATCCGCTCCTTGGGAATCGACCAGACGGCGTTCTCGAAATCGACCTCATCCCAAACCGCGTCCTGCAATTCGCTCTTTCGTACCATCGACAGCAGGATCAGCTTTATCCCGAGCCGGATCGTCGGCAACGTCGCCACATGCTCGATCTGGCCGAGCATGATGCGGATCTCCGCCGGAGACAGGGACCGGTCCTTCGGCACGAAGGTCGCGATCGACGCCGGGCCAACTTCGTCGGCCGGGTTGGCGACCTTCTCGCCATGCAGGATGGCGAAAGCGAAGACCAGTTTCACGATGTCTCTGACGTGGACTGCCGTTGCCGGTGCGCCACGTTCCTTCACCTTCGCGCACAGCCCGCGCAGATCCTCCGGCAGGATCTCCGGCAGCAGCCGGTTGCGAAACGCCGGGAGAATGTCGCGCTCGAAGATCGATCGACGCATGGCGCGCGTGCTGTCCGCCATTCGTGCTTCCTGAAGCCAGCGCTCACCGAACTGGCCGAAGCTCTTCGCCTCCTGGAGGCGACGCTTTTCGCGCTGCTTCTCCTGCGCCGGCGAGCGGCCCTCCGAAATGGCGCGTCGGGCATCAACCACCTTCTCACGCGCCCGAGCCAGGGAGAGCCCAGCGGGACCGTAGCGCCCCAGCGTCAATGTCTCCCGGCGGCCGTTCAGTCGGTAGTCCAGGCGGAACACGATCGCGCCCGAGGGCTGGACCACGACATACATACCGTCACGGTCCACGATCTTGTATAATTTCTCTTTTGGTCTCAGAGCCTTAATGGCGGCGTCGGTCAACATCCACACTCTCCAGATTGGTCACAATATGCCGGAGAGCGCCCGATTATACCGTCAGGCCAAAAACGGCCCTTCTGATCTGATATTTTCCCTGTATTTACAGAGCATTATGCCAAAAAATATACCGTCAGAAGCTCTCTTGGACCTGACGGTATATGCGATTTTCGACTGAGACAAGATGCGCCATACCGTCAGCCATACCGTCATTCCGGAGGCTAACCCAGCGATAGATGCCGAAAGATTCAGAGATATTTATTTATATATTTCAGTCGCTTATGTCGCATCATGGCGTATTTTTGGATACGCCCGGATGGGCAAAAATCATTCCCACTCGATCGTGCCGGGCGGCTTGGACGTGACATCGTAGACGACCCGGTTTACGCCGCGGACCTCGTTGATGATCCGCGTCGCGCAGCGCCCCAGGACTTCCCAAGGGAACTCGAAGAAATCGGCGGTCATGCCGTCGGTCGAGGTGACCGCCCGCAGGGCCAGTACGTTCTCATAGGTGCGCGCATCGCCCATGACGCCGACGGTCTTGACCGGCAGAAGGACAGCGAAGGCCTGCCAGATGGCGTCATAGAGCCCGGCCTTGCGGATTTCCTCCAGGTAGATGGCGTCGGCGTCCTGCAGAACCGCCACCTTCTCCTTGGTGATCTCACCCGGAATGCGGATCGCAAGCCCCGGGCCGGGGAACGGATGGCGGCCCACGAACTGCGGCGGCAGGCCAAGTTCGACGCCCAGGGCGCGAACTTCGTCCTTGAAGAGCTCGCGCAGCGGTTCGACCAGCTTGAGCTTCATATAGTCCGGCAGGCCGCCGACGTTGTGGTGGCTCTTGATCACCGCCGAGGGCCCGCCGCGGGCGGAAACGCTTTCGATCACGTCGGGATAGAGCGTGCCCTGCGCCAGGAACGCCGCGCCCTCGATCTTGGCCGCTTCCTTGTCGAATACGTCGATGAAGAGCTTGCCGATGGTCTTGCGCTTGGTCTCCGGGTCCGAAACCCCTGCCAACTCGCCGAGGAACAGGTCGCCAGCGTCAACATGGACCAGCGGAATGTTGTAGTGGTCGCGGAACATGGTCACGACCTGAGTAGCCTCGTCCTTGCGCAGCAGGCCGGTGTCGACGAAGACACAGGTCAGCTGATCGCCGATCGCCTCGTGGATCAGCACCGCGGCCACTGAGCTGTCGACCCCGCCCGATAGGCCGCAGATCACCTTGCCGTCGCCGACCTGGTCGCGAATCTTCTGGACCATCTCCTGGCGGAAGGCCGCCATGGTCCAATCGCCCTTCAGCCCTGCGATCTTGTGGGTGAAGTTGCGCAGCATCAGCGCGCCGCGCGGGGTGTGCGCCACTTCCGGATGGAACTGGATGCCGTAGTAGCGGCGGCCCTCGTCGGCGATCACCGCATACGGCGAGCCTTCCGACACCGCGACGGTCTCGAAGCCGAGCGGCAGGGCGGTGACCTTGTCGCCGTGGCTCATCCACACCGTCTCGAAGTGACCGACGCCGCCCAGGCCGTCCAGCAGCGGGCTTTCCTTGACGATCTCGATCTCGGCGCGGCCGAACTCGCGCGTCGTGCCCGGCTCTACCTTGCCGCCCAGCTCGGCGCACATGGTTTGCTCGCCATAGCAGATGCCCAGAACCGGCACGCCCAGTTCGAAGAGCTTCTTGCTGGCCGCGGGGCTCTCGTCCTCGTGCACGCTGGCCGGGCCGCCCGACAGGATCACCGCCTTGGGCGTGAACTGCTCCAGCACCGCGTCGACCTTGTCGAAGGGGTGAATCTCGCAATAAACGCCGCTCTCGCGCACCCGGCGGGCGATGAGCTGGGTCACCTGGCTGCCGAAGTCGACGATCAGGACTTTCTCGTGGGCTTGTTGGGTCATTGCGGAGTCCATTTGGCGCGCTCAAGCACGGCGACGAAGAAGCCGTCGGTGGCCGAACTGCGAGGCGAGAGACGAAGATATCCGTCCGTCGTCAGGTGACGGACGAGGTGCGGGTCGGCGGTTGCGGGGATGACGCGGAAGTCCATCCAGCGTTCAAGGAAGGCGGTGACGCGATCCTCGTCCTCCTCCGGCAACACCGAACAGGTGACGTAGACGATCCGGCCGCCCGGCTTCACGAACTGGACGGCGTGATCCAGCACCCCGTCCTGGTCGGCCACGCGCTGGGCCAGGGTGGCGGGCTTCAGCCGCCACTTGGTGTCCGGATGACGACGCCACGCGCCAGTGCCGGTGCAGGGCGCGTCGATGAAGACGACGTCGATCTTGCCATCCAGGCCCTTCAGGGCGTCGGGATAGATCGGCGAGCGGACCTGCAGGTTGCGCACGCCGGCACGCTCGGACCGGCGCACCGTATCAGCCAGCCGGCGCGCTTCGCTGTCGTAAGCGTAGATCTGGCCCTTGTTGGCCATGGCGGCCGCCAGAGCCAGGGTCTTGCCGCCACCGCCGGCGCAGAGGTCGAGGACCTGCGCGCCCTTGATCTCGCCCGCGGCTTCCGCGGCGATCTGCGAGGCCAGGTCTTGGACTTCGAACCAGCCCTTGGAGAAGGCGGGAACCGCTTCCAGAGACTGGCTTCGCTCGCTCGGATCGGGGGCGGCTATGCGCAATGCATTTGGAAGCACGCCCGTCGGCTGGGCGTTGAGTGGAGCTAGCGCCTTCAGGGCCTGCTCGGCGTCGGTCTTCAGGGTATTGACCCGCAGGTCAACCGGCGCCCGCTCGGCGAGCATCGCGCCCTCCAGCGCCGCATCCTGGCTGAAAGCGCGGGCGAACGACGGCTGCAGCCACTCCGGATAGTCGCCGCGGATCGACGGCGGCGCGTCGGCCAAGTCACGTGGCGCCACCAGGGCGGCGCGCTCGGCCTCGGTCAGTTCGCCCGGGCCGTGGGGCGCATCGGCGGCCGCCTCGGCTATCCGTTCCACCGGCCAGTTCCAGAGGACGTGCAGGGCGCAAAGCGTGGCTGCGCGTGGGCTGTCGTCGCCCATGCGCCAGGCCAAGGAGCGGCGCCGGCGCAGCACGTCCAGCACAAGCCCGGAAACCCAGGCTCGGTCCTTCGAGCCCGCAAAGCGCGAGGCATCGCCCCACGCCTTCAGCGCCAGCTTCACAGGCCGATGGCGCGTCTCGACGTCGGCGAGAATCTCGATGGCTGCGGCAAGGCGTCCGCCGTCACGCAAGGTGTGGCTCCAGTCTGATCACGCAGTTCCCCCCTGCAAAGCAGAGGAGGAAAAGCACGTGGTGCAACTTGCCCCTAGACCGGGCTCGTATAGTTCGGGGCTTCGCGGGTCATCATCACGTCGTGGACGTGACTTTCGCGCAGGCCCGCGCCGGTGATGCGGATGAAGCGAGCCTTCTGGCGGAACTGCTCCAGAGTCGCAGCGCCGGTGTAGCCCATGGCCGCTCGCAGGCCGCCGACCATCTGGTGCAGGATCGGCCCGATCGGTCCCTTATAGGCGACCTGGCCCTCGATGCCTTCGGGCACCAGCTTCAGGGCCGAGACCTCCTTCTGGAAGTAGCGGTCGGCCGAGCCGGAGGCCATGGCCCCCATCGAACCCATGCCGCGATAGGCCTTGTACGAGCGTCCCTGGTACAGGAACACCTCGCCGGGCGCTTCGTCGGTGCCGGCGAAGGCCGAGCCCATCATGGCCGCATGCGCGCCCATGGCCAGGGCCTTGGCGAGGTCGCCCGAGTACTTGATGCCACCGTCGGCGATGACCGGAACGTCGGTGCCCTGGGCTGCCCGGACCGCGTCGGCGATGGCCGTCAGCTGCGGCACGCCCACCCCGGCGACGATGCGGGTGGTGCAGATCGAGCCGGGGCCGATACCGACCTTCACCGCATCGGCGCCGGCGTCGATCAGGGCTCGCGCGCCTTCGTAGGTCGCCACGTTGCCGGCGACGATCTGGACGCGGTTGGTCTCGCGCTTCAGGCGGCCGACCGCCTTGGCGACGTCGGCGTTGTGGCCGTGGGCGGTGTCGATCACCACCACGTCCACGCCCGCGTCGACCAGCGCCAGCGAGCGCTCGTAGCCGGCGTCGCCGACGGTCGAAGCCGCGCCGACCAGCAGTCGGCCTTGGGCGTCCTTGGCGGCTGACGGATAGGCCTGGGCCTTCTCCATATCCTTGACCGTGATCAGGCCGACGGCGTGATAGTCCTCGTCGACGACGATCAGCCGTTCGATCTTGTGCTTGCGCAGCAGCTCGCGGGCCTCGGCCTGGCTGACGCCCTCGCGGACGACGATCAGGCTCTCCTTGGTCATCAGCTCGCTGGCCGGGATGTCGTCGCGCCCCTCGAAGCGCATGTCGCGATTGGTGAGGATCCCCACCAGCTTGCCCGAGCCGCGCTCGACGACCGGGAAGCCCGAGATCTTGCGGCGCGCCTTGATCTCGCGCACTTCGCGCAGGGTAGTGTCCGGGTGGATGGTCAGCGGATTGATGACCATGCCGCTTTCGTAGCGCTTCACCTCGCGGACCTGGTCGGCCTGCTCTTCAACGGTGAGGTTCCGGTGCAGCACGCCCATGCCGCCGGCCTGGGCCATGGCGATCGCCAGTCGGCTCTCGGTGACCGTGTCCATCGCGGAGGACACGAGGGGGATATTGAGACTGATTTCGCGGGTGAACTTGGTGGCGGTGTCCACCTGGGTCGGCATCACGTCGGACGCGCCCGGTTCCAGCAAAACGTCGTCGAAGGTGAGACCTTCGCGAATGTCCATGTAAGGCTCCATTTTGCGAGCCGCGTATAAGCCCTCTCGGGCGTCATCGGCAAGGGGCCGATCGAGGGTAATCATGCCGCAGCGTGCTCCTTTTGTGGATCGTGGCGGGCCTGGAGGCCGAAAGTCATGGCGAACATGACCAGGCAGAGGGCCGATGAGAGGGCTATGGCGGTCCTGGGCGACTGCGCGATGGCCAGGCCGTAGACCACCGGGCCGGCGATCTGCAGGAGCTGGGCCGGTTGCGTCAGCAGAGCCGAGCGGTAGGCGTAGTTGTCCGGGCCATAGAGGTTGAGCGGCAGCACGCCCTTGGCGACGGCCAGCATTCCGTTGCCGGCGCCCTGCCCCAGCGCCATCAGCGGCGCGGCCTTCGCGCCAAACAGGGCGAGCGCGGCTGCGCCCAGCGGATGCATCGACGTTGCAATCCGGGTCGAGACCAGCGGCGGCAAGTAGCGCAGCACCGTGAACTCGGCGAAGCGGACGCTGACCGCCGCCACGCCGACGAGCCCCGCGACACCCGCGGCATGGATAGGCTCCAGCCCGAAGGCGACCAGCAACCGCGGCAGGTGATTGGCTGTGGCGCTGGCGATGAACCAGGCGCAGGCGAAGATGACGGCGAGTTGGACCATTCGACGGTCCCAGGTCACCGGCCGGCGAGCGCCGTCCTTGCGGTCCCGGGCCGCGCCCCGCGTCCGCGGCGTCATGACGGCGGCGGCAGGCAGGCAGATGATCAGATGCCCCCCCGCCCAGGCAAGGCATGCACCGCGCCAGCCGAACTGTTCGAGCAGGTAGGCCGTCAGCGGCCATCCGACGGCCGATCCCAGCCCGCCCAGGAGGGCTACCCCGGTAATCGGCCGCCGCGCCTCCTCGCCGTAGAGCGAGACCAGGATTGCGAACGGCGTACCGTAGGTTCCCAGCGCCATCCCGGCGCCGAGCGCCATCATCCCCGCCGCGAGGCCGCCCACGCCCTGCGCCACCGACAGCAACGCGAGGGCGGCGGCGAAGACCAGTCTCGAAGCCAGCAGCACCGGCTTGCCGCCCCGCCGGTCGATCCGCCGCCCGACCGCGGGCGACAGCAGCGGCTGAACGGCGAGAGACAGCGAGGTGACGGCGAAGACAGCGGTCGAGGAAATCCGAAGATCAACGGCGACCGCATCGCCCAGCGCGCCCATCAGATAGAAGCTGGAGGCGAAGGCCACGGTCTGACCGAGCCCCAGCGACAGCGTGATCGCCGCTCGTTTCGCTGGGGTGTGATGGGCCGCCTCCGACATGGCGAGCTTGTGCAGCGATTGGAAATTTGAGGAAACCGATATATTCGAGCCATAATGTTCGAAAATCTCACATCTGGAGCCCTCCCTTCCCTTAACGCCCTGCGCGCATTCGAGGCTATGGCGCGCACCGGGCGAGCGACGCTGGCGGCTGAGGAACTGCACGTGACTCACAGCGCAGTCAGCCGCCAGGTGAAGGCGCTGGAGGCGCATCTGGGCGTCCAGCTCTTCACCGGCCCAAAGCACCGGCTGGAGCTGACCGAGGCCGGCCGCGCCCTGTTGCCGGCCCTGACCTCGGCCTTCGACCAGATCGCCGCTGCAGTTCGCCAGACCCAGGCGCGTGGCGACGAGCTGCTGGTAGCGGTGAACGCCAGCGTCTCGGTGAAGTGGCTGATCCCCCGGCTGGCGCGGTTTCGCGCCGCCCACCCCACAGTGAACCTGCAACTGGCGGAACTTCCCTCGCATGCGACCTCGTATCGCGGCGCGGACGCGATAATCCGCATCGTCCCCACCAGCCGGCTGGCTGAACCCGGCGCCACAGCCTTCATCCCCAATCACCTGGGCCTGGTGATGGCCCCTGCCCTCGCCGAAAGGTGCGCCGCCGATCCGCTGAAGGCTCCGCGGCTGATGGCGCAGACGCATCCGCAGGGATGGGCCATCTGGGCGGCCCTGGCCGGGGTGGAGCTCGCGCCAGCGCCGGAGCAGCCCTTCGCCCACCTGCATTTCGCCATCGACGCGGCGATCGGCGGATTGGGAGCGGCGGTGATGCCCTGGCCGTTGGTGGCCGACTATGTCCGCAACGGCCGGCTGGTCGCGCCGCTGGGCTTTTGCCGAGCAGAAAGCGCCTTTGCGATACTGGGAGCGCCTGAAGGGGGACGTGCGCTGGCGACTTTCCGCAAGTGGCTGGTCGCCGAGGGGGCCAAGATCGATCCCGCGCCGCCACCCCCTCGCTAGCGCTTCAGGCGTTAATTGGCTTGGCACACGGCTCGCCGAATGGGCCGCTGCGCCTTACCCCTTGAAGCCGGTCGCCACCAGATAGACCTCGGAGGAATCGGCTCGGCTGGCCTTGGGCTTCAGGTTCTTCACATCGGTGAAGTGGCGCTTGAGCTGCGCGATCACCTCGGCGGTCTCTCCGCCCTGGAACGCCTTGGCGACGAAAACGCCGCCCGGCTTCAGCACCGAGATCGCGAAGTCGGCCGCCGCCTCGATGAGTCCCATGATCCGCAGGTGGTCGGTGCGCTTATGGCCGACCGTATTGGGAGCCATGTCGGACAGCACTGCGTCCGGCCGCCCGCCGAGCAGTTCGATCAGCTTCGGGCCGCACTCCGGATCGGTGAAGTCCATCTCCAGGATATGGGCGGGCGGCAGCGGATCGACCGGCAAAAGATCGACGCCGACGATGTCGGTGACGCCACGCTCGATCGCCACCTGCGTCCAGCCGCCGGGCGCTAGGCCCAGGTCGATGACTTTTACGCCGGGCTTCAGCAGCTTTAGCCGGTCGTCGATCTCGGTCAGCTTGTAGGCTGCGCGGCTGCGATAGCCGTGCGCTCGCGCCTTCGCCGCGAAGGGATCGTTGATCTGTCGGTTCAGCCAGGCCTGCTGCGAGGGCGTGCGGTCCTTGGCCGTCTTCAGGCGTGCAGCCTTTGTCCGGCCTTCTTCCAGTCCGCCGGACGGCGGCTTGACCATGCGTTTGCGGGGCGGCTCGCTCATTCAGCGGCGTTTAGCGCACTCGCGGCGCCCGATCCACGTCCGCGACGACGGCGACGGCGCTTGCGCTTGCCGCTTCCCGACATCAGCGACATCAGGATGCCCTCGCGCAGGCCGCGATCGGCGACCCGCACCCGCGCGCACGGCCAGAGCTCCTGGACCGCCTGCAGAATCGCGGCGCCCGCCAGGACCAGGTCGGCGCGGTCCGGCCCGATACACGGCTGGTCGGCGCGTTCCTGCGGCGTCAGCTCCAGCAGCATCCGGGCCGCGGCGTCGCACTGGGAGCGGCTCATCCAGATCCCATCGACTTGGCTGCGGTCGTACCTTGGCAAGCGCAGATGCATGCCCGCCAGGCTGGTGATCGCGCCCGATGTCCCGACGAGATGCGCTTCGCCGGCGTCGAACACAGGCCGCAGGTCATCGGCGTGACGGAACTCGCGAAGCTGGTCCTTTACGGTCTCGACCATGGCCCGAAACCAAGCTTCAGTGGCTGCCGCGCCTTCGGGAAACCTCTCGGCCAGAGTGACGACGCCGATCGGGATCGACAGCCAGGCTTTGATCGGCAACCGCGAGGTCGCGAAGCGTCCGGGTTCGGCGTCCAGCCCGCCGGCGGTCAGGTCCACCCATGAAAGTTCGGTCGAGCCGCCGCCGACGTCGACGACCAGGGCGGCCTGCGCCTTGCGGTCGAGCAGGTTGAGGCAGCCGGCCACGGAAAGCTGCGCCTCTTCACGCGGCGTGATGATCTGCAACTGCAGCCCGGTCTCGGAAGCGACGCGCGCGATGAATTCGGGACCGTTCTCGGCCGCCCGGCAAGCTTGGGTGGCGATCGCCTTCAGCTTGGCGACCTTGCGACGGCGCACCTTCTCGGCCGCGACTTTCAGCGCCGCGAGCGCCCGATCCATGGCTGCGTCAGAAAGTCGCCCCGTCTGGGAGAGGCCTTCGCCCAGGCGAACGATGCGTGAATAGGCCTCCACCACCCGGAACGAACGTCCGCTCGGGGTGGCGATCAACAAGCGGCAATTGTTCGTTCCCAGATCAAGCGCGCCATAGCAGGGCGAATCCGCACCGGACGCGCCGACGCCCCTTCGCGCAGCCGGAACCCTCACTCGGTCAAGCGTGGTCGTCACCGGCTGGACAGCCGAAACGCTTGAAAAGCAAGGCTTTGGAGCGCGTTCTGTCCGAACCCGCTCAACAGCGCCACAGTCATTGGACCGTCTTCCGTCCCTAGCAGGCGCCGACACCAGCACCTCGTTTCACAGGCGACTGTAGCAGCGAGGTTCGCGTGTCGGAAGGCGCGCCCTTGCGCCCGCAAAGATGAGCGGTACGTTCACCTCCTAGTCAGGGGCCGAGGTCTAGAGTCGTTTTATGGACGCTCGAATCGAAAAACGCGTTAGCGACTTGACCGCCCCGCCGGCGATGCTGAGCGAGCCGCGGCTGGCGATGTACGCCATCGGACAGGTCGTGCGGCATCGTCATTATCCGTTCCGCGGCGTGATCTTCGATGTCGATCCCACCTTCGCCAACACCGAGCAGTGGTGGCTGTCGATCCCGGAAGAAATCCGGCCCCGCAAGGACCAGCCATATTACCACCTCCTCGCCGAAAACGAGGAGAACGCCTACGTCGCCTATGTGTCCGAGCAGAACTTGATGCCGGACGAGTCGGGCGAGCCGGTCGGCCATCCGCAGGCCGCGTTGATCTTCGAATCCTTCGAGGAAGGCCACTACGTCCTGCGGCCGAGGATCAGCCACTAGGCCATCCCTGCAATCGCGTTTCATCCCAGGCGCACGCGGCGCAATCTTTCTTCGCGGATTTGCGAAAAAGGCGCATAGATTGAACTGAACTTTCAGCGGTTCAGGCTCATTCTATCATCATGAGCGCAGACGGATTTGCTTCCGGCCCGCCCCCCGGCGCGCGGGCCGACTGGACCATCGACCAGAATTGGGCCGCTTACACGCCGGCCGAGCATCAGGTGTGGATGACGCTCTATGAGCGGCAGGCGGCGTTGCTGCCCGGCCGCGCCTGCGACGCGTTCCTGCATGGCCTTGACGCCCTGGACCTGCATCGCGGCGGCATTCCCGAGTTCGAGCGGATCAACGAGGAACTCCGCCGCCTGACCGGCTGGTCGGTCGTGGCCGTTCCAGGTCTGGTGCCCGACGACGTATTTTTCGATCATCTGGCCAACCGTCGCTTTCCGGCCGGTCGCTTCATCCGCAAGCCCGACGAGCTCGACTATCTGCAAGAGCCTGACGTATTCCACGACGTGTTCGGCCATGTGCCGATGCTGACCGACCCAATCTTCGCCGACTACATGCAGGCTTATGGCGAGGGCGGCCTTCGTGCGCTGGGCCAGGGTCAGCTGCACAACCTTGCGCGGCTCTACTGGTACACCGTCGAGTTCGGGCTGATGGAGACGGCCCAGGGCCTGCGCATCTATGGCGCCGGCATCGTCTCCAGCCGCTCGGAATCGATCTTCGCGCTCGACGATCCATCCCCCAATCGCATCGGCTTCGATCTGGAACGGCTGATGCGCACGCCTTACCGCATCGACGACTTCCAGCAGGTGTATTTCGTGATCCCATCGCTGGAGGCGTTGCGAGAGACGACGCTGCAGGACTTCGGGGCGATCTACGAGCGGCTGAAGCAGGCCGAGGATGTCGCTATCGACGCCGTCCTGCCCACCGACAAGGTCCATACTCACGGAACCCAGGCCTATGCCGCCGCGGGCGGGCGCTTTGCGAAG
The DNA here is from genome assembly GCF_041919955.1 of Phenylobacterium sp. Lineage (GTDB taxonomy): Bacteria > Pseudomonadota > Alphaproteobacteria > Caulobacterales > Caulobacteraceae > Phenylobacterium. The sequence continues at coordinate 284,680 of NZ_JAYRSU010000003.1, read as the reverse complement.
AGCTAGCGTCCGTTCTCGCGGTCGATCAGGGTCTGGATACCCTTGCGAACCTGCGCCCGCTGCGCTGGCGTGAAGACGCGGTAGCGCTGCGCCTTGGGTCCTGTCGACGCGGTGATGTCTGCGTCGGTCACGTAGATGAACTGGCCCTGAAAAGCGCCGGTGACCGGCTGGCCGTGGATCATGTACAGCCCCTCCAGCCGCACGGCGCAGTTCTCGAGCGTCTCGATATACGGCGCGACCGGCCGGAAGTCGGGTTTGCGATTCATGCCCTCGACCATGCGCCAGCAGACGCCGGGATTGCTGGGCGCGGTCAGCGGACGCTCGCAAGCCGCCAGCGGCAGGGTCGCCATGAGGCCGATCAGTAGCCTGCGCATTTCTGGGTCTCAGTAATCCTTCCGCCATCTGACGGCGAGCTTGCCGTCCCCTTGGCCGGCAAGCTTGGAGATGATGGACAGGTTGCGCCCGAGTCGCCACTCCACCTGAGCGCTAGGTCCCTCGCGCCCGCCCCCGGTCAGCTCAAGATAGACGTCGTCCGTCAGGTACTTGCCGCCGGACACCGTGACGCCCGACTCGTCGCCGCCGGCCAGCGCCAACCGGTCGAGGCCGGCGAAGGTTCGCAGGTTGCCGACCACGTCGAAGCCGCCGCCGCCGGCGAGCGACGACAGGGCCGAGGCCAACTGCGCGGCTTCAAGCGGCGAAAGCTGCGAAGCCGAGCGCCCGAACAGCACCTGCGAAAGCACCTCGTCGTTAGGCAGAACCGGCGTCGAGGTAAGCGTGATCTCCGGCTTGGCCGCGGTTCCGCGAATTCGCACCACCGCTGTCAGGGAAGGGTCCTCGCGCGTGGCCGACAGGTCCAGCCGGATCGCCTGAGGCGAAGTCGCCAGATAGACCACGCCACGCTCGTCGAACTCAAAGCGCTTGCCCGCGAACTCGTATTCCCCGCGCACCACCCGTGCGGTGCCCGACAGCGCCGGCTTCGAGGTCGAGCCGGTGACATGAGCGTCCAGCGACAGCTCGACATCCAGGCCGCGTCCACGCAGGAAGATGCGGCGCGGCGCCTTCAAACGCACATCCAGCGCCATAGCCGGTCCCTTGCGCGCGACCGGTTGCAGCGATTGAGACAGGTCTCCGGGCTTGTTGCGCTCGACCACGTCCATGGCCACCACGCCCGACGGACCCGAGATCTTCGCGGCCACATCGGCGCGGTCGATGGTGAGATCGCCGGTAAGCCGCATCTTGCCATCGGCAGCCCGGTCGAGCCGCGCCTGCCCCGAGGCGGAAGCGCTGCCTATGTCGTTATCGATCAGCCGGAAGCCCTTGAGGTCCAGCCGGAAATTTGACGCCCCTTCCCGCGATAGATTGACTAGGCCCGAGCCGGACATCGACCCGCCATGGCCGTCGGCGGCCGCCGCCTGGGTGATGTTGACGATGTTGTCGGCGAGATTGGCGCGCAGGGTCACGTCGGTAAGCACCAGACCCGTCGCCCCGTCCGAGAACTTGCCGCTGTCGACCGAAGCCTGGCCTAGCGCCTTCGGGTCGGCCAGGGTGCCGCGAATGGTGCCCTGCATGTGGACCTTGCCCGCCAGCTCCCGCTCGCCGCCGACCAGCAGGTCCCATAGCGGTTTGACCTCGCCGTCTGCGAAGAACGTACCCTGCATCGGACGGGTGCGGGCGATAGCGATACGGAACGGACTGGCGCTGGCTTCCGCCGGCAAGGTCAGCTCGGCGTTGGCGCGCAGGCCCTGCTCGTTGGTGACGGCCGCGTCCAGCAACACCGTGTCGTCGGTCAGCCGCGCCTTCAGGGCGCCGTCCAGGCCGAGTTCTCGCGGCGAGCCACGGCCCCGGGCGTCGTCGAGCTTGGCGTCCAGAACCCCTTCAAGCCGCCCTCCCTTACCGGTCAGGCTCAGCGTGGCGTCGGCCCTCCCGGTCAGATCGGGGTTCAGCAGGCCGAGATTCAATTGTTCGATCCTGGCGCGGATGTCGGCGACGTCCTTGGCCAGACGGCCGTCGACGTCGATGCGCCCGCCTTCGGGCCCGACCAGCCGCAGGCGCGCGCTGCGCTCGCTGTTCCCGAACCGCAGAACGGCCGTCTCCGCCGTTTTCAACTCGCGCCGGCCGTAGTGGCCTGCACCATCGAAGGTGAGTTGGTAGACGCCCTTGTCAGGGCTGAAGACCCCTCGCCCCTTCAGCGCCCAGCGGTCGCTGGCCGACAGTCCCTCCAGGTCCGCTTGATACGGCAGATCCGCCAACGGCCCGTCGGCCACGATCCCCCCTTTGCGGATCGCGATCTTTGAGCCGGGCAAGATCGCGCCGTCGGCGGTCAGGTTCAGCTTTGCGCGAGGTCCGCCCGCAGCGTCGATGATCTTCACCGAGCCGCTGATCGAACCGCCATCGATGAAAGCCCCTTTCACGAGGCGCACGTCCAGATCGGCCGCGGACGGCGTCGCACGGCGCAGCGAGACGGAGCCCGCCGCGGTGAGCCCCCCCGCCTCGACCGAAAGGTCCGACAGGTCGACCCCGCCGCGCGGGAACCGGAACGCGCCGCGCGCAGCCGCCGGACCGTAATCGCTGGCCGCGGTCAAGGCCGCCACGCCGCTCGCGCCGTCTGCGCGCTGCATGAAGCTCAACGTCAACTTGGCGTCGCGAAGCGGCAGCCGCGGTAGATCGATGGCCTCGAGGTCTGCGAGAAGGTCGGCACGCGGCTTGCCCAGCGACCCGGTGATCGCGCCGTTTCCGCTGGCCTTGCCCGTAATTTCGACCGGGCCGGCGCGGAACGGCCCCGTCGCCGACCAGTCGAGCTTGAAGCGCAACGCGCCATCCGCGCCCATAATGCCGGCGGTCGAGGCTTTGATCGCCGCGCCGTCCAGCGTCCCGCGCGAAATGGAGACTTTCCGTCCGTCGATCTCACCGCGCGCCGCCAGCCGCGGCGAAGCGCCCAGCAGCCGGTCGAGTTCGGAGAAGCCCGAGGCGAACCGTGCGCCCTTGGCGTCCAGGGTAAGTCGCCACGGCTTGCCAGCGCCGACCTGGTTCGCGCTCCAGTCGGCCGAAACCGCGCCGGAGCCGCCCAAACGTGCGGCCGCCAGGTTTGACAGCTCAGCGCGCCCTTTGAAGTTCAGCACGCCCAGCAGGCTGCGTCCGCCCGTGGCGTTGACCTTGAGCCCGGCCCCCGCCGCGGTGACCTCTCGCAGCAGCAACCGTCCGTCGGCCAGTCGCGCGGCGTCGAAAGCCGCGGTTGGTCGCGCCCCCAGCAGGGCGGCGAACAGGCCCGAGCCCCGCCCGCCCGCGCCCGCCAGATTGCCGTTGATCGCCAGCACCTTGTCCTTGCGGGTGATCACGAAACGACCGCTGACCCGGTCCAGGCCATATTGGTCCAGCTTCAGACGTGCCGCGTCGGCGTTTCCGGCAAACTTCAGGTCGTCGAGCGTGCCGCTCAGCACTCCGTCGATCCTGCCGAGGCCCATCGAAGGACCGCCGGTGACCTTGGAGAGTTCCTTGGCCGCAAGCGAGATGGCGACGCCCTGCGGACCGGTCTTGCGGCCGCCCGGATTGGCCTTGCCCTTCGCCGTGGCGGTAAGATTGTCGGACGTCAGCTGGGCGTCGAGATTGAAGAGATCCGCCTCGGCCTTGCCGCCCGAGATCACGAAACGCACCTCCGGCCCTAGCCGGGCGACAAGAGGCTGGGTGAACTTCGAGGCCGACAGCAGCAGCCGCCCCTGGGCAGAGCCGCCCTGCGGCGTCCAGGCGCCGATCGCATCCAGAGGCTTGATCGCGCCGCTGGCGGCTATGGCGCTGAAGCGGCCACGAGACTCCTGCCCCTCGGCGTCGACCTTCAGTGAGAACGGCAGGTCCGGCGACAGCCCCAGGCTGCCGGCGATGGCTCCCCCCTTCGCCTCCTCCGCATCGGCGCGCACCATCAGCGGACGCCCGCCGCCGAACGAAAACTTGGCGTTGAGGTGGTCTCCGGGGTGCAGCACGCTGGTCGCCGCCAGCGCCCCGCTCTGCCCGCCGTTGCGGCGCTGGATGTCGAGATTGGCCCGGACGTCGTAGATGCCGTGCTCGCTGCTGAACGCCGGCATCAGCTCCAGCCGGCTGCTGAGCTGGTCGATATTGATCGTGATTGGTAAGCCGGGCGAGACGGTCGAGGGCTCCAGCGTGGGGCGGCGGTGCACGATGACCCGCTCGGCGACGATCGAGTCGGCCTGGAACCGTCGCTGGAACAGCGCGGCGTAACTCCAGCGCATGGCCAAGTTCTTGCCTTCGAGCCAGACGCCTTTGTCGTCGCTGATGGTCAGGCGCCTGACAGTGAAGTCGCGCCAGATGTCGCCTCCAAGGCCTTCGATCCGCAGCCGGCCAAAGCGGCCGATCTTCAGGCCGCTCGCACGGGCTTCGACCAGCAGGCGCCCTTGCGGCGCCAACACGCCGTAGCGCGCGGTCAGCACGGCCCCGCCCAGCAGGAAGGCCAGTACCGCGCAGACGATCAGCACGATCTTCGGCAGGGCCGAGCCCTTGGCGACTTTGGCGACCGTTTCGACCGCCTCTTCGACCGGAGTAGGCGTCTCGCTCAAAAGCTCTGCCCGATGCTGAGATAGATCTGGAACGCCGGATCGCCCTCGCGCTGGTCGAGCGGGATGGCGATGTCGGCGCGGATCGGACCAAAGCCGAGGTCATAGCGCACGCCCACGCCGACGCCCGCGCTGAACTGGTCGCCGGTCGGAAAATCCCCAGCCCCGACCGCGCCGGCATCGACGAACGCGACCACGCCCCAACGCTCACCGATCTTCTGGCGGAGCTCCAGTGACGTCTCGAACAGCGAGGTGCCGCCGACTGGCGTGTTGTCGCCGTAGCGTGGCCCGATCGCCTGATACGCGTAGCCGCGGACTGATCCGCCGCCGCCTGCATAGAAGCGCCGCGAAGCGGGCACCTCCTCGACGGTTCCCCCGAGCATCGAACCCAATTTCAGTCGCGCCGCGACGACGGTCCGGGCCTTGGCGCCGAACGGCACGTACATCGAGCCCTGTGTCTGGACCTTCAGGTAAGCCAGATTTTCGTCGCCGAGCAGATAGGTCGGCTCCAGGCGCAGTTCGAGCCGCCAGCCTCGCTTGGGATCCAGCGGATCGTCCGAACGGTCGAGCGCGCCTGCAGCCAGACCGGCGACGGTGTAGACATCACGGCCAAGGGTGTTGAAGTGCGCCTGCTGGTGCTCGTCCACCTTGCTGTAGTCCAGCGACCCTCCAAACGTCACATAGGAGGTCTTGCGGAAGCGTCGCTGGATGTCCATTCGCACCCCCGCCCCGCTCTCGTCATAGGCGTCGGTCCGCTTCTTGTAGAGACTGCCGCCAGCCTTGAGCGTCTGTTGCGGCCGCCGCCAGTGCGGCAGGGTCAGTTCGGCGCCCAGGTTGCTGTCGATGGTCGAGAGCCGGGCGAACAACGCCTGGGTGTCGGCCCGGCCCAGCATATTGTAGCGCGTCCAGCGCGCATCAGCGCCGAAGCCTTCAGTGGTCGAATAGCTGGCCCCCAGTTCCAGGGTCTTGGCTTTGCGGTCGGAAAGACTCACCAGGATCGGACGCAGGCCGTCCGGACCGGTCTGGTCCTTCGGCGCCAGCGACACCGTCACCGAATCATAGACCCCGGTGTCGAGAAGCCGCCGCTCCAACTCACCGACGTCCTCAGGGTCGTACACCTCTCCCGGACGCCACGGCGCGAGCCGCTCCAGCCACTCAGGACGACTGCGGCCGCGCTCGCCGACCACGTTCAGGCCATCCAAACGCACCAGATCGCCTGCGGCGATGCGATAGGTGGGGCGCACCGTGCGGTCGGCATGGTCGACGATCACCTCTCGGGGCTCGGCGGCGGCGTCTGCATAGCCGCGCTTTTGCGTGGCTGCGACGATACGGCCTTCCGCGCCGATGACGTCGACCGCCCGGCCCGGCCCGCCGATGGCCAGGCCCATCACAGCCTCGCCCGCCATCTGCACGCCTTCCTGCGGCGCAGGATCCAGCCACTGGATCTGGGGGTCGGCGATGGTGAAGCGCGGCCCAGGCGTGACCTTCACGATCGCGGCCGGAGGATCCTGCTCGCTGACGTCCGGAAGCACTTCGTAGCCGTAGTAGCCCTCGGACCGCAGCACCGCGATGGCGTTCTCGCCGGCTTCGCGCGCGCGTCGGCGCGCCTCGAAGCGATTGGCGATCGGCTTGTCGGTCTCCCCGATGGCCTGGGCGATGGATGCGCGCAGTTCTGAGCTCAGCTCGCCCTCTACGGTCGCGCGCGGCTGCTCGGCCCGCGCCGTTCCTGCACCGAGGGCCGCCGTGGCGGCGACCGCGACGACCAATCGTCCCACGCCAGTCCTTTCGTTGCGCCCCAACTTGGGGTGTAGCCCGCGTTGCGCGGGCCTGTCACCCTTCCGTGATGCGCCAGGCGCCCGATAGCGGGGCCCAGGCGCCCATTTCTTGGGCGCCAAGCGCCTGCCTGCGCGTCGTTCCCGAAAACGCGCTCCAAACCAGCCGACCTTTCCTACCCTCTTTGCGATGGCGGCGTGGAGGAACGATCGAGTGCGATATGGCGCGGCGGCGACGCATGAGATCCAGCATCAGATGACGGCGGCGCCGGCGCAGCCTTACGACGAGATGCTGACCGCGCAGGGCGAAGTTCGCGGCCACTACCGCGGCCTGCACCAACGCATAGCCACCCTCGCCGCCGACGAGATGTCCGAGCGGCAGCGGACGCTGGAGCGCTATTTTCTGCTCCAGGGCATCACCTTCACCGTCTACGGAGGGGAAAGCTCCACCGAACGGATCATACCCACCGACCTCCTGCCGCGGATCATTCCCGCGGCCGAATGGACGCGGATCGAGACCGGCCTGACCCAGCGTCTGCGCGCTCTGAACATGTTCCTCGCCGACATCTACGGCGCCCAGCAAATCCTGATGGACGGCGTGGTGCCGCGCGAACTCGTGCTCGGCGCGCCGTCCTACCGCCGCGAGATGCTGAACCTCTACGTGCCGCACCAGGCCTACGCCAATGTCTGCGGCTCGGACCTGATCCGCCAACCGGACGGTGCGTTCGCGGTGCTGGAGGATAATCTGCGCGTCCCCTCCGGCGTCTCCTACATGCTGGCCAACCGCGAGGCCTCGCGCCGGACCTTTCCGGGCTCGTTCCGCGCCGCCGGCGTGCGCGCCATCGACCGCTATCCGGACCTGCTGCTGGCGACCCTCAAGAGCATGGCGGCCGAGTGGCGGCCAAGTCCGCAGATTGTCGTGCTGACGCCGGGCGTCTATAATTCGGCCTACTACGAGCACGCCTATCTCGCCCGGCTCATGGGCTGCCCGTTGGTCGAAGGCCGCGATCTCGTCGTTCACGACAACTGCGTCTACATGCGCACCACGACGGGTCTGCGACGGGTCGACGTGATCTACCGGCGGGTCGACGACGACTTCATCGACCCCCTCACCTTTCGTCGCGATTCCAGCCTCGGCGTCGCCGGTCTGTTCAACGCCTACCGGGCCGGCAATGTGGTGATCTGCAATGCGCCGGGCACGGGGGTCGCCGACGACAAGGCGCTCTATGCCTACGTGCCGGCGATCATCCGCTACTACCTGGGCGAGGACGCGATCCTCCCGAACATCGAGACCTTCCTCTGCCGCGAGCCGGCGCAGCTCGACCACGTCCTGGCCAATCTCGACCAGCTTGTGGTCAAGGCGGTGGGCGCTTCGGGCGGCTACGGCATGTTGGTCGGGCCGCATGCCAGCCGCGCCGAGCGCGAGGCCTTCGCCTTGGCCATCAAGGCCGATCCGGCCAACTACATCGCCCAGCCGACCATCCAGCTCTCGACCGCGCCTTGCCTGGTCGAGGGCGAGATCGAGCCGCGCCACGTCGACCTGCGCCCGTTCATCCTCTCGGGCGAGAAGATCGTCGTGACGCCCGGCGCCCTGACCCGCGTGGCGCTCAAGCGTGGTTCGCTGGTCGTCAATTCCAGCCAAGGCGGCGGCTCCAAGGACACCTGGGTTCTGGAGAGCGATCCAGAAACGGAGGCCGCGCCATGATGCTCGCCCGCGTCGCCGACAGTCTCTACTGGATGGGCCGCTACGTGGAGCGCGCCGAGCACGCCTGCCGTCTGCTCGACGTCATGCTGAACGCCACCCTCGACCGCAGCGAGGCGGCCGGACGGGTCACCCGCATCGTCCTTACGGCGCTTGGCGCGGCCGAGAGCGCGGACATCGGGGCCTATGAGTCCGCGACCGCGCTCGCGCTCGACCGTACCGACGGCGGCTCAATCACCACGTCCCTTGCCCGGGCGCGGGAAAACGCCCGGCAGGTGCGCGACCAGATCACCACCGAGACCTGGGAGCGCCTCAATCTCATCCACCTGCGGATGACGGGCGTCGGGGCCACAAAGGGCTTCGCCGACAGCCCGTCGACCTTCCTGCACGACATCATCGCCGACCTGCACCTCTTCAAGGGCGCGGCGGACGCCACCATGAGCCATGGCGAGGGCTGGCGGTTCCTGATGCTGGGCGTCCATCTGGAGCGCGCCCAGTTGATCGGGCGCCTGCTCGAGGTCTGCTTCGGCGACCGTCGAGCGCTGGACGACCACATGGCGCTGATGAACGTGCTGCGGATGGGCTGCGCGCTGGAGCCGTACCTGCGCCGCTTCACCGCCGACATCCAGCCGCGAAAGGTGCTGGAATTCCTGCTTCTGGACGAGGAGTTTCCACGCTCGATGCGCTTCTGCACCGCGCGGATCGAGGAGCACCTGGGGGGCGCAGCCCAGCATGCCGGAGGGCAGGTTGCTCCCGAACGGTTGGCCGGGCGCCTGCGCGCACGCCTGCAGTACGCCGACATCGACGAGGTGGGCGATGCGAGCGGCCTGCTCTCGACCGTCCTGGACGACTGCGCCGCCATCCATCGCGCCATCTACGACACCTTCGTCGCCTACTCTCTTGAAATGCGCCTACCGGCCTGAGGACCGCCCTTGCTGCTCGAAGTCCGCCACGTCACCCAGTATCACTACGCCGATCCGGTCCGCGAAAGCGTGATGGAGGTCTGGATGCAGCCGAAGAAGACCGGCCGCCAGCGGCTGGTGTCGTTCGACCTGGAGGTCGAACCGGCCGCACAGCTGTTTTCCTATGCCGATGCGTTCGGCAACGCCGTCTACCATTTCGACGTGCCTCAACCTCACGAAACCCTCAGGATCGTCGCCAGCGCAGCGGTGGAGACCGAGGCTGCGCCGGCCCTCCCAGACGCGCTCGATCAAGGCGAATGGGACCGGCTGCGCAGCGACTTCGTCCGGGGCGAGAATTTCGACTTTCTGGCTCACGGCGGCTTTGCGGTCGAGACCGACGCCTTGCGCGGCTTTGTGGCCGAGCGCGGCCTGGACGACCTGCGCCGGCGCGACCCCTTGACCGCGGTTCGCGCGCTTTCGGAGACCATCTACGACGCCTTCGAGTACGAAGCTGGCGTCACCCATGCCGACAGCCCCATCGACCTGGCGCTCGGCGCGGGGCGCGGGGTCTGCCAGGACTTCGCCCATGTCATGATTGCGATCTGCCGTAGTTGGGGCGTTCCGGCGCGCTATGTCTCCGGCTACCTGTTCACCGACCGGCAGGCCGGCGATCGCTCCGATCCCGACGCCACCCATGCCTGGGTGGAGGTGTTCCTGCCCTCGCTGCGTTGGGTCGGCTTCGACCCCACCAACAACGCCTTGGCGGGCGAACGCCACATCGTCGCGGCGGTCGGCCGCGACTACAATGACGTGCCGCCTTCACGCGGGGTCTACAAGGGCGAGGCCGACAGCCAGCTTGCCGTCGGAGTTTCGGTCCGCCGCGCCCGCTCGGCCCTGACCGAACCCGAGTTCATCCGCATGTCGCAGCCGTCCTTCGCCCGGGCCGGTCGGCGGCGGCCAATGAGCGCGCCCGCTCATGACCAGCAACAGCAACAGCAGCAGTAGGCGTTAGACAGGAAAGACGTACGAGCGGGCGACGGCCAGGTCGAGGCGGGCGCCGGGATGAACGCCGGCCGCCGCCTGCCGGGCGATCGCCGCCTCGATCCGCTGACCGCTCGCCGTCGGTCCTTCCACGCGCAGCACCGCGCCCTGCGGCGCAATGTGCTGGGCGGTGACGACAAGGTCGCCCTTGCCCTCCTGCGTCATCACCAGCTCGTGTGGCCGCACGAAGGCGACCGCCGGGCCGTCGGCGACGCCCTTCGCCGGCAGCGTCACGTCGCCCAGGCTGAACCGTCCAGCCTCGACGTGCCCCTCGAAGCGGTTGGCCTCACCCACAAAGCCGGCGACAAAGGCGCCGGCAGGATCGTCGTGCACTTCGTTCGGTGCGCCGACCTGCTCGATGGCGCCCTGATTCAGAATGGCGACGCGGTCGGCCAGTTCCAGCGCCTCTTCCTGGTCGTGGGTGACGAAGATGGTCGTGACCCCGGTGGCGTCGTGAATGCGGCGCAGCTCCTTGCGCAGCGACTTGCGCACGGTCGCGTCCAGCGCGCCGAACGGTTCGTCCAGCAACAGCACGCTCGGATTGACGGCTAAGGCGCGCGCGAGGGCCACGCGCTGGCGCTGGCCGCCAGACAGCTGGGCCGGGTAGCGTTTGCCCAATCCGTCCAGCTCGACCAGGCGAAGCAGTTCCTCAACCCTTGCGGCGATCTCGGCCTTGCCTGGCTTGGCCGCACCCTTCCGCACGTCGAGGCCGAAGGCGATGTTCTTGGCGACCGTCATGTGCCGGAACAGGGCGTACTGCTGGAAGACGAAGCCGACCCGCCGCTCGGCCGCGCCTGCGAAGGTCATGTCCTGGTCGCCGTAGAAGATCTGGCCGCTGCTGGGGAACTCCAGCCCCGCGATCACGCGCAGCAGGGTGGTCTTGCCCGAGCCGGAGGGTCCGAGCAGCGCCAGCAGCTCGCCGTCGGCGATCTCCAGACTCACGCCGTTCAGGGCCGGATAGCGCCCGAAGGTCTTCTCCACCGATCGGATGGAAATCGTCATTCGCAGGGTCTTTCGATCAGTGGCGGCCCTGCCGCGAGCGCGGCTGGGCGATCTCAAGCGCCGTCTTCAGCACGAGGGTGACGACGGCCAGGAAGCAGAGCAGCGCGGCGACCGCAAAGGCGCCCACATAGTCGTACTCGTTGTAAAGAATCTCGACGTGCAGCGGCATGGTGTTGGTCAGGCCGCGGATGTGGCCGGACACGACCGAGACCGCCCCGAACTCGCCCATCGCCCGGGCGTTGCACAGCAAGACCCCGTACAAGAGGCCCCAGCGAATGTTTGGCGCGGTGACGCTCCAAAACGCCCGCAGGCCCGACGCGCCCATCGAGATGGCGGCCTCCTCCTCGTCGACGCCCTGCTCCTGCATCAGCGGGATCAGTTCCCGGGCCACGAAGGGGAAGGTGACGAAAATGGTGGCGAGCACGATGCCGGGCACGGCGAAGATAATCTTGATGTCATGGTCCAGCAGCCAGGGCCCGAACCAGCCCTGCGCCCCGAAGACCAGCACGTAGATGAGGCCCGCTACGACCGGCGACACCGAGAACGGCAGGTCGATCAGTGTGATCAGGAACGGCTTGCCCGGAAACTCGAACTTGGCGACCGCCCAGGAAGCGCAGATCCCGAACACCACGTTGAACGGAACGGCGATAGCCGCGGTCAGCAGGGTCAGCTTGATGGCGGCCCGGGCGTCCTCGCTTGCGATCGCCTCCAGCGCCGCCGGCAGGCCCTTGCGCAGCGCCTCGAAGAACACCGAGACCAGCGGCAGGACGAGGACGGAGGCCAGGAACAGCCCGACCAGGGCCAGGACCACGGCCTTGGCCCACAGTGGATCGTCGGTCGTACGCGGCTTGCGGCTCATGCGGACAGTCTCCGGGCCCAGGCCTGAACGGCGTTGATGACGAACAGCATGGCGAAGGAGACGACCAGCATAACCACGGCGATCGTGGCCGCTCCCGCATAGTCGTACTGCTCGAGTTCGATGATGATCAGCAGCGGCGCGATCTCGGACTTGTAGGGCATGTTGCCGGCGATGAAGATCACCGAGCCGTACTCGCCGACCGCCCGGGCGAAGGCCAAGGCGAAGCCGGTCAGCCAGGCTGGTCCCAGCGCCGGCAGGATCACTCGCGCGATAACGTCGAAACGGCTGGCGCCAAGGCTGGCGGCGGCCTCCTCCACGTCCGCGGCCAGGTCGCGCATCACCGGCTCCAGCGTGCGCACCACGAACGGCAGGCCGATGAAGGTCAGCGCCACAACCACGCCCAGCGGCGTGTAGGCGACCTTCGCCGGCGCCACCAGCGCCCCGATCCAGCCGTTGGGAGCGTAGAGTGTGGCCAGCGCGATACCCGCCACCGCCGTCGGCAGAGCGAACGGCAGGTCGATGAGCCCGTTGACGAGGCTCTTCAGCGGGAATTCATAGCGGACCAGCGCCCAGGCCGTGAGAAGGCCGAACACGCCGTTAATCGTCGCGGCGATGAACGCGGCTCCGAACGACAGCCGATAAGCCATCAGCGCCCGCTCGTTGAAGGCGGCGTTGAGAAACTCTGACGAAGACTGCTGGGCGGCCTTGAGCGCCACGGCGGTCAGCGGGATCAGCACGATCAGCGAAAGGATCGTGATCGTCACGCCCATGGTCACCGCGAAGCCGGGTATGGCCGAACGCCTTCGGAACAAGGGCCGGCGCTTCCTTGCGCTGTGTTCGGCATAGGTCGCGGTCATCGTCACGGCCCCGGTTCATTCCGCTAAACGCCGAGCGTCGCGGATTGCTGCACGCCGGTCGAGCTCTCGCTAATTCCTACAGCGCCGATAGCCAATATAGTTTTTCTGAGGCCAGGGCGGGAAAGGCTGGAGCCGGATTTGAGCCTCGGGCAACGGCGAGGTCGGAAAGCTGCGCCGCCGCTCTTGCCCCGGCGAGGTCGCCCGCATATGGTCCGCGCCTTCTTCGACCGGCGCCTGATGCGCCGCGCGAGGGCCGGTAGCTCAGTGGTAGAGCATTCGACTTTTAATCGAATGGTCCTGGGTTCGAATCCCAGCCGGCCTACCATCCCCATATCGTCCATATGCTGGCCCGCCGCAGCGGCTGGCGCTACCATGACGACATGCGCGCCTATATCCTCGCCCTGCCCCCCCTCGTCCTTCTCAGCGCCTGCGTGACCGCGCCGGCCGACGGCTCGTCGAAGATCCAGACCACCGCCGAGGCCAACCGCGAGAGCGTCCAGGGCGCGGTCGCCTCGCCCCTTCGCGACGTGAACCTGTTGCAGACCAAGATCCCTCCGGTCCTGCTGGAGGCGATGGCCGACCCGTATCAGCGCCCGCATCCGGCCTCTTGCGCCGGCATCACCGACGCCCTCGTCCCGCTGAACGGCGCGCTGGGCGCCGACCTGGACGAGCCGGCTGTCGACGAGGACGACGTCATGTCGCGCGGAAAGGGCGCGGCGCTGGGCGCCGTCGCCGGCTTCGCCTCGGACGTCATTCCGTTCCGGGGCTGGGTGCGCAAGCTCAGCGGCGCCGAGCGACATGACAGCCTGGTTTCGGCCGCCATCACCGCCGGGGGCGTGCGTCGCGCCTATCTGAAAGGACTCGGCGAATCACGCGGCTGCAAACCGCCTGCGACTCCATCCCACGTGCTTACCGGATCCGAAGTGATCCGGCAGGACCGCAAGCCGCGTTACCCCGTGCGCTGACGGGCCTTGAAGTCCCGGCGGAACTGCTCGAACCGCCCTGCGGCGATGGCTGTCCGCATGGCTGCGGTCAGCGCCTGGAAGTGGGCGATGTTGTGCCAGGACAGCAGCACCTGGCCCAGGATCTCCTCGGCCTTCACCAGGTGATGCAGGTAAGCCTTGGAATAGTGCGACGAGGCCGGGCAGTCGCTGGCTTCGTCAAGCGGCGTATCGTCCTCGGCGAAACGGGCGTTCTTCAGATTGACGGGTCCTTCCCAGGTCCAGGCCTGACCATGGCGGCCCGAGCGGGTCGGCAGCACGCAATCGAACATGTCGACGCCGCGGGCCACCGCCTCGACCAGATCTATCGGCTTGCCGACGCCCATTAGATATCGCGGCCGATCGGCCGGCAGCATTGCCGGCGCGTAGTCCAGCACCTCGCACATCGCCTCGTGCCCCTCGCCGACCGCCAAGCCGCCCAGAGCATAGCCGTCGAAGCCGGTCTCGATCAGCCGCTCGGCCGATTCGCGGCGCAGGTGCTCGAAGGTCGAGCCCTGCTGAATACCGAACAGCGCCTGGCGCTCTCGCTCGCCGAACGCGGCCTTGGATCGCGCGCCCCATCGGGCAGAGAGCCGCATGGCGTCGGCCGCGCGCTTCTCTTCGGCCGGCCACGAGACGCACTCGTCGAGCTGCATGACGATGTCCGAGCCCAGCAGGTCGGCCTGAATCTCGATCGAACGCTCGGGCGTCAGGATGTGTTTGGAACCGTCGATATGGCTCTGAAACCGCACCGACTCCTCGGTGACCTTGGCGATCTTCGATAGGCTCATCACCTGAAAGCCGCCGGAATCGGTCAGGATTGGTCGCTCCCAGCGCATGAAACGGTGCAGACCGCCCAGCCGCGCCACCCGCTCCGCCGTGGGTCGCAGCATCAGGTGATAGGTGTTGCCCAGGATGATGTCGGCGCCGGTCTGCGCGACCTGATCGACGGTCAGGGCCTTCACCGTGGCCGCAGTGCCGACCGGCATGAAGGCTGGCGTGCGGATGTCGCCGCGCGGCGTCTTCAGAACGCCAGTGCGCGCAGCGCCTTCGGTGGCTGCGATCTCAAACGGGAACGCGGCCATTACTTCGCCCTCCAGAGCAGGCTGGCGTCGCCATAGGAATAGAACCGATAACCGTCGGCGACGGCGTGCGCGTAGGCGGTTCGCATCGTCTCCAGCCCGGCGAAAGCGCTGACCAGCATGAACAGCGTCGACTTGGGAAGATGGAAATTGGTCATCAGCCCGTCGGCCGCCCGGAAGCGATAGCCCGGGGTGATGAAGATCGCGGTCTCGGCCGCGAAGGGGCGCACGACGCCGTCCTCGCCTGTCGCGCTCTCGACAAGCCGCAACGAGGTGGTGCCGACACAGACGATGCGCCCGCCAGCCGCCTTGGCCGCGTTGAGCGCCTCGGCGACGTCGGCGTCCACCTCTCCATACTCGGCGTGCATGCGGTGTTCCGACAGGTTTTCGACCTTCACCGGCAGGAACGTGCCGGCGCCGACGTGCAAGGTCACGAATTGCAGGGTCACGCCCATCGCCTTCAGTTGCTCCAGCAACCGTGGCGTGAAATGCAGCCCCGCGGTGGGCGCCGCGACCGACCCCTCCTCGTCGGCGTAGACGGTCTGGTAGTCGGCGCGGTCCTGCTCGTCCTCCCCCCGCTTGGCGGCGATATACGGGGGCAGCGGCATCGCGCCGCGCTCGGAGATCGCCGCGTCGAGGTCAGGCCCGGCCAGATCGAAACTCAGCGTCACTTCGCCGCCCTCGCCCTTCTCGATCACCGTGGCGTCAAGCGCGGCCAGGAGGCAGGCCCGATCCTCCATGGCCCCGAAATGGATGCGATCGCCAGGAGCCAGCTTCTTGCCGGGCTTCATGAAGGCGGTCCATCGCGATGGCGAAAGCCGCTTGTGCAAGGTCGCCTCGACCGCGACGCTCGAATGCTCGCGCACGCGCCGGCCCTTCAGCCGGGCTGGAATGACCCGCGTGTCGTTCAACACGAGCACGTCGCCGGCCCGCAGTTGCGCCGGCAGATCGCTCACGTGCAGATCCTGGAGCGGCTGGTCGGGCTGGACAAGGAGCAGGCGCGCGGAATCCCGCGGGCTGGCGGGCCGCAGGGCGATGCGGTCCTCTGGAAGATCGAAGTCGAAGTCGGCAAGCTGCATGGGCGCGCTTGAAGCGCATGCGGCGGCCCCCCCGTCAAGCATTGGACGTATAGGTGGCCGTATGGCGCTGATGAGATTCGTTCTACGCGGGGTCGTCCTGCCACTGGGCGTCGCGAGCGCCGCCGCGGCCGTGGCCGCCCATCTGGGCCGCTTCAGCGAGCACCTGGATGTTCTGACTCATTTCGCGCCCGTCTACCTGCTCGGCGGCCTGATCAGCGTAACGGCCGCCCTGTTTGCGCACCGGCGCTTGGCCCCAGCCGTGCTCGGTGCGACCGCGATCGCCGCCAGCCTTGCGCTCATGGCGCCCGAACTGATCGCCGCCACACGCACACGCCCGGCGACCACCCCGCCCAAGCACACCCTCAAGGTGATCCAGTTCAACGCCGCGAAGGACAGCCAGGGGCTTGAGGCCCGTCTGGCGTGGCTCCAGCGCGAAGATCCCGACGTGCTTGTCGTCGAGGATTCGCGCCCGGTGTTCCAAACTGAGATCGCTCAGCGGCTCGGCCGCTACATGTCCTGCGGCATGACCTGCGAGGTGGCGGTCTTCACACGAACCGCGCCCCTGCGCATAGAGAGCCCGCGCCGGGGTCGCATGGGCCTGGGTCCAGCGGTAGCCATCGTCCACATGACCGGACCTGGCGGTCCCTATACCGTGGTCGGCACGCACTATGTCTGGCCGACCGACATCAAGGTTCATCGCGAGAACGGCGCCCGGATGCTGCAGCTCCTCTCCCCGCTCGACCGGAAGCACACGATCGTGGCCGGAGACTTCAATTCCACGCCATGGTCGTTTGCACGACGAGCGCAGGACGCCGCGTTCGGACTGGAGCGCCGCACGCGGGGCCTGCCCACTTGGCCCGCTAACGGCCCCGGAGGCCTTGCCTTTCTGCCCATCGATCATGTCTATGCAGGCGCCGGCTGGCGCACGGTCTCCATCGCACGGGGACCGCGTCTGGGGTCGGACCACTATCCAGTCATCGCCGTACTGGCGCGCTGAGGTCGCATGGAACACGTCCGTTCGCTCTTCACCGCCGTAGCGATCCTGCTCGCCCTTGTCTGCACCGGCTGGGCCCTGGCCGCACACGGCGGGCGCTGGAGCGTACGGCTCGACGTCCTGACCCATTTCGCTCCCTTCGTACTGGCGGGCGTGCTGCTGACCCTGGTTTACGGGCTGCTGGTTGCGGACGGCGGCCCACGTGTGGTCGCGGCATGTCTGCTCGTCGCACCGGAGTATCTGCGCCCTGCAGGTCGCTCCGCCTCGAGTGGGACGAGCGATGAGATCAAGCTGATCCAGTTCAACGCCTGGGGGCGAAATCGCCAGCAGGACGCCACTGTCGCCTGGCTCAAAGCCCAGTCCCCCGACATCCTGGTCGTTGAGGAAGCCAGCATCATCGCCCCGAAGCTGAAGGCTGAACTGGCGGGCTATCATGTAAGCTGCGGCGCCTGCAGCGTGATGATCTTCTCGAAGGCCCGTCCTATCGCCCATGACGTTCCGGCGCCGGCGAGCGAGGGCCGTATCCGGCCGCCCATCGCCGGCGCGACCTTCCGCGACCGGCACGGCGAGTTCACGGTGTTTGGCACACACTACACATGGCCGGTCCATGGCGGCTGGCAGCAGGCGCAGGGGCGCGTGATCGCCCGACTGCTCAAACAGTTTCCCAAGGATCGCCTGATCCTGAGCGGCGACTTCAACTCCACGCCGTGGTCCTTTTCACGTCGACGCGAGGATGCGATGTTCGGGCTCGAGCGACGCACCCGCGGGCTCTTCTCCTGGCCGGCCGGTCGCATCCCACGGCTTGGCGTGGAGACGCCCTTTCCCCTTCTGCCGATCGACCACGTCTATGCCGGCCCCGGCTGGCGGACGGTGAAGGTGGAGCGCGGGCCACGGCTTGGATCGGACCACTATCCCGTGATCGTCACCCTGGCTGCCTCATCTTAGCGCCTCGCGGGCCTTCCTGAGCGCCTCGCGCAGCCGGTTGCGCGCGACGAGGTAATCGTCCTCCAGCTTTCGGCGCCGCGCGTCCAGGGTCGCGCGTTCGTCCGCAATGGACTCTAGCTCGGCGTCGTAAGCTGCGGCCTCCGCAGTCAATTGCGCTTCCAGCGCCTTCACACGGGCGATCTGGTGTGGCGTCGGCCCCTTGCGTCGCGGGCTTTGATCCGGCTCACGCGCCTTGGCCCGCGCGCCCGGCGGCGGCGTCTTTACCGGCCTGATCTGCCGCGGACGGCGTAGAACCTCGCCGGGCTGGGCGCTGGCGGCCTCGATCAGGGTGCGGTCGTCGGTCTCATAGGCCCCGCCGGTGGCGAACAAATCCTGCCGCGCGCCCCAGGCGGCCAGCGCCTTGGCCCGCGAACTGGTCGCCACGACATAGTCGGTGAAGCCGTCGCTCGTGACGAACACCTTCAACCGCGGCGCCATGCTCGCCCTCCCTAGCTCAGGGACGCTATCTCCCGCACGAGGTTCTCGCGCGCCTGCGGCTCCAACCATTCGCGGAAGCCGGGATCGGGAAAGATAACCTGCGCGTCGAGGAAGCGTTGCAGCACTTGGGCCCGGCCAGAGCGCCACAGGTCGTCGGGCACATGCGCGTACTCCGCGCGCACGGCGCTGGCATAGGCGTCGTAACGATCCGCGGGCGCGCCAAGGATCGAAAGGTCGATGGAGACCAGCAGCTCTCCGAGCCGGTCGCCCTCTTCCACCTGGTGTCCGGCCGTCAGGCGGATCAGTCGCGCGACCTCGTCGCGAGCGTGAATCGAAACATCGTCGAAATCGCGCAGCGCCGCCTTGGCGAGGTCGGCGCTGCGGGCCTCGTTGTCCGAAGCGGTCGGGTCGTAGACCGCATCGTGCCACCAGATCGCATAGGTCAGGATCCGGCGCTCGGCGTCAGTCAAGTCGGGGACCTTGTCGAGCAGCGCCAGGCACTGCTCGATATGGTTCCGGGTGTGGTAGCGGCGATGCGGCTGCGCATACGCCGCTTCCAGGTCCGGCGTCACGCCGCGTCGGCGGCGACGCGCGCCGAGACGATCTTGCCCGGCGAACGCGGCGGCTCGCCCTTCGGCAGGGCGTCGACCGCGTCCATGCCTTCGACCACTTCGCCCCAGACCGTGTATTGGCCGTCGAGGAAGGTCGCGTCGTCCAGGCAGATGAAGAACTGGCTGTTAGCCGAGTGCGGCGCCGAGGTCCGGGCCATCGAGCAAACGCCGCGCACGTGCGGCTCGCGCGAGAACTCGGCCTTCAGGTTCGGCTTGTCCGAGCCCGAGGTGCCGGTGCCGGTCGGATCGCCGCCCTGCGCCATGAAGCCGTCGATGACGCGGTGGAACACCACACCGTCATAGAAGCCTTCGCGCGACAGTTCCTTGATGCGGTCCACGTGGCCGGGCGCCAGGTCGGGGCGCAGCTTGATCGTGACCGTACCCGTGTCCAGGGTCAGGATAAGGGTGTTTTCCGGGTCCATCACTTCACCTCCGATGGGACTCTGATCTCGCACGCCGTGAAGTCGGCGCCCATGCGATTGCGGACGCTTTCGATCTCGGCCTTGAACCAGGCGCTGTTCGGGTCGATCACTCGAACCTTGGGGCGCTCGGCCGCGGGGATATCGGCCAGGATGCGGACCTTGTCCATCTTGTCCTGCGGCGCAGCCACAGGTTCTCCGACCTTGATGGCCCGCACGACGTCCAACCCGGAAATCACCCGGCCCCAGCCGGTGTAGCGCTTTTCCAGCGACGGATAGGCGTGGCGCATCAGGAAGAACTGGCTGTTAGCGCTGTCGGGACTCTCGGCACGCGCCATGGCCGCTACGCCCGGGCAATAGAGCGGCCAAGCCGAAATCTTGCCGTCGGCGGTCATCGCCATCAGCATCGGGCTTTGGCTCATGACCGGCAGCGACTTGATGAAGCCGACCTGACTGACGTTCTGGTCGGCCGCCTGCACGAAACCAGCGTCCCCGCCCAGGCGGAACAGGAACTCCTGAGCCAGATCCGGCTTGTCGCTGCCGCCGGTGCCGTTGTCCTGCGGATCGCCCGTCTGGGCCATGAAGTTGTCGATCACGCGGAAAAACGCGCGGCCGTCATAAAAGCCTGCACGAACCAGCTCCTTGATCCGCTGGGCGTGGGCCGGCGCGATCTCAGGCAGCATCTCGACGATGATGCGTCCCTTGTTGGTGTCGATGACCAGCAGGTCGTCGGGATTGGGCGTGCGCCAATCGTTGGCCCCCGTGCCGGCCGGGGCGGCGGACGCCGGCGGCGCAGCCGCCGCGGCCGGAGATTTCTTCTGGGCCAGCGCGGCCTGAGGCGCCGCGATCGCCAGGACGGCGGCGGCGAGGAGAGCGTTTCGGATCATGCGTCACTCGTAATGGGCGCCGGCCTTGATCGCCAGCCCGTCAGGGCCGAGGCGGTGACCGCCACCGCCTCGTGACCGCGGCTGCTTGAAAACACAAGCTTGGTGAAATGAAGGCCAAGCTTGTGCCTGCCGCCTTGAGATTCAGCCGCGCCCGACCTTGGCCAGCAGCGCTTCCTTGATCGTCGGGCTGACGAACTTGCTGATATCGCCGCCCAGGACGGCGATCTCCTTCACCAGTTTAGAAGAGATCGCCTGGTGGCGGGGGTCGGCCATCAGGAACACGGTCTCGACCTCACGGTCGAGTTGCTGGTTCATCGCGGTCATCTGGAATTCGTATTCGAAGTCGGCGACGGCGCGCAGGCCGCGGACGATCACCTGTGCGCCGATCTCACGCGCATAGTGCATCAGCAGGCCCTCAAAGGGCTGCACGATGATCTCGGCGCGGTCGGAGAGCGGTTCGGTGGCTTCGCGGAGCAGAGCGACGCGTTCGTCGAGATCGAAGAGAGGCCCCTTGCCGGCGTTGATCGCGACTCCGATGACCAGCTTGTCCACGAGCTTCACGGCGCGGCCGATGATGTCGGTATGGCCGTTGTGGATCGGGTCGAAGGTCCCCGGATAGAGCCCCACACGCGTCATTCGACGTCTCCCCCTGTTGCGGTGCAGCAGGATTTCACCGGGGCTGGCGACGAAAGCAAGTCAAAATCCGTCACGCAACCGTCGGATAAACCGACGGTTGCGCGCCGAACCTATTCCGCGGCGCCGCCCTCGACGTCCGCCTCGGTCTCATCATCGCCGCCGCCCTGACCTTCCAGGCGTTCGACGGAGACAACGTGCTCGTCCTTGCTTGTGCGGAAGATCGTCACGCCCGACGTGTTGCGTCCGACCATCCGCACCTGGTTGACCGGCGTGCGGATCAGCTGACCCTGGTCGGTCACCAGCAGGATCTCGTCGTCCTCCTCGACGGGGAAGGACGCGGCCAGCCGGCCGCCCTTCTTGGTCAGGTCCTGGGCCAGCAAGCCCTGCCCGCCCCGCCCGGTGCGGCGGAACTCGTAGGCCGAGCTGCGCTTGCCGAAACCTTCGGTGGAGACGGTGAGGATCACCTCCTCGGCCGCGCCCAGTTCGGCGATGCGTTCGACGCTGAGGGTGACGTCCCCCTCGGCCTCGTCGTCCTCAGGCGCGGCGGGTGCCTCCTCGACTTCATCGCCGGTGGCCCGACGCATGGCGTTGGCGTGCTTCACATAGGCCGCGCGTTCGGCCGGACTGGCCTCGACCGAGCGAAGGACAGCCATGGAGATCACCGTGTCGCTGTCGGCCAGGCGGATGCCGCGCACCCCGGTCGAGTCGCGGCCGGCGAACACCCGCACCTCCTCGGTCGCGAAGCGGATGCAGCGGCCGAGCGCAGTGGTCAGCAGGATGTCGTTCTGCTGGGCGTTGCAGAGACCGACGCCAATGATTGCGTCGCCCTCGTCCAGCTTCATGGCGATCTTGCCGTTACGCTTGATGCCCTGGAAATCGCTGAGCTTGTTGCGGCGGACATTGCCGGAGCGAGTGGCGAACATCACGTCGTACTGGCCCCACGCGCCCTCGTCCTCGGGCAGCGGCAGGATCGAGGTGATGCTCTCGCCGGTTTCGATCGGCAGCAGGTTCACGAAGGCCTTGCCGCGCGAGGTCGGGGTCCCGACCGGCAGGCGCCAGACCTTGAGCTGGTAGACCTTGCCCCCAGACGAGAAGAACAGCATCGGCGTGTGGGTGTTGGCCGAGAACACGCGGGTGACCGCATCCTCGTCCTTGGTCGACATGCCAGAGCGGCCCTTGCCGCCGCGATGCTGGGTCCGATAGGTCGCCAGCGGCGTGCGCTTCACATAGCCGCCGTGGGTCACGGTGATGACCATGTCCTCGCGGGCGATCAGGTCCTCGTCCTCGACGTCGGCGTCGCCGTCGACGATCTGGGTGCGGCGCGGCACGGCGAAGGCGTCCTTCACCTCGACCAGTTCCTGGCGGACGATGGCCATCACGTTCTCGCGCGACGACAGGATCGTCAGGTGCCCCTGAATGGTGTCCGCCAGCTCGCGCGCCTCGCCGAAGATCTCGTCGCGGCCGAGGCCGGTCAGGCGCGACAGGGTCAGGGCGAGGATCGCCCGAGCCTGCTCCTCGGTCAGGTGGATCTTGTCGCCCTCGATCACCACCGTGCGCGGATCGGCGATCAGCTCGACCAGGGGCATCATGTCGCCGGTCGGCCAATCTCGCGCCACCAGGCGCTCGCGGGCCTCCGCCGGATCCTTGGACGAGCGGATGATGTGGATGAACTCGTCGATATTGGCGACGGCGATGGCCAGACCAACCAAGACGTGGCCGCGGTCGCGCGCCTTGCCCAGTTCGTATTTGACGCGCCGAACCACGACTTCCTCGCGGAAGTCGACAAAGGCGGCGACCAGCTCGCGCAGGTTCATCTCGCGCGGACGGCCGCGGTCGAGCGCCAGCATGTTCACCGCGAACGACGACTGCAGCGGCGTGTAGCGATAGAGCTGGTTCAGGACGACGTCAGGCGACGCCTCGCGCTTCATCTCGATGACGACGCGCATGCCGTCTCGGTCGCTCTCGTCGCGCAGATCCGCGACGCCCTCGATTTTCTTTTCGCGCACCAGCTCGGCGATGCGCTCGACCATCGCCGCCTTGTTCACCTGATACGGGATTTCGGTGATGACGATAGCTTCGCGGTCCTTGCGGATCTCCTGGATGTCGGCCTTGCCGCGCACCACGACCGAGCCGCGGCCGGTGGCCAGGGCGCCGCGCGGCGCCGAGCGGCCGATGATCTCGCCCCCGGTCGGGAAGTCCGGGCCCGGCACGATATCCAGCAGGGCGTCGAGCCCGATCTCGGGATCGTCGACATAGGCCAGACAGGCGTCGATCACCTCGCCCAGGTTATGCGGCGGGATGTTGGTGGCCATGCCGACGGCGATGCCGCCCGCGCCGTTGACCAGCAGGTTGGGTATCCGCGACGGCAGGACCACCGGCTCCTGCTCGGTTCCGTCGTAGTTCTCCTTGAAGTCGACGGTGTCCTTGTCGAGGTCCGCCACGATCGACATCGCGGCCTTGCTCATGCGGCTTTCGGTGTAGCGCATGGCCGCCGGCGGGTCGTTATCCACCGAACCGAAGTTGCCCTGGCCGTCGATCAGCAGCAGGCCCATCGAGAAGGGCTGCGCCATGCGGACCATGGTGAAGTAGATCGAGGCGTCGCCGTGCGGGTGATATTTACCCATCACGTCCCCGACGACGCGCGCGGACTTCACATAGGCGCGGTCGGGCGTGTGGCCCTGCTCGTTCATTGAGAACAGGATGCGACGGTGCACGGGCTTCAGACCGTCGCGCGCATCCGGCAGGGCGCGACTGACGATCACGCTCATGGCGTAGTCGAGGTAGGAGCGCTTCAGCTCGTCTTCGATGGCGATAGGGGCGACGCCGCCGCGCCGATCACCATCCGGCGAGGTATGTGTTTCTTCGGTCAAGGAGAGGATTTAGCCGTTTAGAATCGGACACAAAGCTGAGTTCAGTTGTTACCATCCCGCAGGCCGCAAGGCCAATGTCCGTAGTCAATCGAACCCAGGTGCTAGAACCCATGAGATATGCCCTCGCCGCCCTCGCCGCCACCCTTTTCGCCGGCACGGCGATTGCGGCGGATGCGCCCGCCAACCAGCGGATCGAGCTCAAGAATTCGACGGGCGCCGTCGTTGGCGCGGCGACCCTGACCGCGGCCCCGAAGGGCGTGCTGCTTCGCGTCGAGGCCAAGGGCCTGGCTCCGGGCTGGCACGGCCTGCATTTCCACGAGAAGGGCGACTGCTCCAAGTCCGACTTCACCTCGGCCGGCGGGCACGTCCACGGCGGCCCGACCATGGTCCACGGCCTGCTGAACCCTGACGCCAACGAGGCCGGCGACCTGCCGAACCTCTATGTCGGCGCCGACGGCAGCGCCAACGCCGAGATCTTCTCGACCTTCGTCTCGCTGGGCGGCGTCGACGGCCGCCAGGACCTGGCCGACAAGGATGGCTCGGCCCTTGTGATCCACGCCAATGCGGACGACCACAAGACCCAGCCGATCGGCGGCGCCGGCGCGCGCATCGCCTGCGGCGTCATCGCCGGCGGCTGAGGCCGCAAAGACCAGGACGCCGCCGCGACGCACTCGCGGCGGCGTTTTTTCGCGCCTGAGTTCCGGGAGACAGCCTTGCTCGACCGTAGAAGCCTGCTGCTGGCCGGCGTCGCCGCCGCAGCGGGCCCCGCCGCCGCCCAGTCCGAGGCCGAGGGCCCCCGCCTGATCGCCCTGCTCGACCAGGTCATGCAGAAGGCGCTGCTCGATTCGCCGCAGTTGATGACCCTCACCGGCCTGGACAAGGGCGCGAACGCGGCCGCCAAACATCGCCTCGACGATCGGTCGAGCCCCGGGGTCAACCGCATGCGCACCCTGTTCGAGGGCATGGCCGCCGACCTGCGCCGGTTCGACCCGAAAACACTGACGGGCGGCGATCTCGTCAACTACCGTTCGGCCGCCGAGCTTTCGGAGGCGACGCTGCAGAGTTATCGCTTCCCGTACGGCGATCCCGGCGTGGGCGGCGCCGTCCCCTATGTGATTTCCCAGCTTTCCGGCTCCTACCGAAGTATTCCGACGTTCCTGGGCAGCCAGCACACGGTGACGAGCGCCGAGGACGCCGACGCCTATCTCGACCGCTTGGCGGCTTTCGAGACCGTGCTCGACCAGGAGACCGCCCGCGCGCGCGAGCATTTCGCCCTCGGCGCAGCCCCGCCGGACTTCGTGCTGCGGACCACGGCTTCTCAGCTCGCGGCCATGCTGGCGCCGACGCCCGCGACTTCGGAACTGACGACCAACCTCACGCGCCGCACCCGCGAAATTCCCGGCGATTGGGAGGCCCGCGCCGCTCGCCTGGTCGAAGCCCAGGTCTATCCGGCCCTGCGCCGGCAGTTGGAGTTGAAGGAGAGCGCACTGCCCTCGGCCTCGCGCGAGGCGGGCTGCTGGCGGTTGCCGGAAGGCGAGGCTTATTATCGCTTCGCCGTCCGCGCCTTCACCACCACCGGCAAGGACGGCGACGAGATCCACAGGCTGGGCCTCGATTTGGTCGCCAGGTTGTCGTCGCAGGCCGATGCTGTCCTGAAGTCCCTGGGCCTGACCAAGGGAACTGTCGGGCAGCGCATCGCCGCCCAGCGCCGCCGCCCTGACCAGCTCTACCCGAACACCGATGCCGGCCGCGCCCAGCTTCTGGCCGACATGAACGGCATGGCCCAGGCCATGAAGACCCGTCTGCCCGACGTCTTCCGCGCCCTGCCCCAGGCGCCGGTCGAGATCGCCCGCGTACCAGCCACTATCGAGGCCGGCGCACCGGGCGGTTCGTACCAGCCGCCCTCCGTCGACGGGAAGCGCCCGGGGGTGTTCTACATCAACCTCCGCGACACCGCCGAACAGCCGCGGATGGACCTGCCGACCCTCGTCTATCACGAGGTGCTGCCGGGCCATCACCTGCAGAACGCCTTGGCGCTGGAGGCCAAGGGACTGCCGCTGCTGCGGCGGATGCCGCTGTTCTCAGGCTATTCCGAAGGCTGGGCGCTCTATGCCGAGCAACTGGCCGACGAGATGGATGTCTATCGCGACAACCCCTTGGCGCGCGTCGGCTATCTCGCCTCCCTGCTGTTTCGCGCTACGCGGCTGGTCGTCGACTCCGGTCTGCACCACAAGCGCTGGAGCCGCGACCAGGCCATCCGCTACATGGCGGACACCCTGGGCGACAAGGAAACCAGCATCGCCCGCGAGGTCGAGCGCTATTGCGTGCAGCCAGGCCAGGCCAGCAGTTACATGCTGGGCCATCAGGCCTGGATTCAGGCGCGGGACACGGCCAAAGCGCGGCTCGGCGCGCGCTTCGACCTGCGCGCCTTCCACGACGCCGGCCTGCTCTATGGAGCCATGCCGCTGTCGGTCCTGACCCGCCACCTCGACGATTGGGCCAAAGGGAGCGGCGCTGAACCTGCCTAGTCCTACTTCGCCAGAACGTTCATCGCCGCGAGACTCATGGCCGTCACGCCCGAGCGGATCACGGGTCCGGGCGCCGGCGCGAAAAACGGTGAGTGATTGACGGGAACAGGCGCACCGCCCTTGCGCGCCGCATCCAGCGCCTGGGCGTCCGAACCACCGACCCGGAAGAACACCGAGGGCACGCCCTCGTGGATGAAGTCCGAAAAGTCTTCGCCACCCGACATCGGCTCGGACAGCAGCACCGCGTCCTGGCCGAATGCGGCCTTGAACACCGTTGCAGTGCGATCGGTCAGGACCGGGTCGTTGATCACCGCCTTGGCGCCGAGATTGAGGGCGATGGTCGGGGCGGGCGCGCCGGCCATGTCGGCCACGGCCTTGGCGGTGCGGCGGATGCCGTCGGCCATCTTCTCCCCGACAGCGGCGTCCTGCATCCGCACCGTGCCGCGCAGGGTCGCCGTGTCGGGAATGATGTTGCCGGCGCTGCCGGCCTGGAACGAGCCGATCGAGACCACGCCGAACGCGGCCGGGTCCTTCTCGCGGCTGATCACGCTCTGCACGTCGACCACGAAGCGCGACGCCATCATCACCGGGTCGATGGTCTCGGAGGGCGTCGAGCCGTGGCCGCCGCGCCCGTTGAAGGTGATCTGCAGGCTGTAGGAGCTCGAGCTGACCGCGCCCGGCTTGTAGAATACCTGGCCGGCCGGTCCGGGCCACACATGCAGGGCGAAGGCGTAGTCAGGCTTGCCGAAGCGCTTGAAGAGGCCGTCCGTCAGCATCGCCTTGGCGCCGTTGATCGACTCTTCGGACGGCTGCGCCACGAACATCACCGTGCCCGACCACTTGGCCTTCGTGGCGATCAGGGCGCGCGCCGTGCCGACCCAGGACGCCATATGCAGGTCGTGACCGCAGGCGTGGGCCGTGAACGTCTCCTTGTCGTGCCAGACGGTCTTGTCGCGGCTCGCATAGGCCAGGCCGGTCTTCTCCTCCATCGGCAGGCCGTCCAGTTCGGTGCGGATCATCACCGTAGGGCCCGGACCATTGCGCAGCATGGCGACCACGCCGGTGCCGCCGACGCCCTCGGTCACCTCCAGGCCGAGGCCGCGCATCTCCTGCGCCATGCGCGCAGCCGTGCGCTTCTCCTGGAACCCGAGCTCGGGATGGGCGTGCAGATCGCGGTAGAGCGCTTCAAGCTTGGCGTAGTCACGGTCCAGCACCGCGCCGACTTCGCGCTTGGCGCGCGGGGCGTCCAGCCCGGCTGCCCGCGCCTGACCCGCGGCCAGCGCCGCACAAAGAAGCAGTCCAGCTGCGCCGGCGTTTCGCATGTCGTCCCCCCAAGGATAGTCGGCTGCTCGCCGTTCCCTTCAGGCACGCATGCGCTCCAGCCGCGCGCAACGGGCCTCGCCGAGCCGTTTCGCCTGGCGTGCCGCAAAACGAAGACGACCGGCTTCGGGTGAAGCCGGCCGTCGCGTTTCCACGAATGGAAGCCCTTGTTTAGAAGGGAATTTCATCGTCCAGGTCGGCCGAGAAGTCCTCGCGCGGACCCGAACTCTGATTGCGTTGGCCTTGACCACCGCCGAAGCCGCCGCCGCCACCGCCATACCCGCCGCCGTAGTCTCCGCCACCGCCGCCCATGCTGTCGCGATCGCCGTCACCACGACCGTCGAGCATGGTCAATTCGCCGCGGAACTTCTGCAGCACGATCTCGGTGGAGTACTTCTCCTGGCCCGACTGGTCGGTCCACTTCCGGGTCTGTATCGCCCCCTCGATATAAACCTTGGACCCCTTGCGCAGGTACTGCTCGGCGACCTTCACGAGGTTGTCGTTGAAGATCACCACCCGGTGCCACTCGGTCTTTTCCTTGCGCTCGCCGCTCGAGCGGTCCCGCCAGGTTTCAGACGTCGCGATGCGCAGGTTGGCGACACGATCACCCGAATTGAGGCTACGAATTTCCGGATCGGCGCCGAGATTGCCGACCAGAATGACCTTGTTGACGCTGCCCGCCATGAGCTTGTCCCTTGCTTTCCGTGCTTGCGGCCCAGCGGCCTAAGCGCGGGACGCTAGCCGAGCGTACGCGCCCGATCAAGTTAATGTTCCACATTTGTTCACGATCGCCACCGCTTCGTCCACAGAGGATTTGTCGCGGCGGCAACGCTACTGGGGCGCGGGCTCGCGCGGCATGGCGCCCGGCACGGCCAGCCGGCCGTCACCCGTACGCACCAGGGCCAGGTAAGGATGCTCCTCGAGCGAGGGGGCTGTGAAGATCCCCTGCCGCTCGACGAAGATGAAGTTACCCATGTAGGCGCCCGTCACTTCGCGAACCGTGCCGCCCATACGCAGGAAGCGGATGCGCATCGATTCGAGCTCGGCGGCGCAGTGCTCCAGCGTCGGCACGTTGGACTTGAGCTTATTGAACTTCAGCTCGCCCGACTTGTCCTTGACCACGTGCCAGCAGACCCCCTGCCCGCCCGGCGGCAAGGTGCGCTTGGCACAGGCCGAGAGAGCGAGGATCGAAAGGCCGGCGACGAGAGCGGTGCGTACGAGCATGACGTGCAGCCTATAGGTCCGATTGCGGCGGCGCGAGGGCGAGCTTAACCGATCGCGGCGATGGAGCAGTTCGCCGCCTGTTCGGCGATCGGGCGGAAGCTGCGGTTGTCGCCCGAAACCTCGACCTTGCCCGGCACCAGCCGAAGGGTTTGCTGCATCCAGCGGCCGTAGGTGGCCCCGCCCGCGCGCTCGCAGCGGCCCGCGAACAGTGTCTGGACGCAGGCGTTCAGGCTCAGGTCGTTGGGCAGCTTGCGCCAGCCGCCCTCGGCATAACGCCAGCAGGAGCCGACAGGCGCGTTGACAGGGGTCGCGGCCGGCGCCTGGCCAGGGGTGGCGGCCGGCGGCGTCATGGGCGTCGCTACTGCGTCGGCCTGTGGCGGCAGCGGGGTCAGCATGGTGCCAGCCTGATCGGCGGCGGCCAGGTTGCCCGATTCGTCGACCCCGACGTCCAGGGCGCCGGTGGCCACGCCGTTGCGCTTGGCGCAGTCGATCAGCGTCATCTCGCCCACGAACTGTCCTGCGACAAAGCAGCGAAGCGGCTTGGCGGGATCCAGGCGCCCGTCGTCCGGCGCGCCGGTCTCGACCACAAGACCGCCTTTCGAGGCCGGCGGCGGTGGAGCCTTTTGCCCCCGCCCTCCAGCCACCATCACGCCAGCGATCAGCACGCCCGCCAGCAGGGCCGCGGCGGCGCCGATCACAACCAGGCGCGAACGCCGATCCTTCACGAATTCCATGCGCTCTCGCTAGACCGTGCTTGTGACGGTTTCAAGCGCGCGAAGATCAGCCGCCTCCGACCAGGCGGTTCAGGCCGGCCTGATAGTTGGCGAGTTGATTCTTCAGATAGGCTGGGACTTCGCCCTTGGCGTCTTTCTTCTCGCTGGCCGGCTTCATGCCTTGCTCGAGATCGCGATAGGCCGTCCGCAGCACCGACATCGACATGGTCAGTTTGTCGATCGCCGCTTTGATGTCGTCCTTGGTCGCCAGGCTCAGGTCGCGCGGCATCTTCAGGCCGTACATAGCGCTGCCGCCGTCGCCAGGGACCATCTGGTCATCCTTCATGACGGTGGTGCGTACGAAGCCTTCGTGCAGGCCAAGCGCTTCAAGAGCGTCGAGACCGCCCTTCCCGCCCAGAATCTCGATGCTGGAGCGGCTGTTCTGCGGCTTGATCTGCAGTTTGCGCACATCGCCGTCGGAGACCACTTCAGCCTTCACCCCGAACGAGGTGGCGCGCTGGATCTTCTTGGCCAGCGTCTCGAGCGTATCCTTGGCTTCGATGGTGATGGTCACCGGCGGGCCGTCGATGCGGCGGCGAATCTGGAACGTGTCGCCCGGCCGCGCCGAGGTGGCTGAGGTCACCAGCTGGGAGTCGGAGTATTCGATTTTGCCCTTCGGCAGCCCCAGGCGATCGAGCGCGCTGGCGCCGCCAGAATCGACCGCGATAGAGCTCGGCGCGGTCATCTTGTCCGAGCCGGTGAAGCGTTGGGACCAGGCGACGGTTCCGGTCCCGATGTCGATCCCCACGGCGAAGCCGTCCACCTTGCCGACTGGACTGGTCATGCCCGGCAGATCGGTCTTGGTCGTGCCGGTCAGCCAGACCTTGCCATCGGCGACGGTCATCGCGGTGGCTCGGTCGTCGCCCGCCCCGCCATAGTAGGCGATTGCGTCCGAGCCATTCGATAGGTCGGCCGAAATCCTGGCCGCGAAGGCGTCGACGCTGCCCGAAGAAGCCCGCGTGGTGTTGCCCACGCCTAGCGTGGCGCCGGTCGATCCGGCGATGACGATGTCGCCGCCATCCATGGTGACGCCGGCGATGGCCCCTCCGCCCAGGGTGCCGAGGCTGCGCGTGTTTGACAGCGCCGGCGCCTTGGGGTCGGTCATATCGTAGCGGCGCAGCTTCACCTCGCCGCCTTCGACCGACGCGACGACGACGTTGGTCCCATCGACCACCAGCCCTGCGGGCTTGTCCTCGCCCGAGGTCCCGAATTGGGTGGTCGACTTCAGCCGGCCCTGCGGATCGAAAGCGCGCAGATAGTTGTCCCAGTTGCCGCTGGAGGTCTGGCCGGGCATCGCGCCTTTGGCGCGGCCGAGCACATACAGGGACCCGTCGGAGCCGAACGATACGCTGGTCGCTTCGTCGCTGTCGCGCGCGCCCAGGCGCTGAGACCACATCTCCTCGCCGGCGCTGTTGAACACCGCCACGAAGCTGTCGGGCTTGGTCGCATCGGCGCCCGTGTCGGCCTTTACGACTTTCGGAACGGTCTCGAGGGCCCCCGAACCGATCGGCACGCCGCTGGCCGCGAAGCCGCCGGTGACCGAGCCGGACACCGCAATCTTGCCGTCCGGCCCAACCGAAAGGCCAAGCCCCGTCGCATCGGCCGAGGCGCCGAGCGTGCGCGTATAGACCAGCTTCCCGGCCGAATCGAACTTCATCAGCGCGACGTCGCCCGCGCCTTTGATCGTCTGACCGTCGACCGTGTCATTGACGTCGGCCAGCATGTAGAGGGAGCCGTCCGGCCCGGTGACGGTCTTGTGGACCTTCTCCACGCCCTCGGGCAGGGCGACGTTGAAGACACGGCCCTCGACCCAGTTGACGTCGCCCGGCCGGCGCACGGCGTCGGTCGTATTGCCCGTCTCGAACTTCAGCAGTTCTTCGGCGAGCTTCGGATCCGGCGTGACGGTCACGACCTTGCCGTTCTCGACCTTGGTGGTCTTGCTCGGCTTCGGGTCGCCCGAGGTCTGCGTAATGTAGACCGCCGGCGACGTCGCCGGAGCCGAGAACGTCAGGGTCTCTGTGCTGTCGCCCTGGATTTTCAGCGCGAACTTGTCCGGCTCCTTGCCGAGCTTCACCGTCCGCCCGTTGACCTCGGTGGTCTTGTCCGCCCCGGGGATCTTCTCGACCGCGAAACGTGTGCGGAAGCCTGCGGCGTTGAGCTTGGCGTTCATGTACTTCACCACCTCGTTCATTGAACGCGGGGTGGAGCCCATTTCCGCCAGGTCGAAGTCGACCGTGGTCTCGACCTTGTTCGGCAGCCTGATCTTGACGCTGAACTTCATGGGCCCTTGGAAGGCGTCCACGGGGTCGTTCGCCGTGCCCTGGTGCAGCGGCGAGGTCATGTATTTCGGAACAGTCTTCGGAACGCCGACTACGGTCTTGGCCTTGTCGGCGACGTCGCCGTACGTCAGGCGCAGCTTGTCGAACTTTGCGGCGTCGATGTAGCCCGACACCTCGGCCATTCCTCGGGTGAAGGCGGCTTGGATCCGCTTCAACTCAGCGGCGCTGGTGTCCTTGTCGTCGGCCTTGCGCGCCAGGGCTTCCAGGGTCGAGAGACCCTGGTGCATGGCGAAGAGCTGGCGGTAGTCGTCGCTCGCGCCCTTTACGTCGAGCTGGGTCTGATACTCGTCGATGAACTTGCGTCCCATCAGGACGCTCTTGAGCATCTCGTCGGCCTTGGGCGCCTTGGAGAGCGTGCTCCAGGGCGGCGTCGGAGCCTTCTTGGCGGCCCCAGCCGCGCCGCCCGCAGCCGTCGAGCCGCCAGCCGTCGTCGCACCCAGGCTGTTGCGAGCCTGGTAGTAGCCGAGCAGGATATTGCTATCGAGGCTGATCACTGAAGGCCACCGACAAACCCATTAACCCGCCAGCACCTTGCCCCACGAGGGCTGACGAGATGTTAAGCCCCGACGAAAAACCTTCGTCAGCCCTTGAAGAGCTGCAGGATCACCTGCGGCTGCGAGTTGGCGATCGACAACGCCTGGGCGCCGAGCTGCTGCTGGACCTGCAGCGCCTGCAGGCGCGCGCTTTCCTTGGCGATGTCGGCGTCGACCAGATTGCCGATCCCGGTCTCCAGCACGTCCTGCAGCTTCGAGACGAAGGTGACGTGCTTTTCGATCTGCTTGGACTGGGCGCCCATCTCGGCCAGAGACGCAGTGACCTTGCCGATGGCGGTGTCGAGCCGCGCCAGCACCGATTTCGTCGCCGTCGTCGTGCCGGTCAGGTTGGTGCCGGCCAGGTTCACGATGCCGCCGGTGATGGTGAAATCCTGAGGCGTCAGAGCGATGTAGCTGTCGCCATCGGCGTTCGCGAGGAAGTTAAGGTTGGTGGTCAGGCTGCCGTTCAGCACCGAAACGCCATCGAACTCGGCCGAGGCGGCGAACTGGCTGATCGCCTGCAGCAAGGTCTGAAATTCGTCATCGAAGGCTTTGCGCGTCGAGGGCGAGGCGGAGTCTTCGGCGGCGCCCACCACCTTCTCGCGCATCTGGACCAGAATGTCGCTGATCTGCTGGCCGGCGCTGAGCGCCACGTCGGTGATGGAAGTCGCCCGGTCCAGGCTCATCTTCACGGCGCCGAGCGAGCTGAAATCCGCCCTCTGCTTCTGGGCGATGGCGTAGACCGCCGCATTGTCCTTGGCGCTCGCGACCCGCAGACCGGTGTTGATCTTGTTCTGAACCTGCTCGAGTTTCTCGTTCGTCGAGTTGAGATTCTGAAGCGCGATCAGCGCCGACTTGTTCGTGTTGACACTCATCGCCATGGCGCAAATCTCCTTCAGAGAACCCATGCAGTGCGCGCGACTCGCGCGCCGAAAACATGGTTAACGCTAGGAAGCGCATGGTTTCCGAAAGCTTAACGCAGACATGACGAAAGCCCGCGAACCGGGACCCCGGTTGCGGTTGCGGCCTGTGGACAGGTCGCCGATCCGAAGCGCGCGGGCTCAGGCCCGGGTCGCGATGACCGTTCCGGCCTCGTAGGCCTCGGCTTCACGCATGCGCAGCACCTCTTCCCGCGGCAATTGCAGGACGACTTCCCCGGTGCGCCGGTCGATCGTCTTGTAGACGAAGGCCCCGGCCTGCCCCTCCTCGATCACCAGCCTCAGGTCGGGCTCCGGCGAAGGCGGCGGCTCCGGTGCGGCGCGCGGCTCGGGCGGGGGCGGCTTGGCGACCGCCTGCACGGGCTCGACGTCGGGAAACGCGGCGACGATTGTGAGCTTGCTCTCCATGGATCCATTCGTCCGACGCTTGCGCGGCCGGGCGATCCCAGTTGCGCGGTGACGGCGGGAAGGTTCCCCTCCCCGCCGACGACGCGATTGGGCGCAGCGCGCAGGCGCTGCGCCCAAACGTCCTATCGGAACAGTCCGAGCAGCGAGCTCGACGACTGGTTGGCGATGCTGAGGGCCTGGACGCCAAGCTGCTGCTTGGTTTGCAGGGCCTGCAGACGAGCGCTTTCCTTGGCGAGGTCGGCGTCGACCAGGTTGCCGATACCCGCGTCCAGGGTGTCCTGGAGCTTCATGACGTTGGTCATGTGGGTGTCGAGCGCCTTGGCGCCGGTGCCGAGCTTCGACAGGGCCGAGGAGACGTCCTGGATGGCGTCTTCCACTTCCTTGACGTCCGCCGAGCCGACCGTGCCGGTGAGGCTGGCCAGGGTGGCGGCGATCTTGGTGTTCGACTTCGACAGCACGACGTGGTCGATGTCGATGGTCGCAGTGGCGTCGGCATTGGCGATCGCCTTAATGCTCGACTTGTTGACGCCGGTCGACGAGATCAGGTTGACGCCGTCGAAGGACGCGTTGTTGGCGATCGTGTCGATCTGATCGCGCAGCGACTTGTACTCGTCGCTCAGGGCCTGCTTGGAGGCGGTCGAGAGACCGGCTTCCGTCGCCGCCAGGACCTTTTCCTTCATCTGGACGAGGATGTCCGAGATGGCGGTGCCGGCCGACATGGCGACGTCCGCAACCGACTGGCCGCGTTGCAGCGACGAGACGACCGCGTTGAGCGAGGTGGATTCGGCGCGCTGGTTCTGGGCGATGGCCCAGATAGCGCCGTTGTCCTTGGCCGACGCAATCTTCAGACCGGTGTTCACCCGGTTCTGAACGACGCCAAGGTCCTTGTTGGTAGCGTTGAGGTTTTGGAGCGCGATCATCGCGCCCTGGTTGGTGTTAACCGAATTCATGGCCATAGCACGTGGTTCCTTTTCTCAGGGACCGGCGTCGTTTTGACTACCGGAGGCGTTTTGCCCGCCCCCATCCAAGCAATCGCAGGGCCACGTTAGGCCGCTTACAACATATTGATTTTACGGGATTTTTTCTGTTTACCCAGAATAAACCACACCAACGGAGCCGAATCCCGAAATGGATCGGCAAAAATTGCCGGGCTAATCGGCAGAATTTGCCGATCGGCAATCATCGCCCACCGGCCGGAGCGGGCGCAAAACAAAAGCGCCGACCTGGTCGGCCGGCGCTCAAAGCGAGATCGGAATTAACGATTGTGTCGGCGCGTCGTCAGGCCGCGGCGGGCGCATCGGTCTTTTGCGACAACGCCTGCATCATGATCTTGTTGATTTCGATGAGGGTTTCGAAGTCGTCCTCACCGCGCATGACCTCGCTCGAGTTGCGGCCGACGAAGAGGCTGAGCGAGATGATGCCCGCCTTGACCTCGGCAGGCAGCTTGTTGCCCGGCTCGGCGCAGTCGCGGGCCAGGGTCGACCAGAGCCTGCGGTTCCAGTCGATGGCGTCGATACGTCGGGCGATGTCCGTCGTCGGCGCCTCGGACGCGGCGATCAACGCCCGCGTCACCTGGCCAAACAGGCGGTACTCGGCGTCTTTGGGCGCCTCGGCCCGGCTAGCCGCCTGCTGGTAGGCTCGAAGCGACATTCCCCAACCTCTCGTCTTCGTATTCGATCAATTTCCGGCAGAGCATGAGCGCCTTGTAGTACTCACGCGCCATGGCGTGCTTGGAGATGGCCACGCAGTCCGTCAGGACCTCAGGATTGCGGATCACGCCCATGAACTCGGTCAGGCGCTGGGCGAACTCGTCGTAGTAACGGTTCGCTCCGGCGTCATCGAGATACATCATCATCATCGGGAAGTAGATGCGACGCGCCGGCGTCGCCGCCTCCTCAGGCTGCATGATGTCCTTCTCGCGGAGCACAGAAGCCTTGTTCTGAAGCACCAGGGTCGTGCGGCGATCGCCGTTCTGCACGACCGCGCCGTTGAGCACGAACTTTTCGCCCGGCTTCAGGGACAGCTTCAGCGGCATTCCTCAATCTCCAAAAAGAGGCGCCTCGCCCAGGTCTCTGCGGTCGGCAGTCCGATCTGGGCAGGCTAGATGCGAGGGGTTAACCGCTTCTTGCGAAGGACCCTCGGGGGCGGGGCATTAGCAGACCGTTAAGCATGATTTTTCAAGATCGCAGCATGCAAGATCATGGGACTGGGTGATGGGCGAGACTTCGGAATCCGGGGCCGCACAACGCCGTCTCGCAAAGTCGTATGGCGGGCCGGCCGGCGACTCGGCCTCCAGTGAAGCGGTAAAACGTCTCAGGGGCGAACTCGGGGCGCTGAAGGCCGCCCAGGCCGCCCTGCCCCACCTCAAGCGCGCCCTGGCCCTGATATCGGCCAAGGACTACGAAGGCGCGCGACGTTCGGCCCAGAAGGCCCTCGATCGCGATCCGGGCCTGATCCACGCCTGGCATCTTCTGGCCATTGCGCGAGAGCATCTGGCCGACTGGCCAGGCGCGCTGGAAGCCTATGAGCGCGGCCTGTCGCTCGACCCTTCCAATCCACCGATCGCCAATGACCTGGGACGCCTCGCCTCCAAGATGGAGATGTACCCCCAGGCCGAGATGCTATTCCGCCACTACCTGTCTTTCCGCCCCTTCGCCCCGGAAAGCAGCAACAACCTCGCGGGGGTGCTGCGCGAGCAGATGCGCTACGACGAAGCGGTCGAGGTGCTGAAGCCCGCCATTCAGGCCCACCCTGACAAGGTCATGCTCTGGAACACCCTCGGCACGGTGCTCGAGGACAAGGGCGATATCGAGCAGGCGTCAATTTTCTACGCCGAGGCCCTGCGCCTCGACCCGAAGGAGGCCAAGGCACGCTACAACCTCTCCAATACGCTGTTCGCGCTGGGTCGCCGTGACGAGGCGATCGCCGAATGCCGCGAGGCCATAGCCGGCTGCAAGACGCCCGAAGACCTGACCACGATGCGCTTCGCCCTGGCCGCCATGCTGCTGGCGGTGGGCGAGCTTGGCGAAGGCTGGGACGAATACACCGCTCGGCTCGAACCGACTTATTGCGACCCGATCCACTTCCTGACGACCCGGCCGCGCTGGGAGCCGGGCGTCGACCTCGAGGGACGCCATCTACTGCTGTTCGGCGAGCAGGGTCTGGGCGACGAAATCCTGTTCGCCAACCCGCTTGACGACGTCATCGCCGCGCTCGGTCCGGGCGGGCGGTTGAGCCTGGCCGTTACCGACCGGCTGGTCCCGCTGTTCACCCGCGCCTTTCCGCGCGCCAATGTCGGGGCCCATGTCTCGATCCGCAGCGGCGGCCGCAACGTGCGCGGGGCGCCCTTCATCCAGGATTGGGCCGACGTCGACCTCTGGGCGCCGTTGGGCGAGGCCGCGCGGCAGATGCGCCGCGATCTGGCCGCCTTCCCGCAAAGGCCCGAGGGCTTCATGAAGGCCGATCCAGCTCGCGTCGCCCATTGGCGCAAAGCCTTGTCGCACCTGCCCGGGCCGCGGGTCGGGCTGCTGTGGACCAGCATGCTGATCAATTCGACGCGTTATCGCTACTTCGCGCCGTTCGAGGCCTGGGCGCCCATCCTGCGCACCCCGGGCGTCAGCTTTGTCAATCTGCAGTATGGCGACTGCAGCGAGGCCATCGCCAAGGTTCGCGCCGATTACGGCGTGGAGATCTTCGAGCCGCCGGACATCGACCTGAAGAACGATCTCGATGACGTGGCCGCCCTGGCCTGCGCACTCGATCTGACCATCGGGTTTTCGAACGCCAGTTTCAACCTCGCCGCCGCCACCGGCGGCCCAGCCTGGCTGCTGACCGCGTCGGACGCCTGGGCCAGGCTCGGGGCCGACGCCTATCCTTGGTACAGTCAGGTGCGAGCGTTCTGGCCGGAAGCAGTTGGCGACTGGACGACGCTGATGAGGGATGTGGCCGAGGCGCTCGCGGCCCACGCCGCCCAGATGTCGCTTGCTCCGGCCAGGGGGCGGGCGTGAACGCCGACACCCCCTCGTTCGTCCGCAAACCTCCCATGGACGGCGGGCCAGTCGGCGACGCCGCCTCGCCCGAAAAGCTCGCCAGGCTGAGCACTGAGATCGCATCGGCTACAGCCACCCGCGATGCGCTGAAACAGCTACAGACCGCCCTCGCCCATGCCAACAGCGATCGCTTCGCCGAGGCCGCCACCCTGGCCGAGCAGGCCCTGCAACTCGATCCCAATATCGTCTATGGCTGGCACCTGCTCGGGATAGCCCGCGACAAGATAGATGACCGTACGGGTGCGCTCGACGCCTACGAACGCGCGCTCGCGCTGTCGCCAGCCGATCCGGACATCGCCCACGACCTGGGTCGCCTCGCGTTCCGCATGGAGATGTACCCCCAGGCTGAAGTGCTGTTCCGCCACTGCCTGACCTACCAGCCGGGCGCGCGCGAAGCGTCCAACAATCTCGGCGCGCTGCTGCGCCGCCTGATGCGCTTCGACGAGGCCATCGAGGTGCTTCGCACCGCCATCATGGTCGAACCCGAGGCGGCGATGCTCTGGCTGACCCTGGGCACCGTCGTCGGCGACCAGGGCGATGTTGAACAGGCCGAGGTCTTCTATCGCGAGGCGCTGCGGCTTGCGCCTGACTACGCAAAGGCGCTCTACAATCTCTCGAACATGCTCTTCGCCCAGGGCCGGAAGGACGAGGCCCTCGATCATTGCCGGCGCGCCATCGCCTTGGCCGAGACGCCCGAAGACCTGTCGATGATGCGTTTCGCCATGGCGACCATGCTGCTTGCCGACGGCGACCTGGTCCAAGGTTGGGCCTTCTACGAGGCGCGGCTGGACAAGAGCTTCTCCGAACCCGTCCACTTTCTCACCAATCGGCCGCGCTGGACCCCAGGCGCCGACCTCGCCGGCCGCCACCTGATGCTGTTCGGCGAGCAGGGTCTGGGCGACGAAATCCTGTTCGCAAACACCCTCGACGAGGTTCTCGCCGACCTCGGCCCGAACGGGCGCCTCACCATGGCGGTTACCGACCGGCTGCTGCCGCTTTTCCAACGGAGCTTTCCAGGGGTCAGCTTCGGCAAGCACCTAACCATCAAGCGCGAGGGGCGCGCCTTCCGAGCCGCAGCCGCCATCAAGCACTGGGACGAGATCGATCTCTGGGCGCCGATGGGCGAACTGCTCAAGACCTATCGTTCGTCCCTGGCGTCGTTCCCCGAACGGCCGAACGGCTTCATGAAGGCTGATCCCGGACGGGTCGCCGACTGGACACAGGCGCTTTCCGAGCTTCCCGGCCTCAAGGTCGGTGTGCTCTGGACCAGCTTGGTGCTGGACGCCAGCCGCTACCAGTACTTCTCGCCCTTCGAGGAATGGGCGCCGGTGTTGCGCACGCCGGGCGCCAGCTTCGTCAACCTGCAGTACGGCGATCAGTCGGAAGCCATCGCCTACGCTCAGTCCGCCTTTGGCGTGAAGTTGCACCAGCCCGACGGGATCGACCTCAAGAACGACCTCGACGATGTGGCCGCGCTCTGCCGCGCCATGGACCTGGTCGTCGGGGTCTCGAACGCCACGTTCAACATCGCTGCGGCCTGCGGCGCGCCCTGCTGGCTCATCGGGATCAAGAGCGCCTGGCCCCGGCTGGGAACCGATCGCTACCCTTGGTATAGTCAGGTGCGCGCCTTCGCCCCCGAACGTCATGGCGCTTGGGACGACGTAATGGCGCAGGTCGCCGCGGCCCTGGCGCTCCAAATCGCCAAAGGAACACGCGCCGCGGCGACGGGTTGATCCTCCAGGAGGGCGCCGCGCCGGCGCTCAGAACCCGGAGCATCCCACCCCATGCCAGGCCTTCGCGACGATGACGGCTATGACGACCAGGACGGCGCCGAGGCCTTCGATGAGGCCAATCTCGACGACCACGAAGAACTCAACGAGATGCGCACTTTCGAGGAGCTCCCCGATCTCCTCGACGTGACCCGGGCCGACGGTGATCGCGACGAGGATGAGGCCCTGGCGCTGGATTCAGACGAGTTTGACGAAGACGCCTTCGACGACGCCGACCTCGAGGAAGACGACGAACTCGACTATCGCGCCGCCGCCGACGACCGCGACGAAGACGAATTCGACGAGGACCGGGTCGATCCCGATTCGATCAATGGTCTGGATGAAGTCGCCGACGCCGACCAGGTGAGCGGCGGCGAGGACGATTTTACCAACTTCCAGGCCAAGGGCCTCAGCGACGAGGACTTGCTGCGCATGGGCTATGCGGGCCGGGCCGAGCCGCAGACGGAACGCGCACTGGATATTGGCCTGGAAGACACGTTCCCGGCCTCGGATCCCGTCTCGATCACCCGTTCCCGACGCTAGGTAAACCCGCGACCTTTATGACAAAGGCCGCAGAACCGCGCTCAATCAGCTTGAATGTCGCGCTCGGGTCTTTAGGTTGGATCCAGGTTGAAACATTTGTTCGAAAGCGGGCCCATTCTGCGCCCGTCCTTGAGGAGCGCGAATGAGCCAGCGTTTTGAAGGCACCGACAATTACGTCGCAACAGAAGACCTTAAGGTCGCCGTCAACGCCGCGGTTGCGCTGGAACGGCCCCTGCTGATCAAGGGCGAGCCCGGCACCGGCAAGACCGTCCTGGCCTACGAGATCGCCAAGGCGCTCGACGCCGAGTTGATCACTTGGCACATCAAGTCCACGACCAAGGCCCAGCAAGGCCTCTACGAGTACGACGCCGTCACTCGTCTGCGCGATAGCCAGCTTGGCGATGAGCGGGTCAAGGACGTCCGCAACTACATCAAGAAGGGCAAGCTTTGGGAGGCCTTCACCTCCGACAAGCGTCCGATCCTGCTCATCGACGAGATCGACAAGGCCGATATCGAGTTTCCGAACGACCTCCTGCAGGAGCTCGATCGGATGGAATTTTACGTCTACGAGACCAACGAGACCATTAAGGCGGCGGTCCGCCCGATCGTCATCATCACCTCGAACAACGAAAAGGAGCTGCCGGACGCTTTTCTGCGCCGCTGCTTCTTCCACTACATCCGTTTCCCCGACACCGAGACGATGAATGAGATCGTCGAGGTCCACTATCCGGGCATCAAGCAGAAGCTCGTCGCCGAAGCGCTGCGCATCTTCTACGACATGCGCAAGGTGCCGGGCCTGAAGAAGAAGCCCTCGACCTCGGAACTGCTCGACTGGCTGAAGCTGCTGATGGTCGAGGATATCGACGAGAACGCCTTGAAGGAAAAGGATCCGACCAAGCTGATCCCGCCGCTGCATGGCGCTCTGCTGAAGAACGAGCAGGATGTGCACCTGTTCGAGCGCCTGGCGTTCCTGGCCCGCCGCGAAGGCGCCGGCGCGCGCCCCGGCCAGCAGTAAGGCTTACGGGGAATTCACTCGACGTTTCAACGCGCTCCGATCAGGCTTTGTCCACATTGATTGGAGCGCAGTTGGAATGAAGACCCCTCTGCTGATCGCAGCTTCGACCCTGGCCCTCGCCGGATGCGGCCAGGGTGCGTCCTATTCGATCGCCAAGCTGCAATGCCCCGGCAAGGAGGGCGACCTGACTCGGGTCAGCGTCTCGGCCGACGGCAAGACCTGCGCCTACCGTTCGAGCGACGGCGCGGAAGTTTCTCTCGAGCTTGTCTCGACCAACGG
Organism: Phenylobacterium sp.; assembly: GCF_041919955.1. Classification (GTDB taxonomy): domain Bacteria; phylum Pseudomonadota; class Alphaproteobacteria; order Caulobacterales; family Caulobacteraceae; genus Phenylobacterium. Next base: position 243,285 of record NZ_JAYRSU010000003.1, on the reverse strand, counting down.
CGACGCACAAGGAGCTCTGGCCAAGGTCGAGACAGAGCTGCGCAGTACGCCAGGGTCGTTGAGCCCCGACGCGGCGGCCGCCCAGGCCGACGCCGCCGGTAAGATTGCAGCCGCCGCGGCGGCCAAGGCGACCATGGGCGCTATGGCGGCCGAGGTCGCCCGGGTCCAGGCCGAAGCCGCCGCCGATGCAGGCATGAGCTCAGGCGGCCATGATGGCGACGGCGATTCCAGCAACGTCACTCGCGTAGACCTGCCCGGCGTGCACATCTCCGAGGATGGTGAGAACGCCAATGTCCGGATTGGCCCGCTCAAGGTCGACGCCAGCGGCGAGGACACCATGGTCAACATCTACCGCGATGTCCGGATGCGCGGCGAGGCGCTCTCGACCAAGAAGCGCGGCCTGCGTGCGACCTTCATCTACACCGGCAAAGATCTGCCGGCCGGTTATCGTTATGTCGGCTACGAGGCCGGCGGCCCCAAGGCAGGCCCGCTGACGGTCGCCAAGATTCGTTCGAAGATCGACACCGAGTCCGGCGACCGCATCCATCACGATGTTCAGGAGTTGGTGCGCCGGAACGGCGGCGTCTGAGCGCCCTCACCCGGCGGGCTGCACCTCGACGACCTTGTAAGTCAGCGGCCTGCCGTCTTCGTCGGTCACGGTGACGTATTCGCCGACCGCAAAACGATGCTCGCCCAGCCTGTGCACGGGCTCATCGTCGGCGGCGTCGCCCTCGTCATAGTCGAAGAACCAGCGCGCGCCTCGACGCGCCAGACGCCCATCGGCGGCGTCTTCATCCGGCGCGAATCTGCGCACGACGCATTCGGCCTTGGCCTTGCCATACGCGTCCAGGTCCAGCAGCCCGTCCGGCGTCAGGGGCGCGGTCAGGGCATAGCCGCGATGATCATCGCCGCCGGCGAATTCGGTGCCAGGATTGCGGGCGAGCCGCATCACGATGCGCGACAGGGTCATGTCCATCACCTCGAACGTCAGTGGGAAAGGAAAAGCGAAGGCTGGTCAGCCGACAGCAGGGTGCGCGTCGTTCCGCCAAAGATGAATTCCTGCAGGCGCGGGTGGCCGAACGCGCCGGCCACCATGATCTCCGCCCCCGCCTTGCTCGCCGCATAGAGCAGCAGCGGAGCGGCGTCGCCGCTGTCGGGCAGCACATCGACTTCGGCGCGGATGCCGCGCGCGGCGTAGTAGGCCTGCAGCCGCATCGGGTCGAAGCTGCGCGAGGTGGCCTTCGGCGCGGCCAGGATGACCACCTTCGGCGCCTTCTCCAGCAACGGCAGGGCCAAACGCGCCGCGCGAGAAGCCTCCTTGCCGCCGTCCCACGCCACCGCGACGGGCCCGCCGACCGCAAACCCCTCGCGTGCAATCAGCACCGGACGCTGCTCGTCAGCGACCACCTGCTGGAACGCCTCGGCCAGCGGCCCTCGTCCCCGCGCCGAGTCGTTGCTGAACACCACCACGTCCGAGAGACGGCTCTCCGCCGACAGGCCCGCCCAGACCGGCGTCTGCAGGGCGATGAACTGTCCCTTGGCGTAGCCGGCCGCGTCCATGGCCGCCCGCGCATGCTTTTCGCCCGCGGCCGCAGCCTCCTTCAGCGACTCCAGCGCCGTCGTCTGCACCCCGCCCAGAAAGCCTTCGCCCATCCAGGGCATGACGTCGGCGACGTCGGCCGGCGTGTACACTCCCGCCAGCTCGGCGCCGAAGGGCCTGGCCAGCGTCGCCGCCGCCGCGATCACGGCCTTGTCCCCCTCGCCACCCGATAGCGGCGCCATGATTCTCGCCCAACTCATCGTTCACCTCTTTGTCGTCAGCCGGACTTGAGCCGCAATCGCACGCCGCGCATTGATCTTTGGCAAGTCCTGGGTCAGTTCACGACCTTGACTGTGAAAGGAACGCTTCGGTGAGGAAAGGGCTGCGTGCATCGCGCAAGGAACCGCGCGCCTGGCAACGGATGCTCTCGGGGCGCCGGCTCGACCTGCTCGACCCCTCGCCGATGGACATCGAGATCGAGGACATCGCCCACGGCTTGGCCCGCGTCGCACGCTGGAACGGGCAGACGGTCGGCGAGCACGCCTTCTCGGTCGCCCAGCACTCCGTCGTCGTCGAGGAGATCTGCGCCCACCTGCGGCCCGACCTCGATCCCAAGTGGCGGCTGGCCGCCCTGCTCCACGACGCCTCGGAGTACGTGATCGGGGACATGATCAGCCCCTTCAAGGCCGCCCTGGGCGTGGATTATCGGAAATTCGAGGATCGGCTGGAGACGGCGATCCACGTCCGCTTCGGCATCCCCGCCAAGACCCCGGCCGACATCAAGAAACTGATCAAGCAGGCCGACCGCGCCTGCGCCTTCTTCGAGGCCACCCAGCTGGCCGGCTTCGCCCACGCCGAGGCGCTGGAGATCTTCGGCCCCCCGCCCCCCGGCTACGACCTCACCATCGACCCCCAGGCCCCGGCCCAGGCGCAAACCCGTTACATTCAGCGCTACAATGTGCTCTCCGAGGCGGCGGGATTCGCGACCACGCACCCGGACGCCGCCTTCGACACCGAGTAGCGCCCATGACCCTGATCATCTGCGGACTGGCCGAGGCGCCCGCCATCATCGCCGCCCGCGCCCCCTCGCACATGGTCACCCTGCTGGACGCCGCCAGCATGATCGAGACCCCGGCCCCGCTGCCGCCCGAGCGGCACCTGAAGCTGGCCGTCAACGACATCGCCGAGCCCGCCGAAGGCCTGACCCTGCCCGACGAGGCCCTGGTCCAGCGCCTGCTCGCCTTCGCCGCGACCTGGGACGCCAGCGCCCCGATGCTGGTCCACTGCTGGGCCGGCGTCAGCCGCTCGACCGCCGGCGCCTTCGCCATCGCCTGCGCGCGCAACCCGCACGCCGACGAGCACGCCATCGCCCGGAAGATGCGCGCCAGCGCCGCCCACGCCTATCCCAACCGCCGCATCGTCGCCCTGGCCGACGACATCCTGGCCCGCCGCGGCCGCATGGTCGACGCGGTCGAGGCCATGGGCGACTACGACTACGCCCGCGCCCGGCCCTTCGACCTGCCGGCGGCGTTCTGATGGAGGCCGCCCCCGTCGTCATCGGCCTGTCGGCGGTGGTCGTCGCGGTCAAGGCCGGCGAGGCCGTGGTCCTGACCGTGCGCCCGCCCGGCCAGCCCGCCTCCGGCCTGCCCTTCGGCCCCTTCGACCCCGAGGGCGACCGCACCTTCGAGCTGGCCCTGCGCGCCTTCGTGACCGCCCAGACCCGCTTCGACCTCGGCTATGTCGAGCAGCTCTACACCTTCGGCGACAAGGGCCGCTACGCCCCGGTCGCGGTGGTCGAGGGCGCCCGGGCGGGCGCGGCGCGCGTCATCTCGGTCGGCTACCTCGCCCTCACCCCCAAGGCCGTCGACACTACCGCCCCCGACACCGCATGGGCCGACTGGACGCGGTTCTTCCCCTATGAGGACTGGCGCGAGGGCCGCCCCGACGCCCTCGACGCCATCGCGCCCGCCCTGGAGCGCTGGGCCGCCGGCCGCCCCGAGCGCGCCGCCCGCGCGCGCCTGGCCTTCGCCCTGGACGGCGCGCCCTGGAACGAGGAGCGGGTGCTGGAGCGCTACGAGCTGCTCTACGAGGCGGGCCTGGCCCCCGAGGCCGCCCGCGACCGCGGCGAGGCGCCGCCGCCCCGCCCCGAGGCCCTGGCCGCCGCCCTTGGCGAGCCGATGATCTCCGACCACCGCCGCATCCTGGCCACCGCCCTCTCGCGCCTGCGCGGCAAGCTCAAGTATCGCCCCGTCGTCTTCGAGCTGATGCCGCAGGCCTTCACCCTCTCGGCCCTGCAGCGCGCGGTCGAGGCCATCGCCGGCGTCCCCCTGCACAAGCAGAACTTCCGCCGCGCCCTGGAACGCGCCGAACTGGTCGAAGGCCTCGGCCGCGTCGACGCCGAGACCGGCGGCCGCCCGGCGGAGCTGTTCCGCTTCCGCCGGGAGGTGCTGAGCGCGCGGCCGGTGAGCGGGTTGAGCCTGCCGTTGTTGAGGGATTGAGCTCCCCTTCCTCGGAGCGAACGAGGTGCTCTAAGGGCCGGAAAGCGGCCGTTCCAGACATTCACCTAATGCCGGAAGCAGACATTGCCCGCTCCTCATTTGTAGCTCTCGTACCGTTCGGCAACCTCAACCTCGCGGTCGAGCACGCGGAGTTCCTTGATGCGTCCACTCAACGTGTCGAGTTCCACGAATACGGGCAGTTCCACCTCCGTCTCGACCTCGGTTGATCCACTCGCAATACCGTACCAGCGGTCGTCTTCCCGGTCGTAGACGGCCTCAGACCGGTCCTCAAACTGGACCTCAACGCGCGCGATGGCCCCGATCTCCAGCGACAGGCTGATGGCATCCTTGCTGCGCCCGATAAGCTCCCAGTCGCGGACCGCGATCAGGTCGACGAAGTCACCCTCGAAGGCCTCACCCTGGGCAAGTTCGCCCGTATAGATGAAGATCGCATCACTGATTGCCCCCTTGAGGCCCCGCTTCAGCTCCCGCTCGAACGACGGCTGCGCCATGAGCGCGTGGGCCAGCGCCTGCGCTTCGCCGTCGGCGGCGGCAAGCGTCAGAACCGACTGTATGTTCTTAAGCGCTAGAAACCGCGTACTGGCCGCTGCAGCGCGCAACATCGCCTGATCCTCTGTGACCACGTACATCCGCTCGCCCTTCGCCGCGCACCAGGCTTCGAGCGCATGCAGCGCGAAGGCGTCCGGGAACTCCTTGCCGCCCTTGCCGTCGAAGGGCGGATCACGCCGGAAGTAGGCATCGAATACTGCCTTGGGCGATACCTCCATAGCCCGGTGTAGCTCGGCCCTGCAGTCCGTCAGGATTGCGCGCGCGAGCGCCTCAGACAGCCCCAACGCAAGGGCCGCGGTGTCAAGCGGCGCGGAGGAACGCGGTACAGCTTTCGGCGTGGCATGCCTCCAGCGCGCGAGATCCTTCTCGATCGCCGCCAGCTCACGGGCGCGAGCCGCCACCACCTCCCGCAGTTGCCGTGCAACCTCCTCCAGGGTGACGTCCGTCACATGCAGCGTGAGCCGCCCCTGCATCACATGCTGCGCCAGCGCGCGTAGGGCCGGGTTGTGCGGATTGTGCTTAAGGCCATTGTAGACCTGAGTATCCAGGAACACATGTCGTGTCTCGAGCAGCGGTGTCACCGCCGTGTTCGGGTCTGTCGACATATCCCCTCCCAAGTGGTGCTTGACTTCAAATAGCAGCCCACGCGCGCCGAAAAATCGGCAACTTGACACCTTGCGTCAAGTTGCCTTGACGATTAAATTCGAATGACTTAGACGCGAGGAATGGATGTGGTCTTCGAAGATGACCTCTTGGCCCTAGTCGAGACGGATCAAGCGGCGCAGACACGGCTCCCGGTGGCGGTGATCCAATCCGCGCGCCGGAAGTTAAACGCGATTCGAGCCGCACCCGACGAGCGGACTTTGCGGAACTGGAAGAGCCTGCACTACGAGAAGCTGAAGAGTAACCGCGATGAACAGCGGTCTATCCGCATAAATGACCAATGGAGGCTCGTCTTTCGGCTGGACGAGAAGTGCTCACCTCAACGGGTAACTGTAATCGCCATCGAAGATTACCACTAGGGGTTCGGGGGAGCCGCAGAAAATGACCATGAAGTACGTATCACTCGACCCGCCAGGGTCTTACATCAAAGAGGAATTGGAGGCTCGCGGGTGGACCCAGCGAGACCTCGGCTACGTCCTTAACATGGGCGAGCAACAGTTAAGCCGCATCCTATCCGGCCAACACGCTATTACACCGGATATGGCGCGAGCGCTTGGTGATGCCTTTGACGTGCCGGCCGACTTTTTCGCGAACCTCCAGAAGCAGTATGATCTGTCGCGGGCAAAGGAGCCCGATCCTGGTATTAGGACGCGCGCGTCTCTTCAGACGATCTATCCCGTCCGCGAGATGATCAAGCGAGGCTGGATAGAGGACGCCGAACCCTCGCTCTTGCAGTTGCAGATTGCACGTTTCTTCGAGGTTGAGAGCGTGGATGAAGCACCGCGGTACGCTATGGCGGCAAAGAAGACGCACTACGATAATGACCCGCCCGCGCAAGTCGTTTGGTTATACCGCGTGCGTCAGCTTGCCCGGCAATTGGACGCCCCTCCGTTTTCTCGTGAGAAGCTGTGCGCAGTGCTGCCGCGCATGCGCCCAATGATGATTGACCCCGAGGCAGTCAAAGAGGTTCCGAATCTCTTGCTAGAATGCGGCGTCAGGCTCGTCGTGGTCGAGTGGTTGCCTGGATCCAAAATCGACGGCGTTTGCACATGGCTGGACGATGATCGGCCGGTGATCGGCCTTTCGACGCTGCATGACCGGCTGGACAATTTCTGGTTCGTCTTGCGCCACGAGATCGAGCACATCCTAAACGGCGACGGCATGGTGCACGCCATGTTCGACACCGACGAAGAGCTAAGCAACAGCGTCGCAGCGGAAGAGCAGCGCGCAAACGAAGCCGCACGCGAGTTCTGCATCCCCTACACTCGGCTGCGTTCATTCCATGACCGGAAATTTCCATACATTTCAGAGCGGGACGTCGTGAACTTCGCCGCAGTACAGGAGGTCCACCCAGCCATCGTCGTCGGCCAGCTTCAGCACCTGATGAAGCGCCACAACTGGCTAAGGAAATTCCAAGTGCCTGTCCGAAGATATCTTGTTGAGACCGCCTTTAGCGACGGCTGGGGCCAGATCGCTCCGGCAAACTTATAGGTGACCTTTGGCCAAATTCAGCCAGCAGATGATCGACGTTTTCGACCGTTACGCGGCCGAAGTGGATGACTCGCCTACTCCCCTTGAAGACGTCGCGAATTGGGCGGTCGCGAATGGGCTCTACAAGCCCAACCTGAAGACTTTGGTACAAATGTGCCGAGAAGACATGGCGGACGCCCTGCGCCAGGACGTCCGCATTGATGAAGAGGGACGCACCTACCGCGCCAAGCTCTCAGTTCGGATGTCAGTCGGCGGATCCCAGCTCAGCCTCTGGGCCGACGCCGATCTTGCGCCGCGCTCGTTCATCGAGAAATCGACCCACCAGCGGCGGCGACAAATCGCGGGAGATTGCTTCAAGCTCAAGCAGGATGTGGATCACTTCAACTTTGCACGGGGCGGCCCCAATCCTATCCAACTGATTCTGAACTTTACGGACGACGTTGCCGAGCTAGAGGCCGAGCGACGTGCAGAACAGGATGACGAAGCGGCTTAGACTTCTTCTCAAGTAGCGCCCCACTGCACGATTTTTGACACGACGCCGCATAACATTAAGGAGTCAGCGGCGGCGGTTGCAGTTCGACTCACACTCGCCGCAATGCGGACCTTCTCCCGGTCCCCAACGCGTGCCCTCGCAGACGCCCCACGCCGCCCCATCTCAGCTCGGCTCCCGGCTTTCGCCGGGATGAGCGGGGGTGGGCGGGCTGAGCGCCCCGCCCTCCCGCTCCCGCAAATCCCGCCCCCCTTCCCCCACGTCCCCCTTGAGCCGCCCACGTTTCGGCGCATCCTGCGCGCCAGCACAATCCCAGGGAGAGCGCGCCATGTCCGGGCCGTGGAGCATCGTGGAGACGTCGGCTTTCGATCCGGTGGCGCGGGCCGATCCGCATGGGCGGCTGCGGGAGCTGCGCGAGCAGTGCCCGGTGCTGCGGGACGAGCCGGTGAAGACCTGGATGCTGACGCGCTACGCCGACGTGCGCGAGACGGTGAACGACCGCAGCCTGTGGCGGCACTGGACGCGCTCGGAGCCGGGGGCGCTGCTGCGGCGGATGGACCGCGATCCGCAGCCCGGCGATCCGCCGCGGGTGGACAGCATCCTGTCGCTGGACGAGCCGGACCACAGCCGCGTGCGGCTGCCGCTGGCCAAGGCCTTCTATGCGCGCATCAACGCCATGAAGCCGCAGATCGAGGCGATCATCGACGAGGTGATCGATGCGGTCCCGCATGGGGCGCCCTTCGACCTGATCGGCGAGGTGGCGGTGCCGATCCCGATCCTGGTGATCGCCACGATCCTGGGGGTGGAGCGCGCGCGGTTCCGCGAGTTCCGCGAGTGGTCGGAGGCCTCGATCCTGGGGCTCAATCCGCTGCGCACGCCGCAAGAGACGCAGCGGATGGAATGGGGCTCGGCCAAGCTGACCGAGTACTTCGCCGAGCTGATGGCGGCGCGGCGGACGGCGCCGGCGGACGACCTGATCACCGACATGGTGCAGCTGCAGGCCGGCGGCGCGCCGCTGTCGGACGACGAGGTGCGGGTGAACCTGTCGGCCCTGCTGATCGGCGGCAACCTGACCACCACCGACCTGATCGGCAACGGCGTTTGGCTGTTCCTGAACCACCCGGACGAGCTGGCCAAGCTGAAGGCCGATCCGGGGCTGGCGGCGGCGGCGGTGGAGGAGATCCTGCGCTATGAGAGCCCGGTGGCGATCACCAACCGGGTGATGAGCGAGGCGCGCACCGTCGGCGGATGCCCGATGCACGCCCACCAGTCGGTGATCACGTCATTGCACGCGGCCAACCGCGACCCGGAGGTGTTCGAGGACCCCGACCGCTTCGACATCACCCGCAAGCACGCGCCGCACGTGGCGTTCGGCGGCGGGGCGCACATCTGCATCGGCGCGCCGCTGGCCCGGATCGAGGCCAAGCAGGCGCTGGTGCGGCTTTTCCAACGCTTCCCCGACCTGGAGCTGGCCGGCGACCTCCCGACCTGGCGGGCGCTGCCGTTCTTCCGCGGGATGGAGGCGCTGGTGGTGCGGGGCTAGTGTGCTGGATCTGAAGTTCGCCTGCATATGGGTCGGGCTCAGGAGCGAACTTCAGATCCGTAAAGCACACTAGAAATCTGGACTTGCTAGCGTCCTGATCGCTTCCGAAGTTCGTCCGAGCCCGCCACCAAGCACCAGCGAACTTCGGAATCGGGACACTAGAGCGCCGCCTCACCAATTCCCGGCGGACTGGAACAGCTCGACCACGTTGCCGGAGGGGTCTTCGGCGAGGATCTGGTGGCCGCCGGGGCCGGAGACGATGTCGTTGCGGAAGACGACGCCCGCCTTGCGCAGGCGCTCGACCTCGGCGGCGAGGTCGGGCACCAGGAGCTGGAGGCGGTTCCAGCCGCCGGGGGCGGGCTGGGCGCCGTCGGGCATCGGGCGGCCGGCGGAGCTGGCCTTGCCGCTGAGCAGGACGCGCAAGGGCCCCTGGCGCACGGCGGCGAAGGCGGGCGAGGCGTTGGGCAGGGCCTCGAACCCGAAATGGTCGACGTACCAGGCGGCGGACGCCAGCGGGTCGTCGACCATGTAGCGGACGTTCACGGTGGTCTCACTCATGACGCTTCCTCCTTGGGATCAGGGCGCGAGGGTCCGGCGCAGCATCGACTTCAGGGCGGCGAGGATCGCGGTGCGGTCCTGGCCGGCGGCGACGGCGTCGGCGGCCTCGTGGATGGCGGCGAACAGCAGCCGCGCGGTGGGCTCGGGATCGACGGGGCCGAAGGCCTCGGCCTCCTGACCGGCGCGGATCACCGCGGCGATGCGGGCGATGCCGTTGTCGGCCAGCGGGCGGCGCTCGGCGAAGTCGGAGTGGAACACCGCCTCCCCCACCCCGCGGCGCGAGAGGGTGTGGTCGATGAAGGCCTCGGCCTGCTGGTCGATCAGGGCGGGCCAGTCGAGCGGGCCCTCGACCTCGGTCGGCAGCGGGTTGTTGGCGTCGAACTCGGCGACCAGCCGCTGGCGGATCGCCTCCAGGAGGTCGTCCCAGCTGGGGAAGTAGAGGAAGAAGGTGCCCTTGGCGACGCCGGCCTCGCGGGCCACGTCCTCGACCCGCACGCGCGCGCCGTGGGCGTTGATCAGCCGCTCGGCGGCCTCGACGATCTCGCGCCTGCGCGCCTCGGGAGAGAGGCGGCGGCGGGGCGGCTTGCCCATGGGAGGGCTCCTAATGACCTTGGGTCATTAGATAACTGACCAGCGGTCAGTGTCAAGCGCCCGTCCCTACTTCACCTTCATGGCCAGGATCTCGCGCGTGCGGCGGGTGATGCCGTAGAGGGTTCCGGGGGCGGTCTCGTCCCAGTCGATCGCCTGGCCCTCGGCTTCCATGGGGATGGTCTCGACGTGGTCGAGCACGCCGCCGCCGGCCGGCAGGCGCACGGCGTAGAGCTCGGGCAGGTCGTGGCCGCTGAGATAGAGCCGCCCGTCCGGCCCCCAGCCGCCGCCGGAGACGCTCATCGGGGCGATGCGGGCCAGGATCGAGGCCGGCAGGGCCCAGGCCTCCAGCCGCCGCCACTCGGCGTCGAACTTGACCAGGGTGGTGTGGCGGTGGTCGCGGGGCGGCTCGCCGCCCTTGCCGTCGTAGTTGGCGAACATCGCCCACCAGAAGCCGTCCTTGCGGTCGACCCAGGTGATCGAGCCGGTCCCGAGGCCGAGCGCGACGCTGCGCCGGTGGGCGAGCGTGACGGGGTCGAAGACCTCGACCGTGCTGACCTGGGGCACGCCGGGGAAGTTGGAGCTGGCGCAGACCAGCTCCCTGGCGATCACGGCGCAGGAGTTGATGTGCGGGAAGCGGGCCGGATCGCCGGTCCATTCCGCGCGTTTCTCGCCGGTCTGCTTGTCGTAGCGGACCAGCTGCCAGTTGCTGACGGCGTAGAGGTCGGACGGGCCGACGGCGACGCCCTGGCGCGCGCCCGAGGGATAGCGGCGCAGGGTCTCCGCCGCCGGCGCGAACGGGACGGCCGGCGGCTCGGCTGCGGCCTGGAGCAGCAGGGCGGAGAGAAGCGCGATCATCCTCTCCCCTCCCCTAGAAGTTCACCGTGGCGCCGATCCAGTAGGTGCGGCCGTAGTTGGCCCATTCCTGCAGATAGCGGCGGCCGGGGCCGGTCACTTCCTGGCGGCCGGTGTTGGAGAGGTTCTGGCCCTCGACGAAGATCGAGACGTTGTCGTTCACGCGCCACGAGGCGCTGGCGTCAAAGACGTGGCGGCCCTTCCAGTACTGGTCGGAATTGGGGTTGGCGTCGTTGATCGTCTCCAGCTGGCCGCCGATGTAGTTGTGCGAGACGCGCACCTCGAAGGGGCCGCGCTGATAGTAGATCGCCTCGTTAGTGGTGATCTCGGGCTGCTGGAAGAGGCCGGTGACGCGGCGGCCGGCGGCGGTCAGATAGGCGAACTCGGTGTCCAGCCAGGTGATGTTGCCGTTGAAGCCGAGGCCGTCGAACGGCTGCGGCAGGAAGGTGAAGGCCTGCTGGACGGCGAACTCCAGCCCACGGATCTTGGCGCTCTCGGCGTTGCGGGGGGTGGAGACGCGGACCGCCTCGACCCCGCGGCCGACGTCGAGGTTCTCCACCGAGGTCAGGGTGAAGATCTCGTTCTTGATGTCCTTGGTGAAGACCGCGGCCGAGACCATGCCGTCCTTCGGATACCACTCGATGGAGAGGTCGAAGCCGCGGCTCTCGCGCGCCTTCAGGCCGGGATTGCCGCGCGACAGGGTCGGCTGGCTGCCGTCGAAGGAGAGGTTCTCGCTGGCGGCCAGCGAGCCGAAGTCCGGGCGGCCGATGGTGTTGGTCCAGGCGGCGCGGACCACGACGTTCTGCGCCACGTCCCACTGCAGGTGCAGGCTGGGCATCCAGTTGTCGTAGGACCCGGAATTGCTGACCGGGGTCAGGGCGCCGCCGCTGGCGCGCACCGCATCCGACGAGACCTTGGTGCGCTCGTAGCGCAGGCCGCCGAGGATGGTGACGTCGCCGAACCGATAGCTGGCCTGGCCATAGGCGGCGTAGACGTCCTCCTTGACCTGATAGTCGCCGGTGCGCGGGTTGGTCGTGGCCGCGAACCGGGCGCGGTTGGCGTTGAAGAAGGCCATGGCCTCGGCCGCGCCGATGCGGGGGCTCAAGCGGTAGCGGCCGGCGATCAGCTCGCCGGGGCCGGGGCGGTCCACCTCGTCCAGGGTGTAGGTGAAGCTGGTGGCGCGATAGTTGGTCTGGCTGTTCTCGTACTCGCGCTTGGAGGTGCGCAGCACGCCGCCGAACTGGGCCTTCCAGTTATGGTCGTCGGCGCCCTGGTCGTAGGCGAGGTTGAAGCGCGCCTGGCCGACCTTTTCGTCGCTGGCGGTCAGGGCGTCGCGGTGCTGCTGCAGGACGTAGTTGGCCGGATTGCGCATGGCCGCGTCGCTCACCGGCGTGAACACCGGGAACAGCGGATTGGTGGTGTCGTAGTTGAAGGCGTAGTTGGCGCCTTGAGCATCGACGGTGCGGAACTCGACCGAATGGTTCGGCACCTCGAGCTTGGCGCTCGACCAGACCAGGTCGCCGTCGAGGCTCCAATGGTCGGCGAAGTCCCACTTCGCGGCGGTGCGGGCGAGCGCGATCTCGCGCTTGGTGATCGGCTGGTTGAGCTGGATGACGCCGCGCCCGCGGGCGAAATAGCCGCTCGTCTGGGTCTGGTTCGCGACATTGCCGAGCGGCTCGATGCGGTTCTCGATCCGCTCCTCGTCGTCCTCCATGCGCGCGAAGAGGCCCGAGGCTTCCCAGCGGAAGGTGTCGGAGGGGCGGTACTCGATCTTGCCGTTCACGCCGCTGCGCTGCTTGGTGTTGTTGTACCAGAACAGGCGCTGGAAGGTCGGGACCTGGATGCCGTTGCCGCGCGGATCGCCCGAGGCGACCGGCGCGCCGGCGGCGGTGTATTCGCGCACCGAGGGGTCCTGCGACTCGACCTGGGGGATGTCGTAGTCGAGCTGCTCGAACGAGGCGCCGACGACCACGCCCCATTCGTCCGAAGCGCCGAAGGTCGTGCCTGCGGCGAAGGCGCCGCGGAAGGACGGCTTGTCGTTGCGCACGCCGCCGCTGCGCTCGTAGCTGCCGTAGGACGCGAGGCCCGAGAAGAACGGGCCGTCATGGTCGAAGGCGCTGCGGGTGGTGACGTCGATCGTGCCGCCGATGGCGTTGCCGTCCGAGGCCGGCGTGACGGTCTTCACCACCTCCAGCCGGCCGACCATCACCGAGGGGACGATGTCGAGCGGCACGGTGCGGCCGCTCTCGTCCACCGAGCCGACGATGGCGCCGTCGACCGTGGTGCGGTTGTAGGTCGAGCGCAGGCCGCGCACGACCGGGAAGCGCGGCTCGCCCTGGTCTTCCATGACCGAGATGCCGGGGATGCGGCGCAGAGCGGCGGCGATGTTGTGGTCGGGCATCTTGCCGATGTCGTCGGCGGCCACGACGTCGGCGACCACGAACTCGGCGCGCTTGACGGCGATGGCGGCCCGCTGGGCCTCGCGCTGGCCGGTGACGATCAGCTCGTCGACCTCGGCGGCCTCGTCGGCATAGGCCGGCGCGACCAGGGCGCTGGTGGCCAGCAGGCCTGCGAGCAGGCTCAAGACGGTACGGTTGGACATCGGACGCCCCCAAATCAGCAAACAATGCCGGGGGCGCTTAGGGGGCGTTCGTGACGTGCGCGTCACCGCCAGACTGCGGTTTCAAATCGAAACTGCGACGGCGGCGTGACGATCTGTCCGGGAACGGAGGGACGGCGCTGCGCCTGCCAATCCTGAATTGTAAAATTCTCGCGAGAAATTCTCGCCTTAGTAGAGCCTTCACCACAAGGCCCGAGCTTGCCCGCGTTGGGACGGCTGCCGTTCGGCGCCGTCGCGTGTCAGTCCCGCCGGTGTCGAGCGGGGCCTGTGGGGCGAGTACAATGTTGCAGACGTCGAGCGTTCCTCATCCGTCGCGTACCGGACGGAGGCTTTGGCTGTGGGCGAACGCTTCGGCCCTGGCTCTGGCCGCGGCGGCGCTCACGCCTCACACGGCCCTGGCGGCGAACTTCACGGCGGGCACCGAACAGCAGTTGCGCGATGCAATCGCCGCCGCGGCCGCCAGCCCGGATCCTCAGTCGACGATTACGCTCACGGCCGGCTTCGCGGTCGCCACGCCGATCACCTTGCCGAACAAGACCATCAACCTCGATCCCGCGGGATTCACGATCACCGGCCTGACCGTCAACGGGACGAGCGGCTACTTCGTCGTCAACGGCGGCGGGGTCCTCCCGCTGGTCGGCTCCAATAAGGCCGCAGGGCTCTCGGTGATCGGGGGGGGAGAGGTTCGGCTTGAGAGCGGCGCCAAGGTCACCACCAGCGGGCTGCTCTTGGTGAACGGGGGCGGCGCGCTGGTCGTCGACGGGGTCGGCAGCGTGCTAACCGCCAATTCGCTCGAGGCCGCCAACGGCGGCGCCGCCACGATCCGAATCCGCAATGGCGGCGTCGTCCACGCGCTGACCACCGCAGCGATCGGCCTGGCCCCCAACAACACGTTGGACCTGACGGTCAGCGGCGTCGGGTCGAAATTGATCTTCGACCAGAACGCTTCCCTGGGCACCGCCGCCTCCAGCTCGAACGCAGCCTGGACGATCTCCGACCATGGAGCGGCGACCGTCGCCGGCGGCCTCGTCATCGGCTCCCAAACCACCTCGCAGCCGACCGCGCCCCGGCTGACGGTGACCGGCGCCGGCTCCACGCTCGGAACAGGCGGGCTGACCCTCTATCGCGGCGAAGTCAGCGTCCTGGACGGCGGCGAGGCGACGGTCAGCACGCTCAGCATCGGCCCGCGGCTCAATAACGGAACGGCGAAGTTGCTGGTCTCGGACGCGGGCTCCCGCCTAGTCGCAAGCGGCGCTGTAACGCTCGGGGCGAGCCCCGGCGCGGGGATCGCAATCCTGGCCAACGGCGGCGTCCTGAAGGCCGACAGCTCATTCACGGCGGGTACGGCGACGGCCGTCGGGGTGCTCAACTTCGGCGGCGGCGAGGGTCTTGGGTCCCAGTCGCCCGGCGTGCTGGAGACCCAGACCGTCACGCTCGGCGCGGCAGGCCGGCTGAACTTCAACCACACCGACGCCAATTACGAGTTCAAGCCCGCGATCACCGGCGCGGGAGCCATCAAGGTCGCCGCCGGGACGACGCACCTGACCGGCGACAGTTCGGGTTTCGCGGGGACCACGACCATCGCCGGCGGCAAGCTCCATGTCGACGGCAAGCTGGGCGGCGCCATAGCGGTCGGAACGGCCACCACTCTCGGCGGGTCTGGAACCATCGGCGGCGACGTCACCGTCAACGGCGGAACCATCGCCCCCGGGAACAGCCCCGGCACGCTCAGCATCGCCGGGAACCTGACGCTGGACGGGACGTCGGTGCTGGACATGGAGTTCGGCGAGTCCAACACCGTCGGCGGACCGATGAACGACCTGATCAAGGTCGCCGGCGACCTGCGCCTGGACGGCGTGGTCAACGCCACGATCACGGCGGGCGGCGTGTTTGACGCCGGGCTCTATCGCATCATCTCGTACGGCGGGACCCTGGACAACCAGACCCTGGCGGTCGGCACGACGCCGCCCGGCTCGACCGTCACGGTGCAGACCGTCATTCCCGGGCAGGTGAACCTCGTCAACACCGCAGGCCTGGCCGTCAATTTCTGGGACGGCGATGGCGCGGGCAGCGCGGGTAACGGCCGGGTCGATGGCGGAGCCGGAACCTGGACCGCCGCCAGCACCAACTGGACGACCGGAACCGGCGCGGTGAACAACATCTACAGCGCCAGCGACTTCCTGATCTTCGCCGGAACGCCGGGGACGGTGAACGTGGGAACCGTCACTGTGGGCGGCGGCATGCAGTTCGCGGCCGACGGATATCGTCTGGCCGGCGGGACGATCACCCTGTCCGGCGCGGGGCGAACTTTCCGGGTCGGCGACGGCACGGCGGACGGCAAGACCTATGTGGCGATCATCGACTCGCCGATCACCGGTCCCGGGGCCGGCATCATCAAGACCGACCTGGGCACGCTGATCCTCAACGGGGCCAACACATATGGCTTCACCACCACGGTCCAGGCGGGCACGTTGCTGTTCAACGGGACGGTGGCGGGCGGCGGGAGCGCCCTGATCGTCAGCGCCAACGGGACGGTCGGCGGAACCGGCGCGACGCGCGGCGGGGTCGTCAACGGTACGCTCGCGCCCGGCGGGCTCGCCCTGCCGGGAACGCTGACCTTCAACGGCCCCCTGATCCTTGGCGCCAGTTCGACACTCCGCTACCGCCTCGGCCAGGCTGGAACGGTCGGCGGCGCGCTGAACGACCTATCCGTCGTCAACGGCAACCTGACTCTGAACGGGACGCTCACCGTCGCCCAGTCGCCGGGCGGCAGCTTCGGCGCGGGCGTCTATCGCCTGATCGACTATACCGGAAGCCTGACCGACAACGTCCTCGACGTCGGCAGCCTGCCCGGCGGGTTCACCGGCACGGTCCAGACCTCGATCGCCAAGCAGGTGAACCTGGTCGTCGCCGCCATCCCCGGCGGCCCCGGCCCGGGCGGCGGAACGACGCCTCCGCCGCCTCCGAGGGTGTTCAGCTTCTGGGACGGCGCAGGGTCGGCGGGCGACCATGCGATCACCGGCGGCAACGGGACCTGGCGCGCGGACGCGGCCAACTGGACCACCGCCGACGGCGACGCCAACGGGACCTACGATAAGCCGATGGCGATCTTCGCCGGGACCGGCGGCGCGGTAAGCGTCGACGGCTCGGCAGGCGCCATCGTCGTCGGCGGCCTGCAGTTCGCGGCGGATGGCTATCGGCTGAGCGGCGACGGCGTCGCCCTGGAAGCCGCCCCGGGCGCCATTCGCGTCGGCGACGGCACGACGGCGGGCGCGGCCTTCACCGCCACGATCGGCTCGGTGCTGAGCGGGGCCGGCGGAGTGGACAAGACCGACGCCGGGACTTTGATCCTGACGGCCGAGAACATCTATGCCGGCGGCACGCGTGTCAGCCGCGGCGTGTTGCAGCTGGGCGACGGCGGCAGGAGCGGTTCGGTGAAGGGCGACGTACGGATCGACGGCGTGTTGGCCTTCCACCGGGCCGACGACGTGGTCTTTGCGGGAGTCCTGACCGGCGCCGGGGCCCTGGCCCAGATCGGTCCAGGGGCGACCATCCTGACCGCCGACAGCGGCGCCTTCACCGGCCTCACCGAGGTGCGCGCCGGCGCACTGGCGGTGGACGGAGCCCTGGGCGGCCTGGTCACGGTGTTCGGCGGCGGGAGGCTGACCGGGACAGGCAAGGTCGGATCGCTGAGCAACCAGGCCGGCGGCGTGGTCGCGCCCGGCCATGGCGACATCGGCGTGCTGACGGTCACTGGCGACTACGCCGGGGCCGGCGGTGTGCTGGAGTTGGATGCGCGCCTGGGCGCGACGCCGGCCGCCGACCGGCTGGTGGTGCGCGGCGCCGCCAGCGGCGAGACCTTGGTCAAGCTCAACCGGCTGGCCGGGGACGCCGGGCTGCTGAGCCCGGACGGACTGGTGCTGGTGCAGGTCGACGGCGCCTCGAACGGCGCCTTCGCCCTGGCGACCGGCGACTATCGGCTGAACGGCGAGGCGGTGCTGGTCAACGGCGCCTATGGCTACGTACTGCGCAAGGACGCCGATGGCGACTGGCGACTTCGTTCGGGCGAGGGCGCGAAAGCGCCGATCTTCCAGCCCGGCGTCCCGGTATACGAGGCCTATGGCCGCACGCTGATGCTGCTCAACCGCGTCGACACGCTGCGCCAGCGCGCCAGCGGCCGCGAGCGCGCGGAAACGACCGGGCTCTGGGGCCGTATCGAGGGCGGACGCGCCAGGCTGGATCCGGCCTTCAGCACCGCGGGCGCCGGCCTGAAGGCCGACCGCTGGCGGATGGAGTTCGGCCTGGACCGGACCCTGGGCGAGGATCTGGCGGGCGGACGCCTGAGCGGCGGCCTCACCGCCCACTACGGCGAGGTCTCGGCCAAGATCGCCTCGCCCCACGGCGGCGGCGAGATCAGGACCAAGGGCTATGGTCTCGGCGCCAACCTGACCTGGGCCGGCGGCGCGGGCGGCTATATCGACGTCCAGGCCCAGGCGAGCTGGTTCGACAGCGACCTCGCCTCCCGCCAGCTCGGCCGCCGCGCCGACGGCGCCAAGGGCGACGGCCATGTGGTCTCGCTCGAGGTCGGCAAGGCGCTCGCCTCCGGGGGCGGCCTGCGCTTCACGCCCCAGGCCCAGCTCAGCTACGCGAAGGCCGACTTCGACGGTTTCGCCGACACGTTCGGCGCGGCGGTGTCCAACGACCGGGGCGGCAGCCTGATCGGCCGCGTCGGCCTGGCGGTGGACCACGACTGGTCGTCCGGCGGGACGGCCTATCTCGTCGCCAACGTGCGCCACGAGTTCATGGACGGCCTGCGGGCCGACGTCTCCGGCGTTCGGCTGGAGAACCGTCTCGAAAGCACCTGGGGCGACCTGGCGGCCGGCGGCGCCTATTCCTGGGGTCACGGCCGCTTTGCGGTCTACGGCCAGGCCACGGCGGCGACCTCGCTCTCCTCCTTCGGCGACAGCTACGAGGTCGGCGGAAGCGCCGGCTTCCGCATGAGCTTCTAGGCGGCGCCATCGGACCCGGCGGCGAGGTCGTCGGGGACGACGCCCTCCCCGCGCCTATCCCCGCGGACAGGAACTGGACCTCGCGCCGAGCCGGCCGGTCGCCCGCTCGACGGTCGCCGTCGCGCCCCGACGCGGACGGCGCCGGGGGTTCGTCAGCCGCAGGCGGCGCGGACGATCTTGCCGGTGGCGGGGTCGGTCTCGATGGTCACGCGCTCGGCGCGATAGTCCATGGTCACCGGCTGGCCGGGGGCGATCTGGCGGACGATGGAGGCGCCGGTGAGCTGCTTGGCCTGGTCGTCGGTGACGCGGTCCTTGCCGGCCAGCGCCTCGGCCGCATCACGCTTGCAGGCGGCCGGGCCGCCCGCGGGCTCGGACGCCGTGCTCTGGCAGCCGGCGACCGCAAGGGCGGCGATGAGCATGGCGCCGGCGGCGGCGGGGATTTTCGAGTTGATGGACAAGATTTCTCCTTTCGTCGATCGGCGGGTCACTAATGGGCCAGAGTGGCGAAGGTGTGGTCGATGATCTAGCGGGCCGGGAGGGTTCGCCGGCGGGCGTCGCGGATCGCATAGGCGACGGCGAAGACGGCCACGAACCCCAGGGTGGCCAGGAGCTCATGCGCGGCCAGGGTGGTGAACAGCCAGACGATCATCGCGGCGGCGGCGAGCGGCGCGGCCCAGCCGCCCGGGGCCACGAATGGCGCGCCGTCGCCGGTGACCCCGCGCGCGCGCAACCGCAGCACGCCCAGGCAGCAGATCAGGTAGGTGACCAGGGTGCCTGCGACGGCCAGGACGGCGATCTGTTGGAAAGTGCCTGACAGCGCCACCAGCACCACCAGGACCGAATAGAGCCAGATGGCGATGGCCGGCGTGCCGAAGTGCGGATGGATGCGGCCAACCGCGCGGGGCAACTGGCCGGCCCTCGCCAGGGCGAAGGCGATGCGCGGCGAGCCCAGCATGTCGGCGGCGAGATAACCGGCGGCCGACAGCAGAGTGAGGCCGCCCAGCAAGGCCGCCCCGGCCGGTCCGAACACGGCGCCGGCGGTGTCGGCCAGCGGCGTCTTGGAGGCGGCGAGCGCCGGGCCGAGCACGCCCTGGGTCACGGTCTGGAGGCCGATATAGAGCACCGCCACGGTCCCCAGCGCCAGGACGATGGCGCGTGGAACGGTGCGCGCGGGGTCGCGCGTCTCTCCCGAGACGCAGAGCCCGGATTCGACGCCCATGAAGGCGAAGAACAGCAGCAGCGCGCCCTCGCCCACCTTGGGGACCGGCGGGACCGAGGTCCAGGCGAGGTTGTGCGGCTGGACCGCAAAAGCGCCCACGAGGATCAGCAGCAGCAGCGGGGTGAACTTCAGAACGCCGAACACCACCGCCAGGCGCCCCCCGCCGCGCGCGCCCAGCGTATTGGCCGCCCCCAGGAAGCCATAGAGCGCGACCAGCACGACGACCACGCCCACCGGCGTTCCGGCGGCCGGGACGAAGCCGGCCAGGGTGTCGATGAAGAACCGCGCCAAGGCCGCGGCGCTGCCGATCGACGTGGCGAACAGCGCCAGGGCGCCGGTCACGCCGCCGACCACCGGACCGAAGGCCGCCGTGGCGTAGGCGTAGAGGCCGCCGGCGTGCGGAACGCGGCTGCCGGCCTCGGCCAGGCAGAGGCCGACCAGGGCCACCAGCACCAGGCAGGCGGCGTAGGCCAGGATGGCGGCCGGCCCGAGGATCGCGGCCACCAGGCCGGGCAGGCCGAAGATCCCGACCCCGACGATGCAGTTGAAGGAGGTGAAGGCGACCCCGGCGACGCCGATCACGCGGCCCGGCTCGGCCTGGTGCGGCGCATCGCTCATGGAGAGACGCCCGCGGGCCGGCCGACGACGCCTTCAGCACCCTGACGCATGACAGTCCCCCCGACCGCGCGGTTCGACTATGTCACATGCAGGGAATGCGTCTACGGCCCCGGCGGAAAGGCCTCGAACTGCGGCAGATCGTCGAGGATCTCGTGCCAGGGCGCCTTGGAGCCGACGAAGATGTGGGCGGTCGGAGTCAGGGACGGCCGGTCGACCAGGGTTCCGAGGGTGACATGGACGTAGGCGCCCTCGCGCACCTGCGAATAGAGCAGCGAACCGCAGGCGGCGCAGTGGACGTCGTGGGTCAGGGCGTCGCCGTAGCGCAGGAGGCGGTCCTGTCCGCGCACCACCGACAGCCGATCGGCCGCGACGCCGGCGAAGGGCTTGAACGCCGCTCCGGTGGCCCGGCGGCAGCCGGAGCAGTGGCAGTTCAGCGCGTATTCGAAGGCGTCGGCGACCTGGTAGCCGACGGCGCGGCAGAAGCATTCCCCGGAGAGGACAGGCGGATCGGCGCTCATGCGGGATTTCTAGCGCGAACCGCCCGGCGATGAACATCGCTCAGTGCGGCGGGAGGGCCCCGTCCAGGAAGCCCAGCATGGCGTCCAGCGTGGCCTGGTAGGGCGAGGCCCCGAGCGCCTCGAGCGTCGTGCGGCGATTGAAGAAGCCATGCCCCTGCCCTGGATAGGAGATCAGCCGGCAGTCGGGCGCCCTGGCGCAGAAGCCGCGGACCGTGGCGATGGGGACGAGCCGGTCCTGCTCGCCGTGCAGGACCAGGGTCGGCGGGAGGGCCCCGACGTCCAGCAGGGCCGGCGAGATCGCCCGCGCCTGGGCGTCCGACAGGCCGGTCGCGCCGCGCACCAGGCCGCCGGTCAGATCGACGGCCGGGTTGAACAGGACCAGCGCGGCCGGCCGGGCCGCGGCCGGGGCGCGCAGGGCCGTCATCAGCGCCAGGTGGCCGCCCGCCGACCCGCCGGCCAGCACGATCCGGGAGCGGTCGATCTGCAGACCGGCGCTGTGTCCCAGCAGCCAGTCGTAGGCGCGGGCCGCATCGGCGACGGCGTCGACGGGGCTCGTTCCATCCCGGCACGCAACGCGATAGTCGGCCAGGGCCACGACATAGCCGCGGTCCCGCAGCGCCTGCGCCTGGCCGAGGAACTGGCTGACCTGGCCCAGGCGCCAGCCGCCGCCGAAGAAGAACAGCGCCGCCGGGCGCCGCCCCGCGGCGTGGGCGGGCTCCAGCAGGTGAATCCTGAGCGGCCGCCCGCGCTCGGCATAGACGAAGGCCTCGGCGCCGGCGAGGCGTTCGTCTTGCGGGGCCACGCCTGCGCACCGCGTCTCGGGTCCGCCGCCCGCCGCCGAAGCCGTTCCCGCCGCCAAGCACAGTCCGACCACGGCGGCGAGCCCGGCCGCCAATCCACCCCCGAACTTCATGCCGACGCCCCTCAATTATGACAACGTTGTCTAGCAGAGATCGTCTGGCAGATGTCAAGGCGTGGCGCAGATGGAGGTCCCTAGCCCGCCGCTGCGGCGTCCAAGGGCGCGCGGATGGCGCAGCGGAGGCCGTCGCGCTCGAAGATCATCTCGACCTTGCCGCTGAGTTCGGCGGCCAAGCCCCGTTCCAGCAGTCGCGAACCAAAGCCGCGGACGGCCGGGGCGACCACCGGCGGACCGCCAGCCTCCCGCCAGTCGACCTCGAGGATCAGGGGATCGCCGGCGCATCGCCAGGACAGGCGCACCTCGCCGTGCGGCCGGCTGAGCGAGCCGTATTTGAGCGCGTTGGCGCCCAGCTCGTGAAACGCCATGGAGAGCGAGATCGCGGTCTTCGGCGACAGCCGCAGCGGCGGCCCGTCGAGCTTGATGCGCTCGCCGGTGTCGTCCAGGGCGCGCAGGACGCCCTCGGCGATCTCCGCGACGCCGGCGCCCTCCCAATTCTCGCGGGTGAGGATGTCATGGGCCGCCGCGAGCGCCGTGAGCCGGCGCAGAAAGGCCTCGCGCGCCTGGCCCGGCTCCTCCGCCCCGCGGAGGGTCTGGACGGCGATCGCCTGGACGGTGGCGAGGTTGTTCTTCACCCGATGGTTCAGCTCGAGCACCATGAGGCGCAGACGCTCCTGCGCCTCGGCCATCTTGCGGTGCGCCTCGGTCCGCTCGGTCACGTCGCGCAGGGCGACGGCGACGCCGCCGGCCCGCAGGGGTCCGATGCGCAGCTCGACCCAATGCCCGGGCCGGAAGGCCGAGCGCGCCTCCATCTGCCGGACCTCGCCGCGCTCCATGGCGCCGAAGCAGGCCTCGCCGAACGGGCGATCGCGCCCCTCCGGGAAGATCTCCCAGAGGCCGCGGCCCAGCACCTGCTCCCGCGGCCAACCGAAGAACTCCTCGGCCGCGTGGTTGAAGACGACCACGCGCCAGTCGCGATCCACCGCGTAGAAGGCGTCGCTCACGCTCTCGATCAGGTCGTCGAGCCGGCCGCTCTCGGGGCCGTCATCCAGGGTTGCGTCGTCGGTCACCGGCGCACTCTCGCAGGGTGCAGGCCGAAGAGGAAGCGCAGCTTGCAAGCCCCCGCCCACGGCCGCGTGGGCGGGGCGAAATTCGCGGCCCCCTTCCCTACGCGGCCGCGGAGTGCTCCCTTCGGGGACATGAGCATTCCATTCGAAGCGTTGAGCGTCGGCGAGAGCGACGTGCTGGTGGTGATCGATCCGCAGGTCGACTTCTGTCCCGGCGGCGCGCTGGCGGTGGCGGGGGGCGACGAGGTGATGGCGCCGATCAACGCGCTGGCCCGGCGGTTCGCGCACGTGGCGGTCACCCAGGACTGGCACACGCCCGACCAGATCTCTTTCGCGTCCAACCATCCGGGCCGCCGACCGTTCGAGACCATCGAGGTCGCCTATGGTCCCCAGACCCTTTGGCCTGACCACTGCCTGCAGGGCTCGGCGGGCGCCGCCTTCCACCCCGGCCTGGACCTGCCGCAAGCGGAACTGATCCTGCGCAAGGGGTTCCGGCCGCAGGTCGACAGCTATTCGGCCTTCTTCGAGAACGACCGGGCCACGGCCACGGGCCTGGCCGGCTATCTGCGCGAGCGAGGGCTGACGCGCTGCGTGTTCGTCGGCCTGGCGCTGGATTTCTGCGTCCGCTACTCGGCCCTCGACGCGGTGCGCGAGGGGTTCGGATCGGTGGTGATCCCCGCCGCCTGCCGGGCCATCGACCTGGACGGCTCGGCGGCGGCGACGCTGGCGGCGTTCGCCGCGGCGGGGGTGACGCTGGCCGACCTCTAGCCGAACGCCTTGCGGCCCATGCGGGCGTAGGCGTCGCGGACGACCGGCCCGGGCGCCTTGCGGGCGGCGGCGGCCATGGCGCGCAGCATCGGACGGGCGAGCGCCAGGCGCGCAGGACTGACGGACAGGCCGAGGCGCGCGCGGATGTCGGCGGGAACGAGGTCGATCGCCGCCTCGACCACCAGCGGCTGGAGCGCGCGGCCGGCCAGGCCGAAGGGACCGGTGCGGCGGACGATGCCGAGGAACTCGTCGATGATCCGATGGGGCGCGAGATTCGGCGTCATGGCCCTGAACAGCGCCTCCACTCCGGCGACCGAGCCCGGCGGGCCGGGCGCGCCGAACGCCAGGCCGACGGCCGCGCCCTCGGCGTAGTAGCGGTCCTGGTCGGCGGCGGACAACGGCGCGACATAGCTCAGATAGGCGTTCAGGAAGCCGAATCCGGCGGTGGCGTGCACCCAGGTCATCAGATCGCCGTCGAGGGCGTGGAAGGCCTGGCCCTCGGGCGTGGTTCCGGCGACCTTCTCATGCATGCGCGTGACCATGGCGATGCGCTTCAGCGCGTCGGCGGTCGAGCCGTAGGTGGTGATCATGGTCGCCTCGCCCGTGCGCTGCATGCGCAGCAGCGGCTGACGGGCGAAGATCGAATGTTCCCAGACGCCGGTGCGCACGCGCGGCTCGGCCAGTTCCAAGATGACCGCGCAGATTCCGCCGACGCCGAGCGCGATCGGATTGGCGTGGACGCGCCAGGCGACGCTGTCGGGCCCGTAGAGGCCGCGGTCGCCGGCGGGGCTCAGATAGTCGATCCGGGCGGGCCGGAAGGCCGCGCCCTCCGGTGCGGCGGGCGGGTGGTCGAATGCGGCGTCGGCTGCGCTCATGGCCATCCTCCGGATCGGACGATGAGCCTAGGAGGCGGCGATCCTGAGGCAAGCTGACGATTGTGACAGGGAGCCACGAAAAAGGCCGGCGCTTGCGCGCCGGCCCCCTTGGATCGCTGCGAGACCAGGTCAATCAGGCGGTCGCGAGGACGCCCTTGCGCGCACGGCGCACCATGGCGCCGACCAGCCCGAAGCCGGTGATCATCATCGCCCAGGTGGCCGGTTCCGGCACGGCCGAGACCTGCAGGACGGCGCGGCCGCCGGTCACGGCGCGCGGGCCGCCGGTCGACTGGTATTCATAGGAGGTGTTCAGCAGGTTCGCGCCGGTCCCAGTCAGCGGGAAGAAGTCCAGGCGCAGTTGCTGGGCGTAGCCCGCGGTCGAGATGCGGAAGCCTTGCGTGGGCAGCGAGACCCAGTCCGCCAGGCTGGCGTTGTTGTAGGTGAAGGCCGAGAACACGCCCGGGCCCCAGGTTCCCGCCGAGGCGGTGATGTCGATGCCCACCAGCGAGGTCAGGGCGTCGTCGGTGGTGAAGGTCCCCGTCAGCGTACCGCCGCCTTGCAGGGTGACGCCGTCGAGCACGAAGGTCTTGGCGGCCCAGGCAGGGGCGGCCGAGGCGATGGCGACAGCGGCGACGGCGATGGCGGCGAGGCGTTTCATTTCAGCTCCAGAATCGGACAGCGACGGTTCGACAGGCCGTCCTCAAGCAACATGCGCGCCACTTAGGCAAGCGCGCGGACCAGTCCGCCTACTTCAGGTGGCGTCATTCTGGAAGAGAGTTCGCGCTGAAGGAGAAAATTCTGCGCTCGGGCCCCCGGCCGGCCCACGCAGGACGGGCCGGCCAGGGCCGACCCGTCCGCAGGAGCCGTCTATTTGGACGGGCTGGTGTCCGGCGTATTGGCGGTGGTCGCGCCGCCGTCGGCGTTGCCGGCCTGCTGTTCGATGGCGTCGGCCTGGGCGTTCAGCTGGGTTTCCTTGGCCTCGTTCGGCGTGGCCGCGGCCTGGGCCTCGAGGGCGTCGGCCTGTTTCTCGGCGGCCTTGTCCTGCGGGCTGTTGCAGGCCGCCAGGCTGAGGGCGGCGGCCGCGGCGGAAATGGCGATGAGCGTACGCATGTCTATCTCTCCCGGTTCACAAAACAGTGCGGGATAAGCGCTGCAGGGGGCGGAAGGTTGCGATCAGCCCCCGCCGCCGCGCCCGGCCGGGTGGCGCGCCGCCCAGTCGGCGCGCAGGCTCTCGCTGGTTTCGCGGCTGCCGTCATGGCTCCAGCCCGGGCGGCCGAAGACGTAGCCAAGCGCGTGGCGCGGGTGGGTCAGGACATCGCGAACCATGCCGGCCCATTCGTGAAAAGCCACGCGCAACAGGTTGAAGTCACCGAGGTTCTTCACGATGCCATAACGGCACGGCTCCTCGTCCAGTTCGGGCTGGAAGGTGCCGAACACCCGGTCCCAGACGATCAGGACGCCCGCGTAATTGCGGTCGAGGTAACGGGGGTTGCGGGCATGGTGGACGCGGTGGTGCGAGGGGGTGTTGAACACCGCCTCGAACCACCGGGGCATGCGCCCGATGGCCTCGGTATGAATCCAGAACTGGTAGACGAGGCTGATCCCCTTCTGGATGGCGATCATGGCCGGCGGGAAGCCGAGGAAGGCCAGCGGCAGCCACAGCGCCCAGGTCCCGGCCACGCCGCCGGTCCAGGTCTGCCGCAGGGCGGTCGAGAGATTGTAGTGCTGGGACGAATGGTGATTGACGTGGGCGGCCCACCAGAACCGCCGTTCGTGGCTGAGCCGGTGGAACCAGTAATAGGTCAGGTCTTCCAGCAGGAAGAGGACGGCCCAGGACCAGACGGCCGTCATGGGGATGTCGAACAGCCGATGCTGATAGACGAAGAGCGTGGCGGCGAAGACCGCGCCGGCCGTGACCAGCCCGGCCACGGTGCTGCCCAGGCCCATCAGCAGCGAGGCGGCGGTGTCGCGGGTCTCGTAGTTCGCCTTCGCCCGGCCCAGGCGGGCCAGGACGATTTCCAGAATGATCGCCAGAATGAAGAACGGCGTGGCGAGGGTGACGGGGTCGAGCTTCACGCCGCTCTCGCGTCAGGGCCGGGCGACGGCGGCCAGTTCATCAGCGCCAGACGCGCGGCCGGGGCGGCGACGTCTGAGAGATCGAGGCGCAGCACCCCGTCGCGGAAGCTGGAAGACACCGCCTGAGCCCAGGGGATGTGGCGCGCCACATAGCCGTCGCCGACCTCGCACAGCACCAGCGCCGCTGCGCCCGAGCGCGCCAGGGCGCCGCGGCCGTCGACCGCGGTCCAGATGCGGTCCAGCGTGCGGCCAGGGAACTCCTGCTCCAGCAGGGCGCGGGCGCGGGCGTCGGTCAGCGGCGGCATCGGCTTGGCGATCTTGGCCCAGGCCGCCAGGGCGACGAGCGCCGCCACGGCCGCCAACGAGGCCGCGAACTGCACGAAGAAGGCTTGTGACACTTTTCTTCCTCCCCGTGGGGAGCGTCGGCCGCCCGCAGCCGGGCGTCAAGGCCGCTCGGCGACGCTAGACGCCGCGGCTGCGCTGGACCGCCAGCACGCCGGCGGCGCGGGCCCGGCGGCGCAGGATTTCGCGCGCCACCCAGGCGACCAGCGCCAAGCCCGCCACAGTGATCGCCGCGATGGTCGCCCAATGGGCCTCGCCCAAGGCTTCCAGCTCGGCCAGGCCCTTGGCGGCGAAATAGCCGGGCGCGAGGATCGCCAGCACCCACACCGCCGCCGACAGGGCGTTGGCGATCTGGAAGGTGCGGCGGCGCATCTGCAGCAGGCCGGCCATCAGCGGCACGAAGGCGCGCAACGGGCCGAAGAAGCGACCGATGAAGATCGAGGCCGAGCCGTAACGGCGGTTGAAGAGCCGCGTCCGCGCCACCTTGCGACGGTGCGGCCGGAAGGCCGGATGGCGCAGCGCGCGCGGGCCGAGGCGGCGGCCGAGCTCGAAGGAGACCGCATCGCCGACCACGGCCCCGGCCACGCACCAGAACACCACCTGCACCGGATCGAGCACGCCCGCGGCGATCAGGCCGCCGGCCATCACCATCAGCGCGGTGGCGGGGATGAAGGCGCCGATCAGCACCAGGGATTCGAGCAGAGTCACGAAACCCAGCACAACGCCGGCCCAGGCGCTGTGGCGGGCGATAAAATCAGCGAGACTCTGTAGGGCGGCGTCCATGGGGAGGCCCCGCATATGGGCCTCTACGGGTCGCTAAGCGAGGGGCTGCAAGGCCGCAGCCCACGAGTTTTCGCGCCTGTTGCTGCAATGCATCAGAAGATGGACCGAGCGTCATTTGTTCTTGATTTGTTCGACCCGTTTTGGTACGATCCAAGCGTGACCGCAGCGACCGAAACACCCCGCCCCGTCATCCCCTTTTCCGAGGACCTGGCGCGGGAAATCTGCGCCCGTGTGTCGGCCGGCGAGAGCCTGCGGGCCATCTGCCGTCCCCGTGAGATGCCGGGCGCGGCCACGGTGCACAGATGGGCCGCCCTGCGCCCCGACTTCCGGCGCAGGCTGGACGAGGCCCAGCGGGCCGCCCGCGTGGATCGCGAGGACGTCCATCGCCGGGCGCGAGCCGACCGCGCCTGGAAGCGCCAGCGTCCGTGGGGCCGACCCGACGCCTATCGCCCGCAGGTCGGCGAGACCATCTGCCGGGCCCTGGCCGGCGGGATGAGCCTGCTGGAGGTCTGCGCCGTGGACGGCATGCCGGCGACCGGCACGGTCTATGAGTGGCTGCGGGCCCACGACGACTTCGCGAGGATGTACCGCCAGGCGCGGCGGATGCAGGCCGACCTGCTGGCCGACCGAGCCTGGGAGATCGCCCAGTCCGCCACCCACGACGACGTGAAGCTGGCGCGGCTGCAGTTCGATGTCATCCGCTGGCGGGCCGCGCGCGTCGCGCCCAAGGCCTATCGCGGCGAGGACGACGAAGGCGAAGGCGTTATCGAGGTCTATGTGCAGGACTTCGGCACCGGCGCGATCCTGTCGGGCCCGACCCGCGTCGGGCCGGGCGCGTAGCAGCGTCAGAGAAACTTCACGCGACTTTCTGCGTTTCTGGGGTGGCGAAAGCGCAAGCTGCGCCTATCTGTCCGAACATCGAGAGCAAGAGCAGAGCGAGCGACGCAAATGTGTCGATGTCTCCTTAAACGCGGCCGAATGCCGACCTGACACCGCCTTGCGGGCGCCATGCGATGGCCGTCCGCACGCTCGATCGTGAGGCTCCTCGAACCGGGGCGTCACGGACCTCCGACATCAAGTACCGAGTAAAAGGGAGCTGAGTCATGGCTCTACAAATTCTTGTCTCGCCCGCCGGTGACGGCTGGGCCGTTCGTTCCGAAGCCTTCGACAACGAACTCCTCTTCGAGGCCGGCGGCCGCGCGGAAGCCGCCGCGCGCGCCCTGGCCGACCGCTACGCCCGCGCCGGCAATCCGGCCGAGGTGAGCATCTATCTGCGCAACGGCGACCTCGCCGGCCGTTTCGTGCACCGCCCGCAGGCGGCCGCCTTCTAAAGGCTGACCTGGGTCCCCAGCTCCACCACGCGGCCCGGCGGCAGGTGGAAGAAGGTGGTCGGATCGGCGGCGTTCTTGGCCAGGAACGTGTAGAGCTTGCGCCGCCAGCCGGCCATGCCGGCGCCCGGCGGCGAGGCGACGATGGTGCGGCGGCTGACGAAGAACGACGTGGCCATGATGTCGAACTTCAGCCCGAAGCGGCGCGCCTGGGCCAGGGCCAGCGGCACGTTGGGGGCCTCCATGTAGCCATAGCGGACCGACACCTCCCAGAACCGGTCGTCGAGCTGGCGGGCGCTGACCCGCTCGGCCTGGTCGACGAACGGCAGGGGCTCGTTGACGACGGTCAGGATGACGTTGCGTTCGTGCAGCACCTTGAAGTGCTTCAGGCTGTGCATGAGGGCAGGCGGCGTGGTCGCCGCATCCGAGGTCAGGAAGACCGCCGTGCCGGGCGTGAGGTTGGTCTGGCGCTGCGCCAGCAGGCCGCGGAAGTCGTCCAGGGGCACGCCTTCCCGGCTGACCTTGGCGCGCAGGCGCTCGCTGGCCGCGACGAAGGTGGCCATCAGCATGCAGAGCCCGAAACCCAGGGTCAGCGGCACCCAGCCGCCGGTCAGCACCTTCAGGAGGTTGGCGATGAAGAACGTCAGGTCCAGGACCAGCAGCGGCGCGATCAGGGCCAGGGAGAGCGGCAGGCTCCATCGCCACATGTGCCGCACCACGACGAAGGCCAGGCAGGTGGTGACCACCATCGTGCCGGTGACCGAGATCCCATAGGCGTGGGCCAGGGCGCTGGACGAGCGGAAGGACAGCACCAGCAGCACCACCCCGACGAACAGCAACCAGTTGATCACCGCGACATAGACCTGACCCGCCTCCGTCGCCGAGGTGATCTTGATCTCCATCCGCGGCAGCAGGCCGAGCTGGATCGCCTGCTGGGTCAGGGAGAACGCCCCTGTGATCACCGCCTGGCTGGCGATCACCGTCGCCACGGCCGAGAACAAGACCAGGCCCAGGCGCCATTCCGACGGCGCCAGTAGGAAGAACCAGTCGGCGTTGGGCAGCACGCGGCCGGCGGCTTCGGCCGCCGCCAAGGCTTCCGAGGCGAGCGCCGCCTGGCCGAAATAGTTGAGGGCCAGCATCGGCAGAACCAGGCTGAACCACGAGACCTGGATCGGGCCGCGGCCGAAATGGCCCATGTCGGCGGTCAGCGCCTCGGCCCCGGTGACGGTCAGGAACACCGCGCCCAGCACCAGGAATCCGACCATGCCGTGGTGGGTCAGGAAGTAGATGGCGTAGGTCGGAGAGATCGCCGTCAGCACCGAGGGGTTCTCCAGCAGCCGCCAGAGGCCCAGGGCGCCCAGCACCAGGAACCAGACGACCATGACCGGACCGAACAGGCCCGCGACCTTGGCGGTGCCCTTGCTCTGGAAGGCGAACAGCGCGGTCAGGATGACGAGGCTGACGATGATCACCTCCTCGGTCCTGAACCAATGCGCGAACCCTTCGACCGAGCGCAGGCCCTCCACCGCCGACAGCACCGAGATCGCCGGAGTGATGATGCCGTCGCCGTAGAACAGCGCGGCCCCGATGGCCCCGAGCGCGAAGATCAGGCGCGTGCGCCCCTGCAGCGCGCGCTGGGCGAGCGCCATCAGCGAGAGCACCCCGCCCTCCCCGTTGTTGTCGGCGCGCATCAGGAAGAGGACGTACTTGACCGTCACCACCAGGATCAGGGCCCAGAGCGCCAGGGAGAGCACGCCCATGATCTCGGGTCGCACCAGGCCGTCCTTGGCCGCTTCGGCCAGGGCGTCGCGAAACGCATAGAGCGGGCTGGTGCCGATGTCGCCGAACACCACGCCGACGGCGCCTATCGCGAGTTTCCAGTGCGGGCTGCGGCTGGCGTGACGCAGGTCGGAAGTCGCGCTGGCAGTCATGTCGCCCCGTCCGGCCGTCCATTGAGGTGAGCCTGCTTGCGCACACCCACGGCCAAGGCGCAACAGGCTGCCCGAGCCGTGCGCCGGCATCAAGCGCGCCTGGACGTTCCGCGCCCTGCCCACGGCTCCATCCCTTCCGCCGCTGCGGCCGCCTGCTGGGCGCGCCATTGCGGCGCCTTCGTCGCTTTGTCGCCGAACCGTCGCGTTTGATCGCAGGGCCGTTTCGCGACTCCGCCCCTCGCCGTTTCTCGCCCTTCTCGCGTGTCGGCGTCCGCCACACGCCCGGCGGGCCGGGGCCCGCTCCGAAGACTGGAGCGAACTGACGTGACCATTTCGACGATCCGGGGGCGCCTGCTCGCCTCCACCCTGCTGGGCGCGGCCGCCGCGCTCGGGGCCGGCGCCATGCTGGCCGTCCCGGCCACCGCCGTGGCGCAGGACTACACCTCCGCCAACCTGACCGGACGGGTGCAGGACGAGGCCGGCAAGCCCATCGCCGGCGCCAAGGTGAACCTGCGGTCCGGCCAGGGCGTGGCGCGGACGGCGACCACCGACGCCGACGGCCGCTATCAGATCAACGCCCTGCCGTTCGGCGCCTATGACGTCGACGTCTCGGCCGGCGACTACAACGCCATCGAAAACCAGAAGATCTCCGTCTCGTCAGGGGGTTCGTCGTTCGTCTTCACCCTCACCCAGGGCACGGTCAGCGAGTTCGTGGTCACCGGGGTGCGTCAGACCCGCGACTTCACCCGCACCGACACCGGGCTGGCGGTGAACGTCGAGGAGATGGCCGAGCGCGTGCCGCTGGCGCGCAGCATCGCGGGAGTGGCCCTGCTGACGCCCGGCGTCTCGCGGCCCGACGCGACGATCAACGCCAGCTCGCGCCGCAACCAGAGCACCCTGGTGGTCAGCGGCACCTCGGCGGCCGAGAGCGTCTATTACATCAACGGCCTGAACGTCACCGACCTGCGCAACCTGCTCGGTTACGCCGACCTGCCGTTCGACGCCATCGCCACCATCGACGTGAAGACCGGCGGCTATCAGGCCGAGTTCGGCCGCGCGACGGGCGGGGTGGTCAACATGGTGACCAAGTCGGGCTCCAACGCGTGGCACGGCGGGGCGACCCTGACCTATGCGCCCGAAGTGCTGCGCAGCCACGCGCCGCAGGCGTTCTCGGCCGGCGGCTCGGGCGTGTCAGGCGCGACGATCTACAACCGCATGGCCAGCCTGGAGACCCTCGACACCTCGGTCTATCTGAGCGGCCCGATCCTGAAGGACCGATTGTTCTTCTTCGCCCTGGTCAATCCGCGCTCGACCAAGGAGTACTTCGCCATGGCCTCGCAGGGCCTGAGCGGCAACAACCTGCATACGGGCGTGCAGACCTACAACAAGACCACCAGCCCGCGCTGGCTGGCCAAGCTGGACCTCAACATTACCGACACCCAACGGCTGGAGGCCACGCTGTTCTCCGACAAGTCGGAGACCCAGCAGGTGTTCCTGAACCGCGACGCGCGCACGGGGATCACCGGCCAGGGCCTGGGCTATACGGAGAACGCCGGCGGCTTCAACCAGATCTATAAGTATACCGGCGCCTTCACCGACTGGTTCACCCTCTCGGCGCTGTACGGCAAGCAGGAGTCCAGCCAGGAGGATACCGGGCCGCTGGTCGGCGTGCCGCGGATCCGCGACCGGCGCACGACCACGACCTCGTTCCTGACCGCCGCCAACACCGTCGTACCGTTACAGCCGGTGGGTGAGGATACGCGCACAACCTATCGTATCGACGCCGATTTCTACGTGCGCGGCCTGCTGGGCGACCATCACATCCGGGTCGGCTACGACAAGGAGGAGCTGCGCTCCAGCGACGTGCACGCCTATAACGGCGGCTACTTCCTGGACGTGTTCAACCGGGTCCCGACCGGCACCAACCTGCCGGCCCAGCCCTATGCGCTGAAGACGGTGCTGGGTTCGGGCGGCGAGTATTCGGCCGAGCAGACGGCGATCTATGCGCAGGATTCCTGGGACGTCACGCCGAACCTGACCATCCAGGCAGGGCTGCGGCTCGACCAGTACGACTACAAGAACCGCGCCGGCCAGAGCTACATCCAGATGGACGACCAGTTCGCCCCGCGGCTGGGCTTCACCTGGGACCCGCGCGGCGAGGGCCGCGACAAGGTCTACGGCTCGTTCGGCCGCTACTATCTGCCGATCGCGACCAACACCTCGATCCGCGAGGTCTCGGGCGAGGATTATCACCAGGAATACCGCGCCATCACGGTGAACCCGGACGGAAGCATCGTGCGCGATGCGGCCGGCGTGCCGGTGCTGGGCGAGCGGCTGCGGCCCGACGCGATCTTCGCCCGGCCCGTCGCGCCCAATCCGCGCGAGGTGGTGGCCAGCAACATCGAGGCGATGTTCGAGGAAGAGTTCATCCTCGGCTACGAGCACGAGTTCGAGGGCGGGCTGCTGGACGGCTGGCGCGGCGGGGTCCGCTACGTCCACCGCAACCTGGCCTCGACCATCGAGGACACGGACCTGGGCCGCGGCGGGGTGATCGACCGCTACTGCGCGCGGACCAAGAACCCGCTGTGCGTGGCCGGATCGGAGGACGAGGACAGCTCCAACGACCTGTTCACCGGCCATTACATCATGCTGAACCCCGGCAAGGCGGCGAACGTGATGCTGGACCTCGGCCACGGGCCCGGCGGGACCAACCTGACCCGGGTCGACCTGACCGCCGAGGACCTCGAACTGCCGCAGGTGAAGCGCAGGTACGACGCCCTGGAGCTGACCTTCGAGCGCCCGTTCGACGGCCGCTGGGCGCTGCAAGGCTCGTACGTGCTGGCCAGGTCGCGGGGCAACTACGAGGGGGCGGTGAAGTCGGACGTCGGCCAGACCGACACCTCGATCACCCAGGACTTCGACGCCAATTTCCTGGCCGACGGCGCCTATGGCTACCTGCCCAACGATCACCGGCACACCTTCAAGCTGTTCGGCGCCTATCAGGTCACCGACGCCCTGCGGGTCGGCGCCAACTTCTACGCCCAGTCGGGCCGCCCATACGGCTGCCTGGGCTACAACGAGGAGGATCCGTCGGCCGGCGGCGAGCCCTCGGCCTGGTACTGCCCGGTGAACGGCCACAGCGTGCGCACCCCGCGCGGCGCCAGCGGGCGAACCGACTGGGTGACGAACACCGACCTCAACATCACCTACGACCTCATCCGAGAGCGTGAGGGCTTCGGTTCGGTGAGCGCGGCGCTGGACGTGTTCAACCTGTTCAACGAGCAGGCGGTGACGCGGGTGGTCGAAGCCGGCGAGACCCGCGACCTGCCGGGCGTCCCGGTGGCGACCTACGGCAAGCCGCGCAGCTACCAGTCACCGCGCAGCGTGCGCTTCACCCTTCGCTACAGCTTCTAGGCCCACCCCTCCGGGGCCCGGAAGCAAAAGGGGCCGCCTCCTGTGCAGAGGCGGCCCCAAATTGTCTCAAGTTCGGGCGTTAAGCCTTAGAACTTGCGGACGTAACCCACCGACCAGACGTTGGCCTTGCCGCCGTCGTCCTTAAAGTCGTGGTAGGTGTAGTCGGCGCGCACGCCGTTCTTGTCGTCGAAGAAGTACTGGCCGCCGACGCCGTAGTTCCAGCTCTCGCCGTCGGCCTTGGCGCTGGCGCCGGGCACCGACACCTTGCCTTCGGTCTTGCCGTAGCCGATGCGGGCGAAGAGGTCGGCGTTCGGGGCGACCGGCAGGAAGCCGACGCCATAGATCGCCATCTGGTTCTTCAGCTCGGCCTTGCCCTTCACGCCGGCGACGTCGATGTCGTCCTTGCGCACGCCGAAGCCGAGTTCGCCCTCGACGCCGAGGTAGGGGTTGAAGCGGGCGCCGAGGCGGCCCTGGATCGCACCGACGTCGGCGCCTTCGAGATCGTGGTGGCTGTAGCCGACGGAGCCGTAGCCGGTAATGCCGGAATCCTGCGCGCTGGCGATCGCCGGGACGGCGAGCGTGGCGGCGGCGACAACGGCGACGAGAGACATGTTCTTGTTCATTATGGTTACTCCTTACTCAAGCTTGGCCATCCCCAGCCGCCCGTGTAGGTCGCTCCCAAACGCGGCGAGAAAGGGCCGGTTCACGGGCCATACCGAGACGAATTGTGGCTGTGTCATATCGGCAACAGGGCATTTTCAGCCTCAGATCGCCGGATTTGAACCAGCGCCGTGCCCGCAGATCGTCGGCAGGCTGACGGCGTAAACGGACGTGGTATCACTAGGCGCAAAGCTCCCGGCCGGGAGGATTCCCGGGCGTAGAGGAGCGACGATCGGAGAACGCGTTTTGCATCAAGCCGTGATCGCGGCCACGGGCCTCTTCACCCCGCCGCACAGCCTCTCGAACGCCGAGCTGGTCGAGACCTTCAACGCCTATGTCGAGCGGTTCAACGCCGCCAACGCCGACGCCATAGAGGCCGGCGAGGTCGCCGCCCTCACCCCCTCCTCCGCCGAATTCATCGAGAAGGCGTCGGGGATCAAGTCGCGCTTCGTCATGAACAAAAGCGGCCTGGTCGACCCCGAGGTCATGGCTCCGGTCCTGCCCGAGCGTCCTAACGAGGAGATCTCGGTCCTGGCGGAGATCGCCGTGGCGGCGGCGAAGGACGCCATCGCCCGATGGGGCGGAGATCCCGCCCGCATCGACGCGGTGATCTGCGCAGCCTCGAACATGCAGCGGGCCTATCCGGCCATGGCCATCGAGGTGCAGCAGGCGCTGGGCCTGGAGGGCTTCGCCTTCGACATGAACGTCGCCTGTTCGTCGGCGACCTTCGGTATCAAGACCGCGGCCGACTTCGTCTCCACCGGGTCGGCGCGGGCGGTGCTGATGGTCAATCCCGAGATCTGCTCGGGACACCTGAACTTCCGCGACCGCGACAGCCACTTCATCTTCGGCGACGTGGCGACGGCGGTGATCGTCGAGCGGGCCGAGGACGCCAAGGGCGGCTGGGAGATCCTGGGCACGCGGCTGAAGACCCAGTTCTCGAACAACATCCGCAACAACTTCGGCTTCCTGAACCGCGCCGCGCCCGAGGGCGTCGGCAAGGCCGACAAGCTGTTCGTTCAGGAAGGACGCAAGGTGTTCCGCGAGGTGGTGCCGATGGTGGCCGAGATGATCGTCGAGCACGCCGGCGACCTGGGCCTCGACCCCACGAGCCTCAAGCGCATGTGGCTGCACCAGGCCAACATCAACATGAACGAACTGATCGGCAAACGCGTGCTGGGCCGCGAGCCGGCGCCGGGCGAGAACGTCATTATCCTTGACGAGTACGCCAACACCTCGTCGGCCGGTTCGATCATCGCCTTTCACAAGGCCAGCGAGGACTTCGCCAGCGGCGAGACCGGGCTGATCTGCTCGTTCGGCGCGGGCTACTCGGCCGGCACGGTCTTCGTCAGGAAGCGGTAGCATCCCGAAGGACCGTCGCGACAAACGCGCCCTTGCCGGCGGTGTAGGCGGCGCGGTCGTCGGGATGGCGGGCGGCCAGCTCGCGCTTGAGCGCCTGGTAGGCCCCCGCCCTGGCCGGGTCGGCGCGCAGAGCGTCGCGGAAGGCCAGGCACGCGCGCCACTGGACCCCGCCATGCTCGACGAAGTGCGCCAGGTGGGTGCGCGCCGCGCCCTTGCCGAACACGTGGTGGCCCGGGACGCCCGCATGGGGCGCGAAGTCATAGCCTAGAGCCTCCATGGCCGGGACGTAGGTCAGCGCCTCGTCGAGGGTGCGCAGGCCGACCAGCAGATCGATCACCGGCTTGGCGTCGATGCCCGGGATCGATGTGCTGCCATAGTGCTCGATCGCGAGGGGCGCGCCGCCCAGGGCGGCGGCGATGCGCGCGGCCTCGGCCTCGAAGAGCCCGCGCCAGCGCACGTCATGCGGGGCGAGAAAGACCTTGCCGTGCGGCAGTCCGGGGAGCGGCGCGCTCATCGGGCGCGCGCCTGGAGCATGGCGAGCGCCGCGACGGGCAAGTCCGACGGATCGGCCACGAGGTCGTCGGCGCCGGCGCTCTGCAGCTCCTCGCGCTCCCCGTAGCCCCAAAGCACGCCGAGCGCGCGCATCCGGTTCGCATGGGCCCCGGCGATGTCGTAGCGGCGGTCGCCGACCATCACGCAGCGGTCGGCGGCCAGGCCGTGACGCTCAAGGATATGGGCGATCAGCTCAGGCT
This sequence comes from Phenylobacterium sp., assembly GCF_041919955.1. GTDB lineage: Bacteria > Pseudomonadota > Alphaproteobacteria > Caulobacterales > Caulobacteraceae > Phenylobacterium. The sequence continues at coordinate 206,231 of NZ_JAYRSU010000003.1, read as the reverse complement.
TGTGATCCAGGGCGCCGCCGGGCTCCGAGCCATAGACGGCGGCGAACAATCCCTCCAGGCCGATATGGGCGAGGATCTTCTGTGCGAACGTGCGGCGCTTGGACGTGGCCAGGATCAGCTGGGCGCCGGCGTCACGCAGGGCGGCCAGCGCCTCGGGCACGCCATCGTAGGGCCGACTGCCGAACAGGCCCTGGCGACCGTAGTCGTCGCGGTAGGCCGCCACCGCCTCACTGGTCCTGTCGTCGCCGTAGCGGGCCAGCAGCAGGCCCATGATATCCTCGATGGGCGGGCCGATGATCCCCGAGATGTCCAGCGACGGGTCGGGCGCGTGGCCGAGAGCCTGGAGCGCGGCGCGGACCGACGAGAGAATGCCGGGCTCGGAATCGACCAGCGTGCCGTCGAGGTCGAGCAGGACTGTGGGAAGCGGCGTGACCATGGCCAAGCCTAGCGGCTGCGCCGCCCGCAGACAGCCCTACTCGACGATGGAGCGGATCACTTGAGCGGGATTGCCGCCGACCAGGGTGTTCGGCGGGACGTCCCTGGTCACCACCGCGCCGGCCGCGACCACGGAGTTCTCGCCGATCGTGACCCCGCCGATGACGGTGACGCCGGCCGCCAGCCAGACATTCCGGCCGATCACGATCGGGGCGGCGGTGACGCCGTCGCGGCGCCTCGAGGGCTCGATGGGATGGCCGGACGTGATCAGGCTGACATTGGGCCCGATCATCACCTCGTCGCCGATATCGATGCCGCCGAGATCGTAGAAGGTGCAGTTCTGATTGACGAAGACGCCCCGCCCGACCCGGATCTCGGTTCCGCCCGTGGTGTAGAACGGCGGGACCAGCAGGAAGCTCTCGTCCACCGGCCGCCCCGTCAGTTCGGCGAACAGGGCGCGGACCTCGTCAGCGTCGTTGAAGGTCAGGCGGTTGAGCCGCGGCATGATCTGCGCCGCGCGCCGGACGTTCGCGGTCATCGCCGCCGATTCCGGGGTCCGCCGGGCGATCAGCCGGGTGCGGTCATTGGCCATGGGGGAGCTCCTTCGAGGGTGGCGAGCGTTCGCGGATTCGCCGGGATCGGCGAGCGGAGCGCGGCTCCGAAGAATTATTTCCACCAGACCGATCCGTTTCACTCCCCTGTGTCGTCTCCCCATCAGCGAGGCCAATTCCGGCGCTCGCCCGGCCCGGAGACGCCAGTATGAACGCCATCACCCTCACGCCCGCCGCGACGACCCTTGTCAACGTGCTGGCCTGCGAGCCTGCGAACCAGTCCGCCCTGCTCGACCTGCTGCGCGAGAACGTCGACACGGTGATCGTCACCCTGGACGGCTGGCGCGCCACCAGCCTCATCGCCGCGACGGACGGGACGCGGGTGATCATCATCTCGCAGTGGCGCGACGCCGCCGCGGTCAGCGCGATGCAGGCCGACGCGCGCATGCAGGCCTATTTCCCGAAGATCGCGGCGCTGGCCGCCTTCGACTCCACCGCCGGCTCGCTTGCCTATGCGCGTCAGGCCTGATCGCGCTACCAAGCCTGACCTGCAAGAGGACCTGCCTATGACCGCGCGCGACTTCGACAGCCTGCTGGCGGCGATGCGGCCGGCGTTGCACCGCTATTGCGCGCGCATGACGGGTTCGACCATCGACGGTGAGGACGTGGTGCAGGAGACGATGCTCAAGGCCTTCGCCGGGCGCGAGGCCGCCGGGCCGCTGGACAATCCGCAGGGGTGGCTGTTCCGCATCGCCCACAACTGCGCCCTGGACTTCCTGCGCCGCCGGCAGCGGGCCGCCCAGCTGGGAACCGAGGAGGAGCTGGCCATGGTCGCCGCCCCCGAGACACCCGATCCAGACATCGCCGCCGCCAGCCTGGCCACCTTCCTGCGGCTGCCGGCCCTTCAGCGCGGCGCAGTGATCCTGAAGGACGTGCTCGGCCATTCGCTGAGCGAGATCGCGGCCATCACCGAGGCGACCGAGCCGGCGGTGAAGTCGGCCCTGCAGCGGGGCCGCGTGCGCCTGCGCGACCTGGCGGCCGAGCCGCAGGACGCCGGACCCCCGGCTCTGCCCGATGCGATGCGGAGCCGGCTGACCGCCTATGTCGAGGGCTTCAAGGCCGGCGACTTCGACGCCGTGCGGGCGATGCTGGCCGACGACGTGCAGTTGGACCTGGTCGCCACCCTGCATAAGCGCGGCAAGGGCGAGGTGAGCCTGTACTACGGCGCCTACGACGCGGCGCGCGAGCGCTGGGCCTACGCCGCCGGCGCGGTCGAGGGCCACCCCGCCATGCTGGTCTACGAGCGCGCCGTGTCCATGGAGGCGCCGGCCTATTTCGTGGTCCTCGACTTCGAGGGCGGCCAGGTCAGCCGCGTGCACGACTTCCTCTATGCGCGCTACGCTCTTGAGGGCGTCATTATCCGCCTGCTCTGAGCGCGCCTCACAGGGGCGGCCGGCGCCGTCGCGATGGCGCTCTATGCGATTGCTTCTAAGCATCGTTTGCAAAAAGATCAGGCGACGCTAAACCCCCGGTCGCGCCTTGCGCGCTGGTTCCGTCATTGGGGGTTTGTCCGTTGCGTCGTCCGAGTTCCGTTCCGTCCCGTCCCGCCGGCTTGCTGCTGGCCGTGCTCCTCGCCAGCACGGCGCTGGCCTCCCCCGCCCTGGCGGACGAGGCGGAGGCCGAAGGCACGGTCGAAGGCGTGGTGGTGACCGGATCGCGCGACGGTTACGCGGCCAAGGTCACGGAATCGGCGGCCAAGCTGAAGATGTCGCTGAAGGAGACCCCGCAGTCGGTGACGGTGATCACCCGCGAGCGGATGGACGACTTCGGGCTGATGACCATCGCCAACGTCCTGGAGCAGACCACCGGGATCACGGTGCAGGAGAACGATTCCAGCCGGGTGAACTTCACCTCGCGCGGGTTCGCGATCGCCAACTTCCAGCTCGACGGCGTGCCGACCACCTACTCGTCGGGTAACAGCACCATGGGCGACACCTTGATCTACGAGCGGGTCGAGGTGGTGCGCGGGGCGACGGGGCTGGTCACCGGCTCGGGCGATCCGTCGGCCACGGTCAACCTGATCCGCAAGGCGCCGACCCTGGATCTCAAGGGTTCGGTCGGGCTGGTGGCCGGGAGCTGGAACCGCGGCCGGGTCGAGGCGGACCTGTCGGGCCCGATCTTCGCCGCCGGCCGGGTGCGCGCGCGGGTGGCCGGCGCCTTCGAGGACAAGGAGTCGTACATCGACTTCCTGGAAGAGAAAAAGAAGGTCGCTCTGGCCGTGATCGAGGCCGACCTGACCGACACCACACTCGCGCGGATCGGCTACGACTATCTGGAGGTGACGCCCCGGGGTACGACCTGGGGCACCTCGCCGATGTTCTATCGCGACGGGACGCCGACCAGCTATTCGCCGTCCTACAACGCCGCGGCGCGCTGGAGCAGCTGGGACCGCAACACCAGCAACCTATATGGCGCGATCGAGCAGAAGCTGCCGGGCGACTGGCTTGTGCGCGTGGCCCTGAACAGACGCCAGAGCGAGTCCACGGCCAAGCTTTATTACGGCTATGGCGGCTATCCCGACCGGCAGACCGGAGGCGGGCTGATCGTCGCCGACTACTTCAACATCTACGAGGAAGAAGAGACCGGCTACGACGTCTATGCGACCGGTCCTTTCGAGCTGTTCGGCCGCAAGCACGAGCTGGTGGTCGGGGTGAACGGCTACGAGCGCGACGGCACGACGATGAACGCCGCCATCGACACCAGCCGGCCCCGCCCCTACCCGATGACCATCCCGGACATCCGCACCTGGGACGGGCGCATTCCCGAACCCTATGTGGTCAACCTGGGGACGCCGAACCAGATCGCGCGCACCAAGGAATCCGGCGTCTACGGCGCGCTGCGCTTCAACCCGATCGACCGGCTGAAGGTCATCGTGGGGGTGCGCAGCAGCGAGTGGGAGACCAAGACGGACCGCTACAACCTGGCCGGCGGCTACACCAACACCACCGGGGCCTACTCGGCCGACCGGATCACCCCCTATTTCGGCGCGGTGTTCGACATCACCCCGCAAGTCTCGGCCTATGTCAGCTATTCGGACCTGTTCAAGCCGCAGAGCAACAGGAACAAATTCAACGAACTGCTGGCGCCGGTGATCGGGGCCAACTACGAGGGCGGACTGAAAGGCGAGTTCCTGAACGGGCGGCTGCTGGGCTCCCTGGTCGGCTTCTACGTCAAGCAGGACAACCTGGCCGAAATCGACCCGACCGTACCCGACGGCTTCCTGCTGCCGGACGGCAGTTCGGCCTATCGCGCGGTGAGCGGGGCCGAGACCCGCGGGGTCGAGGCCGAGGTCACCGGCCAGATCACCGAGCGCTGGCGCGTGGCCGGCGGCTATACCTACGCCTACACCGAGAACGCGGCGAAGGTGCGCATCAACACCCTGAATCCGCGCAACATCGCCCGCATCTACACCACCTACGACCTGACCGGGCCGCTGCAAGGCCTGACCGTCGGCGGCGGGCTGAACTGGCAGAGCGAGATCTACACGCTGGCCACCGTCCCGACCTCGAACACCGCCACCGTGCGGCGCAACGTCAGCCAGGGCTCGTACGTGCTGGCCAACCTGATGGCGCGCTATCGCTGGAACGAGCGGCTGAGCCTGACGGTCAACGTCGATAACCTGTTCGACAAGACCTATTACCGCCGCGTCGGCTTCTACAACGGCGGCTATTTCGGCGAACCGCGCAAGGTGACGGTGACGCTGCGGGCCGGGTTCTGACCCATGGGCGCAACTCCCACCGCCCGCCGCAAGGCCGGGCCGACCTGGATGGCGCGGGCGGACGTCGCCGCTCGCGCCGTGGCCGCGATCTTCGTCGGCTATCTGCTGGCCGCGCTGGTCACGGCGGTGCTGGCGCGGGTGCTGCCCGGCTCGCCCGTCGAGGCGACCATAGCGGCCACCACCCTGTCGTTCGCGGTCTATGCGGCCGTCGCGGTCTGGTGCTTCGGCGATCCGAAGACCTGGCGCGTGTGGCTGGGCCTGGCGGGCGGCTGCGCGAGCCTGGCGTCGCTGCTGTGGATCTCGCTGCTGGTGGAGCCGCGGCTGTGAACGGCTCGTTCCGCCAATCGATGTCGTGGCTGCATACCTGGACCGGCCTGCTGGTCGGCTGGGTGCTGCTGGCCATGTTCTGCACCGGCACGGCCACCTATTTCCGGCCCGAGATCACCCGCTGGATGCAGCCCGAGACGGGCGTCCCGGGCGGGTCGGACCGCGCGGCGGCGGCCGCCGTCGCCTATCTCCAGAAGGTCGCGCCCGACGCCAGGAGCTGGTCCATCACCCTGCCCGACGAGCGCGAAGCGACGGTTCGCGTCTTCTGGCGGCCGCAGCCCGCCCCCGGCGAGGAGGACCGCCCACGCCGCCGCGGCCGCAGCGAGAACCAGGCGGTGCTGGACAGCGCGACCGGCGAGGTCGTCAAGCCGCGCGAAACCCGCGGCGGGGAGCTGTTCTACCGCTTCCATTTCCAGATGCACTACATGCCGGTGATCTTCGGCCGCTGGGTGGCGGGGTTCTGCGCCATGTTCATGCTGGTGGCGATCGTCTCGGGCGTGATCACCCACAAGCGCATCTTCAAGGACTTCTTCACGTTCCGGCCCGCCAAGGCCGCGCAGCGCTCGTGGCTGGACGCGCACAACATGACCGCGGTCCTGGCCCTGCCGTTCCACGCGATGATCACCTACACCGGTCTGGTCACGCTGATGAGCCTCTACATGCCCTGGGGCGTGGTCGCGAACTACAAGAGCGAGGACACCTTCTTCCAGGCGATGTTCCCGCAGGCCGAGGAGGTCGAGCGCAGCGGCGTGGCCGCCCCGCTCGCCCCCCTGCCCCAGGTGCTGGGCGAGGCCAGCCGGGCCTGGGGCGGCGGACGACCCTGGATCGTGAACATCAGCAATCCGGGCGACGCCGCCGCGCGCATCGAGGTCACGCGCCATTCCGGCGACAAGCTGAGCTATCGCGGCGGACAGCTGACCTTCGACCACGCCGGCAGGCGGGTCGGCGGCTCGCCCCAGGCTGGAGCGGCGGACGTGACGCAAGGCGCCATGTACGGCCTGCACATGGGCCGGTTCGCCCAGCCGGCGCTGCGCTGGCTCTATTTCCTCTGCGGCCTGACCGGCTGCGCCATGGTGGCGACAGGGCTGATCCTGTGGACGGTCAAGCGCCGCCAGCAACTGCCCGATCCCGAACGGCCCCACTTCGGCTTCCGCCTCGTCGAGCGGCTGAACATCGGCACGATCGCCGGCGTGCCGGCCGGGATGGCGGCGATGCTGTGGGCCAACCGCCTGCTGCCCGCCGGCATGGCGGAACGGTCGGACTGGGAGGTGCAGAGCGTCTTCATCACCTGGGGCGGCATGATCGTCTACGCCTGCCTGCGGCCGGCCAAGAAGGCCTGGGCCGAGGCGCTGGGCGCGGCCGGCTTCATGATCGCCGCCCTGCCGCTGGTCAGCGCGATCACCACCCCGCACCGCAATCTCGTCGCCAACGCCCTGCGCGGGGACTGGGCGATGGTCGCCTTCGACCTGACCCTCCCGGTGCTGGGCGCAGGCGTCGCCTACTGCGGCTGGAAGGCCGCGCGCTACAGGCCGGCGGTGAAGGCCAAGCGATCCGCCGCCAAGCCGATGGAGCAGGCCGCATGATCCACCTGGCCACGCTGCTTTTCGCCTTCGCCGGGTTCGTGGCGATCTGCGCCTCGATGGACAAGCACCAGGGCGAGTTGTTCGGCAGGCGGCTGGAGCCGCGCCTGAAGCCGCGATTGCGCGCGGCGGGCGCGGCGGGCCTGGCCGCGGCCTTCGCATGTGCGGTCTGGTCCACGGGCTGGAAGTTCGGGCCGGTCGAATGGGCCTGGGCGATCACGGCCGGCGCCGCGGCGGCCTCGCTGGGCGTCACCTATCGGCCGAAGCGGACGGCGCCGGCCGGAGCGGGCGCCGCCTTCTTCGGGGCGATGCTGGCGGCCAGCGCCTTCCTGGTCGGGATCGCCTAGCGGACCGCGTCGACCTTCATCTGGGCGGCCTTCCAGTCCATGGCCATGCGCACGCGATTGCCGACCGCGGGGTGGTCGTAGAACAAGGTCTCCTCGAGCTTCGAGGGCGTCGCGGCGCGGTACTCGATGGTCTTGACCAACGCCTTGGCCAGTCCATCCGGTTCGTTGACGTGAACCAGGGAATAGCGGTCGGCCGCGACCTCGCCCTGGCGGACGATGGTCATGTAGATCGGCGTGGCGAGCAGGCCGAGAACCGCCAGGATGATCCCCACCACCGGGAAACCGGCCGGATCGGCCAGGCCCTGGACGCCGCGTGCGCCGAGCAGCCGCGCGACCGGGGCGAACAGGCGGTCGACCAGGAAGAAGCCGGCCAGGGCCAGCAGGCCGAACTTCGCCGCCATGCGCAGGGCGTGGCCCTCGACATAGTGGCCCATCTCGTGGCCGACCACGGCCTTAATCTCGGAAAGATCGGCGCCCTTGGCGAACATCACGTCGCTGAGGGCGATGCGCGCGGTGCCGAACAGGCCCGAGACGTTCGCGGTGTAGCGGTTCGACTGCTTGGAGCCGTCATAGACGTAGATCTTGTCGTGCGGCACGCCGTTCGCCTCCGCCATCTGCACGATGGCGTCGCGGACCGGGCCTGACGGCGCCGGCTTGTAGGTGTTGAGCAGCGGCTCCACAAAGACCGGCGCCAGCACCAGCATGACCACGAAGAACACCGCGACCACGCCGCCGCCCCACAGCCACCAGGTGCGCGGCGTCCTGCGGATCAGGGCATAGAGCAGGCAGAGCAGCCCCACGGTGACGACCACCGAGATGGTCCCGGTGATCGCGAACTCGCCCAGGAAGCCGCCCAGGGATCGGCTGGTCAGGCCGTAGAACTTTTCGCGCCACCAGTCGGTGTAGATGTTCCAGGGCAGGCCCAGCAGGGTCTCGAGCACGGCGTCCAGGCCGAGCACCAGGACCGCCGCCAGCCAGGGCCGCGCCTTGCGGCTTTCGATGGCCGCGCGCAGCCGCACCAGCACTCCGGAGCGAAGAACGATCAAGGCCGCCGCGACGGCGATCAGCGCGCCCCAGAGCAGCAGCCAGTGACCGCCTTGCGTATAGGCGGTCGCCTTGGCGTGGGCCTCCGGCGGCAACTGCGCCAGATAGGCCGCGGTCGCCGCGGCCGGATCGAATCCCTGGGCCATCTCGCCCCTCCCCTGTCCTCGAACGCCAGGAGGCCAGAGCTGGCGGCCCTTGTCAGGTGAATTGTCGGCAAGGCTAGAGGTGGCGGATGGCGCAGCCGAGGTCGGCGCAGATGTGATCGGCGAGGATCTTGCGGTGACAGCCGGCGGCGTCGGCCTCGAAGCACAGCAGGGCGGCGCGGCGGCGGGCGACGACCTCCTTGGCCTGGGCGAGCTGGAGCTGGGCGGACGGCTCGGCCAGGTGCGCCTCGAAGATCTGCGTCATCTCGGCGATGCGGCCCTTGCGAGCGGCGTCGCGGCCGGGCTTGGGCGTGCCCAGCTCGCGCAGGTGCAGATAGTCGACGCCGGCCTCGGCCAGACTGGCGGCGAGCAGGGTCTTGGAGAAACCCGCCCGGCGGGAGGCGGCGATCGCGCGCACGTCGATCAGAACCTCGACCTTGGCCGCCTGCAACGCCTCGATCAGCGCGGCCTGGGTGCGGGCTTCGTAACCGATGGTGGCGAGGGGCCGCGTCATGACGGCCTAACGCGCCGGGGAGCGGTTCTGTTCGGCGGCGGCGCGCTCGGCGGCGTCCTGCTCGGCGCCGCGGGCCAGGTCCTCGGCCGCGTCGTTGGTGCTGGGGGCGGTCTCGCGCACCGTGGCGGCGGCATGACCCTTGAGGCCCAGCATCTCGCGGGCGTCGTCGCCCTCCTCGCCGAAGACGGCGCGGACCCGCAACTCGCGCTGAGGCAGCGGGATCTCGAAGCCGCCATTGCGCAGGGCGTCCTCGATGGCCCAGGTGTAGGCCGCATGGGTGGCGTTGGGGCGCTTGACCGCCTCCAGCGCCGGCCAGACCACCAGTTCGAACGACATGCCGCTGTCGCCGAAGCCGACCAGCCAGACCTGGGTGCGGCGCGCGGAGGTGTCCTTGAGGGTGAAGGGCACGGCGTGGGCCGCGCGCAGCACCGCCTCGCGCACTTTCTCCTTGTCGGCGCCGTAGGCCACGCGGAAGGGGATGTGCATCCGCCGCGCACCGTTCTGATGGGTCCAGTTGGTGACCGGCGCCTCGATCAGCCGCGAGTTCGGGATCAGGACGTCTAGGTCGTCGTTGTTGCGGATGCGAGTGGCGCGCGGGCCGATCTCGGCGACGATCCCGCGCTCGCCGGTCTGCAACTCGATGTAGTCGCCGATGCGGATCAGCTTGTCGAACAGCAGCACCAGGCCGGAGATGAACTCCTTGACGATGCCCTGCATGCCGAAGCCGAGGCCGACGCCGAGGGCCCCGGCGAACAGGGTGAGAGAGGAGAGGTCCAGACCGAGCGTCGAGAACGCGGCGATCACCCCGAAGATGATCAGGCCGTAGGTGCTGAGCTTCTCGAAGATGTAGATCGAAGGCCCAGCCTCGGCCCCCGCCCGGCCGCGGATGCGTCGGATCGCGCCGGCGGCCAGACGGGCGGCGACCATCGCCGCCGCCACGATGAGGATCGCCGCCGCCAGGGAACCGAGCGTGATCGAGGTCTTGCCCAGCTGGACAAGCTCGAGATTGGCCAGCGACCTGAAATCGGCGGAGATCTCTCGCTCCATGCTCAGATCTTGTCCGGGTAGATCGGGGCGATGTCGACCGGGATGTCCTTCAGCGTGGCGATCACGCTCTCGGCCTCCGGGTCGAGCTTGGCGTACCTGTCGAAGAACGCGACCATGCCCGCATAGTCGCCGTTCCCCTGCAGCTTGACGAGGTCGGCGACCAGGGCGGTGATCCCGGCCTGCATGGCGTCGTCGTTGACGCGGTAGCGCTTGGCGGCCGCATCCCAGGTGAAGGCGCCCTTTTCCTTCAGATAGCCGTACTGGAGGGCCGCGCCGCGGCCGTGGGCCTCGCCCGCGCCCCAGCGGACGGCGCGGAAGATGCCGGCCATGTAGGTGGCGAAGAGCTGCGAGCGCTCGGCCTTGGGCAGTTCGCCCTTATCCATCATGAAGAGGATGTTGTAGACGCCCATGACGTCGGCCTTGGCCTCCTCGGCCGTGCCGCCGATCTCCTTCAGCTCGGCGGTGACGGTGGTGGCGCGCCCATCGACGGTGATCGAACCCGGGCCCAGGCTGTGCGACAGCTCGTGGAACAGCGTCTCCAGCGTCATGTACTTCTTGGCGACCAGCGAGGCCTGGTCCGCGACCAGGACGCGGTCGCCCATCGGCTTGAGGATGCGCTCGTACTTGGCGCCCAGCACATTGGAGAGGACGACCTTCTTGGCGCCCTTGGCCTCGCGCACGCGCTCGTCGTTGGGCAGGTTGAAGGCGATGGTCTGCGGCCCCTGGGTGTTGTCGCCGCCACCGCGCACCTGTTCGGCCACCGCGATCGGGGATTCGCCGCCGCGCTGGAAGTTCTTATAGCGATTGTCGACCGGGAGATTCTCCTCCATGGCCCGCAGGTAGCCCTTGTACTTGTCGAGGGCGCTGGATTCCTTGGGGTCCTTGAGGGTCACGAACGCCTCGAAGGCGGTCTTCTGGCCGTAGAGCTCGTCGGTGTAGGTCTCGTAGGGGCCGATGGCGACCTCGATCGGCGTGCCCGTCAGGTCCATCCAGGCCATTTCGGATTCGAAGTAGTCGTTGGTGCGGAACGACTTGGCCCGCAGGGTCAGGAACCGCTTGAGGCTGGGGTTGGTGGTGATGGCGGCGGCCTTGTCAAGCAAGGCGGCGGCGCGGTCGAGCTCGGCCTTGTACTCGACGTTGTAGGGAACGGTGACCAGCTTGTCGCCCTGGCGCTTCACCACCGTGTAGCCATCCATGAGGGCGGCTTTCTGGTCTGGATGGGCGGCGATGTAGGCGTCGAGCTGCGCCTTGGTCATGCCGGGCGGATAGAAGCCGTGACCCGGCCCCTCGCCCGCTTCCTGGCGCTTGTATATGGCGGTCATCTCGTTAGCCGCCTGAATCAGCAGATTGACGACCTGGCGCTCCTCGCCGCTGAGGAAGCCGGTTTCAACCTGCATCTGGATACGGGCCAGGCCGTCATTGGCGATGGGAGCCGCGGCCATGGCCGCGGCGGGCAGGCAAAGGGCCGCGATCAGCGGCGCAACGAACCTACGCATGTCTGTGGTTTAGCTCCGAGAAGCCGCCTCCCCGGCGGCGTTTGCCCGGACGTTAGAGCCCCTTAGCCTCTGGTGGAAACACCCAAAACGCCGAGTGGGGCTCTAGTTTCGACAAGAACGCACGACGGGCGCCGAAACCGGCGGCCTCGCGCTTATCGACGCGGCTCGCCGTCGTCGAGGATGGTGAGGCGGCGCACGGTCAGCTCGTCGATCTCCAGGCTGCGGATGCGCGCGCGACCGACACCGACCCGGCCGATGGCCAGACGCCCGACCGCCAGCGCCCCTACCGCGAAAGCTCCGAAGGCGATGGCGCCGAGCGCGACGCTGCCCATGGCGCCCAGTCCGATCGCGCCGGCCGGCGTAGCGCGCGGGGCGACGATGATCGACTGCCCACGAGCGCGGCGGGCGGGCGCCTCCACGCGCACGGCTGGTTCGCGACGGGTCCGCAACGCAATCGGCATGGCCTGCTCCTTATCCGGCGACAGCCTACTCCGCCGAAACGCCGAGTGTCATCAGCCCGCCGTCAGGGTCGTCATGGTCAGCTCGCGGGCGAACTCGAAGCCGAGCGCTTCGTAGAGGGCGATGGCCCCGCGGTTGGCGGCGTAGGAGTGCAGGAATGGGATCTCGCCGCGGGCGCGCACGCGGGCGGCCACCGCCAGGATCAGGCCGGCCGCATAACCGCGGCCGCGATGGTCGGGATGGGTGCAGACGCCGCTGACTTCGGTGAAGCCGGCCGGCTGCATACGCTCACCGGCCATGGCGATCAGCGCTCCGCCCTGGCGCACGCCGATGAAGGCGCCCAACTCGTGGGTGCGCGAGAAGAACGGCCCAGGCGCGGTCAGGGTGGCCAGGGCCAGCATCTCGGCGGCGTCGGCCTCGCCCAAGGGCGTCATCTCGAAGGCCGGCTCGCCGACCGGGCTCGGGATCTCGGCGACCATCTGCCAGCAGAGCGCCTGGGAGCGGACGGCCAGTCCCGGGATGGCCGGCGGCGGTTCGGCTTCCACCAGGGCGACGTCGCCATGGCTGCGGACAAGGGCCGCCAGGTCGGAGAGATTACCCGGCGAATAGTCGGGAACCGCGGCGAACAGGCCGTACGGCGGAGCGAAGCGCACGGCCGCGCCTTCCGTCAGCGAGAGCGGCGACTGGCGGCCGGTCAGGGCCGACCACACGGGGCGTTCGAGGAGATCGCTCATGACAGGCAGATAGCGCGGCGGGCGCCGCAAGCAAGCGATTGTGACGGTCGATCGTTCGTCGTACGAGCGGAGGCGATCAGCGGGAGACCAGCGCCAGTGCCGCAGCCGGCCGAGGACGGAACGACGCGACGGCGGATCCTGGACGCGGGCCTCGAGCTGTTCGCCCGGCACGGCTTCGCCGGGACCTCGATGCGGATGCTGGCGCGGGCCGCGGGCCTGCGCGAGAGCAGCCTCTACAACCACTTCGCCGGCAAGGACGATCTGTACCAGGCGGTGCTGGGGCAATGGGGGCCGGCCGAGTTCGTCGAGCGGCTGAGGAGCGCCGAATACCGCGCCCTGGCCGATGCGCCGGCCGAGTTCTTCCACATCTGCGGCCGCCATCTGGTCGAGCGCTGGATGAACCCGCGCGAGCACCAGTTGATGGCGATGGTGAACCGCGAAGGACCCGACGGACCCGGGCGGGCGAGGTTCCACGAGGCGCTGTTCCACCAGGAGATCGACCTGCTGGCCGGCTATTGCGGACATTTCGCACAGGCCCACGGCATGATCGCCCCGGACCCGCGCGAGACGGCCCGGATGTTCGCCGCCGGCCTGACCCAGATCCGGCGCGAGCATTTCGCCGCCGCGCCCGACATGCCCGAACGCGTCGAGGTCGAGCGGGCGGTCGGCCGCTTCATCGACAACTTCATCGCGACCGTCCTGCGTTAGCGGCGGCCGCTCGAGCCAAAGAAAAACGGCTCCCCGAGGGGAGCCGTCATAACCGCCTAGCGGTCTTTTTCCATGCCGCCGACCGCGGCCTGGGCGGCCGCGAGGCGGGCGATGGGCACGCGGAACGGCGAGCAGCTGACATAGTCGAGGCCGATGCTCTCGCAGAACTCGATCGAGGCCGGGTCGCCGCCATGCTCGCCGCAGATGCCGAGCTTCACGTTCGGGCGCTCGGCCCGGCCACGCTCGGCGGCGATGCGGATCAGGTCGCCGACGCCGTCCTGGTCGAGGCTGACGAAGGGGTCCTTCTCGAAGATGCCCTTTTCCAGATAGGCGCCCAGGAACCGGCCGGAGTCGTCGCGGCTGATGCCGAAGGTGGTCTGGGTCAGGTCGTTGGTGCCGAACGAGAAGAATTCGGCGTTCTGGGCCAGGTCGCCGGCGCGGATGGCCGCGCGAGGCAGCTCGACCATGGTGCCGACCTGATACTCGATCTCGCGGCCGCGTTCCTTGAGCACCGCCTGGGCGGTCTTGTCGGTCAGCTGGCGCAGGTAGCGCATCTCTTCGCCCTTGGCGACCAGCGGGTGCATGATCTCGGGGATCGGCGCCGCCTTGCCGCTTTCGGCGATCTCGCAAGCCGCCTCGAAGATGGCGCGGACCTGCATCTCGTAGATCTCGGGATAGGAGACCGCCAGGCGGCAACCGCGGTGGCCGAGCATGGGATTGGTCTCGTGCAGCTCCTTGGCGCGGCGCATCAGCTTGGCCGCGTCGACGCCCGTGGCGTCGGCGACGGCCTGGAGGTCGGCCTCGGTGTGCGGCAGGAACTCGTGCAGCGGCGGATCGAGCAGGCGGATGGTGACCGGCAGCCCTTCCATGATGGTGAAGAGCTCGACGAAGTCGTTGCGCTGCATCGGCAGGATCTTCGCGAGCGCGGCGCGGCGACCGGCCTCGTCGTCGGCCAGGATCATCTCGCGCACGGCGGCGATCCGGGTGTCGTCGAAGAACATGTGCTCGGTGCGGCAGAGGCCGATGCCCTCGGCGCCGAACTGGCGGGCGGTGCGCGCGTCCAGCGGGGTCTCGGCGTTGGCGCGGACCTTCAGGCGGCGAGCCTTGTCGGCCCAGGCCATGAGGTTGGCGAAGTCGCCGGTCAGCTCGGGTTCGATCATCTTGACCGTGCCAGCGAGCACCTCGCCCTTGGAACCGTCGATGGTGATGACCTCGCCGGCCTTGAAGGTGCGGCCGCGGACGCGGAACTCGCCGTTCTTGCCGTCGATCTGCATTTCACCGGCCCCGGAGACGCAGGGACGGCCCATGCCGCGCGCGACCACGGCCGCGTGGCTGGTCATGCCGCCGCGGGCGGTGACGATGCCGCGGGCCGCGTGCATGCCGTGGATGTCTTCAGGGCTGGTCTCGTCTCGGACCAGGATGACCGCCTCGCCCGCCGTGCCGAGACGCTCGGCCTCGTCGGAGTTGAAGACGATCTTGCCGGTGGCCGCGCCGGGCGAGGCCGGCAGGCCGGTGGTGACGATGTCGCGCGGGCTGGACGGGTCGATGGTCGGGTGCAGCAACTGGTCGAGGCTGGCGGGCTCGACCCGCATGATCGCCTCTTCCTGGGTGATCAGCCCCTCGCTGGCCAGGTCGACCGCGATCTTCAGCGCGGCCTTGGCGGTGCGCTTCCCGTTGCGGGTCTGGAGCATGTAGAGCCGGCCCTGCTCGACCGTGAACTCGATGTCCTGCATGTCGCGATAGTGCTTTTCCAGCTTCTCGACGACGGACTTGAACTGGGCGAAGACCTCGGGAAGCGCCTCTTCCATCGAGAGGGCCTTCTCGCCCATCTCCTCGCGGGCGATCTTGGTCAGGGCCTGGGGGGTGCGGATGCCGGCGACGACGTCCTCGCCCTGGGCGTTGATCAGGAACTCGCCGTAGAGGCGCGCATCGCCGGTCGACGGGTTACGGGTGAAGGCCACGCCCGTCGCCGAGCTGTCGCCCATATTGCCGAACACCATCGACTGGACGTTGACCGCCGTGCCCCAGCTTTCCGGGATGTCGTGCATGCGCCGGTAGAACTTGGCGCGGTCGTTCATCCAGCTGGCGAAGACGGCGCTGATCGCGCCCCAGAGCTGGGCGTGCGGGTCCTGCGGGAACGGCTTGCCCAGCTCCTGCTCGACGGCGGCCTTGTAGTCGGCGACGACCTTTTCCCAGTCCTCGGCCGAGAGCGCGGTGTCGACTGTGACGTCGAGGCGCTCCTTATGCTCGTCGAGGATCTCCTCGAACATGTGGTGGTCGAGGTCGAGCACCACGTTCGAGTACATCTGGATGAAGCGGCGATAGCTGTCGAAGGCGAAGCGGCGGTCGCCCGAGAGCTTGGCCAGCCCCGCGACCGTCTCGTCGTTGAGGCCGAGGTTGAGGACGGTGTCCATCATGCCCGGCATCGAGGCGCGGGCGCCGGAGCGGACCGAGACCAGCAGCGGGTTGGACGCATCGCCGAAGGTCTTGCCGGTGATCTCCTCGACCTTGGCCAGGCCGGCGGCGACCTGATCCTTCAGCTCGGCCGGGTACTGCTTGTCGTTCGAGTAATAATGGACGCAGGCCTCGGTGGTGATGGTGAAGCCGGGCGGCACAGGCAGGCCCAGGGACGACATCTCGGCGAGGTTCGCCCCCTTGCCGCCCAGCAGGTTCTTCATGGAAGCGTCGCCGTCGGCGCCGCCGCCCCCGAAGGCGTAGACCCAGCGCGACTTGGTCAGCGTATCGGTCGACATATCCTTCTAGGCCTCCTTTAGCCCGTCACTTGCGAGAAGTCCGCGACCCGCTCCATGAGGTCGCGCACCTGCACGAGAAGACGCAGGCGGTTATCACGTTCCGCCGCGTTCTCAGAGTTCACCAAAACCGCCTCGAAGAAGGCGTCGACGGGGCCGCGCAGTCCCGAAAGGGCGCGCATGGCTCCGGCGAAGTCTTCCTTCTGCAACGCCTGAGCCACGGCCGGCTCGGCCGCGTCGAGGGCCGCGATCAGGGCCCCCTCCTCGCTCGGCGCGCCCGGCATGGGCACGGCCGGGCCGGCGGGCAGCTCGCCCTTCTTTTCCTCGGCCTTGAGGATGTTGCCGGCGCGCTTGTAGCCGGCCAGCAGGTTCTGGCCGTCCGCGCCGGTCAGGAAGCCGCCGAGCGCCTCGACCCGGGCGACGATGCGCACCAGGTCGTCGTCGCCGAGCGCGAAGACGGCGTCGACCAGATCATGGCGCTTGCCCTGATCGCGCAGAGCGACCTTCAGGCGGTCGGCCATGAAGCCGAGCACTTCGTCGGCCACCACCGGATAGGGGCGGAACTGGTACTGGACCTCGCCTTCCGGCGCCTCGCCGGCCGCGGCCGAGCGGTCGAAGCGGATGTCGAAGTCCTGGTCGGTCGAGACGACGTAGGGGACGCCTTCCAGCAACGCGTCCTCGAACTCCTCGACATAGGTCTGGAAGACCTCGGAGGGCTGGCGGTAGGCCGGGCCCAGATAGCCGGTGGTGCGGCGGGTCGAAACATAGAGCGCGCGGCCCGGATCGACGTAGCAGCGCAACGAACGGTACCAGTCGGCGACCAGCTCGCGGATGGGGGCGCGGGCTTCGGCCCCCAGCAGGATGCGGATCACGCCGAGCGCGGCGCGGCGCAGGGCGTAGGGATCGCGCGAGCCCGTCGGCTTCTCGTCGATGGCGAAGAAGGCGACCAGGGTGTCGACCTTCTCGGCGATGGCCACGGCCATCGTGACCGGGGTGTCGGGAGCTTCGTCGCCGGCCCCGACGGGCTTGTAATGATCGCGGATGGCGTCGGCCACGACCGGGCTGATCTTTTCCTCGCGGGCGTAGTAGCCGCCCATCAGGCCCTGGAGCTCGGGGAATTCGCCGACCATGCCGGTGGCCAGGTCGGCCTTGCAGAGATGCGCGGCCAGCACCGCCTTGGCCGGATCGGCG
This sequence comes from Phenylobacterium sp., assembly GCF_041919955.1. Classification (GTDB taxonomy): domain Bacteria; phylum Pseudomonadota; class Alphaproteobacteria; order Caulobacterales; family Caulobacteraceae; genus Phenylobacterium. Next base: position 189,127 of record NZ_JAYRSU010000003.1, on the reverse strand, counting down.
CCGACCCGAGGGGCGATGGCCTTGGCGATCAGCTCAAGCCGCTCGACGCGTTCGGCCAGGGTGCCGAGCCTGGCGTGGAAGGTGACGCCGGTCAGCTTCGCGAGGCGCTGCTCCAGGGTGATCTTGCGATCCTCGTCCCAGAAGAAGCGGGCGTCGTTCAGACGGGCCGAGAGCACCTTGGCGTTGCCGCGGGCGATCTCCTTGCCGCCATCGGCCGCCTCGATGTTGGCGACGGTGATGAAGTGCGGGGCGAGCTTGCCGCCGTTCTCGCCGGCCGGACGCACGGCGAAGTACTTCTGGTGCGTGCGCATCGAGGTGCGGATCACCTCCGGCGGCAGGTCTAGGAACGCGGGGTCCATGTCGCCCATGACCGGGGTCGGCCATTCGGCGAGGCCCGCCACCTCGTCCAGCAGGCCGTCGTCGTCGACCAGCTCGAGATTGCGCGCGAAGCACAGGGTGCGCGCGCCGTCCATGATGCGGTCCTTGCGCTCCTCGACGTCGAGGATGACGAAGTGGGACGCCAGCTTGTCGCGGTAGCTGTCGAAATCCTTGACCTTGAAGGGCTTGCCCGAGCCCATGAAGCGGTGGCCCTCGGTCACGTCGCCGGCTTCGATCCCGTCCACGTTCAGCGGCACCACCGCGCCGTCGAACAGGAAGACGATCCGCTTCAGCGGACGCACCCAGCGCAGGGTCCCGGTTCCCCAGGTCATCGACTTGGGCCAGGGGAAGTTGCGGATCACGTGGTCGAGGATCTCGGCCACGATCTCGGCGGTCGGGCGGCCCTTGCGATGGATATGGGCGAACCAGACGCCATCCTTTTCGACCAGCTGGTCGCGGGTCAGGCCGGTCGAGCGCAGGAAGCCGTCGATGGCGGCGTCGGGCGCGCCGACGCGCGGGCCCTTGCGCTCCTCGTGGCGGTCGCCCTGCGCGGCCGGCAACCCCTCGGCCACCAGGGTCAGGCGACGCGGGCCGGCGAAGGTCTTGAGGCCCTCGGGCAGCAGACCCTGCTCGGCCAGGCGCTCGCGCACCATGCGGTCGAAGTCGCGCGCGGCCTGGGCCTGCATGCGCGCGGGAATCTCTTCGGAGAACAATTCGATCAGAAGCTGGGGCATGGTCAGGCCTTCGCCGCCGTGGTGGGCGCGGCGTTGCCGCCCTCGTTCTCCACCCAGGCCTCGGCGCACATCTTGGTCAGGTCGCGGATGCGGCCGATATAGCTCTGCCGCTCGGCCACGGCGATCGCGCCGCGGGCGTCCATCAGGTTGAACAGGTGGCTGGCCTTCAGCACGTGGTCATAGGCCGGCAGCACGGTGCGCTGGCCCTGCGGCCCCCTGCCCTCCAGGATCCGCGGCACCTGGCGCTCCATGTCCTCGAACTGCCGCTTCAGCACCTCGACGTCGTAGAGATGGAAGTTGGCTTCCGACTGCTGGCGCTCGTTCTCCAGGAACACGTCGCCATAGGTCATGGGCGCCGGACCGTCCGGGTCGTTGAAGGCCAGCTGCGTGAAGTGGTCCACGTTCTGGATGTACATGGCCAGACGCTCGAGCCCGTAGGTCAGCTCGCCGGCCACCGGCGAGACGTCCAGGCCGCCCACCTGCTGGAAGTAGGTGTACTGGGTGACTTCCATCCCATCGCACCAGACCTCCCAACCGAGGCCCCAGGCCCCGACCGTCGGGTTTTCCCAGTCGTCTTCCACGAACCGGATGTCATGCAGGCGGGTGTCGAGGCCGATCGCCTCCAGGCTGCCCAGATAGAGCTCCTGCAGGTTCTCCGGGTTCGGCTTCAGGATCACCTGATACTGGTAATAGTGCTGCAGCCGGTTGGGGTTCTCGCCATAGCGGCCGTCGCCCGGACGGCGCGAGGGCTGCACATAGGCCGCGCGCCACGGCTTCGGACCGAGCGCGCGAAGCACCGTGGCCGGATGAAGCGTACCGGCCCCCACCTCGACGTCGTGAGGCTGCAGAATCACGCAGCCCTGGCGGCTCCAATAGTCATGAAGTTTCAGGATAAGACCCTGAAACGAAAGCGGCTTGTCGGCTGGCATCGAGCTGGTTTTCGCAGGCGCAAAAAAAGTCGGCGGACCATAGGGCCCGCCGACCTTCGCTTCAAGGCGGAATGGCCTGCCCTAGTTGCCGGCGGCCTTGGTGCGTTTCCCTGCGCGAGACAGGGGCGTGTACTTGGCCCGGTTCTCAGGGGTGTCGGCGACGGGACCATTAGTCACGGTGCTGCTGGTCACGGTCGCCGAGGCGGGCACGCCGGCCGCCGTCGCATCGGGGCTGGCCGCGGCCGAGGTCGTGGTCGAGCTGGTGGTCGCAGGCGGAGCCGGCATGGCCGCGGCGTCGCCGGCCGGCGGGTTGACGGCGGTGTCCGGCGCGGCCGGCGGGGTCGCCATGTCGCCCTTCGGTTCGGTGGCTGGGGCCTGGTCCTTGGCGGCGCCTTGAGCGGTGGTGTCTTGGGCATAGGCCGCGCCGGCGAGCAAGGCGGTCGCCGCGGCGGCGGTGAGCAGGGTCCTGATCATCTTCGTCCTCGTCTCAATCGTGAGGCGGCCCGGATCCCCCGCAACCAGGCTGCGTGACATTGCAAGCGCCCGAGGCCCCGCTTGGTTCCCCACCTCCGGCGCCCGCTAGCCGAGTGCTGGAGCGCCGTTACGCCCGTTTTTTGGGCGCCGGAGGTCCGATCTGCCCACGCTTTGCGCCGCCAGCGCCTTTTCCTTGATCAAAACTTACCGAACGCCCCGCCGCGCGCCCCCGCCCCCATAGCGTCAGCTTGCCGTCGGAGGGGGGATGTCAGCCGCATCTTCCGGCGGATGCGGACCAATTGTTGGGCGCGCCTTGGCCTGGGGCGCGCGGGAGCAGGCGATGAAACTAATCATAGCGGTCGTCAAACCCTTCAAGCTGGACGACGTGCGCGAAGCGCTCGTAGCGGCCGGCATCGAGGGGCTGACGGTCTCGGAAGTCAAAGGCTACGGCCGCCAGAAGGGCCAGACCGAGATTTACCGGGGCGCGGAATACCAGGTGAACTTCGTACCGAAGGTGAAGCTGGAAGCCGTGGTCGACGACGCCGCCGCCGGCAAAGCCGTCGAGGCCATCAAGGGCGCCGCCGCCACCGGCAAGATCGGCGACGGCAAGATCTTCGTCCTCAACGTCGAGGACGCTGTGCGAATTCGGACCGGAGAGTCCGGCTCGGCCGCGCTGTGACGCGCCGCGGGACAAGGGGATTACGACAGATGAAAACGCCATTCAAAGAGCTGACGGGCCTTGCGCTCGCCGCCGCGCTCGCCGGCGGCGCGCTGGCCCCGGCGGCCTTCGCGCAGGATGCTGCGCCGCCGCCTGCGCCGGCCGCGGCTGAGGCCGCCGCACCCGCTGCAACCGCCCCGGCCGCGACGCCGGCGCCCGTCGCCGAGGCCGCTCCCGCCCCGGCCGCCGCGCCGGCCGCGCCGACCGTCGACAAGGGCGATACGACCTGGATGCTGGTCTCGACCGTCCTGGTCCTGCTGATGATCATCCCGGGCCTGGCCCTGTTCTACGGCGGCCTGGTGCGCCAGAAGAACATGCTGTCGATGCTGATGCAGGTCTCGACCGTGACCGTCATCGGCATGGTCGCCTGGCTGCTCTATGGCTACAGCCTGGCCTTCACCGACGGCGGAGCGCTCGACAGCTTCGTCGGCGGCTTCGGGCGGCTATTCCTGAAGGACGTGACGCCGGCCAGCACGGTGGCGACCTTCTCGACCGGCATCGCCATTCCCGAACTGGTGTTCATCTGCTTCCAGATGACCTTCGCCTGCATCACCGCCGCCCTGGTCCTCGGCGGGGTGGCCGAGCGGATGAAGTTCGCCGCGGTGGTCGCCTTCGCCGTCCTGTGGCCGATCCTCTCCTACTATCCGATGGCCCACATGGTCTGGTGGTGGCCGGGCCCTGACGCCATCGCCAACGCCCCCAAGGACGCGATCCGTTCGGGCCTGCTGTGGGGCTTCGGCGCCCTGGACTTCGCCGGCGGCACCGTGGTGCACATCAACGCCGGTGTCGCGGCCCTGGTCGGCGCCCTGATCGTCGGCCCGCGCAAGGGCTTCGGGAGCGAAGCCATGCCGCCGCACTCCCTGACACTGACCCTGACGGGCGCGGGCCTGCTGTGGGTCGGCTGGTTCGGCTTCAACGCCGGCTCCAACCTGGAAGCCAACGGCTACGCGGCGCTCGCCATGATCAACACCCTGGTCGCCACCGCCGCGGCGGGCGTCTCGTGGGTCGTGGTCGAGTACATCACCCACAAGAAGGCCAGCATGCTGGGCCTGGCCTCCGGCATCGTCGCCGGACTGGTCGCCGTCACCCCGGCCGCCGGCTTCGCCGGTCCGGTGGGCGCGATGATGCTGGGCTTCGTGGTCTCGCCGATCTGCGTGTTCTTCTGCTCGAAGATCAAGAACGCGCTGAAGTACGACGACAGCCTGGACGCCTTCGGCATCCACGCGGTCGGCGGCATCGTCGGCGCCATCGCCACCGGCCTGCTGGTCAATCCGGCCTGGGGCGGCGCGGGCGTGGTCGACTACACGACCTGCGCGCTCGACGGCGACATCTCCACCTGCGACACGGCCGCCTACGTGATGGGCACCCAGGTCCTGGCCCAGGTGAAGGCGGTGCTGGTGGCCATCGGCTGGTCGGCCGTGATGTCGACCATCGTCTTCACCGTCATCAAGTTCACCATCGGCCTGCGTCCGCCGGTCGAGAGCGAGGAAGAAGGCCTGGACATCACCGAGCACGGGGAGCGCGCCTACCACTCGTAAGGCGCGTCGGGGGACGGGCGGAGGCCTTCGGGGGAAGGCTTCCGCCCTCTGCTTCCAAAATAGGAAACGTCCAAGCGGGGGTCCTTCGGGGCCCCCGCTTTCGTTGAAGCCAAGCGTCAGGGCGCCGGTCGATCCTTCGCCGAAGCCTTGCAGAGCTCCCGGAGCTGGCGGCGGAGGCTTTCGCCCTCGATCTGGGCGACGCTCAATCCCTCGGCCTTGAGCTGCTTGAGGATATCAGAGACCGACGGATGGTCGCCCGCTCGGGCCAGTTGGAAGGCGCGCTCTATGGCGGTGGGCCGAAACTGCATGATCAGAGAGCGGTTAGGACGCAAATGCGTTCCAGCGGTGGTTGTGGAACGGACAGATATGGCGACAACGCCCTCGGATTTGACCCCACATCCGAGGGCGCCGCCGTTCCCCCCCTCAGGGGGGACGCCGAAGAGGGCCGAGCTTCCCCCCTCATAGAGCTATGGCCGGGTCCTGGATCGCGCCGCCCGGAGGACCGCGCTTCGAGGGCCTTCGTCGCGCTCGGCGCGGATACACTGGAGGACCCTGCGTTTGCCCTCCCATATGACCACCGAGGCGGCGCTGTCGTGCTGTTCCAGCAAGGCGACCGCCGCAAACAGGGCTTCGGTGTCGTTGTCGAATTCATCGACGGCGAGCGTGGTCGAGATGCCGTCGGCGCGCGTCGGATAAAGCGCGTAAATCGCCATGAATTCGCTCCCATTTCGGCGGGAGCGCGAAGGCCAAGGCCCAAATCTTCCAGTCGCGAAACGCCGGGAAACCCCTCATTCGCGATAATTTACCGTGCGCTTCATTCGAACATCTGTCGACCGAGATTCGTTGTAGCGCTTGAAATTATTTGCGGAGCCGCAATCTTATTTTCCCCGCCAAGAACTCGATCTCAGCAATGCACGTGAATACGGCGGTCGTGCTCCGGCGCCCTCAGGCGTCGGGCCAGGGCCCGCCGAGGCGGCAGCGGACGACCCACCAGTCGGGGCGCAGCGCCGAAATCCGCGCGGCCAGAGCGTCGGCCTCCAGGTCGCCGGGACAGAGGGCGAAGCAGGTCGCGCCCGAGCCGGACATGCGGGCGAACAGGGTCTCGCGCTCCTCGCGCAGAGTTTCGAGCACGTCGCCGATCTGAGGCGCAAGGCCGACGGCGGGCGCCTCCAGGTCGTTGCGGGTGAAGCCCAGCCAGGCGGCCAGTTCCTCGATGCTCTCGAAGGCGTCGGGCATGGGCGGCGGATCGACCTCGCCGAAGGCCCCGGCGCCGTCGAAGGCGCGGTAGACGGCCGGGGTGGAGACCTCCACCCGTGGATTGACCAACACCGCCTCGATCGGCGGCAGGGCAGGCGCGGGCGACAGCCTCTCGCCCCGGCCCTGGGCCAGGACGGGCGTGGCGCGGAAACAGGCCGCGCCGTCGGCGCCGAGCGAGGCGGCGACCTCCTCCAGCGCCGCCTCGTCCAGCGGCAGATGCAGGGCGTCGCGCACCAGGCGCAGGGCCGCGCCCGCGTCGCTGGACCCGCCGCCGAGGCCGGCGGCGACCGGCAGGGCTTTGTCGAGCAGGATCCCGACCGGCGGCTGGGGTCCTCGGGCCTGGGCCAGCAGCGCGCGAGCGGCGCGCAGGACGAGGTTGTCGCCCTCCCCCGCCAGCTTGTCGGCAAAGGCGCCATGGACGCGCACCGACAGCACGTCGGCGTCCTGCAACGCCAGGCGATCGCCGACGTCGGCGAAGACCATCAGGCTGCACAGCGGGTGGTAGCCGTCGGCGCCCGGCGCGCCGACATGCAGGAATAGGTTGATCTTCGCCGGCGCGAAGGCGGACAGGCGCATGGGGGCGCTAGTTCCCCGCCACCTTGGGGGCGGCCGCCGGCCCCTTCGGCCCCTGACCGAAGGCCAGCTTGGCGTCGACGTCGGCCTTGATCTTGGCGTCGGGAGCCAGCGTCAGCACGCGCTTCCACTGATACTCGGCCTCGATCCGCCGCCCGACCCGCCAATAGGCGTCGCCGAGGTGGTTGTTGATCTCCGGGTCGCCGGCCTCGAGTTCGACGGCCTGCTCGAGCAACTGGACCGCCTTCTTGTAGTCGCCGAGCCGGTAGTGGGCCCAGCCGAGGGAATCGACCATGGCGCCGGACTGCGGATTGGCCGCGACGGCGCGCTCGACCATGCCCAGCGCCTCGGCGAGGCGCTCGCCACGGTCGATCCAGGTGTAGCCGAGATAGTTCAGCAGTTCCGGCTCGTCTGGACGCAGCTTGAGCGCGGCCTGGAGGTCGGCCTCGGCGTCGGGCCAGCGGCCGGCCCGCTCGTAGGCGATGCCGCGCATGTAGAGCAGGCGCCAGTCGGGATTGGCGGTCTCTCCGATCAGACCGCTCATGACCTCGGCGGACTCGGCGTAGCGGTCGTTGGCCCGCAGCAGGTCGGCGTAGGTGATGCGCGCCTCGCGCTCGCCGGTGGCCGCAGCCTCCTGCGACATCTTCAGGGCGATCTCCGGCTGCTTGGCGTTCTGGTAGCTCCAGGCCAGCTTGGTGTGGGCGGGGCTGTATTCCGGGGAACCGGGCTTGGGCTTCAGATAGGCCTCGCGCGCGCCCTCGACGTCGCCAGCCGCCTCCATGATGTCGCCGACCATCAGCCAAGCCTCGTTGCGGCCGGGGTCCAGCCGCAGGGCCAGGCGCAGATAGGCGAGGCCGAGCTGCTGCTGCTTGGCCGCCAGCATGGCCGCGGCCGGCGCGACCAGCACCTGCGCCGCCCCCTGGCGCAGGCTCGGAGCCGGGGGCGGCGCCTTGCCCGCGGCGGCGCGGGCCTTGGCGATGGCGAGGCCCTCGTTGGCCGGCTGGCTGCGCAGGGCGCGGTCGTAGAGGGCGACGGCGTCGATGCGGCGTCCGCGGCGCTCCAGGAACCCGCCATAGGCCAGGACCGCGATGTCGCCGGGGGTGTCGCCGCCGGTCAGGGCCTTGAAATCGGTCTCGGCCTCGTCGTAGCGGCGGGCGCGCTCATAGAGATAGGCCTGACCGAGCTGGCCGAAATAGTCGACGATGCGGTCGCCGCGCATCTCGGGCCGCACCAGCGCGCCCTCGGCGTCGCCGGCCATGGCCGCGGCCCAGGGGGCCAGCAGGGCCGCGACCCCGCGATGCGGAAAGCCGATGCTGTCGCCGGCCAGCAGGGCCTGGGCGTCCTTGCCCTTGCCGCTGGACATCAGCTCGACCGCCTTGACGACCTGGCCCAGGCGCTTTGTCGCCTCGGACGCCTCGGGCCCGTTGGGGGCGAGTTCGGCGGCCTTGGGAATGTCGCCGGCCAGGACCGCGGCCGTGAAGGCGCGGTCGCGCAGCATGTCGCTGGCCCCGCCCTCGCTCTCGGCGCGGGCGAAATAGGCGGCGGCCTCCGCCCCGGCGCCGTCATTCAGCGCGCCCTGCCCGGCCAGGAAGGCGCCGTAGGCCGACCCGCCCATGCCCGCCTGCAGGGGCGGGGTCCAGGCGGAGAGCTCCTGTCGCGGCGCGCTGGCGCAGGCGGAGAGCATGACGAGCGGGGCGATGGCGACAAGCAGACGACGCATGGGCCGACCCTCGCGGCTTTCCGCGGCGAGTTCAAGGCGGCAACGACGAAAGCGCAGCCTCAATAGCCGCCGACGATCGGCAGGATCTCGCCGGTGATGAAGCTGGAGCACTGGGGCGAGGCCAGGAAGACATAGGCCGGCGCGATCTCCTCCGGCTGGGCCGGGCGTTTCATCTTGGTCTGAGCGCCGAACTTGCTGACGTCCGGGGCCTGGCGGTCGGCGGGGTTGAGCGGCGTCCAGACCGGGCCAGGCGCGACCGCGTTGACGCGGATGCCGCGCGGAATCAGATGGCCGGACAGGGAGCGGGCGAAGGCGTGGATGCCGCCCTTGGTCATCGAATAGTCCAGCAGCTCCTTGCTGCCGTCGATGCCGGTGACCGAGCCGGTCATGACGATGGCCGAGCCGGGCTTCATATGCGGCACGGCCGCCTTGGCCAGGTGGAAATAGCCATAGAGGTTGGTCTTCAGGGTGTGGTCGAACTGCTCCTCGGTCAGGTCCTCGAAGCGGGCGACGTGCTCCTGGAAGGCGGCGTTGTTGACCAGAACATCGATGCGGCCGAAGGCCTCCACCGCCCGCGCGACCGTCGCAGCGGCGGCTTTCGGGTCGGAGACGTCGCCGGGCGCGAGGATCGCGCGGCGCCCTTCCCGCTCGACCGCAGCTCGGGTCTCTTCGGCGTCCGCATCTTCGCACAGGTATGCGACGACGATGTCCGCGCCCTCCCGCGCGAACAGCACAGCCACGGCGCGGCCGATGCCGGAATCGGCCCCGGAGATCAGCGCCACCTTGTCCTGCAGCTTGCCGGAGCCCTTGTAGAAGGGCGCATCGTACATCGGCGCGGGGTCCAATTTCGCCTCGACACCCGGCTTGGCCTGGTGCTGGGCGGGAAACGGCGGGACCGGGTAGGCGCGCGCGCCGGCCTGCATCGCGCCTTCGCCGTCCCCGGACGGAGCGAAGGAGCGCTCCTCGGCCCGTTCGGCCCGCTCCTGGATGTCGCGCTGCTTGCGGGCGGTCGTATCGCCGCGTCCCGCCTCCGGGCCTTGCTGGGTCATGTGGCTCTCCTTCGAGAGCCAGCAATCGACGAGGCGGTCGGGCGGTTCCCAAGGCCAAGGCCCAAGCCGGGCGCCCAACGAAAAACGCCTCCCCGAAGGGAGGCGCCGTGATCGTCACATGTTCGGATAGTTGGGGCCGTCGCCGCCCTGGGGCGTGGTCCAGTTGATGTTCTGCGACGGGTCCTTGATGTCGCAGGTCTTGCAGTGGACGCAGTTCTGGAAGTTGATCTGGAACTTCGGGTTGTTCCCCTCGGCGTCGTAGAGCACCTCGTAGACCCCGGCCGGGCAGAACAGGCGGGCCGGCTCGCCATAGCGCGGCAGGTTCACCTCGATCGGAACCTTGGGGTCCTTGAGCTTCAGGTGGGCCGGCTGGTTCTCGTCGTGGTTGGTCGAGGACAGGAAGACCGAGCTGAGCTTGTCGAACGAGAAGACGTTGTCCGGCTTCGGATAGACGATCGGCTTGTAGTCCTTGGCCAGGCCCGTCGATTCCGCGTCCGACTTGCCGTGCTTCAGCGTGCCCCAGGGCGACCAGCCGCCGAAGATGTTGGCGATCATCGCGTCGACGCCGCCGAGCACAATGCCGGGGATGGTGCCGAACTTCGACCACAGCGGCTTGAAGTTGCGGACGGCCCACAGCTCCTTGTGGACCCACGACTTCTTGTAGGCGGCTTCGTAGGCGACCAGCTCGTCGCTGGAACGGCCGGCGGAGATCGCCTCGAAAGCGGCCTCGGCGGCCATCATGCCGCTCTTCACCGCGTTGTGGCTGCCCTTGATGCGCGGGACGTTGACCATGCCTGCCGAGCAACCCAGCAGCACGCCGCCCGGGAAGTAGAGCTGGGGCAGCGACTGCGAGCCGCCTTCGGTGATGGCGCGCGCGCCGTAGGCGATGCGCTTGCCGCCTTCGAGGTAGCAGCTGATCGAGGGATGGGTCTTGAAGCGCTGGAACTCGTCGAACGGCGAGAGCCAGGGGTTCTTGTAGTTGAGGTGCACCACGAAGCCGATGGCCACGTAGTTGTCGCCGAAGTGGTACATGAACGAGCCGCCGCCGGTGGCGTTGTCCAGCGGCCAGCCGAAGGTGTGCTGGGTGAGGCCGGGCTCGAAGTTCTCGTCCGGGACCTGCCACAGCTCCTTGATGCCGATGCCGAACTTCTGCGGATCGCGGTCATTGGTCAGGCCGAAGCGGGCCTGGAGCTGCTTGGCCAGCGAGCCGCGCACGCCCTCGCCGATGAAGGTGTACTTGGCGTGCAGTTCGATGCCCGGCTGGTAGTCGGCGGTCTGATTGCCGTCCTTGTCGATGCCGAACACCCCGGCGACGACGCCCTTCACCGAGCCGTCGGCGTTGTAGACGACCTCGGAGGCGGCCATGCCGGGATAGATCTCGACGCCGAGCGCCTCGGCGTGCTGGGCCAGCGAGCGGCAGACGTTGCCGAGCGAGGCGATGTAGTTGCCGTGGTTCAGCATCCACTTCGGGAAGGGCAGCCAGGAGATGTCCAGGTCGCCGTTCGGCCCCAGGATCACGAACTTGTCGCGCGTGACCTTGGTCTCGAGCGGAATGCCGAGTTCCTTCCAGTTGGGCAGCAGCTCGTCGATGCCCTTGGGATCGATCACCGCGCCCGACAGGATGTGGGCGCCGACTTCCGAACCCTTTTCCAGGACAGCGACCGAGATCTCCGTCCCGGCCGCTTCGGCCAGCTGCTTCAGACGGATGGCCGCGGCCAGGCCCGACGGGCCGGCGCCGACGATCACGACGTCGTATTCCATCGCCTCGCGTTCGACAGTCTCGATGGCGTCGCTCATGATCCCCTAACTCCCAGTATGCCGCGCCGGGGATTTCCCCCACCCCTTGTTACTCGCGGCGTTGATCCGTTGGGCGACTTATCCGAAGCTTGCATTAGGGCGGTCAAGCGCGAACTCCGCCATAGACCTCCTTTAAGAGTACGAATGACCCCTGCCGCCCCCTTCGACCGCGTCGCCGAGAGCCTGCTCGCCTTCTGGGCCGAGGCCGGGATCGACGCCATGCTGCTGGACGAGCCGCTGGATCGGATCGAGGCCGGGAAGTTCGTCGCGCCAAAGCCGGTCGACAAGAAGCCCCCGCCCCCGCCGCCCGCGGGCCAGGTGCGCGCCGGCCCTGGCGGCGACATCGCCGCGGCGGTGATCGAGGCGCGGCGACTGGCCGCAGAGGCCAAGGACCTGGAAGCCCTGAAGGCGGCTATCGCCGGATTCGACGGCTGTCCGCTCAAATTCGAGGGCGCGCGCCAGTCGGTGTTCTGTCGCGGGGCGGCCGACGCCCCCTTGATGGTGATCGGCGAAGGCCCAGGCGCGGAGGAAGACGCCCGCGGCGAGCCCTTTGTCGGCCGGGCGGGCCAACTGCTGGACAAGATGCTGGGCGCGGCCGGCCTGAAGGACCGGGTGTTCATCACCAATACGGTTTTCTGGCGCCCGCCAGGGAACAGAACCCCCTCGCCGCAGGAACAGGCGACCTGCCTGCCGTTCCTGGAGCGCGCCATCGAACTGGTTTCGCCCAAGATGCTGCTGCTGGTGGGCGCGCCGTCGGCCAAGTCGATGCTGAAGCGCGAGGAAGGGATTCTCTCGCTGCGCGGCCGCTGGTTCGAATGGCGTTCCGAGGCGGGAAATCTCGAACTGCCGGCCATGCCGACCCTGCATCCCGCATTCCTTCTGCGGCAACCCGGAGCGAAGAAGAAGGCGTGGAGCGACCTTCTGACCCTGACCGAGCGACTTGATCGCCCGGACCGGGGCGCATAAAACTCCCGCGTCACGAGAACTGAGGGCCACGTCCAGACCGCGCGCAGAGGCGGCCGACGTGGGGATCGCATGCGGGGACGCAAAGGCATGCGGATCGCGGTCTTGACCATGATCTGCGCGGCCGTAGCCGGAACGACCAAAGCTGCTCCCATGGCGCTGAGCCCGTGGGACGCGCAACGCTACGCCGCCGCCTTCGACGCGGTGGACCGCGGCGACTTCATCGACGCCGAGATGCAGACGTCCGAGATCAAGGATCGTTCCCTGGCCGGGCACCTGGCGTTTCGCCAACTGATGCGGCCGGGTGGCCAAGCCTCGTACGACGACCTCGCCAAATGGCTGTCCCAATATAGCGACCTGCCCGGCGCCGAGCGCATCTACACCCTGGCGGTGAAGCGCCGCCCGCCCAGCGCGACCGCCACATTGACCGTCCCCGTGCTGGCCGGCGCGGACTGGCGGCGAGTGGAGGTGACCGCCCAGGGCATTTCCGGCAAGGCCCCCGCCGACCGCACCCGCGCGGCGCGCGAGGCCTTCTATTCCGGCGACGCCAAGCGGGCGCTGGACCTGGCCCCGGGGGTCGGCGAGCGGTGGATCGCCGGGCTGGCGGCCTATCGACTCAAGAATTTCGACCTCGCCCAGAGTTTCTTCAGCCAGGTGGCGCGTGACGAGACCGAGGACCAGTGGCTGCGCGCCGGCGCGGCCTACTGGGCCGCACGCGCCCTGGAGCAGGCTGGCGATCCGACCCGCGCCCAGGGCTTCCTGAAGCTGGCCGCGCGCTTCCCCGCCACCTTCTACGGCATGATCGCCGAGCGGCGCGTTCGGCTCGAGGCTCTGGACAAGGCGCAGGGCGCGCCGACCGGCGAGTTCACACCCGCCGCCTTCTCCTCGGCCAATGCGCCGAGCGCGCACCTGACGCCGTTCATCCGCCAGGACGCCCGCGCCCACCGGGCCACGGCCCTGGCCCAGATCGGCCTGCCGGTCGAAGCCGGCCTGGAACTGCGCGCGGGCCTGACCCTGGCGAAGACCGAAGCCGAGCGTTCGCAGTGGATGTCGCTGATCCTGGCGCTGAACGCCCCGCTGACCTCGGACGCCGACGTGACCAGCGCCCTGCCCCAGGGCCGAGCCACGACCGAGATCGACTATCCGACCCCGGAACTGGCGCCGAAGTCCGGCTTCACCATCGACCGGGCCCTGGTCTACGCCATCGTGCGCCAGGAGAGCCGCTTCAACCCGGCCGCAGTCTCGGCCGCAGGCGCGGTGGGGCTGATGCAGGTGATGCCGGAAGCCGCCGCCCGCGCGGCCGGCGACGACAAGCTGAAAGCTGACATGAGCCCCATGTTCGACCCGGCCTTCAACCTGCGGGTCGGGCAGGACTACGTCACCTGGCTGATGGAGCGCGGGGTCGGCTACGACATCCTGCGCACGGTTGCGGCCTATAACGGCGGGCCAGGCACGCTGCTGAAGACCGCCAAGATGGTGGGCGAAGAGGCCGACAGCCTGATGCTGATCGAGTGCCTGCCCAGCGCCGAGACCCGCAACTACGTCGAGAAGGTGATGGCGGGCTACTGGACCTATCGCAAGAAGTTCGGGCTCGACACCAAGACGCTCGACGCGGTGGCCCAGGGCGCGGCCTTCGTCGACGCGCGGCTGGACCGCTAGTTCAGCAGCGCCGCGCGGCCGAGCCGACGGCGCAGGTCGGCGATATCCTTCGGATTGATGCTTCGCGCCGCCTCGGCCCGGACCAGCACGCCCGCCAGGCGCGGGCCGGCCAGGCGCTCGACCAGGGTGGGCGGGCCAGTGCAGACCAGGGCCGGTCCGCCGCCCTGCTCCAGATGCCGGCGCACGCTCTCTTCCCAGCCGGGACGAAGGCGCAGATGGACCGGCAGGGCCAGGATCAGCTCTCCCCTCGCCCGGCCCGCCGCCGCCGCGAGATCGGCTGCGAGATCGGCCCCGGCGTCCTCGCAGATGGCCAGGATCGCCGCGTCGGGCCGGGCCTCGGCGACAATCACCTCGCGCACCAGACCATCGACGGCGGCCGGCACCAGGACGGGCAGCAGGCCTGCGAGGTCGCGGGCGGACTGGGCGGACGGGACGACGACCGAGATCATGCGCCCCACAGGCCGCGCCTGCCGCCGCGCGTCAATCAGTTCTTGTTTTGTTCTATCGGCGCCGTATGCTCGGCGGGTGAGCAGCTTCACCCAACAGATCACCGTCAGGGGCCGCGGCGCGCGGTCCAACGCCAGCGGGCGCTTCGAAAGCCAGACCCGCGAGGCGTTCGACGACGGCTGGACGCTGGAGGATCCGCAGCCCGCCCAGCTGCGCACGACCCTGACGGCCGAAAAGGCCCGCACCATCATCGCCAAGAACGACAGCCCCGATGTCGGGTTCTCGCGCTCCATCAACCCCTATCGCGGCTGCGAACACGGCTGCATCTACTGCTATGCGCGCCCGGCCCACGCCTATATGGGCCTGTCGCCGGGGCTCGACTTCGAGAGCCAGCTGTTCTTCAAGCCCGAGGCGGCCAAGCTGCTGGAGAAGGAGCTCTCGGCCCCGCGCTACCGGCCCGAATTCATCCATATCGGCGGCAACACCGACCCCTATCAGCCGGTGGAGCGTGAAACGCGGATCACGCGCAGCGTGCTGGAGGTGATGGAGCGGTTCGGCCATCCCTGCTCGATCATCACCAAGTCGGCGCTGATCCTGCGCGATTTGGACGTGCTGGCGCGGCTGGGCGCGCGCAACCTGGTGCGGGTGGCGATCTCGGTGACCAGCCTGGACCGCAGGCTGGCGCGCAGCATGGAGCCCCGGGCCGCGACGCCCGAACGGCGGATCGGCGCCATCAAGGCCCTGAGTTCGGCCGGCGTGCCGGTCAGCGTGATGTTCGCGCCCGTCATTCCTGCGCTGAACGACCATGAGCTGGAGGCGGTGCTGGAGCGGGCCGCAGAGGCCGGGGCCAGCGGCGCCGGCTATGTGGTTCTGCGCCTGCCGCGCGAGATCAAGGACCTGTTCCGAGAATGGCTGGCCACCGATCACCCCGACCGCGCGGCGCGGGTGATGTCGCTGGTGCGCCAGATGCGCGGCGGCGCGGACTATGACTTCGAATGGCGCACGCGCATGCGCGGCGAGGGCCCGATCGCCCAGTTGCTGAGCCAGCGGTTCGCCGCGGCCAAGAAGCGGTTCGGCCTGGAGGCGCGGTTCAGCGGTCTCGATCTGTCGCAGTTCAAGGTCCCTCCGAAGGCCGGCGACCAGGGCGATCTGTTCGATCTCGGCTGACGATATACACGCTATCGTCGTTATCTGGGCCGATAGACAATCAATGCGAGCTGGCCTAACGAGCTCGACCATAAGCGGAGAGCAAGACATGACCACGATCGTCGGCGCTGGCTACGGCCTGGACTTCTCGACCCTGGACGTTGAATCGCTGGTGGCCGGCACGGTGACCGCCGCCACCTCGACCCGGTTCACCACAACGGACGGCGAGACCACCGACACGCTGCTGGGCGAGCAGTTCCAGTACAGCGGCGGCCAGCTGTCGGGCGGCTGGATCACCGGGCTGCAGGAGACCTATTTCGGGCAGACGGTGTTCAACGTGACGAATTTCCGTGTGCCGGTCAGTACCGCCCTGACCTGGCTCGGCGTCGGCGGCGCGAGCCGGATGATGGACAGCCTGCTCAGCGGCGCCGACTCGATCTTGGGCTCGACGCAGGGCGACCGGCTGGACGGCCTGAGCGGAAGCGACACCATCGACGGCGCGGCGGGCGACGACCGGATCTATGCCGGCGACGGCGACGACGTGGTCTATGGCGGCGACGGCAGTGACCGGCTGGAAGTCGGCGCCGGGAACGACACCGTCGAGGGCGGCGCGGGCAACGACGTGATCATCGACACCACCGGTTCGGCCCGCCTCTGGGGCGGCGACGGCGACGACCAGATCAGCTGGACGTCGGGCTTCCACGACGTGAACGGCAACAAGGGCAGCGACACCCTGCAGGGCGGGTCGGACGTCGACTGGCTGTCGGGCGGGCAGAACAACGACCACCTGTACGGCAATGGCGGCGCGGACCTGGTGTTCGGCAACATGGGCGACGACACCTGCTACGGCGGGGCCGGAAACGACACCATGCGCGGCGGCCAGAACAACGACATCCTGCGCGGCGAAGACGGCGACGACATGATCTTCGGCGACCGTGGCGACGACACGATCTATGGCGGCGCGGGCTCGGACATCTTCGTCATCTTCTCGGGCGCGGGCGTGGACCGGATCGAGGACTTCGGCGCCGGCGACCGGGTGCGGATCGAAGATTCGACCGCCTACACCCTCAGCCAGGTCGGGGCTGACACTGTGATCAGCCTGAGCAGCGGCGACAAGATGATCCTGGTCGGCGTGCAGCAGGCGGCGCTGCCGGCCGGCTGGATTTTCAGCGGCTAGGGCCGGCAGGACGCAGCGGGGGCCGTCGAACGCTCCCGCTAGCGGCTGAACACGCCCACCAGTTCGACATGGGGCGACCAGAGGAACTGGTCGACCGGCTTGACGCGCTCGAGGCGGAAGCCGGCGTCGATCAGGGTGCGGGCGTCGCGCACGAAGGTCGCGGCGTTGCAGGAGACGCCGATGGCGCGCGCGACGTTCGAGCGGGCGATCTCGGCGGCCTGCTCGGCCGCTCCGGCGCGGGGCGGGTCGAAGACCACGGTGTCGATGCGCTTCATCTCCTCGGCCAGGACCGGGCGGCGCACCAGGTCGCGGGCCTCGGCAGTGATCCCGTGCAGGCCCGGCGCGGTCGAGATCGCCGCCTGCAGGGCGCGGATGGCGTCGGCGGCCCCGTCGGCGGCGAGGACCGGGGCGACCTGGGCCAGGCGGAAGGTGAAGGCGCCGGCGCCGCAGAAGAGGTCGGCTATGCGTTCGGCCCCGGCCGCGGCGTCGGCGGCCATGGCGGTCATCACGGCCTCCGCCTCGGGCACGGCCTGGAGGAACGAGCCGGCCGGCAGGGCCACGGTGGCGGTTCCGAAGCGTACGGTCGGCTGCCGGGCCAGATAGGCGATCTCGCCGTCCAGAGTGACGCGGGCGAAATCAGCCTCAGCGGCCGTTTCGGCCAAGCGCATCCGCGCATCGGCAGAGAGCCCCCCGCTCTTGCGCTCCACCCCGCTGATGTCGACGTCGATCCCGGTCGGGGTCAGGGTGACATGCAGGGTCGGGGCGGACTTCGGGTGCTCGAACAGCGGCGCGGCCAGGCGGCGCAGAGCCGGCAGGGCCGCCTCCAGCGCCGGGTCGGCGATCGGACAGGCGGTGATATCGACCACGTCCCAGGACTTGCGGGTCTTGAAGCCCAGGCGTGCGGCGTCCTTGCGGCCCTGGCGCGCGTGCAGGGCCAGGCGCCGGCGCGACCCGGGCGCGGCGGCGAAGGCCGGCAGGATTTCGGTCTCGATCCGCTCGCGCGCCAGGGTGCGGACTAGGCGCTCGACCTTCCAGGCGAGATAGGCCCCCTGCTCCCAGTGCTGCAGCGCGCAGCCGCCGCAGACACCGAAATGCGGGCACGGCGGGGTCACACGCTGGGAGCTCGGCTCCAGAATAGCCTCGACCTCGCGCCGCTGCGGGCCAGCCGCAAGCCTCACGCGCTCGCCCGGCAGGGTGAAGGGCGCATAGAGCGGCCCCGCCGCAATCCCGTCGCCTTCGCCCCCTACGGCTTCGATCAGCGTCTCGACCGCCGGGCCGGCGGGAACATCGGTGGGGCGGGCCCGTTGAGGCCGGTGGCGTCGCATGGTCAGGCTCGTCTTGGGGACACCGCCTTTCCTAACGGGACAAGGCGTCAAGGAAGATGAACGAAGATGAACGACCCGCTCAAGCACCGTTCAGGTTCGTTCAGCCAAGTTTCATGGCGCAGGGGGTGCTCCGGCGCCGCCTACGCAATGTACGAAGGAGACAACCGATGCAACGTGCTCTTGCTTTCGCCGCCGCCGGGATGATGGCCCTGACCGTCCCCGCTACGGTCGCGCTGCCGGGCGTGGCGTCGGCCCAGTCTTACGATCCCTGCCGCGAACAGGTCCGCCAGCAAGCCAACAAGGGCACCATCGTCGGCGGCCTGGTCGGCGCCCTGGCGGGCGGCGGCGTTGCGGCCAAGGGCGCGAAGACCGAAGGCGCCCTGCTTGGCGGCGCGGTCGGCGCGGTGGCCGGTCACGAGATCGGCAAGCGCAACGCCAAGTGCGACCGGTATCGTCCGGCGCCGCGCGCGGCCTATCGCGACAACAACTACCAGCGCAGCAGCTACTCGGGCTCGAGCAACTGCCGCTGGGTGAAGGACAGCTACAACGGCCGCACCCAGAGCTTCCAGGTGTGCCGTGATCGCGACGGCGTCTGGCGTCCGCGCGGCTAACTCCAAATCTCAAGTCACTGGTTCAAGTCCCAGAGGGGAATTCCGATGAACTTCCGTTCGACCATCGCCAAGAGCGCCCTGGCCAGCGTGGCCGGCGTCATGGCCCTCGGCGGCGCGATGAGCGTCCCGACCTTCGCCGCCGCGCAGAGCGCCGGCTACTACGGCGACAGCTATTACGACCCGTGCCGTCGCGAATCGACCAACCGCGGCACCATGGGCGCCCTGCTGGGCGGGGCGCTGGGCGCGGCCATCGGCTCGAACGCGGCGGCCCGCAACGCGCGCACCGAAGGCGCGCTGCTGGGCGGCGCCCTGGGCGCCCTGGGCGGCGCGGCGGTCGGCAAGAACTCGGCCGCCTGCGGCTCCACCTATCGCCAGCCGCGGACCAGCTACTACGACAACAGCTACGGCCAGCCGCAGTACAGCGACGGCTACTACTCGCGCTCGTACGACGATCGCCATTACTACGACCGCAGCGAGCCCTATCGCGTGGTCGAGCGCCCGGCCGCCACCGACGGCTGCACCCTGGCCGAAAGCCCGATCTACCTGCCCGACGGCCGGACCCAGAAGCGCTTCGTGCGCGTCTGCCCGGACGCCAACGGCAACTATCAAGTCGTCGACTAAACGACGTCTCTCTAGTCCGCTGGGAATGAGGAAGGCCGCTTCGCGGAGACGCGAGGCGGCCTTTTTCGTGCGCCGTCTCAGGCCTTTCGGGCCCAGAGCAGGTATTCGCGATTGCCGTCCCCGCCCGCGATCGGACTGTCGGCGTTGGCCTGGACGATCCACCCCGACGCGCGCAGGAACGCCGAGACCTCGTCCAGGGCCCTGGCCCGCGCGGCGTCGTCCTTGACCAGACCGCCCTTCCCGACCGCCTCGGGCCCGACCTCGAACTGCGGCTTGACCAGGGCGACCAGCTCGGCCCCTCCGCGGGCCAGGCCGAGAGCAGCCGGCAGCGCCTTGGCCAGGCCGATGAAGCTGACGTCGGTGACGATCAGGTCCGGCGCATCGGGTATCAGGGCGGAGGTCAGACTGCGGGCGTCGACGCCCTCCAACGAGACCACCCGTGGATCGCCGGCCAGGCTGGGATGCAGCTGGCCGCGGCCGACGTCGACGGCGTAGACCCGGGCCGCGCCGCGCTCCAGGCAGACCTGGGTGAACCCGCCGGTCGAGGCGCCGACGTCCAGCACCGTGCGCCCCTCCAGCGCCACCGGCCACAGGTCGAGGGCGCGGACCAGCTTCAGGGCCCCGCGGCCGACATAGGGATGGGCGGCGACCGCCTCGATGGACGCACCCCCGTCGATCATGTCGGAGGGCTTGGAGAGGGTGCGCCCGTCGACGCTCACCCCGCCCGCCTCGATGGCGGCGCGGGCCTTGGCGCGGCTGTCGAACAGGCCCTGTTCGACCAGGACGACATCCGCGCGTTTCTTGCCCAAGCCTGCCTCAGGCGGGTTAGGCCTGCTCCTCGACAAAGAGCTTCTTCAGCTCGTTCTTGAGAATCTTGCCGTTCGGGTTTCGAGGCAAGGTCTCGTGCCAGAACTTCACCGTCACCGGCACCTTGAAGGCGGCCAGGTGCTCGGCGACGTGGGCGCGCAGCTCTTCCTCGGAAGCCTCGGCCCCCGGCTTCAGGGTGACGACCGCAGCCGGCTCCTCGCCGAGGGTGCGGTGGGGAATGCCGACGATGGCAGCGTCCATGACGGCGGGGTGGTCGTAAAGAACGTTCTCGACCTCGACGCAGTAGATGTTCTCGCCGCCGCGGATCAGCATGTCCTTGGCCCGGTCGATGATGAAGCAGAAGCCGTCCTCATCGAGCTTGGCGAGGTCGCCTGTCCGCACCCAGCCGTTCACGAAGGTCTGGGCGGTGGCCTCGGGCTTGTTCCAGTAGAGCTTGCAGTTCATCGGCCCGAAGGACCAGAGCTCGCCCACCTCGCCGGCCGGCAGCACGGTGACGCCGTCGCCGGGATCGCGGATCTGCAGCTCGCAGACGGCGGCGGCCGGGCCGCAGCTGTCGGGGCGGTTCACATAGTCCTCGCCGCCGTTGGAGGTGACCGTCGCGCAGGTCTCGGTCATGCCCCAGCCCTGGCCGGGCTGCGACTTCGGAAACACCTCGCGCAGGCGGCGGACCAGTTCGGGCGCCGAGGGAGCGCCGCCGTAGGAGACGCTCTCCAGCGACGAGAGGTCGTACTTCTCGCGCAGCGGATGCTCGATCAACTGCCAGGCGATGGTCGGCACGCCGCCGGCCGACTGGATTTTCTCGCGCTGGATCAGCTCGAAGGCGCGGATCACGTCCCACTTGTGCATCATCACCAGCTTCGCGCCGGCGAACAGGCTGGGGTTCAGCACCGCCATACAGCCGGTGACGTGGAAGAACGGGATCGAGATCAGCGACGAACGCTGGGGCGCGGTCGGATCGGGCGCGGGCGGGGCCTCGCCGCGGCGCAGGAAGATGCGCGCGCCGGCCGCGGCCGCAGTGATGATGTTGGAGTTGACCGCGCGCTGGGTCGCCAGCGCCCCCTTGGGCTTTCCGGTCGTGCCCGAGGTGTAGAAGATCGTCGCATCGTCTTCTGGGCCGATGTCGGCGGACGGCAGCGGCTGGTCCGGCAGGCTCGCCCAGTCGGCGGCCACGCCGAGAACGTCCTCGAGCTTGGTCACCCACGGATGGGCGATCTCGTCGGCCTCGCGGCTGACATAGACGCGCGACAGGTCCGGGCAGTTGGGGAAGTGCTCGACCATGCGCTGGTAGCGCTCGGCGTCCATGATCGCGACCTTGGTCCCGGAATCGGTCAGGCCGTATTCCAGCTCCGGCCCGGTCCACCAGGCGTTCAGCGGGGTGACGATCGCGCCCAACGACGAGGCCGCATAGAAGGACACCACCCATTCGGGCAGGTTGCGCATGATGACCGCCACGCGATCACCCTTGCCGACCCCGTCCTCCTGCAGGCGGCGGGCGAAGGCCGAGACGGCGCGATAGAAGGCCTCGAAGGTGACGCGCTCGTCCTCGTAGACCAGGAAGTCGCGCTGGCCATGGGCGCGAGACGCCTCGACCACGGCGCGCAGCGACGGCGGCAGGTTCTTCCACACCTTGGTGGGAACGCCGCGAATGTCGACGGTTTCGACTTCTGCGGGGGAGCCAGGCTGCGTGATCAGCGCGTGGGCCTGGGCGATGGACATGGCAGGCCAACCGGCGGGCAGCACGGGCTCGGACATGGGCGTTCTCCTAATGCTCGCACGGGCATTAACGCGCCCGCATCGTCATAGGTGAACAAGCATAACCTAGCGTCAGAGGCAAACGGACGTTTGACGCGGCGGTATGGAATCCGCCGCGTCGTCCGTATCTCAGACTACCGCTTCGAGCAGGGAAAGCGCGTGCTCGAGCTTGGCCTTGGCGGTTTCGGACTCGGCCAGGCGCTCGCGGTTCTCCTCGACCACCTCTTCCTTGGCGTTGGCGACGAAGGCCGGATTGCCGAGCTTCTTCATCACGTGCGCGATATCGGAGGCGTGGCCGGCGATCTCCTTGGCCAGGCGCGCGCGCTCGGCGGTCAGGTCGATGAACTCGGCCACCGGCAGGGCCAGGGTCGCGCCGTTGACCACGTAGGGGATCGCGCCCTGCGGCGCCTGGTCGACGAACTGGACGTCCGCCACGCGCAGGGTCTGGGCGATGACCGCGGCGTTGGCCTTGAAGACTTCCCGCTGAGCCGCACTCGCCTCGACCACCAGCAGCGGCGGGCGGGCCGAGTGCGGCACGTTCAGTTCGGCCTTCACCGAGCGCCCTTCGCTGACCGCCGCGACGATCAGGCCGATCTCGGCGTCGGCGTCCGGATCGATCAGGCTGTCGGCGAGCTTCGGCCATCGGGCGGTGATCAGCATCCCCTCCCCGCGCGGCGCGCCGAGGTCGGCGGTCTGGGCCCACAGTTCCTCGGTCAGGTAGGGCATGACCGGGTGCAGCAGCTTGAGGATCACGTCCAGGGCCCAGGCGGCGGTGGCCTGGGTCTCGGCCTTGGCCGCCTCGTCGGCGCCGTTGAGGATCGGCTTGGAAAGCTCGACGTACCAGTCGCAGAACGTGTTCCAGATAAACCGGTAGAGGCCGGTGGTGGCGGCGTCGAAACCGCAGTCTTCCAGCGCCTTGGTCACCGCATGGGCGGTGCGGACGGTCTCGCCGACGATCCAGCGGTTGAGGACGTTCTTGACCCCGGCCGGATCGAAGCCCTCGGCGCGGGCGCAGCCGTTCACCTGGGCGAAGCGGGCGGCGTTCCACAGCTTGGTGCCGAAGTTGCGGTAGCCCTCGATCCGCTGGCGCGAGAGCTTGATGTCGCGCGCCTGCCCCGACATGGCGGTCAGGGTGAAACGGAGAGCGTCGGCGCCGTAGTCGTCGACCAGCTCCAGCGGGTCCATGACGTTGCCCTTGGACTTGGACATCTTCTTGCCCTCGGCGTCGCGGACCAGGGCGTTGATGAAGACGCGGTCGAAGGGGACTTCGCCCATGAAATGGATGCCCATCATCATCATCCGGGCGACCCAGAAGAAGATGATGTCGAAGCCGGTGACCAGGGTGCTGGTCGGATAGAAGCGCTTCAGGTCGTCGGTCTTCTCGGGCCAGCCGAGGGTCGAGAACGGCCACAGGCCCGAAGAGAACCAGGTGTCGAGGACGTCCTCGTCCTGGCGCAGATGTTCCTCGTGGCCGTAGTGTTCGAGCGCGGCGGCCTTGGCGCCCTCCTCGCTCTCGGCGACGAAGATCTTGCCGTCCGGCCCGTACCAGGCCGGGATGCGGTGCCCCCACCAGAGCTGGCGCGAGATGCACCAGGGCTCGATGTTCCGCATCCACTCGAAATAGGTCTTTTCCCAATGGCGCGGCTCGAAGACCGTGCGGCCTTCCTCGACCGCCTTGATCGCCGGCTGGGCCAGGACCTTGGCGTCGACGTACCACTGGTCGGTCAGATAGGGCTCGATGACCGAGCCCGAGCGGTCGCCGTGCGGGACGGCGTGGCGGGTCTTCTCGATCTCGCGCAGCAGGCCCAGTTCCTCGAAGGCGGCGACCACCTTCTTGCGGGCCTCGAACCGGTCCAGGCCGCGGTACTCGGCCGGAGCGTTCTCGTTGATCTTCGCCTCTTCGGTGAAGATGTTGATCATCGGCAGGTTGTTGCGCTTGCCGACTTGATAGTCGTTGAAGTCATGCGCCGGGGTGATCTTCACCGCACCTGAGCCCTTTTCAGGGTCAGCGTATTCGTCGGCGATGATCGGCACCGGGCGGTTCACGATCGGCAGGCGCACGCACTTGCCGATCAGGTGCTTGTAGCGCTCGTCGCTGGGATGGACCGCAACGGCGGTGTCGCCGAGCATGGTCTCGGGCCGCGTGGTGGCGACGACGATCTCGCCGGAGCCGTCCTCGAGCGGATAGGCGAAGTGGTAGAAGGCGCCATCGACTTCCTTCTGCTCGACCTCGATGTCCGAGATCGCGGTCTGGAAGTGCGGGTCCCAGTTCACCAGGCGCTTGTCGCGATAGATCAGCCCCTGCTTGTGCAGGGTGACAAAGACTTTGCGGACCGCCGCCGACAGCCCCTCGTCAAGGGTGAAGCGCTCGCGGCTCCAGTCGCAGGAGGCGCCGAGGCGGCGGAGCTGGTTGGTGATGGTTCCGCCGCTCTGCGCCTTCCATTCCCAGACCTTGGCGATGAACTCGTCGCGGCCCATGTCGCGCCGGCCGATGTTGCCGGCGGCGGCGAGCTGCCGCTCGACCACCATCTGGGTTGCGATGCCGGCGTGGTCGGTGCCGGGCAGCCACAGGGCCGCCTTGCCGCGCATCCGCTCGAAGCGGGTCAGCACGTCCTGAAGCGTGTTGTTCAGGGCGTGGCCGATATGCAGCGAACCGGTCACGTTCGGCGGCGGGATGACGATCGAGAACGTCTCGGCGGCCGGGTCGGACGACGGCGCGAAGGCGCCCGAGGATTCCCAGGCGGCGTAGAGGCGCGGTTCGGCGGACTTGGGGTCGAAGGTCTTTTCAAGCATGTCGGGGCTGCATAGCGGTTCGGCTATCGGCGTGGAAGCGCCGGAATCAATTCGAGCCGGCGCGGGGCGACCGCGCCGGCTCGACGGAATGTAGGTGCGGACGCGCGCCCTGCTACATGGCGGCGCGGCCCGCGATCAGCGTACTCGGCCGCGGGCGATGCGTTCGACTTCCTTGTCGACCGTCGCCTGGACGATGGCCGGCAGGTTGTCGTCCAGCCACTGCTTCAGCAGCGGACGGAGCAGCTCGCGGACCACGTCTTCGAGCGTACGGCCGTCGGCCGGCATCTGGATCGCCGCCGAGAGCTGGCCGAAGGCCGAGGCCGCAGCGGTCGCCGCGACCGCGCCGACTAGGCCCTCGCCAGGCTCGACAGGCGGCGGATCATAGGCGGGAGGCGGCTCGTAGGCCGGCGCGGGAGCCTCGGGCTCCTCGGCCACCGACGGGGTGTAGACGTCGAGGTCGCCGAGCGTCTCGATACGCTCGGTCAGTTCCAGCGCGCCGTCGTCCTCGGCCGCCTCGGGCTCGGGTTCCGGCTCGGGCGTGAAGGCCGGCGCGGCCGCCTGCTCGGGTTCGGGCTCGGCCTCGGCGGCCGCTGCGCCGTCCGCCGGCGCGTCATCTTCCGAGATGATGCGCCGAATGGAGGCGAGGATCTCCTCCATCGTCGGTTCTTGCGAGGTCTGTTCGGACATATGGAGGCCGCCGCTGGTGCGTAGAGAGAATCCGTCGCGTCGGATCCGACGCGACGGGATGATCCTGCAAATTCCGTTGTCGGCGCAAGCGCCTATTCGCGTATGAGGCGAAACGGCGCCCGGAAACTTAACCTTACTTCGAGGCCGGGGCCGCGCCCTTGACCGGCTTCTCGACGGTCTTGGGGGCGAGCGCGCCGTCGACAATCGCGAGCGGTTCTTCCCAGGGCACCCAACCCCAGGTGACGCGGTTCTTCTTGAAGTTGGTGGTCGGATCGTAGCGGGTGACGCTGGGGTTCAGCATGGGACCTTCCATACGGCCCATCTGCACCAGCACCAGGGCCGCGGCCACGAACTCATCGCGCTGGGCGCTGACCTGCGACAATTCCGCCTGCCGCAGTTCCTGCTCGGCGTTCAGCACGTCGAGGGTTGTGCGCAGGCCGACCTGCTGCTCCTGGCGCGTGCCTTCGGCGGCGATTCGCGCGGCCTTCACCTGCTGCTCGGTCGAGACGATGTTGGCCTTGCTGGCGATGTGCTGGTTCCAGGACTGGGTCAGGCTCTGCATCACCGAGCGGCGCGCCACCTCGATGCCGATGCGGTCGGCGTTGTGCCGCTCCTCGGCCGCGCGGACGCGTGAAGAGGTGAGGCCCCCGGTGAACAGCGGAACCGTGAGGGTCGCCCCGGCGGTGACGCCGCGGCCGAACATGTCGCGATCGTACGGGTCGGCCGGCCCGCTGTTGGTCACCGCCCCGCTCAGGCTGAGGTTCGGCATACGCTCGGCCCGGGCCGCCGCCAGTCGCGCACGGCTGCCCTGCTGGGTGTATTCGGCCTGGCGGATCTGCGGATTGTCGATTTCGGCGGCCTCGTAGGCCTGAGCCACGTCGGCCGGCAGCAGCGGCGCGAGATCGGGCTCGGGCGCCAGGTCGCCGGGGTTCTGCCCCACCACGGCGGCGTAGCTGGCGCGGCTGGCGGCGAGCTGAGCCTGGGCCTGGGTCAACTGGGCCTGGGCTGCGGCGAGACGCGCCTGCGACTGGGCCACGTCCGTACGGGTGATCTCGCCCACGTCGAAGCGGGCGTTCGATTCGTCGAGCTGACGCTGGAGGACGCGGACGTTCTCCTCGCGGATGCGCAGGCCCTCCTGGTCGCGACGCACGTCGGCATAGGCCTGGATGACGCCCTGCATCACCGTCGCCTCGACCCGGCGCAGCGCTTCGCGGCCGGCCAGAATGTCGGCCTCCGCCGCGGAAACCGCCGAGGCGACGCGCCCGCCGGTCCAGATCGGCTGGCTGAGCTGGAGGGTGGCGCTATAGGCGTTGGTCTCGGTCTCGTTCTTCAGGGTCGGCGACAGCACGCCGAACACGCGCACGCCGCCGGGAACGTTCTCCTTGGAATAACTGAACCGGCCCTGGGCGGTCACCGTCGGACGGTAGCCGGCGCGGGCCTGCACCCAGTTCTCGTCGAGGGCGCGCTGGGTGGCGCGCTGAGCCTGCAGGGTCGGGTTCGAGTCGTAGGCGAGCGCGATGGCCTCGGCCAGGGTTTCAGCGGAAGCCGGCGCGGCGAGCCCGAGCGCAAGACCAGCGCCGTAGACCGCGGCCAACAAACCTCCGCGACGACTATTGAACATGCTTATCCCCGAAACGGCGAAGAGAACCCGGCCCTATATGACCGGCTAATGGACGCGGGACTAGAGGGCGCGACCTTAAGCTTTTTTCACTCGAAGGTTTCGCCGATGTTTCATCTGCGCGGTCCGGGACGGGGGTGACGCAGCGGCGCCGCCAGTCTTGGCGAACACCGCCAGGGCCGTCTCAGAAGGCGAAGCCGACCTGCGGCTCGAAGCCCGGCAGCACCGGAGCCATGGCGTCGAACAGCACCCGGCGGCCGAAGCCGTCCTCGGCGCGGACATAGATCACCGCCTTGGCGGTCGGGCCTTCGCGCTCGATCACGCCCAGCCGGCCGTTCGGCGACAAGGCGTCGAGCCAGGCCTGGGGCGCGCGGGTGACGGCGCCTTCGACCACGATCAGATCGTAGCCCTCGCCCGGGACGGCCTTCAGGTCCTCGCCGTCGAAGCGAACGACCGGCAGGCCGACGGCCTCCAGCACAGCGGCGGCGTAAGGCGCTGCGATCGCCAGGGCCTTCTCGCCTTCGACCGGCTTCAGCGCCTGCAGCAGCTTGGAGACCTCGCGCGGACGCAGCAGGAACCGGCCCGGCGCATATTCGACATCGGTGTCGGCATAGGCCTGGAAGGCCTTGTCGGCCGGCGCCAGCGATTCGCGCGGAATGGCGCGCATGGCGTCGTGCAGGCGCACGTCCGTCACGTCGTTGGTGCGCACTTGGCTCTCGACCATGTTGAGCCGGGCGGCGGCGAAATCGGCGGCCATGTTTCCTCGACGGGGCAGACGCAGAAAAGCGAAACGATGGCGCGCTTATAGGTCCGCCCTTAACGTGAAGGCAATCGGCCCATGAGAGAGGATTGCGGCGGGCGGTCCGTTCTGTTAGCGATCCGCCCTCCCCGGTTCGACCGGCGGCGGCCTGATGGCGGAGTGGTGACGCAGCGGACTGCAAATCCGTGCACCCGAGTTCGATTCTCGGTCAGGCCTCCAAATTTCTTCAATCAGCTAGCGGCGCAGGCCCGACGAGCGCAAGGCGTCGGCCGAGAGGCCTTCGACGCCGTGATCTTCCTGCGCGCGCTGTCGCCGGCGAAGAGGAACGGCCTCTGGCCGGCCGCGACATGACCGGTGGACACGGTCACTCCGCCGCTCGCATGATGCCTCCTACGGAGCGGGCATGGATCAGGTCGAAGTCTCCCCGAATAGACGCTTGGCGTTGGTCACCGGCGCCTCGTCCGGCATTGGCATGGCTGTGGCCAGGACCCTCGCGGCGCGAGGCTACGACCTGGCGCTCAGCGCTCGCCGGACGGACCGGCTCGAGGCCCTGGCCGCCGAACTCCACGCCCAGCACGGCATTGAAGCCCTCACCGTCCCCGCCGATCTGGCCGCGTTCGACGCCTGCGAGACCATCGTCGCGCAGATCGGCGCCACCGGCCGGGAGGTCGACGTGCTGGTCAACAGCGCCGGCTTCTCTATCGCCCAGAGCTTCGCCGACGTGCCCTGGAGCCGCCAGCGCGACTTCCTGATGACTCTTGTGGTCAACGCTTGCGGCCTCACTCATCTGGTGCTGCCCGGGATGCGGCGGCGGCGCTGGGGAAGGATCATCAACATCGCGTCTCTCGCCGGCTTCGCTCCCGGCGTGGCGGGGCATAGCCTCTATCCAGGCGCCAAGAGCCTGACGATCAAGTTCAGCCAAGCCCTGGACGCCGAGCACCGGGCCGAAGGGATACGGGTCACCGCCGTCTGCCCCGGCTTCACCCAAACCGAGTTCGCTCACGCCAACGGCACCGACGCGGTGATGGCGCAAGCGCCGCGGCGGCTGTTCCAGACCGCAGAACAGGTGGCCGAGGCCGCCCTGCGCGCCAACGACCGTGGCCAGGTGGTGGCGGTTCCGGGCTGGTGGAACGCCGTCGCCGCAGGGCTGCTGCAGTATATGCCCCAGGGCCTGGTCCGCGCGATCCTGATGAGAGGATCGGCGCGCTATCACCTCAGCGCCGAATAGGAGAGCGCCGGCAATGACGACACGCTTCGATATCGTCGTCATCGGATCGGGAGCCGGCGGCGCCACCCTCGCCCAGCGCTTGGCGCCAACGGGAAAGTCGATTCTGATCCTCGAGCGCGGCGAGCACCTGCCGCGGGAGGCCGAGAACTGGAGTCCCAAGGCGGTCTTCATCGAGCGGCGCTACCGCACCCAGGAGCGATGGTACGACCGCGAGGGCCGCGCCTTTACCCCCAACACCCACTATTGGGTCGGCGGCAACACCACCTTCTACGGCGCAGCGCTGATGCGCATGCGTCGGCGCGACTTCACTGAGGTGCAGCACGCCGGCGGCGTCTCCCCCGCCTGGCCCATCGGCCTTTCCGACCTCGCGCCATACTATGACGAGGCCGAGCGACTGTGGCAGGTCCACGGCCTGCGCGGCGAGGACCCGACCGAGACCGGCGACGAGCCGCCCTACCTCTTCCCGCCTGTCCACCACGATCCAGGCGTGGCGGCGCTGAAGGGGCACTGGGAGACCCAGGGCTGGAGGCCCTTCTCCCTGCCAATCGGGGTAAAGCTCGACCAGGACCGCCCAGTCACCTCGACCTGCATCAAGTGCAAGACCTGCGGCGGCTATCCCTGCCTGCTCAAAGCCAAGTGCGACGCGCGCACCCTGGCGGTCGAGCCGCTGATGGACCTGCCCAACGTCACCCTGCTGACCGGCCGCAAGGTTCTGCGGCTGGAGACCGACGGCCCTGGCCGCACCGTCACCGACGTGGTCTGCGAATCGCCGCAGGGGGAGGAACGTTGGGCCGGCGACATCGTCGTGCTGGCGGCCGGGGCGGTGAATACGGCGCTGATCCTGCTCGCGTCGGCCAACGGGGCGCACCCCAACGGGCTGGCCAACGGGTCGGACCAGGTCGGGCGCAACTACATGTTCCACAACTCGACGGCCATGATCTCGCTGACCGCCGACCACCAGCAGATCACCTTTCCCAAGACCCTGGCGGTCAACGACTTCTACTGGGACGACCCCCGCGGCGGATACGACTTCCCCATGGGGCACATCCAATTGCTGGAATACATGTCCGGCCAGACCCTGGAAGGCCAGGTCGAGGAATGGCTGCCGCCGGCGTTGGTGCCCGATGCGCTATCGGGCGCGGCGGCGTCACGCATGCTCTCGATGCTGGTGATCTCGGAAGATCTGCCGCGCCCCGACAACCGCATCAGGCTGGGGACCGGCGGACGCATCGAATTGGACTACGTGTTCGGCAATCTCGACGGGCACGAGCGGCTGGTGCGCACGCTCAAGGAATCGCTGGACGGCTTCGTCGACCACGCCCATCCGATCTCTCAGCATCACTTCCAGTTCGACTCTCTGCTGCCGCTCTACGGCACCGCCCACCAGTGCGGCACGGTGCGGTTCGGCGCCGATCCCACCACATCCGCGCTGGACGCCGACTGCAAGGCGCACGAACTGGACAACCTCTATGTGGTCGACACCAGCTTCTTCGTCTCGGCGAACGCGGTGAACCCGACCCTGACCACGGTCGCGAACGCCATGCGGGTCGGCGATCACCTCATCGAAAGGCTGAAGACAAGGATCCCGGCACAACCTTAAGACTATACTCAACCTCGGGCGCCAACCTCGGCCGAACCCTCGGAGGTCGCCTTGCCATCGCCCAAGCTGCGGGTCAGCCTGCTGTCCGCCTTTTCAATCGCCGGCGCGTCGCCCGCCATCGGGGCCGGAGGTTTGCGCTATGCGGACTGGGGCCTGAGCGCAGCGCAGATGGCGGCCGCCTCGCGTGGAGAAGTCTCGCCCGCGCCGCGGCGCGCTCCGGAGCGTCGAGCGACATGAAGGCGCGTCCGTTGGGCGACTATCGGAAGCCCGCGCTCATCGGCGCGGCGGTCGGCTTCTGCGTCCTGGTCGCTGCAGGGCTGGCCTTCCGCTTCCTGGTCCCCGACCTCAGCACGCAGGCGCGCGCCGACAGCGCCGACCAGGCGGGGGCGCTCACCGCCGCCAAGGCCGCGGTGGAGACGCACTTCCCGACCGCGGACTCGATTTCCTTCGGCAAGGTCGCCGTCAATTGGGTCGGGCAAGACCCGGCGGTCTGCGGCCTGGCCGATGTCGACGAGGAACAGGATTCCTTCGACGGCCCGGAGCGCTTTATCTACTTCCAAGGCCAGACCCTGATCGAGGAAGTCGACGGTTCCGACGCCCTGGACGCGCGCTGGAAGGATCTCTGCGAGGGGTACTAGGCCGCCCTCAGTGGGCGGCGGCCTCTGCGTTCCACCTGGCGACCCGGGCGCGCGCGTCGCCGAGCAGCTTGTCGAGGGCCGGGCGGTCGTAGACCGATCCGCGCAGGACGACGGTGCGGATCGCACGGGTCGCCCCGATGTCGGCCAGCGGATCGGCGTCGAGCAGCACCAGGTCGGCGGCCTTGCCTGTCTCCACCGAGCCGTAGCGGTCGAGCTTGCCGAACCAGGCCGGGCCGGCGCGGGTGGCCGAGGCCAGGGCCTGCTGCGGGGTCAGGCCGAGCTTTACATAAAGCGCCAACTCGTCGTGCAGGCCAAAGCCCGGATAGTTGAACGAGTTCAGGAAGCCGGCGTCGGTGCCGGCCATGATGGTGACGCCGGCCTCCTGCAGCATGGGGATGATCGTCGCGACGCGCTCGAAATGGGCGTGACGGAACGCGGCCGCCGACGGCGCCTCGCCCGCGATCCGGCCGATGCGCCATTGATAGGTCTCGCGAAGCCTGGGGCCGACATAGGCGAGGTTGGCGTCGTCCGCGTGCTTGTCCTGGTCGAGATAGGACAGGATGCGAGTCCCGTTGAGGGTCGGCGTCACGAAGACGCCGCGACGGGCCATGTCGCGATAGACGGCCATGGCGGTCTCGCGATCGAAGCCCGCGTCCAGACGCCGGGAGGCCTCGGCGCGGTCGATGCGACCCGCAGCGAAGTCGGCGACCACCGCTTCCTCAACCTTCGATCCGGCGCGGAAGGCGTAGTCCAGGTGCTCGATCGAGCTGAGGCCGGCGTCCATCGCCTGCTTGACGGTCAGGGCCATGGGGATGTGGCCCGATGTTTTCAGACCCACCGATCTGGCCCGAGAGAGCGAATAGAGAAACAGATCCGGCTTCAACGTGCTGTCGGTGATCTTCACGAAGTCGACGCCGACCTCCTGCAGATGGGCGACCGCCTTGTCCACGTCGGCTTCCGAGCCGACCTCAAGCGTGCCCTTCCAGACCGGCTTTATGCCTTCGATCTTGGGCCCCGAGCTGAGCAGGGTCGGGCCCTGGAGCGTTCCCTTCGCAATCTGGCCGCGCCAGGCCAGGACGTCGTCGGGAAGGTCGCCCGAGGCGTCGCGGACCGTGGTGATCCCATTGGCGACATAAAGCGGCAGCAGAGCCTGGTTCTCGGCGATCAGCGCCGGGCCGCCGCCGAAGTGGACGTGCATGTCCCAGAGGCCGGGGATCAGGAACTTGCCGCCCGCCTGGATCGTCGCCTTGGCCCGCCAGGCCTTGGCGACTTCGGCGTCGCGCCCGACCGCGACGATCCGGTCGCCGCGAGTCGCCACGGCCTGATCCTTGATGAGCCGGCCGTGCTCGACATCGACGACCGTCGCGTGACGCACCAGGACGTCGGCCTGTTCACGCGCGCCCGCCTGGGCGGCGCCGAAGGACAGGGCGAGCGCAGCTACGGCCAGATATCTCATGAGCACTCCCAAACGCTTGGAAGCAGGCATAGACAATGCGTCGCTCATTCTCAAATTAGATGTACCGATGATATTCATTACGATACTGAATGAATGATGCTCGACACGCGCCTCCTCCGCGCCTTCGTCACCATCGTGGAGACGGGCAGCTTCACCCGCTCGGCCCAGCGGCTGAACACCACCCAGTCGACGGTCAGCCAGCAGCTCGGCCGCCTGGAGGAGACGCTTGGCCACGAACTGATTTCGCGGTCCGCCCGCCCGGCTCGTCCGACCGCGGCGGGCGAGCGACTGCTGGGCTACGCGCGCCGCATCCTGGCGCTGGAGGCCGAGGCGCAGGCGGCGCTTTCGGATCCGGCCGGCGCGACGGCGGTCCGCATCGGCCTGCCCGAAGATCTCGTCACCCGCGAGATGGCTCAGGTGTTCGCCCAGGTCGCCGGCCCACGGCGCGAGGTGCGCATAGACGTTGTCGCGGGGCTCAGCCGCGACCTGAACAGCCGATTCTACGCCGGCGACCTGGACATCGTCGTGGTCAAGGAGCTGGCGCCGGCGCCGGGCCACGTCGCAAGCTTTCCCGAGCCGATCGGCTGGTTCGAAGCCAGGACAGCGCGCCCCTGGCCCGATCCCCTGCCCCTGGTGACGTTTCCGCCGGGCGGCCTCTATCGCGACGCCATGTTCGAGCGCATCGAGCAGCTTCAGCGACGCTGGTACGTCGCCTTCTCGGGCAGCAGCCTGGAGAGCGTGCTCATCGCCGTCGAGTCCGGCCTGGGCGTCTCGCTGCTGCCGCGCGCCGCAGCCCTGGACCGCAGGCTGCGCGCCTGCCCTCTTTTCGGCCGCGAACCCGCCATGGCCACAACCATCTATGCGCGTGAGCCCTCCGGAGTGGTGGGCGACCTGGCCCGGGCGATAAGCGAGGTGCTGGCCGCCCGTTCGCTCCGCCTGTCGAGAGCAGACCCGTGAGCTCAATCCCGCCGACGACGCGACCGACTTGCTCATCGAACAATGCTATGCGCAATTTACGTAATATCTATTCTACGTAACCTGTGCACCACATCTCACTTTGGTGAAATTTGTGCAAAGTGAGCCTTGACAAAAGCAAACCTGGGCTCCATCATCTCTTCACATGCCGCACGCTCGCGGACTCAAGGAGCTTGATGCCAAAACAATTCGATCTTTCCGGCACGAAGATTACAGCCGCCGAGATCAGTCGAAATTTTGGCCATTGGCAGGATATTGCCATGCAGTATCCAGTCCTTGTGACACATCACGGCCGACCGCGAGTGGTGCTCATGTCGGCGGCCGAATACTTCAAGTTGCGGGCGCGCGATGACGCGGCCGAAACCGCGTTCGAATTGGACCAGGGACTGGACGGCGTCTCGACGCTGTCCGCGCATATGCAGGAAGGCTTCGTCTGGCTGGACGCCGACTTGCGCGTCCGGGCGCTGAACTCCGTGGCCGCAGCCAATATGGGCCTGGACATGGACGCGGCGCTGGCCCTCGACTTCGAGGCGCTCGCCCAGCGCAACGAAGGCATGGTGGTCGTCGTGTCGTGGCTGCGGCGGGCGCTGCGAACCTCCGAGCCGGTCCGATTCGAGATGACCGGCGTGACCGGCTCGGGCCGCACCTACAGCGTCTGCGCCTTCCCTTTTCGCGGCGGCGTCGCCTACACCTTCACGCAGGACACCGAGATCCGCGAGCTGCGGCGGCTGGCCGGACACTGGCGCGCGGAGCTGGATGCGATCAACGAGCTCTGCGAGATCGCCACCCTGCGCGTCGGCCCGACAGGCTTCATCGAGGACTCCAACGCGTTCCTGCAAGGCCTGCTGGGCTTTTCGGCCACGGAACTCAGCCTGACCCGGCTGATCGACATCGTCGTCGAGGCGGACCGCGCGGAAACCGCCGCGGCCCTGGCCGCCGTGCTGTCCGGGGCAAGCCCTCGATTCGTGGGGGTGTTCAGTCTGATGCTTAAAGACCGCGGCGCGACGCGGCTGAAGGTGTCCTGCTCGCCGATCCGCCAGGACGGGGTCTGCACCGCGATCACCATCGTCGGCGTCGAGGTCTGACCGATGCCGCCAGACGCCAGCGCGGGGGAAGCCGGCAAGCTCGCAGAACGCCTGGAATTCGCCGGCCTCGCCGACGCACCCGCACGCGAGGCCCTGCGCCGGATGCGCCCGTTGATCGACGCGCACATCGAGCCGGCCCTGGCGGAGTTCTATCGGCGCGCCGAGGGCTTTCCCGCCACCCAACAGTTCTTCTCCACGCCCCAGGTCGTACAGCACGCCAAGCAGCGCCAGGCCGAGCACTGGAAGATCCTGTCCGCGGCCCAGTTCGATGCGGCCTATGTCCGCGGCGTGCGCGCGGTGGGCGAGACCCATGCGCGCCTGGGCCTGCCGCCGCAGTGGTACATCGGCGCCTACTCGCTGGTGACGGAGCAACTGCTTCGCGCGGGCCTGGCCGACCGCGACGCCGCGGACGTGGACGGCGTGACCAGCCTGTTGAAGGCCGTCTTCCTCGACATGGAACTGGCTATTTCCATCTATCTCGACGCGCTGGAGGAACGCCGCCGCCGGGAAGAGATGGCGCGCCTTGTCGCAGAGCAGAACCAGACGGCCGTGGTCCGCGCCCTCGCCGGCGTCCTGGCCCAGGTCGCGGCCGGCGACCTGACCGCCCGCGTCGAGGACGACGTCTCGCCCGAGTACCGGCAGCTGAAGGACGATTTCAACAGCGCGCTGGAACGACTGGTCGAGGCCCAGCGCGGAGCCGAGGCCGCCAGCCGCGAAAAGTCCGACTTCCTGGGCAATATCAGCCATGAGATCCGCACGCCCCTCAACGGCGTGATCGGCGTGGCCGGGGCGCTGTCGGTCACGGCGCTGGACGCCTATCAGCGCGAGATGGTCGACCTGATCACCGTCTCGGCCAAGACCGTCGAGCGGCTGCTGTCGGACGTGCTCGACGTCGCCAAGCTCGAGGCGGGCGCCATGCAGATCGAGTGCGCGCCGTTCCAGCTCCGCCCCGTGATCGAGGGCGCGGTCGAGCTTTTCCGGGCCAAGGCGCGCGAGAAGGGTGTCGGGCTCAGGGTGACGATCGGCGAGGCCGCCGACTGCGCCGTCGCCGGCGATGCGGTGCGCATCGCCCAGGTGGTGACCAATCTGGTGTCCAACGCCGTCAAGTTCACCTCCCAGGGCGAGGTCGCCGTGCAGGTCGAGGCCTGCGCCCGCGGCCCTGATCACGACCTGACCATCACGGTGGCCGACACCGGGCCCGGCTTCGATCCGGCCCTGACCGAGAAGCTGTTCGACCGCTTCTCGCAGGCCGACACCTCCATCACCCGCCGCTACGGCGGCACCGGCCTGGGGCTGTCGATCTGCAAAGGCATCGTCGAGGCCATGGGCGGCGCCATAGGGGCGGAGTCGACGCCGGGACGGGGCAGTCGGTTCACCGCGAGCTTCCGCCTGCCCGCCGCGACCCTGGAGTCGGCGGGCGCCGACGCCGGCGCGATGGCCGCGCTCGGCCTGGACGAGGCCCTGGGCCTGCGGGTCCTGCTGGCCGAGGACCACCCCGTGAACCGGCTGGTCGTGCGGATGATCCTCGACCCCATGGGCGTGGAGGTGGTCGAGGCGGCCGATGGGCAGCAGGCCCTGGACCTTTTCCAGACCGGAGATTTCGCCGCCGTGCTGATGGACATGCAAATGCCGGTGATGGACGGGCTGGCGGCCACCGAGGCCATCCGGGTGCTGGAGCGCGACGGACGAGCGGCCACCCCGGTCATCATGCTGACCGCCAACGTCTCGGAGACTCATCGCGCCGCGGCGATGAGCGCCGGGGCCAGCGGCTATCTCGCCAAGCCGATCAACCGCGAGGAACTAGTCGAGACCATCGCCGCGATCGCCGCGCGCACGCCCCAGGGCGCAGCCTGACGCGCCGCCACGAGCACAGCAAAGGCGGCGCAAATTCCCACCACCTACCATCTTCTCCCGCTCAATCACCTCGGCGAGCCGTTCGCGCGCGTGACCTGCGAATGCGAAGATCAGCAGGCCGCCTACGCGGCGGCGGGCGTCTATGCTGCGCAAGGTTATCGAGTCGAAATCTGGTGCGCCGACGGCTTTGTCGCCGAACGCCGCGCCTCACCCGATACGATTACGCGAATTGCTCAGTTTCAATTGAGCAAATAGTACGTAAACATCGAAACTGAGAGCTGCGATCTCTTGCGCAACCTTAGCGTATGTGCCCGAATATATTCGGTGTTTGCTTATGAACCGAGACTCGCAGCCCCCAGCTCGTCTCACGAGTCTTCGGATAGCAACGCCATGGTCCCGGCCCAAGGCGGCGCCGACCGCCAAGGCCGGGACCTACGCTCCACTCCCGAAACACGAAGACCTGTAAGGGCGCGTCCAAATGCCGAACAAGACCTCCGACCCGCGCGCCGCGACCGTGCGGATCGTCGCCGCCTTCGTGTCCCGGAACCCTGTGCAGCCAGCCACGTTGCCGTCGCTGATCGAAGCCGTCCATCGTGAACTCGCCGCCCTGGGCCGCGAAGAGTCCGCGGCCGCGGACCTGCCGACCCCGGCCCAGATCAAACAGTCGATCCATCGCGACTTCCTGATCTCGTTCGAGAACGGCAAGAAGTACGTGGCGCTCAAACGTCACCTGACCAGCTTGGGTCTCTCGCCGCAGGCCTATCGCGAGAAATGGGGCCTGCCGGTGGGCTATCCCATGACCGCCCTCGCCTATTCCCGGCAGCGCGCCGACATCGCCAAGGTTACGGGCCTGGGCCGCGCGCGCGGCGGCTGAAGCCGCCCAGGCGCAGGTCCGATCGATGAAATCTTCCCAAGCCCCTCAAGGGTCGAGTTGACATCC
Organism: Phenylobacterium sp.; assembly: GCF_041919955.1. GTDB lineage: Bacteria > Pseudomonadota > Alphaproteobacteria > Caulobacterales > Caulobacteraceae > Phenylobacterium. Next base: position 151,797 of record NZ_JAYRSU010000003.1, on the reverse strand, counting down.
AGGCGTCGAGCGCCTTGGTTAATTCACCACCTTGGGGAGAGTCTTGTGAAGACGTTCATCGGAGCGGCCGCAGCCGCCGTTACGCTTGCCGGCGCGGCTTCGGCCGACGCGTCCACCTACCTCGTGACCATCACGGGCAAGGGCTACAGCAGCATGACCGACGCCTGTCAGGACACGATCCGCTGCAATCCGCTGCCGCCCGTTCGCAATGAAGCGTTCTCGCTGAGCTTCAAATTCAGCGGCGACGCGTCGAATTGGGATCCGGACGGCAAGGTCTTCTACTCTGGAAACTCCATCTGGGGTCCGGAATTCAACATGGGCGGCATCAACCTTGGCGGATCGACCACGCCGCCCAACGGCCACTTCTGGCTGGACGCCGGCGCGCCGTCCGATCCCCTCCAGTATTTGTACTTCACCTTCTCCTCAAACCTCTACGTCCCCTGGAACGGCGAGGATGGAAGCATCTGGGTCGACGGGATGGGCCTACGGCTTTCGTCGCCCTGGAGCCCGGGACATCTCACGGGAACACAACCCCTGACCGACGAGATCGAGTTCGAGATCAATGGAGGCGACTACGAGCTCTGGCTCAAGCCGCAGACGATCACGATCTCCGCGATTCCCGAGCCGGCGACCTGGGCCATGATGATCACCGGATTCGGCCTGACGGGCCTGGCCATCCGGCGGAGGCGGTACGCCCCAGCTTGACCCTGGACGACCTGGCCGCCGCGCCGCGACGGCCAGGCAAGGGGCCGCTCAGCGCGCCATGTTGATCACGTGCGACTGGGTGAACTCGAGCAGGCCTTCCTCGCCGAGTTCCGTCCCGAGCCCGGAAAACTTCGCCCCGGCGAACGGGATGTTGGGCGCGAGTTCGGCGTGCTTGTTGATCCACACCGTGCCGGTGTCCATGCGGGTGGCCAGGTCGTAGGCCTTGTCGAGGTCCGACGACCAGATCGAGCCGCCCAGCCCGACCTCCGAGGCGTTGGCGCGGCGTAGCGCATCCTCGGGATCGGAAAACTTGATCAGCGGCAGGACCGGTCCGAACTGCTCCTCGTCGACCAGGGGCGAGCCGTCGACGATGTCGCGCACGATGGTCGGGCGGATGAAGTAGCCCTTGCCCTCGCTCGCCTCGCCGCCGGCGATGATCCTGCCGTCGCGGCGGCCGTCCTCGATGTAGCCGCGCACCTTGTCATACTGGGCCTTATTCTGCAGCGGGCCGAACTGGGTCCCCTGCTCCAGCCCGTCGCCGACCACGGCGGCCTGCGCCAGCTTGGCGAGTTCGTCGCACATGGCGTCGTAGATGCTTTCGTGCACATAGACCCGCTTCATGGCGATGCAGACCTGGCCGGAGTTCTGGAACGCCGCGCCGAAGATCTTGGGCGCGGTGGCGGCCGGATCGACGTCGCCCAGCAAGATGCCGGCGTCGTTGCCGCCGAGTTCCAGGGTGATCCGCTTCAGGGCCTCGGCGGCCCCGGCCATCACCCGCTTGCCGGTCTCGGTCGAGCCGGTGAAGGAGATCTTGCGGATGTCGGGATGCTTGGTGATCTCGCCGCCGAGGTCGTTGGCGTCGGCGATGACGTTGAGCACGCCGGGCGGCAGCAGGTCCTTGACCAGCTCGGCGATCTTCAGGGTCGAGAGCGGGGTCGTCCCGGCCGGTTTCAGCACCACGGTGTTGCCGGCCAGCAAGGCGGCCGGGACCTTGAAGGCCATCAGGATCAGCGGGAAGTTCCACGGCACGATCGCGCCGATGACGCCCAGCGGACGGCGGCGCAGTTCGACCCTGCGGGCCGGGCTGTCGTCGATGACCTTGGTCGGAATGTCGAGGGTCGCGAAGTAGCGGAAGAAGGCCGCCGCGCCATAGACCTCGCCGGTGGCGTCCTGCAGCGGCTTACCCTGCTCCTGGGTCAGAATGCGGGCCAGCTCGGGCGCTGCGCCCTGGATGGCGTCGGCCATGGCCAGCAGGGCCGCGCGGCGCTCCTCGATCGGCTTGGCCGCCCAGGCCGGGAACGCCGCCTTGGCCGCAGCGACCGCCTGGTCGAGCTGAGCCTTGGAAGCGCGCGGACAGGTGGCCAGCACCGCCTCGGTCGCCGGGTTCAGCACCTCCATCGTGCTGTCGCCATCGACCAGCGCGCCGTCGATCAGCAGCTTGAACGGCCCCATTATCCCTCTCCCTCGTCATGCGCCTTTGCGGCTTTCGCGCACCGTCCCACGTCCGGGCCGCAAGACCAAGGGTGACACGGCGAAAGCCGGCCCGTCGCCGGGCCGGCCCGCCGTCTGTGGGGACGGTCCCGGCGGCGCCCCCGCGCCGCCGGTCGGGGATGGTCAGAACTCGTACTTGAGATCGACGCCGTAGGTCTTCGGCGGGCCGTAGTAGTTCATCAGGTCGCCGAAGAAGGTCTGGGCCGCGACCGCATAGAGCTCGTCGGTGAGGTTCTTGCCCCACACCGTGACCGACCAGGCCGCGCCGGGCGGCTGAACCCGCAGCGAAGCGTCCAGGAGGCCGAACGGCTTCTGGAAGAAGGTGTTGGCCGGGGTCCAGTAGCTCTTGCCCTGCTTGGTGTAGTTGGCCTGCAGGCTGAAGGCGCGGTCCCAGGAGCCGATGCCGAACTCGTAGTTCACGCCCAGATCGAACTTGTATTCCGGCGAGCGCTGGATGTGGTTGCCGGTGAACACCACCCCGGCGCCATCGACGAAGTTCGAGTACTTGGCGTCCAGCCACGACCCGGAGCCGGTCAGCGTCAGGGCGTCGGTGACGCGCCAGGTGCCTTCGGCCTCCAGGCCCTTGATCTCGGCCGAACCGGCGTTGCTGGTGATCAGGCAGAGGCATTCCAGGACCAGCTGCTGGGACTGCAGGTCCTTGTAGTCCATCTTGAAGGCGGCCAGGTTCAGGCGCACGCGGCGATCGAACAGGTCCGACTTCACCCCGATCTCGTAGTTGGTCGCCTTTTCGGGGTTGTAGCCGATGGCCGCCGCCTTGGCGGTCGACGGCAGGTGGTCCCAGCCGCCGCCCTTGAAGCCCTTGGCGACGCTCGCATAGATCATGATGTCGTCGTTCGGGCGGTATTCGATGATGCCCTGCGGCGTCATCGCGTTCCACTTCTTGCCGTAGTCGACGGTGAAGGACTGGCCCTTGCCAAGGACAAGCGCCGCGACGCAAAGGCCGTCGCCGCCGTCTTCCAGGCACTGGGCCAGGCGCGTGCCGCTCTTGTCGTCCTTGGTGTAGCGCAGGCCGACGGTGGCCTTCAGCTGATCGGTGAACTTGTATCCGATCTGCCCGAACACCGCCGTGGTCTTCAGGTCGGCCTTGTTGGTGTAAAGGAAGGTGCCGCTGAGGGCCGGGATCGCCGTGTAGGTGGTCGCCACATTGGAGTCGTAGCGGGTCACGTCGTCGGACTGGTGGAAGGCGCCGACGATCCAGTCGAACCGGCTGTCGGGATTGTCGGAGACCAGCCGCAGTTCCTGGCTCAGCGTCTCAGGCCGCTCGCTGGTCGAATAGAAGGTGTCGGCCAGGCCGGGGGGCGAGCCGATGCCCAGCTGGTTGTAGCCCATCACGCCCTTGGACGAGCGGTAACCGGTGATCGAGGTCAGCTTGACGCCGTCCCAGACGCCCCAGTCGACGCGCAGCGAGGCGCCGCGGGTGATCCGGCGGGTGTATTCGTGCTGCGGGCTGGTGGCGTCGCGCGGACCGAGGTTCCGGGCCGCACGCCAGGCGGCGATCGCACCGACGCCGGCGGCGAAGGGGTCGTCGGTCATGGTGCGGGCCGAGCCATCGGTCTCGTCACGCCCGTAGTCGAAGGTCAGCAGCGCCTGGAGGTCGGCCTCCGGGTTGCGATAGAGCAGCTCGCCGCGGCCCTGATAGGACTGCAGGTTGTCCATGTCCTCGCCGCGGATGACGTTGCGGCTGTAGCCCGAGCGGTTGCGCACCTGGAAGGCGGCGCGGGCGGCCAGGTTATCGGTGATGGGCCCGGTGATGTGGCCCTTGGCGACGACCGCGTCGTAGTTGCCGAAGGAGATGGTCGCCGACCCGCCGGGATCGAACTTCGGCTTGGCGGTGATGACGCTGATCGCGCCGCCGACCACGTTCTTGCCGAGCAGCACGCCCTGCGGCCCGCGGATCACCTCGACCCGCTCCAGGTCGAAGAAGTCGGTGAAGGCCGAGCCCATGCGCGACAGGTAGACTTCGTCGACGAACATCCCGACCGAGGGTTCGGCGGTGGCGTCGAGAATCCGCACGCTGGTCACGCCGCGAATGCTTAGCTCCTTGCCGAGCGAGGAGCTCTCGGTCATCGAGAAGGACGGGGCGGTCCCGGCGAGCGAGCTGAGATCCACGATCCGGCTGCGTTCAAGCGCCTGCTCGGTCACGGCGCTGATGGCGGTCGGCACGTCCTGGAGGCGGCGCTCACGGCGGTCGGCGGTGACGATCACCTCCTCGACCGCAACGCTGCGTTCGCCGCCGGGCGCGGCCTGGGCATGGGCCTGCGGCGCGGCTGTCAGGGCGCCGGCGGCGCAGCCGGCCAGCAGAATGAGCGCATGCCTGGACATCACGTGTTCCCCCTTCTCGACGGCCCACCGGCCGCCCCTTTGCAACGGGCTTCGAGGCCCTTGATTAGAGACTTGCATTAAAAGACTTTCGTGAGCAAGTCCCTTTTTGCAAGCCGATGCAAATAGCTTGCATTTCGCAACTTAATGCCCAACCTTGCGCCCTGACGCCGCGACAGACGGCGCGAACCGGGAGGCGACGGCGTGCTTCAGAAAACCATGGGCGTATCGGTCGGCGCAGGCGCCGAGACCTGGCCAGCCCCCTCCCGCGCCTGGGCCACGGTGCTGGTGCTCATGGCGGCCTATGCGGTCGGTTTTGTCGATCGCCAGATTCTGACTCTGCTGGTCGAACCGCTGCGGCGTGATCTGGGAATCACCGACACCCAATTCAGTCTGCTGAGCGGCCTGGCCTTCACGCTGTTCTATACCCTGATGGGCGTGCCCCTGGCCTGGCTGGCCGACCGCGGATCGCGCCGCAACCTGATCATCATCAGCGTCGGTGTCTGGAGCGCCATGACCGCGGCCTGCGGCATGGCCGGCAGCTTCCTCTCGCTGTTCGCAGCCCGGGTCGGCGTCGGCATCGGCGAAGCGGGGCTTTCGCCGGCCGCCTATTCGCTGATCGCCGATTCGTTCCCGCCGCAGAAGCGCGCACGCGCGATGGGCGTCTACGCCATCGGGGCCATCGCCGGGGTCGGCATGGCGCTGATCATCGGCGGGGCGGTCATCGAGTGGGCCAACACGGCCCCTCCCCTCGTCCTGCCGGTGGTCGGCGAGCTGCGCAGCTGGCAGGCGGCCTTTGTACTGGTCAGCCTGCCCGGCCCGGTGCTGATGGTCGCCATGGCGTTCCTGCGCGAGCCGGCCCGGCAGGGCGCGGGGGTCGCGGCTCCATCCGCCCCGCTCGGCCCCTATCTGCGCCGCCGGTGGCTGGTGTTCGGCCTGCTGTCGGCCGGCTACTCGCTGATCGGCGTGGCGATCGCAGCCTACCTCACCTGGGCGCCGGCCTTTCTGATGCGGGCGCACGGCTGGCCGGTCGGCAAGGTGGGCGCGGTCTACGGGACGATCCTGCTGGTCGGCAGCACGGTCGGGGTGCTGGTCGGCGGGCTGATGACCGACCGCTTCGCCGCCGCGGGCCGCAAGGACGCGGTGCTGCGGGTGGCCATGCTGGGCTCGATCTTCGCCTTCCCCTTCGCCCTGGCCGCGCCATTCGTGGCCAGCGGCGAGTTGGCCGCCGCCCTCCTGGCCTTCATGTGCCTGGGCTTCGGCCTCACCCAGGGCCTGCCCGCCGTCTCGTTCCAGGCCGTGACGCCCAACCGCGTCCGGGCCCGCGCCATCGCGCTCTACCTGCTGATCGGCAATATCGTCGCCTTCACGGTCGGACCGACGGCCGTCGCCCTGATCAGCGACCACTGGCTGCAGGATCCCAAGCGGATCGGTCAGGCCGTGGCGGCGGTCACCGCCGTGGTCCTGCCGATCGGCGTCGCCGCCCTGGCCTTCGCCGTCCGCCCCTACATCCGCGCCGCCGACGAGGAGGCCGCAGAGGCTCTCGCCTCCTGATTGCTTGCCACCACCGGAAAAGCGGTGCAGCCTGGAGATCGAGGCCTCGTCAGAAGGCCCAGCTGAAATGGGAGGTAGGCGCGTGAAGATCGTCGCCTTGGGAGTCGCGGTCGGTTTGGCCGTCGCCGGAGCAGCCGTCGCACAGACGGGCGCCGTCAGTCGCGGCAAGGACTCCGCCCTCTTCGTCAAGGCCGACTTCAAATCCGCGCCCGCCGCCGCCCGCAGCGGGGACCTGCGCACCAGCCCGCGGATGGACGCCGCGGCCAAGCCTGCGCCCTATATCTACAAGGCGCCGATGGCCACGCGCCCGATCAAGACCTGGTAGGCAGCCCACCCGATAAACCCACGGCAAAACGGCGCCTGTGACCACAGGCGCCGTTCGCATTTTCAGCCCTGGCGGCCGGTCCAGGCCGAGCCTGGACCGGCGGGGAACGCTAAAGTCCCTGAGCAGCGCGGATGGCCTCCCCTTGTCCCCAGGTCGCGTGGGTGCCGCTGGAAATGCGGCCCGGCAGGACGATGCGGCAGACCGGGCCGTCGGCCAGCTTCTTGGCGTCGTAGACGACGCATTCCGAGCGATCGGCGGCCATGTCGGTGATGAAGGTCACCAGGTAGCCGTCGTCCTCGTCCTTGGCCCCGACGCGCGGAGCAAAGCCGGGTTCGCTGCCGTAGCGCTCGTCGCCGAAGTCGACAGCCCAGCTCTCGCCCGTCTTCAGGTCGTGCTTGACCAGGCCGGTAAACAGGAACCACCCCGGCTTGGAGACCGCGCTGTACCCGTAGCGGTATGGCAGGCCGGCGTACTGGTTGTTGATGATTCCGAATTCGAGGATGCGGTCGTCCAGGCGTTGCTCGACCGTCTGGCCGGTCTTCATGTTGAAACGCCAGCGATGCAGCTTGGGCCGCAATTCGTTCTGGTCGAGGAAGGCCAGCATCCGCTCGTATCCGGGCGGGGCGCTGTTGGACGACTTCGGCTCGGGGTTCTCCTCGAAATAGCCGTCGAGCACGACCTCGTCGCCGTCCTCATAGGCGTTGAGGAAGTGCAGGACATAGGTCGGCTCGGCCTCGAACCATTTCACGTCCTCGGCCTTGCCGTAGCGCGGGATGATGCCGAAGCGCGAGGGCATGTCGCGGTGGAAGCGGACGACGTGCAGGTTCTTGGGCAGCAGGTCCGGCTCCCAGAACACCGGCAGGTCGTTCAGGATCGAATAGTTGGTGGTGAAGGCCATGTCGTGCGGCAGCCGCGGGCCCGGCAGCGGCACGGGCACGTAGTGCTTGAGCTTGTTGTCCGGGCCGACCACGCCGTAGTGCATGTAGGGCGCGTGCTTGGAGTAGTTGAAGAACAAGAGGTCGCCGGTGTGCTCGTCGACCTTGGGGTGGGCGGAGATGCCGTCGATCGGCGTCCAGCCCTCGGTCCCTTCCTGCTCAAGCGTGTAGGGGTCGAGGCGGTAACCCTCGCCGCACTGGTAGAAGGTCGAGAGAATCTTGCCTGCGTGGACCACGACGTCGGTCGAGGACGAGTCCTTCAGACCCCCATGCGCGCCCCAGCCGCGGCGTTCGGACTTGGCGGGGTTCTCGGCCAGGCCCGCCCAGAGCGCCCGGCCCGCCTCCTCCTCGGCCTGGAAGCCCTTGGTGCGGACGAAGCGGTTGCGATAGGTCGCCTTGCCGTCCCTGAACGACATGACGTGCAGCATCCCGTCGCCGTCGAAGGGGTGATAGCGGCCGATCGGCTCGTGCACCGGGTTCTCGGTGTTGCGCACATAGACCCCGTCGATGTCGGCCGGCACCTGGCCGATCACCTCCAGTTCCGTGCCATCGAACTCCTCGTGCTGAGGGGTCCAGGCGCCGTTCATGTAGGGGTGCTCGTTCGGCTGGATGGTGCTTTCGACCCGGTTCACCAATTCGACGGGCATGCGCGTCTCCCTTCCCTGTTTGCACCATCATAGGCGCATTTAGTTTCAATTTGCCAGTTGGAATTCGCCACCACCCGACCTCGCCCGATTATCACTTTCATTTCGCAACTGATTTGATGTATCTCAATCGCCAGAGGCCGTGGAGACCGCCCCAAGGCGGCCCGGGCCGCCAGGAGGAAGCGTGATGTCCCACCCCGTATGGTTCGATCCGAAAGCCGCCCCGACCGCAGAGGACTGCGTGGTCCCGCGCCTGATCGACCGCCATGCGGCGGCCACCCCGGACAAGGTGTTCCTGCGCTTCGAAACCGGCGAGGAATGGACCTGGGCGCAGGCCCGCGAGATCGCGCTCAAGACCGCAGCGGCCTTCCAGGCGCGGGGCGTGGCGCCCGGCGACATCGTCGCGGCCTGGGCGCCCAACTCGGCGGCCCTCTGCCGGGCCTGGTTCGGCGCCAACTACGCCGGCGCGGCGCTCGCCCCGATCAACACCAGCTTCCGTGGCCGGCTGCTGGAGCACGCGCTCAACAAGACCGGAGCCAAGGTCGCGGTCATGCATCCGGAGCTGGCGCCGCGCATCGCCGGCCTGGAGCTGCCGCACTTGGAACGCGTCATCCTCACCGCGCCGGGCCCGAACGCGACGGACCTGCCGCAGGTGCTGGAGCCGCCCTCGGCGCTCGACGGCGACGCCTCCGCCGCGGCGCTGGCGCAACCGCAGCCCTGGGACACGCCGGTGATCATCTTCACCTCAGGCACGACCGGCCCCTCGAAGGCGGTGGTGACCTCGTACGTCCAGGAATGGACGACGGCTCGGGTCACCTATGGCTACATGACCGCAAACGACCGCATGCTGGTCAACCTGCCGATGTTCCACGTCGGCGGCATCAGCGCGATCATGTCCGCCCTGGCCAGCGGCGGCTCCATCGCGCTTTTCGAGGCCTTCGACACGCGGCGGTTCTGGGACCTGGTGCGCGAGACCGGATCGACCACCTGCAGCGGCTTCATCGGCGCCCTGACCAGCTTCCTGCACAAGGAGCCGCCGAAGCCCGACGACAGCGACAACCCCCTGCGCATCTGCACCCTGTCGCCTGTGTCGGAGGAGACGGTCGCGCTCGCGAAGCGGTTCGGCTTCGACTACGTCTCAGGTTTCAACATGACCGAGGTCTCCTCTCCCCTCATTACCGAGGTGAACGAGCCGGTGATGCGCAGCTGCGGGCGGCCGCGCGCCGGAGTCGAGTGCCGCATCGTCGACGCCTTCGACCAGGAGGTTCCGCACGGCGAGGTCGGCGAACTGATCATTCGCAGCGACCGGCCCTGGGAGCTGTTCAAGGAGTATCTGGGCGATCCCGCCGCCACGGCCGAGGCCTGGCGCAACGGCTGGTTCCACACCGGCGATCTGCTCTGGCGAGACGCCGAGGGCCGGTTCTACTTCGTCGACCGCAAGAAGGATGCGATCCGCCGTCGGGGCGAGAACATGTCCTCGCTGGAGATCGAGATCGAGGTTTCCGCCTATGAGCACGTGCGCGAGGTCGCGGCCTACGGCGTCGACCTGCCAGGCGGCGAGCAGGAAGTGATGGTCTGCGTCGCGCCGCGCGAGGGCTCCGTCATCGACCCGCAGGCGATGATCGAGTTCCTGATCCCGCGGATGGCCCACTTCATGGTGCCGCGCTACGTGCGGGTCGAGGCCGAGTTGCCCAAGACCCCGACCAACAAGATCCAGAAGGTCGAGTTGCGCAAGCAGGGGGTCACGGCGGAGACCTGGGACCGCGAGGCCGCCGGCATCCGCGTGAAGCGCGAGAAGCTGTCGACGCACTGAAGATCGACCGAGGGCGCCCGTCCCTGGCGGGCTCCGGCCGCTCGCAAAGCGAATCCAAATCGCGCCGCCCGCGATTTCAGTTGCACGATCGACATGCATTACCGCTTAGGTGGAACCACAACCTAAGCGGCAGCGGAACGCGACGTGACGACCTATTATTTCAGCACGATCACACCGGCGCAGGCGCTGGCCTATGACGGCTTTTCCGACCTGCTGATGGGCACCGGAATGGGCAACCCGCCCCTCACCGTGACTTTCGACGACGCCGCTGGGCAGGTCACCCTGACCGACCCGAAGAGCGGTCGAACTGTGGTCTTCGGAAAGGGCATCTACAACGACTTCGCCTACGACGTCGGCGACGGCATCCTGTGGATCGGCTCGCCGGGCGCGGACTACATGGCCCGATCTGACCACGTGTACGCAGGCGCCGGAGACGACGTCCTTGGCGGCGGCCGCTATATGTACGGCGGCCCGGGCCGGGACCTCTTCGTCTCTGCCGGCGGCCCAGAGCGGATCATGGACTGGGAACCCGGCGAGCGAATCTGGAAGTCAGCCGTTCAGCCGACGGCCGCCAACTACATCGAGGCGACTCAATCCGACGGCGCCGCCGCCCGCGCCTACGCGGCCGCACAACTCAGCGCCGGAAAGGACTATGTGGTTGTCCAGGTCGGTTCCGACTTGCACGTCTTCTCAGGCCAGCTTGAACCGAATCCGATCGTGCAGGAGGTGCTAATCGTGGTCGGCAAGTCGCTGGCCGACATCTCGTACACCGACTTCATCGGCGGCCCTCGGCCCAAAGGCCCCGTCGCGCCGACGCCCGGCGCCTCCACCAGCGTCAAAGGCGAGATCAGGGGCGACATGGACGCCGCACACCTGTCCAGCCTGCTGGGCGCGAAAATCGAGACCGCGTCGTCGACGAGCCTGGTCCTGCAGGGCGCTTCGGCGCGCCTGACCCTGAGCGGCGACGGCTTCACCTACGACGGCAATTCGCAGATCACCGGCGGAACGACGAGCGCGATCAAATACGAATCGAACCTGCTCTTCATTGACCTGAAGGCTCAAACGTCGGCGGCGACTTTTGGCGCCTGGGTCGCCCGGGACGCGACCCAGGAAGCCTTCGCGACCATCCTGTCGGGCGCTGACGTCATCGGCGGGAACATCGGCCCCGACCTGCTCCGCAGCTACAATGGCGACGACATTCTCTACGGCGCCGGCGGGGCCGACAGCCTGTTCGGCGGCGCCGGAAACGACGCCATCTACGCCACCTATGCACCCGGCTTCGGCATAACCGGTCAGAGCTTCAGCCACACCTATCTGCGCGGCGAGGACGGCGACGACACCATCATCGGCGACGCCGGCTTCGACGACATCCACGGCAATGTCGGCAACGACAGCGAGCGGGGTGCGTTTGGCGACGACTGGGTGGTCGGCGGCAAGGGAAACGACACCCTGCTCGGGGACGCCGGGAACGACATCGTCTACGGAAATATCGGCGACGACCGCTGCTATGGCGGCGAAGGCGCCGACACCCTTCGCGGCGGGCAGGACAACGATATCGTCGAAGGCGGCGACGGGGCGGACTGGCTCTCGGGCGACCGCGGCGCGGACACCCTGACCGGCGGCGCCGGCGCCGACATCTTCCACAGCTTCAGCGGGGCCGGCCTCGACCGGGTGACTGATTTCTCCTACGCCGCAGGCGACCGCGTGAACCTGTTGCCCGGCACGACGTACAAGGTCGCTCAAGTCGGCGGCGACACCGTCATCGACATGGGCGGCGGAGATCAGATGGTGCTGGTCGGCGTCTCCCAGACCAGTCTGGGCGCCGGGTGGATCACGGTCGGCTAGCGATTGCCACGACGCCGGCGCGCCCCATCTTTCCAAGGATGACCACCGCCTTCGACATCTCCCCTGCCCGTAGCGCCGATGATATTGCGGCGGTGGCGGAGCTGTTCCGCGCCTATGCGGCTTCGCTGCCCATCGATCTCGGCTATCAGGGGTTCGAGGACGAGCTGGCGCAGCTGCCTGGCAGGTACGCGCCGCCCGGCGGCGAACTACTGCTGGCGCGGGACGCCCGGGGGCTGGCGATCGGCTGCGCGGGTCTGCGCGCCCTGAACGCCGAGCGTTGCGAAATGAAGCGACTGTTCCTCAGCCCGGCCGCGCGGGGTCTGGGGCTCGGCCGCGCCCTGGCCCAGGCAATCATCGAAGCCGCGCGGCGCAGCGGGCGGCGCGAGCTGCTGCTGGACACCCTGCCCAGCATGGCCGCCGCCATAGGGATGTACGAGGCGCTCGGCTTCGAGCGGACCGGCGCCTACTACGCTCCCACTCCACCGGGGACGATCTTCATGCGCCTGGCGCTGTAAGGGTGGGCAGTGGGCGGCCACGCCGCCGAGGGCGCCCTTTATGGGCTGAAACCTCAGCAGGACGGCGGCGCCGGCTCGTCGGGCGTGAACCGGCTGCTCGCACAGGACGCGGGCGAGCAGCGCCGCCACCTCGACAACCTCGGCACGGCCATGGGTCACATGACAGACCGTGTGCGGCGTTGCTGGGATAAGCCCCTCGGGCGCGGGGCGTCAGTTCCGCGCCTTGGCCGCCGCATACTCGCCGGCCAGTTGATCGACGATAGCGCCCACCTGCTCGATGGCGCGGACGGCGCCGACGCCCTGGCCGGCTGACCAGACGTCCTTCCAGCGCTTGGCGTCGTTGTCCTCGGGACGGCCGAGATCGATGTCGGCCTTGGGGCCCATCTTGGAGGGGTCGAATCCGGCGGCGACCAAGCTGGGCTTCAGCCAGTTGGCCGGGACCCCGGTCAGGGAGGCCGAGAGGATGATCTCGTCGGCGCTCGCCTCGACCAGCATTGTCTTGTAGTCGGGATGGGCCATGCTCTCTTCCGAGGCGATCAGGCGAGTGCCAAGATAGGCGTAGTCGGCGCCCAGGATCTCGGCGGCGCGGATCGCCGAGCCGGAGCCGATGGCGCCGCCCAGCACGATGATCCCGTCGAAAAATTCGCGCACGGCCGGCACGAAGGCGAAGGCGGAGAGCTGGCCGGTATGGCCGCCGGCCCCGGCCGAGATCAGAACCAGGCCGTCGACGCCCGCCTCCGCCGCCTTCTTCGCGTAGGACAGCGAATTGACGTCGGCCAGCACCTTGCCGCCATAGGCCTGGACCTCGGCGACCAGTTCCCTCGGGCTGCCGAGCGCGGTGATGACGATCGGCGGCTTGTGCTTCATGACCAGCTCGAGCTCTTCGGCCATGCGCTCATAGGTCCGGTGGACCATGATGTTGATCGCCCAGGGCGCGTCGCCGACCGCGGCCTTGATGTCCGTCAGCCACTGGTCCAGCACCTCGATGGTGCGGGCGTTGTTGGCTGGAAACGAGCCGACGATCCCCGCCTTGCAGGCCGCCAGCACCAGTTCCGGTCCCGAGACCAGGAACATCGGCGCGGCGATGGCCGGCAGGCGCAGACGCCCCTTGAGCGAAACCAGATCCTGCATCGCGTATCCTTACACGTCCCCGGCGCGAGCCCCCTCGCGCCCATTAACTTGCAAATCGCAACTTATTGGCCACACCCAAAGCCGTCAACCACCCCAAGCCTGTTACTTGCAAAATCGTACTGTTGGCAATAGCGTGAGCTCGAGGAAACAGAGGAAGGCGAGCGCCATGAGCCGGAACATGCAGGTCCTGAGGGAGATGATGGACGCGTCCAAGCGGAAGGACCACGAGGCCTTCCTCGACACGCTGACGGACGACATCGAATATCACTGGCACATGGGAACCAAGCCGATCCGCGACAAAGCGACGATGCGGAAGTTCCTGCGCAACTACGAGACCAGTTTCGACCAGCAGGAATGGATCGTGCTGAAGTCCATCGAGGCTGACGACGTGATCATGGTCGAGGGCATGGAGAAGCTCTACGACCGCAACCGCGACGTGCTGATCGACAATCCGTTCATGCAGGTGATCGAGTTCCGCGACGGCAAGATCTGCAAGCTGCGCGACTATTACGACTCGGCGCGGGTGCAGGCCCCGCCGCGCCCGGAGAAGGCGGCATGAGCGAAGCGAAGATCGACTCCATCCGCCGCCTGCAGCAGGCGATCGCGACCAAGGACAAGGCTGCGTTCCTCGACTTCTTCGCCGACGAGGTGGAGTACCACTATCACGTCGGCACCCGCCCGCTGATCGGCAAGGCCTGGGTCGAGAAGTTCATCAGCAAGTACTGGGCCGACAACAGCGGCTCGACCTGGATCATCGACCGCCACGCGGAGACCGACACGCACCTCTTCACCGAAGGCCGCGAGCAGTACGTCAACGCCAGCGGCCAGACGGTGAGCCACCCCTATATGGGCATCATCGAGTTCAAGCCTGACGGAAAGATCGTCGGCTGGCGCGATTACTTCCAGATGGCCGACCCGAACGCCACTGGCTAACGTCCCCTCCCCGGCCGCCGGCGCTTCCGCAGGCGGCCGGACCGGAGGACGCGAGATGATCGAGGCTTCCTGCCACTGCGGCGCCGTGCGGCTGGCGATCGAGTCCGCGCCCGAGACGCTCACCGACTGCAACTGCTCGATCTGCCGCCGATACGGCGTGCTCTGGGCCTACTACCGGCCAGGCCAGGTGCGGCTGGTCCCGCCCGACGCCGCCACAGACACCTACATGTGGGACGATCGAAGCCTGGCCTTCCACCGCTGCCGCACCTGCGGCTGCGTCACCCACTGGGCGCCGAGCGATCCGGCCCGCGACCGCATGGGCGTCAACGCCCGGCTGATGGACCTCGACGTCCGCGCCGCCGCCCGCGTGCGCCGGCTGGATGGGGCGGTGACGGAGAGGTACCTCGATGACTAGCGCCGCGGACGCCCTGGCGCGCCTTGCAGCCTTCACCGAGCGCTTCAACGCCCGCGATGCTGCAGGCATGGATGCGCACCTGCACTTCCCGCACGCGATGCTGATCGGCGGACGCCTGGTCGTCTGGAAGACGGCGGGCCAGCTTCCCGCAGGCTATTTCGACGACCTTGCCGCCGAAGGCTGGGCGCGCAGCACCTATCACGACACGCGCGTCGTGCTGGCCGACGAAAGCAAGGTCCACGTCCTGGTCGACTATTCCCGCGACGACGTGCACGGCCGCCCCCTCAGCCGTCACCAGAACCTCTGGATCGTGACGTTCGAGGACGGCCGATGGGGCGTGAAGCTGCGGTCGTACTAAGCCCCCACCTTCGCTCGCTCGTCGCGCAGGGCGCTGCGGCGGACCTTGCCGGCGTCGTCGCGCAGACGCTCGTGGGTGACCTCGAAGCTGCGCGGGATCTTGTAGGGCGCGATGCGCTCGGAAAGGAACGCCTTGATCGCGGCCTCGTCCAGCGCGCCGGCCTCCTGCGGCAGTTCGAGGATGGCGTGGACGCTCTGGCCCAGGTCCTCGTGCGGCAGGCCCACCACGACGCTGGAGAGCACGCCCGGATAGGCATCGACCGCAGCCTCGACCTCGGCCGGATAGATGTTGGCGCCGCCGGAGATGATCAGGTCGGTGCGCCGGTCGGCGAGGTAGAGGTAGCCCTCCTCGTCGATGCGGCCCATGTCGCCGAAGGTCTCCCACTCGCCCTTCGCCCGCGGCTCGGCGCCGATGTAGTGATAGGTCGCGCCGCGGCCGCCGGCCGGCAGGAAAAACACCTCGCCCACCTCGCCCGGCGCGGCCTCGCTGCCGTCCTCTCGCAGGATGCGGATCTCGCTGCCGGGCATCAGGCGGCCGACCGAGCCCTTGTGAGTCAGCCATTCGCGCCCGCCGATGGAGGTGCCGCCCATCGCCTCGGTGCCGGAATAGACCTCCCAGACGGCGTCCGGGCCGATCCACTCGATCCACTTCTCCTTAAGCCAGACCGGACAGGCCGAGGCGATGTGGACGATCATCTCCAGGCTGGAGAGATCGGCGGCGGCCTTCTCCGCGTCCGGCAGCCGCCAGATGCGATGCATCATGGTCGGCACCAGATAGGCCCAGTTCACCCGATGCTCGCCGATCAGGCGCAGGGTCTCGGACGGATCGAACCGCTTGGTGACCACCAGATGCAGCCCCCAGCTCAGCGCCATGTAGGCCAGGCCGAAGGGCGCGGCGTGATAGAGCGGCCCGGGAATGATCACCGTGTCGCCGGGATACATGCCGAGCGAGGGCGCGTCCGGGTCGCAGACCGAGGTCGCGTGGTCGACGATCACCTTCGGCCGGCCGGTTGAGCCGCCGCTGGCGATGGCCTTTACATGCCTGGAGGTTTTCGGCGGCAACGGATCGGCGCTGAGGTTTTCGTCATAGGTCGCGGACTCGGCGAGGAAATCGACGCCCGCGGCGCGGGTCGCCTCTCCACCGATCACCACGCGCGGCTGCATCAGCTCCAGGATGGCGATCATCTCCGGCGCCGGCAGGCGGTAGGAGACCGGGGCCGGCGTCGCGCCCAGCGCCCAGGTCGCGAAGGCGATCTCGAGGAAAGCCGAGCCGTTCGGCAGGGCGATGGCGACGAAGTCGTCCTCCGTCACTCCGCGGGCGGCGAGCGCGCGGGCGCGCCGGTTCACACGGGCTGCGAACTGCGCCCGGGTCAGGGTGAGCCCCTCGCAGGTGATCGCCGGGGCGTCCGGGTCGCGGGTCGCGTGCAGGTCCGGCAGGGTTCCGATCGGCCGCGGCGCAGGCGTGACGACAGTGGGTGAAATCAGCGTACGCGTCACGGGGCGCTCCTGTCGGCCGGCTTGGGCGGCCAGGGGATGAGGGAACTGGTGCGGCGCATGTAGTCGTCGTAGCCCGGCCGCTGGTGGGTGAGCCGCCGCTCGTAGGACGGGCCTCCGCTCCAGCGGGTCAGCAGGAAGATCAGCAGCAGCGGGCCCGGCAGCGCCCAGAGACCGAGTTGCGTCTCGGCGGCGATCAGCCAGAAGCCGCACCAGACGCAGATGTCGCCGAAATAGTTGGGATGGCGGGTGTACTTCCACAGGCCGCTCGACAGCACCTGGCCCTTGTTGGCCGGATCGGCCTTGAAGCGCTTGAGCTGGCCGTCGGCGAGGGTCTCGAACGCGATGCCGAACGTCGAGAGCCCGGCGCCGATCCAGCCCAGTACGCCGATGACCGCCGGCTGCGCCGAGATCTGGCCCAGCTGCACAGGCAGGGCGACCACCCAGAGCAGCGGCGCCTGGAAGGCGAAGACCAGCCGCAGGGAGGCGTAGGCGTAGCTCCAGCCTCTGTCTGACTTGGCCCGGTCCATCATCTTCACGTAGCGGCGATCAGGCCCCTCGTGGCGCCAGCGGCCGAGGATGTGCAGGCCGAGCCGCAGGCCCCAGGCCAGCGCCAGGCCGGTCAGCAGGTAGCGCCGTGACGACGCTCCGCTCGGGGTCTGCAGGAAGCTGAGCACCGCCAGACTGGCGAGGCCCAGTCCCCAGCAGGCGTCGACGAAGGTGACGTCCTTGATCGCCACCCCGATCAGCCAGAGAACAAGGAAGCCCGCCAGCAGCAGGCCGAAATTCACCGCGAGCAGGGTCGCGATCTGAGAGAGTTCAGGCATCGGTCGTTTCCCCTCAGCGCCCCGTCGAGATCTCGGTGGCCTTGAGCATCTTTGCCATCTGACGCTCCAGCCCCTTGGGATCGCGCGCCTGGGCGGCGCGGGTCTCGACAGCCATACGATCGGTGTCGACCTCGTCCTGGCCGCGCTCGACGGCGCGGATGCCGGCCTTGGCGATGATCGAGGGGGGCTCCTTGGCGCCCTTCACATGCTCGGCCATGCGGGTGTCGACCGAGCCGACGATGAGCGCGCTCACCACCGTGCCCTGGTCGGCCAACTCGGCGCGAATGCATTGCGTCGCCGCGCGCATGGCGAACTTCGAAGGGCTGTAGCCGCCCATGTTAGGCGCCGCCAGGATGCCGCCGACCGACAGGACGTTGATGATCCCGCCGCCGCCGTTCCTCGCCAGGATCGGCGCAAAGGCGCGGCACATGGCGACCGGGCCGAAATAGTTGACCTCCATCTCCTCGCGCGCGCCGTCCAGGCTGTCGGAGCCGATCAGCAGGCCGTGGGTGAAGGCGCCGGCGTTGTTGACAATGAGGCTGACGTCGTCGTGCGCGGCGGCCGCCGCCACGATCTGGTCGGGCTTGCTCACATCCAGCCGCACCGCCTTGACCTTTCCCGGGAATTCCGCCTCCAGGTGGGCGGCCGAGGCCGGGTCGCGGGCGCCGGCATAGACGCGCGACGCGCCGGCGGCGACCAGCTCGCGTACGAACGCCTCGCCGATGCCGCGGTTGGCCCCGGTGACCAGGGCGACGGAATCCTTGACCTGCATGAAAGCCCCCTCAGGCTGAGTACAGAGCGTCGGCGGGCTTCTTAGCTCCACGACGCAAGATGTTGGGATCGCTGGTGATCGTCCCGCGGCTCCAGGTCTCGGCGACCGGGGCCTCGCGGTTCCATTCCCAGACCAGCGTGCGCCGGGCGATCTTCCAGGCTCCGGCCCGTCGCTCGAAGCGGTCGATGGTGCGCGACAGGGTGACGGCGTCGAACGTCTCGTCGTCGAGCGTCAGGCGGCGATAGGTGGTCACATAGGCCTCGGCGAGCGCGCGGTCGCCATCCAGCTCGATCATCAGGTTGGTCATGACGTGGTTCATCAGCCCCGCCTGCGGCAGGCGCTCGCGCAGGGAGGCCAGCCAGTCGCGCGCCGGACCGGCGAAGGTGCCGCCGTGATCCTCGAAGGCGTCGTCGTGATAGGAGGCGGCGACCAAGTCGATGTCGGCGCGGTCGCAGCCGCGCAGCGCCAGGACCAGCACTTCCTCGATCGCCTTCTTGTCCAGCAGCGCCTGGATTTCGGGATCCCGTCCCGGCATGGCCCGTCCTCCCGAACCGTCATTAGTCTTTATATGAAAGCTACACGATCGAAGACGGCGTGCAAGAGGGATGGCGCGAATGGGGCCGCGCCTTCAGCTTCGCTTCAGCCGGGATGACACTTGTGGCTAAACGTCCACGTGCGCCGTCCAGGGCGCGGCGGGGTCCCGGTGGTCGGTGCTGAACCACCGGGGAAAGCCGTGCAGGGTCTGGCCGCCGTCGACCAGCAGGCTGGTCCCGGTGACATAGGCCGAAGCTTCGCTGCATAGGAAGGCGGCGGCCTGGGCCACCTCCTCCGGCCGCCCGGCGCGACCCAGCGGCGTCGCCTTGGCCAGGGTCTCCGGCACGCCCGGCTCGGCCAGCAGGCTTTCGGTCATCGGCGTCTCGATCACCCCCGGCAGAACGGCGTTGACGCGAATCCCGTGTGCGCCGAGTTCCGACGCCAGGATCTTGGCCAGCATAACCAGCCCGGCCTTCGACGCGCAGTAGGCCGACAGCAGGTCGGTCGGAAACACCGCCCCGGACGAGGCGTTGATCACCACCGCCCCGCCCCGGCCGCCCGCGATCATCCGGCGCGCGGCCGCCTGGACGACCAGAAACGTGCCATCGAGATTGATCGCCGTGTGGCGTCTCCACTCGCGCGGCTCGATCTCCAGCGCCGGGCGATAGCGGCCGTAGCCGGCGTTGGCGAAGCAGAAGTCGAGCGCCCCGCCGGTGAAGCCGTCCGCCTGCTCGAACGCCGCCGCGATGCTCGCCTCGTCGCCCTGGTCGTAGCCGGCGACCTCGACCGCCAGTCCCTCCCCGCGCCATTGCGCCGCCAGCGTCTCCAGGTCCTCCAGCCGCCGGTCCAGGGCCACGACCCTGGCTCCGCGAGACGCAAGGAGCCTCACTGCCGCCGCGCCCATGCCGCCGGCCGCGCCGGTGATCACTCCGGTCTTGCCCTCGAAATCCCGCATGCTGGCCTCCCAATGACTTGCATTTAGGAACTGATAGCTTAGGCTCGCGCCCAGGTCACGAGGACAGGCGGAGGACAGCATGGCGATCTATCTCTTGGGCGGCCACCAGAGCGACTTCGCCCGCGCCTGGTCGCGTGAGGGCCTCGACATCTCCGACATGATGCGCGACGGCATCCTCGGGGCGCTGAACGCCTGCAAGCTCGACCCGTCCGACATCGACGCGGTCCACGTCGGCAACGCCTTCGGCGAGCTCTATCGCGGCCAGGGGCATCTGGCGGCGATGGTCGCCCAGGTGGTTCCCGAACTGCACGGCGTGCCGGCCATGCGCCACGAGGCGGCCTGCGCCTCCTCCTCCATCGCCGTGCTGGCGGCCACCGCCGAGATCGAGGCCGGCCGCTACGACTGCGTGCTGATCGCCGGCGTCGAGGAAGAGAAGAACCTGCCCGGCGACGAGGCCTCCAAGGTCCAGAACGCCGCGTCGTGGCAGGGGCGCGAGGGCATCGACTGCCGCTTCATGTGGCCGGCCGTGTTCGGCCGCCTTTCCCAGGAATACGGCGAGCGCTACGGCCTCGACCGCCGCTACCTGAACCGGATCGCCGAGATCAACCTGACCAACGCCAAGCGCAATCCGCTGTCGCAGACCCGCAAGTGGGGCTTCACGCCCGAGAACTTCACCGACGACGACACCGCCAATCCGATCATCGAGCCGGGCACCCGGCGCATGGACTGCGGCCAGATCACCGACGGGACCTGCGCCATCGTGCTGTGCTCCGAGCGCTTCATGGAGCGCTACGCCGCACGGCGCGGCGTGCAGGCCAGCGACTTCCCGCAGATTCTCGGGTGGGGCCACACCAACGCCGGTATCCGCTTCCTCGACAAGATCGAGCGCTCGAAGGGCGAGGACTACGTCTTCCCACATGTCCGCAAGGCGATCACCGACGCCTGGGGCCGCGCCGGCATCGCCGGGACGCAGGATCTGTCGGGCGTCGAGACCCACGACTGCTTCACCTCGACCGAATACATGGCCATCGACCATTTCGGCCTGACCGCGCCCGGACAGTCCTGGCAGGCGGTGGAGGACGGGATCGTCGAGTTCGGCGGGAAGTGCCCGGTCAACGCCTCCGGCGGGCTGATCGGCGTCGGCCACCCGGTCGGGGCGACAGGGGCGCGGATGTTGCTGGACGCCGGCCGGCAAGTCACCGGCACGGCCGGCGATTACCAGGTCGAGGGCGCGCGCACCTACCAGACCCTGAACATCGGCGGCTCGCTGGGAACCGTGGTCAGCTTCGTGGTCGGGCGGGTCTAGGGGGCGGCCTGCGAGGCGCCGGAACCGCCGAAGGGCGCGGAGGATTTCAAGAGCGTGCGACCATAGAGAGCCGCTGCGGCGGTTGGCGGCATGCTCGAGACCAGGACACCCCTTCTGTTCCGCTACGGCCTGGGCGCCGTCTTGATCCTGTGCGGCCTCGCGGCCGCAGGAGGCGGGACCTGGCTCGCGGCCTTGGGAGGCTCGTGGTACTATCTGGTAGCTGGCGCGGCGATGGTCGCGACGGGGGTTCTGCTCGCCATCCGACGGCGCGAGGCGCTGTGGCTCTACGCCTTGCTGGTGCTGGGCACGCTGGCGTGGGCGGTCGTCGAAGCGGGCCTCGACTGGTGGGCGCTGGTTCCGCGCGGCGACGTGGTCTTCATCCTCGGCGCCCTGCTGCTTCTTCCGTGGATTTCGCAGAGCCTGGGCCGCGGCTCCTGGCCGACGAAGTCCGGACCGCTGGCGCTCTCGCTGCTGATCGCTGCGGGCGTGGGCGTCGCCTCGATGCTGAACGATCCTCATGACTTGGCCGGGTCGCTGCCCGGCCCACGCGCGCCGCCGCCGGCCACGGCAGGATCCGGAGACGACTGGCAGGCCTATGGCCGCACCTGGGGCGGCGAAAAATGGTCTCCCCTGACGCAGATCGCGCCAGCCAACCTCGAGCGCCTCGAGGTCGCCTGGAGCCTGCGGACTGGCGATCTTCGCCGCGAGGGCGACCCTGAGGAGTTCACCTACGAGGTGACGCCGATCAAGGTCGGGCGGACGCTCTATCTCTGCACGCCGCACGATCACGTCCTGGCGGTCGACGCCGAAACCGGAACGGTGCGCTGGCGGTTCGATCCGAAGATCGCCGTGACCGGCTCGCAGCACATGTCCTGTCGCGGCGTCTCGTATCACGACGCCGGGCCTGGAGCCGCCCAGGCGGCCCGCGGGGAATGCCCCCGGCGGGTTTTCGTGGCCACCAACGACGCGCGTCTTTTCGCCCTCGACGCCGATACGGGCCGCCCGTGTCCCGGCTTCGCAAACGGAGGACAGCTGAATCTCTGGCCCGGGATGCCGGCCTACCAGGACGGCTGGTATCAGTTCACCTCGGCCCCGCTGGTCACGCGAGGCCTGGTGATCCTGGCGGGGGCGGTGTTCGACAACGTCTCGACCCACGTGCCTTCCGGCGTGATCCGCGCCTTCGATGTCGCCACCGGGCGGCTGGTCTGGAATTTCGACCCCGGGAATCCAGACGAGACCGCCCCCCTGCCGTCCGACCGCCGCTACAGCTGGTCCTCGCCCAACAGTTGGAGCACGTCGTCGGTCGATGAGGACCTTGGCCTGCTCTACGTGCCGATGGGCAACGGGGCGGTCGACCAGTTCGGGGGAAACCGGCCTGCGACCACCGAGCGGTTCGCCGCCTCGATCCTGGCCCTCGACATCGCCACCGGCCGCCTGCGCTGGGTATTCCAGACTGTGCACCACGACCTCTGGGACATGGACGTGCCGGCCCAGCCGGTGCTGGTGAACCTCGCCCGCGACGGCGCCGTTGTCCCGGCGCTGGTTCAGGTCACCAAGACCGGCGATATTTTCGTGCTCGACCGGCGGAGCGGCGAGCCGATCCATCCGGTCACCGAGACCCCGGTTCCCGGCGGCGCTGCGCCCGGCGACTGGACCTCGCGCACCCAGCCGCGTTCGTCGGTCTCGCTGGCGCCGCAAAGGCTGGTGCGCGAAAGCGACATGTGGGGCGCCACGCTCTTCGATCAGCTGGCCTGCCGCATCGCCTTCCGCCGCCTGCGCTACGACGGCCCGTTCACGCCGCCCTCGCTGCAGGGCTCGCTGGTCTTTCCCGGCAACTTCGGCGTCATCGACTGGGGCGGAGTCAGCGTCGATCCGGTCCGGCAGGTGATCTTCGCCAATCCCAGCTACATGGCCTTCGTCGACCGGCTGATCACCCGCGACAAGGATGCGCCGGCCGCGGCCGGCGGGCCGCCCGGCGGGTCGGACCGCGGCGGCTCCAGCGAGCACGGGTACAATCCGAACCGCGGCGCGCCCTACGCCGTCTCGCTCAACCCTTTTCTGTCGCCGCTCGGCCTGCCCTGCCAGGCCCCGCCGTGGGGCTACGTCGCAGGGGTCGATCTCGTCACCGGCAAGACCGTCTACAAGCACCGCAACGGCACGGTGCGCGACGAAAGCCTCGTTCCACTGCCGTTCAGGATGGGGGTTCCCTCGCTCGGGGGCCCGATCACCACCGCAGGAGGCGTCGCCTTCCTGACCTCAACCCTGGACTACTACATCCGCGGCTATGATCTATCGACCGGGCGCGAAGTCTGGAAGGCCCGCCTGCCGGCCGGCGCCCAGGCCACGCCGATGACCTACAGGTCGGAGGTGAGCGGTCGGCAGTTCGTCGTGACGGTGGCGGGCGGACACGGCTCGCTGGGAACCCGGGAGGGGGACCACGTGATCGCCTACGCCTTGCCGCGTAACAGCTCCTAGCTCAGCCACAGCCCCGGCGGGGCGGCGACCACCTTGGGGATGGCCTGCAGGACCGCGCCGGCCACCGCGTACTGCTCGGGACGGGTGCGGGCGCCGGGTTCGGCCCCCTCCTCCAGGTCGGCCGACAGACGCAGGTTGGGCAGGCCCTTCAGTTCGATCTCCCAGTGCGGCTTTCCGGCGTAGGGCGGCAGGGTCATGTCCATCACCCAATTGACCGCGCAGGTGATGCGGCGCTCTCCCCCGACTAGGCCGTGGACGCGCCAGGTGGTCGCCGCCACCGTGCCGGCCTTGACCACACCGGCCCTCACCTCGATGTCATGATCGGCCAAAGTGACGGCGTGGTCGGGTTCGATGCCGGAGAGGTCCAGGCCGAGCCGCTCGGCGAGCGTGGTCACAGTCTGGGCGTACATGTCGGTGAAGGTGCGGGCCAGCGGACCGTCCTTGAGGTCGACGCCGGCCGGATCGGCGCCCATGCCCAACGCGCCGAACACATAGGCGGCGTTGGGAATCCGCGCGCAGTCCACCACCTCGCTGACCGAGATCGCATCGAGCCGCAGCGAGACGCCCGCTACGGCCGCGGCGACCTTCTCGGCGATCCAGCCGGGGTTGACCCCGACGCCGGCCAGGGTCGCCCGCCCCTTTAGCGCACTGGCCTCCAGGCCGGCGGCGTAGGTCCCCCCCAAGGCGCGCGGGTTGAAGTAGTTGTTGATCGAGATGACGTTCTTACCGCTTTCCAGCAGCCGCTTCACGTCGCCGTCGTGGCCGTCATAAGGCGCGGCGAGCATCGGGCAGTGCAGCACCACGTCGGCGTCGAGGGCCAGGATCGCCTCGATGTCGTTCGTCGCCAGGACGCCGGTCGCCGGCCGTCGCGCGATGTCGCCGGCGTCCGAACCCACCTAGGCCGGGCTGTAGACGAACAGGCCCACGAGCTCGCAATCGGGGCTGTCGATCACCGCCCGCAGGCAGGTCTTGCCCATCGATCCGGTCGCCCATTGAATGACCCTGATCGGCCGCGCCATCGCCCTCTCCCGCTCGCGTTTTCGTTAGCTTGCATTTCAGGACTTACCGTGGCAAGCGGGACGGGAGGTCAGACGCCGATCAAGGTCGCGGCCGGGAGGAAGAAGACGTGGACGCCTGGATCTACGACGCCGTCAGGACGCCTCGCGGCAAGGCCCGCCCGGACGGGGCGCTGGCCGCCAACAAGCCGCAACAGCTGGTCGCAACCCTGGTCGATGCGCTGGAATCGCGCGGTCACGATCCGCGGAACGCCGGGGCGCTGGTGCTGGGCTGCGTCGGCCAGATCGGGGACCAGGGGGCCAATATCGCCCTGGTCTCCAAGCTGCATAGCGGCGTCGCCGAGGACGCCTTCGCCTACAGCCTCAACAACTACTGCGTCTCGGGCCTGACGGCGATCGGCCAGGCGGCGGGCATGGTGGCCGCCGGAGCTGTGGACCGCGCGCTGGCCGGGGGAGTCGAGATGATGTCGCGCGTGCCCTTCATGGGCGACCGGGCCGGCTACTACACCGATGCCGATTTCCCCAGGCGCTCGCGCTACATCCCGGTGGTGCTGGCCGCCGACCGGCTGGCCCAGGCCGAGGGGGTCACCCGGGCGGAGATGGACGCCGCGGCGCTGGCCTCCCAACAGAAGACCGCTGCGGCCGAAGCCCGGCCCGCCATGATCGCTTCGCGCATCGCCGTCGGCGCGGCGACGATCGAGGAATGCGCGCGGCCGACGACCACGGCGGACTCGCTGGCGGCCATGCCGCCGGCTTTCGCGCCCCTGGCCGAGCAGTACGCGGACGCGCTCGACGGACCGATCGACCATCGCCACACCATCGCCCATGCGCCGCCGGTCTGCGACGGCGCGGGGCTGGCGGTCGTCGGGGGCGCGCCGGACGGGGGCCGCAAGGCCCGCGCCCGGATTCTGGCCTACGCCGAATCCGGCGGCGATCCTCACGCCTCGCTGCTGGCCGGGTTCAGCGCCATGGACAAGGCCTTGGCGCGCGCCGGCCTGACCCTGGCCGACATGGATCGCATTGAGTTCATGGAAGCTTTCGCCGTCACCATCGCCAAGTTCCTCCGCGACCGGCCGGTCGACGCAGGCAAGGTCAATGTCGGCGGCGGGCACATGGCCAAGGGCCATCCGATGGGCGCGACGGGGGCGATCCTGCTCTCCTCGCTGCTCGACGCGCTGGACGAGGCGGACGGGCGGCTGGGCCTGGTGGTCGCCACCGGCGCGGCCGGGGTCGGGGCGGCGATGGTGGTGGAGCGGCTGGCGTGATCCTGGTCGCGCCCGAGCGCATCGCAGAATTTCGCAGCCGTGGCTGGTGGGGCGACCTCACCCACGGGGACCTGCTGGACGCCCACGCCGCCAAGCGTCCCGACGCCGCCGCGCTGGTCGATCCGCCCAATACGCAAGGCATCGTCGGGCGGGCGCCGCGCAGCCTGACCTGGCGCGAACTGGCCGCCGAGGTGGAGCGGCTGATGGCGGTGCTGCACGGCGCGGGCCTGCGCAAGGACGACGTCCTGCTCGTGCAGCTGCCGAACGTGGTCGAGCTGAGCGTCGCCTATCTCGCCGCCTTCAAGCTGGGGATCATCGTTACGCCGGCGCCGGTACAGTACCGCGAGCACGAGCTGTCGGGCATCGTCCGGCGCACCGAGGCGAAGGCCGCGATCACGGCGGCGTCGATCAACGGGCAGGACCATGTGGCGCCGCTCAGAAACCTTCCCATCCGGCAGGTTTTCAGCCTCGGCCTCCATGAAGGCGCCGTTGAGCTGGCGCCCGCCATGGCCGCGATCGGCCCGGCGGAGATCGAAGCCGCCCGCGCCGCCGCCCGGTCCGCCGCGGTCACGGCCGACGACGTGGCGACCATCTGCTGGACCTCCGGCACCGAGGCCGAGCCCAAGGGCGTGCCGCGCAGTCACAACGAGTGGATCATCATGGCCGCCGGCGTGGTCGCCGCCGCTGGCCTGGAGGAAGGCGCGCGCCTGCTGAACCCGTTCCCGATGGTCAATATGGGCGGGGTGTCGACGGCGCTGACCGGATGGCTGCTGGTCGGGGCGACGCTGATCCAACACCACCCGTTCGATCTGGCGGTCATGCTCGGCCAGATGCGCGATCACGCCATCGACTATACGGTCGCGCCCCCGGCGGTGCTGAACATGCTGGCCAAGGACCCGGCGCTGCTGGAGGGCGTCGACTTCACCCGCCTGCGGGCCATCGGCTCAGGCTCGGCGCCGCTGTCCCAGGCGATGATCGAGACCTTCAAGGACCGCTACGGCGTCGAGATCGTCAACTATTTCGGCTCCAACGAAGGCATGTCCCTCTGCGGCACGGCGGCCGACATTCCGGCGGCCAGCGAACGGGCGACCTTCTTCCCGCGGGTCGGGGCGCCGGGCTTCAAATGGGCCTATCCGCTGGCCGACCGCTTCTTCACGCGGCTGGTCGATCCCGACACCGAGGCGGAGATCGACGGGCCGGGCCGGATCGGCGAGATGCGGATCAAGGGCCCCACCGTCTTTTCCGGCTACTGGCGCGCGCCCGAGCTGACCGCCAAGTCGTTCGATGCGGACGGATGGTTCCGCACCGGCGACCTGTTCGAGATCGCCGGCGACCGCGACCAGTTCTACCGTTTCGTCGGGCGGCTGAAGGACATCATCATCCGCGGCGGGGTGAACATCTCGTCCGAGGAGATCGAGGGCCACCTGCTGGCGCATCCGCAGATCGCCGACGCCGCCGTGGTCGGCGCGCCGGACGAGCGGCTGGGCGAGCGGCTCTGCGCCTTCATCGTGCCGCGGCCTGGCGAGGCGCCGACCCGAGAGACGATCAACGCCTGGCTGACGGGCGAGCGCAAGCTGGCGGTCTTCAAGCAGATCGAGCGACTGGAGGTCCTGCCCATCCTGCCCCGCAACCCGGTCGGCAAGGTGTTGAAGCGCGATCTGCGGGCGGGGTTTGGGGTGATGTCCCTTCTCCCCCTGTGGGAGAAGGTGGCCCCGCGCAGCGGGGTCGGATGAGGGGTTAGCGCCTTTCCACTACCAAGATCATCGTCTCCGCGGCGCCGCAAGGCCGAACACCCCTCATCCGTCAGGCTTCGCCTGCCACCTTCTCCAACAGGGGGAGAAGGGCATTCGGAGCATCTCCCCACGCTTCATCGAGAGAAAAGCCCCACTCTCCCATTGCCCTGCCGCGCCGCAATTAGTATCAATTCGCAAGCAACAATATCGGGAGGACGAACGGATGGCCGCAGCGGAAAAACCCCGCCTGGATTTCGATGGGCTGCGGCCGGCGAGCCCGTTCCTCACCGAGGCCCATGACGCCTGGCGCAAGCAGTTGCGCGACTTCGTCGAGGCCGAGATCAATCCGAACCTCGACGCCTGGGACGCCGCCTCGACCTTCCCCGACGAGCTCTACGTCAAGGCCGCCAAGGCCGGCGTGCTGGGCATGGGCTTTCCCAAGGACCTGGGCGGCACGGGCGAGGACATCGACCTCTATCACCGCATCATCTTCGCCGAAGAGTTCTTCCGCGCCGGCTCGGGCGTGGTGTTCGCCGACCTGGCCACCCACTGGATCGCCCTGCCCCCGATCATCGCCTTCGGCCCGGAGGAGATGCGCGAACGCGTCGCCAAGCCGATCCTGCGCGGCGAGAAGAAGATCGCCTTCGCGGTCACCGAACCCTCGGGCGGCTCGGACGTCGGCGCCTTCCAGACCACGGCCGAGAAGCGCGGCGACAGCTACATCGTCAACGGCGGCAAGACGCTGATCTCGGGCGCCACCCGGGCCGATTTCCTGCTGACCGCGGTGCGCACCGGCGGCCCCGGCGTCGGCGGCCTGTCGCTGCTGCTGATCGAGGCCGACCGTCCCGGTGTCTCCACAGCACCTGTGAAGGGGCTCGGCTGGTACAACGGCAACAACGGCTCGATCACCTTCGACAATGTCGAGGTCCCGGCCGCCAACCTGATCGGCGTGGAGAACCGCGGCTTCGCGGGTCTGGCCAACCAGTTCAACATCGAGCGGTTCAGCGGCATTTCGGCGACCCTGGCCATGGCCCGCACCGCCATCGCCGAGGCCATCGACTGGGCCCGCCAGCGCCACACCTTCGGCCAGCGGCTGATCGACCACCAGGCCATCCGGCACAAGATCGTCGAGATGATCCAGCGGGTGAACGCCTGCTACGCCTTCCTCGACATCCTGGTCTGGCGCTTCCAGCGCGGCGAGACCCCGGTGGCGGAACTGGCGATGATGAAGGTCCAGGCCACCACCACCCTGGAATTCGTCGCCCGCGAGGCGCTGCAGGTGCTGGGCGGACGCGCCTATACCGGCCCGAACCGGGTCGAGCGCATCTATCGGGAGGCCCGCATCTTCGTGATCGGCGGCGGGTCTGAGGAGATCCTGCGCGACCTGGCCGGACGGCAGCTCGGCTTCTGAGCAACCGCAAGGTGCGGCGGATTGGCCTAGCCGCCGCACCTTAACCTCGATGCAACGGCGTTCGCCCAACCTGTCGCAAGACAACGGAACCGGCGCCGATGCAGATCAAAGAACCGGAACGTCTGGCCGCGCTGCAACGCCTGAAGGTGCTCGACACCCCGCCCGAGGCGGTGTTCGACAGCCTGACGGAGCTGGCGGCCCTGACCTTCAAGGCTCCGGCGGCCCTGGTCTCGCTGGTCGACGCCGACCGGCAATGGTTCAAGTCGTGCCTGGGCCTGGACGTGCGCGAGACGCCGCGCGACATCGCCTTCTGCGACCACACCATCCGCCAGGACCGCACCCTGGTGGTGCTGGACGCCCGCGCCGACCCACGGTTTCGCGACAATCCGCTGGTGACGGGCGCGCCCGGCATCGGCTTCTACGCCGGCGCGCCGCTGCGCACGCCCGAGGGCGCGGCGCTCGGCTCGCTCTGCATCATCGACTTCGCCCCGCGCGCTGAATTTCCGGCCGAGCAGCAGGCGCTGCTGGAAGCCATGGCCGGTTCGGTCATGAACGCGATGCTGATGCGGCGCGACATATCGGACTTCATCGCGCTGGAGCGCGAACGCACGAACCGCCAACACCTGCTGGACCAGGCCGACGAGATGGCCGGGGTCGGGCACTGGTCGTGGGACGCGGCGCGCGACGCCACGACCTGGTCGCCGACCGTCTATGAGATCCACGGCTGCGATCCGGCCCTGCCCCCGCCCCCGCTCGAAGGCGTGCTGGCCCTCTACGTCCCCGAGGACGCCGCGCGGCTGGCGGGCATGGTGGCGCGCGCCGTCGAGACCGGCGAGCCCTACGAACTGCACGCCCGCGTCCAACGGCCGGACGGCGAGGTCCGCCACATCACCGCCCGGGGCGCCTGCGAGCGTGACGAGGACGGCCTTGTCCGCAGCCTTTTCGGAACCTTCATCGACGTCACCGACCTGAAGCTGGCCGACGGGCGGCTGCGGCTCAACGAGGCCCGGCTCGACTTCCTGATGCACCACAGCTCGGACGTGGTGGTGCGCATCGCGCCGGACCGCGGCATCACCTGGATATCGCCCAGTTGCCGCCGCTACGGCTACGAGCCGGAGGAACTGGTCGGGGAGCTGGGCTCCAACTTCATCCACCCCGACGATGTCGAGCATGTCGAGTCCATGCGCCGCGCGAGGTTGAGCGGCGAAAGCGACCCGCCCGCCGAAGAGCGCCGTTTCCGCTTCCTGTGCAAGGATGGAACCTGGATCTGGGTCGAGGGCAATCCGACCATCGTGCGCGACGAGGCCGGAACGCCGGTCGAAATCATCAACGTGCTGCGCGACGTCTCCACCCGCAAGGAGATGGAAGACCGGGTGGCGAGCAGCGAGGCCCGCTATCGCCTGCTGGCCAACAACTCGTCCGACGTCATCGCCTGCTACGGGCCTGACGCGGTCTTCACCTTCCTGTCGCCGGCCCTGAAGAACCTGTCCGGCTACGCGCCGGAGGAGCTGATCGGCAGGACGACCATGTCGATCATGCATCCCGACGACATCGACCCGGTGCTGAAGAAGTTCGCCGCCTATGTCGCCGCCGGCCCGCAGGCGCCGCCGATCCGCTACGAGTATCGGGCCTTCCGCAAGGACGGCTCGATGCTGTGGCTCGAGGCCCACCCCAGGGCGATCTACGCTCCCGACGGAACCCTGGTCGAGTTCCAGGACGTCGTACGCGACATCAGCGAGCGCAAGGCGGCGGAGGCCGCCCTGGTCGAAAGCGAGCTGCGCCATCGGGTCATCGCCGAATGTGCGACCGACGTGATCACCCGCGCGCGGCTTGACGGCCAGCTGGTCTACGCCTCGCCCTCGGTCCTGGCGGTGACCGGCTTCACCTTCGAGGAGCTGCGCGAGGTCGGCATCCTGTCGCGCATCGACCGCGACGACCTCACCCCCGCCCTCGCCCATGTACGGCGGATGATCGCCGGCGAGGTCATGGAGGCCCAACGCCTTTCCTATCGCTTCCAGCGCAAGGACGGCGTCTGGATCTGGCTGGAGTGCAATCCCACCGTGGTGCGCGACCTGGAGGGCCGGGCGACCGAAATCGTCGACGTGTTGCGCGATGTCAGCGCCCGCCGCCAGATCGAGGCGGAGCTGCGCGCGGCCCGCGACGCGGCCGAAGCCGCCGTGCAGGCGAAGTCCGATTTCCTGGCCAATATGAGCCACGAGATCCGCACGCCCCTGACCGCCATCCTGGGTTTCACGCGCCTGCTGGACGATGAGGACGGGCTGAACGAGACGGCCCGCCAGCATGTCGGGCGGGTAAGCGCCGCGGGCGAGGCGCTGCTCTCCATCGTCAACGACATTCTCGACTTCTCGAAGCTGGAAGCCGGGCTGGTCGAGATCGCGCCCCGGCCCGTCCGCCCGGCGCGGGTGCTGGGGGACGCCCTGGCGATGTTCTCGCCGCAAGCCGACGCCAAGGGTCTGTCGCTCGCGCTGACCGGCGCGGACGCCCTGCCCGACTTCGTCGCCGTCGACGCCGAACGGCTGCGCCAGGTGCTGCTGAACCTGCTGGGCAACGCCGTGAAGTTCACCGACGCCGGCTCGGTGCGGCTGGCGGCCGAGTACCTGGCCGGCCCTGGGCGCCTGCGGATCGCGGTCGAGGACACTGGACCGGGGCTGTCCAGGGACCAGCAGCGCAAGCTCTTCCAGCGCTTTTCGCAGGTCGACACCACCTCCACCCGTCAGCACGGCGGTACGGGCCTTGGGCTGGCCATCTGCCGCGGCCTGGTCGAGGCCATGGGCGGGCGCATCGACGTGCGCAGCAGGCCCGGCCAAGGCAGCGTCTTCCACTTCGAGATCGACGCGCCGCCCGCCGAGGCCCCTGCTGGAACAGCGGACGAGACCGGCGGCGTCAACCTGGAAGACGTGCGGGTGCTGGTGGTCGACGACAACGAGATCAACCGTGAACTGCTGCGCACCGTATTGATCGGGCTGGGCGCCGAGATGTCGGAAGCGATCGACGGACCGTCGGGCCTGGAGCTGGCGAACGCCCATCCCGTCGACCTGATCCTGATGGACGTGCGCATGCCCGGGATGAACGGCCCGGAGGTGCTGGCGGCGATCCGCGCCGGCGATGGCCCGAACCAGAACGTGCCGATCCTGGCCTTCACCGCCGACGGCGACCCGGCGCGCCTGACCCGGGACTGCGGCTTCGACGGCGTGATCCGCAAGCCGATCGTGGTGGCCGAGATGTACGCCGCCATCGGCGCGGCCCTGGGATGGTCGGGAGCGGCTCAAGCCGAGCCTTTGCGCCATGCTTCCTAGGACCGACGGCGGACGCCTGCTCGTCGTCGACGACGAGCCGATGATGCTGGAGCTGCTGACCACGCGGCTGACGCTCGCCGGCTACACCGTGCTGCGGGCCCGCGACGGCGGCGAGGCGATCGCCAGCGCCACGCACGAGCGCCTGAACGGCATGTTGCTCGACATCAACATGCCCGGCCTGGACGGCTTCGGCGTGCTGGAGGCGCTGAGGCGCCATGGCGTGCTGAAGACGCTGCCGGTCATGGTGCTGACCGCTCGGAACCAGGGCGAAGACGTCCGGCGCGCGATCTCGCTCGGCGCGCGCGATTTTCTGACCAAGCCGTTCAAGGACCAGCAGCTCCTGACCCGCGTCGCCCGCCTGACCGCGCCGCCGCGCCCCGTTCCGAAGCCGCCGGAAGACCCGAACAACACCGTCCGAATCTAGCATCTCAATGGGCGCCGGCCGCCTCGACCTCCAGCGCCAGGCGGTCCAGGCCCTCGGCCGTGCCGTGCAACCGCTCCTCGCGGTCGTAATAGCCGTCGAAATAGGCGAGCTGCTCGGTGAGGCGCATGAAGGTCGCGTCTCCTTCCGGCTCGAACTCAACCGTCACCAGCGAGGCCGAGAGGCGCACGCCGCCCGCCTCGATATCGTAGGCGAAGACGATGCGGCGATCCTGCACGATGTCGAAGAACACCTTCTCGACACTCTGCGGACGCCCGTCAGGGAGCGTCGCGCGATAGAGCTCGCGCCCGCCCTTTCGGAAATCCTGGGAATACTCGGTCTCTCCGTTTTCGGCGTGGCAGGTCGACCAGCGCGCCTTGACCGCGCCGTCGGCCCAGGCGGCGAACACCAGGGCCGCAGGCGCTGCGAACCGGCGTTCGATCACAAAGCTGGTGTGGACGGCGGGCTGCGCGCTCATCGGCTTTCCCCTTGCTGCTTTTCGGCCAGATAGGCGTCCAGGGCGTCGAATTGCGCGTGCCAGGCGGCCTTGCGCGCCGCGACCCAGCGTTCCAGGCCCTCGAAGGCGTCAGGCGCCAGGCGGTAGGTGCGCACGCGTCCGGCCTTCTGCGAGGCGACCATGCCGCTCGCCTCCAGCACCGCCAGGTGCTTGAGCACCGAGGGCAGCGCCATCTCGAGCGGGCGGCCCAGCTCGCTGGCCGAGGCCGGGCCGGCGACCAGGCGGTCCAGCATCACCCGGCGGCCGGGATCGGCCAGCGCCGTGAACAGGCGGTCGAGCCGCGCGCTGCGGGCGTCGCCGAGCTCCGCAGTCAGACCTGTACTCACGCCAGCGTCTCCGGCGGGTCCCAGAAGCGGGCCGGCAAGCGTTCGCGATAGGGGAAGTACTGGAAGACCGGCCGCGCCTCGTCCAGCACGCGGGCGACCGACGGACGGGCCAACAGACGCTCGAAATAGGCGGCCAGCGCGGGACGTTCGCCGAAGGGCTCCAGCAGGTGGGCGTAGAACAGCGCCGGCGCGGCGGCGCAGTCGACCAGGCCGAAATCCTCGCCCGCGGCCCAGGTCCGCCCGCCGCCCTCGAATTGCGCCTCGATCATGCCGTAGGCCATCTGCAGCAGCGCCCTGGCCTCGGCCACGCCCTGCGGATCCTTCGCCTCGTCCGCCCGCAGCCGGTCGGCGACGATCTTCTGCATCGGGGTCATGACGTAGTTGTCGAACACCCGGTCCCAGACCCGCGCCTCCAGCCGCGCGTCGGGATCGGCCGGCAGCAGCCCCCCGCCGAACCGCTGGTCAAGATATTCGAGCTGGACCGAGGTCTCCGGCACCACGCGGCCGCCGTCCTCCAGAAGCGGGATCTTGGCTGTCGGCCACAGCGCCTCGAAGGCCGCGCGCAGCTGCGGATCGCCAAGATTGACCACCCTCGCCTCGAACGGGGCGCCCAGCTCGTAGAGGCCGATCTGGACCTTCCAGCAGTAGGACGACAGCGGGTGGTAATGCAGGACCAGGGACATGCGCGGGCTCCGGACTGGCGAAACAGTTTCCTCATGGGCTAACTATCTCGGCGGCGCCGAGGCGGCAAGACATAGTTATCCCGCACGGAAACAATTTCGAGCCCCGCCTTAGACCAAGGCATAATTGCATCCCGCGCGACGAAGGTCTTACCTACCGCGGCCTTGCGCGCCCTCCCCGACGCGCGGCTTTCAGGGAAAGGAACCGGTCGATGTCACTTCGTATCAACGGCGAGGCGCCGAACTTCACGGCGAACACCACCGAGGGCGTGATCGACTTCCACCAGTGGATCGGCGACAGCTGGGCGATCCTGTTCTCGCATCCCAAGGACTTCACCCCGGTCTGCACCACCGAGCTGGGCTACATGGCCAAGCTCAAGCCCGAATTCGACAAGCGCAACACCAAGATCATCGGCCTGTCGGTCGATCCGGTCGACAACCATGCGCGCTGGGCCCAGGACATCGCCGAGACCCAGGGGACCGCGCCGAACTATCCGATGATCGGCGACACCGACCTGAACGTCTCCAAGCTCTACAACATGCTGCCCGAGGCCATCGAGGGCGGCTCGGACGGGCGAACGGCGGCCGACAACGCCACGGTCCGCACGGTGTTCATCATCGGCCCCGACAAGCGCATCAAGCTGATGATCAGCTATCCGATGACCACCGGACGGAACTTCGACGAGATCCTGCGCGTGCTCGATTCGATACAGCTCACCGCCAAGCACCGCGTCGCCACGCCCGTGAACTGGAAGAACGGCGACAAGGTGATCATCGCCGGCTCCGTCTCCGACGACGAAGCCAAGACGCTGTATCCCGACGGCTGGGAGGCCCCTCGCCCCTACCTGCGCATCGTGCCCCAGCCGAACTGACCGCCATGCTGTTCGAGACCTTCGCCGCCGGAGGCTGCCGCTCCTATGTCGTCGGCTGCGAAGCGTCTCGCGCCGCCGTCCTGATCGACCCGGAGCTGAGCCTGGTCGATCACTATCGCGGCCACCTGCAGCAGCACGGCCTCGCCCTCCGCTATATCGTCGACACCCACACCCACGCCGACCACTTTTCAGCCAGCCGGCAACTGGCCAAGGCGACCGGCGCGCCGGTGGTCATGCACCGGCTGAGCGCCGCGCCCCACGCGGACCTGCGACTGGACGACGGCGATATGCTGATCGCAGGGAACCTGAAGCTGACGGCCATGCACACGCCCGGCCATACACGCGATTCCATGTGCCTGGTGATGGCCGACCGGGTGTTCACCGGCGACACCCTGCTGATCGGCGGCGCCGGTCGCACGGACCTGCCGACCGGCGATCCGCACGAGCTGTTCGAGAGCCTGTTCGACAAGCTGCTGAAGCTGCCCGGCGAGACGCTGGTCTTCCCGGCCCACGACTACAAGGGCCGCGACCACTCGACCATCGCCGACGAGATCGCCTCCAATCCGCGGCTGCAGAAGACCGAGCGGGCCGCGTTCGTGGCGATGATGCGTGACCTGGACCTGGCGGCCCCGACCCACCTGACCGAAGCGCTGCGCACCAATATGAGCGGCGGCAAGACCGTGGCGCAGTTGCTGGCCGAAGCGGCCGCCGTCGTACCTTTCATGTCGATGGCCGAGCTGCATGGCCGGCTGGGCGACAACAGCGGCGGGCTGGTGGTGCTGGATCTGCGCGAGAAGGACGCCTTCGAGGCCGGCCACATCGCCGGCGCCCGCCACGTGCCGCGCGGCCAGCTGGAGCTGCGGGTCAACACCGAGCTGCCCGATCCGACGGTGCGCATCGTCACCTGCTGCGAGTTCGGCAAGATCTCGACGCTCGCCGCCGCCACTCTGCGCGAGCTGGGCTACCTGCGCGCCGCGGCCCTGGACGGCGGCGTGGCGGCCTGGCGCGAGGCGGGGTTCGAGCTGGAGAGCTGAGCGGGCGCCGCTCTTGACCTGGCGCCCCCGCCGGGTCCAAGCCGCGACCATAGTATCGGAGCGGCGCATGAACTTCTCGAACCTCCAGGCGACCAGCAAGATCACCGACGAGTGGGCCTATCCCCAGGGCGAGCCGAACCGCAGCGGCCTGCTCCAGGTCGACCACGGTCCCGACCACAAGCTCTACTGGGAAGAATACGGAAATCCGGACGGCGAGCCGGTGATGTTCCTGCACGGCGGCCCAGGCGGCGCCTGCGCCCCGGTCATGTCGCGGTTCTTCGACCCGGCCCGCTACCGCGTCGTCCTGTTCGACCAGCGCGGGTGCGGCAAGAGCGAGCCCACGGTCGCCTCGGCCGGGCCGAAGGTCGCCCTGACCAATAACACCACCGATCATCTGGTCGCCGACATCAACGCCCTGCGCGAGGCGCTGGGGATCGGCGGCAAGATGCACGTCTTCGGCGGCAGCTGGGGCAGCACGCTGGCCATGGTCTACGCCATCCGCCATCCCGAGCACGTCGCCTCGCTGATCCTGCGCGGCATCTTCCTGGGAACCCGGGAAGACCTGCTCTACATGTACCAGGGCAATGCGGCGGCGTTCGAGGATACGCCGTTCGAGCTGTCGGAACCCGGCTCGTACGTGACCTATCCCGACGAGTGGAAGGCTTTCGTCGAGATCATTCCCCCGGCCGAGCGCGGCGACATGATGGGCGCCTACAAGCGGGTCTTCGACATGACGCCCGCGAGCGAGGCGGAGCGGGAGCGGCAGCTGAAGGCGGCGCTGGCCTGGTCGGTCTGGGAAGGCACGATCTCGAACATGATCCCGGACAATTCGGACTCCGGGAAGTTCGGCGAGGCGGACTTCGCGCTCTGCTTCGCACAGATCGAGGCGCACTTCTTCGCCAACCAGCTGTTCCTGACGCCGGACTACATCGTGCAGAACGCCGGCAGGCTGGTCGGGATACCGACGCACATCGTGCACGGCCGCTTCGACCAGGTCTGCCCCCTGCCCCAGGCCTCGCGCCTGGCCGCGACCTTGACGCAGCTGGGCGCGCCGCCGGCCAGCTTCGTGATCACCAACGCTGGCCACAGCGCCATGGAGCGCGAGACCGCCCTGGCGCTGACGGCGATCATGGACGGCCTGCCGCGGATCTAGCCCCCGCGCCACTCGCTGAGCACCGCGCCGCCGGCGTCCTCGAAGGCGACGCGGTCGAGCACCACGGCAGCGACGCACACCGGGCGCTGGTCGGGCCCCTCGGCGCGGCAATGGATGGCCCGGCCGTCGTCGAAGGCGCCCAGTCGGCCTTCCAGGACGAGGCGATAGCCGGCGACCGGGGCGGTCGCCGGCTGGTCGCCGTCGCTGCGTAAGGTGAAGGCGTAGGCCCGGCCGCTGCGGCGGCCGAGGCGCGAACCGCCGTGCTCGAACACCGCCGCCATCCCGACCGTCTGGGCCGAAGCCTGCGGCGTCTCGCCCTCAGGCGGCGGCGTCCATTGGCCCGCGGGACAGGCTTCCTCCTTCAACCAGGGACGCGAGAGCCAGAAGCCCTCGACGGCCTCCCAATCGCCGGCGCCGGCCAGGGCGGACTCCTTCCAGTCCGCGGGCTTGAGAGAAAGCTCGATGGTTCTGCGGCTCTTGCCCCACGACCAGTTGGCGACTCCATCGGGCGCCTGTTCCGGCGCCGGTCCAAGGCAGCCGAAGGCCTGGCGGATCGTGAAGCGGCGGCCGGCCAGCCCCTGGCCTTGGGCGGGACGTCCGGCGGCGTAGTCCGCGGCGGCGGCTTCGATCGCCGACAGCAGGTCGGCGCGGCCGAGGGCGGGAGGCGGCAGCGGCGGCGAAGGTGGGGCGGTCGGGGGCGAGGCGGCCTCCACGGGCTTGGGCGCGGGCGCAGGCTCCTGACGCTGGCAGCCGGCGAGCGTCAGGCCGGCCGCCGCCAGCAGCATGGCGAGCGGGCCGATTTGCGGTGGCGATCCGGTCATGACGCCGACCCTAGCACGAGCTATCCGCCCGATGGCGCCGACGAGGTTGTGAATTGACCCGCGCCGCACGGCGCAGTCTGCAGGACCGATGACCTTTGATCAGATCGTGGCCCTGGTCGTGCTCGTCGGCGTCGTGGGGCTGATGATCCACGGCAAGATGCGCGCCGACGTGGTCGCCCTGCTGGGGGCCGCCGTGCTGCTGGTGCTGGGCGTAGTGCGCCCGGTCGAGGTGCAGGCCGCCTTCGCCAGCCCTGCGGTGATCGCCCTGGCCGGCCTGTTCGTCATCGCCTACGCGATCGAGATCTCGGGCCTGCTGGGCCTGATGATCCGCAAGGCGACGGAGTTCTCCAGCAAGGTCGGCGCCCTGGGCATCTGGGCGGTGATCGGCCTGTGCGGCTCAGTCGGCGGCTTCCTCAACAACACCCCGGTGGTGGTGCTGGCCGCGCCGGTCATCCGGGACGTCGCCCAGTCGCTGGGCCTGTCGCCCAAGCGGTTCCTGATGCCGCTCAGCCACGTGACGGTCATGGGCGGGCTGCTGACCCTGATCGGCACCTCGACCAACCTGCTGGTCAGCGACATGGCCCGCAACGCCGGCCAGCCGGTGTTCGGCCTGTTCGAGATCACCCCGGTGGGGTTCTGCATCGCCGTGGTCGGGGGGCTCTGGCTCTACTTCGTCGGCGCGCGCCAGCTGGGACGCGCCGCCGCCGAGGAGGAAGCCGAGGCCGCCCGGCTGGCCGAGGAGCAGGCGCGCCAGGAGAAGACGCGCCGGTGGCTGCGCCTGCCCTTCCGTTTCCCGCGCCTAGGCGAGGCCCGCAACCAATCCGACGGCTCAGGCGACGCGCGGCTGGGCGACGTCGGTCTCTACAGCGCCGCCGACCGGCCCTTCCAGCTGAGGCCGGCCCTGATCTCGCTGGGGGTGTTCGTGGCGGTCATCGCGGCCGCCGGCCTGGGTTGGGCGCCGATCGCCGCGGCCGCCTTCGCCGGCGCCGTGGCGCTGGTGCTGCTCAAGGTCATCACCCCCGACGAGGCCTATGCGGGCCTGCGCCCCGAGATCCTGCTGCTGATCGCCGGCATGGTGGTCGTCGGCACGGCCATGGAGGTCACCGGCCTGGCCACCGCCGGCGCGGAGCGGCTGATCGACGTCATCCGCCCGCTGGGACCGCTGGGCGCGCTGATCGTGCTCTACGGGGTGACGCTGTTTGCGACCGAGCTCTTGTCGAACGCCACGGTGGCAGTGCTGATGACGCCGATCGCGGTGGCCGTGGCCGAGAGCCTGGGCGTCAATCCGCGGCCTTTCCTGGTGGCAGTGATGATGGCGGCGTCGGCGGCGTTCGCCACGCCGTTCGGCTATCAGACCAATGTGCTGGTCTTCAACATGGCCCGCTACAGCTACATGGACTTCGTGCGCGTCGGCCTGCCGCTGAACCTGATCACCTGGGCGGCGGCGATGTTCGCGATCCCGGTCTTCTTCCCGTTCTGAGGACCACCGCCTGCGTCAGAGCAGCGGATGTCGCCAGCCCGGCAGGTTCGCCTCCAAGATTTCGGTCGCATCCATACAATTTGGCGCCGCGAGCGTCAGAAGCTCGTACATGAGTTCATCAGAAACGTACCCGCGAGCATGATGATAGAGGTGCTGAAACGACAAGCTGGACCCTGACAGACGAAGGTCGCGGATCAGCAGCCTAACCGCGTCGAGCTTGGTCAGCTCGCATATATAGTCCTCAGAGACCACGATATGCGCAAGTTCAACGGCGGCGCCTGCACAGCCCTTCAAGTACAATGCTTCAAGCATCTCTATCCCGATCTTCCTCACCTCGGGAGAAAGGCTGTCGCAACGTTCGAGCGCGCGTTCGAGATCGGTCACTGCGGACCCGCCATGCCGTTAGTCTCAGCCATTTGGCGATGGCAATTTGAAGGAACGAATAACGCGCGGGATATCGATATCCCCGCACGGTCGCCTTACTCGATTGGGATTTGGGCGTGAAAAACCTGAGTTCAAGAATTGGCGGGCGGCGAATTATGCGCAGTCTGTAGCGCCCTTGGGGCCGCCCGGCCCCTGTTCGGAGGGCCATCGACCATGACGACCACTCAAAAGCTGTATCACGGGACCAAGGCCGACCTGCGGGCCGGCGACCTGATCGAGGCCGGCCGCGCGTCCAACTACGGACAGCGCAAGGCGGCGGTCTTCGTCTATCTGAGCGCCACGCTCGATGCGGCGACCTGGGGCGCGGAACTGGCCCAGGGCGACGGGCCGGGCCGCATCTATGTCGTCGAGCCGACCGGGCCGCTTGAGGACGATCCGAACCTGACCGACAAGAAGTTCCCCGGCAATCCGACGATGTCGTACCGCAGCCGCGACCCGCTGAAGGTCGTCGGCGAGGTGAAGGACTGGCAGGGCCATTCGCCCCAGCAACTGCAGGCGATGCGGGACCATCTGGCCGAGCTCGACCGGCTGGGCGTCGCGGCCATCGAGGACTGAACGCGCACGAAAAAGGCCGCCTGCCGTTTCGGGCGGGCGGCCAGTTCGCGTGAGGCGGGGATCGCCCCAGGGAGGAGCGTCAGAAGTTGGCGCGCAGGGTGATCCCGTAGGTGCGCGGATCGCCCAGGAAGTCGGAATAGGAGCCGCTCTGGAACGTCGCCGGGATGCGGCGGCGGGCATATTCGGTGTCGAACAGGTTGCGGGCCCAGACCTCCACCCGCCAGCGGTCCTCGGGCGCCGACAGGCTGAGGCGGGCGTTGACCACCGTGTAAGCCTTCTGGATGCGCAGCGGGTCGAAACTGGCCAGGTACTGGTCGGAGACGTAGCGGGCGTCGGCATAGGCCGTGCCGGTGAAGCCGGTGTCGCCGATCGGGAACTTCCAGGTTCCCGAGGTGATCGAGGTCCAGGTCGGCGACTGCTCCATCCGCTTGCCGGCGAAGGTGACGTTGCCGGGATCGTCGGTGTAGCGGGCGTCGGTATAGGTGACGCCCTGGGTCAGGGTCGGGCCAGCGGTCGGACGCCAGGTCGCCTCGAGCTCGGCGCCGGTCGAGAGGGCCTCGGCCAAGCGGCGCACGCGGAAGGCGACCCCCGTGAACTCGACCAGCTGGAAACCCTTCACCGACTGGTGGAAGACCGCGGTGTTGATCCGCAGGCGGTTGTCGAACAGCTCAAGCTTCAGGCCGGCCTCGTAGGCGTCGGTGGTCTCCTCGCCGAAGGCCAGGTCCGAACCCTTGGGCGCAGCCGGCGTGGTGAAGCCGGCGCGGTCGAGGTTGTAGCCGCCCGACTTGTAGCCGCGCGAATATGAGGCGTAGGCCTTGGCGTGGTCGGTGAAGGCGTAGTCGATCACCGCCGTGCCCGAGAGCGCGTCCTCGGTCCGGCTGTCGGTGGCCGCGCCGGCGTCGGTCTTGATGCGCGTGTCCCAGAAGAACAGGCAGAAGGCGGCGATGCCGGTGGCGTCGCCCCCGGCCAGGGCCGCGTCGCAGGCGGGGTTGAAGTTGATCGACAGCACCGAGACGGACTTCTCGTTGCGGGTGTAGCGCAGGCCCGCGGTCAGGCCGAGCTTGTCGGTGACGTGCCAGGTGTTGTGGGTGAAGAGCGCGAAGTCGTCGCCTTCCTGCTCGGAGATGCCGCGCGCGCCGTCGCCGGGCTTCCAGGCCGCCAGGGTCGCGGGCTTGAACACGGCCGCCCCGCCGTAGAAGTCGGCATAGGAGGCGCCCATGCGGTAGGCGAAGTCCTGGAAGATCTCCTGGTGCGAGTAGTAGCCGCCGACCAGCCAGTCCAGCTTCGGGGTCGAACCCTGCAGCCGGACCTCCTGGGTGAACTGGGTGAAGCCCATCCGCAGGCCGTCCTTGTCGATGTAGCCGAGGTCGACGCCGCTGTGATCGAAGTCCTGGCCCCGGTTGGCCTTCCATTTGCGATAGGCGCTGATCGTGACCAGTTGGCCGAAGCCCAGGTCCCAGTCCATCTGACCGGAGAAGCCGAAGTCGGTCACGTCCTCCTGGTTGATGCGGCCGGGGGTGATGGCGGCCTCGCGCTCGTAGGGATCGACCGCGCCGCTGTTCTTGTAACCCTTGGCGACCGCCAGGGCCTCGACCCGCGGGAACACCGCGCCGCGCCGGGACAGAACGGCCGCGCAGCAGTCTTCCTTGCGGCGGGTGAAGTCGGCGATGAAGTTGAAGCGCAGGTTCTCGGTCGCGTCGACCCGCACCTTGGCCCGCAGGAAGGCGCGGTTCATCTTGTTGATGTCCTGGCCGCTGTTGACTTCGTCCAGCAGGCCGTCGCGCTTTTGAAGGATCGCCTCCAGCCGCATGCCGACGCCGTCGCCGATGGGGCCGCTGATCCCCGCCGCGCCGCGGATCCAGTTGTAGTTGCCGTAGGTGCCTTCGGCGTAGCCCTCGAACCGGTCCATGTTCGGACCGGGCGTGACGATGTTCACCAGGCCCGCCGAGGTGTTGGAGCCGTAGAGCGTGCCCTGGGGCCCGCGCAGGACCTCGACCCGCTCGATATCGCCGAGTTCCGACATGGCCACGCCGGTCCGGGCGCGGACCACGCCGTCGATGACCACGCCGACCGCCGATTCCAGGCCCGGATTGGTCGAGATGGTGCCGATGCCGCGGATGCGCAGGCTGGAATCGGAGTCGCCGCCAGGGGTCTGGGCGTTGAGGCTGGGCGCCAGGCTGACCATGTCGCGCAGGTCGCGCACGCCCGAAGCCTTGACCTGGGCCCCGCCGATAGCGGTGACGGCGAGCGGCACGTCGATCAGCGCTTCCTCGCGCTTGTTGGCCGTGACGATGACTTCTTCGACTTCCTGGGCGCTCGCCGCACCGGCCGCCAGGGCCGTGGTCAGAGCCAGCACCGAAACCGCACGCAAACGCAGACGCTTATCGAACGCCACGACAACCTCCCCTTTTGCTTCTCTTTGGGCGCAGATCCGCACGCCCGGGCGCGGCCCATTCCCGCACCAAGCCCTTGGATTTTCACGCCTCGGGCCTTTACCCGACGTCCGATTCAGTAGGTTGCGAAAAGAGACTGGTCAAGACTTTTGAAAAGAGACTAATTGTACTCGCGTTCTGCGGGCAGTCGCCTCGCCTTTCGCTAATCCCGACTGGACAGCGCGGGAGGCCAGGGCTAGGCCTGGAAGCCAGGAGAGCCATGGCCCGCACCCGCAAGATCGTGAAAAGCTCAGTCCATCGGGCGCTGAACCAGATCGGCGACCGCTGGAGCCAGCTCATCATCCAGGAAGCGTTCCGCGGCGCCTCGCGGTTCGAGGAGTTCCGTGCGCGCACCAATGCGCCGCGCAACACCCTGTCCTCACGCCTGCGCGGGCTGGTGGCCAACGGAATCCTGGAGCAGCGCGCGGCCAAGGAAGGCGGCGCGCGGCAGTCCTATCACCTGACGCCCATGGGCCTGGACCTCTACGACTCGGTGCTGATCGCCTGGACCTGGGGCATCCGCTGGGACGCGACGGCGCCGAACGGCCCGGCGGGCCTGATCCATACCGAATGCGGCAAGCCGATGCTGCCGACCATGGTCTGCCGTCACTGCGGCGGCGACATCTCGCTGCACGCCTGCCGCCACCACGAAGGCCCCGGCGCCGGCATCGAGGAGATGGAGGTGACCCGCCTGCATCGCCGCCGCCAGTCCGCCTCGGACGACGCCGCCCCGCCGATCGCCGACGTGGTGGACATGACCGGCGACCGCTGGACGGGCTTGGTCATCTCGACCCAGTACTTCGGCATCCACCGCTTCGACGATATCCAGTCGGCGCTGGAGATCGCCACCAACATCCTGACCGACCGCCTGCGCGTGCTGGTGGCCAACGGTGTGTTCGAGCGCCGGCTCTACGAAATGTCGCCGCCGCGCTACGAGTACTGGCTGACCAAGAAGGGCAAGGACCTCTATCCGCACGCCCTGGCGCTGCTGCTCTGGGCCGAGAAGTGGCTGTTGAAGCCGGGCGAGGAGCCGCCGATCATCGTCACCCACCGCCAGTGCGAACAGCCGGTGGACGCAGCCGTGGTCTGCAGCGAATGCCGCAAGCCGCTGACTCCCGAAAACGTCACCGAGCGCCGGGTCAAGGACCGCAAGGCCGTCGCCTGACGCCGCCGCTGGCGCGAGGCGGCGCGATCTGCCACCACTGACCGATCGAACATCGCCACGGGGGAGTCGCCGATGGACGCGGACGGCAAGCGGGTCGAACTGACCCTGCGCGGGCTGGCGCTCGGATGCCTGATCACCGTCGTCTTCACGGCGGCAAACGTCTATCTGGGCCTGCGGGTCGGCCTGACCTTCGCCTCGTCGATCCCGGCGGCGGTGATCTCGATGGTGGTGCTGCGGGGGCTGAAGACCTCGACCATCTGGGAGAACAACATCGTCCAGACCGTCGCCTCGGCGGCTGGGACGCTGTCCTCCATCATCTTCGTCCTGCCCGGCCTGGTGATGGTCGGCTGGTGGACGGGCTTTCCGTTCTGGACCTCGTTCTCGATCTGCGTGATCGGCGGGGTGCTGGGCGTGATGTACACGATCCCCCTGCGCCGGGCGCTGG
This sequence comes from Phenylobacterium sp., assembly GCF_041919955.1. Lineage (GTDB taxonomy): Bacteria > Pseudomonadota > Alphaproteobacteria > Caulobacterales > Caulobacteraceae > Phenylobacterium. The sequence goes on along the minus strand of NZ_JAYRSU010000003.1, from coordinate 107,344 downwards.
TGACCACCTCGGACCTGCCCTATCCCGAAGGCCGCGCGGCGGCCGAAGTGCTGAAAGTCGGCTCCGGCTCGCGCGGGTCGGGCGGCGGCGCCGAGGCCAAGGCCGGGCTGAACGCGGTGATCCTGGGCTCGATCGGCTCGGCCCTCGTGGCCGCGGCGGCCGGCATGCGGGTCGTGGCCGGCGAGATCGGCTTCTGGTTCCGCCCGACCCCAACGACCGCCACCGGCGTGGCAGGAGGCCTGCAACTCGCGCTGATCGGCGCAGGGCACCTGATGGGCGTCGCCGTCGGCGTGGCCATGCTGGTCGGCTCCATCATCGCCTGGGGCGTCGCGGTGCCGATCATGACCCACCTGCATCCCGTGGCTGGGCCGGCGGCGGAGGTCGCCCAGTCCGCCTGGGCGCCGAACGTGCGCTTCATCGGGGCCGGCGCCATCGGGGCCGCCGCGATCTGGACCCTGGCCAAGCTGGCCGCCCCTGTCTGGGTGGGGCTGATGGGCGCCATGCGCGCTTCGGACCTGCGCGCCCATGGCCAGGGGCAAGCTCTGCCCCGCACCGAGCGCGACATCCCCATCTGGATCGTCGGGGCGGTGATCCTGGCCAGCCTCGTGCCGCTGGCGGTGCTGCTCTACGACTTCCTGGCGGCCGGGCCGCTGGAGCAGGTGATCTTCCCGCTGATCGCCGGCGGAGTGCTGTACGTGGTGCTGGCCGGGTTCTTGGTGGCCGCCGTGTGCGGTTACATGGCCGGGCTGATCGGATCGTCCAACAGCCCGGTCTCGGGCCTGGCCATCCTGTCGGTGCTGGGCGCCTCGCTGCTGCTGGTGGCGCTGGCGGCCAACACGGTCGGGCCGACCGGCCACGCGGCCCTGGTCGCCTACGCCCTCTTCGTCACCGCCGTGCTGCTGAACGTGGCGACCATCGCCAACGACAACCTGCAGGACCTGAAGACCGGCCAGCTGGTCGACGCCACGCCCTGGAAGCAGCAGGCGGCGCTGGTGGTCGGCGTGGTCGCCGGCGCCTGCGTGATCCCGCCGATCCTGGACGTGCTGAACAAGGCCTTCGGCTTTGCGGGCGCGGCCAACCTCAACACCATCTCCGACCAGCCGCTGGCCGCGCCACAGGCGGTGCTGATCTCGACCCTGGCCAAGGGCGTGATTCAGGGCGACCTGCCCTGGCGCTTCATCGGGGTGGGGATCGGCCTCGGCGTCGTGCTGGTGATCGTCGACGAACTGCTGCGCCGCACGAAGACGTACAGCCTGCCGCCGCTGGGCGTCGGTATCGCCATCTACCTGCCGCCGGCCGTCACCCTGCCAGTGGTGCTGGGGGCGTTCGTCGGCTGGCTCTACGACCGCAAGGTCGCCAAGGGACCCCATGGCCCCGCCGCCCAGCGCCTGGGCGTGCTGCTGGCGTCTGGCTTCATCGTCGGCGAGAGCCTGTTCAACGTGGCGCTGGCCGGGCTGATCGTGGCCAGCAACAACCCCTCGCCCATCGCCGTGGCGCCGGCCGAGTTCCCCGAGCAGACCATGTGGCTGGGAGCGGCGGCTGTCGCGGTGCTGGTCTGGGCGCTCTACGCCTGGGGCGAGATGACCGCCAAGAAGCTGCCGCTGGACGAGGGCTAAGGCGGCGACAGCCGGGCGATGACGCCCTCGACATAGGCGCGCATACCCCCGGCCATGGAGACCGCGCCATCGCTCAGCAGCCACTGCAGGCGCAGGCCGTCGAGCACCGCGGTCATATTGGCGGCCTCGACCGCTGGGTCGAGGTCCGCGCGCAGGTCGCCGGCCGCCCTCGCCTCCTCGAAGGCTCCCGCCAGCAGGGCGCGGAAACGCTCGTAGCGCTGCACGAAGTAGCGGTTGACCTTGGAGTCCTCCTGCAGGTGCTCGGCCGACAGCGTGACGTCGAGGGCGGTGAGGACGGGGTCGGCTTCCAAGTCCGCGCCGAACTCGGCCAGGCGGCGCAGCAGCGCCAGGCCGCGGCGGGCGCGGACGGGGGCCAGCGCCTGGTCCTGCTCGGCGTCGCCAGCCTCGATCACCGCCAGCAGCAGGTCGTTCTTGGTCGGGAAGTGATAGATCAGCCCAGCGTCCGTCAGGCCCGCCTCCTGGGCGATGGCGGCCAGACTGGCGCCCTTGAAGCCCTGGCGCGCGAAGAGGCGGCGCGCGGCGTCGAGGATCGCCGCCCGGCGGGCCAAGCCCCGCGGCTGGCGCGTGCCCGCGGGCGCGTTCACCGGCCGGCCCTCTGGAGATCGCGCAGGGGGCGGAAACTGATCGGCTTGAACCCTTGATCGGCGACGAAGGCGGCCATCGCGGGGTCCATCGCCACAGCATGGTCGTCGATGCGGATCTGCGGCTCGCGCTTGTCGTAGCCGCGCAGTTCCGCGCCGTCATGGACCGGATGCAAGTTCACCTCGGCCACGCCAGGGGCGAGCTTCGGCAGGACCGAACGCATCAGCTCGCCAGTCGGGCGCCCCCACTGGGAAACGAACTCGTCATTGAAAACCACCCCGGCGGCCGCAGCCCGGGCACGGCCCGGAAAGCCGATCCTGGCCTCGATCGCCGGTCCGACCATGCGCAGCGGCAGGGCGAATTCGAGCGCCATCTCGACATAGACCTCGAAGAAGCGCGGATCGACCTGATTGGTCCCCATGTGCGAGTCGATGTGGGTGACGTCGACGCCCCAGGCGAGGGCCTGCTCGATCTGAGCCCTGCACTCGGCGCGCACATCCTGCACGCTCGCCCGGGCGAAGACCTCGGAGATGGTCGCGGGCAGGAAACCATCGGCGTCGTGCAGGGAGGCCGAGCCGGTCAGCGAGCGCCAGCGATAGCCGGGATATTCGCAGGTCAGGGTCAGGTGGACGCCGAGGTCGAGGCCGGCGAAGAGGCCGACCGCTTCGCGCGCCCAGGCGCAGGGGACCATCAGGGTGCCGCTGGTGGCGATCCCCGAGGTCATGGCCTCCAGGCAGGCCAGGTTCGCGGCGTGGCTGGAGCCGACGTCGTCGCAGTTGAGGATCAGCAGGCGGTCGTCCGGTGCGTAGCCCAGGCGTTCGACGAGGCTCATGGCGGTCCCTTACCGATAGTCCAGGCCGTGGGCGGCCAGCAGATCGTCCAGCATCGGCGCCGCGACGTCGATGTCGCCGACCAGAGGATGGGCCAGCAGCGCCTGGAGCGCCGCGTCGCGGCTGCGGCTCACGGCGGCCTGGACGGTCAGGCTCTCGTGCGCCTTCACGGCCTGCACCAAGCCGCGCCAGGCCAGCGGCATCTCACCGACCGGCAGGGCTCGCGCGCCCTGGGCCCCGACCTCGCAGACCGCCTCGATGGCGGCATCGTCCGGCAGGCCGGCGACCGCGCCGCGGTTCAGCGTACTCATCACGATCTTCGATCCCCGATCCTCGAGAATGGCCTCCAAGGTGTCGAAGGTGACGCCGCTGTAGCCTTCGCCGCCGCGCTGGATCAGGGCCGGCGGCTTGGAGCAGACCGCCGGGTCGGCGGCCTGGGCCAGGACCTGCGCCTCGATGTCCATGACCGCCTGGGCGCGGGTGCGCTCGGCGCCCGCCATGGCCGCGAACTCCGCGCGGCGGTGGAAATAGAGATCGCCGTACTTCTCGACCGGAATGGCGCCCAGCAGCGGGGCGATCTTCAGGGCCGAGGCGAAGAGGCCGTCGTTCGTCGCATGCCGGGCGTGCAGGTGGTCGATGGCCGCCCGCGTCACGTCCTGACCGCCCGCGGTGATCCGGTGCACGAAGCCGAGGTGGTTGAGGCCGACGCTGGCGATTTCCACCTCGCCGAACGGCTCGGCCAGCAGGCCGCGCAGGCGGTGCTGCAGCAGCGGGATCGACGAGCAGAGGCCGAGCAGGCGCGCGTCGGTGTGGTTCAGCACCGCCTCGGTCACCACGCCGCTGGGGTTTGTGTAGTTGAGGATGAAGGCGCCCGGGGCGACCTCGCTGATCGTGCGGGCGACTTCGATCATCACAGGGATGGTGCGCAGGGCCTTGAACATGCCGCCCGGGCCGGTGGTCTCCTGGCCGATGACGCCGTAGCGGAGGGGAATGGTCTCGTCGATCTGGCGCGCGGCCATGCCGCCGACGCGGATCTGGGTTACGACGAAGTCCGCGCCGCGGGCGGCCTGCGCCAGGTCGACGCTCTCACGCACCTCGATCCGGCGGCCAGAGGCCTGGACCATGCGGCGCGCCAGGCCCGCCATCACCCCCAGGCGCTGGGGATCGCTGTCGGTCAGGCTGATCTGGGCGACCGAGAGGCCGGGTCGCTCCAGCACGCCCTCGATGATCTCGGGCGTATAGCTGCCGCCGGCGCCGACGATACAGAGGACGATGGATCTCACGAGGCGGGCTCCAGGGCGGCGAGCTTGGCGAAGAGGTCGGATGGATCGGCGCCGCAGCCGTGGGCGGCGAGGACGAGGGCGCCGCGCTCCGGCGGCAGGGCGATAGGGGCGAGCCGTGCATCGGGCGCGCAGGCGACCAGCCGCTCGCCCAGCAGCCGCTGGAAATCGGCCCCGCCCAGGGCGATGACGCCGCCGCCGAAGGCCGCCTCGAACGGTCGGCCGATCCGCTCGCCCATGACCCGCATGGTCAGGACGTAGTCGTCGGCGGCCTGAGCCACGAGCCCGGCGGCGGCCGGATCGCCGGCCCGCCATGCCTCGAACACCACCGAGGCGATCGCGGCGCGGACCGTGCGGGCGTTCGGATCGCGGAACGCCCATTCGGCGAAGCGTCCCGGCTCGACGCCGCAGCGGACGAGCACGCGGTCCTTCAGCCGCGTCGGCTCGGCGCGCCCGTCGATCATCCGTGCGGTGAGCGCGAAGGCTGCGCGGCGCAGGTCGAAGACCTGGGCGACGTCGAGGCTGTCGAAGATCGCCTCGCCCCCGAAGTCGGATCGGTACGCCGTGGTCACGCCGGTGCCGTGCTGGAATAGCGCCGAGGCCGGCGCGGCCGAGGCGCCCCAGAGCGCGACCAGACCATCATTCACCAGGTCCAGGCGGCCCTCCAGCTTGAAGCGGGCGGCGATCAGTTCGTGCTGCTGGGCCTGCTCGTCGGCGTAGTCGACGCCGCTGAGGCCGAGGGCGACGCGCTCCACCTGGTCCAGCCGAACGCCCGACTGCTCGGCCAGGCGCGCCAGCACCCGGCCGACGACCTTGTAGAATCGCAGATCCGGCAGGCCGACGATCGCCGCGCCGATGTCGCGGACCTGGGCCAGCACCCTGCCCTGGCGGTTGCAGAGCGCCGCGGCCGTCTTGCCGCCGCCGCAGTCGATGCCGATGAACACGCGAGCCGATTCCTAGTGAGCACTAGGAATAATATCTAGCGACCGCTAGGTTTTCTCGCAAGCCGGCGTTCGGGGCCTCCGTAAGTCCCCTTAAGGAGCACTCACGAATTTCGCCGACGCCCGGCAAGCGCGACCGTGGGCTCAGCAAAGGAGAGCCCGATGTCCTTCGAAACCCTCTATCTCGGCCTGGTGGTCGCGGCCTTTTCGGCCTTCGCCCTGACGCTGGGCGGCGTATCGGTCTGGAGCGCGATGGGCGGCAAGCGTTAGGCGCGCTCAGCCCGCATGGCCATGCGGACTAGCTCCGACAGGCTGGCCGCCTTCATCTTGGTCATGACGTTGGCGCGGTAGATCTCGATGGTGCGCGGGCTGATGCCCAGGTCATAGGCGATGACCTTGTTGGCGTGGCCCGCCACCAGGCCTTCCAGAACCTCGCGCTCCCGCCCCGACAGGGACGCCAGGCGCGTGGCGATTTCAGCCGCTTCGGCCGCCCCCTGCCGGTCCTTCTCGCCGTCCGCCAGGGCGGTGCGGATCGCCGACAGCAGGGCCTCGTCGTCGAACGGCTTTTCGATAAAGTCGGCGACCCCGGCCTTCATCGCCTCGACCGCCAGCGGCACGTCCGCGTGGCCGGTGATCATCACGATCGGCAGGGCGAAGCCCTGAGCCTTCAGCCGTCGGACCAATTCGATGCCGGTCATTTCCGGCATGCGCACGTCGGTGACGACGCAGCCGCCCTTCACCTCCGGCAGGGCTTCCAGGAACGCCACCGCCGATTCGTAGGTGCGCGACCGCAGGTCGGCGGTCTCCAGCAGGAACGACAGCGAATCCCGCACGGCGGGGTCGTCGTCGATCACGTGCACCAGGTCTTCAGCCATCGAGTTCCTCGGCTCCCACGCTACGCAGGGTGAAGTTGAACGTCGCGCCGCCGCCCGGCGTCTCCTCCACCCAGATCCGCCCGCCATGCGCCTCGACGATGGTGCGCGAGATGGACAGGCCCACACCCATGCCATGACGCTTGGTCGTGATGAAGGGCTGGAAGAGATGTTCGGCGACCTCGGCGCTCACGCCGGGGCCCGTATCGGCGACGATGATCCTCGCCATGTCTTCGCCGTCCGGCCGCACGGCGATGCGCAGTTCGCGGCGCGGGCTCGCGTCCATCGCGTCGATAGCGTTGCGGATCAGGTTCAGGATCACCTGCTGGATCTGGACGCGGTCGGCCAGCACCAGATTGACCTCGGGGTCGAGGTCGAAGGCGACCCGCACCCCATGCTCCTTGGCGCCGACCAGGGCCAGGGCTCCGGCCTCCTCGATCAGCTTGGGCAGGCTTTCGACCCGCCGCTCGGTCTCGCCGCGGGAAACGAAGTCGCGCAGGCGGCGGATGATTTCCCCGGCGCGCAGGGTCTGCTCCGAGGCCTTGTCGAGCGCCTCGGCCAGGCGCTCGCGCGGCACGTCCTCGTTGGTCAGCAGGCGCAGCGAGCCGCGCAGGTAGTTGGCGATGGCCGACAGCGGCTGGTTCAGTTCGTGCGCCAGCGTCGAGGCCATCTCGCCCAGGGCGGTGAGGCGCGAGATGTGCACCAGCTCGGACTGCAGTTCCTGCAGCCGCGCCTCTGTCTCCTGGCGCTCGGTCAGGTCGCGGACGAAGCCGGTGAAGAACCGGCCGCCCTCGGTTCGCATCTCTCCGACGGCCAGTTCCATGGGAAAGGTCGAGCCGTCCTTGCGCTGGCCGACCACGACGCGGCCGATGCCGATGATCCGCCGCTCGTGCGTGCGGTAGTAGCGCTCCAGGTAGCCGTCATGCGCCTCGCGGTGCGGCGCGGGCATCAGGATCTTGACGTTCTGGCCGATCACCTCGTCCCCCGCCCAGCCGAACAGCCGCTCGGCGGTGGCTGAGAACGACTGCATGACGCCCTGCTCGTCGATGACGATCATGGCGTCGGGCACCGTGTCGAGGATCGAGCTGAGGTGCGCCTCGCGCGCGGCGAGGTCGCGGTTGACGGCGATCGCCTCGCGGCGGGAACGCTGGAAGGATTCCCCGCCGGCGATCACCGCGCAGGCGACGGCGGCGAAGACCAGGGCGCTGGCCGCGTCGGCGTTGCTGAAGGCGTGGTCGTGAAGGGCAAGGAAGAGGCCGGCCGCCAGTCCCAGGATCGCAGCGAGGCCGCCGGGGATCAGGCCAGCATAGGCCGACGCGACCACAACCGCCGGCACGAAGACCAGGAAAGCGACCTGATCGCCCAGCACCGGCTTGAGGACGATGTGGGCGGCCGCGCCCGCCAATGCCCCGAGCACGGCCAGCAGGGCGCCGGTCCAGAGCTGTTGCAGGGTTATCCTCCGGCTCCAGGCGAAATTGCTCAACCGCTTCATACCCGATCGGTCCCGCCGTAGAGGCTAAGGGATACCCCTTACGAACAAGACACGGATGTCGTCCAGCGGAGCGCGGGCGTAGTTCCTTCTCCATGCCCAGCCCCATCGCGGCGGCCAAGTAGGACTCCGGACATGACCCCTCCCCTCGTCGACACCTCCGTGCACCATCGCCCGACCGGCGTCTCAGACACCGTCGCGTTCGGCTTCGTGAAGATGCTTCGATTCTTCGCCGACACCTTCTTCGCCAAGCGCTATGGCCACCGCGCGGTGGTGCTGGAGACCGTCGCGGCGGTGCCGGGCATGGTCGGCGCCACCCTCACCCACCTGAAGTGCCTGCGCCGCATGTGCGACGACCGCGGCTGGATCAAGACGCTGATGGACGAGGCCGAGAACGAGCGCATGCACCTGATGACCTTCATCGAGGTCTGCAAGCCGACCCTGTTCGAACGCTTCGTGGTCGTGGCGGTGCAGTGGGTGTTCTACCTGTTCTTCTTCGGCCTCTACGTCGTCTCCCCGAAGACTGCGCATCGCGTGGTCGGCTACTTCGAGGAAGAGGCGGTGATCAGCTACACCCACTACTTGGCCGAGATCGACGAGGGCCGCAGCGAGAACGTGCCCGCCCCGCAAATCGCCAAGCGCTACTGGGGCCTGCCCGAGACCGCGACCCTGCGCGACGTCGTGCTGGTGGTCCGGGCCGACGAGGCGCACCACCGCGACGTGAACCACGGCTTCGCCAACGAAATGGTGGGCCTGCCTCAGACCGCAGTCGCGCCCTGTCCGCCGCACCAGGCGCTGGAGCCGACCTGGAAGGCGGCGGCCTGATCCTATGGTCGGCGACTCGCTCTTCCTGGTCGATGACGACGCGGCCGTCCGCCGGGCCCTGAAGTTCGCCTTCGAGCTCGACGGATACCGGGTCGAGACCTTTCCCGACGGCGAGAGCCTGGCGCGCTGCGCCAGGCTTCCAGCCGACCACGCCTGCCTGATCGTGGACTACGAGCTGCCGGGAATGGACGGACTGACGCTGATCGAAGCCCTGCGTCGGCGTTCCGTGCGTCTGCCCGCAGTGCTGATCACGACCAACCCGACGGCGCAGGTCCGTCGGCGCGCCCAGGCCGCAGGGGTGGACATCGTCGAAAAGCCGCTGCTGTCGGACGCCCTGGGCCGGGCGATCGAACAGGCGGTCGCGCCCCCCTAGAGCGTCGTGCGAACCTGGAAAAGTTCTGGAAAGAACGAACCTTCCAAGGCTTTCTTGAGGTACGCCGCGCCGGCGCTGCCGCCGGTGCCGCCCTTGAAGCCGATGATCCGCTCGACGGTCTTCAGGTGGGCGAAGCGCCACTGCTGGAAGCGGAACTCCAGGTCCACCAGCTTCTCGGCCAGTTCATAGAGATCCCAGTGCTCGTCCGGGTCGCGATAGACGGCGGCCCAGGCCGCCTCGACAGCCGGGTGGGAGACGTGCGGCGTGCGCCAGTCGCGTTCCAGCAATTCGGACGGGATGGCGAAGCCGCGCCGCGCCAGCAGGCGGACCGCTTCATCGTAGAGGCTGGGCTCGGCCAGGGCCGCGCTCAGTGGCGCGTGGACCTCGGTCCCCTCATGGACGCGCAGCATGGAGGCGTCCTTGGCGCCCATCAGAAACTCGAGCATCCGGTACTGAAACGACTGGAATCCCGAGCTTTGTCCCAGGTGCGGGCGCAGCGCGTGATAATCGCTGGGCGTCATGGTGCCGAGCACGTCCCAGGACTGGATGAGCTGACCCTGGATACGACTGACCCGGGCGATCATCTTGAAGGCCGGGCCCAGATCGTCGGCGCGGATGTGCTCGCGCGCGGCGCGCAGTTCGTGCAGCGACAGCTTCAGCCACAGCTCGGAGGCCTGGTGGATGACGATGAACAGCAATTCGTCGTGCTCGTCCGACCGCGGGTTCTGGGAGGCCAGCAGGGTGTCGAGGCCCAGATAGTCGCCGTAGCTCATGGCCGGCGGGGTGTGCAGTTTGTCGCTCATGTGACGGCGGAGACCTCGTGGAAGCGGGGATCGCGCCATTGTTCCGTGCCCATGACGTCGGCCAGGATGTCGACGGCGTCCCAGACGTCGACATAGCGCAGGTAAAGCGGGGTGAAGCCGAAGCGCAGAACTTCCGGCGCGCGGAAGTCGCCGATGACGCCACGGGCGATCAGGGCCTGCATGATCGCGTAGCCGGCCTCGTGGGTCAGGGCGACCTGACTGCCGCGGCCGGCGGAGTCGCGAGAGCAGCCGAGGCCGAACTGCGGGCAGCGTTCCAGCGCCAGGTCGATGAAGAGGTCGCCGAGGGCGCGGGACTTGGCGCGAACCTGGCCCATGTCGACTCCGTCGAAGGCCTCCAACGCCGCCTCCAGGGCCGTGAGGCCGAGCACAGCCGGCGTGCCGCAGAGGCCGCGCAGGACGCCTGGCGCGGGCGTATACTCGTCGTGGAACGCGAAGGGCGCGGCATGGCCCATCCAACCGCTGAGCGGCGTCTTAAAATCACCCTGCAAGTGCTTGGCGATGAATAGGAACGCCGGCGCGCCGGGCCCGCCGTTCAGGTACTTGTAGCCGCAGCCGACCGCCAGGTCCGCGCCGCAACCGTTCAGGTCCACGGCCAGTGCGCCCGCCGAATGGCTGAGGTCCCACATCGCCAGGGCGCCGACCGCATGAGCCCGGGCCGTCAGGGCCGCCATGTCGTGCAGCCGGCCGCTCTTGTAATGGACGTGGGTGAGCAGCAGCAGGGCCACGTCCTGGTCCAGCGCCGCCTCCAGGCCCGCCGGCTCGACCACGCGCAGCTGCACGTCGCCGATCAGGTCGCGCAGGCCCTGGAGGACGTAGAGGTCGGTCGGAAAGTTGCCCGGCTCGGTGACGATCACCTTGCGGCCGGGCCGCAGCTTCAGCGCGCCGGCCGCCAGCTTGAAGAGGTTTACCGAGGTCGAGTCGGCGGCGATCACCTCGTCGGCCGCCGCGCCGATCAGCGGGGCGATCCGGGCGCCCACCCGCTGAGGCAGATGGATCCAGTCGGCGGTGTTCCAGCTCTTGATGAGGTCGCGGCCCCATTCGTTCCGCACCGCCGCCTCCAGACGGGGCGGGACATTGCGGGGAAGCACGCCCAGCGAATTGCCGTCGAGATAGATCACCCCGTCCGGCAGGTCGAACAGCTCGCGGCGGCCGCAAAGCGGGTCCTGCGCGTCGAGGTCCTGACAGTCTTCACGAGTCAACATGTCGCCGCTCTATCCGCGAACGACGACCTCCGCCAGGGCCCTTCCCGCTTTGACTACGAAGGACGCCCCCGCTCCTCCCGATTGGGTTGGTTCAAGCTGTCCGGGAGGGGATCTTGAGCAAGATTTTGCCCTGCTAACGCGGCTCAGGCGCGTAGCTTGGCTGGTCGATGGCGATCTGGTCGGTGATGTTCGACCGCAGGGCGGACAGCAGGCCCGGCGTGGCGGCGTCCATCTCGCCCGCCCGCAGCCGCGCGCAGAGGTCGGCGTTGAGCTCGGTCAGCGCCCCCTCGCGCCCGAGCAGGGCCGAGAGCCTTGCCGCCGCGGCGTCTTCTGCGGCCCGGCCGCCAGCCAGTTCGCGGCCGATCACGCCCATGGCGTTGGCGGCGACGCGCGCCAGGAAGGCGTCGCGCGGATTGAGCTGGGAGCGGATGCTTTCCAGGAAGCCGGCCACGGCCTGGGCCAGTTCCTCGGCTTTCGGATGCTCGATCACAGGCCCTTCTCCAGCAGGGTGACGAGGTCGATCTCGGTCTCGGAAACGCGGCGGCCGATCATCGGGCGCTCGACTGAGCTTTCGGCGCCGCTCGCGTAGCTGGCGTACATCATCAGGCACATGACGCCCCACTTCAGCGAACCCAGCGCCTGCCAGTAGCGGAGCCGCGAGAGCGGAATGTCGGCCCCGCCCGCGGCGCGGTAGCCGTCAAGCAGGTCCTGGTAGTCGCCAAAGCCGCCGACCGGGCGATCGGCGCGGCCGAAGCGCCAGGAATTGACGCAGATCCAGCCCAGGTCCTCGGCCGGGTCGCCGCAGTGCGACAGCTCCCAGTCCAGCACGGCGACGACGCCCTGGTCCGGGTCGATCATCAGATTGCCGTTCCGGAAGTCGCCATGCAGCAACACCGGAGCCATGGGCGGCGGCGCGTGCTTCTTCAGATGCTGGAAGGCCAGTTCCAGGATCGGGCGCTGCGCCCCTGATTTGCGATAGGCCTCCTCGTAGCGGGCCAGTTCCTCGAGCGCGTCGACGGTCTTGAGCGCCGGCGGAGGGGCCGCCGAGTGGATCTGGGCCAGAATCTCTCCGCACTGGCGGGCGAGGCGCGGACGGACCGCTTCGAAGCGCGGATCGGAGACGATCTTGCGGCCCAGGGTCTCGCCGGAGACACGGCGGGTGATGTGCGCTTCGCCCAGGCCATCGTCCGGCGCGGCCAGATGGACGAGCTCTGCGACCGGCGCGCCGGCGCCGTGGGCCGCGACGATCAGGGCTGCCTCCGTGGCCAGCGAGACCGAACGCCCCTCCCCCGGGTCCATAGGCGCGGACCGGCGGCGCAGGATCAGGTCCTGGCGGCCGCGCTCGCCCTCGACAGCAAAGGCCCAGGTCTCCATGCTCGCCCCGCCCGAGAGCCGCTGGAGATCGGCCAGTCGCGCCCCCTCGCCGCCGAGGCGGGCCGCCAGCCGTTCAAGCCCCGCGCGCACCAGATCCGACATCGCCTCCCTCTCCCGCCTTTTCGCCATCAGGCGCCGCCGGGGGCCGGCTGTAAACGGCGACGCCACGTCAACCGATGGATGACCCGGCGTCAGCGAAAACCTGGGTTAGGCTGCTCCCAAAAGAGGGAGAGACGCCAATGGACTTCAGCCTGTCGCCGGAACTTGTCGCCTATCTGGCCGAGCTCGACGTCTTCATCGAGAAGGAGATCAAGCCGCTGGAGAACGAGAACGACAATATCCGGTTCTTCGACCATCGGCGGGAGTACGAGCGCACGGACTGGGAAGCCGGCGGCCTGCCCAAGCACGAGTGGGAGCAGCTGCTGGCCGAGGCCCGCCGCCGCGCCGATGCAGCCGGCCACCTGCGCTATGCCTGGCCGAGCGAGATGGGCGGCAAGAACGGCAGCAATCTCGACATGGCGGTGATCCGCGAGCACCTGGCCGCCAAGGGGCTGGGCCTGCACAACGACTTGCAGAACGAACACTCGATCGTCGGCAACAACCCCTTCATCCTGATGTTCAAGGAGTTCGCGACCAACGCCCAGTACGAGCGCGACTCGGCCAAGCTGCTGGCCGGTCAGATGCGGACCATCTTCGGCCTGACCGAACCGAACCACGGCTCGGACGCCACCCACATGGAGACGCGCGCGGTCCGCCAGGATCGCGACGGCCAGCCCGGCTGGCTGATCAACGGCGAAAAGATGTGGTCGACGGGCATGCATGTGGCCACCCACTGCATGGTGTTCGCACGGACCAGCGGCGAGGACGGCGACGCCACCGGCATCACCTGCTTCATCGTCCCGGCCGACGCGCCCGGCGTGAAGGTCGAGGAGTGGCTGTGGACCTTCAACATGCCGACCGACCATCCGCGGGTCAGCTTCACCGACGTGTGGATCCCCGAGGACAGCTATTGGGGCCAGATCGATCGGGGCCTGGGCCTCGGCCAGTCCTTCGTGCACCAGAACCGCATCCGCCAGGCGGCCTCGTCGCTGGGCGCGGCGGTCTACTGCATCGAGGAAAGCGTCAAATACGCCCGCGCCCGCAAGCCATTCGGCAAGGCTCTGGCCGAGAACCAGGCGATCCAGTGGCCGCTGGTCGAGCTGGCGACCCAGACCGAGATGCTGCGGCTGCTGATCCGCAAGACCGCCTGGGAGATGGACCGCATGCCCCACAAGGAGGTCGAGAAGCAGCTCTCGGACAAGGTCTCGATGTGCAACTACTGGGCTAACCGCCTGGTTTGCGAGGCCGCCGACCGGGCCATGCAGGTGCACGGCGGCATCGGCTATTCGCGGCACAAGCCCTTCGAGCACATCTACCGCCACCACCGCCGCTATCGGATCACCGAGGGCAGCGAGGAGATCCAGATGCGCAAGGTCGCCGCCTTCCTGTTCGGCTATCTCGGCCCCCGCCGGGCGCAGTTCAAGGACGCTTAAGCGTAAAGGCGGTCGAAGACCGGGGGCAGACTGTCGGGCAGGCCCAGCAGCGGGCCGGAAGACAGCAGCAGGACCACCTCGCCGCCGGTCAGGTGCGAGAGGACCTGGGTGGCGGACCGCGCGTCCGCCACGCCCTGCACCGCGACGCCGGCGGATGCGATGCGGGCGATGATCTCGTCGAAAGTCGACTGGTGATGGCTGGCCGCGCCGTGGGTCGGCGGGGGGATCAGCAACACCTGCTCCACGCCCTCGAACACCGTGTCGTACCACGGCAGGGCGTCGCGGCTGCGCCAGGAGAAGGTGTGGGGCTCGAACACCACGACAAGCGGCCGGTCGGGATAGTGCAGGCGCATGGCCTCGATCGCCGAGCGGGCCTTTTCGTAGGAGCTGCCGAAGCCCTCGATCAACGGCACGCGCGAGGCGCCGGTCAGACGGTCCAGACGACGGCGGATGCCGGCGAAGCTGGCGACGCCCGCGGCCAGGGCGTCTTCGGACACCAGACCGCGCTCAAGCAGCAGGGCGGCGACCCCGACGATGTTCTCGACGTTGTGGGCGCCCAGCAGGCCGGTGGCCAGGCGAATGGTCCGGCCGTGCGGCGCCACGAGCTCGAAACTGGTCGTCTCGCCATAGACGATGTCGCGTGCGTGCCAGCCCTCGCAGGGCTCGGCGTCGTACCAGACAACGCGGGCGCGGGTCTCGTGGGCGACCGCGCGGATGGCCGGATGGTCGCGCAGAACGGCGAGGCCCTCCTCCGGCAGGCGGCGCAGCAGTTCGCGGAACGGCGCCTCGTACTGCGCGAAGGTCGGGAAGACATTGACGTGGTCGTGGATAAGCGAGGTCAGCAGCAGATGATCGGCCGCGTAGAGCGCGAACTTCGAGCGGCGGTCCGTGGTCGAGACGACGTATTCGTCGCCCTCCAGGATCATCGGCCCCGAGCCCCACTGCCCCGTAGCCGGCAAGGATGGCGAGATCGCCCCCACCATCCAGCCCGGATCGGCGCCGGCTTGGTCGAGGATATGAGCCGCAAGTGCGCTGCAGGTGGATTTGCCGAAGGAGCCGGCGACCACGGTCACGTCGCGCGCGGCCGTCGTTTCCCCAAGCAACTCGGCGAAGGTGGTGATTCGAACGCCGGCTGCGCGGGCGGCCACGACCTCGGGATTCGCCTCCGCCCCCAGCTTGGCGCTGGTGCCGAGCACCAGCAGGTCAAGCCCCTGGGGCAGATTCTCGGCGGCGAATCGGCGGTGGAACGGGAAGCCAAGGCCTTCGACATAGGTCGACATCGGCGGGAAGACGTCTTCGTCGGAACCCGAGACCTCGTGGCCGGCGCTGCGCATCATGAGGGCCACGGCGCTCATGCCCGCCCCCGCTATGCCGGTGAAGTGGATGCGCATTTCCGCCCTTGAATCGTCGAAGCCGCCCGGTGGTAGCCGTGCAGGCGGCCAGCGTCGAGGGCGCCGAGCGTCGCGCGTTCATATGCTTGATTGTCAGGGAGTTCTTTGGTCAGGGCCAGAAGTCCAAGTGGCTCCCCGAGCAGGACTCGAACCTGCGACAAGTCGGTTAACAGCCGACTGCTCTACCAACTGAGCTATCGGGGATCACGTTGGAGGCCGGGCATATACCCAGGCCCGGCGCGGTGCGCAAGCGCTCAAATCGACTTTGCCCACAGATCAAAAAAAGAGCCCGGCCGGAGCCGGGCTTTCATCGAAGTTCGGTGATGGTGGGGTGTCTTCAAGGAAGACACAGGCGAGGTTCCGCCCCCGATGGTTAAGCAGCACTTAACGCCCGCAACGGGACTAGGCCCCGAGGCTCACGCGCAGCAGCGCCGCGGCGAGGACCAGGGCCGGGACGCTTCCCTTCGCCCCCGCCTCGCCGATCCGCACCACGCAAAGGCCGCCACGGCGGCCGACGCGCGGGTCTGGATCGATCGTCCAGGTCTCGCCCCGCGGCAGGATGCGCTCGGCCAACTGGACGGCATGACGAAAGTCGCCCTGCAAGGCGAACATCAGCGAGATCATCCCGGCTGCATCCAGGTGCAGCGCGCGGGCCAGCGGCCCAGCCAGACCGTTCACCTCGGCCCGTCGCAACGGTCGGCTCGAACCTTCGAGTAATTGCAAAATCTCATCTGCACTCGAAGAGTTCGGACCAATCATCATTGCAACAGACGCCCCCACGTCACGATTCCATTATCTACATTTAATGCAATGTCCCGAAACCCCATTCGTCCAGTATTTTCATTTATTTCAAACCGGTAACATTACTAATGTTACCATTCGCCCTTATACCGCCGACGAACACGCCAAAATAACGTCGATATTTAAATCTCGGCAACGAGCGCTTGCGCCGTTGCGTGACCGACCGCGCGCGATAAGCTCTCGCACAACGCTCGGAGCCGCACATGAAACGCCGCCTCTTCATTACAGTCCTGGCCGCCGCCGCGACCGCAGCGGCCATGACGCACGCCCAGCCGGCGCCCGCCGGCCCGGTCCGCGTGACCCTGGACACCGCCGACGGGCCGATCCTGGTGGAGGTCTATCCGGACAAGGCGCCGATCACGGCCGGCAACTTCCTTCGCTATGTCGACGAGAAGCGCTTCGACGGCGCGACCTTCTACCGGGCCTCGAAAGTGCCCAACGCGCCGGAATACGGGCTGGTGCAGGGCGGCGTGCAGAACGATCCCAAGCGTGTATTGAAGCCGATCGCCCACGAGCCGACGACGAAGACCGGCCTGTCGCATGTGAACGGGGCGCTCTCTATGGGCCGCACCTCGCCGGGGACGGCGACGTCCGACTTCTTCATCTGCGTCGGCGACATGACCTACATGGACGCCGACCCCAAGCAGCCGGGCGACAACCTGGGCTTTGCGGCGTTCGGCAAGGTCGTCGAGGGCATGGATACGGTGAAGAAGATCCTGGCCGAACCCACATCCCCCACCGCCGGCGAAGGGGTGATGAAGGGCGAGATTCTCGCCAAGCCGGTGAAGATCGTCACCGCCCGACGGGCGCCGGCCTAGGCGTCCATCGCGCGCGCCAGCACCTCGTAGAGCCGCACGTCGCCCGACTGGGCGACGTTGAAACGCAGGTAGCTGGTCGCGCTTTGCGACGGGCTGAAGGCGTCGCCCGGCGCCAGCACGACGCCGTCCGTCAGCGCCTGCTGGGCGACGCGCCCCGCATCGAGACCGCTTGGCAGGCGCATCCAGAGGAAGAGGCCCGCCTGCGGCTCGATCCATGGCGTGAGCCCGAGACCGCCCAGCCGCCGAAGGGTCTCGCCACGCGCCCGCGCCAGCCGCTCGCGCAAGGCCGCCAGATAGCGACGATAGCCGCCGTCGGTGAGGATGGAGAGCACCAGCTCGGCCGAGAGCTGGCCAGCGCCGAACGAGGTCGCCACCTTCAGGTCGGCCAAGCCGTCGATCCAGTCGGCGCGGGCGGCGACGAAGCCGCAGCGCGCGGCGGCGGACAGGGTCTTGGAGAAGCTGCCGATATGCACGACGCGCTCCAGGCCGTCGAAGGCGGCAAGGCGGGGCGCGGGCTCGTGCTCGAGGTCGGCATAGATGTCGTCTTCTATGATCGTCAGGTCGTGCCGCTCGGCCAACTTCAGCAGGCGATGGGCGACGACGGGCGAGAGCGTCGCCCCGGTCGGGTTCTGGGGCCCCGAATTGGTGATGTAGAGCCGCGGCCGATGCTCGGACAGCAACTGCTCGAACACTTCGAGGTTCGGGCCATGAGGGGTCCACGGCGCGCCGAACACGCGGACGCGATGGGCGCGCAGCATGGCGTGGAAGTTGAAGTAGCAGGGATCGTCTACGATGACCGCGTCGCCCGGCTCCAGCAGGAAGCGGCAGACCAGGTCGATCGCCTGGGTGCCCGACTCGGTCAGCATGATCCGGGCCGGAGCCGCCTCCACGCCCCGTTCGGCCAGGCGGCGCGACAGCAGGCTGCGCATCGACGTCAAACCCAGGGGCGTTCCGTAATCGGTCAGGTTGACGCGCTCGGTCCTGGCCAGGGCGCGCATGGCCCGGCGCATGGCGTCCTGGGGCATCCAGTCGGCCGGCAGCCAGCCGCAGCCGGGTTTAAGGACGCCCGGCCCGGCCTCCAGCGACTGACGCGAAATCCAGAGCGGATCGATTGAGCGGTCCAGCCGCGGTCCGATCTCGGACAGCGCCAAGGGCGCAGCCCGGCCGGCGACATAGAAGCCCGAGCCGCGCCGCGCTTCCACCACGCCCTCGGCCGCCAGACGGTCGTAGGCCTCGACCACGGTCGACTTGGAGACGTTCATCGCCTGCGCCATCGCCCGGATCGAGGGCGCCCGCGCGCCCGGCTGCAGCGCCCGCGTCGCGATCCTGGCGCGCACGGCGCCCATCACCTGCTCGACGCGGGTAATCCCACCCTCCAAGCTCATTGTATCGCCTTTTGGATCAGTACAGTTTGAGACAATTGTACCCAACCGTTCCTGGCCTGGCCAGGCGGCCGGCGGCATATCCGCGCCTCGTTTTCTGGAGGCGGACATGGACGAGCGCACGCGCGGCTGGATCGATGGCTTCATCGGGGTGGCGATCTTCTCGGGGTCCCTGCCCGCAACCCGGGTCGCCGTGGCCGACCTGGACCCCGTCTTCCTGACGGCGGCGCGGGCCCTGTTCGCCGGGCTGCTGGGGCTTGGCCTGCTGGCGGCGCTGAAGGCCGAGAGGCCGGCGCGGCGCGACCTGTTTCCGCTGGTCCTGGTCGCCGTCGGCGTGGTGTTGGGCTTTCCCCTGCTGACCGCCCTGGCGCTGAAGCACATCACGGCCGCCCATTCGATCGTCTTCGTCGGCCTGCTGCCGGTGGCGACCGCCACCTTTGCGGTGCTGCTGGGCGGCGAGCGGCCGCGCTGGTCCTTCTGGGTGTTCTCGCTGATCGGCGCGGCGCTGGTGGCGGGCTTCGCCATGACGCGCGGGGCCGAAGGCTCCGTCATCGGCGACCTGCTGATGCTGGCGGCGGTCGTGGTATGCGGCCTCGGCTACGCCGAGGGCGGACGCCTGGCGCGGCGGCTCGGCGGCTGGCAGGTGATCTGCTGGGCGCTGGTCATCTCCGCGCCGTTCATGGCGGTGGTGGCGATCTATGCCTGGCCGATCAGCGTGGCGCACGTCGGCGCGCCGGCCTGGACGGGCCTTGCCTATGTCTCGCTGTTCAGCATGCTGATCGGATTCGTGTTCTGGTACCGCGGCCTGGCGTTGGGCGGGGTGGCGGCGGTGGGGCAGCTGCAGCTGCTGCAGCCCTTCATGGGCCTGGCCCTGGCGGCGGGCCTGCTGGGCGAGCCGGTCGGCTGGCCCATGGCGGCCGTGACCGCCGGAGTGGTGCTGTGCGTGGCGGGGGCCAAGCGGTTCGCCTAGGGCGGATCCGCCGATCCGCTCCAACTCATTTGAAAAGAGAGCATCTTCTTTCCAGAAAATGCTCTCTCCCCGCCGTGCGAAGCGCTTAGTCCTTGGCGCGTTCCGAGTAGGTCCAGTCTTCCGTCAGGATGACCACGCGGGTGCCGGCGGCGATGTACGGCGGGACCATGATGCGCTGACCGTTGGTCAGGGTGGCGGGCTTGTAGGACGACGACGCGGTCTGGCCCTTCACCGACGGCTCGGTGTCGGCGATCTCGAAGATCACGGTGCGCGGCAGCTCCATGGCGATCGGGACGCCTTCGTGCACCGACAGGATCACCGACAGGCCATCGGTCAGCCACGGAGCGTTGTCGCCCACGGTCTCTTCAGACACCACGACCTGATCGTAGGTCTCGGGCTGCATGAAGTGGTAGCCCTCGCCATCCTGATAGAGGAAGTTGTAGGTGCGGTCGTCGACGAAGGCGCGCTCGACCTGCTCGGTCGTGCGCCAGCGCTCGGAGACCTTCACGCCGTCCGAGATGCGGCGCATGTTGAGCTGGGTCACCGGGGTGCCCTTGCCGGGATGGATGTTTTCGGCGGTCAGGACGACATAGAGCTTGCCGTCCATATCAACGACGGCGCCTTTCCTGAGCGAGCTGGCAGCGACCTTCACGTAGTTCGTCCTCGAGCCTATTGGGGAGGCCGGACATCGGCCCCGCGCGATTCCGCCGAGCGGCGGTCTTGGCCGCGCACCTATACGAAGAGGGCGATTTTCGCCAGTCATGATCGAAATGGCCGCATGAACGAGCATCGCTCCGCGCCGTGGTGGCGCGCCGACATCCACCAGGATCGCCGTCCGTTCCTGACGGCGCGCGGAGCGATCACGCGAGCGGTGCGCCGCTGGTTCGAGGATCGCGGCTTCACCGAGGTCGAGGGCGCGGCGCTGCAGACCTCGCCCGGCAACGAGGCGCACCTGCACGCCTTCACCACTGAAATCGTTGGAAATTCCGGAGAGCGGCGGCCACTGCACCTGCACACCTCGCCTGAGTTCGCCTGCAAGAAGCTGCTGGCGGCGGGCGAGACGAGGATCTTCGACCTCGCCCGGGTCTGGCGCAATCGCGAGCGCGGGCCGCTGCACCATCCCGAATTCACCCTGCTGGAGTGGTATCGGACGCACGAGCCCTATGAGCAGCTGATGACCGACTGCGCCGACCTGCTCGCCCTGGCGGCCGATACGGCGGGCGCCAAGACCCTCTCCTATCGGCAGGTTTCGTCCGACCCCTTCCAGGAACCTGAACGGCTCAGCCTGCAGGAGGCGTTCGACCGCTTCGCCGGGATCGACCTTCTCGCCACCGTCGGGGCGAACGGGGAGACCGACCGCGACGGGCTGGCGGCGGCGGCGCGGGCCGCGGGCGTGCGGGTCTCGGACGACGACGTCTGGGCCGATGTCTACTCCAAGGCGCTGGTCGAGAAGATCGAGCCGAACCTGGGGATCGGCCGGCCCACCGTGCTGTGCGAATACCCGATCAGCGAGGCGGCGCTGGCGCGGCCGAAGCCGGAGGACCCGCGGGTGGCCGAGCGCTTCGAGCTCTATGCCTGCGGGGTGGAACTGGCCAACGCCTTCGGCGAGCTCAGCGACCCCGTCGAGCAGCGGCGGCGTTTCGAGGCCGAGATGGACGAGAAGGCCCGCGTCTATGGCGAGCGCTATCCGATCGACGAGGACTTCCTGGCCGCCCTGCCTCACATGCCGCCGGCCTGTGGATCGGCGCTGGGATTCGACCGGCTGGTGATGCTGGCGACCGGCGCGCGCCGGATCGAGGACGTGATCTGGACGCCGGTCGCCGAGCCATTTTCCTAAGCGTCATTGCGGTTTCGGCGTAGCCGGAGGCCGGGACCCATTCACGTCTGAATTCGAAGAAGTGACGCGGCCGAGCCGCATCCTGATCTATCCGGTGTCCATGGATCCCGGTCTTGCTTCGCAAACCGGGATGACACTCGGTGAAGGTGACGCATTTGCTCCCCGTCCCGGCATGGGCCATATGCGCGGCGATGAGCACGATCCGCAAAGCCAGCGACCTGGTCGCCGCCGGCCTGGCGCCGCTGGAGCGGCTGCCGGAGCTGGAGCGCGTGGCCGCGCGCTACGCCCTGGCCATCACGCCCGCCATGGCCGAACTGATCGACCCGGCCGACCCGCACGACCCGATCGCGCGCCAATTCATGCCGTCGGGCGAGGAACTGGAGAGCGGCCCGCTGGAAAACGCCGATCCGATCGGCGACTTCACGCACAGCCCGGTCGAGGGGATCGTCCACCGCTACCGCGACCGGGTGCTTCTGAAGCCCACCCACACCTGCGCGGTCTATTGCCGGTTCTGCTTCCGGCGCGAGATGGTGGGACCTGAGGGGCTGTCGAACCTGACGCCCGCGCAGCTCGACGCCGCCCTCGCCTACATCGCCGAGCGTCCGCAGATCTGGGAAGTGATCGTCACCGGCGGCGACCCGTTCGTACTGTCGCCGCGGCGGCTGGCGGAGCTGTCGGCGCGGCTGGCGCAGATCGAGCACGTCAAAATCGTCCGCTATCACACCCGCGTCCCGGCCGCCGATCCCGCGGCGATCACCGACGAACTGATCGCGGCCCTGCGCTGCGAGGGCAAGACGGTCTATGTCGCCTTGCACGCCAACCATCCGCGCGAGTTGACGCCCGCGGCGCGGGCCGCCTGCGCCAGGATCATCGACGCTGGCCTGCCGATGCTGAGCCAGACCGTGCTGCTGAAGGGGGTCAACGACGATCCCGAGATCCTGGGCGGCCTGATGCGCGCCTTCGTCGAACTGCGAATCCGGCCCTACTACCTGCACCAGGGCGACCTGGCGCCCGGCACCTCGCACCTGCGCACCAGCCTGGAAGAGGGTCAGGCGGTCATGCGGGCCCTGCGCGGGACCTATTCGGGCCTCTGCCAGCCGACCTATGTGCTCGACATTCCGGGCGGGCACGGCAAGGCGCCGGTGGGTCCGAACTATCTGGGCGACGGCGAGGTCGAGGACCCGAACGGCGCGCGCCACGCCTATCCGCCCGCAGCGTCCCGATTACCTGACGCGTAATCGCGGCGCCTCGCGTCCTGCGGCATCCCTTGGTCGTCAGATCGAGGAGCGCCACATGAACCGCCGCAACCTGCTCGCCGCCGCCTTGGCCGGCCCAGCGATGACCGCCGCCGCGCCGAGCGCTGCAGCACCCGCCACCGGCCCCGCGCGGCCCCACGTCGTCGCCGCGGACGGCGCCCGCCTGTTCCTGCGCGACTGGGGCGCGGGGCGGCCGGTCGTGTTCCTGGCTGGCTGGACGCTCTCCTCCGACATGTGGGCCTACCAGATGGCGCCGCTGAGCGAGGCGGGCTTCCGCTGCATCGCCTACGACCGGCGCGGCCACGGCAAGTCGGATGATCCCGGCCACGGCTACGACTACGACACGCTGGCGGACGACCTGGCGGCGGTGCTGGACGCGCTGGACCTGCGCGACGTCGTGCTGGTCGCCCATTCGATGGCCGGCGGCGAAGCGGTCCGATACCTCAGCCGGCATGGCAAGTCGGGCCGCGTGGCCAGGGTGCTGTTCCTGGCCCCAACCCTGCCCTGCCTGGCGCGCAAGGCCGACAATCCGAACGGCGTGCCGATGGAGATGCTGGAGATGGGCCGCAAGGCGTTCCTGGCCGACTTCCCCGGCTGGCTGGACGCCAACACCGACCCGTTCGTGGTTCCCGAGACCTCCCAGGGGATCCGCACCTGGATCAAGGCGATGATGATGCAGGCCTCGATGAAGGCGATCGTCGACTGCAACCGAGCGATGATCACTGCGGACTTCCGCGACGAGATGGCCGCCATCGACCTGCCGTGCCTGGTGATCCATGGCGACAGGGACGCCTCGGCCCCGCTGGCGATCACCGGACAGCCGGCCGCCGGTCTGCTGAAGAACGGAAGACTGAAGGTCTACCCAGGCGCGCCGCACGGCCTGTTCGCGACCCATATCGCGCCGCTGAACGCCGACCTGGCGGCGTTCGCCAGGGCGTGAGGTAACTCAGGAGTTACGCCCTTGAATACAAGGATTTAAGCAAGAAAATTCCCATTTGAACAGCCGTTGAGCAAACATCGTTCTTGCACTAGCGTCCCCTCGTCGACGGCCCAACGCCGCCGCGAGGCTGAGGATTTTCGTGAACGACACCCGATCCGCACTGAACGCGATCCTGCTGGGCGGGCTGATCGCCGGGACGCTGGACATCGGCGCCGCGAGCCTGATCAGCGGCAAGGACCCCGGCATCGTCATGCAGTTCATCGCCAGCGGCCTGATCGGCAAGTCGTCCTTCACGGGCGGCGCGGCGACCATCGCCCTGGGCTTCGTGCTGCAGAACCTGATGGGCCTGATCATCGCCGCGGTCTTCGTCTTTGCGAGCCTGCGCGCGCCGATCCTGCGACGCCACTGGCTGGCCGCGGGTCTGGTCTATGGCGCAGTGATCTACGTGGTGATGAACTACGTCGTCATGCCGCTGTCGGCGGTGGGCCGCTCGCCCAGTTTCAGCGTCGAGGGCCTAGTCAAGAACGGCCTGGCCATGCTGGCCTTCGGCGTGATCGTCGCCTGGTTCGCCCGGGAGAAGACCCCGGCCCTGGTTACGGCCTAAAGGAAGGGCTCCTCGTCGCGCCGCTTGCGACGGCGGGGCCGCTCCCACATCACGCCCGGATAGCCCTTGAGCGGAGCCAGCGGCTCGCCCGCATAGATCCAGTCGGCCTGCTCGCCGAGGTTCATGTGGTAGCGCGGCTCGCGGCCGGTGCGCTCGACGAAGAGCGCCCGCGGGATGTTGACCATGGTCGGCGAGCGGGCGCGCTCGTAGAACAACGGGGTCCCGCAGGCCGTACAGAAGCTGCGGCTCGTGCGCGCTTGCGCGTCCTCATATCGGCCGATGCGATCCTCGCCTTTCAGCACGCGGAAGCGACTGCGCCAGGAGCCGACATAGGTGGCGTAGGCGCAGCCCTGGGCCAGGCGGCTGGCGGCCGAATGATCGTGCCAAGCCCAGCGGGCGGGCACGTCGATCTCCAGCTCCACCGCCCCACAGACGCAGCGGCCGAGCGCCTGTACGGCGGACGCCTTGGGTTTGGGCATGGATCGCCTCCTCTCGCCGGCCACCATCGCAGCATCTGCGCAGGACCATGTCAGCAGTGGGAACTTTCGCAGACCCGCTCTGATGTCCAACCCTGGGTATTGCGCTATCGTCGCTTCGCCTCGGCGAGTCAGGAGAGGTGGCGTGTCCTCATCGACGGAGTCTCCTGCGTCCGGGACGCAGCCAAAACGGCGTGCGGGCCTGCTGAAACTGGCGGCCTGGGGCGTGGGCCTGCCGGCCGCCCTGGTCGGGCTCTATGCGGGCCTGGGCTTCTGGGTGGCGCCCAAGGTCATCCGCTCGCAGGTGGTCAGCCAGGTCGCCGAGAAGTATCACCGCACCGCCGCGATCGGCGAGGTGAAGCTCAACCCCTTCACCTTCCGGCTGGAGGCGCACGACTTCCGGCTGCCGGACGCGGACGGCAAGCCGATGATCGGCTTCGACGCCCTGACGGTGGACTTCTCCCCAGCTTCGATCTGGCGCGGCGGGCTGGCGTTCAACGAGATCAGCGTGATCGCGCCCAAGGTGCGACTGGTGCGCCGCGCCGACCGGCGGCTGAACATCCAGGACCTGATCCCCCCGAAGACCGACGAGCCGGCCAAGAAGGTGATGATCGACCACCTGGAGGTGCGCAACGGCCGCGCCGAGGTGGTCGACCTGGCCCGGCGCGAACCGCTGACCAAGACCTTCAGCCCGATCGGTTTCACCCTGAAGGACTTCAGCACGGTCAGCGACGGCGGCGCCTATGTGCTCAACGCCCTTTCCGAACGGGGCGAGGGGCTGGCCTGGCGCGGCAGTCTGGGCCTCAACCCGCTCGCCTCGCGCGGGGCTTTCGCGATCAGCCGCGTGCAGGTGCGCCCCCTGTGGGAGATCGCCCGCGAGGCCGTCCCATTCGAGGTGACCGGCGGGGCGCTGGACCTGTCGGGCAGCTACGACTTCGCCATGAAGGGCGAGGCGCTGAAGCTGGGCGTCGACGTGGACGACGTGAAGCTGAGCGGGACCGGCCTACGCGCCGCGGGCGCCGACGCCGACTGGATCGCGCTGCCGCAGGTCACGGCCTCGAAAATCCATGTCGACGTGCCCAAGCAGGCCGTAAGCGTGGGCCTGATCGAGGCGACGAACCCCAGTGTGAAGGCCTGGACCGAGACCGGCGGCGGCGTGAACCTGGCCCGCTACGCGCCGGCGGCCAAGCCCGCCCCACCACAGGCCAAGACCGACGCCAAGCCCGGGCCTGGCTGGACCGTCGCCCTGCCCGAGCTGCGGGTGCGCGGCGGCAAGCTCGACTTCGAGGAGCGGTCGCCCGCCAAGCCAGTGCGGTTCGTCGCCAGTCCTCTCGACGTGACGGTGACGGGCCTGGCCCTGCCGATCGCCGCCCCCGTGCAGGTCGAGGCGTCGAGCGGCGTCGACGGCGGCGGGCGGGTCGCGGCCAAGGGAACCGTCGTGCTGGACAAAGTCTCCGCCGACCTCGACCTCCAGGCCGACAATCTCGATCTCGTCCGCCTGCAGCCCTATCTCGGCGACAGCGTCGCCCTGACGCTGAAGTCGGGCGCGGCCTCGGCGGCGGGCAAGGCGAGGTTCGCAGACGGCGGGCTTTCATTCGACGGCATGGCCCAGATCGACCGCCTGCACACGGTCGACAACGTGCTGGGCCAGGACTTCGTCAACTGGCGCAGCCTGCGACTGGACGGCCTCAGCGCCACCACCAAGCCCTTTGCGGTCAAGGTACGCGAGGTCGTGGCCCGCGAGCCCTACGCCAAGGTCGTGGTCGGCCCGAACTATGTGATGAACGTCACGAGCATCCTGAACCCCAAGGCCGCTGCGGCCGCGCCGCCGCCGGCGCCGGCGCCCGTGAAGAAGGCCTCGCTGTTCGCCAGGAAGCCCAAGCCCGCCCCGGCGCCGCCCCCGCCGCCGCCGTCCGCTCCAAAGGCGGCGCTGCCGATCGAGATCGCGCTGGTGCGGATCGTCGCCGGACGGATGGATTTCGCCGACCTGACCCTGAACCCGAACTTCGCGGCGGGCATCCAGAGCCTGGACGGAACGATCAAGGGGCTGTCGGGCCGCCAGGACGCGCGGGCCGACGTGGCGCTGGAGGGCGAGGTCGACCGCTTCTCGCCGGTGAAGATCGACGGCCAGATCAATTACTTCGCCGCGCGCAGCTTCACCGACCTGAAGATGAGCTTCCAGAACATGGAGATGACGACGCTCACCCCCTATTCCGGCAAGTTCGCGGGCTACCGGATCAACAAGGGCAAGCTGAACATCGACCTGGAATACCGCATCGACGACCAGAAGCTGGACGCCAACCACCGGGTGGTGATCAACCAGCTCGAGCTGGGCGAAAAGGTCGACAGCGCCGACGCCACCAAGCTGCCGGTCAAGCTGATCATCGCCTTGCTGAAGGACCGCCACGGGGTGATCGACATCCCGATCGCCATCAGCGGCACCCTGGACGACCCGAAGTTCAAGGTCTGGCCGGTGATCTGGAAGATCGTCGGCAACCTCTTCACCAAGATCGTCACCTCGCCCTTCGCCCTGCTGGGCTCGCTGGGCGGCGGGGGCGAGGATCTGCAGTTCATCGACTTCGCGCCCGGCGCCTCGACCCTGGACGAGGCCGGCAAGGCCAAGGTGACGCAACTGGCCAAGGCCCTGGCCGAGCGTCCGGCCCTGAACCTCGAAATCCCGATGACGTCGGATCCCCAGGCCGACCGCGCCGCCCTGGTCGAGGCGCGCTTCAAGGCTGGACTGCGTGCGGCGGCGGGCGAGCGGCTCGGGAAGAAGAGCACCCCCGCGGCGGTCGACGCCGCGCTCGCCGACGGCAAGACGCGCCACGCGATCCTTTCGGACTTCTATCGCAAGCAGTTCGCCGCCAAGCCCGAACCGCCCAAGGCCGAGGGCGACAAGGCCGCCGTCCAGGCCGCGGAGATCACCTGGCTGGAAGACAAACTGCGCAGCCGCGTCGCCGTCAGCGACCAGGACCTGGCGCAACTGGGCCGCACCCGCGCCGAGGCGGTGCAGACCGCGCTGATGGAGGACGGCCAGGTCAACGCCACCCGGGTGTTCGTCACCAACGCCGCAGCGACGCCGACCGAAGGCGGCGGCGCGGTGCGGATGACGCTGTCGCTGAGCTAGGCGCGGGAAGATGGCCGGCTATTCCTACTGCATCAGCCTGAGGCTTGATCATCCGTCGCGCGATCCGGACGAGTTCACCGCTGCGCTCGGTATGGAGCCGGACCGCGTCTGGCGTGCAGGCGAACCACACGCCACGCGAAAGGACGGGCCGCTGGAGGGCTTGCGGCATGAGAGCTTCTGGACGGCCACCATGGCGGAAGGCGCCTGGCCGCCGCGGGAACTCGGCGATTCCCTCTCCGGCGTTCTTGACCGGCTCGAAGACAAGGCGAGCTTCTTTGCCGAGCTGAGCCGTTCTGGCGGAAACGCCGAATTCTTCATCGGCTGGTTCATAGACGGCGGAAACAGCGGCGACATTCTCGAGCACGGCCTGCTCGGCCGGCTGGCTCGACTGGGCCTGGATCTGTCCTTCGACATCTATCCCGGCGACGCGGCGCGGCCGTGAAGCTGGGCGTCCTGACATCTATCGCGCACAACGTCGCCGACTCCCTGGCAAGCGGAGCCGGGTTGATGGTCGGCGTCTACGACGTCGACCTCTTCGGCGAAGTCGGCCGCTCGCCGGGAGGCTGGATCGAGATCGATTTCCTAGCGGGCGACATCACCGGCGCAGAGCCGTCGGCAGCCCTCGTCCGAGCGGTCCGAGCCTACTCCGACGCCCTGCCCGGCCTCTGCGATCGGCATGGGGCGCAAGTTGACGCGTTTCGCCGACTGACCGTCCGATTTTCCGGAGCAGGCGCGCTCGCCGGCTTCGTCACCACTGTCGAGGACCACGACGGGCGCCGATCGATCGACGAGTATCGCGGCGTTCCTGGGCGACGCCTGAAGGTGCTGGACGCCCTGGGCCGCATCCGGCCCAAACAGCCGATTACCCCGCCAAGCTCTTCGCCACGGCTTCGGCGACCTTGATGCCGTCGATGGAGGCCGAGAGGATGCCGCCGGCGTAGCCTGCGCCCTCGCCGGCCGGGTAGAGGCCGGTGGTGTTGAGGCTCTGGAAGTCGGCGCCGCGGGTGATACGGACGGGCGAGGAGGTGCGGGTCTCGACGCCGGTCAGCACTGCGTCGGCATGGTCGAAGCCGGGGATCTGGCGGGCGAAGACCGGCAGGGCCTCGCGGATCGCGGCGATGGCGAAGTCCGGCAGGCAGGTCGAGAGGTCGGTGGGCGTGACGCCGGGGCGGTAGGACGGGACCACCTCGCCCAGGCTGGTCGAGGGCCGGCCGGCCAGGAAGTCGCCGACCCGCTGGCCCGGCGCGGCGTAGGTTCCGCCGCCGGCGACGAAGGCCTGGGATTCCCAATGACGCTGCAGGGCGATGCCGGCCAGGGGATGGTCCGGATAGTCGCGTTGAGGGTCGATGCCCACGACGATGCCGGCGTTGGCGTTCCGCTCGTTGCGCGAATACTGGCTCATGCCGTTGGTGACGACGCGGCCCGGCTCGGAGGTCGCGGCCACCACCGTGCCGCCGGGGCACATGCAGAAGCTGTAGACCGTGCGGCCGTTGGAGCAGTGGTGCGAGAGGCTGTAGGCCGCCGCGCCCAGGTCCTTGTGGCCGGCGCTGGAGCCGTAGCGGGCGCGATCGATCCAGGACTGCGGATGCTCGATGCGGAAGCCGAGCGAGAACGGCTTGGCCTCGACATGGACGCCGCGGTCGAACAGCACCTGGAAGGTGTCGCGCGAGGAGTGGCCGAGGGCGAGGACGACGCGGTCGGCCTCGATGTACTCGCCGCCTTGCAGGCGCAGGCCGCGCAGGCGACGCTGGCCGCCCTCCTCGGCGATGTCGAAGTCCTCGACCTTGTGCTGGAAGCGGTATTCGCCGCCCAGCGCCTCGACCTTCTCGCGCATGGCCTCGACCATGGTCACCAGGCGGAAGGTGCCGACGTGGGGATGGGCTTCGGTCAGGATCTCGGGCGGTGCGCCGGCGGCGACGAACTCGGTCAGCACCTTGCGGCTGAGAAAGCGCGGGTCCTTGACCTGGCTGTAGAGCTTGCCGTCGGAGAAGGTCCCGGCCCCACCCTCGCCGAACTGGACGTTGGATTCGGGATGCAGCTTGCTGCGCCGCCAGAGGTCCCAGGTGTCCTTGGTGCGTTCGCGCACCACCTTGCCGCGCTCGAGGATGATCGGCTTGAACCCCATCTCGGCCAGGATCAGCCCGGCGAACAGGCCGCAGGGACCGGCCCCGATCACCACCGGGCGGCGAGCCAGGTTCGCAGGCGCCTGGGCGACGTGGCGGTAGGCCATGTCGGGGGTCGGTTGGACATTGCGGTCGCCCGCGTGGCGCGCCAGGACCGCGGCCTCGTCCTTCACCGCCACATCGACCGTATAGACCATCAGGATCGCAGCCTTGCGGCGCGCGTCGTTGGCCCTGCGAAAGATCTCGAAGGAAACGAGGTCGGCGTCGGCCACGCCCAGCCGTTCGAGAACGGCGGCGCGCAGCGCCTCCGGCGGATGGTCCAGGGGCAGCTTCAGTTCGGTCAGTCGCAGCATCGGCGGGCTTTTAGCCTTCCGTCCCCACAAGGGGGAGGAAAATTCAATCCACCGGCACGGTGTAGTTCAGCGCCAGGCGCCCGCCGTCGGGATAGATGGTCTGGCCGGTGATGTAGGAGGAATCGTCGCTGGCCAGGAAGACGGCGACGCGGCCGATCTCCGAGGTCTGGCCGAAACGGCCCAGCGGCGTGCGCTGGAGCACCCGGCGGCGGGCCGCATCGTTCTCCATCACCCCCTGCAGGATGTCGGTGACGATGGTGCCGGGGCCGATGGCGTTGACCCGCACGCCGTGCGGCGCAAGGCCCAGCGCCATGGCCTTGGTCAGCTGGGCGATCCCGCCCTTGGAGGCGACGTAGGCAAGCTGGTTTGGGATCGCCAGCACGGCGTTGATCGAGGACATGTTGATGATCGAGCCGCGGATCTTGGCGTCGACCATGTGCCGCGCCACGGTCTGGCCGACCACGAAGGGCGCGCGCAGGTTGACCGCCATCACCCGATCGAAGTCCTCCAGCTCGGCGTCGAGGATGTCGCCCTGGGCGAGGATGCCGGCGTTGTTGACCAGCACGTCGATACGTCCCAGCAAGGCCGCGGCGCGGATCACCGCCTTGCGCGCGGCCTCGGCGTCGGCGAGGTCGCAGGCCAGCGCATGGACCTTGCGGCCCGACCGTTTGGCCAGGTCCTTGGCCGCGGCGGCGACCTTCTTCTCGTCGAGATCGAGAAGGACGAGATCGCACTCCTCGGCCGCGAAGGCCTCGGCGCAGCCCAGGCCGATGCCGCCCGCCGCGCCGGTGATGAGCGCCGCGCGCCCCGCCAGACGCCCCGCCACTACCAGGCGCCCGTGTTCTGCATGGAAGCCCAGGGCTCCGCCGGCGCCTTGCGCTCGCCCGCCTGCAGCAGCTCGATCGAGATGCCGTCGGGCGAGCGCACGAAGGCCATGTGGCCGTCGCGCGGCGGGCGGTTGATCGTCACCCCGCCGTCCATCAACCGCTGGCAGACCGCGTAGATGTCGTCGACCGCGTAGGCCAGGTGGCCAAAATTGCGGCCGCCCTTGTAGTCCTCTGGGTCCCAGTTGAAGGTCAGCTCGACGGTCGGCGCCTTCTTCTCGCGCGCAGCCGCCTCGTCGCCCGGCGCGCAAAGGAAGACCAGGGTGAAGCGCCCGCCGGGGTTCTCGACCCGCGAGACTTCGACCAGGCCCAGCTTGTCGCAGTAGAAGTCGAGCGAGGCGTCGAGGTCCGAAACGCGGACCATGGTGTGCAGATATCTCACGACGGCGAACCTTCTTTCCGAAATGGGCGCGGCTTGTCGCGCACCTTAAAGAGCAGGCAAGGCCTTGCTGCAATCCTGCGGCGTCCGGGGCACAATATCCGGGCTTCGGCTCACCTGTCCGCGATTTCATTTGCGCTCGCAGAACGGTGGCATCAGAAGTCCAGAAATCTGATTGAGCGGCCCGGGCGTACGACTGCGATTCAAAGCGGTCGCGACTTCGTTGCTGCGTTCCGGGGGAAACGGTTCTTATGCGACTCAAGCCCGAGTACATGTTCGTGGTCGTGACGGTGGCCGTGCTGGTCGTCGCGTTCGCGATCGGGACGATTGTCAACCGCGGCGGCAAGTCCGGCTCCGCCGAGGCCAAGACCACCGATGCGAAGCGCACGCCCACCGTGCAGGCGACCCTGACGCCGGAAGTGGCGCGCGAGTATGCGACCGCGATCCGCGGCCGGACGGAAGCGGCGCGCAGCGTTGTCGTCCGCTCGGAAACCGCCGGCGTGGTCGCCGCGACTCCGGCCGTTGAAGGCTCGTTCGTCCGCAAGGGCGCGGTGCTCTGCCGGCTGAACGTCGACGCCCGCCAGGCGACCCTGGACCAGGCCCGCGCCAACCTGCGCTCGCGCCAGCTGCAGCAGAAGGCCTCGGCCGACCTCGCCGCCAAGGGATACCGCTCGCAGACCCAGGTGCTGCAGGACCAGGCCAATCTGGATTCGGCCGCCGCCACCGTGCGCCAGGCGGAGTTGGGCGTCGAGCAGATGAGCATCCGCGCGCCGTTCGACGGGGTGTTCGACAAGCGCGACGCCGAAATCGGGACGTATCTGTCCCCCGGCCAGCCGTGCGGCACCATGATCGAGCTGAACCCGCTGCTGGTGGTCGGCGACCTGCCCGAGACCGAGGCTTCGAAGATTCAGGTCGGCGCCCACGCCACCGCAAAGCTGATTTCCGGCGAGACCCTGACCGGCAAGGTCCGCTACGCCGCGCGCGAAGCCGACGCGCAGACCCGCACCTACCGGGTCGAGGTTTCGGTCGCCAACCCGCAGATGACCCGCTCGGGCCTGTCGGCGGACGTTCGCATCGGTTCGGGCGCGGGCCCTGCCCATCTTGTGCCGCTCTCCGCGCTCGTGCTGGACGCGGCCGGACGGCAAGGCGTGCGCTACGTGCTGGCCGACGACAAGGTGGCCTTCGCGCCGATCAAGGTGCTGGAGGAGACGCCGAAAGGCATCTGGGTGACCGGCCTGAAAGGTCCCGTCCGCCTCATCACCGTGGGCCAGTCCTACGTCGCCGAAGGCCAGAAGGTTCGGGTGGTCGCGGCGCGCTAGGCGCGCCCGCCGCCCCTTGGGGAGACAAGGCCAATGATCGGACCTTTGATCGACGGCGCCATCAAGCGCAGAAAGGTCGTCCTGGCGGTCACGCTGATCGCCGGCCTGTTCGGCTTCTTCGCCTATCTGTCGATGCCCCGGGAATCCAACCCGAACATCGACTTCCCGTTCATCTCGGTGGTGGTCCCCTACCCCGGCGTCAGTCCCGAGGACGCCGAGCGGCTGCTGGTGCGGCCGATCGAGACCGAGCTGCAGACCATCGAAGGCATCAAGGAGATGAACGCCGTCGCCCGCCAGGGCATGGCGATCGTCAACCTGGAGTTCGAGGCGGACTTCAACAAGGACAAGGCCCTGGCCGAGGTGCGCGCCAAGGTTGATCTGGCGCGCGGCAAGTTCCCGCCCGACGCCGAAGAACCGATCATCGAGGAGGCGAACGCCTCGGGCGACCCGATCATCGGCATCGTGCTGTCCGGCGGGGCGCCGGAACGGACGCTGTTCCAGATCTCGCGCAGCCTGCAGGACCGGCTGGAAGCGACCCCCGGCGTGCTGGAGGTCTATCTGAACGGCGGCCGCGAGGAGATGCTGGAGGTCACCATCGACCCGGTTCGCATGGAGGCGGCCAACGTCTCGCCCGGCGAACTGGCCCAGGTGATCGGGCGCAACAACCAGTTGGTGCCGGCCGGCAACCTGGAATCCGGGAGCGGCAAGTTCGCGGTCAAGGTGCCCGGCGTGGTCAACCAGCCGGCGGATATCCTGGCCCTGCCCATCAAGAAGAACGGCGACCGGCTGATCACGGTCGGCGACATCGGCGACGTGCGCCGCACCTTCAAGGAAGCCAACTTCATCACCCGCTTCAACGGCCAGCCGGCCTTCTCGGTGGACGTGGCCAAGCGCTCGGGGGCCAACATCCTCGACACCGTGAAGGAAGTCCGCAAGGTCGTCGCCGAGGAACAGAAGCGCTGGCCCGAGACGGTCAAGGTCTCCTACATCTTCGATGAGAGCGACTTCATCGGCCGGACCCTGGTGGTTCTGGAAAGCGGCCTGATCATCGCCACCATCCTGGTGATGCTGATCATCGTCGCCACCCTGGGCATCCGCCAGGGGTTGATGGTCGGCGCGGCGATCCCGGCCTGCTTCATGCTGGCCTTCCTGATGCTGAACGCCACCGGCGTGACGCTGAACCAGATGGTGATGTTCGGCCTGGTGCTGGCGGTCGGCATCCTGGTCGACGGCGGCATCGTGGTGGTCGAGTACGCCGACCGGAAGATGGCCGAGGGCATGGCCAAGGAAGAGGCCTTCGCGGCCGCCGGGAAGCGCATGTTCTGGCCGGTGCTGAACGGCACCCTGACCACGCTCTGCGCCTTCCTGCCCTTCCTGTTCTGGAACTCGATCCCGGGCAAGTTCATGAGCTTCCTGCCCATGACCCTGTTCTATGTGCTGGGCGCGTCGATCTTCATCGCTCTGATCTTCACCCCGGCGCTGGGCTCGATCTTCGGTCGCAAGGCGGCGGTCGACGAGGCGCACCTGAAGGAGATCGAGAAGTCCGAGCGCGGCGATCCGCGCGAGATGACCGGCTTCATGGGGTGGTACGCCCGCACGATCGACATCCTGGCGCGCCACCCGACCTCGGCCATGTTCGCGACCCTGGTGATCATCGTCGCGGTCGGCTGGGCCTTCAAACTCGAGAACAAGCCAACCGAGTTCTTCCTGCAGCAGGATCCGGAATACGTCGCGGTCTACGTCAAGGCGCGAGGCAACCTGTCGCCGCAGGCTCAGGACCAGCTGGTGCGCCAGGTGGAGAGCCGGCTGATCGGCCTGAAGGGCGTGAACTCGATCTTCGTCCGCTCGGGCACCGCCAGCCCCGGAGGCGGCCAGAATTCCATTCCCAACGACACGGTCGGGCGCATCAGCGTGGACTTCGTCGACTACGAAGACCGCCTGGCGCTGGGCGTGGTCGGCAAGGACATCGCCAACGAGGTGCGCAAGCGCGTCACCAATATCCCCGGCATCGAGGTCGAGGTGCGCGAGCCGCAGGGCGGGCCGCCGACCGGCAAGGACGTGCAGGTCGAACTGCGCAGCCAGGACCCGGCGGCGCTCAACAGGGCCGCCGACATCGTCAAGGCCCGGCTGGCCGGCGACCGCCAGCTCTATGAGCTGGAGGACAACCGCACCTCGCCCGGCATCGAGTGGAACATGACCGTCGACCGCGAAGCCGCCGGCCGCTACGGCGTGGATGTCCTCACGGTGGGGCAGGCGATCCAGTTCGTGACCGGCGGCGTGCTGGTCGGCCGCTTCAGGCCCGACGACGCCGACGACGAGCTCGACATCCGCGTGCGCTTTCCCCCTGAAAATCGCAATGTCGCGGCGTTCGACACCCTGAAGATCCCGACCCAGTTCGGCCCGGTGCCGGCCAGCTACTTCATCAAGCTGGCCCCGGCCCAGCAGGTGACGACCATCCAGCGGCGCGACGCCCAGAGGCTGGTCGTGATCCAGGCCAACGCCATCGAGGGGGTGGCGGCGAGCCACAAGATCTCCGAGCTGCGCCCCTGGCTGGAGAAGGCCAATCTGGACCCAGCCGTCCGCTGGAAGTTCACCGGCGCCGACGAGGAAGGCCAGGAGGCCGCGCGCTTCTTCATGGTCGCCATGGCCGCGTCGCTGTTCCTGATGGGCGTGATCCTGCTGTGGCAGTTCAACTCGTTCTACGGGGTGCTGGTCACCCTGTCGGCGGTGGCGCTGTCGACTGTAGGCGTGCTGCTGGGCGTGGTCGTCAACATCCACCACACCTTCGACTACATCTCGGTGATCATGCTGGGGACCGGGGTCGTGGCCCTGGCCGGGGTGGTGGTCGGCCACAACATCGTTCTGGTCGACACCTACTATCAGCTGCGCCGTTCGGGCTTCCCCGCCGACGAGGCGGCGGTGCGCGCGGCGACCCAGCGGTTCCGCCCGGTCATGCTGACCACCCTGGTGACGGTCGTCGGCCTTCTGCCGCTGATGTTCCAGCTGCATCCGAACTTCCACGGCATGCACATGGAGTACAAGGCGCCCGGTTCGGAATGGTGGGTGCAGCTCTCTGGCGCGGTGGTCTGGGGCCTGTCGTTCGCGACCCTGCTGACCCTTATCCTGACGCCGGTGATGCTGGCCGCGCCGAAGGTCTATGGCCGGCGGTTCGGCGGGATCTGGCGCGCCGTGAGGGGCAAGACCTCGCCGCGCCGTCCGCTTGGCCCCATCGTTCTGGACGATCCCGACGTGCCGAAGGCGGCCGAGTAAGGGTTCAGCCGGCGCGGGCCAGCCTGCGCCGGTTCGCCCGCACCTTGCGGCGGT
Organism: Phenylobacterium sp.; assembly: GCF_041919955.1. GTDB lineage: Bacteria > Pseudomonadota > Alphaproteobacteria > Caulobacterales > Caulobacteraceae > Phenylobacterium. The sequence goes on along the minus strand of NZ_JAYRSU010000003.1, from coordinate 71,599 downwards.
AGAGCGCGACAGCCCGCGCCGGGGCGGCGTGCGGCGCGCCAGACAACGCTCCGCGCGCCAGTTCCGACTGGACCGCGACGGCCGCATCGATCTTCTCGGCGACCATGCGCTGGGCTTCGCTCGCCGCATCCACGCCGCCGCCGGCCAGCTTGAGGCTGCGCAGGGCGATGACCCCGGCCGCCTCGACACCGAGCATCCAGGTGTTCATCGAAAGCCGCAGCCAAGGGTTCATTCGCCCGCCCCGCGTCATGATCGTTCCTCTCTCTAACCGCGGCTGATGGCGGTTTGTTGCGCGTCACGACGCGCGCGTCTGGCGACGCCAGAGCGCGGCGTACTCGCCGCCCCTTTCCAGCAGTTCAGCGTGCCGGCCCTGTTCGACGATCCGGCCCCTGCGCAGGACCAGGATCAGGTCCGCGTCGACGATGGTCGACAGGCGGTGGGCGATCACCAGGGTGGTGCGGCCCGCCCTCACCTTGCGCAGGGTCTCCTGGATCGCAGCCTCGGTCGGGCCGTCCAACGCGCTGGTCGCCTCGTCGAGGATCAGGACCCGCGGGTCGGCCAGCAGGGCGCGGGCGATGCCCACACGCTGGCGCTCGCCGCCGGAGAGCTTCAGCCCGCGCTCGCCGACCATAGTCGCCATGCCGTTCGGCAAGCCGTCGATGAAGGGGCCGAGCTCGGCGGCGTCGGCCGCGGCCCGCACCTCGGCCGCGTTCGCCTCGGGTCGGGCGAAGGCGATATTGGCGGACAGGGTGTCGTTGAACAGCGCCACGTCCTGGGGCACCAGGGCGACGGCCCGGCGCAGGTCCGCCTGGGCGACCTTGCGCAGGTCGACGCCGTCAATGGTGATCGCGCCCGACTGCGGATCGATCAGGCGCAGGGCCAGGCGAACCGCCGTGGTCTTGCCCGCGCCCGAGGGGCCGACCAGTGCGACCGTCGCGCCCGGCGCGGCGCGGAAGCTGACGTCCATCAGCCCCGTCGAGCGGGCGTCGTGGCGGAACTCCACATCGCGGAAGACGATCTCGGCGCCGCGCCCGGTCGCCGGCGGCAGCGGCCGTGCGTCAGGAGCGTCGACGATATCGGGCTTTACCGCCTTCAACTGGACCATCTGCTCCATGTCGATGAAGGCCTGGCGGATTTCCCGATAGTTGAACCCCAGCATGTTGAGGGGGCCATAGATGCCGATCAGCAGCAGGATCGCCATGGTGACGTCGCCGATCCGCATCCGGCCGTTCAGCACCTCGTAGCCGGCCATGACGGTCATCAGCGCCAGGCCCAGGTTCAGCACCAGGGCCTGCACGGCGTTGAGCATGGCCAGGGACGAGTTCGACCGGACGCTGGCGCGGACATAGTCGGCCATGGCGTCCTCGTAGCGGCCGACCGTGCGTTCCTCGGTCCCGAAGGTCTTGACCGTCTCGTAGTTCAGCAGGGCGTCGACCGACAGGCCGGCGGTGCGGCTGTCGGCCTCGTTCAGTTCGCGCCGGTGGCTGAGCCGCCAGTCGGTGATGCGGAAGGTGATGACCGCATAGAGCACGATGGTGACGAAGGCGGTGACGGCGAAGCGCCAGTCCAGGCGCATAGCCATGACCACCATGGCCATGACCAGCTCGACCGCCGTCGGGCCCAGGTTGAAGACCACGCTGCGCATGAGGAAATCGGTCGAGCGCGCGCCGCGGTCGATGACCCGCGACAGGCTGCCGGTCTGCTTGCCCTGGTGATAGTCGAGCCCAAGAGCCAGGGCGTGAGCGAAAGTCTCGGTGGCGGCCTTGGCCATGGTCGACTGCGAGACCACGGTGAAAATCATGTCTCGCAGGTTCGGCGCGAAGGCGGCGATGAAGCGCAGGCCGACGAAGGCGAGGGCCAGCAGCAGGAAATCAAATCCGAGCGCGGCCGCCTCGCCGCCCCCGGGCGCCAGGCGATTGATCGCATCACCGAGGGCTACCGGCGCCGCCACGCCCGCCAGTTTGCCGACGAAGACCAGGGCGAGGGACGCGCCGACCCGCCAGCCGAGCCCCGGCGCGCCCGAGCGCATCACCAGCGCCCCGAGGTCGGCCATCGAGCGCCAGAAGTCGAACTTCACGGCGGGCAGCGAGACGGCGCCCGCGATCGCTTCCGGGCCGCGGCGCGCGACCATGCCGGGGGTCATGGGCGGCCGCTCACTTCAGCAGCACCGTCGACTGGGCCCCGCCGCCCGGCGTCATCCAGTCGATCCGCAGGCCCGCGTCGACGGCACTGGCGCGGAACGGGCCGGCGGCCAGCTGCGGCGCGGGCGTGATGTCCAGCGTCACCGGGTTCTCGGTGGCGTCCCCGAAGACGTCGATCTGGCGGCGTCCCGACAACGGCTGCTGGGTCAGGGCGATGGCGTAGCGGCCCTTGGCGTCGGCCCGGCCCTCGGCGAGCTTGCGGCCGTCGACGTGGATGCTGAGCAATGCGCCGGCCGGGGCGCGGCCGGAGATGACCGCCCCGCCCTCGCGGTCGAAATCCACGGCGTCGAGGGTGTTCTTGCCATTGCGGCCGACCCGCAGCGCCCCCGCGCCGGCGCGCAGCAGCACGGCTTCGCCGTCCGGCGTCATCAGCAGATAGCCCTCGCTCTGGATGGTGCGCGCGCCCGCTGTGGCCGAGAGGCCGAAGATGCGCGCCTGATCCGAGGCCGGCAGGGCCAGCGACCAGGCGCCCTTGCCGTCGGCCTCGGCGAACAGCGCCTTGCCCTCGGGCGTCGCCAGCCGGACCTTGGTGTTGGGCGGCGCCTTACCCGACAGGCGCGGCCCCGCGGCGGTCACGGCGACCGACTGCACCACAGGCGCCGTGAGATAGCCGGCGTCCGCCTGCGAGGCCGGCGCCTCGCCGCCGGCGGCCGCTGGAACGACGTCGCCGCCGCTGCAGGCCGCAAGGCCGAGCGCGAGGACGAAGGCCGTCGGCGGCAAGGGATTGAAACGGACGCGCTGCACGGTTTACTCCTCGACCCTGAGCCTAATCGGGCTTTCCCGGCGCGGCGGCAAGCGAGCCGTGCGATTCTCCTGGAGCATTACAGCATGGGCGACACGCCCGAACGCCTCGAGTCCGTCTGCGTATTCTGCGGCTCGTCCGATGCGGCGGCCCCCGCCCTGCTGGCCAGCGCCGCCGACTTCGGCGCCATCCTGGCCCGCGAGGGCCTGACCATGATCTATGGCGGCGGCGGCGTCGGGCTGATGGGCGCCTGCGCCCAGGCCGCGCACGAGGCCGGCGGGAAGGTGCTGGGCATTATCCCGCACTTCCTGAAGGAGCGCGAGCGCCGGCTGGACATCGTCGAGACCGTGGTGGTCGACTCCATGCACGAGCGCAAGATGATGATGTTCGAGCGCACCGACGGCTTCGTGGTGCTGCCCGGCGGCATCGGCACGCTGGAAGAGGTGGTGGAGCTGCTGTCCTGGCGTCGTCTGGATCTGCACGGCAAACCGGTGGTGTTCTATAATCCAGATGGCTTCTGGGAGCCGCTGTTCAACCTGTTCCAGCATACGGTCGATCAGAACCTGACCCCGCCGAGCTTCATGGAAAGTTGGGTCGCGGTCGAAACGATCGAGCAGATCGTCCCCGCCCTGCGGCGCGACGCCCCGTCCGGTCCCGATGCGGCGACCGACGTGGCGCAGCTGACCTGAGTTCAGCAGCCCCCTTCGGGGATCTTCCGTCAGCGACATCCCGGCTTGCGAAGCAAGACCGGGATGAACGCGTCAACCGTACCGCCTAGCGCTTCCGAAAACGCTCCAGCAGCACGGTCTCGCCGTGGAAATCGACGCGATCGTACTCGGTGAAGCCGGCCTTTTGCGCAGCGCGCAGGGACGCCGCGTTCCCCGGGCTGATCATGCAGACCGTGCGCGGGTCATCGAAATGGCCGTCCGCCCAGGCCAGGGCGCCAGTGATGGCCTCGCTGGCGTAGCCCTTGCCGTGGACCTGCGGAATCAGGGCCCAGCCCATTTCGGGGGTGTCGCCAAAGCCCGGCTCGAGCGTGCGCTTGAAGTCGGCGAAGCCGAGATCGCCCACGAACCGGCCGCCGTCTTTTTCGCAGACCGCCCAGAAGCCGAAACCCATTTCGTGCCAATGGCCGACATAACGCAGCAGCCGCGCCCAGACCTCGTCCTTGCCAAACGGCCGCCCGCCGATGAACCGGGTGACGTCCGGATCGCCCCAGAGCTCGGCGCAGGCCTCGAAGTCGGCCTTGGTGTGGCCGCGCAGGATGAGACGCTCGGTTTCGACGACCGGAGCGCTCATCGGCTGCTCACCACGTCGCGGAAGCCGTTGACGATCGGATAGCGACGGTCGCGGCCGAAGGCCCGGGCGCCGATCTTCACGCCCGGCGCAGCCTGTCGACGCTTGTATTCCGAATTGTACAGCAGGCGCTGGACCCGCTCGACCGTCTCGGGCGCATGACCGCGCGCGACGATCTCGTCGAGCGTCGCCTCTTCCTCGACCAAGCCATGCAGAATGGCGTCGAGTTCGGCGTATTCAGGCAGACTGTCCTGGTCCTTCTGGTCCGGCCGAAGTTCGGCCGACGGCGCCTTGGTCAGGATGCGCTCGGGGATCGGGTCGGCGGCGACGCCGTAGGGATCGTTGCCATTGCGCCAGCGGCACAGCGCGTAGACGTCGGTCTTGTAGACGTCCTTCAGCACGTTGTAGCCCCCGCACATATCGCCGTAGAGCGTGGCGTAGCCGACCGCCATCTCGGACTTGTTGCCGGTGGTCAGCAGCATGAAGCCGAGCTTGTTGGAGATCGCCATCAGCGACAGGCCGCGGATGCGCGCCTGGATGTTCTCCTCGGTCAGGTCCGGCGGGCGGTTCTCGAAATGCGGGGTCAGCATCTCGGCGAAGGCGTCGACGGCCGGCGAGATCGGGATCTCGGCCAGGCGCACGCCCAGCCGGCCGGCGCAGTCGGCGGCGTCCTCCAGGCTCTCGCGGCTGGTGTAGCGCGAGGGCAGCATGAAACAGCGCACGCGGTCGGGCCCCAGGGCGTCGGCCGCCACAGCCGCCACGATGGCCGAGTCCACCCCGCCGGAAAGCCCCAGAAGGACCCCGGGGAAGCCGGACTTGTTCACATAGTCGCGCAAACCGAGAACCATGGCGCGATAGACCTCCTCAGGTCCGGTCGCCCAATCCTCCATCGGCGCCTCGACGCAGGCCCAGCCGTGCTCGCCCTTCTCCCAGGCCGTCAGGGCGAAGGCGTCCTCGAACATGCGCAGCCGCATGGCGGTCTCGCCGCCCGCCGACAGGGCGAAGGAGCCGCCGTCGAAGACCAGTTCGTCCTGGCCGCCGACCTCGTTCACGTAAAGCAGCGGCAGGCCGGTCTCGGCCACGCGGGCCTTGGCCACGACCATCCGCTCGTCATCAGCGGTGCGGCGATAGGGGGAACCGTTCGGGACGACCAGAATCTCCGCGCCCTGGGCCTTGAGCTGGGCGCAGACGCCGCTCGACCAGATGTCCTCACAGATGGGAACGCCCAGACGCACGCCCTTCCACTCGAAGACCGACGGCGCGGCCCCCGGCTCGAACACCCGCTTCTCGTCGAAGACGCCGTAGTTGGGCAGGTCGCACTTGAAGGCCACGCCCTTCACCTCGCCCTCAGCCAGGAAGGCCAGGGCGTTGTGCGGCCGCTTGAGCGGATCGGCGTTCGGCCAGATCACCCCGATCAAGGCGGCGGGGCCGTCCCTGGTCTCGGCGGCCAGGCGCTCGACCGCCGCCTTGCCGGCCGCCCAGAAGGCCGGCTTCATCGCCAGGTCCTCGGGCGGGTAGCCGTTGATGAACAGCTCGGAGAAGACCGCGAGGTCGGCGCCCTCGGCGCGGGCCCTGCGCAGGTGCTCGCGGGCGAGAGCCTCGTTATGGGCGACGGCGCCCACGGTCGGATTGGCCTGTACGGCGGCGATCACGAGACGTTGTGTCATGCCCCGTCATGTAGCCTCGCCAGGGGCGAACGGCCAGTCTCAGGCGGCCAGCTTCTGCAACGCGCCGGCAAAGACGCGCAAGGCCGCCGGGTCGGCGACCGCCACCCGCGCCCACCCGGGGCCGCCGCCGGTGAACTGTCGGACCAGAACGCCCTGATCCTCCAGCCCCCGGATGGCCTCGCTCGAACCGAAATCGACCCAGACATAGCTGCCCGCCGAATGCAGATAGGGCCGTCGTGCGGCCTTGCAGGCCCGGTAGATCGCCTGCCGCCCCTGTTCCACCGCCCGGTTGGAGGCCGCCAGATAGGCCATGTCGCGATAGCTGGCGGCTGCAGCGGCGAGACCAGGGCCGTTGCGCGAGGGCGCCAGCAGCATGCGGATCGCCTTCGCCCGCTCGGGCTGGGCGATGCAGTAGCCGATGCGCACGGCGGCCAGGGCGTAGGACTTCGAGAAGGTGCCGACCACGATCACGTCGTGTCCCTCGCGCACCAGGTCGACGACGCTCTCCGTCGCCGGGTCCGAGCACATGTCGATGAAGGCCTCGTCGACGATCACCGGCGCGGTCTTGGCCGCCTGCCGGCAGAAGGCGCGCAGGGCCGCGCGGTCGGCCAGCAGGCCGGTCGGGTTGTTGGGATTGCAGACATAGGTCAGCCGCACGTCCGGCTTAAGCTCGGAGGCCATGGCCGCGAAGTCGATCTGCTGGTCCGGCGCCATGGCCGCGCGCCGGGCCTGCTGGCCGACGCGGGCGGCGTATTTGACATGGGTGTCGTAGGTCAAGGCGGGCGCGAGTTGCACCCCATCCCGGGTCCAGAACGCGGCCATCATCGCCAGCGGCTCCAGCGCACCGGTCGAGATCACGACCTGGGCCGGGCTGACGCCGTTGGCCCGCGCGATCACGTCCATCAGCGCCTCCTCCTCGGCGTGGGGATAGTGCTCGACTTGGTTGACCGCCTTGGCCAGCGCCGCCTTGGCCGCGGCGCTGGGACCAAACGGATTCTCGGTGATGTTGAGCGCAGCGCGGGCGGCCTCCGCCGCACCCGCCGCGACCGGCGCGGCGGCCAGGAGCAATCCTCCGATGGCGCGCCGCGTGATCTGGATCATGGGGTCCCTCAGAAGCTGGCGTTCAGGCGAACGTAGTAGAGGCCGCCGTCGGTGTCATAGACCGCGTTGCGCGAGTAGATCAGGCCGCGCGAGGCCTGGAACGTCGCCTCGTCCGGATACTTGTCGAACAGGTTCTCGGCGCCGAGCGTCAGCTTCACCTGATCGGTGATCGCCGCGCTGAGCGAGACGTCGAAGAACGTCCGCGCCCCGAAGGTCTGGATCAGGTCGGCCGAGGACTGGAACTGCGCGTCGGTCCAGTCGCCGAAGTAGCGAGCGCGGACCATCCCCTCGAAGCGGCCGAAGGCGTAGGTCGCAGTGAGGTTGCCGGTGTGCTCGGGAAGGCCATCCTCGATGTTCACCCGCGCCAGGTTCGACACCTCCGCCAGCTTGAAACGCGTCACCTTGGTGTCGTTCCAATTGTAGGCCGCCGTCAGGGTCAGGTCCCCCTCGCCCATCTTCGTCTTCCACGACCCGACCGCGTCGATCCCCTGGGTGCGGGTGTCGAAGGAGTTGGTGAAGTAGCTGACCGAGGTCAGGCTGTCGGCGCCCGGCACCCCCAGCGAGATGAGTTGGGCGCGGATGGCCGGGGTGACGGTGAAGTTCTGCGAGACGGCGAAACGATCCTCGACCTCGACACGGTAGTAGTCGATCGAGGCGGTCAGCCCGTGGTCGGAATTGCGATAGACGACGCCGAACGACAGGTTTTTCGAGGTTTCGGCCTGCAAGGCCTTGGATCCGAAGAACTTCGCCACGGGGTTCGAGGGCGACAGGCGACCGGCGGTGAAGAGCTGCAGGGTCGTGGTGTCGAGCCCCTGCGAGGTTCGGGTGCTGTTGAGCTGGCCTGGCGTGGGCGCGCGGAAGCCGGTCGACGCGGCGGCGCGGATCGCCCAGTTCGGGGTCAGTTCGTAGCGCATGGCGATCTTGCCGTCGGTGGTCGAGCCGAACTCCGAGAAGTCTTCGTAACGGACCGCGATGTCAGTCGAGAAGGCCTCGGTCCAGGCGAGGTCGAGGTCGACATAGGCTGCATAGCTGGTCTGGTCCCAGGAGCCGGCCTGGGTGTTGCTGTAGCCCGGAAAGCCGTTCGAGCCCGACGGCAGGCCCGCAGGCGCGCCGGGACCGACCTCGTACGACATCCGATCGCCAGCACCGATCTTATAGGTCTCCACCCGGCGCTCGACGCCGAGGGCCAGGTTGGCCGGCTCGGCCAGGAAGGAGAGCTCCATCGGGCGCGCGAAGTCGAGGTTCAGGTTCTGCTCGCGCTGGGTCAGCACCCCCGCGCGGAACGCCGTCGGCGACTGCGGCCCGAACGAGGCGTTGATGGTGTCCCGGATGAAGTAGTCAATCTTGTCCTCGCCCAACGAGGCGTTGAAGTCCCAGGACCAGCCGGCCAACTCGCCCCGCAGGCCCAGATTGACGCCGTAGTCGGTCTCGTCCTGGCCGAACTTGGGCGCGAAGCCCACCGGATAGACCTGCTTCAGGTTCCAGCCCGGGAAGGCCGCGCTGTTGCGATAGGACGTGTCGGTCGAGGGGTTGCGCCAGTTGAAGTCGGTGACGCCGCTGGAGTCGGTGTAGGTCGCAAAGCCGTAGAGTTCGACGGCCTCGTTCAGCGGCAGGGCCGCATCGATCACGAAGCGGATGGCGTCGCGATCGGGCTGGCCCCAGCGCTGGACCGGGTTTGGCACCGCAAGGGTCGGGTTGGCCGCCTGAAAGGCGATGGCGTCCGGCCGCTGGCGGGTGCGCGAGGTGGCCTCGGAGTCGGTGTAGGTCAGGGTCGCGACCAGGTGGCCGCCCGCGCCGAGGGTCCAGCCGGCGCGCACGCCGCCCTCCATCACCCGCCCGTCGCCCTCGTAGTACTGCGAAGCCTGGGCGAAGGCGCTGACGCCAGCCTGGTCGTTCAGGATGAGGTTGATGACCCCGGCGATGGCGTCCGAGCCGTATTGAGCCGAGGCGCCGTCGCGCAGCACCTCGATGCGCTTGATGGCGAAGCTGGGGATCTGGCCGAGGTCTGCGCCCTGGGCGCCGCGCCCGCCCAGCAGGGCCGAACGGTGACGGCGCTTGCCGTTGATCAGCACCAGGGTCTGGTCAGGCGAGAGACCGCGCAGGGTGGCCGGCCGCACGAAAGCCTGGCCGTCGGCGGCAGGCAGCCGCTGAACGTTGAACGAGGGCACCGCGGCGACGAGCTTCTCCATCAGCTCATCCGAGACGCTGCTCTCCAGCACGGACTCTGAAATCACATCGACCGGCGCGGCCGACTCGAACGCCGTGCGGTCCACGCGCCGCGTGCCGGTGACGATGACGTCCTCGACCTGGGTCGCATCGACGGCTTCTGCGCCGGCAGGAGTCGCCATGGCCACGACGATCGCGGACCAGGCCACGGTGGAAAGCAGTCGCATCTTGGAGCACCCCGAGCTTGTTTTGGGGGCTCGCTAACGCGCAGGCGTGACGCTCCGGCCTCAGCTCCGTGAAAGCTTGGCGACAGCCCGGAAAAGAAAAGGGCGGCCCGTGGGGCCGCCCTTTCGATCCGATGTCAGATCAGTCGTCGCGATGGACGCGTTCGCGTCGCTCGTGGCGTTCCTGGGCCTCGAGGCTGAGCGTCGCGATCGGACGGGCCTCGAGCCGGGCGACGCCGATCGGCTCGCCGGTGTCCTCGCAGTAGCCATACGAACCGTCTTCGATTCGACGCAGCGCTTCGTCGATCTTGGAGATCAACTTACGCTGGCGGTCGCGGGTCCGCAGCTCAAGAGCTCGATCGGTTTCCGACGTCGCCCTGTCCGCAAGGTCAGGATGATTTTCGGTCTCGGTCTGAAGATGGGCGAGGGTTTCGCGGGACTCCCGCAAAATGTCCTCTTTCCAGTTCATCAGCTTTTGTTTGAAGTACTCGAGCTGTCGCTCGTTCATAAACTCTTCGTCCTCGGAAGGACGATATTCAGGCTTTTCCGCCAACATCGTGGCCGTGCTCATAGACGCCTCACGCCCCCTAGGTACATGCCCTCGACATTACGTCGCGCGCTTATACCAAAACGATATGCGCTTTCAACGAACCTCGCTCTACGCGGGCTGTTAAGCCGCACGATTCGCGCGTTCGAGCTTCGCAAGCTCCACGGCAGCACGGGTTTCAATCTCGTTCAATACACCTTCAAGGCGTTCGTCGTCGGTCGCATCGCGCTCGTCGCGAACCGCCTTTTTCAACCGCTCTAGATCGTCGGCCGTCACCTCTCCCGAAAGGAGGCCGATCTTCACGTCTTCGAGAACGTCCAGGATGCGCCCCGCCCGGCCCACCGCCCGGCGCTTGCGCTCCAGCGGCCCGCCCACGTCCTGAAGGGCGAGAATCGCATCGACGCTCATCACGCCGGAAACCCCGGCCGCGCGGGCGACCTGAGCCGCGCCCCCGCCCGCCGCCGGCTGGGCGATCTGGAACCCCTGCCCGCCAGCCGCAGGCTTGGCCTTTCCAGGCCCTGCCGCCGAACCGACGCCGCTTGTGCTGCTGACCTTCATGCAAGGTCCTCTACCATGCTTGAGCCCGACTTTCGCCGCCCATGCTTATGGTATGGTTAATGCCGGGCAATTTCTGCCGCCAGGTCGCCAACGCCCCGGCGCCCCGGCCGGTTCCCGCATTGATTTTCCTGACCTTTTGAGTTGGCACGCCTGTAGCAAGGCGCTGACGAGCGTCATTCGTCGTCAGGGTCACATGCGTCCGTTCCGTATCTTCAGCGCCGCCCTGCTCGCCGCCGCACTGGCCGCGGGTCCCGCCTTCGCCAAGTCGCGGATCAAGGACATCGTCGAATTCGAAGGCGTCCGCGACAACATGCTGGTCGGCTACGGCCTCGTGGTCGGCCTGAACGGCACGGGCGACTCGTTGCGGAACGCGCCGTTCACCCGCCAGAGCCTGGAGGCGATGCTGGAGCGCCTGGGCGTCAACACCCGCGACGTGACGCTGAACACCAAGAACGTGGCCGCGGTGATGGTCACCGCCAAGCTGCCCGCCTTCGTGGCGGCCGGCACGCCGATCGACGCCTCGGTCTCGGCCATGGGCGACGCCAAGAGCCTGCAGGGCGGCACCCTGCTGGTCACACCGCTGATGGGCGCCGACGGCCAGGCCTATGCGGTCAGCCAGGGCACCGTGCAGACCGGCTCGATCTCGGCCGGCGGCGCCTCGGGCTCATCGGTGTCGAAGGGCGTGCCGACGGCGGGCCGCATCGCCGGCGGAGCGATCGTCGAGCGCGAAATCGGCTTCCAGCTGGCCAATATGGGCGAGATGCGCATGACTCTGCGCAATCCCGACTTCTCCACGGCGCGGAAGATCGCCGACGTGGTCAACAGCCGCTTCCCTGGCGCGGCGCGCGCGGACAATCCTACCATCATCACCGTCCGCGCCCCGGGCGGCCAGGACATGGTCTCGTTCATGTCGCAGGTCGAGAACATGAGCGTCGACACCGACGCCCCGGCCAAGGTGGTGATCGACGAGGTCGCCGGCGTGATCGTGATGGGCGAGAACGTCCGCGTGTCCACCGTGGCCATCGCGCAGGGCAACCTTACCATCACCGTTCGCGAAAGCCCGGCGGTCAGCCAGCCGGCTCCCTTCAGCCGCGGCCAGACTGCGGTCGTGCCGCAGTCCGACGTCCAGGTGGACGAGGAAAAGGGCAAGAAGTTCCTGACCCTTCGCGATGGCGCCTCGTTGGCGAGCCTGGTCAGCGGCCTTAACGCTTTGGGCGTCACTCCGCGCGACATGATCTCGATCTTGCAGACCATCAAGGCCGCCGGGGCCCTGCAGGCCAACATCGAGGTGATGTGATGGACTTGGCTCCCGCCCTCGCCCTTCCGACCGCGCCCACGCAGGAGCTCACTGCCGAGCAACTGGCCAAGCGCGGCAAGATCGAGAAGACCGCCAAGGACTTCGAGGCCTCGTTTCTGTCGGTGATGCTGGGCCAGATGTTCAAGGACGTCGGCGCCGAGGCTCCGTTCAACGGCGGCCACGGCGAGGCGGCGTTCAAGTCGTTCCTCGGCGACGCCATGGCCAAGCAGATGGTCAAGAACGGCGGGATCGGACTGTCCGGCCGCGTCGCCCAGGAAATGCTGAAGCTTCAGGGTTTGAGTTAGGAGAGTAGCCATGGCGATTTCCGCCACGGACGCGGCCGACCGCGTCGACCAACTGATCGTTCTGACCGAACGCCTGACCGAACTGATCGCTCTGGACGCCCAGGCTTTTGAGCAGCGCCGCCCCCAGGACGCGGCCGCCAACATCGAAGAGACCTCGCGCCTGGCCAACGTCTACCGTCACGAGTCGGCGCGCGTGCGGGCCAACCCGGCCCTGATCGCCGGCGCGCCGCTGGCCCAGCGCACCCGGCTGATCCGTGCGACCGAAGCGTTCGACGCCGTCCTCGCCCGCCAGGGCCGCGCCCTGGAGGCGGCGAAGACCGTGACCGAGGGCATCGTCAAGGCGATCGCCGACGAGGTGGCCTCCAAGCGCGCCACCGGAACAGGCTATGGCCAGGGCGGTGTGGCCGCACCCGCCGCTTCGGCGACGTCCATCACCCTGAATAAGCGGGCCTAGCCCGAATTAAACGCTTGTTTGACGTGGCGTCATCGGCCTAACCTTGGGATTGTCGTCGGGCTGTTCCGGCGACCGCGTTCTCAGGGCGGGGTGAAAGTCCCCACCGGCGGTGATGGCGGCCAAGGCCGCACAAGCCCGCGGGCGCCCGATGGCCGATAGGTTCGTCGGGGACAGCAGATCCGGTGTGATTCCGGGGCCGACGGTTAGAGTCCGGTTATGAGAACCGCTGGCGGCGACCGGTCGCTTCGCGCCTGCGTGCGTGGAGTCCGTCCGGCCGCAGCCTGGCGTCTCCCTGAGTCGTGGTTTCAACCCCACCCAGGGAAATGACCATGACTGTCACCCACTTCGAAGTCCCCACCGCCAACGGCGCCTATCGCCTGGCCCGCATCGCCTTCGTCCAGGCGAGCTGGCACAGCGAGATCGTCGACAACGCCTATCAGGGCTTCATCAAGGAAATCGCCGACCTCGGCTTTTCGGAAAGCGCAGTCGACCGCTTCCAGACCCCGGGCGCGTTCGAAATCCCGCTGCACGCCCAGACCCTGGCCAAGACGGGCCGCTACGCCGCAATCGTGGCCGCCGGCTTCGTGGTCGACGGCGGCATCTATCGCCACGACTTCGTCGCCTCGACGGTGATCTCCGGCCTCATGCAGGTGCAGCTGACGACCGAGGTGCCTGTGTTCTCGGTAGTGCTGACGCCGCATCATTTCCACGAGCACGACGTCCACCAGACGTTCTTCCGGGAGCACTTCCTGACCAAGGGGGCGGAAGCCGCCCGCGCCTGCGCCCAGACCTTGGCGAGCCTCGCCAAGCTGGCGGCGGCTGCGTGAGGAGAGGCATGATGCACGAAACCGTCTCCATCCCACCGGGCTTTGCGCGGCACTTCCGCCAGAGCCCGGTGACCGACCCGTGGGAGCCGCTCTACAGCCGCAAGACCGATGACGCGGTCATCCTCGGGCTGGTCGCCGACACCGCCCACACCAACAGCCGGGGCCTGGTCCACGGCGGGCTGATCAGCGCCCTGGCCGATAACGCCATGGGCCTGTCCTGCGCACGGCGGCTGGGCGAGAGCGCCAGCCTGGTCACGGTGAACCTGACGCTGGACTTCCTGGCCGCGGCCAAGGTCGGGCAATGGCTGGAGTTCGACACCGTGTTCGCCAAGACCGGCTCCACTCTCTCCTTCGCGCAGGCGATCGTGACGGCGGACGGCGAACCGTGCGCGCGGGCCAATGCGGTGTTCCGGATGGTCAAGCGCCCACCGCAGGAGATCGCGGCATGAGCGCCTATGTGGTGGCCCAGATCACTATCCATGACCGCGAACGCTACGGACGCTATGCGGCCGCCTTCATGCCGGTGCTGCAGCCGTACGGCGGGCGTCTGTTGTCGGCCGACGAGGCGCCCGAGGTGATGGAGGGCCGTTGGGACCGCCAGAAGCTGATCCTGATCGAATTCCCCGACCAGGACAGCGCCCGGCGCTGGGCGGCCTCCGAGGCCTATCGGAAGATCGCCGAGGACCGTATCGCCGCAAGCGAGGGCGTCGCCCTGCTGACGGCGGGCGTCTGACGCGTCAGGCGGCCTCGGACCTGTCGCCGTCCGGCGTCCGGGGCCGCCAACCGCTCGCGAGCATATGAGCCGCCAGGGCCTCGGCCGCCTCCAGCGTCAGCCTCTCCAGGTGGTCGAGAAGCGCCAGCCGCCGATCCGGCTGGGGCGTATGAGCATAGAGCGCGCAGATCACGTGCAGACGGCTGCGGATGCTGGCCGGCGGCGCCGGCGGACCACCGGCGGGCGGCGCGTTAGCCGCCTCCAGCCCGTCGGGCGGCTCCATGTCATCGTACAGCGGGCCGAACATCCAAAGTCTCCTACGCTAAGCCACAAGAGCCGCATCGCGGCACCGCAAACCGTTCACGCGCACGTCCGCCTCGCCCAGCTTCACACCGAGCAGGCCCGTCAGGGCGTTGAGGACGCCGTCGAGCGGGGCGGCGATGGCCGTCAGGGTTCCCGACAGCGCCGAGGTGATCGCGCCGAGATTGAGACCGATCCCCAGCAGCGAGACATTGAGCTGGAGGTTGCCCAGCAGGCTGCTCATGGTCGCCTGCGACGTCGTCCGTGGCTATGGTCTTGATCGTCCCTGCCTCGATGTCGGAGCGGGTGAAGCGTGCGTTCTTCCAAGTCGCGCCGCCCACATGCACGTCGGCCTGGGCGGTCGCCTTGACCAGCAGCAGATCGGCGATCTTGGCAGGAGAGATCGTCAGGTTCTGTTTGAAATTGTTGAGCTTCGTGGTGTCGACCTCGCCAACCACCACACGCCCGATGCTAGGTCGCACCGCCAAGGTCGCGGCCTGCGCCGCGGCGCTCTCGGGACATTCCAGCGAGGTCAGCTTGGCCTCGCCCGAGGCCGCCTCGACAAGGATCGGCACGGTGATCGGCTGGATGCCCAGCAGGCCGAGCGCGCTCAGCGCCTTGGCCTTGATGTAGAGCCGCGTCTGCGCTGTGCGCACCACGACCTCGCCGTCGCGGTCGACGGATAGCCAGGGGGAGTTGTTAGGCCGCTCGCCGACCGCCAGCCAGACGTCGAGGTCGGTGACGCCGGGCACGCTGGCCCCCAGGTCGAGCTGGACCTGGCGCCCCTGCCCGCTCAGCAGCAGCAGGGCGTTGGCCATGTCCATGGCGCTGATGGCGACGTGGGAGCTTTTGCCCCCGCTGATGTGGTCCTGAGCGCTATAGGGACCGAGATCGATCAGGGCGTCCAGCTTGGCCGGCGTGCCGTTGCCGGCGGCGATGGCCAGCTTGCGCGCCGAGGCGGCCGCCTGGCTCTGTCCGCTGTCCTGCAGGACATCGGCCAGCAGGGACAGCGCCTTGCCGGTCGAGATGTCGCTTTTCAACACCTGCTCGAAGGAGACGCCGGTCAGGGAACCGTAGGCTCGCAGAGCCTCGACATAGCTCAGAAGATCGACCTTGGCGTCGACCAGGGAATTGTAGTCCATCACACTCAAGGAGACCGTGCTGCCGGTCAGGGCGCTCAGCAGCTGATTGGCGATTCCGCCTTGCAGGGCCGCCAGGCGGGTTCCGATGGAGAAACTCGCGAGGTCGGCGCGCGCGGCGGTGGCCTGGCGCGTGATGCGGGTGGTGCTTGTACCGACCAGCAGCCGACCGAAGAAAAGGTCGGTGTCGCCCGACACCACCACCTTGGCGGCGTTCGGATTGTTCCCGCCGGCTACGAACCTCTGCCCCGGCGCGATGGCCGGATCGGGCTTGTAGACGCCCAGGCTCACCGCGACATCGAGCGGCTTGCCCCAGCCATTGGCCGAGGCGGTCGCCTGCGCGGCCGCCGTGGCGTGCGGGATGTCACGGGCCGCCGACATGGCCGCCAGGTCTGCGATGCCCTGCAGCTTGCGCGCCTGAAGAAACATCGACCCGACGTCGATCGCCAGGGCGGCGGCGCCGAGCAGCGACACGAAGCTGAAGGCCGAGATCATCGAGACGCTGCCGGCGGTCTCGCTCGCCAGCCGCCGGACCGGACGCAGGCGCATCAGTAGCCTCCGAGCCGCACCACCGCGCGCCGTTCGATCTTGGACGACGGCATCGGGACGAGTTTCGACATGCCCCAGAACGCCGAGCCCGACGCGTCGTAGACGACGTTGATGGCGATGTCCTGATTCTGGTGGGCGACCGTCACGACCGCCGCCTTGGGATTCAGATAGGCGTACTGGCCCATCCCGGCGGTCAGGGACGCCTTGGCCAGGCTGGTGCGTTCGGCGTCGTCCAGGCCCGACACCGCGGCGCGCGCGCTGTCGTTGGCCAACTGCTGAACAGCGTGAGCGATCCAGAAGTATCCGCCATAACAGAGGATGGAGAACATAAGCATGATCAGGATCGGCCCGACGAAGGCGAATTCGACCGCCGCGGCCCCGTCCTCGTCGCGTCGGAAAGACGCTTTCCGCCCACCCGCCTTCATGACCCCCACCTTTCGCCCATTTCTTGGGCCCTCGATGCCTGGTGAGGATGCGACTTCGCGCCTTTGCGCAGAGTAATCGCGCAATCTACGCAAATTCCGGGACTTTTGCGGAAACGCCACGTTCAATTTGTCGCAGCTTTCTGGGTTGCATTCAGGAGCGAAGCAACGCAAGCGTTAGGTCAGGCGTAGTTGAGCTTGGGGGCGAGAGTTCCGCGGATTGCGCAATCTGCGTAGTTCACACGAACCTCGATAAGCGATGAACAACGGCCATGGCGAACCTTCGGTTGTGACCGCCGGCGAGATCAGCCGGAATTTTGGACAGTGGCAGGACCGAGCACTCGGCGGTCCGGTTATTGTGACGCACCACGGACGACCAAGGGTGGTCCTGGTTTCGGCCGACTACTACTCAACGTGGAAAGAAGACACGTCGTTTCATCCTCGCGAGGACCATGAGACCTCGTTCGAGACGAGCCAGTCGGCGATCCTCGACCACGTGACCGAGGCCTTCATGGCCCTGAACGCCCAACTGCACATCACGGCGGTCAACCACGTCTTCGAGGCCCTCGTCGGCCACAGCGCCTCGCAGGTGGTCGGGCGCTTCTGGGAGGAGCTGTTCCCGCCGACCGCCCGATCGCTTATGGGCGAGCAGTTGAAGCGCGCCCTGCGCACAGGCGAGGCGCTGGACTTCGAGGCGCCCGGCGACGGCCCTGGTTTGCGGCGCTACGCGATCCGCGCCTTCCCCTATCCGGGCGGGGTCGCGGTGCTGATCCAGAATCGCACCGCCGAACGTGAGATGCAGACTCAGCTGCACGAGGCGACCGCCCTGATGACGGCGCTGTCGATGCTGCCCCAGGTCATGACGCTGCGCCTCAACGTCCGCGGGGTGTTCACCGCGGTGGAGGATCGCTTCGCACAGATGGTCGGCTTCTCGGCGGACGAGCTGCGGGCCTGCCGGCTGCCCGACATCGTGCGGCCGCGCGACCGGGCCGAACTGACCGCGGCGCTGGAGAGCGTGCTCCAGGGCGGCCAGCCGGCGACGATCGACACAACCTTCCTGGTCAAGGACGGCGGCGAGCGTCCGGTCAGGATCGGGGTCGCCACGGTGGTGCACGACCTGGTGCCCGACGGGCTGGTGGCCGCGGTCAGCTTCCTGGAGCCCCAGCCCGCATAGGACGCGCTACCGCGCCTGGAGGGGCGGCAGGGTGCTCCACACCCGCGCATCGTGGGCCGGTACGACCACCAGGCCGGGCACGGCCTGGGCGGCGGCGTGCAGCCGCTGAAGCATGGTCCAGGTCCCTGGACCGTCGGCGTCGACCAGCATCCGCGACAGCGCCGGCTTCGGCGCCGGCAGCGTGACGCCTTCCGCCTGCCAGGCCGTATCGCCGACCAGCACGTAGCGTTTGCCGTCGGGCGTGTTGACGAACGCGGCGATGGAGCCCGGCGTGTGGCCGGGCGTCGGGACCAGGACGACGCTGCCGTCGTCGAAGATGTCCCAGCTATGGTCGAAGCCCAGATAAGGGCCGTCCGGGAAGTCGTAGACCTTGTAGTTCCCCGTCCCGAGCTGGCGGGCCAACTTCGCGCCATCGGCATGATCGGCGAAATCGAGCTCGGCCTTGGTGACCCAGACCGGGGTTCCCGAGAAGTGCTGCAGGCCGCTGACATGGTCCCAGTGGGCATGGGTCAGGACGACGGCCTTCAGGCTGGACACGGGCACGCCCGCCGCCGCGAGCTGCTGGGCCACCGGCGTCGTCAGCACGGGCTTGATCGTGGCCTGCATGATCGCCGGCGCGGTCTTGAAGTGCGTGGCGAGATCCCGGCCGTAGCCGGCGTCAAACAGCAGCTTGCCCTTCGGGTGGTCGACCAGAATCGCCCCGGCCACGAAGGTGCGCCGGTCGTCGCGGCCGCCGCCCTCGAAGGCCATGGCGGCGGTCGACCGGGTCGAGCCGGAGGCGATGGCGCTGAGCGTCATGCCGGCGGGCGGATGCGGCGCCGGCGGCGCGGGCGGGACCGGCGCGGCGGCTTGCGAGGGCGGCGCGGCGCAAGCGGCCAGGGATGCGGCGAGCGCCAGGGCGGCGAGCGAGGGGATGATCTTCGGCATGGGGAGTTCTCCTGAACACGCCAGACTTGGCTCGCGCCCAGACATCTGCAAAATATATATATCCAACCACTATCATAGGCTATGACTATGGAACTGCGAGAGCTGCGCTACTTCCTCGCGGTCTACGAGACCGGCAGCGTGACGGCGGCGGCGCGCCGCTGTTTCATCTCGCAACCCTCGATCTCGGCGGCGATCTCGGCGCTGGAGCGTGAACTGGACGTCCAGCTCTTCGTGCGCCACCGCAAGGGCGTGGCGGCGACCGAGGCGGCCGACGCGCTGTATCCCAGGGCGCGCGAACTGGTGGACGGAGCCTTTTCGCTGAAGAGCCTGTTTGAGCCGGCGCCCGCCACGACCCTGACGGTGGGCCTGATGCGCAGCCTGGACATCCGCCGCACGCAGGGCCTTCTAAAGCGCTTGTCCGAAGCAGGCGACCTGCGGCTGTTCCTGGTCGATCACGACGCGCCGTGCGATGCGCGGATCGTGGCGCGCAACATGACCCGCGAGGACGAGGGCTTTGCTCCGCTCTGGTCGGAGGGCTACGTCCTGGCTCTCCCGCCGCGCCACGAGCTGCGTTTCAAGCCGCGGCTGTCGATGGCCGACCTCCAGGGTCTGCGGCTGATCGGCCGCTGCAACTGTGAGAACGCCGACGAGACCGCCGACCTCGGCTTCAAGCCCGAGATCGCCGCGGTCGCCACCACCGAGGAATGGGCGCTGGCCCTGGTCGAGGCCGGCGTCGGCGCGACCGTGATCCCGGAAGGCGTCGCCCCGCCCGGCGCCCAGGTCGCCCTGCGCCCGCTCGCCGACCTCGGCCTGCGCCGCGAGGTCGGGGTCGCCTATCGGCGCGCGGACGCAACCTCTGCGGCCGTGACACGGATCCTGGCCGCAGCCGCAGAGATCAAGCCGAGCGGCCGGCGCGCGGCGTAAGGACGATCTCGCGTTCCACGCCGATCGCCTCCAGGAAGTCGGGGTCGTGGCTGACCACCAGCATGGCCCCGTCATAGCCGCGCAGGGCCGCCTCGACCGCAGCGATCGAGTCGAGGTCCAGGTGGTTGGTCGGCTCATCCAGGATCAGCAGTTGCGGCGGCGTGCGGGACATCAGTACGCAGGCCATGGCCGCGCGCAGGCGCTCGCCGCCGCTCAAGAGCCCGACCTTCTGCTCGGCGGCGGCGTTGCGGAACAGGAATCGCGCCAGGGCCGCGTGAGCGTCGTTGCGGGTCGCGTCGGGGTTCAGGCGCCGGAACGCCTCCACCAAGGTCTCATCGCCGCGCAGCATCGCCGTGTGCTGGTCGAGCACCGCGGCCGGCGCGCCACGGACGATGCGTCCGTGTGTCGGTTCGCGCTCGCCCGCCGCCAGCTTGATCAGCGTGGTCTTCCCTGCCCCGTTGGCTCCGACCACAGCAACCCGCTCCGGGCCGACGATCCGCAGCGACAGATCGCTGAGGATCGAGCGGCCGCCGGGATAGCCGAAGGCGACGGCATCGAACTCCAGCACCGTGCGCCCCGCCGGCAGACCGGAGGGCGGCAGGTCGAAGGCGAGGCTTCGCAGCCGCTCGACCTTGGCCTCGGCGGCCTCCAGCTCGGCGGCGGCGTCGGCCTTCAGCCGGTCGGCCAGCCGCCCCTCGCGGGCGCCGGACATCTCGGCGCGTTCGGCTTGGCGGCCCAGCAGGATCTTCGGCTCGGAGGCACGGGCGGCGAACTTGCGACCCGCGGCGTCGCGGCGGGCCTTCTTCTCGCGGGCGGCCTGGGCCTCGCGCTCGACGCGGGCCAGCGCCCGCTCGGCCTGGTCCAGGTCACGTTCGGCCGCAGCGCTCTCCTGCGCCTTGCGCTCGACATAGAGATCGTAGCCGCCGCCATAGACCTTGGCGCCCAGGCTGGTCAGTTCGACGATGCGGTCCATCCGGCGCAGCAGGGCGCGGTCGTGGCTGACCACCACCGCCCCGCCTTTCCAGCGGCCGAGGACGTCGGCGATCAGCTCGCGCGCCTCGGCGTCGAGATTGTTGGTCGGCTCATCCAGCAGCAGCAGGTCGGGCTCGCCGGCCAGCAGCGCGGCCAGGGCCGCGCGCGTGGCCTGGCCGCCGCTGAGCGAGGCGGCGGGACGGCCGGGATCGAGCCCCGCCAGCCCGACCTCGGCGAAGGCCGCGTCCAGTCGCGCCGGCAAGGTCCAGTCGGCCTCGGCAAAGTCGTCCTCGCTCCCCTCGCCGCGCTCGATGCGGGCCAGGCGCTCCAGGGCCGGGGCCATGCCCAGGGCCTGGGCGACGCTGGCCTGAGGCGGCGGAGCCAGCGCCTGGCGCAGCACGCCGACCGTGCCGCGCGTGACGACGGCGCCCGCGGCCGGCGCAAGTTCGCCCAGCATCAGCCGGATCAGCGTGGTCTTGCCCACGCCGTTGCGCCCTACGAGGCCGGTGCGTTCGGCCCCGAAGGCGAGGGTCAGGTTGTCGAAGAGGGGGCGGCCGTCAGGCGTTCTTGCAGAAAGACCGTCGAGCGTGAGGAAGGCGGACATGGGCGACCGTGGACTGGTTCGAGTTCGGGACGAGATGGGTTTTCGTCGCGATGTCCATGCCGCTGCGCCTCCTAACGGTGAGCCGCCGATATAGGGGCGCCCGCGCGCAGCTGCAAATCGCGCTTTTCGGACCTGTCGCTGCGGTCGCGCTTGCGATCCGGCCGTCGTGGGCGAATTTGAAAGCAAGAGCCGGAGTTTCAGCGCCCCCAGCCGGGCCTATCCCATCGCTCAAGACCGAACGATGGAGTTCAGAGATGCAGACCGCATTCGACACCGAGGCCGCCCGCTGGGCCGCCCTCGCCGCCCGGGACCGCACGGCCGACGGCGCGTTCTTCTATTCCGTGCGCACCACCGGCGTGTACTGCCGCCCCTCCTGCGCCGCCCGCCCGGCGCGGCCGGAGAACGTGGCCTTCCACCCAACGACGCAAGCCGCCGAGGCGGCGGGATTCCGCCCCTGCAAGCGCTGCAAGCCCGACCAGCCGCCGCTGGCCGAACGCAACGCCGCGGCCGTCGCCGCCGCCTGCCGCGCCATCGAGGCGGCCGAGGAGGTTCCCGGCCTCGAGGCCCTGGCGATGGAGGCCGGCATGAGCCCGTTCCACTTCCACCGGGTGTTCAAGTCGGTCACCGGCCTGACGCCCAAGGGCTACGCCGACGCGCGGCGGGCCGAGCGCATGCGCGAGGCCCTGGGCGAGACGCCGACCGTCACCGCGGCGATCTACGAGGCCGGCTTCGGCTCCGGCAGCCGCTTCTACGAGAAGTCGGACGAGGTGCTGGGCATGCCCCCGCGCCGGTTCCGGGCCGGCGGCGAGCGGGCGGTGATCCGCTTTGCGGTCGGCGAGTGCTCGCTGGGCTCGATCCTGGTGGCGGCGACCGACAAGGGGGTTTGCGCGATCCTGCTGGGCGACGATCCCCAGGCCCTGACCGAAGACCTGCAGGACCGCTTCGCCCAGGCCGAGCTGATCGGCGGCGACGCCGAGTTCGAAGCCCTGGTCGCCAAGGTCGTCGGCCTGGTCGAACAGCCGAGGCTGGGCCTCGACCTGCCGCTCGACGTGCGCGGCACCGCCTTCCAGCAGCGCGTCTGGCAGGCTCTGCGCGAGATCCCGGCCGGCGAGACGGCGAGCTACGCCCAGGTCGCCGAGAGCATCGGCAAGCCCGCCGCCGTGCGGGCCGTCGCCCAGGCCTGCGCCGCCAATGCGCTGGCCATCGCCATCCCCTGCCACCGGGTGGTGCGCAACGACGGCGCGCTGTCGGGCTATCGCTGGGGCGTGGAGCGCAAGCGCGTCCTTCTGGACCGCGAGGCCGCGGCATGAGCGCCGCCGTCATCACGCCCGTCTCGTTGGAGACCCGCATCGCGGCCTTCGACTGGCCGGGCGTCGAACACGACCTCGACGCCCAGGGCAGCGCCCTGCTGAAGGGCCTACTCAGCCCAGAGGAATGCGCCGCGATCTCGGGGCGCTACGCCCAGGACGCCGGCTTCCGCAGCCGGGTGGTGATGAGCCGCCACGGCTTCGGGCGCGGGGAGTACAAGTACTTCGCCTATCCCCTGCCCGCCCTGGTCGCGGACCTGCGCACGGCGCTCTATCCCCGCCTGGTCGGGGTCGCCAACCGCTGGAACACCGAGATGGGGATCGGCGTGCGCTATCCGGCCGAGCACAGCGCTTTCCTGAAGCGCTGTCACGAGGCCGGCCAACTGCGCCCGACGCCGCTGCTGCTGCAATACGGGCCGGACGACTATAACTGCCTGCATCAGGACCTCTACGGCGAACACGTCTTCCCGCTTCAAGTGGCTATCCTGCTGTCGGAACCGGGCCGCGACTTCACGGGCGGCGAGTTCGTCCTGACCGAGCAGCGGCCACGCATGCAGTCGCGCGTCGAGGTCGCCCCGCTGCGCCAAGGCGACGGACCGATCTTCGCCGTCCACCACCGCCCGGTGCGCGGAACCCGCGGCAGCTATCGCGTCAACCTGCGCCATGGCGTCAGCCAGGTGCGCTCAGGCGCCCGCCACACCCTTGGCGTCATCTTCCACGACGCCCTCTAACCCTTCTGGAAATCACCATGTCCTTCAAGATCACCGGCCTGCCGGTCGATGAATTTCGTCCGCTGTTCGGCCTGCCCCAGGCCGAACTCGACCGTCACGGGATCGTGCGGATGACCGCCGACGCCCCGATCGGCTTCCCCTGCCGCGTCACCCTGCGCGATGCGGACGTCGGCCAGACCTTGCTGCTGCTGAACTACGAGCATCAGGCCGCCGACACGCCCTATCGCTCGCGCCATGCGATCTTCGTGAACGAGGCCGCCCAGGACGCCGCCGTCTTCGTGGACGAGGTTCCGCCGTGCCTGGCGGTCCGACCGACGATCTCGCTGCGGGCCTTCGACAGGCGCGGAATGATGACCTCGGCCGAACTGGTTCCCGGCGACGCGCTCGCGCCTGCGATCGAGCGGATGCTGGCTGTGCCGGCGGCGGCCTACCTCCATGCCCACAATGCGGGCCGAGGCTGTTTCGCGGCCCGGATAGATCGCAACTGAGGCTTGCGCAGACTCCCCGGAACCGTGAAGGTTCGCCCCTCAATCAGGAGCGTGACGGGCGCCAAAACCGGCGCCCACTTTTGGCTGTCACGCTTTAGCAGTTCCGGGGAGAGGCGTTCGTGCTCAAGTTTGGTCTTCCGCTCGCAATCCTGCTCGCGAGCGCTTCGCCGGTGCTGGCCGCACCCAAGGTCAAGCCGGCCACCAAGGCCCTGCACGAGAGCCTGATCGTGCTGGACACCCACTTCGACACCCCGGCCAACATGGCGTCCCCCGGCTTCAACATCCGCGAGCGCCACCAGCCGATGGACGGCAGCCAGGTCGACTATCCGCGGATGGTCGAGGGCGGCGTCGACGGCGGCGTCTTCGTGATCTTCACTCCCCAGGGCGCCAACACCGTCGCGGGCAACCAGGCCGCGCGCGATCACGCCCTGCTGCGGGCCATGGTCATCCACGAGATGGTCGCCAAGAACGGCGACGTCTTCCAGCTGGTCACCAAGGCCGACGACGCCGCGGCCCTGGCCAAGGCCGGCAAGAAGAAATTCGTGTTCATCAGCATGGAGAACGGTTCGCCCGTGGCCGGCGACCTGACGCTGATGAAGACCTTCTACGACATGGGCGTGCGGATGATGTCCCCCGTCCACTTCGCCAATAACGATCTGGCCGACTCGGCCACCGATCCCAAGGGACCGGTCCACGGCGGGCTTTCCCCGCTGGGCAAGCAGTTCGTGGCCGAGGCCAACCGGCTGGGCGTATTGCTCGACGCCAGCCACGCCTCCGACGCCACCGCCGAGCAGATGATCGAGCTGTCCAAGGCGCCGATCATCCTGTCGCACTCGGGCGTTCGGGCCATCTACAACCACGCGCGCAACGCCCCTGACGACCTGATCCGCAAGCTGGCGGCCAAGGGCGGGGTGATCCAGCTCAACGCCCTCTCCGGCTACATGATCGACACGCCGCAGAACCCCGAGCGCCGCGCGGCCCTGGCCGAGCTGGAGAAAACCTTCGGCGATCCCAGCGCCTTGCCCGCCGACAAGCGCGAGGCTTATCGCGCAGCCCGCCGCGCGATCCTGGCCAAATACCCGGTCCCGCGCGCCAATATCGACGACCTGGTCAAGCATATCGTCCACGCCGCCCAGGTGGCGGGCAAGGACCACATCGGCCTCTCGGGCGACTTCGACGGCGGCGGCGGTCTGGACGGCTTCGACGACATCACCGACTTCCCGGTCCTGACCGAGAAGCTGCTGGCGGCCGGCTTCACCAAGGACGATCTGGCCGGCTTCTGGGGCGGCAACGCCCTGCGCGTGCTGAAGCAGGCCGACGAGATGAAGGCGAAGTAGAGCCGCCGTTCTCTCTCGCTCGTCCGGCGAAAGCCGGGTGAGCGAGGTCTACGCGATCGGCTGATCGAACATCAGCTGGCCGGCGAACCGCGCGGGCGGCGAACCGAAGGACAGCACCGTGTCGTGGTAGCGCTTGAGGGCGAAGCCTGCGCCCCAGCGCTGCTCGGCCTCCTTGCGCAGGGCGTGGTGCTCCTGCCAGCCGATGAAATAGGTCGGCAGCTGCGCCGAGGAGACCTGGGCGCGCACCCACTTGCCGGCCGCCTCGCGCTCCTGCTGGAAGGCCTGGACGGTCATCAGCCTCATCGCCTCGTCGCGGCTCATGCCGTCGACATGGACGCCTTGGTCCAGGATAGCGTTGGCGATGACCCGCAGGTGCAGCTTCAGGTGGGCCAGCAGGTAGAGCGGGTCGCGGTCGAGGTATCCGGCCTCGGCCATGAGGTCCTGGGCATAGACCGCCCAGCCCTCGACGAACGAGCCGGAGAACAGCACCGAGCGCAGCACCGACGGATAGCGGTTCGAGTGGGCGAGCTGGAGGTAGTGGCCCGGCATCGCCTCGTGGATCGTCACCTCCTGCATCCCGAAGAGGTTGTATTCGCGCAGGAAGGAATCCGCCTGGGCGTCGGTCCAGTCGTCCGGGATCGGCGAGATCTTATAGAAGGTGCTCTGGCCCTTATCGAGCGGACCGGGCGGGTCACAGTAGGCGACAGCTACGCCCCGCTGGAACTCCGGCGTCAGGATCACCTTCACCGGCTCTTGAGGCACGGTGACCAGGCCCTTGGCGCGGACGAACTCGGTGGTCTGCTTGAGCTGGCGCTCGGCCTCTTCGACCAAGCCGTTGCGGGCGGGCTTGCGGGCGTAGACCAGCTCCAGCGCCGCTTCGATGACCTTCTGCTGCTGGTCGGGCGTCGGGCTCACGGGCGCTTCGGGCGCGCCGGGGCGGCCGGCCACCACGCCGCGGGCGATGTCGTACATCTGGGCGCGGATGGTTCCGAGGGCGGCCAGCGCCTTGGCCTTGATCTCGGCCCGACCGAGTGAAGAATTGAGGGCGAAGGCGAGCTTGCGGTCATAGAGCTCGGCGCCGATGCGGAAGTCGCCGGCCGCGTTCGGAGCCAGGGTCTTTTCCAGCCAGACCTGATGCTCGTCGATGGCCTTGGTCAGGGCCGCCGCCGCGGCGTCCAGCTGCGTACGGTCCGCGCCGCTCAGCGCGCCGGCCTCGGCCGTCACCTGGGCGACCAGGGAATGCAGGCCCTTGTTCTGCAGGACCGCGGTGTCGGCGTGGACCTTCGGGACCCGCTTGGGCTGCAGCTCCCTGCGGCTTTGCGCCAGCAGGGCCGGCAGCTTTTCCATGCGGGCGGTCGCCGAGCGCAGGCGGTCCGCCAGCGGCGCGAACTCGCGCGACATCAGGCTGTTGAGCGCCCCGCCCGCCACGTTCGAATAGATCAGCGGGTCCCAGGCCCAGTCCTGCAGCACCTGGTCGGTCCAGACCTGGCCGGCGAGCTGGTTCTCCAGGATGGCGGCGTCCACCTGGTTGGCGCGCGAGAGCTTGTCGCGGGGGATCGTCTTCAGCCGCGCCAGCAGGTCGCGGTTCAGCTTGACGGTGGCCGCCCGCCCCACCGCGCTCATGTCGTCCAGCTCGGCGTCGAAGCGGTGGTCGCCGGTCGCGGTGGCGAACACCGGACTGAGCCGCAGACTGCCCTCCAGCCAGTCCCGACCCAGCTTGGCGAAGGCGGCGTCCTCTGCCGAGCCGCCCTGGGCGAGCGCGGCGTTCAGCGGCATGGCGGCGAAGCCAGCAGCCGCGATCAAGCTGCGGCGGGAGATCAGGCGATGCATGGACGGCCCTTCCAGCGGGAAACGTCATATGCTTACGCCTTGGTCGAGCGGGCCGGAAGCGCCGTGGAACGTCCTCCTGCTGACAACGCTGCTGACAGGTTTGTGCGAGGTTCGCGCTAGAACCTGCCGGTCGGATCGCCGCAGCGCAGTTTGTTCACACAATGTTCCTGTGTTATCGGTGAGTCTCGGAACTACATTAGACGGGCGCCGCCGAAGCGATCGGCGGCAGTAAGCGTTTTCCGGAAAACCATGGCCGAACAGCTGAATTTCATCCGCGTGCGCGGCGCGCGTGAGCACAATCTCAAGGACGTCAGCGTCGACATCCCGCGCGGCGAGCTGGTGGTGCTGACCGGCCTTTCGGGCTCGGGCAAGAGTTCGCTGGCCTTCGATACGATCTACGCCGAGGGCCAGCGCCGCTATGTCGAGAGCCTGTCGGCCTACGCGCGCCAGTTCCTCGAACTGATGAGCAAGCCGGACGTGGACCTGATCGAGGGCCTGTCGCCGGCCATCTCGATCGAGCAGAAGACCACCAGCCGCAACCCGCGCTCGACCGTGGGCACGGTGACCGAGATCCACGACTACATGCGCCTCCTGTGGGCGCGGGTCGGCGTCCCCTACTCGCCGGCGACCGGCCTGCCGATCGAAAGCCAGACCGTCAGCCAGATGGTCGACAAGCTGACCGCCCTGCCCGACGGCGAGCGGATCTATCTGCTGGCGCCCGTGGTGCGCGGCCGCAAGGGCGAGTACCGCAAGGAGATCGCCGAGTGGCAGAAGGCCGGCTTCCAGCGGCTGAAGATCGACGGCGAGTTCTACCCGATCGAAGACGCCCCTGCGCTCGACAAGAAGTTCAAGCACGACATCGACGTCGTCGTGGACCGGCTGGTGACCAAGGGCGGGCTGGAAAGCCGCTACGCCGACAGCCTGGAGACGGCGCTGAAGCTGGCCGACGGCATCGCCACCGCCGAGTGGGCCGACATCGCCGAGGGCGCGAGTGAGCCGCGGCGGCTGATCTTCTCGGAGAAGTTCGCCTGTCCGGTCTCCGGCTTTACCATCAGCGAGATCGAGCCGCGGCTGTTCTCGTTCAACAATCCCTACGGCGCCTGCCCGGTCTGCGACGGCCTGGGCGCCAAGCTCGCCTTCGACGCCGACCTGGTCGTGCCGGACAAGGACAAGACCCTGCACAAGGGCGCCATCGCCCCCTGGGCGAAGGGTCCCTCGCCGCTCTACACCCAGACCCTGCAGGCGCTGGCGGGCCACTACGGCTTCTCGATGGACATGCCGTGGTGGAAGCTGCCCGAGGGCGCAAAAACCGTGGTGCTGTACGGATCGGGCAGCGAGAAAATCAAGTTCGTCTATGACGACAACGCCCGGAAGTACGAGGTCAACAAGACCTTCGAGGGCGTGCTGCCCAACCTGGAGCGCCGCTGGCGCGAGACGGACTCATCGTGGGTTCGCGAAGAGCTTGGCCGCTATCAGTCCGAGACTCCCTGCGAGGCCTGCGAAGGCTACCGTCTGAAGCCGGAATCCCTGGCCGTGAAGATCGACGGCAAGCACATCGGCGAGGTCAGCCGCCTGTCCATCCGCCACGCCGGCGAATGGTTCACGGCGCTGGAGACCAGTCTCACCGACAAGCAGATGGAGATCGCCAGGCGGATCCTGAAGGAGATCAACGACCGCCTGCGGTTCCTGGTCAATGTCGGCCTCGACTATCTCAACATGTCACGCTCGTCCGGCACGCTGTCTGGCGGCGAGAGCCAGCGCATCCGCCTGGCCAGCCAGATCGGCTCGGGCCTGACCGGCGTGCTCTACGTGCTGGACGAGCCGTCGATCGGCCTGCATCAGCGCGACAACACCCGCCTGCTGGAAAGCCTGAAGGGCCTGCGCGATCTCGGCAATTCGGTGCTGGTGGTCGAGCATGACGAAGAGGCGATCCTGACCGCCGACTACGTCATCGACATGGGCCCGGCCGCCGGCGTCCACGGCGGCGAGATCGTCGCCGAGGGCACGCCCCAGCAGGTGATGGACAATCCCAAGAGCATCACCGGCCAGTATCTGTCCGGCGCACGCGAGATCGAGATCCCGGAGGACCGCCGGCCGATCTCGAAAAAGAAAGTGCTGCGCGTCGTCGGCGCGACCGGAAACAACCTGAAGAACGTGACGGCGGAGATCCCGACCGGCACCTTCACCTGCATCACCGGCGTGTCCGGCGGCGGCAAGTCGACTTTCACCATCGAGACGCTCTACAAGGCCGCCGCCCGGCGGCTGCACAACGCCTCGGACGCGCCCGCCCCGCACGAGCGCATCGAGGGCCTGGAGCACTTCGACAAGGTCATCGACATCGACCAGTCGCCGATCGGGCGCACGCCGCGCTCGAACCCGGCGACCTATACCGGCGCGTTCCAGCCGATCCGCGACTGGTTCGCGGGCCTGCCGGAGTCCAAGGCGCGCGGCTATGGCCCCGGCCGGTTCTCGTTCAACGTCAAGGGCGGGCGCTGCGAGGCCTGCCAGGGCGACGGCCTGATCAAGATCGAGATGCACTTCCTGCCGGACGTCTACGTCACCTGCGACGTCTGCCACGGCAAGCGCTACAACCGCGAGACCCTGGAAGTCCTGTTCAAAGGCAAGTCGATCTCCGACGTGCTGGAGATGACCGTCGAGGAGGCGGCCGAGTTCTTCAAGGCGGTGCCGCCGGTTCGCGACAAGATGGAGACGCTGAAGCGCGTCGGCCTGAGCTACATCAAGGTGGGCCAGCAGGCGACGACCCTGTCCGGCGGCGAAGCCCAGCGGGTGAAGCTCTCCAAGGAGCTGTCGCGCCGGGCGACCGGACGCACGCTCTACATCCTCGATGAACCGACCACCGGCCTTCACTTCGAGGACGTGAAGAAGCTGCTGGAGGTGCTGCACGAGCTTGCCGACCAAGGCAACACCATGGTGGTGATCGAGCACAACCTGGACGTCGTGAAAACCGCGGACTGGATCGTCGACTTCGGCCCAGAGGGCGGCGACGGGGGCGGCGAGATCGTCGCGCAGGGATCGCCCGAACAGGTGGCCGCCAATCCGCGCAGCTGGACCGGCCGCTACCTGGCCGAGATCCTGAAGAAACACGAGGAGCGCCGCGGCGCGCGCCGGGCGAAGCTGCGGGCCTAACGGCCCCCGAACAGCGGCAGGGTATCGGGGGCCAAGGCGCCCTCGATCTCCAGCATACGCAGCTTGGTGTCGGCGCCGCCGGGCGCGGAGAAGCCGCCCTTCTTGCCGCCTGCAGCCAGGATGCGGTGACACGGCACGACGATGGGCCAAGGGTTGGCCCCCAGCGCCTGGCCGACGGCCCGCGACAGCGCCAGGTCGCCGAGCCGACGGGCGATGTCGCCATAGGTCAGGGTCTGTCCCGGCGGAATCGCGCGGGCTATGGCGTAGACCTGCGCCGGCAACCCATCGACATGGCCGTCGTCCAGCGCCACCTCCAGCAGGTCGCGCTTCTCCCCGCTCAGCAAGGCTTGGACGCCCTCTATGGCCGCGGCGACGGCCGGCGGCGGCGCGGCTTCAACCGCGCCGGGATTGCGCCGGATCAGCCGTGAAAGCGGATCTCCGCCCTCAGTGAGCGGCAGCATTACGCCTGTCAGGCCCCGGTCGCTCCAGGCGACGCCGCAGGTCCCGATGGCGGTTTCAAACAAGCAGCAGCCCTGGGTCATGGCGGGAAGACTAGCACCCTCCCGCCCCACCGGCTCGCGACTTTCGGACTCTGGGAAGCCTCAGGGCGCGACGAGTGGCGAGGACATATGCTGGTGGACCAGCCGCCAGGTCCCCCGTTCGTTGGTCCAGACGTCGGTCATCCGGCCGGTGAAGCTCTGGGGCGCATTGGCGCCGCTGAACTCGGTCCGGAAGGTGTAGGCGACGATCGCCGTGCGCCCCTCGCGCAGGACCCGGAAATCGTCGCCGATCAGCATCTTGGCGGCGGCCCCGCCGGCAAGCGCCGGCGTCATCACCTTCTCGAACTCGGCCCAGCCGGTGAACTTCAGCGGCGTGACGTTGAAATAGAGATTGTGGGGCGACTGCGAATAGAACGGCGCGGCGTCCGCGGGACGCAGGCGAGCGTTCCACGCCGCCCACAGCTTGCCCTCCAGGTCGTAGAAGCGCGCCGTCTCGGTAGCCGAGGCGACTTCCAACGCCTGAGCCACACCGGACAGCGCCAGCGTCATCGCCGCCGCCAGAACCATACGCTTCATACTCACCCTCCCCGCGCTGTCTGCGCCAGGCGATATTAGTATGGTGACAAACTATTTTCGAGCGCCAAACCGGCGTTATCGGCGCTTGCACTCAAACAAGCGTTCGAATTAGCCTGTCGCCATACTTAGAGCATTAGGGAGCCACCCATGATCCTTTACGGCGCGCCGATGCCGGCGCCGAATCCCCGCCGCGTGCGCATCTTCCTGGCCGAGAAGGGCGTCGATCTGCCCGAGACCACGGTCGACATGCGCAAGCGCGAGCATAAGTCGCCCGAGTTCCGCGCCAAGAACTCGATGGGTCAATTGCCGGCCCTGGAGCTCGACGACGGGACCTGCATCTCCGAGACCGTCGCCATCTGCCGCTACTTCGAGGAAACCCACCCCGAGCCGCCGATGTTCGGCCGCACGGCGATCGAGAAGGCCCTGGTCGACCAGTGGATCCGCCGCGTCGAGTTCGCGGTGATGATGCCGGTCGGCAATTTCTGGCGCCACGCGCACCCGTTCACCGCGGCGCTGTTGACCCAGTTCAAGGACTTCGGCGAATCCAACAAGGAGACCTATCGGGGCGCGCAGAAGTACATCGACCGCGAACTGGCGGGGCGCGAGTTCCTGGTCGGCGACAGCTACACCATGGCCGACATCTGCCTGCTCTCGACGGTCGACTTCGCCGACTGGATCGGCCTGCCGGTCGAGGACGAGTTCGCCAACCTCAAGGCCTGGCGCGAACGCGTCAAGGCGCGGCCGAGCGCCGACGCCTGAGGCGTCAGGCGCGGGTCAACTCGCGATAAGCGACGGCGGCGGGGGCGATGACCACAGCGTAGTAGAGCGCGCTGAGCCACCCCGCCACCAGCAGGTAGATGATCATCACCGGCGAAAAATAGGTGGTGAGCGAGGTCTGGTCGGGGGCGAACATCTTGCCGACCGCCTGCAGGTCGCCGCCGACCGCCACAGCCACCAGGGCCGAGAAGATGGTCACGACCAGCAGGGCGATGACCATGATCCCGCAGATCGCCAGGAAATAGGCTCCCGTCAGACGCCAGAACTGGCCGTGCGTCAGCCGCCAGGAGTCGAAGATGGCGATGCGCTGCTCGGCGAAGGTGATGGCAGGCGCCAGCGACAACCGCACGGCGACGTAGAACAGCAGCCCCAGGAAGAACAGCTCGGAGGCTGCGGCGACCAGGATGGCCGCCCCCTGCCCGGCGAACGAGGCCAGGGCGGCGATGAGGCCCGCCGCCAACACGACGACCGCCAGCATCAGGCTGGCCAACAGCACGTAGATGAAGGTCAGTGCGGCCAGGCGCAGCTCATCCATGCCGACCTTCAGATAGGCCAGACCGCGGTCCTCGGGCCGCAGCAGGATGCGGTAGACCGCAGCGGCCATCACGCACTGAACCAGCAGGCCCATGACCATCATGGGCGCGAGGTCGGCCATGGCCGCGCCGAACGCCTGCAGGTCCGGGGCCTGCTCGGCCACGCGCGCGTCCAGCACGGCGCGCGCCTCCTGGCCGATGCTGATCAGGTAGATCGCGCTGCAGATGCTGACCAGAAAGGAGAAGACCGCCCAGACAAGGACGACCCTTGGCCTCTCGCGCGTAATCCGGAAACCTTCCAAGGCGGCGTCGGTCGCCGAGAACGCAGTCATCTCAATCCTCTGGCCGCCCCTGATGAATGAACGAGTCGGCCTCTGTTCGGCTGCGGATTCTGGTGGCCTCCGGGCCTGCCCGCAAGGCCTAGCTCGCGAAGTCGTCTGAACGTTGCTAGTTAGTCACGCATGTCGATCCAACCTGTTCATATCGTCGGCGGGGGCCTGGCCGGCTCCGAAGCCGCCTGGCAAGTCGCGCAGGCCGGAGTTCCGGTCGTGCTCCACGAGATGCGTCCCGTCCGCAAGACCGACGCGCATCAGACCGAAGGCCTGGCCGAGCTGGTCTGTTCCAACTCCTTCCGCGCCGACGACTGGACGGGCAACGCCGTCGGCCTGCTGCACGCCGAGATGCGCAAGCTCGGCTCGATCATCATGAGCTGCGGCGACGCCAATCAGGTGCCGGCCGGCGGCGCCCTGGCGGTGGACCGCGAAGGCTTCTCCCAGGCCGTGACCGCGCGACTGGAGGCCCATCCGCTGGTGACCATCGTGCGCGAGGAGATCGCCGGCCTGCCGCCCGCCGAATGGGACAACGTGATCATCTCCACCGGCCCCCTCACCTCGCCGGCCCTGTCGGACGCGATCCTGGAGCTGTCGGGCGAAGGCGAACTGTCGTTTTTCGACGCCATCGCGCCGATCGTGAACTTCGAATCGATCGACATGGACGTCTGCTGGCGCCAATCGCGCTACGACAAGGCTGGCCCGGCCGGCGAGACCGCCGCCTATATCAACTGCCCGATGGACAAGGCCCAGTACGAGGCCTTCATCGACGCCCTGCTGGCCGGCCCCAAGTCCGAGTTCAAGGACTGGGAGAACGTCCCCTATTTCGACGGCTGCCTCCCGATCGAGGTGATGGCCGAGCGGGGCCGCGAAACCCTGCGCCATGGCCCGATGAAGCCGGTGGGCCTGACCAACGCCCACAAGCCGGAGGAGAAAGCCTACGCTGTCGTCCAGCTGCGCCAGGACAACGCGCTGGGCACGCTCTGGAACATGGTCGGCTTCCAGACCAAGCTGAAGCACGGGGCGCAGACCGAAATTTTCCGGACTATCCCCGGGCTGGAAAAGGCCGTGTTCGCGCGGCTCGGCGGGCTGCACCGCAACACGTTCCTGAACAGCCCCAAGCTGCTGGATGTCCAGCTGCGGATGAAGAAGCAGCCGCGCCTGCGCTTCGCCGGCCAGGTGACCGGCGTCGAAGGCTACGTCGAGAGCGCCGCCGTCGGCCTGCTGGCCGGCCGTTTCGCCGCCGCCGAGCGCCTGGGCCGCCCGATCGACGCGCCGCCGGCCACGACCGCCTTGGGGGCCCTGATCGGCCATATCACCGGCGGCCACATCGACGCCGGCAAGGGGTCTTTCCAGCCGATGAACATCAACTACGGCCTACTGCCGCCGCTGGACGAGGCCGGACCCAAGCGCCGCGAGGACGGCAGCCGCATCGGCGCCAAGGAACGCGGCCGCAACAAGAAGCTGGCCATGGGCGAGCGGGCTCTGTCCGACCTGGACGCCTGGGTGTCAGGCGTCCCGGCGCTGGCGGCGGAATAGCTAGAGCCGGCCGCGGAGCACGGCCCAGAAGAGGCGCAGGCGAGCCTCCAGGTCGGAGGGCCGCCGCCCCTTGGCCCGCACACGGGCCAGGGCGGCGTGCGCGGCCGCCGGGAACGCCGCAACGGAAAGGCCCTGGCCGTTGGCCAGCGCCTGCGCGAGAGCGGCCAGGGCCGCCTCCCCCTCCATGCCTGCCGTGCCCATGAGCCGGCCGATGGCCCACGCCTTGCCCGCCTGCCGCGCCTTGTCGACATCGGCGGCCGGGTCGAGCACCAGAGCGGCGGCCTCGGCGGCCCCGCCGCCGGTTCCCTCCGCCCATTCCAGGGCGTCGGCCAGGTTCATCGGGGCCGGGTCGAGCTCGCGGTAGCGGGCGTCGATCATCGCCTCCAGCGGCGTACGCGGCAGGCCCCGGCGGGCGATCGCCCCGGCCAAGGCCAGGGCGGCCGGATGATGGCGAACCGGGCGTTCGCCATAGGCCTCGTCCAGCACCTCGCGCCACCAGGTCAGCCGAATCTCGCCCAGCAGGGCGTTGGAAGCGACCTTGGGCGCACGGGCGAGCTCATGATCGAAGGCGTAGATCGCCACGACGTCGGCCCGGGCTTCCGGATCGGAGACGAAGCGGCTCGACAGCCAGCGCTCGGGGTCGAGACGGCGGGTCTGAGCGTCGAGGTCTTCAGGGGCGTCGGAAACTTGGGGATCGGACATCGCTCAGGAATGCAAAAGGCCCGCCAATGCGGCGGGCCTTCCGTTTCTAAACCTGTTCGGCTGAAAGCGCCTCAGCCGAAGATCGTCTGGTTCATGGTCATGGTCACCAGCATCGGCACCGACAGCAGGGTGTTGGTGCGCGAGAACAGCATGGCGAGCCGGCCGGCCTTGGCCTTGGCTTCCGCGTCGCCTTCGACGAGGCCGAGCGCGATCTTCTGGTTCGGCCAGATGAAGACCCAGACGTTGAAGAACATTATGGTGGCCAGCCACATGCCGACGCCGATGAAGGTGTGCTGGGGCGCCTGGAAGCCGTCGAGCGCGCCCAGGGTGAACGCCTGGACCAGGAAGCCGCGATTGAAGGCCAGGATGACGCCCATGACCCAGGTGGCCAGGGCCGCCCAGCGGAACCAGAACAGCGCCTCAGGCGCGATGTACTTGGAAACGGCCGGCTTCAGCTCGGCCGGGATGTCCGGCATTTTCCGGATCTGGACGAAGTTGAAGTAGTACAGCAGCCCGATCCACAGGATGCCGAAGAAGGTGTGCAGCCAACGGAAAACGCCTTGCCAGAAGATCCGGTCGGCCACGCCGTAATGGCTCATATAGCCTGCGACCATGATGATCGCGAGAATGAAGCTCACGATCATGGTGTTGCGGAAGTTGGACAAAAGTCCCGACATCACTAGCCCCTCACGTTTCCAACCCTAATCGGTTGGATATACGGCGTTATGTGAGTCTGGGCGATAGCTAGACCGCAATCAGGGCTGCAGCCAGCTTGCGACCTTCGGCGGTCAGGATGTTGTAGGTGCGGCAGGCGCTAGCCGTGTCCATGAATTCCAGTCCGATCCCGGCCCGCTGCAGGGCCTCTCGCACGGCGCGCGGCGGCAGGGCGTTGGCCGCCCCGGCCCCGAGCAGGACGAACTCCACCTCGCCCCGTCCCACCGCGATGATCTCGGCGAAGTGCTCTGGGGCGAGCTCGGCCATGGAGCGGACAGGCCAGGGCCTGGCCTCGTCCTGCAGGATCAAGAGCGAGCCCTCGTGACGTCCGGTGGAGAGGCGGAAGCCGCCGTCTCCATAGGTGTCGATCTGGGGCGCGTCGCGGGCCATGGACTTATCGCGCGGCCTGCGGCTTGAGCGGTTCGGCCGGCTCGTCGCCGCGCTTCACGCCCCAGAGCAGGATGATCGGCAGGGCCACGTAGATCGACGAGTAGGTGCCGACGACGATGCCGAACACCATGGTCACGACCAGCGGCAGCAGCACCGGACCGCCGAAGAACACCGCGCCCGACAGAGCCAGGATCGCCGTCGAGCCGGTGATCAGGGTCCGCGACAGACGCTCATTCTCCGAGCGGTTGATGACCTCGGCCAGGGGCGCGGTCTTGTACTTGCGCAGGTTCTCGCGAAGCCGGTCGAAGGTGATGACCTTCTCGTTCATCGAATAGCCGATGACGGTCAGCAGCGCCGCGATCGAGGTCATGGAGAACTCGAGGTGCGTCAGCGACAGCATGCCCAAGGTCAGCAGCACGTCGTGGAACACGCCCACCACGGCGCCAAGGCCGAACTGCAGCTGGAAGCGGAACCAGATGTAGAGCAGCATCAGGAAGACGGCGACCCCGAGCGCCATGAAGCCGCCCTGCATCAGCTCGCCCGAGACCTTCGGCCCCACGACCTCGACCTTCTTGAAGGTGATGCCCGGAAATTCCTTGGTCAGCTCGGCCTTGATGCGCTCGGCCCCGTCGACGGGGTTCACCCCCTCGGCGGTGCGGAAGCGCAGCATGGCGCCATTGGCCGCGCCCATCTGCTGGACCTGCGCGTCCTCGCCGCCGACATGCATCATGGTGGCGCGCAGCTTGGCGATGTCGGCCGGCCCCTTGGTCTGCACCTCGATCATCGAACCACCGATGAAGTCGATGCCCAGGTTCAGGCCCTTGGTGAAGAACGAAACGCCCGAGCCGGCGATGAGCAGCGCCGACAGGATCGCCGCGTAGGGAGCGAGCCGCACGAAGTTGAAGTGGAATTCGCGCGGCAGGATGCGGATCAGAGGCCACATGTTCTGAACCCTCCCCTAAACGATCGGCAGGGCCTTGGGCCGCTTGATGCGGAACCACAGGCCAATGAGGACTTGGGTGATGACGACCGCCGTGAACACCGAGGTCACGACCCCGATCAGCAGCGTCCAGGCGAAGCCCCGGATCGGCCCCGAGCCGAACTGGAACATGATCAGGGCGGAGATCGCACTGGTGATGTTGGCGTCGAGAATGGACACGAGGGCCCGCGAATAGCCGTGCTCCAGCGCCGATATGGGCGACCTTCCAGCATGCGCCTCGTCACGTATCCGCTCGTAGATCAGCACGTTGGCGTCGACCGCCACCGCCAGGGTGAGGATCAGGCCCGCGATGCCGGGGAAGGTCAGGGTCGCCTGCGTGAACGACATGATCCCCAGGATCAGCAGCACGTTCACCACCAGGGCGATGGCCGCGAAGAGCCCGAACAGGCCGTAGGCCAGAATGATGAAGACGATGATGGCGACGCCGCCGATGGCCAGCGAGACGACGCCGGCCTTGACCGCGTCGGCCCCCAGTTCGGCGCCGACCGTCGACTGCTGCTCCACCTTCAGCGGAGCCGGCAGGGCGCCGGCGCGCAGCAGGATGGCCAGGTCGTTGGCGCTCTGCGGGGTGAAGCTGCCGCTGATCTGTCCGGAGCCGCCGGTGATGGCGCTCTGGATGACCGGGGCCGAAATCACCTTGCCGTCGAGCACGATGGCGAAGCGCTTGCCGATGCTGGAGGCGGTCGCCTCTCCAAAGCGGCGGGCGCCGGCGCTGTTGAAGCGGAACGAGACGACGGGCTGGCCGGACTGCTGGTCAAAGGACTGCTGAGCGTCGGTCAGCATCTCGCCCGTGACAAGGGCGCGCTTCTTGACCAGCACGACGGAGGTGTAGCCGTCCTCGCTGGGCAGCAGTTCCGATCCGGGCGGCACGCGGCCGGCGGCCGCTTCTTCCAGGCTGACGCTGTCGTCGACCATCTGGAAGGTCAGCTTGGCGGTCTTGCCGATCACGTCGCGCAGGCGCTGCGGGTCGCTCTCGCCAGGAGCCTGGACCACGATGCGGTCGACGCCCTGGCGGACGATGGTCGGTTCCTTGGTGCCCAGTTCGTCGATCCGGCGGCGCAGAATCTCGATGGACTGGTCCACGGCGCGGCCCGCCTCGGCGGTCATGGCCTCCTGCGACAGCGACAGGCGGATGCGGCCGCCGCCGTCGTTGCTGATCGAAACCTCGCGGCCGCCGGGCTGGCCGGCGACGACGCCGGCGACGGTGGCGCGCAGCTTGTTGACCGCCGTATTGGCCTGGGCCGGGTCGTTGATCAGGACACTGACCTCGCCGTTCACTTCCCGTAGTTCGGCGAAGGGAATCTGAGCGTCACGCAAGGTGGTGCGGGTGTCTTCGACCAGATTGGTCAGCCGCTCGCGCTTGAGGGCCGCGGTATCGACCTCCAGCAACAGGTGCGAACCGCCCTGCAGGTCAAGGCCGAGGTTGAGCGTCTGCTTGGGCATGAAGCCCGGCAGGCTGTCACGAACATCCGCCGGCAATACGTTCGGCAGGGTGAACAGCACGCCGAAGATCGCCGACAGAACGACGGCGATCACCTTCCAGCGCGAGAGATTCATCATGTGCGGTTCGAGCCCTTAGGCCTTGGAGTCGTTGGCCGGGGCCGGTTCGCCGCGGACGCGGACCTCGGCGATCATGCCCTTCACCACCTTGATGGTGACGCCTTGGGCGATTTCGAGGCCGATCTCCTTGTCCTCGACCCGGACGACCTTGCCGATCACGCCCGAGTTCAGCACGACCGTGTCGTTGCGCTTGAGATTGGTGATCATTTGCTGGTGCTGCTTCATCCGACGCTGCTGCGGACGGATCATCAGGAAGTAGAACAGCACCACCAGACCAACCAGGGGCAGGAACTGGATCAGCATATCCTGCGGACCGGCGCCGGCGGCGGCTCCGGCGGTCTGGGCGAAGGCGGGGGTGGCGAACATGGCGCTCCGAAGCTCAAGTGTCGGGCGCGTCGCGGCCCGGTTTTCAGGTCGGCGGAAGCTATGCGCTGCGTCTTCGTTTTGCAATGGAAGCGCCATGCCGCTAAGCAGCGCAGCCATGGAAGACGCGTTGCATCCCGTTCTCGTCCGTATCGCCGAGGCCCTTGAGCGCCTTGCCCCGCCCGTCAAGGCCGAGCCCGACTTCGCCGGCGCCCGCCTCTTCCGGCACGATCCCGTAACCGGCGGCTTCCATCCCGCGCCGGACTATCCCCTGCCCCTCGATTCCCTGCTGGGGATCGATCGCCAGAAGGGCCGGTTCCTCGAGAACCTGGAGCGGTTCGCCCGCGGCCTGCCCAGCAACCACGTGCTGCTCTGGGGGGTGCGCGGCACCGGCAAGAGCTCGATCTCCAAGGCCGCCTTCATGCAGATCGTGGCGAACGCGCCCGAGTTGAAGCTGATAGAGGTCGACCGCGACCAGGTGACCGAGTTGCCGGCCCTGTTCGACGTGCTGCGCGTGCGCACGGAGCGCTTCGTGGTCCTGTGCGACGACCTATCGTTCGAGGAAGGCGCCGCAGCCGCCAAGGCGCTGAAATCGGCGCTGGAGGGCGGGGTTTCCGGCCCGCCGTCGAACGTGCTGTTCGTGGCCACCTCGAACCGCCGCCACCTGATGCCGCGGACCAACACCGAGGACCGCGGACTGGTCGCCTCGGCCGAGGACGCCGAGGAGGAGGTCAGCGTCTCCGACCGCTTCGGCCTGTGGATCGGGTTCCCGCCCATGGACCAGGCGACCTACCTGGCCGCCATCAACGCTTATGCCGAGCGGTATGGCCTATTCGACGCCGACCTTGATCGCCGCGCCCTGCAATGGGCGCAGCTGCGCGGCTCGCGCTCGGGCCGCGTCGCCTACCAGTTCATCCGCGACTTGGCCGGGGAACAGGGCAAGCACCTGCCGCTATGACGGAATCCCCCTCCCTCATCGGGAGGGAGGACATCTACTTCGGCAGGACCAGCTTGGGGTCGATCGGGCGGGCGCGGTCCTGCGGCGTCGGGGCGTAGCGCACTTCGAAGTGCAGTTGGGGCTCGGTGACGCCGCCAGTGGTCCCCGCCTGGCCGATCTGCTGCCCCTGGACGACCTTCTGCTGCATCTTCACGTCGACGCGGGACATGTGGCCATAGGCCGTGACCCAGCCGTCCGCGTGCTTGATCAGCACCAAGTTGCCGAAGCCCGGCACCTGATCGCCGGCATAGACCACATCGCCAGCGGCGGCTGAACGCACCGCCTCGCCGGCGGTCGAGCGGATGTTGATCCCGTCGTTGCGCTGCCCGGTGCCCTTGGGGCCGAAGTCCGAGACGATATCGCCGCGCACGGGCCAGATGAAACGGCCGCGCCCGTAGCTGGAGATCTGAGCGTCGGTCGGAGTCGCCGAACTGGCCGGAGGCGTAATCGGCTGCGGAACCGGGGTCGGCGTCGGCCGCGCGGGCGGCGGAGTGGGCGTCGGCGTCGGTCGCGGAGACGGCTGGACGGGCGTCGGCTGGGGCTCGATCGCGCGCGGCGGCGGCAGGGCCGGAGCCGGCGGCGGCAGGCTTGGCGCGGGCTTCGGCCGCGACGGCGCAGGGGTTTCCTCGCGGATCGGCCCGCGGTCGCGATAGCCGCTCGGCAGGATAACCTGGCGGCCGGGCTTGATGGCCGCGCCGACCTTCAGGCCGTTGGCCGCGGCCAACGCCTTCTGAGTGACGCTGAAGCGCTTTGCGATCAGGGCCATGGTGTCGCCCTGGCCAGCCACATAGGCCTTGGCCTTGGTCGGCGGCCCCTTCAGAACCTGCCCAGGCTGGAGCGCATAGGGCGCCTTCAGCTTGTTGTCGTCGGCCAGGTCCTTGCGGGTGGTGTCGAGTTCGCGGGCGATGGCGTCGAGGTTGTCGCCCTTCTTGACCTTGTACGAGACCGGCTTGCCGGTGGTTTCGACAACCTTGCCGGTCACCCGTCGTACGACAGTCGGGGCGGCCGGCTCTTCCTCCGGCTCGGGCGCGGGCGCCGGGGTCGGACGCGTGGCGCGCGGCGGCTCGCTGCGCGGCGGGGTCGCCGCTTCGCTGGTCCCGCCATAGACGGGAACCTGGGTCCGAACAGTGGTCGGGCCCTTGTCTTTGAAGCCGTCCGGCAGGATCAACTTCTGACCGGTGGACAGCGGAGCCTCCACGTCGCGGTCGTTGGCCTCGGCGATCGCCGCGGGCGTCACGCTGAACCGGCGGGCGATAGCGAACAGGGTGTCGCCCTGTTCGACCACATAGGCCTTCGCGCCCTTGGTCTTGGGCCCCTTCAGCACCTGGCCTGGCTTCAGCGCATAGGGCGCCTTGAGGTTGTTGTCCTCCGCGAGCTGCTGGCGGGTCGTGCCCAGGGTGCGCGCAATGGCGTCGAGATTGTCGCCCTTCTTGACGGCGTAGTCCTTAGCCGGGCCGGCCGCGTCCACGACGCGGCCGGCGGTCGTGGTCCGCGTCACCGTCTGCATGGTCGGCGGCGGCGTCGGGCGCGGCTGGGACGGCGGCAGGGGCTGGGCCGGCGGCAGCGAGGGCAGCGGCGTGGCCTCGACCGACGGCGCAGCCGGGCGCGTGGCCGGCGGCGGTTCGACCGGCGGGATGACGACGGTGGGCGGAGGTTGCGAGGGCGGCGGCTGCGACGGCGCGGGGTTCGGGCGCACGGGGTAGCTGGGGCGCAGCGGTTCGGTCGAGGCGCAGGCGGTCAGGGCCGTGCCTGCGAGAAGGAATAGAACCGTACGCGAAAGAGAAAGCGTCATCGCCGCTCCGGAGACTTTTGGATCGGAATCAGTCGAGGCGTCACGGTTAATGATGGGTTACGGCCGACGCCCAAGCCACCCCAATTCCTCGTAACCTCAGGGTTCCTTCGCCACGCCAGGCAGCAGCGGGACGAAGCGGACGTCGGTCATGACCTCGGATCGGAAGACACCGTTCCCGTCGCCGAGATAGCGGATGAGCTTCTGCACGGGCCTCTTCCCCACGGGCGCCACCAGGATCCCCGAAGGCTTCAGTTGCGAAAGAAGCGCCTTGGGCTCTTCCGGCGCCGCGGCTGTGACCAAAATGCGGTCAAAAGGCGCCTGCTCGGGCCAGCCGAGGCCGCCATCGCCGAACTTGGTGATGATGTTGGTCAGGCCCAGTTGCTTGAAGCGCGCCTCGGCCTCTCCCATCAGCGTCCGATAGCGCTCGACCGTGTAGACCAGCCGCGAGAGCCGCGAAAGGATGGTGGTCTGGTAGCCCGAGCCGGTGCCGATCTCCAGCACGCGCGAACGCGGCTCGACCTGCAGCGCCTGCGTCATCAGTCCGACGATGAACGGCTGGCTGATCGTCTGCCCGCAGGCGATCGGCAGGGCGGAATCCTCGAAGGCCCGTTCCTTGAAAAGGTCTGGGGTGAAGAGCTCGCGCGGGGCCCATTCGATGGCCGCCAGCACGCCGGCGTCGGTCACGCCCTGCGAGCGCAGGGCCAGGACCAGCCGCGCGAGCTGGACGTCCTTCTCCTTGCCGCCGTCGCTCTCGTTCGTCGCCATGCTTGCCTCAGACCTTCGGCGGCGCGCCCCCGAGCACGCCCTTCAGGCGATAGACGGTTTCGGCGTGAGTCAGGTCGATATGCAAGGGGGTGACGGAAATCTTACCGTCATAGATGGCGCGAAGGTCGGTCCCCTCGGCCGGCTGCGACATTTCGTGGCGGAAGCCCATCCAGTAATAGTCGCGGTTGCGCAGGTCGGTGCGCTTCTCGGCGTGACGGACCGCAACATCGCGGAAAGTCTGACGCGTCACCTCGACCTCGACGATCTCGTCCACCGGTCGCGAAGGGAAGTTGACGTTCATCACCACGTCGACGGGCCAGCCGATCTCGACCAACCGCTTGACGATTCCCGGACCAAACCGCTCGGCCGGCTCGAACATCTCCCGGCCCTCGCCCGTGGGCCAGCCGGTCTGGGAAAGCGCGATGGAAGGAACACCCAAGGCCATGCCCTCGATTGCGCCGGCGACGGTCCCTGACAGCGTGACATCCTCTGCCAGGTTCGCACCGCGGTTGACGCCCGACAGCACCAGATCGGGCTTCAGCCCGCCCATCAGCTCGGTGACCGCCAGCATCACGCAGTCGGTCGGGGTGCCGGTGGTCGCATAGCGCCGCTCGTCCAGTTTCCGCACCCGCACGGGGTCGGCCAGGGTCAGGGCGCGGCTGGCGCCCGACTGCTCGTATTCCGGCGCGCAGATCCAGATGTCGTCGGTCAGGGCGCGGGCGATGTTCTCCAGCGCGACCAGACCTTCGGCGTGGACGCCGTCATCGTTGGTGAGCAGGATCCTCATTGGCCACCGATGTGGGTCAGGCCGTGCATGTACGGCTGCAAGGCCTGCGGAATGGCGATGCGGCCGTTCTCGTCCTGATAGTTCTCCATGACCGCCACCAGGGTCCGGCCGACGGCCAGACCCGAGCCGTTGAGGCTGTGGACGAAGCGCGTGCCCTTCTCGCCGGCCTTCTTGGTGCGGGCGTTCATGCGGCGCGCCTGGAAGTCGCCGCAGTTGGAGCAGGAGCTGATCTCGCGATAGCGCGCCTCGGACGGGATCCAGACCTCCAGATCGTAGGTCTTGCGCGCGCCGAAGCCCATGTCGCCGGTGCAGAGCAGCATGGTGCGGAACGGCAGCTCCAGCGCCTTCAGCACCGCCTCGGCGCAGCCGACCATGCGCTCGTGCTCCTCCTCGGACTTGTCCGGGGCGGTGATCGAGACGAGCTCGACCTTGTAGAACTGGTGCTGGCGGATCATGCCGCGGGTGTCGCGGCCCGAAGCGCCGGCCTCGGAGCGGAAGCACGGCGTCAGGGCGGTCATGCGCAGGGGGAGTTCTTCCTCGGCGACGATCTGGTCCATGACCATGCTGGTCAGCGGCACCTCCGCC
This sequence comes from Phenylobacterium sp., assembly GCF_041919955.1. Lineage (GTDB taxonomy): Bacteria > Pseudomonadota > Alphaproteobacteria > Caulobacterales > Caulobacteraceae > Phenylobacterium. The sequence goes on along the minus strand of NZ_JAYRSU010000003.1, from coordinate 27,742 downwards.
GTCGGGATCAGCCAGCGGCCGTCGGTCGTCTGGAAGAGGTCGCCAGCGAACTTGGGCAGCTTGTCGGTGCCATAAGCGGCGGCATCGTTGACCAGCAGCGGCGGCGAGACCTCAGTATAGCCATGCTCGCGGGTCTGCAGGTCCAGCATGAACTGGCCGATAGCCCGCTCCAGCCGCGCAATCTGGCCCTTCAGCACCACGAAACGGGCGCCGCTCATGCGGGCGGCGGCCTCGAAGTCGATCAGGCCCAGCCCCTCGCCCAGATCGACGTGATCCTTGGGCGCGGAGATCGCGAAGGGCTCACCCCAGCGGCGGACCTCGACGTTGTCGTGCTCGTCGGCGCCGACCGGTACGTCGGAGAACGGAATGTTCGGCAGGCCCGCCAGCAGATCATGCAATTCGCCCGAGACGGTGCGCTCGACCTCGGCCTGCTCGGCCAGCACGGTCTTGACCTGCTCGACCTCGGCCATCAGGCGCTCGGCCTCTGCGTCGTCCTTCTTGGCCTTGGCCTGGCCGATCAGCTTGGAGGCTTCGTTGCGGCGGCTCTGGGCGGTCTCCAGGGCCAGCTTGGCGGCGCGCAGCTTCGCGTCGAGTTCGACCGCCTGGGCGGCGGCGCCCGATCGCCCCTTCGCAGCCCACGCCGTCTCGTAAAGCTCGGGGGTTTCGCGAATGGCTCGGATATCGTGCATGGGTCCGCCGCAGGTGGGATTGAGCGGACTTCTCTAGAGCGCGTTGGGAGGACGGCCAACCCCTGCCGCCCAACGGGACGTCAGACCGGGACGATGTCGCTGCCGGCCTCGGCGTCTTCCTCGCGCTTGCGGCGGGCCTCGATCAGGCGGACGCACCAGATCGAGATCTCGTAGAGCAGGATGATCGGCACCGCGAGCAGGGTCTGGCTGATCGGATCGGGCGGCGTGACCACGGCGGCGACGACGAACACCCCGACGATCGCATAGCGCCGGCCGGCCGCCAGGGCCTTGGACGAGACGATGCCCGCCATACCGAGCAGGGTCAGCACCACCGGCAGTTGGAAACAGAGCCCGAAGGCCAGCAGCAGGGTCGTGACCAGGCTGAGATAGTCGGAAACCTTGGGCAGCAGCTCGACCGAGACCGAGGCGTCGCCGACGATCTGCTGCGACAGCGAGAACCACAGCACGAAGGGCAGGATGACGTAGTAGACCAGCGCCGCGCCCATCAGGAACAGGGTCGGCGAGGCCACCAGGAACGGTAGGAAGGCCTTGCGCTCGCGCTTGTAGAGGCCCGGCGCCACGAAGCCGTAGACCTGCCAGGCCAGCACCGGGAAGGTCACGACCACCGCGCCGAAACCGGCCAGCTTCAGCTTGGTGAAGAAGAATTCCAGGGGGGCGGTGAAGACCAGCTTCAGGCGCTCGGCCCCCGCCGCGTCCGGCACTTCTCGCGCACCGACCAGGGCCAGGAACAGGTCCTTGGTCCCGTTGAGGAAGCGCATGGGATCGAAGCCCCCGGCCTGCTGCGCATGGGCCGCCTGCTCGGCCGCCAGCAGTTGGGCGGCGATGGCGAACGGATGCAGCAGGAACATGTAGATCTGCTTGGAAAACCCGAAGCAGAGCGCAAAGCCCAGCGCCATGGCGATGACGCAGACGATCAGGCGCGAGCGCAACTCGACCAGGTGATCGAGCAGCGGCGCGCGCGACGCCTCGATCTCGGACTCGTCGGAATCGTAAGGATTGCTCACGCCTTGGCTCCCGCCTTCGGCTTGGACGCCTTGGGTTTGGCCGCCGCCTTCGGCTTGACGCCCGCCTCGGCTTTCGGCGCGGCGGCCTTGCGGACCCGCGGCTTCTTGGGCGCCTCGACGACAGGCGCCGGTTCGGGCGCGGGGGCCACAGGCTCGGGCTCGGCCGGCGTGTCGTACTGGTAACTCATCGGCGGATGGAGCTGGATATCCGAGCCCTGCAGGCTGTCGCCGATCTCTTTGAAGACCTGTTCGACCTGGGCCTTGGAGGCGTCGGCGGCGGCGCTGTCGGCAAGCTGCCCGCGGCGCATGGCCTCGACCTCCTTGCGCAGCTCGTCCAGCTCGGACTGGCGCGCCATCTCGTCGAAGCTGGCCCGGAACTCATTGGCCATGCCGCGGATCTTGGCCGTGAACTGGCCGAGCTTGCGCAGCATGATGGGCAGATCCTTGGGGCCTACGACGATCAGGGCGACCGCCGCGATGACCAGGAGTTCGAGCCCGCCGACATCGGGTAGCATTCGTGAGGCAGCCTAGACGTAAGAGCCCGCGCCGATGAGGACCGGCGCGGGCGAGACCTTCGGGAAGACGGCTGGGATCAGCCGCGCGCTTCGTCTTTCTCGCGCTCGGCGGTCGGCAGCGGCTTGTTTTCCGCGCTCGTCGTCGGCTCTTCCTTGAGACCGTCACGGAACGCGCGGATGCCCTTGGCGGCGTCGCCCATGATGCCGGACAGCTTGCCACGGCCGCCGAACACGAACGCGACGACCACCAGCACGATCAGCCAGTGCCAAATCGAAAATGAGCCCATCAGGCCAAACTCCTCAACGTCGGCGACCGACCTCGGCCGCACGCCCGCCCCTCTTTGAGAACCGAATATAGTCGTTCACGCGGTCCGAAGCCAACGCGTCCTAGTGCGGCGCGTCGTCTTCGCCAAGGAAATCCACGTGGAACTCAGGCGCATCGCCGTCTTCCAAGGGGTCTTCCTCGGGCAGGCCAAGTCCCGACGGGTTCGGAACATTGAAGTCCGGCGGCAGGTCTAGGCTCAGCAGGCCCGCCGCCTTCATCTCCGCCACGCCTGGCAGGTCGCTCAGATGCGCCAGTCCGTAGTGTTCGAGGAATGCGTCGGTGGTGCCGTAGGTGACCGGGCGGCCCGGAGAGCGGCGACGGCCACGCATCCGCACCAGACCCAGTTCCAACAGGACGTCGAGCGTGCCCTTGCTGGCCTGCACGCCGCGCACGGCCTCGATCTCGGCGCGGGTCACGGGCTGGTGATAGGCGATGATGGCCAGCGTCTCCTGGGCGGCCTTCGAGAGGCGGCGCGGCTCCTCGCGCTCCTCGGTCATCAGGAAGGCCAGGTCCTGGGCGGTCTGGAACCGCCAGCGGCCGGCGACGCAGGCCAGCTCGACTCCCCTGCCCTCATAGGTCGCCTGCAAGGCGGCGATCGCGCCGGCGACGTCGGCGCCTGCCGGCAGGCGCTTGGCGAGATCCTCCAGGCTCAATGGCCCGGCGGCGGCGAACAGCAGGGCCTCGATCTGACGCTCGGCGTCGGCGCTCATGGCCGCAGCTCCTTGCGGGCGCGCAGGTAGATGTCCGCGAACGCCTCGAGTTGGCGGGTCTCCAGCGCCCCTTCCTTCACCAGCTCCAGGCTGGCCGAGAGGGTCGAGGCGACATAGGAGGCCTGGCTCGGCCCGTCGCCGGTCGGGCGCAGCGGCGCAACGCCGGTCAGCGGGGTCCAGCGTTCCAACTCGGGCAGCATGTGGCGCAGGCGGTCGCGGGCGTCTTCCAACGGATAGGCCTGCTGCACGCGCGGGACATAGTGCCGCCCCTGCTCTTTGCGGCGCTGGTCGATATAGGCGCTCATCAGGCCGTAGAGGTCGCCCTCCAGGCGCGTCGAGGGCACGATCTTGATCGCCTCGGGGTCGCCGCGGACGAACACCTCTCGGCCGAGCTGGGCCCCGTCGCGAAGCTTGTCGGCGGCCTTGCGCATGGCGTCCAGTTTCGCCAGCCGGAAGGCCAGCTGCGCGGCCATCTCCTCGGCCGGCGGTTCCTCGGCCTTGGGACGCTCGGGCTTGGGCAGCAGCAGGCGCGATTTCAGGTAGGCGAGCCAGGCGGCCATGACCAGATAGTCCGCAGCCAGGCTGAAGCGCACGCGCCGCGCCTGCTGCACGAAGGACAGGTACTGGTCGGCCAGCCGGGTGATCGACAGCTGGAGCAGGTCCACCTTCTGATTGCGCGCCAGGGCGAGCAGGACATGCAGCGGACCTTCATAGCCGTCGATGTCGATGACCAGCGCATCGCCGTCCTCAGCCGCGGTATTGGCCGCCTCGAAGTCCAGCGTGGGCTGGAAGCCGCTCACGGCGCCCAGGTCCCGGCGAAGGCGGCGTCGAAGCGGGCCCGCGCCTCTTCCAGATCGAACGGCTCGGAAACCTTGGCCAGCCGGCGCAGCGCGGCCTTGGCGCGACGTGCGGCGGGGCCGGACAGGTCCCGCGTTCCGCCGATCACCGCCTTCATCTCGTCCATGTCGCCGTTGCAGTGCAGGACCACGTCGCAGCCGGCGGCGAGCGAGTCCTTGGCCCGGCTCTTGAAGCTGCCGCCCAGGGCCTTCATCGACAGGTCGTCGCTCATCACCAGTCCGTCGAAGCCGATGGCTTCGCGGACCACGTTGCGCATGGCCTTCTTGGACGTCGTGGCCGGGCGCTTGGGGTCGATGGCCGAGTAGACCACGTGGGCGGTCATCGCCATCGGCATGTCCGACAGCATCTTGAACGGCGCGAAATCCCAGGCGTCGAGCTCGTCGTACGGCGTCTCGACCACCGGCAGGTCCAGATGGCTGTCGGCCATGGCGCGGCCGTGGCCGGGGATGTGCTTGATGACCGGCAGCACGCCGCCGGCGATCAGCCCCTCGCAGGCCGCACGGCCCAGCAGCGCGACGCCTTCCGGAGTCTTGGCGTAGGCGCGGTCGCCGATGACATCGTGAGCGCCATCGACCGGCACGTCCAGCACCGGCACGCAGTCGACATTGATCCCCAGGGCCGCCAGGTCGTAGGCCAGCAGCCGGGCGCCCAGGCGGGTGATCTCCCGGCGCAGCAAAGGATCGTTAGCCGGGAGCTCGCCGTAGGCCCGGCCCGGCGGATAGCGCCGCCAGTGCGGGGGGCCGAGCCGTTGGACCCGCCCGCCTTCCTGGTCGATCAGCACCGGCGCGTCGTCGCGATCAACGGTCGCGCGCAACTCGTCGACCAGCTTGCGCACCTGGTCGGGACTCTCGACGTTGCGCGCGAACAGGATGAACCCCCACGGCCGCACGTCGCGGAAGAACGCCTGTTCCTCGCGCGACAGCGTCAGGCCCGAGCAGCCGAGGATCGCGGCGGAGGTCACTTCACGAAGCAGTTCTTGCCGGCCGCCTTCAGCTTGTCGCAGAAGGCCGCGGCGTCGGCGCGGCTGGCGAAGCCGGTGACCTGGGTGCGGTAGAGGGTCGATTCCCCCTTCTGTACGGCCTCGACCTTCTTGCCCTTGCCGGCGGCCGCGCCGGGAGCGACGGCGACAGCCTTGGTCCACTCGCTGTCGGCCAGGGCCTGGGACGAGAAGGCGCCGATCTGGACGGCCGCTGCGCCGCCGACCGCGGCGGGCTTGGCCGGAGCCGCGGCGGGCGCAGGCGCAGCCGGCTTCGGCGGGGCCGGCGGCGCGATCTTCACCACCGGGGCGACTACAGGCGGCTGAACGGCCGGCTTCAGGCCGCCGCTCGCGGACGGCGCGGCCGGAGCCGCGGCGATCGGGGCGGCCGAAACCGGAGCAGTGGGGGCCGGACGCGGCGGCGGGGCGACGGCGACCGGCGCCGGGCGCGCCTGGGGCTGTTCAGGCGGCGCAGTAAAGTTGGGGGTCGCGGGCGGCGCTTCGCCGCCTTCGGATTGGTAGATCTGAAGACCGGCGGCCGGATCTGCAGGCTGGGCCTCAGCCGGCGGCGGGCCCTTCATTTCGCCCACGGGCGCGCCGACCGTGCGCGGCGGCTGGCCCGCCTCGCGCACGCCGGAGCGGTAGAACATGACGATGGCGATCACGAGCGCGATCAGCACCAGTGCGCTCAGGATCAGCATGACGGGCGCCGGCCCTCCACCGCGGACCGGCTGGCGCGCGTCGAAGGACAGCGGCGCGTCGGTCGGCGGGGTATAGGCGCCGCGATCGGGGTCGGACATCGAAGGCTCCGAATTGGACTCGGGGCCGCGGCGCGAATCGCGCGCGGCGTTTGGCTGATTTTACCGAAGGGAGCCCGCCTACGAAGCCAACCTAGAGTCTAATTCCAGACGTCCAGGTGGAAAAGTCGCCGGTGCTCTTCGATGGCGAACCGGTCGGTCATGCCGGCGATGTAGTCGCACACCACCCGCGCCCGTCCGGCCTCGTCGCGGTTCTGCGAGCGAGCGAACCACTCCGTCGGCAGGACATCCGGTTCGGCCATGAACAACTGGAACATCTCGGCAAGAATGCGGCGCGCCTGGCTGCGGGTGCGGTTGACCTTCCAGTGCCGGTACATCCTCGCCATCAGGAATTCGCGAAGGCGCGAGAGATCTTCCAGCATATCGCGCGAGAACGACACCAGGGCGTGGTCCATGTTGCGCACGTCCTCGGCCGAGGCGACCTTGGCCGCCGCAGCGCGGCGATGGGTCTCGGCCAGCACGTCGTCGACCATGGCCCCGATCATCCGCCGCACGGCCTCCAGCCGGATGATCACCGGATCGAGCCCGGGGTAGTCTTTGAAGACCCCCGCGAGGATCGGTCCGATGAGCGGGACATCCAGCAGGTCTTCCAGGGTGAAGAGACCGGCGGCCACCCCGTCGTCGACATCGTGGTTGTTATAGGCGATGTCGTCGGCCAGCGCCGCCACCTGCGCCTCGGCGGAAGCCCAGGTCGAGAGGCGGAGATTATAGTCCTTGTCGAACTCGGCGATCGCGTTCCACGACGGGCGGCCGAGCTTATCGGCGACCGGCCCGTTGTGCTTGATGACCCCTTCCAGGGTCTCCCAGGTCAGGTTGAGCCCTTCCCAGCGCGGATAGCGGCGCTCGAGCTTGGTGACCACCCGAAAGGTCTGAACGTTGTGGTCGAAGCCGCCGTACTTCTCCATCTGGATCTGCAACTCGTCCTCGCCGGCGTGGCCGAACGGCGGGTGGCCGAGATCGTGGGCCAGCGCGATGGTCTCGGCGAGGTCGGCTTCCAGCCCCAGCGCCGTGGCCACGGACCGGGCGATCTGCGCCACTTCCAGCGAATGGGTGAGGCGCGTGCGGAAGTGATCGCCTTCGTGTGCGACGAAGACCTGGGTCTTTTCCTTCAGACGCCGGAAGGCGGTGGCGTGGATGATCCGGTCCCGGTCGCGGGCGAAAGGCGTGCGCGTGCGGCTCTCCGGCTCGGGGACCTTGCGCCCGAGGGACTTGGTCGAATCTTCGGCGTAGGCCGCGCGGGGCGGAGGGCTCATCGGATCTCGTATGTCGACGCCCTCTTGGACGAAGGGCTTGGCGATCTCATATAGTCGAGGCAGAGGTTTTCCGCAGCATGACCACGACCGAACTCACCCTTTCCCCCGCCGCCGCCAAGCGGCTGCATGAAATCGGCGCCGCCGAGGGCAAGCCGATCATGCTGCGCATCGCCGTCGAAGGCGGCGGCTGCTCGGGATTCCAGTACCAGTTCGATCTGGTCGACGCGGCGCAGCCCGACGATCTGAAGATCGAACGCGACGGCGCTGCGGCCCTGGTGGACGAGATGTCCCTGGTGCTGCTGAAAGGGTCGGAGATCGACTTCGTCGACGAACTGGCGGGTGCAGAGTTCAAGGTCCGCAATCCCAACGCCAAGTCCAGCTGCGGCTGCGGCGTCAGCTTCTCGATCTGACATCTTGAATCAGAAAGGGCGGGAGCCGAAGCCCCCGCCCCTCTTCCGATCCGGCTAGCGGGTCGGCTCGAGCTTGGTGTTCAGCACCCAGCCGACGTTGTCGTTCTCGTCGGCCACTTCCCACCACATGTCCTGCTTCTTGCCCGTCGGGTAGACCACCGCGCCCGGCGGCAGGGCGCGGATCAGGGCGCCCTTGGCGTCCGGCGAGCGGCGCATGTTCACCGGCGCAGTCGCGGTGAAGGTCTTGGTCGGCGAATTCTGGGCCGCGGCCGGCGAATCGGAGACCAGGCCCAGCTCGGCCACCATCTTCGAGTACGACTGGATGAAGGCCAGGGTGACGATGCGGCCGATATCGGTGTCTTCGTAGCCGCCGCCCACGGCGCCGCCAAAGCCGGTCGAACCGAAACCGCCGCCGCCGGCGCTCCAGCCGATATCGTTCTTCACCGCATAGCCTTCGGTCACCGCCAGGGTCTCGGTCGTACGGACGTTGGTCAGCGACAGGACGGTGTTGGCTTCCAGCTTGCGGGTGCGGATCCCGCCCACAAGGGCGCCGGCGGTGCCGCCGATCAGGCCGCCCGCGATGCCCGCCAGAGCGGAGCCGCCGGCGTTGCTGTTGGAGCCCTGAACTTCAGCGACCAGCACGTAGTCGGCGGCCTTGACCTGGCCCTGACCGACGTTCGAGCCGCGCTGCAGGCCCAGGCCCGAGCCGATGTCACGTTCGGTGACGGCCGCATTGAGGCCCGCGCCCCGGTCGACGAGGTTGAAACAGCCAGACTTCTGCACGATCGAACGCAGCAGCTTGGCCGGCGGAGCCAGATTGTACTGGTTCCAACCGCGCGGATCGTCGCCGTTGGTGATCGAAAGCGTACCGAGCTTGCGGGTGCAGCGCGGGATTTCGGCCGCCGCGGCTTCCTGCATCTTCTGCGCATTGGTCGGCTTGGCGGGACGGCCCTGAGCGAGCGCCCCCGCCGGGACCGTTGTCATGATAGCCGCGCCGAACATGGCGAGCTTGGCGAAACGCGACATGAATACCCCCATGTAAGGACAATAGGTCGCAGTAGCTAGACTATCCTCGCGGCGAGGTCACGCCCGAACAGAGGGGCTTGAGCGCACACGCCCCCGCAACTAGCGTCCCCAGCCCAAGCCGGAGCCCCCGATGCGCATCGCCACCTGGAACGTAAATTCTGTCAACGCACGCCTGGAGACGGTCCTGCGCTGGTTCGAGGAGGCCTCGCCCGACGTCGCCTGCCTGCAGGAGATCAAGTGCGTCGATGAGAAGTTCCCGACCGAGGCGTTCGAGCGGCTCGGCTACAACGTCGCGGTGCACGGCCAGAAGTCCTACAACGGCGTAGCCCTGCTCTCGAAGACGCCGCTGGAGGACGTGCGGCGCGGTCTGCCCGGCGAGGAGACGGACGAACAGGCAAGATACCTGGAGGCGGTGGTCAGCGGGCCGCGGCCGGTCCGGGTCGCTTCGATCTACCTTCCGAACGGCAATCCGATCGAGACCGAGAAATTCGGCTACAAGCTCGGCTGGATGGCGCGGCTGAACGCCCACGCCAAAGAACTGCTCGCCTATGAGGAGCCGCTGGCCCTGATGGGCGACTACAACGTGATCCCCGAGGCGCGGGACGCGGCGCGGCCGCAGGACTGGGTCGGCGACGCCCTCTTCCAGCCGCAGAGCCGCGAAGCTTTCCGGGCGCTGCAGTGGCTGGGCTTCACCGAGGCCTTCATGGCGATCGACGGGCACGAGGGCGCTTACACCTTCTGGGACTATCAGGCCGGCGCCTGGCAGCGGAACAACGGCATCCGCATCGACCATGCCCTGCTCTCGCCCCAAGCCGCCGACCTGCTGCGCGCCTGCGTGATCCACAAGGACGTACGCGGCTGGGACAAGCCCTCGGACCACGTGCCCGTCGTGGTCGAGCTGGACCTCTGATCGCAAGTCTCTTCTCGTGCGGGCCGATGGACGATAGCCTCGCTTCCACAAGCAGGCGGGGGATCGGCCGATGGGCGCGGTCGAACTGGTCGGAGTGGCGGCGAGCCTGAGCTTCCTGGCGGGATGGCGGTTATACGCCTGCGTCGCCGCGGCCGGGCTGGCCATGCGCTACGGGCTGATCGACCTACCCCAGAAGGTCCCGGCCTTGGACGCCCTGGCCAATCCCTGGGTGATCGGCGTGGCCGGCGTCGGCGCGCTCGCGGAACTGCTGGCCGACAAAATCATGTGGTTCGACAGCCTGTGGGACGGCGCCCATACTCTGATCCGACCGATCGGCGGCGCCCTGCTGGCGCTGGCCATCGTCGACGCCAAGGACCCAGCCTGGCAAGTGGTCGTCTTCCTGCTCGGCGGCGGCGCGGCGCTGCTGAGCCACAGCGCCAAGGCTGGCGCGCGCGCCGCGGTCAACACTAGCCCCGAGCCGGTCAGCAACATCGCCGTCAGCGGCTTCGAGGACGTGGTGACGGCCGGCGGCCTGTGGCTGGCGCTGAGCCAGCCACATATCGCGATCGCGGTGGCCATAGCGCTGGCCCTGGGGGCGATCGGCGTGCTGTTCCTCAGTTGGCGCATCCTGACACGGATGCGCCGCTGGTGGAGCGAGCTCTAGCCGCGCAGCTTTCCGAGCAGGTCTCCCAGGCCGCCGAGCCCGCCTAGACCGCCCAGGCCGCCACCGGCCGGCACCTGGCCGTCGGGCGTAAGCTGGTCGATCACCTGAGGGAGGATCTGCGCAAGGGTTCCAGCCGCCTGCTTGGGATCGACGCCCAGCTTGGCCGCGAAGTCGGCGATCATGCCCGACGACAGCACGGTCTCGATCTGGTCGGCGCTGATCGGCAGGTTTTCGCCCTTCCCAACCCAGGAAGCCGCCACTCCGCCCAGGCCGCTCTTCTCGAACGCGCCCACGAGGCCGCCGAGGCCCCCTTCCTGAGATCCGAGCAGATCCCCAATGGCGCCGGCCGCGCCGCCTCCACCGCCCGCAGCGCCCAGAATGCTGTCCAGCAGACCCATGTCGTGCTCCTACCGTCTTTGGGCTCACGCCCGGTTGAACGCCCCCGACGACTAGACACTAGGCGTGTGACGGGTCGCCCGTCCATGGACGACTTCTCGGCCCGCGCGAACGGCGTTAGCGTCGACGCATGAACGAATGGCCCAGGCTCCTGCTGATGCTCGCCCTCGCGGGCGTCGCCGTCACGCTGCTGGGCAGCCTTGCGGCCTGGCTTATGAACGAGGAGCGGCGCATTCGCCGCAACCTGCAGCGGGTGCTGAAGGGGCCGCCCGAGGCGATGATCCTGGCCCGCGGGCGGGGCCGTGCGGCGGGCTTCAACTTTTCCACGGGCCTGGCGGCGGTGGCATGGGACGCCGGCGGCTGGATGCTGGTCTACCGGCTGGACGAGCTGATGGGCGCCGAGCTGATCGTCGACGGCCAGGTGCTGGCCCGCGCATATCGGGGCGAACCCCGGCGGGCGCTCGACCAGACCGTCGATCATGCGGCGCGCGTCACCCTGCGGCTGATCTTCGACGACCCGCACCATCCTGACTTCGATCTCGACCTGTGGCTGGCCGGCGACGAAGCGCGCCGCAACGCCGCCTCTCCGGCCGAGGCCATGCAGGAGGCCAATCGCTGGCTGGCCCGCGCCGAGGTCGTACTGCGCCGCCCGCAGGCCCCACGCGCCGCGTCGGAGGGGCCCAGCCCCCTGCGGCCGCAGCCCGATGAAGACGATGACGACGACGCGCCGCCGTTCCATCTGGATGAGGACGAGCGGCTGATCTGAGCCTCAGCTCAGGGCGAACCTCACGCCGGCCTCGGCATGGACCAGGGCGGTGTCGATCACCGGCGCGGCCACGTCCAGCGGCGACAGCAGCAATCCGACCTCGGTGCAGCCGAAGATGACGCTGTCGGCGTCGCCCGCGCGAGCGATCATGGCCAGCACCTCGGCTTTCGAAGCCGGCGAGACGACGCCCTGGCAAAGCTCGTCGTAGATGATGGCGTGCAGGCGATCGCGGTCGGCCTGGTCAGGGACCTGCGCCTCGACGCCCTGCGCCGCCAGACGGTCGCGATAGAACGCCTTCTCCATGGTGAAGCGGGTGGCCAGCAGCAGCGGGCGCGAGCCGCCGCGCGCCTTCACCGCATCGGCGGTGGCGTCGGCGATGTGGATCAACGGCACGGAGATGGCCGCCTGCACCTGGTCGGCGACGATGTGCATGGTGTTGGCGCCGATCATGATCGCCTCGGCGCCCGCCCCTTCCAGCCGGGCCGCGGCCCGCGCCAGCACCGCGCCGGCGCCCGCCCAGTCGCCGTCGGCTTGCATCTTGGCGATCGGCGCGAAGTCGACCGACCACATCAGGAGCTGCATCGAATGCAGTCCGCCCAATCGCTCGCGCACCAAGCGGTTCATCGCCTGATAATAGTAGGTGGTGCTCTCGGCGCTCATCCCGCCGAGCAGTCCGACCGTCCGCATGCAGTCTACAGCGCCGCCTTGATCGCGCTGACGATCGTATCGTCCAGAGGCTCGGTGCGCGGGCCGAAAGCGGCGATCAGCTTGCCGTCCTTGCCGACCAGGATCTTGTGGAAGTTCCAGACCGGCTCGGCCGCCTCGCCCAGCACGTCCTTGGCCCACTTGTAGAACGGATGGGCGCTGTCGCCCTTCACGTCGGTCTTGCCGGTCAGCGGGAAGTCGACGGAGAAACGCGTCTCGCAGAACGCCTTGATCTCGCTCTCGGTGCCCGGCTCCTGACCGGCGAACTGGTTGCACGGCACGCCGAGCACCACCAGGCCCTGGTCACGATAGTCGGAGTAGAGCTTCTCCAGCCCCTCGTACTGCGGCGTCAGCCCGCACTGGGAGGCGGTGTTGACCACCAGCATGACCTTGTCCCGATAGGTCTCGAGCGGCATGTGGCCGCCGTCGATCGTATGGAACTCGAAGTCGTAGGCGAACTTGGTCATGGCCGTGCTCCAGACTGGAGCCGGATGCTAACGCCGCTAGCGGCGATCCTCCAGGGCCTGTTCGACCGCCAGGGCCAGATCCAGGGCCTTAGTGGCCTCCTGGGCGGTCACGATCGGGCGAGGCGCCTCGCCCCGCACCGCGGCCAGGAAGCCGGCGACGCTGGTGGCGAGCGTGTCTTTCACGGCCGGCGTGTCGGCGTAGTCGGCGTTCAGCGGAAAGCCCGTGGTGTTGCGGAACTTGCGGCTGATGAAGTCGATTTCGACCTCGCCCGACGGATAGACCAGCTTCATGCTGCGCTTGCGTTCCAGCGCCATGCGCGAGGAATCGAAGATGGCGGTGAAACCGTCGTTGAAGGTGACCTCGGCGCGCGCCTGGTCCCAGCCGCCCGAGAAGTCCACCGCGCCCTCCCCCTCGACCGTCATAGGGTCGGCGCTCGACAGCGACAGCGCCAGGTCCAGGTCGTGGATCATCAGGTCGAGCACGACCGAGACGTCCAGGCTGCGCTCGGAAGGCGTGCCGTGGCGGATGGATTCCAGGCGCAGCGGCTGCTCGGGAATGTCGAACAGGCCCATGGCCTGAAACACCACCCGCTCCTGGTGGCCGCAGGCGACGACCAGATTCCGGCGCGCGGCCTCGGCCATGACCTTGTCGGCGTCGGCCAGACTGATGGCGATAGGCTTTTCGATATAGACCGGCTTGCCCGCCTTGAGGGCGGCCAGGGCCCCCTCGATATGGACGCTGGCGGGCGAGGCCACGGTGACGACGTCGACCGCCTCGAGAAACTCGTCGATCTTGTGGAAGGCGCGGCCTCCAAGCGGCACAGCCAGGGCCGCGGCGCGGTCGGGATGGTGAGTGTCCAGCACCGCCGACAGCACCATGTCGGGAGCGGAGGCGTACTTGCGCGCATGGTGCCCGCCGAACACGCCGGCGCCGATCACGCCGCCTCGCAGGATTTGCCCCATGACTCAGCTCCAAACCAGTTCCGGGCGCGCCTAACACGGAAACGGCGACCCGCGCCACCGGCCCTCTGCGGACCGATCGACGCGTTGCCCCGTTGGCCGGCTCTGGGCGAGCCGCTACAAGCACGGGTCAGTATTTTCCGGAGCGTCCCGTGTCCCGCCTCTTCAGCGCCTATGTGATCGTCGACTGGAGCGCCGCGGCCAAGCCGGCCACCGGCCCGGATTCGGTCTGGATCGGGGTGATGAAGCGCGACCTGCGCTTTCGCCTGACCTTCGAAGCTTTCAATCCGGCGACCCGCGCCGAGGCCGAGAAGAAGCTTGTCGAGATCCTGGACGATTTCAAAAAGCGGGGCGAGCGCGCCCTGGTGGGCTTCGACTTTCCCCTTGGCTTCCCGCGCGGACTGGCCCGAGGGCTGAACCTGGCCGGCGAGCACCCCTGGCGCGCCGTCTGGGACCAGTTGGACAAGATGGTCAAGGACAAGGCCGACAACACCAACAATCGCTTCGGCGTCGGTTCGGAGATCAACCGGCGGCTGACTGGCGGCCCCTTCCCGTTCTGGGGCTGTCCGCCGAAGGACGCCCTGACCACCCTCCAGCCCAAGCGGCCCCGCGCCCACGGCCCGGACGATCTGCCCGAGTTCCGCCACGCGGACCTGGCGGCCAAGGGCGCGGCCTCGATCTGGAAGCTTTATTACAACGGCTCGGTCGGCGGTCAGGCGATCCTGGGCATTCCGGCGGTCCGCCGACTGAAGCTGGCGCGCGGCGAAGCGATGAAGGTCTGGCCGTTCGAGGGTGGCTTCAAGGCCCTGACCGAGGCCGACCTGGCCGGCGTCGAGGTGGTGGTCGCCGAGGTCTATCCCTCGCTCTACAAGGCTCAGCCGCAACCGGGCGAGATCAAGGACCAGGCCCAGGTGCGCGTCACCGCCGAGCACTTCGCGCGGCTGGACGAGACCGGCAAGCTGGGCGCGATCTTCGCGGCGACCAGGTCGGCGGCGGATGTCGTGGTGGACGCCGAGACCGAGGAAGGCTGGATCCTGGGCGTCGAGGCTTAAGCGGCCTCTTTCACCGCATCGCTCGCGCGACGGCGCCGCTCGACCACCGGCGGGCTGCGCAGCGACTGCAGCCACATCGGAACCCAGACCGCGAATGCCCCGACGGCGTCGGCGCTCAGGTCTCCAAGGCTGACGCCCCGGTGCGTGAACATCTGGGCGATCTCGATCGAACCGCCCAACAGCACCGCCGCCAACGTGATCTCCAGCCGCCGGTTCTTAGGAAACGCCGCCATCATCAGCGCCGTGAGGCCGTAGAACGCGACGAAGTGGGCCGCCTTATCGGCCGGCACGAAGTTCTTCTCGACGCCCTGGAGCGAGGGCGTGATCATTCCCACGGCGCAGACGGCGGCGGCGAGGACCAGCAGGAAGCGCGCGAGGATCTTGGACGAGAGAACCATGGCGCGAAGTCATGGCAGGTCAGCGTGAATCGACCGTTCACCGCGAGAAAAATACTGCGGCTACAACCCGCGCCGCGCCAGGATCGCAAAGCGCGATCCCAGCAGACCCGCCGACAGGAACGAAGCGGCGATGACCGCCCAGACGATGCCATTGAGGCCGATCTTCAGATGGATCGCCAGAAACCAGGCGAGTGGCATCATCACCAGCACATAGCTGGTCATATGGGTGAAGGTCGGCAACCAGACATCGCCCCGCGCACGCAGCGCCTGGGCGATGACCACCTGCAGCGCGTCGACCAGGAAAAACAGGCACGACAGCACCAACGCGGCCGAGGCCATGGCGATGACCTTCGGGTCGGACGTGTAGGCTTGGCTGATCAGGCCGGCGGCGGGCCAGACGACCAGCGAGATGACCAGGCCGAAGGCCGCGGTAATGCCGAAGCCGATCAGGCCCGAGCGCACCACGCCGTGCGCGTCGCGCGCGCCATAGGCGCGGCCGACCATGACCGCCGTACCCGTCGACAGCCCGAGCGGCACCATGAAGATGATCGCCGCCACGTTCAGCACCACGGCCCAGGCCGCGACGCTGAGGCCGCCCATCCAGCCGGCGAAGACGTTCATCGACGCGAAGGCCGCGACCTCGAAGAAGTTCGAGGCGCCGGCGCCGTAGCCGATACGGCGTTGTTCGACCTCGGCCGGGCGGTCGCGCTCGGACTTGTCGAAGACGCCCAGCCCCCGGGCCTCGGGCATCCGCCAGATGTAGACGAGGAACGCGAGCGCCAGGAACGTCCGGGCGCCCGTGGTCGCCCAGGCGCCGCCCACTGCGCCGAGCGCGGGAAGCCCGAAATTGCCGGGCACCAGCACCAACAGCAGGGCCAGGTTCACCCCGTTGGCCGCCCACATCATCACCGCCCCTGGCTTGGGCCGGCCGAGCCCTTCCAGCCAGAAGCTGGCCGCGACGCTGAAGGCGTAGCCGGGCAGCGACAGGGCGAAGATCAGCATGGCGCGCGCCGCCCCGTCGGCGAGGTCCGTCTCCAACCCGATCAGGTGCAGGAACGTGGGGCCGCCAAGCAGGGTCACCGCGGTGGAGATGGCGCCGATCCAGAAGGCGTAGGCCAGGCCGCGGCGCAGCACCGCCCCGGTGAGGTCGCGACGCCCCTGCCCGATCCGGCGAGCGGTCATCACCTGGACGCCGGTCAGCAGGCCCACGCACATGGTCACCACCACGCTGGTCGGCGCCCAGGCCAAGGCATGATAGCCCAGCTGGGTGGCGGAGAAGCGGCCGACGACGATGGCGTCGGACAGGCCCATCACCATGATGCCCAGGCGCGACAGCACCACCGGCCACGAGAGCTTCCACAGCTCGGCGGTTTCTTTGCGGACAACGTCGATTTCGCGCCCTCCCGAGGGAAGGGCCGCCTGGGCCGGGTCGGCCATGGTCTCACCGGTTTTCAAAGAGGCGCGGAACGTGAGGCTTTGCAGGCCGCAAGGCAAGGGCGAGCTTGGCCCTGGCGCCTTTTTTTCAGGCGCCCTCGCCGCCTCCATACGCCCTCGACGAGGATGGCTTACAGCGTATATTACGCGAGTCCAGGGAGGGCCTCATGAGCAGGATCATCGCCAATCGGATGTGCGCCGAGCTGGAGGGCGAGTTCGTCGTCTTCCTGATCGGCATGCGGATCAACAAACTCTGGAAGGTCTGGAAATGGTGGCCCGTCGCCCAGGCCATGCCGCGCATGCTGATAGAGCTGGCGAAGCGTCCCGAGCTCGGCCTGCTTCACGCGCGCAGCCACTTCGGCTTGCCGGTCGTCATGGTCGTGCAGTACTGGCGCAGCTTCGAGGCGCTCGAAGCCTATGCCCGCAGCGGCTCCAACGCCCACCTGCCCGCCTGGCAGGCGTTCAACCGCGCGGTCGCCTCGAACGGCGACGTCGGCATCTGGCACGAGACCTATGTGGTCAAGGCCGGCGCCTACGAGAACGTCTACAACAACATGCCGGCCTTCGGCCTGGGCGCGGCGGGCGTCCTGAAGGAAGCCCAGGGCGCCCGGCAGGCGGCGCGCCAGCGGATGGCCGCGGCGGCGGGTTAGACCGCCGCGCGCAGAGCCGCTTCCAGCCGCTCTTCCTTGAGCTTCTCGGCCACCAGGAAGGCCAGTTCCAGCGCCTGCTCGCCGTTCAGACGCGGGTCGCAGTGCGTGTGGTAGCGGTCGGCCAGGTCGCCTTCGGTCAGGGCGCGAGCCCCGCCCAGGCATTCGGTGACGTTCTGGCCGGTCATCTCCAGGTGCACGCCGCCCGGATGGACGCCTTCTGCCTCGGCGATCTGCACGAAGCTCTTCACCTCGGACAGGATGCGGTCGAAGGGCCGGGTCTTGTAGCCGTTGGCGGCGGTCAGGGTGTTGCCGTGCATCGGGTCGATGGCCCAGACCACCGAGCGGCCCGAGGCCTTGGTCGCCTGCAGCAGGCGCGGCAGGCGCTCGGCGATCTTGTCGTGACCGAAGCGACCGTAGAGCGTCAGACGCCCCGGCTCGTTCTTCGGGTTCAGGGCGTCGATCAGGCGCAGGAGGTCGTCCGGCTCCATAGTCGGGCCGCACTTCACGCCGATCGGGTTCTTGATGCCGCGGAAGAACTCGACATGCGCGCCGTCCAACTGCCGGGTGCGCTCGCCGATCCAGATCAGGTGGGCCGAGGTGTCGTACCATTCGCCGGAGGTGGAATCGACGCGGGTCATCGCCTCCTCGAAGCCCAGCAGCAGGGCCTCGTGGCTGGTGAAGAACTCGACGCGGTGCAGGTCGGGCTGGCTGTCGGGCGTGACGCCGATGGCCGCCATGAAGGTCAGGGCCTCGCTGATCTTCTCGGACAGCTCGCGGTACTTCGCGCCCTGCGGGCTGTCGGCGACGAAGCCGAGGGTCCAGCGGTGGATGTTGTAGAGGTCGGCATAGCCGCCGCCGGCGAAGGCGCGCAGCAGGTTCAGGGTCGCCGCCGACTGGCTGTAGGCCTGCAGCAGGCGCTGCGGGTCGGGCGTGCGCGAGCCGGCGTCGAACTCCATGCCGTTGATGATGTCGCCGCGATACGACGGCAGCTCGACGCCGCCGACGCTTTCGACCGGCGACGAGCGCGGCTTGGCGAACTGGCCGGCCATGCGCCCGACCTTCACCACCGGCTTGCCGCCGGCGAAGGTGAGCACCACCGCCATCTGCAGGATCAGGCGGAAGGTGTCGCGAATGTTGTCGGCGTGGAATTCCTTGAAGCTCTCGGCGCAGTCGCCGCCTTGCAGCAGGAAGGCGCGGCCCTCGGCCACATCGCCCAGCAGGCTCTTCAGTCGACGCGCCTCACCGGCAAACACCAGCGGCGGCATGCCGCGCAGGGTCTGCTCGACCTTGGTCAGCTCGGCCAGATCCGGATAGTCGGTCGGCACGTGCTTGGCCGGCTTGGTCCTCCAGGAGGCAGGTGTCCAGTGGTCGCTCATGTTCCAACTCCGCGCCCGGCTCGATCGGGCCGCTGGCTTCTAAACCCGGAAAGGCCGGGCCGTCGATGACCTAGGCGCCGTTTGCGCCCGGCGCTAGGCCTTTTCGGCCACGCCCTGGCGGTGAAGGGCCAGGCATCCGGTGGCGGCCACGGCGCCCACAGCCAGCCACCATTCCTGCCAGAGGCCAAAGGAGACCGCCCCCATGACGAGATAGGCGCTGGCCACCGCAACGGCGACGGCGGCGGCAGGATCGCGCCCGCGTTTCGCCTGGCGGGCGATGGCGACCGCGAAGAACACAGCCATGGCCATGGCGCCGATCAGTCCCAGTTCCAGCCACGCCTGTAGCGCGCCGTTGTGGGGATGCAGGGCGATGCCGGGTCCGAACATGCGGCTGGCGTCGATCCCCCAGCCGCGGAACGGATGGTCGCCGATCCAGTCGACCGCGTGACGCCAGTAACCCATCCGCATCGACCAGGAGAGCTCTACTTTCTCCTCGATGGCCTGGAAGACGCCGGTCTTGCGCGCGGCGAACACCACGAGGGGCGCGGCCAGGACATAGGCCGCCGCGCCGGCCGCGATCACCCGCGGTCCTCCGGTGGGCCAGGCCCAGGCCAGCGCCGCCGCGCAGAGCCCGACCACCAGCGCCAGGGTCGGCGCGTCGGCGGCCAGCCCGAGGGTCGCGGCGATCACTCCAGCGGCGATCAGCAGGCCTGGCCAGGGACCTCCGCCGGTTCGCCAGGCGGCGAGCGCGCCGATGGGGGCCAGGGCCGCAAGGGCGTAGGCGCCCTGGGCCACGTTCTTGACGCCGAGGTCGGGACGGATGGGATCGCCGATGGCGTCGCGCAGGCTGCGATAGAGCAGCGCGCCGCTCGCCGCCTCGATGACCAGCACAACGCCGTAAGCGGCCAAGCCCCAGGCCAGCAGCTTCAGCGCCAGCTTTCGCGAGGCCGGCGCGGCGCGGCCGGCGGCGCGGAACATCGACCAGTAAAGGATCGCCTCGGCGATCAGCTTCAGCGCCGTGGAATTGCCGAGCTTGGTCGGGTGGTTCGGGCTCCAGACCAGCGACACCGCCGCCCAGCAGACCAACACGAGGATGGCGATGGCCGCGGGCCGGTCGCTCTCCCCGCTTCGAAGGTTCCAGATCGCGGCCAGGCCGCAAATCGCCGCCAGCGGCGCGAAGGCCAGCGGCGCGAGCCAGGCGACCAGCGGCGTGAGCCCGAACAGGAGGACGAGCACGCCCCCCAGCCAGAGTTCGCCCCGCCCGGCCCCCTGCCCTGTCGTCACGCGGCCGCGCCCTGGGGCACGTACTTGTCGCGCATGGTGACCAACTCCTCGGCCAGAGTCGGGTGCACCGCGCAGGTCGAATCCCACTGCTGCTTGGTCACCCCCATCTTGAGGGCGATAGCCGCCATCTGGATTATTTCCGGCGCGTCCGGGCCCACCACGTGGCAACCCAGGATCTTCTGCGAAGCGGCGTCCACCACCAGCTTGATCAGGCACCGCTCGTCGCCCCCGTAAAAGGTCGTCTTCATCGGACGGAAGCGGGACAGGTAGATGTCGACCTTGCCATGAAGATGGCGAGCGTCGGCCTCCGAGAGGCCGACCGAACCGACCGGCGGCTGGGAGAACACCGCCGACGCCACCATGTCGTGATCGAAGGTGGTCGGGTTGTTGTAGAATTCGGTCTGGGCAAAGGCCGCGCCCTCGCGGATGGCGACCGGCGTCAGGTTGATCCGGTCGGTGACGTCGCCCACGGCCCAGATGTTGTCGACATTGGTCTTCGAGAACTTGTCGACGGCGATGGCGCCGGCCTCGTTCAGTCGCACGCCCGCGTTCTCGAGGCCGAGGCCATCGACATAGGGACGGCGGCCGGTGGCGAACATGACTAGGTCGGTCTCGATGTCGGCGCAGCCGGTCATCTTGTTGACGTAGCCGGTGGCGGTCTTCTCGATGGCCGTATGCTGGCAGCCCAGCATGATCTTCACGCCGCGCTTCTTCATTTCCTCGGCCACATGCGCACGCACGTCGTCGTCGAAGCCGCGCAGCAGGTTCGGACCGCGATAGACGAGGGTGGTGTCGACGCCCAGCCCCGCGAAGATGCCGGCGAACTCGACCGCGATATAGCCGCCCCCGGCGATCAGGATGCGCTTGGGAAGCTCGTCCAGATGGAAGGCTTCTTCCGAGGTGATGATGTGCTCGGCGCCCGGGAATTCGGTCGGCTTCCAGGGCCGCCCGCCGGTGGCGATCAGGATCTTGTCGGCGGTGACGCTCCCCTTGCCTTCCAGTTCGACGGTATGGGCGTCGGCCAGGCGCGCCTTGGCGTGGACGATCTCGGCGCCGGCGTTGCTGAGGTTGGTCACGTAGATGCCCGACAGGCGCGAGATCTCGCGGTCCTTGGCGTCCAGGAACCGCTTCCAGTCGAAGGTCGCCTGGCTGGCCGACCAGCCGTAGCCCTCCGCCACGGCCGCCTGGTTGGCGAATTCCGACGCGTAGACCATGAACTTCTTCGGCACGCAGCCGCGGATGACGCAGGTGCCGCCAACCCGATGCTCCTCGGCCAGCCCGACCTTGGCGCCGGTAAGCGCCGCAAGCCGTCCGGCGCGCACGCCGCCCGAACCGGCCCCGATAACGAAGAGGTCGTAGTCGTACTTGCCCAACTTGCTGCTCCTTAGGGCTCCAGGGTGACGACGCCGTCGGGCGTCCCCACCAGGGCCATGTCCGCCAGGTCGAGGAAGAGGCCGTGATCGACCACGCCGGTCACGCTCTTCAGCGCGTCGGCGAGCTGGGCGGGATCCTCGATGCGCCCGCAAGCTGCGTCATAGATAAGGTTGCCGCCGTCGGTCTTCACGGGGGCGCCGTCCTTGAGCCGCAGGCGCGGCGCGATGCCCAGGTCGCACTCGGCCAGAGCATCGCAAATGCGCAGGGCGGTGATCTCGTGGCCGAAGGCGACAACCTCGATCGGCAGCGGAAACTTGCCGAGGGTCGCGACGCGCTTCTCGGCGTCGGCGATGACGACGCAGCGTTTGGACGCCTCCCAGACCAGCTTCTCACGCAGCAGCGCCGCGCCGCCGCCCTTGATCAGCGACAGGGCCGGGCCGATCTCGTCGGCGCCGTCGACGGTCAGGTCGATCGACTTCACCTGGCCCAGCTCACCCAGCGGGATGCCCAGGCTCTGCGCCAGCTCGGCAGTGGCCAGGGAGGTCGGCACGCCGACGATACCGAGGCCGCGGGCCGCCAGCGCCTTCACGAACCAAGCCGCGGTCGAACCGGTGCCCAGGCCAACCGTCATGCCGTTTTCGACAAGCGCGGCGGCGGCTTCGCCTGCGGCCCGCTTCTGATCGTCTGCGAGAGTGCTCATGGCGGTCACATAGGCCAAGCCGGGTCGCTGGGCGATGCTATTTCTTGGCCTTCTTGGCCAGCTTCATGGCGCGAAACCGGGCCGCCCAGCCTTCCTTCTCGACCTGCTGGCCGCGCTCCAGCGCGAGCGCGTCGGGCGCCACGTCGCGGGTGATCACCGACCCCGAGCCCGTATAGGCTCCCGCACCGATCGTGACCGGCGCCACCAGGGCCGAGTTGGAGCCGACGAAAGCGCCCTCGCCCACATGGGTCTCGTGCTTGTCGAAGCCATCGTAATTGCAAAAGATCGTGCCGGCTCCGAGGTTGGCCTTGGCCCCTACGACGCCGTCGCCGAGATAGCTGAGATGGTTGGCCTTGGCGCCCGGCCCGACCTTGACCTTCTTGACCTCGACGAAGTTGCCGATGTGCGCCTCCTCGCCAATCTCCGCGCCCGGCCGCAGGCGGGCATAGGGCCCGATCAGGGCGCCCGCCTTCACATGAGCGCCCTCCAGATGGCTGAACGCGCGGATCACGGCCTGGGCCTCAATGCGGACGCCGGGGGCGAACACCACGAACTGCTCGATCACGGCGGCGGTGGCGATTTCCGTATCCCAGCTGAAATGGACCGTGTCGGGCGCCAGCATCTGCACGCCTTGCGCCAGGAAATGTGCACGCCGCCGCTGCTGGAAGATCGCCTCGGCCTGGGAGAGCTGCATGGCCGTGTCGGCGCCCATGACCGCGCTTTCGGGCGCGATGGCGGCCTTGACCAGGGCTTCCTCGGCCACCGCGATCTTCACGATGTCGGTCAGATAATATTCGCCCTTGGCGTTGTCGTTGCGCACTTGTGCGAGCCAGCCGAACATCCTGGCGCGGTCGGCGACCATCATGCCGGCGTTGCAGATCTTGACCGACAGCTCCTGTTCGGTGGCGTCGCGCGCCTCGACGATCCGCAGCACATGGCCGTCGGCGCCGCGCAGCACCCGACCGTAGAGCAGCGGGTCGGCCGGCTCGAACGCCAGCATCGCCATGGCCACGCCGTTCTCGCGCAGGTCGAACAGCGGCTCCAGGTCGTGCGGCTCCAGCAGCGGACAGTCACCGTTCAGCACCAGCACGTCGCCATCGAAATCGGCCAGGGCGTCGCGAGCGGCCAGGACGGCGTGGGCGGTGCCGAGCGGCGGGTCCTGTACGGCGACAGCGTCAGCGCCCAGGCGGGCCTCGACCAGCGCGCGCACGCCCGGGCTGTGATTGCCGACCACCACCACGATGCGCTCGCAGCCGCTGGCCTGAACCGTGTCGATCACGCGGTCGAGGATCGCCCGCCCGCCGACCTTGTGAAGCACCTTGGGGGTCGGCGACTTCATGCGCGTTCCCTGGCCGGCGGCCATGATCACTGCGGCGCGTCTGGTCATGGGCGGTCCCTTCGCGAGTCGGCGATGTTGCAATCATCCGGCGTTTAGCCGAAACGGCGAGCGGTTTCGACGGAGGCGACGCGCTTGACCGACCTGACGGCCCTGGCGGGCGCCACCATCGTCTTCGATCTGGACGGAACGCTAGTCGATTCCGCGCCCGACCTGATCGGCACGCTCAACGTGATCCTGCAGCAGGAAGGGATCGCGCCCCTGCCCGTCGACGAGGCCCGGCCCTTCATCGGCCACGGCGCGCGCCGGCTGATCGAGCGCGGGTTCGCGGCCCAAGGCCATCCCGCACCGGCCGAACGCATGCCCGAGCTCTTCGAGCGCTTCATCGCCCACTACAACGAGCACAGCGCCGACCTGACCCGCCCCTTTCCCGGCGCCGTGGCCGCCCTCAAGACCATGAAGGACGCGGGCGCGCGGCTGGCGGTCTGCACGAACAAGCTGACCCGGCTGTCGACGCCGATCCTCCAGCGTTTGGATCTCGCCGGTTTCTTCGACGCGGTGATCGGAGCCGACGCGGCTCCGGCCCCCAAGCCCGACGCGCGACATCTGATTCACACGGTCGAGGCGGCCGGCGGGCGGATCGACCGTGCGGTCATGGTCGGCGACGCATCGACCGACGCGGGCGCGGCGCGCGCCGCAAAGACGCCGCTGATCCTTGTCAGCTTCGGCTACACAGAGATTCCGGTCGCCGAGCTAGGCGCCGACATCCTGGTCGACCACTTCGACGAGATGCCAAAAGCATGTGTTCAGCTTCTCAGCGCTTGCCCGGCGCAAAGCGAGCGGCTATAGGCGCACCCTTCCTGCGGCGGATGCGTAGCTCAGCGGGAGAGCACCTCGTTCACACCGAGGGGGTCACAGGTTCAATCCCTGTCGCATCCACCATTTCTCACCGACATCGCCGGAGCCGCCCGTGACGTTCGCGCACCTGCTTAAGCGCGCGTCGAAGGCCGCGGAGGCCTCTCCGCTGCTGACCCTGGCGGTGCTGGCCGGCGTCGGGGCGCTGATCGCGTTCGTCCTGCGCCTGCAGGGGCCGCCGCCGGTGGTCGTGCGCCTCACACCGGTCGTGGAATCGGTCCTGAGAGACGCCGGCACGCCGCGCGCCGGAGCGGCGGACGCCGATGTGATCGTGGTGGTGTTCACCGACTATCGCTGCCCCATCTGCCGACGCACGGACGCGGCGCTGGAGCGGCTGCTGGCCGCCGATCCTCGTGTGCGGGTGCATTTCAAGGACTGGCCGATCCTAGGCGAGGCCTCGCGACTGGGCGCGCAGGCGGCGCTGGCGGCGCAGCGCCAGGACAAGTACCTGGCCCTGCATCGCGCCCTGATGAGCGATCCTGCGCCTCTGACGGCCGATCGGCTGCCTGAGGTCGCCCGCCGCGCCGGCCTGGACGCGGACCAGCTGACGCGCGACATGGCCGAGCATGCCCGCGACATCGACGAGCAACTGAATCGACATGCGGCCCAGGCCTTCGCACTCGGCTTGAAGGGCACGCCGGCCTATCTGGTCGGCCCGCACTTGATCCAGGGCGGTCTGGACGACCGCCGGTTGGCCCGTGAAGTCGCCAGGGCGCGCAAAGCCGGGCCGCCGAGGCCCTCCAGCTAGATCGCTTCCCGATAAAGCGCCCAGGCGCTGGCCAGGTCCTGCACGACGTGGCCCAGCGACTTGTAGACCGTGATCTGCTCGCGGCTTTGCCGCCCATCGATCTGGCCCGCCAGCACTTGGCCGATCTCGCCGACTACATGATCGTCGCCGACCACGCCGGCGGCCTTGGCGTTGAGGAACTCGGCCCCCTGGGCGATCACGCCCTCGCGGCTGTCGGCGATGAAGCGCGAGCGGCGCACGACGTCATCGTCGGCCTCCGCAGGGCCAGCGCGGCTGGAGCCGACAAGGTTGACGTGGACGCCGGGCGGCAGCCACCCTCCCTTGAGGATCGGCTCGCTGGCGGCTGACACGGTGCAGACGATATCGGCCTGCGCGACCGCCGCCTGCACGTCAGGCGCCGCGCCGACCTGGAGGCCCATTTCGGCGGACATCTCGCGGGCGAAAGCCTCGGCGCGCTCAGGCGCCCTCCCCCATACCAGCACGTTATCGAGGGCGCGCACCTTGGCGATGGCCCGCAGATGGGTCCGGGCCTGCTCGCCATAGCCGAGGATGGCCATGCGCGAGGCGTCCGGCCGGGCGAGCGCGTCGGTGGCCACCGCGCTGGCCGCGGCTGTGCGGATGGCTGTGACTTCCCCCGCGTGGACGACGCAGACCGGCGCGCCGCTCTCCGGCTCGAACAGGACGATGACGCCTTGATGCGACTGTAGTCCGGCTTCGAAGTTCTCCGGGTAGACGCTGATGATCTTCGCACCGAAGGGCGCGCGCTCGCCGAGCGCGCCGGGCATGATCCCAAACATCCTGCCCTGGGCCAGTGGAATGATCGAGCGCAGCAGTTGCCGCGTCTGCCCGGTGGAGAAGGCGATCATCGCCTCGCGCACGATGGGGATGGCGACTTCATAGGTCAGTCGCCTGGCCACCTCGTCGTGGTCGATGAACCGCATGGGTCAGCTCGAATGATCGGAAACGATCCGCCAGCCGTCCTTGGTCTTGTGGAAGATCAGGCTGAAGAGCCCTGTCGCGTCGGTTCCGTCCGGCATCTTCAGGTGAAAGCGGCCGACGACCGCAGCGTAGTCCTTACCCAGCGGGTCGAAGTCGACGATCTCGGTCGAGAGCGGCGGCATCGCCTTTGGATCGGCGAAGCGCGGGGCGTAGGTCGCGCGAATGGCGTCGAAGCCCTGGATGACCTTGCCACCGCTGACATAGTTGATCTGCGGCGCCTTCTCGTAGCTGGCCATGAAGGCGTCGAGGTCGCCGCGGGTCCAGCCGGCGCTGGAATCGGCCAGCACCTTGGCGATGGCCGCACGGTCGTCGGCCAGGGCCGGACCGGCGAACGCGAGGCCGAGCGTCAGGCCGGCGGCGATGAGGAACTTGCGGGGCATAGGGGCTCTCACTTGCGCTTGATCGACAGGATCTGGACCGGGCGTTCCAGAATCTGGCCCTTCACATAGACGACGTCGGTGGGCGCGTTCGAGGGCTGGCCCTGGATCTTCCGCACGACGTCCATGCCCTGGGTCACCCGGCCAAAAGCCGCATAGCCCTGCCCGTCCGGATTGCGCAGCCCCCCGAAGTCGAGGGCGCGGTTGTCGCCGACCGTGATGAAGAACTCCGAGGTCGCCGTGCCCGGGCCGTCGCGGGCCATGGAGATGACGCCGTCGGTGTGGGAAATCCCGCTTGTCGCCGTGGTCTCGTGCGCGATCGGCGGCAGCATCTGGCCGCGGTGAGCCTCGTCGTCGATACCGCCCTGGATCACCTGGATCGGGGCCTTCAAATTCGGATCGGTGTCGGAGCGCACGACGCGATAGAAGCGCGCGCCCGTGAAGCGGCCCTCGTCGATATAGCGCAGGAAATTGGCGACAGTGACCGGCGCCTTGGCGGGATAGAGGTCGAGTTCGACCACGCCCAGGTCGGTGGTCATCACCACAGGGACCACCGCGGGCGCTGCAGCCTGGGCGAGCCCTCCCACGGCCAGGGCGAGCGTGGCGCCGAGGACGGCGCGGCGGATCAGGCTCATATGTCCTCGCAAACAAAAAGGGCCGACGGGCGAACCCGCCGGCCCCGGACGACTAGAACGTCATCCGCACATTGGCTCCGATCGTGCGCGGCGTCACGCGGATACGCGCTTCCGGATCGAACGGGCTGGCAGGCATGGCCCGGATAACGCCGCGATCGTCGAAGGCGTTGTTGGCGTAGACCGAATACTCGACGTTTCCGTAGTTCACGCCAGCGCGCAGGTTAACCAGGGTGTAGGCGTCCATCTTGCGATAGGCCGCCTGGGAGGGGCTGAACTCGGTGGCGCGCTCGCCCATGTACTGGACGTTGCCGTAGACGAAGGCGTCGATCGTGCCGGTGAGCGGGAAGTTATATTCCGCCGAGGCGTTGAAGGTCTTCTCCGGCACGAACGGCGCCTTGTCGCCCTTCTTGGCCTTCAGGTTCACCACGTCGCGCGACAGGCGCGAATTGATGTAGGAACCGCCGGCCGTGAGGGTCAGGCCGTCGATGGGATGGGCCACGACTTCCAGTTCCACGCCGTCCGACACCGCGCCGCCGACGTTCTCGCGGAAACCAAAGCCGCAGTCCAGACGGCGGGCCGTCTGCATGTCGTCCCACACCAGGTGGAAGTAGGAACCGTTCACGCGGATGCGGCCGTCCGCCAGGGTTCCCTTGCCGCCGACTTCGTAGTTCCACAGCTTGTCGGCCGAGAACACGTTCGGGTCGGTTCCGGTGCGCTGGAAGTCGGCCAACTCAGCGGCGCAGACGTCCTTCGGAACCGGGGTGTTGATGCCGCCGTAGCGGAAGCCGCGCGCGGCCTGGGCGTAGACCAGGAAGTCGTCGGTCAGGTCATACGAGACGTTGACCTTCGGATTGTAGCCGTCTTCCTTAGGCTCAGGACCCATTGATGTGATGCGCTCGATCTGATTCAGGCTCTGCAAGGAGATTGGATATGAGCGACCTGTATTGGCTGACGGACGAGCAGATGGAGCGGCTACGGCCGCACTTCCCCA
>NZ_JAYRSU010000002.1:0-312835 GCF_041919955.1 Phenylobacterium sp. | reverse complement strand
GTGGAACCATCGTGCCATGGGCGAGCGCGCCAGCTGTTGAGGGCGCGCGCTCGCCCACCCCAACCATGGCCTCAGAGCCAGCCATGCACTAACATTGAACCCGGATCACCCAATCGGGTCAGGCCACGATCGTGGCCCTGGAATGGTCGGGCCTGCCCTATCGGCTCAGCCGCATCGAAATGCCAGGCGAAGTCAGCGGCCCGGCGTTCAGGGCGATCAATCCGGTCGGGGCGACGCCCGCCCTGCTGACCGAGGCAGGCGAGACGCTGAGCGAGAGCATGGCGATCCTGAACCACATCGCCGCGCGCAGCCCGCAAAGCGGCATCGCATTCGCCCAGGGGACACGCGATTTCGACCGGCTGAACGAAATGCTGGCCTATCTGAACACCAGCTTCTTCGGGTCCTTCAGCCCGCTTTGGCGGACGCTGGAACACGCCATGGAGCCGGGCGAGAAGGCCGCGCTGCGGGCCTATGGCGCGGCCAAGGTCGTCGCCGTACACGCTGAACTCGAGGCGCTGCTCGGCGACAAGCCCTGGCTGCTGGGCGAGCAGAAGACCCTGGCCGACGCCTATTTCGCCGGGATCGCCCGGTGGACAAAGTATCACGACGTGATCGACCGGGCCGACTATCCGCGCCTGCAGCGACTGTTCGACAAGCTGGAGGCCGACCCCGCGGTGATCTTCGCCCACGCCATCGAGGCCGGCGAGACGCCCAAGGGGGCCGGCGGCTTCCGCGGGCACGTGGCGTTGGCGGACCTAGCGGGCGTGGCGGCCTAGGCTCGCCCTGGCTAGCTCCTGGCTGGGATGAGGGCGGCGGCCTCGGCGGCGCGGCGGCGCAGAAGGTCCTGCTCGCGTCGATTGGCGGCGAGGGCGAGGGCGGCCTCGAAAGCCTCCCTGGCTTCGCCATGACGGCCGAGGCGGAACAGCAGGTCGCCGCGGACGCTGGGCAGCAGGTGGTAGGCGCGCATGGCCGGGTGTTCGGCGAGCGTGTCGAGGATGGCCAGGCCCGCCGCTGGCCCATCGGCCATGCCGACCGCGATGGCGCGGTTCAGCTCCACCACCGGCGAGCCGGTCAACTCTGCCAGGCGCCCGTAGAGACCCGAGATCTGTATCCAGTCGGTGTCCTGCGGCTGCTCGGCGCGGGCATGACAGGCGACAATGGCGGCCTGGAGCGCATAGGCGCCGCCCTGCCCGCCTAATTCGGCGGCGCGGGCGAGCGCCTTGAGCCCGCGGCGGATCTGGAGCTGATCCCAGCGGCTGCGATCCTGGTCCATCAGCAGGATAGGCTGGCCTTCGGCGTCGGTGCGGGCGGCGGTGCGGCTGGCGTTCAGCTCCATCAGCGCCAGCAGGCCGTAGGCCTCCGGCTCGGTCGGGGCGACGGCGACCAGGACGCGCCCCATGCGCAGGGCTTCGGCGCAGAGCTGGGGCCGCAGCCAGTCGTCGCCCTTGGCGGCGGTGTAGCCCTCGTTGAAGATCAGGTAGACGACCTCCAGCACCGAGGCCAAGCGCTGGGCCAGCTCCTCGCCGCGCGGTGTCTCGTAGGCCAGGCCGGAGTCCGAGAGCGTCTTCTTGGCCCGCACGATGCGCTGGCCGATCGTGGCGACCGGCTGAAGAAAGGCGCGGGCGATCTCCTCGGTGGTCAGGCCGCAGATCATACGCAGCGCCAGGGCCGCGCGGGCCTCCTGCGACAAGCGCGGATGGCAGGCGGTGAAGATCAGCCGCAGCATCTCGTCGCCGATGTCATCGTCCAGGGATGCGTCGAGATCGGGCATGGCGTTCTGCGCGTCCTCCAGCTCCCAGGCGACCTGATCGTGCTTGCGGGCCAGCATCTTGCGGCGGCGCAGGTGGTCGAGCGCGCGGCGGCGAGCCGTCGCCATCAGCCAGGCCCCCGGCCGCTCGGGCACGCCGGTCTGCGGCCAGCGCTCGAGCGCCGTGACCAGCGCTTCCTGGGTCAGTTCCTCGGCAAGCGGAATGTCGCGCAGCATCCTCGCCAGCCCGGTGATCAGGCGTGGCTGCTCGATCCGCCAGACGGCGAGGATCGCGCGGTGGGTTTCGGCCGTCAGGCTCAAGCCAGGGCCGGCGAGGCGACGTTGCAGGTGGCGTCGGGCTCGTCGCCGCTGAAGATCG
Source organism: Phenylobacterium sp. (assembly GCF_041919955.1). Lineage (GTDB taxonomy): Bacteria > Pseudomonadota > Alphaproteobacteria > Caulobacterales > Caulobacteraceae > Phenylobacterium. The sequence goes on along the minus strand of NZ_JAYRSU010000002.1, from coordinate 310,709 downwards.
CGCGGATCTCGCAGGTCCCTTCCCAGCCCGGCTGGTGGTCCTTGTGCAGCTGCAGGAAGTTCACCGCCCCGGCGATCGCCTCTTCCTGGCTCTGCATCTCGAAGATGGCGTAGCCGCCGATCATCTCCTTGGCCTCGACGAACGGCCCGTCGACCACGTCGATCTTGCCGGCGGTCAGGGTGACCTGGCTGCTGACCTGCAGCGGCGCGAGGCCCCCGGTGTCGAGCATGCGGCCGGCCTTGATCTCCTGCTCTGCCTGCTTGCCCATCGCCTCCAGCAGTTCCGGGGTCGGCGGGCTGGTGTCGGCCGACTTGATGATGAACATGAAGCGCATGGGTGGTCCTCCTGGCGAGCCGCGCGCAAAGCGCCCGCGAAATGTCCCGATTTCCTGAACGACGAACCAGGCCGCGCCGGATCGACATCGCCGCGCAGAAAAAACGCAATCAGCCCACGGGGCAACGCACCAGGGCGACGGGCCCGCTCCACGGACCGCCGGCCACAGTCATGGTTTCGGCGGCGCCCACGCCGGCGAAGGTCAGGGTGAAGGTCTGGGGCGTCTGCGGTCCTTGCGCGGCGCACTCGGCCTGGACGGTGTAGCCGGCCGGCGTCGGGGCGACCTTGGCGAAGGTGCAGGCGACCTCTCCGGCCGTGCTCAGCCGATCCTTGGCGAATTCCCACGCGCCGGCCTGGCAACCGGCCAGCGAGACCGCCCAGCGGCCGACATAGGAGGAATGGGGCGCGGTCTTCACCGCGACCGGCGCGACGACCGCCGCCTGGCGCTCCCCGCAGGCGGCGAGGCTGAGCAGAAGGGCGAGACAGGCGACGGGGCGCGACAGGGTCATGGAGCGATAAACGGTCGTGAAACCGCGCCGTTCCTGCCTTTGCCTTTGCGCGGCCTTGGGCTAAACCCCGCCCGTTTCCATTCAACCTGACCCGGGAGTTCCCCCGCCATGTCGCTCGAATCCGCCGCGCTCGCCCGCGTTAAGCCGTCCGCCACCCTGGCGGCCGACGCGAAAGCCCGGGAACTGAAAGCGCAGGGCCGGGACGTGATTTCGCTGGCGGCGGGCGAGCCCGACTTCGACACCCCGGAGAACGTCAAGGAAGCCGCCATCAAGGCGATCCGCGACGGCAAGACCAAGTACACCAACGTCGACGGCATTCCGGAGCTGAAGGAAGCCATCGTCGCCAAGTTCCAGCGCGAGAACGGCCTGACCTACAAGGCCAGCCAGGTGAACGTGTCGCCGGGCGGCAAGCCGGTGATCTGGAACGCCATGCTCTCGACCCTGAACCCGGGCGACGAGGTGATCATCCCGACCCCGTACTGGGTCAGCTACTGGGACATCGTGCTGCTGGCCGGCGGCACGCCGAAGGCCGTGGCCACCTCGGACGCCACGGGCTTCAAACTGCAGCCGGCGGACCTGGAAGCGGCGATCACGCCGAAGACCAAGTGGGTGTTCCTGAACTCGCCGTCGAACCCGTCGGGCGCGGCCTACACCAAGGACGAGCTGCGCGGCATCGCCGACGTGCTGCTGCGCCATCCGCATGTCTGGATCCTGACCGACGACATGTACGAGCACCTGGTGTTCGGAGACTTCCAGTTCTGGACCATCGCCCAGGTCGAGCCGGCGCTCTATGACCGCACCCTCACCATGAACGGCGTTTCGAAGGCCTACGCCATGACCGGCTGGCGGATCGGCTATGCGGCCGGGCCGGAAGCCCTGATCAAGTCGATGGCCAAGGTGATGAGCCAGACGACCTCGAACCCCTCGTCGATCTCGCAGTGGGCCGCGGTCGAGGCGCTGAACGGCACCCAGGCGTTCATCAAGCCGAACGCCAAGCTGTTCGAAGGCCGCCGCGACCTGGTGGTCTCGATGCTGAACCAGGCCAACGGCATCAAGTGCCCGACCCCGGAAGGCGCGTTCTACGTCTATCCGTCGGTGGAGCAGCTGATCGGCAAGACCTCGCCCAGCGGCAAGGTGATCGGCAGCGACCAGGACTTCGCCGTGGAACTGCTGGAACAGGAAGGCGTCTCGGTGGTGTTCGGCGCGGCTTTCGGCCTCTCGCCATTCTTCCGCATCAGCTACGCGACCTCGAACGCGGTGCTGGAAGACGCCTGCACCCGCATCCAGCGCTTCTGCGCCAACGTGAAGTAGGTTCGGGGCTCGGTCTCGATCGACAGAAACGGCCCGGAGCGATCCGGGCCGTTTTTCATGTTCGGGGGCGTGAGGGCTTGGCCGGCTTCAAGCGAACATAAATCGGGCCGCTGGGCTCGCGCTTGGACTCAATGCTATCGACGTGCTGAACCAGGTCGCTGAGCTTGCCGTAGCCATAGCTTCGCACGTCGAAATCAGAGGCGAGGATCGCCAGTTGCTGGCCGACGCGGCCCAGCGGCGCCCAGCCTCCAGCGTCGTCCAACTGCCCGATCGCCGTCCGCAGGAGTTTGCCGGCTTCCGCCAGCGGCAGAAGCGCGGCCTTGGAGGCCGGCCGGTCCACCGACGGAGCATCCGGCAACAGGTTCTCCGTATAGATGAAGCGCCGGCACGCTTGGCGGAAACTCTCTGGCGTCTTCTGTTCGCCAAAGCCGTAAACGTCGGTCCCCTGCTCGCGGATTCGCGCCGCAAGGCGTGTGAAGTCGCTGTCGGACGACACCAGGCAGAAGCCGTCGAAACGACCGCTATGCAGTAGATCCATCGCATCTATGACCAACGCGATGTCAGATGCGTTCTTGCCCACCGTATTGGCGAAATTCTGGTGTGGCATGATGGCGTAGGCCGCCAGGATGTCGGCCCAGCCCTTAAGATTGGGTCTGGAGAAATCGCCATAGATGCGCCTGACGCTGGCCTCGCCGATCTTGGCGATCTCCTCGAAAAGCCCCCCGGCGATACGGGGCGACGCATTATCGGCGTCGATGAGAACTGCCAGTCGGGGCGCGCGTCGTTCATTCATTGCGCCTGTTCCCACATTGCGACGGCGCAGTCGGCGGTATGGCCCGCCGAGGTGTCAAACAAAAACGGCCCGGATTGCTCCGGGCCGCTTCCGATTCTGCGGAGCCTGGGGCTCAGACGGCCTGGAGCTGGCCGGCCGACATCTTGCCGCTGCGGCGGTCCTGTTCCAGCTCGAAGCTGACCTTCTGGCCTTCCTGCAGGGTGGCCATGCCGGCGCGCTCAACGGCCGAGATGTGCACGAAGACGTCGTTGCCGCCGTCTTCCGGCTGAATGAAGCCGAAGCCCTTGGTCGCGTTGAACCACTTCACAACACCGATAGTCATATTTGTCGTCCCTTTCGGACATCAGTTCTCTCACCCGCTAGTGGGTTTGAGATCAAATTTTCGGAGAGGGTCGAACGCATTTTCCGAAGCGTCAGCATTGAGCAACGGTAGATCGGCAGCGAGCCAAAACGAATTTTGATCTTCTCAGAGTGGCGGGTTTTACGGCGCGGCACAAGAAATATTTCGAAAAGCCGGAAATGCCGCCCCCCGCGTGGATGGCGATCATTTCGGCCACTCCCCAGACAAGGAAATCGCAAAAGCCGCGGCCAACAAGCAAGCTCGCAAATTGCAGGACGAAGGACGTCCCTGTCAGGTGCGGGTAAGCGGCGAACAGGGATTCTTCGCCGTATAGATGCTGCGGGCCCGGTGCGACCCGGACCCGCAATCGCATCAGTGCTTTTCGCGCCAGGCGGCCTTGGCGGCCTCCTTGGTGATGTTCAGGCGCACCTTGTCGTCGACGACGTCATCGACCCAGGTCAACGGGATAAGGTGGTGCTTGAGGCCGGCGCCGAGATCCAGCTTGGCAAGTTCGATCTCCTCGCCCACCACATGGTCGACCCGGCCCACATGGCCGCCGTCCGAACCGATAACTTCCATATGCTCGCGGATGCCGGGGTTCATGGCGTTCTCCTGTTCTGCGTTTCGGGGTTGCAGGAAAACGGGCGGCGCCATCGCGGGTTTCAGCTTGGCCGCAAATTCAGGCCGGCGTCTCAAGCCGCCGAGCCAAGATCCATCATCTCCTCTTCCACCCCGGCGGGCGGCAGGGTGAAGGCGATGGTGCAGACCACCCCGCCGGGCGCGAAATCGAGGTCGACGACGCCATCGAGCTGATGGGCCAGACCGCCGACCACCACCCGCGAGCCGAAGCCCCGGCGTTCTGGCGCGACCACCGGCGGGCCACCCTGCTCGCGCCACACGATGCGCAGGCGGCGCGGCCCCTGGGCCAGCCCCCCGCCCCCGGCGCCGACGCTCCAGGTCACATGCACACGGCCGGCCTCGTTCGACAGCGAGCCGTACTTCACCGCATTGGTGGCCAGCTCGTGAAAGGCCATGCCGAGGGCGACGGCGGTGTTGGGTCCCAGCCAGACCCGTTCACCCGCGATGGAGACGCGCTCGCCGCTCTCGCCGCCATAGGGGGCGAGCTCGGTCTGGAGCAGTTCGGCCAGGCCAGCGCCGCTCCAGTTGTCGCGGGTGAGCAGGTTGTGGGCCTTGGAAAGCGCGATCAGCCGCGCCTCGAAGCTCTGGCGTACGCTGCCGACGTCCTGGCCGTGACGCAGGCTCTGGGCGGCGATCGACTGGACGGTGGCGAGCGTGTTCTTCACCCGGTGGTTCAACTCGTCGAGCAACAGCTTCTGTCGCGCCTCGGCGGCGATGCGGGCCACCACCTCGCGCTCGGCCGCCAGCCGGGCGTGGGCCTGACGCCAGGCGGCCAGGGTCAGCAGCAGGGTCGCCAGCAACCCGCCGGCGACAAAGACAACGGTCAGTCCGCCGTCGGCGCCGTGGTCATAGTCTGCGCGGGCGCGGTAGACGATGGTCCAGGTGCGCCCGCCGACGTCGAGCCGGCGGGTGGCCGTTGCGCCGCCGCGCATCGGCGAAGACTCGGCCGAGCGGTGCAGCAAGTTCCGCGGCGACGGCGCGCCGTCGTAGACCAGGTAGTCGAAGCCGGCGACCTTCGCGGTCGGCAGCACGGCGCCCAGCAGATCGCCGGCGCGGAACGGGGCATAGACGAAGCTCTCCAGCTTCTCGCGCCGCTCGGCGATGGTGCGGGGCGTGACGCCGCCGCGATAGACCGGTTCGTAGATCAGGAAGCCGGCCTGCTTGTCCTGGCCGAACTCCTGGACCAGTTCGACCTTGCCAGACAGCGCCGGCAGGCCGGTGTCGCGAGCCCGGTCCATCGCCTCGCGCCGCACCGGAAAGGCGTGCATGTTGAAGCCCAGCGCACGCCGGTTTCGCAGGTCCAGCGGCTCCAGATAGATGATCGCGTGCGTTTCCCCGGGGGTGCGGGGGCGGAGGGCTCCAAACTCAGGGACGCCCTCGGCCTTGAGCCGGGCGAGCAGCGCGCCCTCCCCGCCCGTCGGGACGCGGATCGAATAGCCAATGCCCTGGATGCCGGGATAGCGGAGGGTCAGCTCGACCCGCTCGGCGAAGGCGCGGAACTCGCGCGCGTCGACCTCGTCGCTGGCGGCGAACAGGCCGGAGCCGGCGCGCAACACCGCCACATAAGTCTCCAGCCGTCGGCTGACCGCGTCGTTGGCCTGGTCTGCCAGGGCGTCGAACTGAAGCTGGGCGCGCGCCTCGCGGCCTTGCTCCAGCGCAAGGGACACGACGAGGGTCGCGGCCACTCCCGCAAGGGCGACCGCCACCGGCAAGGCCCGCGCCGGCCAGGAGCGCACGCGGGTGATCGCATTTTCAAGGAAGCTGGTCGCCAACGGCCGCCCCGATCCAGTGCCTGCGCCAAGGCTTAGCCGCGTTCAGCGGCGCGGAAAAGTAGAACAACGTTCGCCCACTCGCGTGCAGCGGGGGCTATCGCGGCCCGCCGGGCGTGGCTTAGATATGGCCATGGGCGAAGTGGTGAACCTGAACAAGGTCAGGAAGGCTCGGGAAAGGGCGCAGGCCAAGGCGCAGGCGCGCGAAAATCGCGCAAGCTTCGGCCGCACCAAGGGCCAGAAGGATCTGGAAAGGGCGGAGGCCGAGAAGGCCGAGCGGGCTCTGGACGGCGCCAAGCGGGAAACCGACGACGAGTAGACAACGCGGGCGGGGAAGGCTCGACACTCCCCCGCCCTCGCATCCGCGCGCCGCCCCACGGCGCGCGACGCGAATGGCTCAGACCCGCTTCGGCACGGCCGCGTCGCGGGCTTCCGGCGGGATGGAGTCGTAGATGGTGGCCGGGGTGATGCCCAGGCGCTTGCGGGCGCTCTCCAGCGGCTCTGCCATCAGGCGTTCGTAGTCTTCGCCCAGCAGCCAGGCGGCGGCCTTGCCGCGCTTGTAACCCTGCCAGATCGCCTTGTTGTACGGATAGTTCGCGCCGCGCGAACGCGACATGGCGCCCAGCGCGATCAGCGCCCAGCCCAGGCCCTTGGTCTGGGCGTAGGAGAAAGCCACCAGACAGGCCTCGCCCAGGCCGTCGCGGTGATAGCCGGACAGGATGTGCCAGATGTCGTGGACGTCGCGGGTGCGACGGCCCATCCAGGCGTAGGGGTGCTGAATATCGACCTCGGCGCCCTCGATGCGGCTGACCTCGGCAAGGCCTTCGGCCGAGAGATCCTCCGAGCGGATGAAGTCGCGATAGGCCGCGCCGACGCTGCCGACCGGCAGCGAGTCGAGCCAGGCGTCGTCCATCAGCTTGTCGGCCATTTCCTGGCGCTCATAAGCGATGCGGCCGCCCCGCGCGGTGGTCAGCAGCCGCTCGTAACAGCGGGCGGTCGAGGTCCCGTTCAGGGCCCGCATGATCTCGAACACCTGGCCGGTGTCTTCCTTGTCGTTCAGCAGGCGCTGCAAGGCCTTCAGCGCCGCGCCCCACTGCAGGCGGGGCCTGGGCAGGCGCACGTCGGCGGACGGCGCAGCCTGGCGCAAGATCGGGGCGTCGAGAGCGTCGGCGGTCATGGCCATGGGGAGGAGCCTTCAATGCTAACAGTGTTCGGATTGAAAATGACGCAGGCGTCATCTTTTGGCAAGCGGTCAATTGACCACTTGGCCGCGAGGTGCGGCTTGAGCCACAAAAGGCCATGCCTTCGTTGAAAAAACGTTCGATCCTGCTCTCGGGCCACGCCACCTCCATAGCGCTGGAGCCGGAGTTCTGGGCCGTGCTGGACGAGATGGCCGCCGCGCGCGGAGTCAGCCTGGCCGGATTGATCGCCCAGATCGACGAGGGCCGCGGCGAACGCCCCCTCGCCTCGGCCTGCCGGGTGAACGCGCTGGCCTTCGTGAAGGGGTGAGGAATTCAGATGCTCCCCCACCGGGGGAGCTGAGGACATCGACGCTGCGACCGCGACGATCCGTCAGGCCCTGGAGTCGTAAGTCCCCCTCTCCTGGCCATTCGGCCGGGAGCTCCCCCAACTGGGGAGCATCTAAATAGCCATGGCCGTCGACCTAAGCTTTGTCCCCTAGCCCAGACCCGGCGCGTTCAGCTCGCGCATCGCAAACAGGAAGCCCAGCACGAGCAAGAATCCCAGCAGCGCCCAGAGCGTCAGCGGAATGGGGCGGCGAGGCGGCGGCTGGTCTTCGTCCATCGGCTACTTCGGAGCAGGCAGCGGCGCGTCCGGGAGGGCGGGCGGCTTGGGCACGTTGACGTCGACATCGACGCTGCGGGGCATCTGCGGCCGGGGCGAGCCGCCAGCATAGAGGAAGTAGGCGATCACCGCGACCGCCACGAGCAGGCCGCCCACCAGGAAGGCGAGCCAGGGCGTGGAGCCGCTACCGGAGTTCTGGGCCATGCTTGGCCTCCTCAGCTTGGTTCCTCGACCTGCGATGAACGAACGCTTCGCGAGGGCGGTTCCGGCCTTAAGCCGCGCGCTGCGTGTGCTACATATGTTCCGATGTCTTCGCCTGAATCATTCGAGAACCCCTTCGACGACGCCCTGCCCGCCCCGCGGGTCAGCGACCTGGCCCGCGTGCGCGGCCCCGATTATCTCACCGGCCTGAACCCCGAACAGCGGGCGGCGGTCGAGGCGACCGAGGGGCCGGTGCTGGTCCTGGCCGGGGCGGGGACCGGCAAGACCCGAGTGCTGACCACGCGCCTGGCGCATATCCTGGCCACGGGACGCGCCAAGCCCTGGGAGCTGCTGGTCGTCACCTTCACCAACAAAGCCGCCAAGGAGATGCGCGAGCGGATCACCCACATCATCGGTCCCTCGGCCGAGGGGCTGCGCTGGTTGGGCACCTTCCACTCCGTCGCCGCCCAGATCCTGCGCCGGCACGCCGAGCTGGTGGGGCTGAAGTCGAACTTCACCATCCTGGACACCGACGACCAGGAGCGGCTGATCAAGCAGGTGCTGGAGGCCGAGAACGTCGACGCCAAGCGCTGGACGCCCAAGGCGCTGGCCGGGATGATCGACCATTGGAAGAACCGCGGCTGGACGCCCGACCGGCTGCCGCCGTCGGAAGGCCGTGAGTTCGCGAACGGCAAGGGCCCGGCGCTGTACCGGATGTACCAGGAACGCTTGCGGGTGCTGAACGCCTGCGACTTCGGCGACCTGCTGCTGCACAATCTGACGCTGTTCATGGCCAACCCGGACGTGCTGGCCGACTTCCACGAGCGGTTCAAATACGTGCTGGTGGACGAGTACCAGGACACCAACGTCGCCCAGTACCTGTGGCTGCGGCTGCTGGCCCAGAAACGGCAGAACGTCTGCTGCGTGGGCGACGACGACCAGTCGATCTATGGCTGGCGGGGTGCGGAGGTGGACAACATCCTGCGCTTCGAGCGGGACTTCCCCGGCGCGACGGTGATCCGGCTGGAGCGAAACTACCGCTCGACCAGCCACATCCTGGCCGCGGCTTCGGGCCTGATCGCCGCCAACAAGGGGCGCCTGGGCAAGACGCTCTGGACCGAGAGCAACGACGGCGAGAAGGTCGTGGTGCGCGGAGTCTGGGACGGCGAGGCCGAGAGCCGGCTGATCGCCGAGGAGATCGAGCGCGCCAGGAAGGGCGGGACCGAGAAGGACCCGCGCAAGTACCGCGACATCGCCATCCTGGTGCGGGCCTCGTTCCAGATGCGAGCGTTCGAAGAGCGGTTCGTGATGCTGCAGATCCCATACACGGTGGTCGGCGGCCCGCGGTTCTTCGAGCGGGCCGAGATTCGCGACGCCCACGCCTATCTGCGGCTGATCCAGTCGCCGGACGACGACCTGGCGTTCGAGCGGATCGTCAACGTGCCCAAGCGCGGGATCGGCGACACCACGGTGCAGAAGCTGTTGCAGATCGCCCGGCTGAACGGCGTGCCGGTGATGCAGGCCGCACGCGAGGCGATCGGCACCGACGAGCTGGCCGGGCGCACGCGCACGGCGCTGTCGAACTTCATCCGCGACGTCGACCGCTGGCGCGGCCAAGCCCAGGCGATCCACCACGCGCGCCTGACCGAGCAGGTGCTGGAGGAGAGCGGCTATACCGACGCCCTTAAGCTGGACAAGACGCCGACCGCCCAGACCCGGCTGGAGAACCTGAAGGAACTGGTCCAGTCGATGCAGAGCTTCGACACGCTGGAATCCTATCTGGAGCACGTGTCGCTGGTGATGGACATGGACCGCGGGCCGCAGGCCGACGCGGTGCAGATCATGACCCTGCACTCGGCCAAGGGGCTGGAGTTCCCGCTGGTCTTCCTGCCCGGCTGGGAGGAAGGGGTGTTCCCCTCCCAGCGCAGCATGGACGACAAGGGCGAGAAGGGCCTCGAGGAGGAGCGGCGGCTGGCCTATGTGGGCATCACCCGGGCCCGCGAGGAGGCGCGGATCTCCTTCGCCGCCAACCGCCAGGTCTATGGCCGCTGGACCAGTCAACTGCCGAGCCGGTTCGTCGACGAACTGCCGCTGGCCAATGTCGAGGCCAGTTCCGAGACCGGCTACTACGGCGGCGGGCCGGGCATGCAGCAGCAGCACGGCAGCCGTTGGGACGCGAGCCCGAGCTTCGGCGCCGGCTACTCCTCGCCCGGCTGGAAGCGCGCCCAGGAACGGAACTTCCACGGCAGCCATCCCGGCCGCGGGGCGGTGATCGAGGGCGAAGGCCGGCTGGTGGTGTCGGAATCCTCCGCCGCCAGCGACTTCAAGCGCGGCCAGCGCGTGTTCCACCAGAAGTTCGGCTACGGGTCGGTGAAATCGGTGGACGGCAACAAGCTGACGGTCGCCTTCGACAAGGCCGGCGAGAAGAAGGTCATCGACTCGTTCGTCGAGAAGGCCTGAGGCGGAGTAGATCCTTCCCCCTTTTGAGGGACGTGGTTCGGCGCAAGGCGCCGAGACGGAGGGGGAAGCAACCGGGCGCACCTTGCTCCGCCAAAGACGGAGCGGAGGGCGGCTTTTCCTAGGCCCTGCGGTTGCGCACGGCTTTGACGGCGACAACGCCCAGGCCGGCCACCACCGCAACCGCCGCACCAGCGGCCAGGGCCAGGCCCGTAGCTTTGAGCGGCGAGATTTCGGGCTCAGCTTCCGGCACGTCGGCGGCGTCCGGGGCGGCGATGCGGCGGAAGCCGACCACGCCAGGACCGATGTCCGACACCCGCCAGCCGGCGTCGAGCCAGGCGCGCTGGTGGGCCTTGCCCTCGCCCGTCCACCAGGCAGGCTGGCGGGCCGCCTTGGGCAGGGATGCGCCCAGCACCGCTTCCATATCGGCGAAGGTCGCGCGCCACTGGTCGGCCGTGAGGCCGGCGAGATGTTCGGAAAGCGGGAGATACTTGCTCATGCCTGATCGTTACGGCGCCGCGGCCCGCGAGGCCAGCCCGGGCCGTACGCGAATGGGCTCACCGATTGCAAAGTTCGTCCCTGCGCCGCGGCAGCTGCGCCGAAATGGGACAGGACCATGGGAAGGCCACTTACCGCGGTACGGCTGCTGGAAGTGGTCGCGACCGCCCTGATCGTCATCGCAATGTCCAATGCGCTGGTCGGCCCGCTGCTCGATCCGCTGCAGACGGGCGGCGATTCCAATCCGGTCCTGCGGCTGATGTGGCTGCCGATCTACGGCCTCATCGCGGCCCTGGCGGCGCTGCGTGTGCAGAAGCTGGCGCAGTACTGGCTGCCGGCGGCGATGTTCGGCCTGCTGATCGGCTGGGCCTTCGCCTCGGCGAGCTGGTCGCTGTTCCCGCAGATCAGCGAGCGTCGCGCGATCGCCGTCGCCGTCACCACCCTGTTCGGGCTCTATCTGGCGGCGGCCTATAGCGGCCGGATGCTGTCCGAAGTGCTGGCCGGGAGCTTTCTGGTCCTGGCGCTAGGCAGCTATTTCGTCTGCTTGGCGGTCCCGAGCCTGGGCGTCCACCACGACGTCAACGCCGGGCTGTGGCGGGGGCTCTGGTACGAGAAGAACCAGATGGGCGCGACCATGGTCTACGGCGCCCTGGCCGCCGTGACCGCCGCGATCCTGAGCCCGCCACGACGGCCGCTGTGGATTGCGACGCTCGTCCTCTGCGTGGGCCTCATCGTCATGACCCGGTCGGCCACGTCGGCCCTGGCCCTGGCGGTGGTGATGTGCGGGGTCTCGGTGCTGTCGTTCATGCGGCGCGGCCCGGCCGGCGCGATCGCCGCCGTGTGGATCGGCGTGACCTTCGCGACCCTGCTGGGCGCCGTCGTCGTGCTGGCGCCCGAGGCGCTCTACCAGGCGCTGGGCAAGGACCCCACCCTGACCGGCCGCACCCAGATCTGGCAGCTGGTCGAGCGCGCTTCGGACAAGGCGCCGCTGCTAGGCTATGGCTTCGCCGCATTCTGGGACGTGAAGTCTGCGCCGGCCAACTGGATCCGCGAGCAGCTGCAATGGGTCGTCCCGACCGCCCACAACGGCTGGCTGGATCTGAAGATCCAGCTCGGCGCCATCGGCGTGGCGATGTTCGGGGCGCTGCTGGCCAGTTCGATGATCGCGGGCCTGGTGCGCCGCGACTATCTGAAGGATTCCTACTTCGCGCTGCTGTTCCTGGCGGTCTACAGCCTGACCATCCTGTCGGAGAGCTTCATCCTCGCGCACAACAGCCTGCCCTGGGTGCTGGCCAGCGCCTGCATGGCCCGCGCTTTGGGGCCGCGGCCGGAGTCGAGCGCCATGGCCCTGCCCGCCCCGCCGAGCGTGCGGGCGGAGGGCGAGCTGCCCGAGCCCTATGTTCCGGCGCTGTTCGAAGAGAAGATCTGGCTGCCGCCGCCGCAGCCGCAGGACGGCCCGGCCGACTGGCGCAAGGCCGGGTGAGGCCAAGCGCGCTCTGGCGTTTCGCGCCGCACGCCTCTAAAGGGCGGCCATGAGCCAAGACGCCGTCCAGATCATCGCCCGCGGTCCCCGCGCCGTGGCCGAAGCCGCCGCCGCCGCCATCGACGCCGACCCGATGCTGGAGGGCGCCACCTATTCCATCCTGGAAGAGGACGAAGACCACGACGTCTGGCGCATCGACGCCTTCCCCACCACCAGCGAGGAAGCCGACGGGATCGTCGCCAAGCTGGCCGAATACAAGGGCATGAAGACGGTCGTCGAGAAACTGGCCGACGCCGACTGGCTGGCCATGGCGCTGTCGGGCCTGCCGCCGGTGCGGGCGGGCCGCTTCTTCGTGTTCGGCGCGCACGACAAGGGCCGGGCCCCGACCAACACCGTCAACCTGCGCATCGAGGCGGGCGCGGCCTTCGGCACCGGCCACCACGGCACCACCGTCGGCTGCCTGACCGCCTATGACGAGCTGATCAAGGCCCGCCGGTTCGACAAGGTGCTGGACGTCGGGGCCGGGACCGGGGTGCTGGCCATCGCCGCGGCGCGCACCGGCAGCAAGCTGGCGGTCGGCACCGACATCGACGGCCCCTCGGTGCGGATCAGCAACGAGAACGCCAAGCTCAACAAGTCGACCGCGCGGTTCGTCCACGCCTCGGGCCTGGGCCACCGGCTGGTAAGCCAGGCCGCGCCCTACGACCTGGTGTTCGCCAACATCCTTGCGCCGCCGCTGGTGGCGCTGTCGCAGGACATCAGGAAGGCGCTGAAGCCGGGCGGCTTCGCCATCCTGTCCGGGCTGCTGCGCACCCAGGAGCGGCGCGTGCTGGCGGCCTATCTCTCCAAGGGCTTCCGCCTGCACCGGCGGTTGCACCGCGACGCCTGGGCGACGCTGGTGCTCAAGCGAGCCTAGGAACCGCTGCAGGTGCGTGACGTTTCCCCGCGGTCGAGGGTGGGCAAGCCAACGACCGAGGAGAACGTCCATGGCCAATCCCAGTGAACCCGTCGAGCGGACGGTGATCGAGCAGCCGGCGACCATCCGGCGCGAAGAGATCCGCTCCGCGCCCGCGAGCTCCGGCTCCGGCAGTTCCGGCTGGTGGGTGGCGGCGCTGGTCGCCGTCATCGCCCTGGTCGGCGCCTTCTTCCTGTTCGGCCAGACCCGCAACGGCGAGGTCGACCTGCAAGCCGCGCGCGACAGCGGCCGCACCGAGGCGATGGCCGCCCAGGCGCAGTCGGCCGCCGCCGACGCCACCCGCGCTTCGGCCGATGCGGCCGCCAGCGTCGCCCAGGCCGGCCGCACCGCCGCCGACCGCGCGGCGGACGCGGCCGAGAAGACCGCCCAGTCCGCTCAAAACGTAGCGGCCAGCGCTGGCGACGCGGCTCAAGACGCCGCCGACACCGCGATCGAGCCGCTCAAGTGACCGGCGGGCGCGACGCCCATTCCTGCGCCAGCACGGCGTAGAGATAGGTGTCGCGCCAACCGCCCTCACGGGTCGGATGGTTGGCGCGCAGGACGCCTTCTCGGCGCATCCCGAGTTTTTCCATGATGGCGTAGGAGCCCGCGTTGCGGACGTCGCAGGTCGCCCAGAGGCGGTGAACGTCCAACTGCGTGAAAGCATGGTCGGCCAAGGCCCGGGCCGCTTCGTAGCCGTATCCCTGCCGCCACCACCGACTACCGTAGCTGTAGCCGATGTCGGCGTTACGATGCGGCCAAAGGCCAAGGCGGATCGAACCGATCACGCTCCCGGTCTCCAGATGCTGGACAGCCAGACCGATGTGGCTGCGGGGCCTGACCTGCGCGCGAGCGATCTCCTCGCCGAGAAAGAAGCGCGTCTGCTCCAGGGTGTTCGGACCCCAATCCATGTAGCGGACGGTCGCCGGGTCGCAGGCATAGGCGTGGACGTCCGCCTCGTCGTCGGGCGTGAACTCGCGCAGCAGGAGGCGCGGGGTGCGGATTTCGTAGGGCGGTTCCATGAGCTTCCTTTTGAGGGCTAAGGCCGCTCGGCGGAGGCTCGTCCAGCGTCGCCTGAACCCCTGCCGATGCGGCGGGGTCTGGCGTTCGCGAGCTTGAATTCAGCCCAGGCGAAGACGCACGGCCCCGAAGGAACCGCAGGAATTCGACAGGGCGGGCGCGTGACGCATAGCCGGATTATGCCGAAACTCGCGGCTGGGGTCGATAGGCGGGATCGGCTCACCCCTTGAGCATGTTCGCCGCCCGCGTGTAACCATAGGCCTCATAGAGCGTCCAAAGGCCCCCGGCGACGAACACAACGCCGACGATGAGGAACAACGTCATCAGGCCGAGCGCGACGAGCGTGGCTCCCATCAGATAGCCGACCACGGTCGGTATGCTGTAAACGGCCCGCGTTCCGTCGTTGCGCATCGCCAAGGCCTTGAACACGCCGTTCTTCTCGCGGCCGGCCAGGGTGACCTCGTCGCCATCCCGGATGTCGGGAACATCGACCAGCTTGATCTGGGCCGATCGCTCGCCGACGCGAAAGGCGATGACCTGGCCGGTGCCGATCGAACCGCCGTTGCGTCCGACGGATCCCCGCGTCTCGGTGGAATGGCGGATGCCGCTGGCGACGCCGCTCAAGGTCGTAAGCGCCATCATGTCCTCCTGCGCTCGAGGGTGGTCAGCCCGTGACGTCCCGAATGTCGTTCTCGCGCCACGGAGATGGCAGGCTCGATTGGGCGCAGTAGCGCGCGCTGTGCGCCCATCCGTGGGCGTTCTTCGAAGTGAACGCCGTGTCGCCGGACAATGTGTAGGTCGTCACGCCAACCTCAGGCGGCGCCTGGTCCTGCAGGTCGCCGCAGGCCTCCGTCACCCGATAGGTATTCGGGGCCAACCGCTCGATCTTCCGGAACTCGCAGAAGTCTCGCGCCCCGCCGACGCCGTTACGGCGCAGCAGCAAAACCGTGGCGTTCGAAGCTCGGGCGCAGGGCGTGTCGCTGGCGACGTAGTAGCCCCGCTTGAGCGGCAGGCCGGAAAAGGCCTCCGCCGCCCCGGATTTCGTCGGCGCCCCCGCGGCGCTGGCGGCGTCCTGACCGCACGCGGCGAGCATCACCGCAGGCAGGAACGCCGTGATCGCTCCCGATTTCGTCATCAGACCTACCCCTGAAAATCTCGACGCCCATGGTTAAGGTGACGAAGAACGACGTTCGTCCCCCAAATGGGGGAGAAATCGGCGTCGTTGGCAGTTGGCGGGCGCGACCGGCGCCCGCGTCCGGGACCGACGGGATCAAGGAGGCGCACATGCCGTCCGCAGACCTCTATGACGCAGCGGGCGTTTCCGGGCTTGTGGGACGGCTGTACGACGCCGCCCTGGACGACGCCCAGTGGGCGGGCATGGCGACGCATATCGCCGAGGCCTTCGGCTCCACCAGCACGATCTTGAAACTGCACGGCGAAGGCGCGCGGGTGGAGCTGTTGGAATTCACTGGCAACCTGATCGTGGCGGAGCGCGATCAGGCCTGGGCAGACCACTGGCATCGCCGTGATCTGTGGGTGACGCGCTCGGTCGCCCACGGCCTGTCCAGGGTCATTACCGACCAGGATCTGGTTACGCCGGAAGAGCAGGCGCGAAGCGGCTTTTATCAGGAATGGCTAAGCCGGCTGGATATCCATCATATGCTGGGGGCGGTGTTTCCGGCCGCCGACGGCGCGATCGGCGTGCTTGGCGTCCATCGCCCGCGGGAGGCCGGCGCATACGATGCGGTTGAGCGCCGTCAGGCAGCGCTGGTATTGCCTCACCTGCAGAGAGCCCTGCGCATAGGCCAGCGCCTGGCGGCGGCGCAGAGCGGGCGCCGCGCCATGCTGGATGCGTTCGATCGCCTCGACGCAGGCGTGCTGATATTGGACGCGGCCGGCCGCATTCTGCACGCCAATCGCGCAGCCCGGCAGATGTTCAGCGAGAACATAGAGTTGAGCGTCGTCCAAGGCCGCTTGGCCCTTCGCCAACCGAGGCTGCATGACCGCCTGCTGACCTTGCTGCGTGCAAGCCTCGATATCGCGCAGGGAAAGATCGGCGCGCCTGGCGGCGCCCTTTCCGTTCCTCGCATCGACCGCGCGCCGCTCGCGCTCGAAATCGCGCCGCTGCCTCCATCGGCGTCAGTGACGGGCTTGCAGCAGCCGGCCGTCCTGATCCATATCCGAGACCCAGAAGCGCCCCTTGCGGCGGCGCGCCTGCGCGAACTGTTCGGCCTTACCCGGTCGGAAAGCGTCGTAGCCGCCGCTCTGGGACGAGGCGCGTCCCTGGACGAGATCGCCGCCGAAACGGGTGTGGGCCTGGCGACCGTCCGATCGCACCTCAAACGCATTCTGGCCAAGACCGGCACTCACCGACAGGCGGAAGCCGCCGCGCTGCTGGCCCGCAGCGTCTCGGCCGCATCAAGTTCAGATCACTGACGCCCCAGCAGGCGTCAAATCGCCGATTGCGCGTCCAACTCGGCGCGCCAGTGGCGTTCGCGCTCCTTGAGCCAGGTGTCACGGCCGAGGGGGCCGAGGTCCTCGTTTTCAAGGGTTTCCAGCACCACGAATTCGAAGCCCGCCTCGCCGCCGGCGGCGGTCCAGGCGGCTTGCAGCGCCTTGTTGCGGTGGCTGCCGAGGCGCAGGGAGAAGAGCGAGGAATTGCGCTGTCCATCGAGGTTGCGCGAGGCGCCGACGAAGGCCGCCCCGGTCGTGCGGCAGCGCAGGGCGAAGATCCCGATCGGGACCTTTCGCTCCTTGTACTGGCGGATGGCCTCGCGGCGGTTGGTCTTGTCCATGGCCTCCAGATGAGCCCTCCGGCGGCCGATGTCAATTATACCCGGGTAAATTAATTAAGGCGCGAGGGACGCGCGACTCCCCTTACGGCCTCTAGGCGAAGGAGCCGCGAATGGACGGGCTGGCCATCACCCCGCGACGGGCGGTGTGGACGTTGGGGATCACCCAGCTCATCGGCTACGGCTGTTCCAGCTACCTGCCCGCCTCGCTGGCCGCTGCGCAGGCAAAGAGCCTGGGCGTCTCCACCGCCTTCGTGTTCGGCGCGTTCTCGGGCGCCCTGCTGCTGATGGGCCTGCTCGGTCCGGCGACCGGGCGGGCCGTCGACCGGCACGGCGCGCGCCGGCCGCTGGCGGCGGGCAGCATCGTGCTGGCCCTCGCCCTGATCGGCATGGCCCTGGCCCAGAGCCCGGCGCAGCTGGTCGCCGCCTGGCTCGTGCTGGGGATCGGCATGGCGCTGGCGCTCTACGACATCGCCTTCGCCGGCCTGGTCGGCTGGTTCGGGCTGGAGGCGCGGCGCTCGATCACCGGCGTCACCCTGATCGCGGGCTTCGCCAGCACCATCGCCTGGCCGCTGACCGCCTGGCTGGAGGCGACCCACGGCTGGCGCGTCGCGGCCCTGGTGTGGGCCGGCGCCAACCTGCTGATCGCCCTGCCCCTGCATCTGACGTTGCCACGGCCGGCGAAGACGTCTCACGCCGAGCCGGCGGATACGACGGCCGAAGACGAAGCCGAGCCGCCCAAGCACATTGCCTTGCAGATGACCCTGCTGGCCGTCGCCCTGGCGGTGATGTCGGGCATCGGGTCGATCATGGGCGCGCACCTGCCGCCGCTGCTGACCGGCCTGGGCGCCAGCGCGGCCGCGGCGGTGGCGGCCGGGATGCTGGTCGGGCCGGCCCAGGTCGCCGCGCGGCTGGCGGAATTCGTGCTGGTGCGGCGCATCCATCCGCTGGTCTCGGCGCGGGTTGCGGTCAGTCTGTTCCCCATCGGGGCGGCCCTCCTGCTGGCGCTGGGGCCGCTGGCCGCCGCGCCGTTCGCCGTGCTCTACGGAGCGGGCAACGGGCTCTTCACCATCGTCCGCGGGACCCTGCCGCTGGTGCTGTTCGGCAAGCGGAACTACGGCGAGCGGCTGGGGGCGCTGAGCGTCGCCTCGCGGCTGGTCGGGGCGGTCGCGCCGCTGCTGTTCGCACTGGGCCTGGCCCGGTCGGTGGAATGGTCCCTCGGCCTGCTGATCGCCGCCTGCGTGCTGGCGCTTGGCTGCCTGTTCGCCCTGCGCAAACCCGCCGGCTAGGGTGGCGCGCGAGGGCCGGCGGGACTAAGTTCCCGGCCATGTATCAGACCTTCGACGAAACCACCGATCCGTCCTTCGGACCGAAGCACGTCCCCCTGATCCGCGCCGCCATGAAGGCGCAGGGCCTAGACGGCTTCCTGGCGCCGCACGAGGACGAGCACCAGAACGAATACCTGCCGGCGGCCAACGACCGCCTGGGCTGGGCCAGCGGGTTCACCGGCTCGGCCGGGGCCGCGGTGATCATGGCCGACAAGGCCGCGATCTTCGTCGACGGCCGCTACACCCTGCAGGTCCGCGACCAGGTGGACCAGGGCGTCTTCGAGATCCGCGACCTGGTCGAGGGGGGCGTGCCCGCCTATCTCGAGACCGCTACGACGCACGGCCAGGTGATCGGCTACGATCCGCGCCTCCACTCGCCCGACGCGTTGGAGCGGCTGAAGGCCGCCGTCGCCAAGACCGGCGCCAGCCTGAAGCCGGTCGAGCGCAACCCGCTGGACGAGGCCTGGGGCGCGGCGCGTCCGCCCCAGCCGACCGCGCCGGTCGTGCCCCATCCGCTCGAGTATTCCGGCGAGGAGTCGAGCGCCAAGCGCGCGCGGATCGGCGAAGCCCTGAAGGGCAAGAACGCCGACGCCACGGTGCTGACCGCCCCCTCGTCCATCGCCTGGCTGTTCAATGTGCGCGGCGGCGACGTGATCCGCTCGCCCCTGCCGCTGGGCCAGGCGATCCTGAACCAGGACGGTTCGGCGCGCCTGTTCCTCGATCCGGTGAAGGTATCCCCCGAACTGCGGGCCTGGCTGGGCAACGAGGTGCGGCTGGAGACCCCGGACGAGTTGCCGGCGGCCCTGGCCGAGTTGAAGGGCAAGCGGGTGCTGGTCGATCCGGGCCAGTCCTCGGCCTGGTACTTCGACAGCCTGTCCAGGGCCGGCGCCGAGGTGGTGCGGGGCGATGATCCCTGCGCCCTGCCGCGGGCCTGCAAGAACGCCGTCGAGATCGCCGGCACGACCGAGGCCCACGCCCGCGACGGCGTGGCGGTGACCCGGTTCCTGCACTGGGTGGCGACGGAGGCGCAGGGCCGCACCGTCGACGAGGTGGAGGTGGTGACGAGGCTGGAAGGCTTCCGCCAGGACACCGGCGCGCTGAAGGACCTGTCGTTCGACACGATCGCCGGCGCAGCCTCCAACGGGGCCATCGTTCACTACCGCCCGACCACGCGGCTGAACAAACCGACGGAGCAGGGCTCGCTGCTGCTGGTGGACTCGGGCGCCCAGTACCTGGACGGCACCACCGACATCACGCGCACGGTCGCCATTGGCGAGCCGAGCCAGGAGATGCGCGAGCGCTTCACCCTGGTCCTGAAGGGCCACCTCGCCCTGGCCGCGATCCGCTTCCCGGCCGGAACCACCGGGTCGGCGCTGGACGCCCTCGCGCGCGCGCCGCTGTGGAACGCCGGCCTCGACTACGATCACGGGACCGGCCACGGGGTCGGCTCGTACCTCGGCGTGCACGAGGGACCGCAGCGGATATCCAAGCTGCCGAACTTCGTGGCCCTGCGGCCCGGCATGATCCTGTCGAACGAGCCGGGCTACTACAAGGAAGGCGCCTACGGCATCCGCATCGAGAATCTGCAGTACGTGACCGAGGCCTCGCCGATCGCGGGCGGCGAACGGCCGATGCTGGGCTTTACGACCTTGACCCTGGCGCCGATCGACCGGCGCCTGATCGTGGCGGAGATGCTCTCGCCCGCCGAGCGCGCCCAGATGGACGCCTATCACGCGCGCGTGCTGGCCGTGGTCGGCCCGCGGCTGGAGCAGGCGGACGTCCGCGCCTGGCTCGAAGCGGCCTGCGCGCCGCTCTAGCGAGGTCGGCTTAAGCGGCCCCCGGACCGAGCGCCGGGGACCGCTCCGCCGTCGTCAGGCCAGGATCATGGACGCCCGGCGACGGCGCAGGCCGGCCCCCGCCAGCCCGAAGCCCGTGATCATTATCGCCCAGGTGGCCGGCTCCGGGACGGCCGAGCCGACCAGCTCGACTTTCAGGGTCGCAGGACCGGCGTTGCCGGCGCAGCACTGCGGGTGCTGGAAATTGTTGATCGGCCAATTGGCGTTCGAATAGAAGCCGACCGCGCCGAACGCCCCTGGCTGGAAGAAGTAGAACCCGCCGCCGCCGCCCGAGCCGTCGACATTGACGTGGCCGAACGACAGGAAGTCGCCTTCCGAGGCTGGGAAACTGGTCGGGGTTGGCTGGAACTCCATCTTCTCGCAGGCGAAGGCCGGGTTCTGGATCGAACACGCATCCGGCAGGACGGTCTGCCAGGACGTGATGAAGTCCTGCGCCAGATAGGTGAAGCTGATCGCGCCCTCATCCTGGGCGCTGCCGACGAAGGTGTAACGGACGGCGGCCTGCGCACCGGCCGGTGCGGCCAGCATGGCCAGGGCGAGTGCGGCGCCGGCCAGCCGGCCGGACGTAATCTTTGATCGAGCGCTCATGGCGACCCCCTAAGAGCTGTGGCTATCAAAGGGGTATGCGTAAGGACGCCGGAAAGCGGGCCACTGGACGGGCGGAAATTACCCCCTACTCGCCCGCCATCTTCAGGATCGCCGCCCATTCGGCGTCGCTGACAGGGGAGACCGAGAGGCGGCCCTGGCGCAACATGGCCATGTCGGCGAGGGCGGGGTTGGCCTTCATGTCGGCGAGGGTGACCGAGGTTTTCAGCTTGCGGACCGGGGTCAGCTCGACGGCGACGAACTTGCCTGTCGGGTCGGAGGCGTCGGGGAAGGCTTCCTTGGCGACCTGAGCGATCGCCACCACGTCCTTGCCCTCCTGCGAGTGGTAGAAGAACACCTGGTCGCCGACCTTCATCGCCTTCAGGTGGCCGGCGGCGGCGAAGTTGCGCACCCCGTCCCAGACGGTGCGGCCGTCACGCTCAAGGTCGGCGTAGGAATAGGTGTCGGGTTCGGACTTCACGAGCCACTTGGACGCCACGGCGGTTTCCTCCTGATCCGGCGGGCGACCAAGTCACCCAGCATCAACATGCAGTCATAGGGCGTGGAAAAGAACTCCTTGCCCACATAGGCCGCCCAGCGACCCGGCCCAAGATGCGGGCGGTCGAGCGGCATAGGCGGGCGGACGACCCGGTAGCCCAGCATGGCGAGCAGCATCGCGCAGCGCGGCTGGTGGAAGCGGCTGGTGCAGACGACGACCTCACCGACGTCCCGGCGGGCGGCGAGGATCTCATGGCAAAGACGGACGGACTGCAGGGTGTCGAGGGCCGCTCCCTCGACCAGGACGCGCTCGGCGCGCGCGCCGCCGGCGGTCAGATGCCCGGCCATCACCTGGGCCTCGACATGGCCCTCGCGCCCCAGCCCGCCGGTGGTGAGGAACCAGGGATCGTCGATCGCCCGGGCCGCGGCCAGCGCGCCCTCGATGCGACGTCGCAGGACGCCGCTGGGGCGGCCGTCGGGGCGGACTGCGGCGCCGAAGATGACCATATAGGTCGCCAAACTCTGTGGCTCAGCCGCCGCCGACCAGGGCCAGCCACTCGTCCTCGGTCATGACTTGGACGCCCAGGTCGGTCGCGGTCTTGAGCTTGGATCCGGCGCCGGGCCCCGCCACCACCAGGTCGGTCTTCTTGGAGACCGAGCCGGAGACCTTGGCGCCCAGCGCCTCGGCCTGGGCCTTGGCTTCGTCGCGGGTCATCTTCTCCAGGCTGCCGGTGAAGACGATGGTCTTGCCGGCGACGGCGGTGTCGGTCTTGGGCCGCTCGGCGGGGATCACCTCGTCGAGCTGGGCCAGCAGGGCGTCAACCTTGGCGTGGTTGTGCGGCTCGGCGAAGAATTCGGCGATCATGCGTGCGGCGACCGGGCCGACCGCATCGACGCCCGAGAGCTCCCGGAAATCCTCGCCCGGCGCCTGGGCGGCGGCCTCGCGGGCGACAGCGGCGATCGCGTCCCAATCGCCGAAGCGCTCGATCAGGGCGGCGCGGGCGCGCGAGTTGAGCTTGGGGATCGCCAGCTGCAGGCGCTTGTCCAGCGAGACGTCGTCCGGCACGAGACCAAGGTCGTTCCCACCGAAGTCGAGCACGGCCCGCACGCCGGTCGGGCCCAGCCCCTCCAGTTCGGTCAGCGCCAGATAGCCGCCGCCCGCCCGCTGGGCGGCCGCGGCGTTGGCGACGGCGATGAAGCGATCGACCGTCTCGAAGTGACGGGCCAGGGCCATCGAGGTGGTCTCGCCGACATGGCGCACGCCAAGGCCGAAGATGAAGCGGTCGAGCGGAATGCGCCGCTTGGCGTTGATGGCGGCGACCAGATTACTGATCGAGGTCTCGCCGTAGCCATCGGTGGCGCGCAGCTCGGCCAGCTTCTCCTCGTCGCGGGCCAGGCGGAAGATGTCGGCCGGCTCGGCCACCCAGCCCTTCTCGAAGAAGAAGGTGAGCTGCTTCTCGCCCAGGCCTTCGATGTCGTAGGCGCGGCGGGACACGAAGTGGCGCAGATGCTCGATCCGCTGGAACGGGCAGGCGAACTCGCCCGAGCAGCGGCGGACCACGGTCTCGGCGCCGGCGGCCGTCGTCTCCTTGACGATCGGGGTCTTCAGATCGCAGGGGCAGACGGTGGGAAACTCGTAGGGAACCGCGCCCGCCGGGCGCTCCTCGGGCACGTAGCCGAGGATCTGCGGGATCACGTCGCCGGCCCGTTGCAGGATCACCGTGTCGCCGATGCGCACATCCTTGCGGGCGATCTCGTCGGCGTTGTGCAGGGTGGCGTTGACCACCACCACACCGCCGACCGTGACCGGATGCAGGCGCGCGACGGGCGTGATCGCCCCGGTGCGGCCGACCTGGATGTCGATGGCCTCAAGGATCGTGCGGGCCTGCTCGGCCGGGAACTTGCGCGCCACCGCCCACCGCGGCGTGCGGGTGATGAAGCCCAGGCGATGCTGCCAGTCGAGGCGGTCGACCTTGTAGACCACGCCGTCGATGTCGTAGCCGAGGTGCGGGCGAACCGCTTCCATCGCCGAATAGGCGTCCAGCAGGCCCTGGCCCGAGACCACGCGGCGGCTTTCGGGAGTCGTCTTGAAACCCCAGTCCTTGAGCTTGGCCAGCGCTTCCCACTGGGTCTGGGCGAACGGCTCGCTGATCAGGCCCCAGGCGTAGGCGAAGAACTTCAGCGGCCGGGTAGCGGTGATCTTCGGGTCGATCTGGCGCAGGGAGCCGGCGGCGGAGTTGCGCGGGTTGGCGTAGGTCTTCAGACCCGCCGCCGCATTCGCGGCGTTGAGGGCGGCGAACTCCTCGTGCCCCAGATAGACCTCGCCGCGGATCTCGATGACGTCGGGCCAGCCCGAGCCGGAAAGGCGCCCCGGGATGTCGGCGATCGTGCGCAGGTTCTCGGTGACGTCCTCGCCCACCCGGCCGTCGCCGCGGGTCGCGCCCTGGACGAAGACGCCCTTCTCATAGCGCAGCGACGCCGAGAGGCCGTCGATCTTCGGCTCGGCCGTGTAGCCGATCTCCTCGGCGCCCGAGAGGCGCAGGAAGCGGCGGATGCGGGCGTCGAACTCCAGCGCGTCCTCGTTGGAGAAGGCGTTGTCGAGGCTGAGCATGGGCACGCCGTGCTCGACCGGCGCGAACTGCTCGGACCGCGCGGCGCCGACCCGCAGCGACGGGGAGTTATCGCGGACGAGATGGGGGAAGGCCGTTTCCAGCTCGGTATTGCGGCGCTTGAGGGCGTCGTACTCCGCGTCCGAGATCGTCGGCGCGTCCTCGCGATGATAGGCGATGTCGTGGCGCGCGAGCTCGTCGGCGAGGCGGGTAAGTTCCTCGACGGCTTCGGCTTCGGAGAGGTCGGCGGCGGGCTTGTCGGTCATTCGGTTTCCCCCCTTCGGGGAGCGCCTTGGTCGGTCGCCTCACGCATCCATCAGGGCCCTGGCGGCGGCGCGGGCGGCGTCGGTGATCTGGGCGCCGGCGAGCATGCGGGCGATCTCTTCCTCGCGGTCGGCGGGCGACAGGGTCTCGACGACGGTGCGCAGGCGCTCGGCGTCGCCGCCCTTGGAGATGCGCCAGTGGGCCTCGCCGCGCGCGGCGACCTGGGGGGAATGGGTGACGACCAGCACCTGGGCGTCGGCGGCAAGGCGCTTGAGGCGCAGGCCGACCGCGTCGGCCACGGCCCCGCCCACGCCCTGGTCGACCTCGTCGAAGATCATCAGCGGCTGCGGCCCCTCTGCGCGGCCTGCCAGCGAGGCCTTCAGCGCCAGGGCGAAGCGCGCCAGTTCGCCGCCCGAGGCGATGGCGCCCAGGTCGCCGAACGGCGCGCCGGGATTGGTGGCGACCTCGAAGGCGACGCGGTCGAGACCCGTCGGACCGGCGCGGTCCTCGGAGAGCGGTTCGACGGCGACGCGGAAGCGGGCCTTGTCGAGCTTCAGGGGGCCGAGTTCGGCCATGACCGAAGCGGCCAGCCGCTCACCGGCCGCGCGGCGGCCTTCGCTCAGCTTGCCGGCGGCGTCGAGATAGGCGGCGCGGGCGGCGGCGACCGCAGCATTGGCCGCTTTCAGGTCGTCTTCCGAGTTTTCCATGGCCCGCAGCTTCTCTGCGAAGCGCACGCGCAGGACCGGAAGTTCCTCGACGCTGACCTGGAGCTTGCGCGCCATGCCGCGCAGTTCGAACAGGCGCTCCTCGGTCTTTTCCAGCTGGTCGGGGCGGAAGTCGAAGGCCTCGGCCGCGGCGTCGACGGCGGCCTCGGCTTCCTGGGCCTCGCTGAACACGCGGTCGATGGCGGCGCTGGCGGCGGCGAGGCGGACGACGGCGGGGCTGTCCTCCCCTGCTCCCGCGGCGAGCGCGCGGGTGCGGGCGTGTTCGACCGCGCGTACGGCGTGGGCGAGACGGGCGGAGAGGCCCTCGAAGGCCTGGCCAGCCTCTGCGATGTCGGAGAGCGCCTTTTCCGACGCGCCGAGGATGGCGCGCTGTTCGGCTAAAGCCGGCTCCTCGCCCTCCTGCGGATCCAGGCGGTCGAGCTCGGAGAGGCGCAGGCTCAGTTCTTCGGACTCGGCCGCCGCGCGCGCGACGACGGCGGCCAGTTCGTCGGCGCGCACGCGGGCGGCGCGCCATTCGGTCCAGGCTTCGGACACCGCCTGGGCCTGGCCGCGCAGGGCGCCGTAGGCGTCGAGCAGCGGGCGATGGGTGCGGGCATCGAGGAGGCCGACGGTCTCGTGCTGGCCGTGGACCTCGAGCAGCAGTTCGCCGATCTCGCGCAGGACCGTGGCGCTGGTGGCCTGGTCGTTGACGAAGGCGCGGCTGCGGCCGTCGGCGCTGAGCGTGCGCCGCAGGACCAGGTCCTCGTCGCGGGCGTAGGAGATGCCCTTGTCCTCCAGCACGTCCCAGACCGGATGATCGGGGGTCGGCGCGAAGACCGCCGACACCGCCGCCTGGGAGGCGCCCTGGCGCACGAGGCCGGCGTCAGCGCGCGCGCCCACGGCCAAGCCCAGGCTGTCGAGGATGATCGACTTGCCCGCCCCGGTTTCACCCGTCAGCGCGGTCAGGCCCGGGCCGATGGACAGGTCCAGGGCCTCGATGAGCACGACGTCGCGGATCCAAAGTCCGATCAACATGGCGGCAAGATCGCCTGGAATCAGCCGGTTCGGAAGACGCTAGGTTCGCCTTAGGTTCTTATTTGTCGTCGCCGCCCAGGCCAGGAATGCGCGAGAGAAGACCGCGCTTCTTCTTCGGCGCGGGCTTGGCCTCGTCGGCCGCGGGCTTGTCGGCTTCGGCCGGCGGAGCCTGCAGGGTCGGCGCGGCCGCTTCAGCGGCGGGCGCGGGGCCCTGGTCGCCAGCCGGCGGCTTGATGGTGGCGTCCTTGTCCTTCACGAACGGCAGGCGCGAGACCAGGCTGCGGCGTTCCTCGCGATGCGGCTCGACCGCCGGGCGCAGGCCCTTGTCGGTCAGCAGCTTGTAGGCGTCGCGGTACCAGGCGTCGCCCGGATAGTTGTAGCCGAGGACCGCGCCGTTGCGCTTGGCTTCCTCGATCAGGCCCAGCGTCAGGTACGACTCAACCAGGCGATAGAGCGCCTCGGGCGTGTGGCTGGTGGTCTGATAGCGGTCGATCACGGTCTTGAAGCGGCCGACGGCCGCGAGCGTGTCGCCCTGGCGCAGATAGTAGCGGCCAATGGTCATTTCCTTGCCGGCCAGCTGGTCGTTGACCATGTCGATCTTCAGGCGGGCGTCGGCGGCGTATTCGGTGCGCGGATAGCGCTGGACGATCTCGGTCAGGTTCGAGAGCGCCTGGCCGGTGGCGGCCTGGTCGCGGCCCACGTCGACGATCTGCTCGAAGTAGCAGATGGCCTTCAGATAGTGCGCATAGGCGGCCGCGGGGTTGCCCGGATAGAGCGAGATGAAGCGGTCGGCGTCGCCGATGGCCTCGGCGTAATCGTTGCCCTGGTAATGGGCGTAGGCGGTCATCAGGATCGCGCGGCGCGACCATTCCGAATAGGGGTGCTGGCGCTCCACCTCGCCGAAGTACTGCACGGCCTGATTCCAAAGGCCGCGATCGAGGCGGTCGGCCCCCGTCGCGTAGAGCAGCTCCACCGGGCGCTCTTCATAGGCCAGACGAGGCTTTTTCTGTTTACCAGCACAGGCGGCCAGGGCGAGCGCGGCGCAGCCGACGACGAGAGCCGTGCGAGTCCGGGAATTGCGAAGCAAGGACACCTTCACCTCAAAAGGATCGACGCGCGCCCCCGCGCCGCGAGTCCCCGCTTCTACAGCATGGAATGCAGGGCGCAAATGCGGCGGAGCGCAATGATGGGCTCCGTGCTCGGACGTCGTCCTCAACTCAAGTTCAAATCTCCGCCAAAGCGTAGGGCGCGGCGAAAATTGCGATGACCGCCTAGACCGCCTGGGCCAGTTCCGGCGCGAGGGTGCGGTAGCGCCAGGACTTCGGCGAGGCCAGCAGGGCGCGGACGAGCTGGTTGTTCAGGCCGTGGCCGGCCAGGACGCCTTCGAAGCGGCCGAGGATCGGCGCGCCCAGCACATAGAGGTCGCCGATGGCGTCGAGCGCCTTGTGGCGCACGAATTCGTCCGGGCGGCGCAGGCCTTCCGGATTGAGGATGCGGTCGCCCTCGATGACGACGGCGTTCTCCATCGAGCCGCCGCGGGCCAGACCGATCGAGCGCAGATATTCGACCTCGTGCAGGAAGCCGAAGGTGCGGCAGTCAGCCAGTTCGTCGCGGAACGCCTGCTCGTCCATGACCAGGTCGACGGTCTGGCGGCCGATGGCCGCGGACGGGAAGCGGATCTCGAAGGCGACCTCGAACTGGTCGGCCGGCAGCAAGGCGGCGCGCTTGTCGCCCTCGACATATTCGATGGGCTCGAGGATCTCGATATAGCCGCGCAGCGCGTCCTGCGGACGGCGGCCGGCGCGGTCGAGGATCTGGACGAACGGCAGGGACGAGCCGTCCATGATCGGCATTTCCGGACCGTCGAGCTCGACCACGGCGTTATCGATCCCAAGCATGACCAGGGCGGCCATCAGGTGCTCGATGGTCGAGACCGAGACGCCGGCGGCGTTCTCGATGACGGTGCCCAGCTGAGTCTTGGTCACGGCTTCGCCGGTCGCCGGCACGCGATTGTCGCGGTCGGTCACGTCGGTGCGCACGAAGACGACGCCGGAGTTGACCGGGGCGGGACGAACGGCGACGCGGGTGTAAGCGCCCGTGTGGACCCCGACGCCAGCGAAGATGGCGGGGCCTTGCAGGGTGTGCTGAAACTCTTGTGCGCGCAAAACTCGCCGCCTTCCTCGTTCGGACAATACGGCCGGATGGCCGCATAACGCCCCAACTGTCAGGTAAGGGTGATGCCGCGCCGCAGCAAAACACTTCCTGTTTCGCAATGTTTCGATTTGGCACGGTTAAGAATCCCTTAGGATTCAATGACTCGCGCCAAAAAGCAGAACGGCCGGGCTGGGCCCGGCCGTTCGCCTGTAAAGAGTGTCCTGCGACCTAGTTCGCCAGGCGGCGCAGGAACGACGGGATTTCCAGATCGTCTTGGTTCTCGACCTGGGCCTCCTCCATCGGCTGCTCGACCGGCATGGCGCTGGTGCGGCTGACGGCTTGGCGGGTCGGCTGCGGCGCGGGCTGCTGGTCGTAGCGCGGGCGGCTGCCGAACAGGCTGAGGAAGCCGCCGCGTTGGGGACGGCGTTCCTCGTAGGCCGGCTGGCTGAAGAGCGGCTCTTCCATCTCCTCGACCGCCGGATCGACGATCTTGGTGATCGGGCGACTGATCTGCGGTTCCGGCGCGGCGGCGACCACAGGGGCCGGGGCCGGCGCAGCGTACAGGTCGCCCTGCTCTTCTTCCTCGAAGGCGGCGATGGTCGGTTCCGGCTCGGGCGCGGCGGCGACGGGCGTGACCGGGGTCGGCGGAACGTAGGCGGCGGGTTCCGGATAGCGCGGCGCCGGCGGAGCGGCCGGCCGCTCGGCGTAGGTCGGAGTCGGCGCGGGACGCTCATAGGCGGCCGCCGGACGGATCACCGGCTCGGTCACCGGAGCCGGACGCGAGGTTTCGGCGCGCAGCGGCGGGGCGGTGAGCGGCTTGCGCTCGACCTTGGGCTCGATAGCGGCGATCGAGGCGCCATCCATGCCGGTGGCGACCACAGACACGCGGATCATGCCGTCCAGCGACGGGTCGAAGGCCGCGCCGAAGATGATGTTGGCCTCGGTGTCCACCTGCTCGGAGATGGCGTTGGCCGCCTCGTCGACTTCCAACAAGGTCATGTCCAGGCCGCCGGTCACGTTGACCAGCACCGCCTTGGCGCCCTTCAGCGAGACTTCGTCCAGCAGCGGGTTGGCGATGGCGTTCTGAGCGGCCATCAGGGCGCGGTCTTCGCCAGTAGCCTCGCCGGTGCCCATCATCGCCTTGCCCATCTCGGTCATGACCGTGCGGACGTCGGCGAAGTCGAGGTTGATCAGGCCCGGCAACACCATCAGATCGGTGATCGAGCGCACGCCCGAGTGCAGGACCTGGTCGGCCATGCCGAATGCCTCGGCGAAGGTCGTCCGCTCGTTGGCGACGCGGAACAGGTTCTGGTTCGGGATGACGATCAGGGTGTCGACATAGCGCTGCAGCTCGCCGATGCCGGCGTCGGCCAGGCGCATCCGGTGGCGACCTTCGAAGTGGAAGGGCTTGGTCACCACGCCGACCGTCAGGATGCCGCGCTCACGGGCGCACTTGGCGATGATCGGGGCCGCGCCGGTGCCGGTGCCGCCGCCCATGCCGGCGGTGATGAAGATCATGTGGGCCCCGTCGAGGTGCTCGCCGATCTCCGGGATCGACTCCTCGGCCGCGCTCATCCCGACTTCCGGATGCGCCCCTGCCCCGAGACCCTGGGTCACCTGGACCCCGAGCTGGATGCGGCGGTCGGTCTTGGCGAAGGCGAGCTGCTGGGCGTCGGTGTTCGCGACGACGAACTCCACGCCCTCGAGGCCGGCCTCGATCATGTTGTTGACCGCGTTGCCCCCGGCGCCCCCGACGCCGAACACAACGATCCGCGGCTTCAGTTCGGTCGCGCGCGGCGCGGAAAGTGCGATAGCCATTGGGACCCTGTGTCTCCGTACCGTGGTCAAGGGAACACGAGGCGACCCGCCCGCCCGGCTCCCGCGACGGCTGGCGTTAAGGAAGCGCCCACCATCGTTAATTGGCGGTTAACTGCATAAGGCGAGTCGGAGGCGCGTGAAGACGCCATCCACAACAAAATTTCTTGCTGTGTAAGGCTTGGCCGTTAACCACGCGAGAGCGGCTGCGGCGTCTTGACTCAGAATGCGGAGCGTTCGGCCTAAGCGGCTCAACGAACAAGGTTTTGCGCCGGAGGCGCGCAAACGGCGCCGCCGATTCAACCTTGACTGTAGATCGGGCTGGACTGCGTCCCAGAAACGAAAGCTAGAGGTTTTCACGCAGCCAGGCCGCGGCCTTGGCCACCGGATTGGCGCGCGGATCGAGCGGCTCACGGCGCAGCTTGGCGCTGGCCAGGGCCTTGGACGAGACGGCCTCACGCGGGCCGAAGGCGGCGCGCTGGAGCACGCCGGCGGCGGCGCAGAAGGCCGGGCCGGACGCAGCATCGGCCAAGTGCGGCACCCGGCGCGGGCGCCCGAGGCGGACGGGACGGTCGAAGACCCGCACCGCGACCTCGCGCACGCCGGCCAGCTGGCTGGCGCCGCCGGTGAGGACGAGGCCGGCGCCCGGCTCGACCGCTGCGCCCGAGGCCTTCAGGCGGTCGCGCAGCAATTCCAAGGTCTCTTCGACGCGCGGCGCGATGATGCCCTTCAGCAGCGAACGGGGCGCGATGACCGGGCCCGCGCCGGGATCGTCGCCGCGCGGCGGCGCCTCGATCATCTCGCGGTCCTCGTTGGCCGAGGCGATGGCCGAGCCATGCAGGGTCTTGAT
Organism: Phenylobacterium sp.; assembly: GCF_041919955.1. GTDB lineage: Bacteria > Pseudomonadota > Alphaproteobacteria > Caulobacterales > Caulobacteraceae > Phenylobacterium. The sequence continues at coordinate 280,108 of NZ_JAYRSU010000002.1, read as the reverse complement.
GCGCTCGGCGCCGGCGATCGAGGTGGACAGGCCACGGGCGATGTCGGCGGTGACGTGGCCGCCTCCGACCGGCAGGGTCTCGACGTGAATCAAGCTGCCGCCGGCGAACACCGCTGCCGAGGTCGAGCCGCCGCCCATGTCGATACAGACCGCGCCGAGATCCATCTCGTCTTCTTCCAGGGCCGCGAGCGCCGAGGCGAAGGGCGCGGCGACCACGCCCTCGAACTGGAGGTGGGCGCGTTCGACGCAGGCGCCGAGGGTCTGGTAGACCGCCTCGCTGACGGTGACGACCAGCAACTCGACCCCGAGGGCGCGGCCGAACATGGCGCGGGGGTCGCGAATCGCGGTCTGACCGTCGACGCTCCAGGCGACCGGCAGGATGTGGGCGGCGCGGCGGCCGGGGATCTTGATCTGCGAGAGCGCCTGCTGGATGGCGCGCACGAGGTCGCCGTCGTTGATCGGGCGCGCGCCCAGCGAGACGCGGCCGGCGATTCGATGGCTCGCGAGCTGGCCGCCGGCGGTGGCGACGGTGACGCCCTGGACCTGGACGCCTGCGACATTCTCGGCGCGCTCGACGGCCTGGGCGATGGCGTCGGAAGCCTCGTCCAGATTGATGATCGCGCCGCCGCGCACGCCGCGCGACTGAACATAGCCGACGCCGGCTGCGGTCAGGGTGCGGTCGCCCCGGCGCACGCCTTCGGGCTTCATGATGAAGCACGTGACCTTGGACGCGCCCAGGTCCACGGCGGCCACCACCGGCTGGCGGCTCAGCGCGGCCTTCAGGCCTTCGCGGCTTTCCTTGCGGTCCTCAACCCGGGTCGACAAGTCCTTAGTCCCTTCCTTCAGTTCACGCGCCGTTGGCGACCAGTTGGCCGGGCAGCACCCCGTCGCGCGGGCGCACCGCCACCACCGAGGGATCGCGCAGATCGATCCGCTCGAAGCCCAGCTCCAAGATGCGCGAGCGCTGATCGAGCTGTTCGAGCTGGATCAGGGCCGCGCCCTCGTCGACCGCCGGCAGCTGCACCAGCGATCCGTCCTTCATCCGCAGGTCCCAGCGGCGGCCGTCGACCCGGATCAGCGCCTCGGTGCGCTCGGCCAGGCGCGGCCGCGCGGCCACTTCCGGCAGGATGGCCGCGGCCGCCTCGTTGGCCCCTGCCCCGACGATCAGCGGCAAGGTGGCGAAACGGCCGGGATCCGCCTCGGGGATCACCCGGCCGGTCTCGTCGATGACGTAGCTGTGGCCAGCGTGCTGCCACACGGCCAACTGCCTGCGCTCGGTGACCGCCAGCACGAGGGTGTCGGGCAGCAGGCGAACGACGCGCGCCTCCTTCACCCACCCCACGGCCTCGACGCGCTGGCGGATCTGCTCGAGATCCATGCCCAGCATCGGGTCATCCTTGTAAACGCCAGCGGCGCGCAGGATGTCGGGCGTCGCCATCGGCGAGGCGCCCTCGACATGCACCGACTTCAGACGGAAGCCGAGACCGGCGAATTGGCCGCCGACCGCCGAGCCGGTCGAGGTCGCCAGCTTCTCGCCGCGATGGCCGGTGGACAGGGCGACCACGAGCGCCAGGCCGACGACGCCGCCAGCCGCCAGCAGGGCGTGCCAGGGCGAAAGGCCTGCGCCACGCACGGCGCCCAGCTTGCCGGGCGAATACGAGCCCCCCTGCTTGCGCGCACGGGGACGGGACTTGGAGCTAGCGGGCGTTTTGGCCCGGGGCTTCGCGGCTGCTCGCGACTCCCCCCGCACTGCCGCGGGCATACGCATCCTCCGTGATCCAAAGCACCAGACGGTCGAAATCCACCCCCTGCTGCGCCGCCTGCTCGGGGACGAGCGAGGTGGGCGTCATGCCGGGCTGGGTGTTGACCTCCAGAAGGACCAGAATGTCGTTAATGTCGTCATAACGAAGATCGGACCGGGTAACTCCCCGGCAACCAAGGGCGGCGTGCGCCTTCTCCGACAGTTCCAGAGCCTTTTCAAAGGCATGTTTCGGAATATCGGCCGGGACGACGTGCACCGAACCGCCTTGGGCGTACTTGGCTTCGTAATCGTAAAATTCTGTCTGCGGGATGATGTCGGTGACGGTGATCGCCTTGCCGTCCATGACGGCCACGGCGAGCTCCTTGCCGCGGATATAGGGCTCGATCATCACCTCCTCGCCGTGCGTCCAGGTGGGCGAAGACAGCTCCTGCGGCGGGCGATTCGCGCCCTCGCGGACGATGAAGACGCCGACCGATGATCCCTCGGCGTTCGGCTTGACCACATAGGGCGGGGCCATCACATGGTCGGCCGCCGCGACATGGCGGTTGAAGAGCCCCCCGCCCGGCACGGTCACCCCGGCGGCGGCCATCACCGCCTTGGCCTTGGCCTTGTCCATGGCCAGCGCCGAAGCCAAGACGCCGGAGTGGGTGTAGGGCAGGTCCAGCGTCTCCAGTATGCCCTGGACGCAGCCATCCTCCCCCCATTCACCGTGCAACGCGTTGAAGCAGACGTCGGGCCTCAAAGCGGCCAGCACCTGGGCCACGTCCCGCCCGGCGTCGACATAGCTCACCTTGGCGCCCAGCCGCTCCAGCGCCGCCCCGCATTCGCGTCCCGACGACAGGCTGACCTCGCGCTCGGAAGAGAGGCCGCCGTACAGCAGGGCGACATGACGGCCGGCAAGGGGAAGGCTCGCAGAAGGAGGGCTCACTGGGCTGCGCTCGCGGTCTTGCGGAAGTCGATGTCGCTGTCGGCGACGGCGTAGACGAAGGCGGTCCAGACCGCGACGTTCTGAGCCAGCTCCCTCGGATCGATCTTGTCGAGGGTGTCGTCGGCTGAGTGGTGCAGGTCGAAATAGCGACCTGCGTCCTGCTGGAGCTGGACGACCGGGGTTCCAAGATCCTTCAGGCCGTCGACGTCCGCCCCGCCATCCTCGGCGGGCTCCCGCGAGACCAGCACCTTGAGCGGGACCACCGCGGCGGCGAAGGCCTTCATCGCCGGATGCTCGCGGCTGCCCTTGGGCAGCTTGGCCGAGAATATCTCGCCGGCGCCAAGGTCGCTTTCCCCAGCGACGACGATATTGGCCACCTCGTCTCTGTGGGCGGCGGCGTAAGCGGCGCCCGAACCGCCCTGTTCCTCGGCCCCCCACATCACCACGCGGATGGTGCGGCGCGGACGCTGCGGCAGGCCGGCGATGAGCTTGGCGGCCGCCGTGGTGACGCCGATCCCGGCCGCGTCGTCCACCGCCCCGGTGCCCGCATCCCAGGAATCGAGGTGGCCGCCGATGACGATCACCTCCTCGGGCTTCTCGCGGCCCTTGATCTCGCCGACGACGTTGTAGGCCGGCGCCTTCTCCCGGAACGTCGACTGGAGCGAGAGCTTGATCCTCACCGGCTTGCCGCGGGCGGCCATCCGCTCCAGCAGTTCGGCGTCGGGGGTCGAGAGCGCCGCCATCGGGATGCCGGCGCGGAAGCCGCCGCCGCCGTGCGGCAGGCGGGTGTCGTCGGTCGAGGCCGAGCGGGCCAGATAGGCGATCGCCCCGCGCTTGGCGGCCTCGCCGCCCGCGCCGCGCACGCGCACGGCCGCCGCGTAGCCGCCGATGTCCTGAGTTCGCCGCATTGGCTGGGTCACCACGGCGATCTTGCCCTTCAGCGCGCCTGGGGGCTGGGCCAGCATCTCGTCGAGGGTGCGGAACAGCGCGATCTCGGCCTCGATCCCGCCGGCCGGCGTCGGAGTCGAGCGGCCAAGGCCCAGAATCTGCAGCTTCTGCGGATAAGGCGCGACCACCTCGGCCGACTCCGCCCCGCGCAGCCAGGACTCGGTCTCGAAGGTCTCGACGTGGACGTTCTCGAAGCCCAGCGCCTTCAACTTGGCCACGCCCCAGTCGCGCGCGCGGTCCATGCCGGGCGAGCCCTGCGGCCGCGCCCCGACCTCGGTGGTCAGCGACTCCGTCACATCCCACGCGGTGGTGTCGGTCAACGCCTTGTCGCGCAGCGCCAGGGTCGTGGCCGCGAGGTCCGCCGCCTGGGCGGCCGGGGCGAGGGAAAGGGCGGCTACGGCCGCGAGAAGAGCGTTACGCATGTCCGGCGCGTGCCCGCGCGCGGGGCACCTGTCAAGCCGCCGCGCGTCGCAGGCCGCAGTTGCTGACAGCACGTTGGCGGCAGGCGCGCGCTAGTGCGTCCGTCCCAATGGAGATCGCCATGTCTATCGCCACCGCCCTCGACCGCCTCCCCGCCCTGCGCCGAACTGCTCGGCTGGAGGGTGGTGGACGCCCGCCCCGCCGAGGGCTGGATCCGCATCGGGTTCCAGGCCCGGCCCGAGTTCCGCAACCCAGCCGGCGCGATCCAGGGCGGCTTTCTGGCCGCCATGCTGGACGACACCATGGGGCCGGCCGTGTTCGCCCATACCGACGGAGCGACCTATGTCGCCACCATCGACATGACGGTCAGCTTTCTGGCCCCGGCGAAGGTCGGGCCGATCTATGGCGAGGGCCAGGTCGTGCAACTGGGCAAGACGGTCGGCTTCGTCGAGGCGCGGCTCATGGATGAGGACGGGGTCTGGTTGGCCAAGGCCTCGTCCAGTGTTCGCCTGATCCCGACCGACAGGGCTCTTGATGTTCCCAGGTCTTTGATAGCCACCGCATAGGCCTTTCATCAGGCGATGGGGGTTCGAATTTTCGCCTATGCAGCGAAATTCGGCCTATGGGGCGCCGCCGGTCGGTTGAATTAAGGCTGGATTAAGAATTTCTGCTTGCAGACAACAAAATACCAACGTTATGCGTGACGCCGAGTTCGCCCGTCTTGGGGGGCGATGGAGGCTCGGATCATGCAATTCAAACTGAAGACGCTCGCTGCGGGCGTCGCGCTGGCGGCTGTCAGCTTCGCGTCGGCCGCGTCGGCCGGCACCGTCACCATCAGCAACATCAAAGGCGTGTGGAGCCTGGCCTCGCCGACCGGCACGGTCAGCAACGGCAGCCCGACGGCGACCGTGAGCTGGGGCCAGGGCACCGAGGACGGCGGCTATCGCAAGAGCAGCTACGCCTTCACCTCGGCCAGCGCGCCGTTCGTGGCCAATCTGAGCGATGGCGACGAAGCCGGCCCGTTCAAGCTGGGCACCTTCCAGCACAACAACTGGCCAGTGACCGGCACGACCCTGCAGACCGTGCGCCTGACGGTCAGCGCGACTGTGGTGATCGACGGCAACAACATCGGTTTGCAGAACTTCGTCTACGACTTCACCCACGTCGAGACGCCGAACGCCGGTTCCGGCTGGCAGGGGACCTGCCAGTTCGGCGGCAAGTCGGGCGATGCGGCCAATCCGTACGGCTGCTCGGACAAGGTGATGGTGAACTCCATCTCGTACAACAACAGCTTCACGTACGGGAAGGACACCTACACCCTCGACATCGCGGGCTTCCTGGTCGGCAACACCCTGACCAACTCCTTCATCACGAAGGAAAGCGCGGTGATCGAGGAGAAGTGCGGCAAGAAGGGCAAGACGTGCAAGGTGGTGAAGGAGTTTGAGAATAAGGCCGACATCATGGCCCGCGTCTCGATGGTCACCAGCGCCGTGCCCGAGCCGTCGACCTGGGCGATGATGATCGTCGGCTTCGGCGCCGTGGGCGCCATGGTCCGCAACCGTCGCCGCATCGCGCTCGCCGCCTGAGCTCAGTTCAGTAAACCCTAACGCTTGCGGACGCCGTCGCCCCTCGGGGCGGCGGCGTTCTGCTCATGGGCCTTACGCGCCGGGTCGGCCGATGCGCTTGATCTCCCATTGCAGCTCGATCCCGGTCTTGGCCTTCACGTCGGCGCGCACGGCCTCGCCGAGGCCTTCCAGGTCGGCCGCGGTGGCCTGCCCGGTATTGATCATGAAGTTCGAATGCAGCGGCGAGAACATCGCCCCGCCGTGCAGCTTGCCACGCCAGCCGGCCTCGTCGACCAGCTTCCAAGAGGAATGGCCTTCCGGGTTCTTGAAGGTCGAGCCGCCGGTCTTCTCGCGGATCGGCTGTGTGGTCTCGCGGCGGGCGGTGATCTCGGCGATGCGGGCGGCGACGGCGTCCGGAGCGTCTGGACGGCCGCGATAGGTCGCCTCGACCCAGATGATGTCGGCCGGCGCCTGGCTGTGGCGATAGGTATAGCCGAAGTCGGCCAGCTGATAGTCGACGCGGCGGCCGGCGCGGTCGTAGCCCCAGGCGGAGACCAGGATGTCCTTCGTCTCGCCGCCGTAGCAGCCGGCGTTCATGGTCAGGGCCCCGCCGACCGAGCCCGGAATGCCGGCGTAGAACTCCAGCCCGGCCAGGCCCGCCTTGGCCGCAGCCTTGGCCACGGCGGCGTCCAACGCGCCGGCGCCGGCGGTGACCAGGTCGCCCTTAACCGAGACGCCCCCGAACGGACGGCCCGCCAGGCGGATGACCACGCCCTCCACGCCGCCGTCCCGGACGATGACGTTGGAGCCGACGCCGAGCACAGTCACCGGCACGTTTTCCGGCAGGCCTTGCAGAAAGGCGCCGAGATCCTCGTGGTCGGCCGGGAGGAACAGGACCTCCGCCGCCCCGCCGACACGGAACCAGGTGAAGGGGCCGAGCGGCTCGTCCCTCAGCAGCCGGCCGCGGACGGCGGGAAGCGCCTCGCGCCAGCTCATTTGGCCAGCTCTTCCAGCTGGGCCGGCAGGGCGTGGGCCCAGGCGGTGATGTCGCCAGCCCCCAGGCAGACCACGAGGTCGCCGGACGCCGCCTCCTGATAGATCAGGTTCGCCAACTCGGCCGGGCTTCCCAGGGACAGGGCGCGACGGTGGCCGAAGCGGCGCAGGCCATCGACCAGGCCGTCGCGGTCGGCGCCGGGGATCGGGCTCTCGCCGGCGGTGTAGACGTCGGCGACGATCACCGTGTCGGCGTCGTTGAAGCAGCCGCAGAACTCGTCGAACAGGTCGCGCAGGCGCGTGTAACGGTGCGGCTGGACGACCGCGATCACCTTGCCCTGCGTCACCGCACGGGCGGCCTTCAGCACCGAGGCGATCTCCACCGGATGGTGGCCGTAATCGTCGATGATGCGCACGCCGTTCGCGACGCCCGTCGTGGTGAAGCGGCGCTTGACCCCGCCGAAGCCGGCCAGCCCCTTGCGGATGTCGTCGTCGGAAACGCCGAGCTCGCGGGCGATGACGATCGCGCCGGTTGCGTTCAGCACGTTGTGCAGGCCCGCCATCGGCAAATGCAGGCCCTCCAGGCGGCTGGTCGCGCCGTCCTGGGGCGTGAAGATCACGTCGAAGCGCGAGCCGTCAGGCCCCATGCTGATCTTGTCGGCGCGGGCCTCGGCCTGAGGATTGGTCCCGTACGGGATCAGCCGACGGTTCTGCACGCGCGCAGCCATGGCCTGAACCTCGGGATGATCGGTGCAGACGGCCGCGAAGCCGTAGAAGGGCATGTTCTCGACGAAGGACTGGAAGGCCTTCTTCACCGCGTCGAAGTCGCCGTAGTGGTCGAGGTGCTCGGGGTCGATGTTGGTGACGATGGCGCAGGTCGACTTGACCCGCAGGAACGTGCCGTCGCTCTCGTCGGCCTCGACCACCATCCAGTCGCCCTCGCCCACCTTCGCGTTGGTGCCGTAGGCGTTGATAATGCCGCCATTGATGACGGTGGGGTCCATGCCGCCGGCGTCGAGCAGAGCCGCGACCATCGACGTGGTGGTGGTCTTGCCGTGGGTGCCGCCGATGGCGACGGTGTATTGCAGACGGGTCAGCTCGGCGAGCATCTCGCCGCGGTGGACCAGCGGCAGACGCTTCTCGCGGCCGGCGACCATCTCGGGATTGTCCGCCTTCACTGCGGTCGAATAGACGATGGCGTAGGCGCCTTCGACATGGGCCGGGTCGTGACCGATGAAGATCTTCGCGCCCAGCTTCTCCAGCCGCTCGGTGTTGGCGCTGGCCTTGGCGTCGGAGCCCTGCACCGTATAGCCGATGCGGAGCATGATCTCGGCGATGCCGCTCATGCCGATGCCGCCGATGCCGATGAAGTGGACCGGGCCGCGGGCGAAGAAGGGGACGGGGCGCTTGTTCATGTTTGGGCGGCGGTTCTCTCGACCAGGTCGGCCAGGCGTTCGGCCGCGTCGGGCTTGGCGATGGAGCGAGCGCCGGCGGCCATGCGCGCCAGGCGCTCGGGGTTGGTGAGCAGCTTCTGGAGGGCGCCGGCCATGGCGTCGACGGTGAGTTGGCTCTCGCGGGCGATCTCCGCGCCGCCGGCCTCGGCCATGACGCGGGCGTTCTGGCCCTGGTCGTCGTCGAGGGCGATGGCGAGCGGCACCAGGATGGCGGGCTTGCCGGCCACGGCGAACTCGCACACCGAGCCTGCGCCGGAGCGGCCGATCACCAAGTGGGCGTCCTTCAGCCGGCCGGCCATGTCGCGGAAGAACGGGGCGATCTCGGCCTCGACCATGGCGTTGGCGTAGATGCGGCGCGCGCCGTCCATGGACTCCTTGCGGGTCTGCTGCTGGACCTTCAGGCGCACGCGCAGGTCCTCCGGCAGCTTGGCGATCGCCTCGGGCATCAGTTCGGAGAGCAGGCGCGCGCCCTGGCTGCCGCCGGTGACGAGGATGCGGATCGGGCCGCCTTCGACCGGCGGAATATAGGGAAGGTCGGCCAGGGCGCGGATGTCGGGGCGCACCGGGTTGCCGACGACCACGGCGTTCTCGGCCACGCGGCCCGGCGCCTTCTGCAGCACCGGAAAGGCGCAGGCGACAGCGTTGACGTGGCCAGCCAGCCGCCGGTTGGCGCGGCCCATGACCGCGTTCTGCTCGTGCAGCAGCGTCGGGCGGCGCTGGGTGATCGCGGCCAGCAGGCCGGGCACCGACGGATAGCCCCCGAAGCCGATGACGACGGCGGGGTCCAGGCGAGTGAAGGCCGCGCGGGCCTGCATCACCCCCCGAACGATGGCGATCCCGGCCTGGGCCATGCTGACGGGGTCGCCGCGGCGGAAGGTGCGGGCCGACAGGCCGATCCGCTCCTCGGCCGGGAAGCTCTCGGCGAAAGCGGCGGCGCGCTCGTCGGAAGCGAGCACGATGCGCCATCCGCGCGCGATCAGGGCTTCGGCGAGCGCCTGTGCCGGAAACAGGTGGCCGCCGGTTCCCCCGGCGGCGACGACAGCGATCTTACGCATCGGAAGGCTTTAGGCGAACGCGCCGGCCTTGGCGAGGCCCTCGCCCTGGGAATAGGCCCCCGGCCTGCGACGGGTCAGGGCCAGGGCCATGCCGAAGGTCAGGCAGATGGCCAGCATGGACGAGCCGCCATAGGAAATGAACGGAAGGGTCATGCCCTTGGTCGGGATCATGTTCAGGTTCACCGCCACGTTGATGAAGGCCTGCTGGCCGACCAGGACGAACAGTCCGGCCGCAGCCACCTGCTCGAAGGGATCGGTCAGCTTCATGGCGCGATAGAGGCCGCGGGTGACGATGAAGCCGAACAGGGTGATCAGCAGCAGCGAGAAGATCAGGCCGTACTCCTCGGCGCCGACCGAATAGATGAAGTCGGTGTGCAGGTCGGGCACGTGGCGCTTCATGACGCCCTCGCCCGGGCCGCGGCCAAAGAAGCCGCCGGCGGCGATGGCCTCCGCGGCGCGGTCGACCTGATGGGTGTCGGCCTTGTCGGGGCTGAGGAAGCGGTCGACGCGGCTGGCCACGTGGGGGAACAGGAAATAGGTCGACGAGAGCCCCGTCACCGCCACCCCGCCCAGCAGCATGACCCAGGACAGCGGCACCCCGGCCATCCAGAAGGCGGCGCCGAAGGCGACGGTGATCAGCACCGTCTGGCCGACGTCCGGCTGAATCAGCAGCAGGCCGACCGAGAGGAAATAAAGGCCGAAGGCGATGGAGACGCCCGGCACCCCCTGCCCCTTCTGGCCTTCGGAGAACATCCACGAGACCAGCACGATCAGCGCCGGCTTCATGAATTCTGACGGCTGGAGGGTGAAGCCGCCGAGCTGAACCCATCGCGTCGCGCCCTTGGCCGTGTGGCCGAGGAACGGCAGGGCGATCATGATGGCGATGGCGGCCAGATAGATGAAGAACGCCGCGCGCCGGATTCCGCGCGCGTCGAGCATCGAGACGCCGACCAGGATCGCCGCCCCCGCGCCCGCGAACAGGCACTGGCGGACCGCGAAGTGGAAGGGGTCGCCGACGTTCATCCGCGCCGCGGCGGCTGGGCTGGCCGCGAAGGACATCATCACGCCGATGGCGATCAGCGCGCCCACGGCACCCAGCATCCAGCGGTCGGTCGTCCACCACCAGATGCCCAGCGCCGAGCGGTCGCTGCGGGCGAAGGCGTGCGCCTGCTGGTGACGTTGGGCGTAGCTCATGAACCTCTCCGCGGGCGCACCGGCCCGTCTCCTTGAGATGCCCGCGTCATGCTTAAGATATCTTAACCAAGCTCACTCGAACCCGTCCCTGCGACTTGAAATCCCGCCCGCGGAGGGAGACATCGACGGGAGCCACCGGAAAGGACCTGCGATGACCGCCTCCCCGCCCGCCGCGACCTATTCGGCCGCCTACTGGAACCAGACCGGCGGACAGGCCTGGGTCGAGTTGCAGGGGCTCATGGACGGCCTGAATAAATCGATCGAGGACGTGCTGGTCGAGGCGGCGTTCCCCGGGGCCGGCAAGGCGGTGGTCGACGTCGGCTGCGGCGCGGGCGCGACGACCCTGGCCATGGCGCGGCGATTGGGCGTCGGCGGCGAGAGCTTGGGCGTCGATGTGTCCGAGGCCCTGCTGGACCTGGCCCGGGGCCGCTCCGAGCACGAGGGACTGGAGGGCGCCCGCTTCGCCGTGGGCGACGCCCAGAGCCTGGACATGGGCGAACACCGGTTCGATGCGGCGATGTCCCGGTTCGGGGTGATGTTCTTTTCCGATTTCGATGCGGCCTTCGCCAATATCCGCCGCAGCGTGAAGCCCGGCGGCAAGCTGGCCTTCGCCTGCTGGCGCAGGCCCGCCGACAATCCTCTGGCCGGCGCGCCGATGAAGGCCGTCGCCCACCTGTTGCCGCCGCAGCCCACGCCGGATCCGGACGCGCCGGGACGCTTCGCCTTCGCCGATGCGGCGCGGGTGCGCGGCATCCTGGAGCGCAGCGGCTGGAGCGACATCGCCGTCGAGCCGCTCGACGCGCCGACGCCGATCAGCCTGGAGGACCTGACCACGCTCAGCCTGCGGATGGGCCCGCTGGCCAACGCCCTGCGCGAGCAGGATGAGGCGACGGGCGCGAAGGTGCGCGAGGCGGTGGTCCGGGCGCTGGAGCCCTATGTCGAGGACGGGATCATCCCGATGGTCGCCGGATGCTGGCTGGTGACGGCGCGGGCTTGAGCCTCAATTCCTCCCCTCAGGACGCCGCCGCCCTCCCTCTAGGCCCGGGCGCCCTTGGCGGCGGGGCGTGAGAGGCCGCCGACAGCGGCCCGGAAGGCTTCACCGCGGGCCTCGAAATCCGGGAACTGATCGAAGGACGCGCAGGCCGGCGAGAGCAGGACGATGGCGTCCTGGCCCGAGGCGGCCGCGTCTGCATAGGCCGCTGCGACTGCGCCGGCGAGGGTTCCGCAGTCGGCGACCTTTGCCTTGCCCTTGAGGGCCTCGGCGAAGGCGGGCGCGGCCTCGCCGATCAGATAGGCCTTCTCGATACGCGGGAAGAGGTCCGTCAGACTGTCGATGCCGCCGGCCTTGGGCACCCCGCCGGCGATCCAGTAGAACTTCGGATAGCTGGACATCGCCTGACGAGCTGCGTCGGCGTTGGTCGCCTTGCTGTCATTGACGAAGCGCACCTTGCCGACCGTGCCGACCGTCTCCATGCGGTGGGCCAGGCCAGGAAAACTGAGCAGGCCGTCGGCCGCTTCCTGGGCGGTGAGGCCGATGCCCCGCACCGCGGCGTAGGCCGCTGCCGCGTTCTGCCAGTTGTGGCGCCCGGGCAGGGAGCGAGCGCGAAGCAGGTCGGTCACCTCGGCGGCGCGCTCGCCGGTCGCGTCGTAGAGCAGCCCCTGAAGCACATAGACGCCGCGCCCCATGGCCTTGGAGGCCGAGATCGGCACGATGGTCCGGCGGTTGGCGGCGGTGATCTCGGTGCAGATCCGCTGTCCCCACGGATCGTCCACCCCAATGACGGCGGTGTCGCCCTTGCCCTGGTTGAGCAGGATGCGCCGCTTGGCCGCGACGTAGCCTTCCATGCCGCCGTGCCGATCGAGATGGTCGGGCGAAACATTGAGAAGGACCGCGACGTCGGGCTTGAGGCTGGACGTCAGGTCGAGCTGGTAGGAGGACAGCTCCAGCACGTAGACGGCGCCGCCGTGCATGTCCTCCAGTCCCAGCACGCCCAGGCCGATGTTGCCGCCGACGCGGACATCGCGCCCCGCGGCGGCGCAGATATGGCCGATCAGGGCCGTGGTGGTCGACTTGCCGTTGGTGCCGGTGATGGCGACGATCTTCGGGCGCTTATGCTCGGGCGCGGCGTTGACCGTGCGGGCGAAGAGCTCGATGTCGCCGAGGATCTCGACGCCCGCCGCCTTGGCCTTTTCCACCGTCCAGTGCGGCTTGGGATGGGTCAGCGGCACGCCCGGCGACAGCATCAGGGCCGCGAACTGCGACCAGTCGGCGGTGGAGAGGTCCAGCAGGTCGAAACCCTCGGCCTTGGCGGCCTCGCGGCTGGCTTCCTTCTCGTCCCAGACCACGACCTTGGCGCCGCCGAGCAGCAGGGCGCGCGCAGCCGTCAGGCCCGTGCGGGCCAGGCCAAACACGGCGACCGTCCTGCCTTCGAAGCCGCGGACCGGGATCATGGCGCCTGCCCTGCCCTCCCTATCGCAGCTTCAGGGTGGCCAGGCCCAGGAGGGCCAGGACCACCGCGATGATCCAGAAGCGGATGACCACGGTCGACTCCGACCAGCCCAGCTTCTCGAAGTGGTGATGGATGGGGGCCATGCGGAACACCCGCTTGCCCGTCAGCTTGAACGAGGCGACCTGGATCATCACCGAGAGAGTCTCCATGACGAAGAGACCGCCGATGATGCCGAGCACGATCTCGTGCTTGGTGGCCACGGCCACGGCGCCGATGCCGCCGCCAAGGGCGAGCGAGCCGGTGTCGCCCATGAAGATCTTGGCCGGAGGCGCGTTGTACCAGAGGAAGCCGAGACCGGCGCCGATCATCGCCCCGCAGTAGACCGCGACCTCGCCCACGCCGGGCACGAAGTGCAGCTTCAGATACTGGGCGAAGACGTAGTTGCCGACGAGGTAGGCGATGAAGCCGAAGGCCGCGGCGGCGATCATCACCGGCACGGTGGCCAGGCCGTCGAGGCCGTCGGTGAAGTTCACCGCATTGGCCGCGCCGACGATGATGAAGGCGCCGAAGGCCAGATAGAACCAGCCCAGCGGCAGCAGCAGCTGCTTGAACACCGGGAAGGCGACCGAGGTCGACAGCTCCGGCGTTTCCGGCGGGCTGGTCCCGAACACCACCATCAGGGCGACGGCGGCGAGCGCGATCAGAGCCTCCATGGCCAGCCGCAGCTTGCCCGAGACCCCGGCCGTCGACTGCTTGGTGACCTTGGCGTAGTCGTCGGTGAAGCCGAGCACGCCGTAGCCGGCCGTGACCAGGATCACAGCCCAGACATAGACGTTGCTGAGGTCCGACCACAGCAGGGTCCCGACCAGCAGCCCGGCCAGAATCATCACCCCGCCCATGGTGGGGGTGCCGGCCTTCTCGACCACGTGGCGTTCGATGCCGTCGGTGCGGATCGGCTGGCCCTTGCCCTGCTTGGCTTGCATCCAGCGGATGAAGCGCGAGCCCATGGCCACGACCACGAGTTGGGCGGTGAACAGCGCCATGCCGGTGCGGAAGGTCTGGTACTTCAGCAGGTTGAGGAACGGCACATAGCCGTCCGCGGCCAGCTGTTGATACAGCCAGTAGAGCATCAGCCCCTCTCCCCCGAACGCGCGTCGAGGGCCGCCAGCGCAGCAGCGACCGCGCCGGCCCTCGAGCCGTTGGACCCCTTCACCATCACCAGATCGCCCGGCTCTACGGCCGCGCTGATCAGCGGCGCCAGCTCCGCCGCTGTTCCGGCGTACCCGCCCCGCCGAGTCGGCGGAAGGGCGTCCCAGAGGGATTTCATGAGGGGGCCGGCGGCGAAGACCAGGTCGACGCCCGCCGCATCCAGAGGCGCGGCAAGGCCCGCGTGGAAAGCCGGGCCTTCGGAGCCCAGCTCCAGCATGTCGGTGAGCGCGACGATGCGCCGCCCCGCCGCTTTGCGCGCGCCAAGACTTGCGAAGGCCGCCGCCATCGAGACCGGATTGGCGTTGTAGCTTTCGTCCACAAGGGTGAAGGCGCCGCCCGGCAGGCGGACGCTCTTCTCTGCGCCGCGGCCCGCCAGGGGCTCGAACTCGCCGAGGGCGGCAAGGCTGTCGTCCAGCCCGACGCCGAGCGCCTCCAGCATCAGCAGCACGGCCATGCTGTTGGGTCCCCAGTGGAAGCCGGTCTGCAGGATCGGGAAGTCCAGCGCCTTGCCATGCAGGCGCGCGCGGACGACCGCGCGGCCGGGTTCGGGAATAAAATCGACGAGTTGGGCATCACAGCTCAGGTCGCGACCGAAGCTGCGGACCACCGCGCCCGCCTTGTGCGCCTCCTCGCTGAGGAAGCCGAACCAGCGATTGTCGGCATTGAGCACAGCGACGCCGCCCGGCTCGAACCCGGCGAAGATCTCGGCCTTGGCGCGGGCGACGCCCGCCTCCCCGTCCGGGAAGTTCTCGGTATGCACCGGGCCGACCGTGGTGATGGCCACGGCGTGGGGGCGCACGAACCGCGACAGCGGCGTGATCTCGTCGGCGTGGTTCATGCCGATTTCGAAGATCGCCCGCTCGGTGTCGCGGGGCATACGGGCGAGCGTCAGCGGTACGCCGATGTGGTTGTTGTAGCTCTTCACCGACGAGTGGGCGCGGCCGGCGCGGGCGAGGCCGGCGCGGATCGCCTGGGTGACGCTGGTCTTGCCGACCGAGCCGGTGACCGCCCCGCGGCGCACCTGCGGCGCGCGCTCGCGCGCCGCTTCCCCCAGCCTTTCGAGGGCCGTGAAGGTGTCGGCGACGACGATGCTGGCGCCTTCGACGGGCTTGGAGGCGAGGCTGGCCGCAGCGCCGGCCGCCAAGGCCTGGGGCACAAATTCATGACCGTCGCGCACGCCGGCCAGGGCGACGAAGAGGTCGCCCGGCTCGATGCTGCGGGTGTCGATGGAGACGCCGTTCACGGCGAAGGCGGGGCCGGCGGCCTTGCCGCCGGTCGCGGCGGCGATCTCGTCAGAGGTCCAGAGGGGATCAGACATCGGCGGCCTCCAGCGCCGTCGCCACCTCGGCGACGTCGTCGAAGGGAAGAACGGTCGAACCCACGGTCTGGCCCTGCTCGTGCCCTTTGCCGGCCACGACCAGCACATCGCCCGGTCCCAGCAGGGCGACGCCTGCGGCGATGGCCGCTCGGCGGTCGCCGACCTCACGCGCACCGGGGGCGCCGGCCAGGACCTGGGCGCGGATCGAGGCCGGGTCTTCACTGCGCGGATTGTCGTCGGTGACGATGGCGACGTCTGCGTAGGCGGCCGCCGCCTTGCCCATCAGCGGGCGCTTGGTGTTGTCGCGGTCCCCGCCGGCGCCGAACACCACGATCAGCCTGCCCGAGACGTGCGGGCGCAGCGATTGGAGCACGGTCTCCAGGCCGTCGGGCGTGTGGGCGTAGTCGACATAGGCCTCGCCGCCATTCCTGCCGGTCCCGACGCGCTGCAGGCGGCCTGGCGCGCCCTGCAGCGTCTCCAGCGCAGCCATGACCCCGGCGACCGGCTCGCCCGCGGCGATGCACAGACCGGCCGCGACCAGCGCGTTGGAGGCCTGGAAGGCGCCCGCCAGCGGCAGGCGGACGGCGTAGACCTGGCCCATGGCCTCGATCTTCAGATCCTGCCCTTCCGGGGTGGGCGTGCGTTCGAGCAGTTTCAGCCCCTGCCCGCTCTCGCCGACCGGCAAGACGCTCTTGCCGGTCGCGACGGCCGCGGCGGCGAAGGCGCCGTAGGCGTCGGAGTCGGCGTTCAGCACGGCCACTCCGCCGCGCGGCAGCAGGTCCTCGAACAGCCGCAGCTTGGCCTGGCGATAGGCTTCCATGGTGTGGTGGTAGTCGAGGTGATCCTGGGTGAGGTTCAGGAAGCCGGCGGCCTTGAGCGCCACCCCGTCCAGGCGCCGCTGGTCCACGCCGTGGGACGAGGCCTCCATGGCCATGTGGGTCACGCCCTTGGCGGCCAGGATCGACATCAGCTCGGCGACGTCGGCGGCGTCGGGCGTGGTCAGACCCGGCGGGGTCAGTTGCTCGTCCAGACCCGGACCCGTGGCGCGCACCCCGAGCGTGCCCATGCTGGCGGCCTTGTGGCCCAGGCTGTTGAAGATCTGGCGGCAGAAGGCCGCGACCGAGGTCTTGCCATTGGTGCCGGTGACCGCGACCACCACCGGCGGCTGGGCGCCCCAGAAGGCGCGGGCGGCCAGGGCGTACATGCGGCGCGGATCGGGGGTGACGACGACGGGGACGCCGAGATCCGGCAGGTCCTGGCCCGAGATCACCGCGACGGCGCCGGCGGCCACGGCCTTGGCCGCGAACTCGCCGCCGTCGACCTTGGAGCCCGGCAGGGCGGCGAACAGGAAGCCCGGCTTCGCCTTGCGGCTGTCGGCGGTGACGCCCTCAATGGTGGGATCGACGTCCAGCCGGCGCTGGACGAGCTCTGAAAGCGGCTTGCCCATCAGTGACCGTCGCCGAGCGGAGCGGCCGCGAGCGAGCCTTCGCCGACGACCTTGATGAGGTCCGGTTCGCGCTTCACGTGCAGGAAGGGGGCGATGCGGTCGATGACCCGACCGGCGGCCGGCGCGGCGACCCAGCCGCCCGTCGAGAAGCCATAGGTCTTGGCCGTGCCGTGCGGCTCGTCCAACAGGATCAGCACGAAGTAGCGGTCGGCCTCGACCGGCCCCGAGGTCGGGAAGACGGCGGCGAAAGACGAGACCTGGCGCTGGGTCGAGTAGCCGCGGATCGCCGGGTCGTACTTCTCGCCGGTTCCTGTCTTGCCGCCGACGCTGAGGCCGGGGGCGTTGGCCGACTTGCCGCTGCCGCCGATGACGTTGGCGCGCATAATCTGCAGCATCTGCAGCGAGGTCTGCTCCGAGATCACCCGCTGGCCCTGCGGGCGCTGGCCGGGTTCGAGCTTCTTGATGGTCAGGGGCACCAGATAGCCGCCGTTCAGCAGCGCGCCCATGGCGCTGGTCACCGCCAGCGGGCTGACGTTCATGCCGTGGCCGAACGAGGTGGAGGCCACCGCGTCCATATCCCACTTGCGCGGGGTCAGCGGGCGGGCCGACTCCATCAGCTCGACCTTGGCCGGCTTGGTCAGGCCGAGCGCGGTGAAGTACTTGCTGAGGCGCTCGCCCCCGACGCTTTCGGCCAGCTTGGCGGTGCCGATGTTGGACGAGTGCTGGAACACCTCGACCAGGGTCAGGATCTTCCGCGCGGCGTGATAGTCCTTGATGGTCCGGTAGCCGAGCTGGAAGGGCTCGCGTGCATCGAAGGTCGAGGACGGCGTGGCGACGCCGGTGTCGAGGCCGATGGCGACGGTGAACGCCTTGAAGGTCGAGCCCATCTCATAGATCGAAGCAGCGGCGCGGTTCAGCTTCTGATCGTCGCTGGCGCGGGCGACCTGGTTCGGGTCGAAGGTGGGATAGCTGGCCATCCCGAGGATTTCGCCGGTGTGCACGTTGGTGACGATGCCCACGGCCCCGCGCGGCTGATACTCGGCGGCGGCCTTGTAGAGCTCGTCCTCAAGGGCGGCCTGAACGCGCAGGTCGATCGACAGCGGCACGGCGACCTTGCCCGGCGCGCCGGCGCGGATGGTGTCGTTGAGCGCGCGCTCGGCGCCGGCCAGGCCGACCCCGCCGGTGTCGGCGAAGCCGATCAGGTGGGCGGCGGTGTGGCCCAGCGGATAGACGCGGCGCTCTTCCGGCTCGAAGCTGACGCCCGGCAGGCCAAGCGCATGGATACGGGCGCGCTGCTCGGGCGTCAGGCCCGAGGCGACGAAGCCGCGGCGCTCGCTGCGCAGCGCCTTTTCCAGTCGGCTGCGATTGAGCTCCGGCAGAGCCGCGCGCAGGGCGCGGCGCACCTCGTCGGCGTCCCAGATCTCGCGCGGGTCGACATAGAGGCCGTAGTGCAGCAGGTCGGCGGCGAGCATGGCGCCGTTGCGGTCGACGAGGTCGGCGCGCGCCGCCCCCACTGGCCCGACATAGCCGTTGCCGCGGCCGGCGTCCGAGAACAGCGCCGCGCGCGTGGCGCCCACCGCCAGCACCGAGAACGCGGTGGCGAACAGCGCCAGCACGAAGAAGATGCGGATACGGGTGTCGTCTTCCGCCTTGCCCGCAGCCTTGGCCCGTTCGAAGGCGTGCTCCAGGCCCCAGACCTTGGCTTTCAGCCAGCGCCAGCCGGGCGCTTCAAAGGAGGGATGGGCAAGGCTCACGGCGTCTTCTTCCCGAGGGCGACTTCGCCCAGCTTGTCGAGGGTGGTTTCGTTCTTGGCCTGGACCGGGGCCATGCCGAGATGGGCGGTGGACAGCGCCTCGATCCGCGAGGGCTGCTCGAGGTGGGCGACTTCGGCCTGCAGCAGGCGGATACGGGCCTTCTCCGCGTCGATCTGCTTTTCGACAGCGGCGATGTCGGCGCGTTCGCGCCCAGCGATGGTCTTGGCCAGGTAGACGCCGAGAATGACGGCCACCAGCACGCCCAGGGCGATGACGTCGACCAGTCGAAATCCGCGAATCTTACGGTTGAGCAGGCTCATGCCGCCTCCTTCCACACCGGCGCTTCAGTGCGAACCCCTACGCGCAGCTTGGCCGACCGCGCGCGCGGATTGGCCGCGGTTTCAGCCTCGCCCGGCGCCTGAGCGCCGTTGAACAGCAGCTTGAAGCTGGGCGGCGCGCCGGCCTCGACCGGCGGAGCATGGCGCGACCCGCCAGGGGTCTTGCCCGCGCGCTCGGCGAAAAACGCCTTGGCGATGCGGTCCTCCAGCGAATGGAAGGTGACGACGGCCAGGCGACCGCCCGGCTTGAGCGTCTTCTCGGCGGCGACCAGACCGGCCTCGAGCTCGCTGAGCTCTTCATTGACGGCGATGCGCAGGCCCTGGAACGAGCGGGTGGCCGGATGCACCTTCGCGCCGCGACGCCCGCCCAGGGCCCGCTCGATCACCTCGGCCAGGTCGAGGGTGCGGGTGAAGGGCTGCTCGACCCGGCGGCGGGCGATGAAGGACGCGACGCGGCGCGACTGCCGCTCCTCGCCGTAGACGAAAAAGATGCGCGCCAGCTCCTGCGGTTCGGCGGTGTTGACGATGTCGGCGGCGGTCGGGCCGTCGACGCCCATCCGCATGTCGAGCGGACCGTCGCGCATGAAGGAGAAGCCGCGCTCTGCCTGGTCGAGCTGCATGGACGAGACGCCGAGATCCAGGGCCACGCCATCGGCCGCCCCCTCCCCCAGCTCCTGAGCCATTTCCGAGAACCGGGCGTCGATCAGGCGGAAGTTCTCGCCCAGCCCCTCGGCGAAGCGACGAGCGCTGGGGTCGCGATCGAAGGCGACGACGCGGGCGCCGGCGGCGAGGAAGGCGCGCGAATAGCCGCCGGCGCCGAAGGTGCCGTCGACGATCAGCTTGCCGGGGCCAGGCTCGAGCGCCTCGAGCACTTCGGTCAGCAGGACGGAGGTGTGCGGCGCGCTCACCTAGGCCGCTCCCAACTTGGCGGCGCGCTGTTGGGCGCGCAGCTCGGCAAGGCCCGCGCGAGCCATGTCGCGCTGCGCGGCGCGGTGCGCCTGGAACGCCTCTCGGTTCCAGATCTGGAAGCGGTCGCCGAGCCCGACCAGCACGACCCAGTCGGAGAGGCCGAACTGGTCGCAGAGCTGTTCCGGCAGGGTGATGCGGCCGGCGGTGTCGAAGCTCATCTTGGCCTGGCCGCCCAGGACCGACAGCTCGATGGCCGAGCGGACCGGGTCGCCGAACGGCAGCTCTTCGATCAGGCCCATGTAGCGGTCGAACAGCGCCTTCCCGCCGCCTTCGATGCAGTCCGCCTCGATCGAGGGAAAAACGACGACGCCGTCGAACGGCCCCGACAGGAGCGCGCGAAATTCCAGCGGCACGACAATGCGCCGCTTGGCGTCCACCTGTTTCTCGAAGGTCGAGAGAAACATCCCGCCGCGCCCCAGACGGCGACTCCGAGCGAGCCGCCAAACCAACTCCGTTTCGAACCGGCGGAACCCGCCAAGGCGAGGCTCCACTCATCCTTAACGGATGCTGATTGGGTTAACATGGGATCAATTGGGATACAATGACTCCGAGCGTTGATTTCGGGGAATTTCAAAGGTGTTCCGCCTCACTGCAACTATTGGTCACAGACAATCCACAGAACATACAGCGAACTCATTAAGTATAACCGCCGACCGGGCTGCGGTTGCAGTCGATCCGAGGGAAGCTGGGGACCAGACGGCCTGTAAGCCGGGTTCTGTGCCGCCCGCGAGCGGGCGCGACGATCATTCCTCTGGACCGCCCATTGCTGGACGGTTCTCGCGACCTACCCGGACGCCTCAGGCCTATGACGGCCCTACCCCCTGCGGGGCGCGGAGTCCCTATTCGGTCTTGCTCCTGGCGGGGCTTGCCATGCCGTCCCTGTCGCCAGGTCCGCGGTGGGCTCTTACCCCACCCTTTCACCCTTGCCCCGGTCGAAACCGAGGCGGT
Organism: Phenylobacterium sp.; assembly: GCF_041919955.1. Taxonomy (GTDB): domain Bacteria; phylum Pseudomonadota; class Alphaproteobacteria; order Caulobacterales; family Caulobacteraceae; genus Phenylobacterium. The sequence goes on along the minus strand of NZ_JAYRSU010000002.1, from coordinate 259,356 downwards.
CTGCTCTCTGTGGCGCTATCCCTGGGGTCGCCCCCGGCGGGCGTTACCCGCCGCCATGTCATAGTGGAGCCCGGACTTTCCTCGACTGCAAAAGCAGCCGCGATCGCCCGGCCGTCTGGTCCGCGCGGAACCTGACGGCCCAGGGCGTCAGGGTCAAGAGCCCCTGGCGAGCAGCTCCATCCCAATTCGTCCCATCGGGCGACGCCTTGAACTCGGGCAGGACGGTTCCTAGCTGAAGCGGACTGTCCCAAAGAGGATGCCTACGTGTGTGCTGTGATCGATTGAGGCCGTGAGACCGCAGGGCTGAACCCCGCACGTCACCGCCGCGCCTGCCCGGCGCGGGCGCCTCATCTCGACTGGACACATCATGCCGAAATCAAAAGAACCGCGCGCGCCGGCGCATCACCCGGAGTCCGCCCACGAGCCGACCGCCGCCGAACGCGCGCGCGCGATCATCGATCAGCACTTGGCCAAGAAGCAGCACGGCCACCAGGGCCTCTCCGGCGGCAAGCCTGGCGGCGTGCACAAGCCCGGCAAGGGCGGCTGGTCTCCCGCCCCCATCCGCCCCGGTGGACGGGGTAGACGGGGGTAGCGCCGGAACAATCCCCCCCCTCTGGGGGAGGTGGATCCATGCGCAGCATGGAGACGGAGGGGGACTGCCCTCACGCAGCAGGAGTCAAAGTCCCCCTCAGTCAGCTTCGCTGACAGCTCCCCCAGAGGGGGAGCACGTCCCTTTAGAACTCCGCCGAGCCGCCGTCGCAGGGCACCACGGCGCCGGTAGTGTAGGCGCTGGCGCGGCTGGCCAGGAAGATGGCGACGCCGGCGATGTCCTCGGGCGTGCCGATGCGGCCGCGCGGGTTCGATTTGGCGATGGCGTCGCCCGCGCGGGCCAGGGTCGCAGCCATCATGTGGCTCTGGAAGGGGCCGGGCGCGATCGCGTTAACCAGGATGTGCTCGGGAGCCAAACGCTTGGCGAGGTGGCGGGTCAGCATGATGCAGCCGGCCTTGGAGGTCGAATAGGCGTAGGTCTCGAGCGCCGGCGGCTGGATGCCGTTGACCGAGGCGATGTTGATCACGCGCGAGGGATTTTCATGCGTCGCGGCCGCGCGCAGCTGCGGCAGCAGCTTCTGGGTCAGGAAGAAGATCGACTTGGTGTTCAGATCGACGGTCTTGTCCCAGCCGTCCTCAGGATACTCGTCGATCGGCGCGCCCCAGGTGGCGCCAGCATTGTTGACCAGGATATCGAGCTTGTCCTCGCGCTCGGCCAGGGCGGCGGCGAGGCCGGTGATCCCGTCCATGTTCGACAGATCGAAGGGCAGCGAGATGCAGGTCCCGTACTGCGAAAGCTCCTCGGCCAGCCCGTCGCAGACATTGGCCTTGCGCGAGGAAATATAGACCTTGGCGCCGTTCTCGACATAGCCGCGGGCGATCATCTCACCGATGCCCCGGCTGCCGCCGGTGACCAGGGCCACCTTGCCCTCGACGCTGAACAGGTTGCGCATGGGAATGTCCTTTTTCGAAATCTGGGTATGCGGAAAAGTAAAAATCGTCGGGGCGAGTGCTGACGGCGCGGAGGCGCTACGTCAAGCGCCCGCGGCCGCGCGAAGCAGGGCGATGAGGCGGGCGCGGGTCATGCCGTCGGCGATCCCGTCGACCTTCTCCGGGCGCCAATGACGCTGGAACGCGCGCACGATGGCGGCGGTGGCAGCGTCGTACTTGCCGGACGGGGCGCTGTCATAGCCCAGTCGGGTCAGGCCCGCCTGGAGGGCGAACACCCCGGCTCCCTCCTCGCCTTCCTTCAGCGGCAAGCCAGGCGCAGCGTCCGGTTCAACCCAAAGGCCGTGGCCGGCGGCGGCGAGATCCTTCCAGGGAAAGAGTTCGCCCGGGTCGTCCTTGCGCTCAGGCGCGACGTCGGAATGGCCGAGAACGCGGGAGTCGTCGATCATCCAGCGGCTGCGGATGTCGGCCAACAGGGCGATCACCGCCGCGATCTGCGCCTTCGGGAACGGCCGGTAGCCGAACTCGTGGCCCGGATTGACGATCTCGACGCCGATCGAGCGGCCGTTGATGTCGGTTTCGCCCTTCCAGAACGATCTGCCGGCGTGCCAGGCGCGGCGCTCCTCCGGCACCAGGCGGAAGACGCGGCCGTCTTCTTCGACCAGGTAGTGGGACGAGACCTTGGCCTCCGGATCGCGCAGGCGCGCCAGCGCCTCCTCGCCGGTGCGCATGCCGGTGTAATGCAGGACGACGATGTCCGGCGGAACCTTGCGCTCATCGAAGTTCGGAGACGGCGCCTCGATATAGGTCATCGCGCCCGGTTCCGGAGGTTGAGCAGCACGAGCATGATCTGGTTGGGCCTCATGGCGATGATCAGCACGCCCGCCAGCGCCACCGCGGCGCCGACGGCCATGCGGGCGTCGAAGGGGTCGTTGGTGATGACGACTCCGAGGCCGATGGTGGCCAGGGGGGTCATCAGGGTCAACGGCGAGATCAGGTTGGCCTCGTAGCGTTGGATCAGCCAGTAGTAGGCAGTGTGGCCGAACACCGACACCACCAGGGCCGAGAAAACCACCGCGCCCCAGAACGGCCAGCCGATCTCGATCACCTTGCTGACCGCGCCCGGTTCGGTCAGGGCCGACAGCGGCGCCAGGACGGCGAACGAGGCGAGCCCGACCCAGGCCTGGAAGGTCAGGGGCTTCACCCCTTCCATCTGCTTCATCATCACCGCCCCCAGCGACCCGGCGATCACCGAGGCCAGGGCGAACAGCAGCCCAGTGGCGATGGTCAGGCCGTGCGGATCCCACATCACCAACAGGGCGCCGGCCAGCGTCATGCCCATGCCCAGCAGCCGCCGGCGGCTGAGCCGCTCGCCGAGCATCAGGAAGGACAGCAGGGTCGTGGTCGGCACCATCAGCTGGGCGACGATCGCCGAGGACGAAGGGCTGATGGTCTTCAGCGCGATGAACATAAAGGCGAAGGAGCCGGCGCCCATGCAGACCGCAATTATCAGCAGCCGCCAGAGCGGACGCGGCGCAGGCCGTAGCCAGGGGAAGACCGCCAGCGCGACGAGAGCGAAGCGCAGAGCGGCATAGATAAGCGGCGGGGCATGGAGATAGGCGACGACGAACTTCGAGACGATGTTGTTGGCCGCCCAGAGCAGGCAGACAAAGACCAGCAAGGCGAAGTCGCGAAGCGCCATGGCAGGGGTTAGGCGCGGTCGGACGGGTTTGGCAACCCCATGCCTTGTCTGACGCTTGGGAAATCCCCGATTGTGGCCGCCCGTCACCAGTAGGAGCCTGTGCATGACCGCCGCCCCCTTCCTCGGCCCCGAGGTCGTCGACCGCGGGTCGGCGTGGATCGATCCATCGGCGCGGATATTCGGAGCGGTGGAGATCGCCGAGGAGGCCTCGGTCTGGTGCAACGTGGTGGTGCGCGCCGAAAGCCAGAAGGTGGCGATCGGGCGACGGACCAACATCCAGGACTTCGTGATGATCCACGTCGGCTCAAGCACTCCGACCCTCGTCGGCGCCAACTGCTCGATCACCCACCACGTGACGCTGCACGGCTGCGACATCGGCGATGACTGCCTGATCGGCATCGGAGCGACGATCATGGACGGTTGCGTGATCGGGGCCGGCTCGATCGTGGCGGGCGGCGCCTTCCTGAAGGAAGGTACGGTGATCCCGCCGAACTCCATCGTAATGGGCGCACCTGGCGCGGTGACGAAGACGCGCGACAACGCCATCGCCAACCGGATGAACGCCTTCCTCTACTGGCGCAACGCCCAGGCCTATGCGCAGGGCGACTATCGGCTGTGGTCCAAGGAGAGCTTCCGGGCCGAGATGGCCGCCGAGCACGCGCGGCTTACCTCCGGCGGGTGAAGCGAAGCGCGGTCAGGGTCTCGGAGAAACCGACCACCTTGCTGTCGACCAGACCGACGAGCTTGGCCGCGGCCATGACCTCGACGTCCTTGAGGCTCGCCGCCTTGCCCTTGCGCGAGACGACCCATAGCGCGCCTTTGTCGGCGAGAGCTGGGACGAGATCGCCGATGCGCGCGAGCTCGCCGGCGCTGTCGGCCGCATAGAAGAGCAGATCGAGATCGGCCAGGTCGGTGACGGGCTTGACCCCGCGGCCGGCTAGCTCGCCCGTGAAGGCATCGTCGACAACGCCCAGGACCGCGACGCGCATGCCGGCCTTCACGCCCAGCTTGTCGAGCCGCCCCCTGGGATTGAGGATCGCTGCGGCCCAACTGGCCGCCGCCTTTTCGCCCAGCGCGAACCGCGAGCCGTCGGCGAGGACGAGGTCTCCGCCCTCAGCGCGGACGCCATTGAGCTCGTCGCCCCGGAAGGCGCGCCGCTGAGCGCCGCGGAACAGCAGTTTACCCGGCTCGTACTGCAGCCGGCCCTCGTCCGGGCCGTCAGCGAACTTCGCCCGAACCTCCGCATCCTTGCCCATAGGCCGCCCTCCCCAGCGCCCCGCTCATCCCGGCGAAGGCCAGGATGAGCGGACGGAAAGATGTCGACTAGGCGGTGGCCGCCTCCGGCATGGCGTCGCCGATCGCGGCCATGTCCATGTACATGTATTCCCAGACGTGGCCGTCGAGATCCTGGAAGCTGCAGCCGTACATCGGCCCCATGTCCGTATTGGGCTTCCAAGGCTTGGCGCCGGCGGCCAGGGCCTTGGCGAGGACGTCGTCGATCTCGGCGCGGCTGTCGGCCGACAGGCAGGTCAGCACCTCGGTCGCCTTGCTGGCGTCGCTGATTTCGCCATTGATAAAGTCCTTGAAGCGCTCGTGGGCCAGCAGCATGACGAAGATATTCTGATCGACCACCATGCAGGCGGCGCTCTCGTTGGAGAACTGCTCGTTGAACGCGTAGCCCAGGGCGCCGAAGAAGCGGCGTGAGGCGGGGATATCCTTCACAGGCAGGTTCACGAAGATCATTCGCATGGGGTGGTCCTCCAGGGTTGCGTGATCCTAGGACGAAGAGCCTCCCGCCGTCCCGACAACCCCATGCGAATTTATCGCGACGCTCACACCGACGGCGGGTTCACCGTCTTGAAGCCGCCCTCGCGCCAGTACGGATAGTAAGGATAGGCCGGCGTGACGGCGCTGGCCGCATCGAGCCGGGCGACCTGATCCGGCGTCAGCGACCAGCCGACCGCGCCGAGGTTGTCGCGCAGCTGGCTCTCGTTGCGCGCGCCGATGATGACGCTGGATACGGTCGGGCGTGACAGCAACCAGGCGATGGCGACCTGCGGGATGGTCTTGCCGATTTCGGCGGCGACCACGTCCAGGGCGTCGACCACGTCGAACAACCGCTCGTCGTCCACCGGCGGGCCGAAGTCGGCGCTTTCGTGCAGGCGGCTGACCTGAGGCAGCGGCTGGCCGCGGCGGATTTTGCCGGTCAGGCGCCCCCAGCCGAGCGGGCTCCAGACCATGGCGCCGACGCCCTGGTCGAGGCCCAGCGGCATCAACTCCCATTCGTAGTCGCGGCCGATCAGCGAATAGTAGGCCTGATTGGCGACATAGCGCGGCCAACCATGGCGGTCGGCGGCGGCCAGCGACTTCATCAACTGCCAGCCCGAGAAATTCGAGGCGCCGACATAGAGCACCTTCCCCGCCCGCATGAGATCGTCGAGCACGGCCAGGGTCTCCTCGACCGGCGTCGCCGCATCGAAGGCGTGCAGTTGCAAGAGGTCGATGCGGTCGGTCTTCAGCCGCTTCAGCGCCGCCTCGACGCCGCGGACCAGACGAAAGCGCGAGGAGCCTGCCTCGTTGGCCCCCTCGCCCATCGGCAGCCCCAGCTTGGTCGAAATCAGCGCCTGATCGCGCAGGCCCTGCAGCGCCGCCCCGAGGATCTCTTCCGACGCCCCGCTCGAATAGACGTCGGCGGTGTCGAACAGATTCACCCCCGCCTCGAGGCAGATCTCGATCAAACGGCGCGCCGCCGCGGTGTCGGTGTCGCCCCAGGCGCTGAACAGCGGTCCCTGGCCGCCGAACGTGCCCGCTCCGAAGCTGAGGGCCGGGACCTTCAGACCCGATGCGCCGAGATTGCGGTATTCCATGTCTGGCTCTCCTTGCCGGTGAGGCATGAAGATGGCGGCTGCGAGACTTGGGAATTAGGGGTGAGGGTGGACAAGGATCTGTGCCTGATGGGCACAGTGTAGCGAAAAAACGGCGCTCCAGCGTGGCCGGAGCGCCATTCCAAGTCCCGGCTTTCGCGGGAACGAGCGAGATTCAGATCAGGCGGCGGCGCCCAGGCTGAGGTTCTCGTAACGGGCCAGATGGTGATCGACCGAGCCGAAGGCGCTTTCGATCATGGTGGCGCGCTTGAAGTAGTGACCGATGGCCATTTCATCGGTCATCCCCATGCCGCCGTGCAGTTGGATGGCGTTCTGGCCGATGAACTTGGCCGCCTTGCCGATCTGCACCTTGGCCGCCGAGGCGCCCTTCGCCCGCTCGATGTCGCTATCGGCCAGCTTGATGTTGGCCATGTAGGTCATCGAGATCGACTGCTCGAGGTTGATGAACATGTCGACCATGCGGTGCTGCAGAACCTGGAACTGACTGATCGGCTGGCCGAACTGCTTGCGCTGCTTGGTGTATTCCAGCGTGCCTTCGTGCAGCTTGCGGAACACGCCGCAGGCCTCGGCGCAGGTGGCGACGACGGCTTCGTCGATCACCTTCTCGACCAGCGGCAGACCGCCGCCTTCGTCGCCGATCAGGGCGTCGGCGCCGACCGAGACGTTCTCGAAGGTCACTTCCGAAGCGCGGAAGCCGTCGACCGTCGGATAGTCGCGGGTGGTCACGCCCGGCGCGTTCTTCGGCACGATGAACACCGAGACGCCCTGGGCGTCACGCTGTCCGCCGCCGGTGCGGGCGGTGACGATCAGGTGGGTGGCGTAGGGCGCGCCGATCACCACGGCCTTGTGGCCGTTGATCACGTAGCCGGAGCCTTCCTTCTTCGCCGTGGTCTTCAGGTCCTGCCACGTGTAGCGGCCCTGCGGTTCGGCGTAGGCGAAAGCGATGATCGTCTCGCCGCCGATGATGCCGCCGATCAGGTCGGCCGCGCCAGCGTAGCCCGAATGCTTCAGGAAGCCGCCGCCGATCACCACGGTGCCGAGATAGGGCTCGACCACCAGGGACTTACCCAGCTCTTCCATGATGACCATGTTCTCGGTCGAGCCGCCGCCCAGACCGCCCAGATCCTCGGCGAACGGCGCGCCCAGGATGCCCAGCTCTTCCGCAAAGGCCTTCCAGACGTTCGGACGCCAGCCCGGCTCGGCCTTCAGAGCGTCGCGGCGCTGTTCGAAGCTGTAGTGGTCGGCCAGATAGCTCGCGACCGTGTCGCGCAGCATCGACTGTTCTTCGGTGAAGCTGAAATCCATCTGGTTTCCCCGTGCAATGCCCCACCCCGGCCGCCAGAGCCGGAGCGGGAAACAGACTTGTTATGACTTAAGACGATAGCGGCTTAGAGGCCCAGCACCATCTTGGCGATGATGTTGCGCTGGATCTCGTTGGACCCGCCGTAGATCGAGGTCTTGCGGACGTTGAAGTAATGGCCCGCGGCCCCGTCGGCGTAGTCCGGGCCGATGTTGGTGTTGTGCCCGAGGTCGCGCAGGTAGGGCGCGCCGTAATGGCCCACCGCTTCGAGCACCAGCTCGGTCAGGCGCTGCTGGATCTCGGTGCCCTTGATCTTGAGGATCGAGCTTTCCGGGCCCGGGCCCTTGCCGCTGCTTTCACCGGCCAGGGTGCGCAGTTCGGTGAACTCCAGCGCGGTCAGGTCGATCTCGAGCTCGGCGACCTTGCGCTTGAAGAACGGGTCCGCCAGCAGCTTGCCGCCCGCGTCCGACAGCTCGGTGGAGGCGATCTCGCGCACCTTCTCCAGGCCGCGCTTGGAGCGGGCGACGCCGGCGATGCCGGTGCGCTCGTGGGCGAGCAGCGCCTTGGCGCAGGTCCAGCCCTGGTTTTCGTGGAATACGCGGTTCTCGACCGGCACCTTCACGTTGTCGAGGAAGACGTCGTTGACCTCATGACCGCCCTCCAGGGTGGTGATGCGGCGGACCTCGATGCCCGGGGTCTTCATATCGATCAGCAGGAAGGAGATGCCCGACTGCGGCTTGGCGTCCGGGTCGGTGCGGACCAGGAAGAAGCCCCAGTCGGCGTGCTGACCGAGCGTGGTCCAGGTCTTCTGGCCGTTGACGATGTAGTACTCCTTGCCGTCGTCGCCGGTGACGCGCTCGGCCTTGGTCTTCAGCGAGGCGAGGTCGGAGCCGGCGCCCGGCTCGGAATAGCCCTGGCACCACCAGACGAGGCCGTCGCGGATGCCCGGCAGGAACTTCTCTTTCTGCTCTTGGGTGCCAAAGGTGTAGATCACCGGGGCCAGCATGGAGACGCCGAAGGGCAAGATGCCGATGGTGTCGGCGCGGGCCTGCTCCTCCGACCAGATGTACTTCTGGGTGGGCGTCCAGCCGGTGCCGCCGAACTCGACCGGCCACGACGGCGTCGACCAGCCCTTCTTGGCCAGGATGCGGTGCCAGGAGAGATAGTCCTCCTTGTTCAGCTCCTCGCCACGGTTCTGCTTCTCGCGCAGCTCCTTGGGATAGTTCTGGGCGATGAAGGTGCGGGCCTCCTCGCGGAAGGCGGCGTCTTCGGGCGCAAAGTCGAGGTTCATGGAGCGGCTCCCTGGTGCGAGCATTTACAGCGTATTTCGTTGGCGCGGACCATAGGCGAGCGCGCGCCCGATGTGAAGATGACGTTTACGTTCGCGTCACTTCAACTTATCGCGGTTCATATATGCGAGTCGTGGCCGGAAGGGACGAACCTTCGCCGTGCGCCAGCGTTGGCCCTGTTGCGCCGCAAGCGTGCGGCGTGCATCGCTGAACCCCATGCCTCGCATCCTCACCTACAACGTCCATCGCTGCGTCGGCACGGACCGCAGGCTGGACGTCGGACGGGTCGCCGAGGTCATCGCCAGGCTCGAGCCGGACATCGTGGCCCTGCAGGAGCTGGACGTCGGCCGCGCGCGGACCGGCGGGGTCGACCAGGCCCACCAGATCGCCCAGCGCCTGAAGATGGCCTTCCACTTCCACCCGGCCCTGCGGGTCGAGGAGGAGCTCTATGGCGACGCCATCCTGACCGCCTATCCCGAGCGGATCATTCAGACCGGGCCCCTGCCCGGCTACGCGCCGATCCCGAAGCTGGAGCCGCGCGGCGCCCTTTGGATCTCGGTCGAAATCGAGGGACGACCGGTGCAGGTGATGAACACCCATCTGGGCCTCGTGCCGAAGGAGCAGCAGCTCCAGGCGTCCTGCCTGGCCGGCCCAGCCTGGCTGCAGCACCCGATGCGGCACGGACCGACGATCCTGCTCGGCGACTTCAACGCCACCGGCAGCTCGGTGGTCTATCGCACCTTGAACACGCGGCTGGAGGCGGCGCGGCGGCTGGCGCCGGTCAAGTCGCCGACCTCGACCTTTCCTTCGGCCCTGCCGGTGCTGCGCATCGACCACATCTTCGTCAGCCCCGAGATCGTGGTCGAGGACGTGTTCACCCCCTTCGATCCGCTGACGCGGGTAGCGTCCGACCATCTGCCGCTGGTGATGGACTTCAGCGTGGCCTGAAGCGGGTCTGGAGCGGATTGCCCGGATAGAGCAGGTCGCGGCGGCGGTTGGCGCGCCAGGAGTCGCCGACGCCATAAGGGTCGCCCAGATGATAGGTGGCGATGATCTCCCCCAGCGGCGTCTGCTTCATCGGCAGGATCGGTGACAGCCGCCCCTCGCGATTGAGGAAGTCGATGGCGGCGATCAGGCCGCCGCGCTCGGCGCGGGCCTTGGCGACGGCGTCGCCGGTGCAGCCGACGAAGTGGCCGATCAGCCGGTCGCGCAAGGCCGCGACAGCCATCTCCTCGACTTCGTCGCGGGCCTCGACCGCCAGTTCCGCCTCAGTATCGAAGCCGCCCGAACGGTTGTTGAGATTGGCCGAGCCGACGCGGGCGATCTTGTCGTCGATCACGGTGACCTTGGAATGGACGATGATCTTCGTGCCCTTGGGCGTCGTCGGATACCAGGCCCTGAACCGCCCGAAGATGTCCGCCGAGCGCAGCCGCCAGAGCATGTTGGAACGCGCCCGATCCATGGTCAGTTGGTCGAACCAGCTGGGGCTCTGCCCGGTGGAGATCAGCACCACTTCGGGGCCGTCAGGCTCGCCCAGGCGCTGGGCCAGGGCCGCGGCGTAGAGCGGCGAGGCGAAATACTGGTTCTCCAGATAGATCGTCGAGCGCGCGGCCATGATGGAGTCCAGCGTCAGGCGTCGGATTTCGTGCACGCCGGGGCGCTTGTCCCACTCGGGCTCGGTGCGGGCGATAGCGACATCCAGGTTCTGGAGATGGGCCGGAATATGGGCCGGCCAGGGGTCTTCGCTGACCGGCGGGGGGACCGGCAGAGCCTCGCCCGTCGCGCGCCGCCAACGCTCGCGCGCCAGATCGCCCAGGCGAGCGGCGGCTTCCCCGTCGACCATCATCATCACCTCGTGGCGCGGGGCGTGGTGATGCTGGTCGGGCATGATGCGCCGTGGGTCGTGTTCCAGGTGGCCCGGCGTGTCCCAGCGGTCGACGCTGATGTCGCCGCCGCCGCAGAAAGCCACGGCGTCGTCGATCACCAGCACCTTCTGGTGATGGCAGGCGCCGAAAGGCACATGATCGTCGAGCCAGAACTTCACGCCCGTGCCTCGGAACCAGGCGCGAGCCTTGTGCGGGAAGAACTGCTGGCTGGCTGCGATCGGCAGGGCCGACTTCCAGATCAGCAAGCGGATGTCGAGGTCGGGCCGCGCCCGCGACAGCGCCACCAGGATGCGGCCGACCTCGTCCGGATCGGCCGGCCCGTCGAAGCCATCGGGGAACAGCCGCGCGCGAGGATCGAAACCCCAACCCAGCAGCAGCACCGAATGGCGCGCCTTGCGCAGCGCCTCGAAGACCGCGGTGAAATAGGCCTCGGTGTCGACCAGGAACGCCGCCCTGTCGGCATGGGCCTTTCGCCAGCACGTCTCGCCCGGCCTCAACAAGTCCATCGCCGACTGGCCCCAAACCACAACCCGTGACTCAAAAGCCTATGGTCAAGCCGGGTTCCTTGGGAGTGGCCGGCGAAAAGAAAAGGGCGCCCGGCAAAGCCGGACGCGCTCCCAAAACCGAAAAAGAAAGGGCGCCCGGCAAAGCCGGACGCCCAAGGCGGACCTGAGAGACAGGCGGCTCGAAACTTATCCCTTGTAGGCTTGGCACGGCCCGTTGAGTTCGGCGGTCAGGCGCGCCTTGCGTTCGGCGTTGTCGGTCTTGCCCTCGCGGCGGGCTTTGTCGAACTCGGCCTTGCCGCGATCGGCGACGAAGGTGGTGCGGGTGCGCTGCTCTGCCTTCAGGAAGGCGTCCATGGCGGCGGTGTCGACCTGCGCGACGCCCGACTCCGCCAACCCGCGGCAGCGGCTGGCGCGCAGGAACTCAACATCGCTGACGGCGGCGGCGGCGGTTCCCGCAGTGGCCAGCAGACCCGTGGCGGTCAGTGCAATGGCGATCAGTTTCATGGCGTTACTCCCTCGCAATCAGTGTGCGAAACCTGCTCGCCGCACCTCCAATTCTCAAATGAATTCCCGGCAATAATCAGTATTGGCGCATTAAAATAAAGTCATGATACATAGCTGTTACTTCACGAACATAAACGTCTTGTAATGTTCCCGCGAAACAGCAAGTTTGGCCAGCATGTCGCTTACGCTTCAGATGGACGCCGACGGCGTCAACAGCCTCCTTCGCCGCGCCTTCCCCGAAGGCTCGGACGTGCTCTTTCCGGTCGTCACCACCGTGGAGCCCGGCCGCGTGGTGGTGGTCCGTCAGTACCATCCGGCCATGCTGCGCCCCGGCGAACTGGTGTCCGGGCCGACGCTGATGGGACTGGCCGACACGGCCGCCTACGCCCTGGTGCTCTCGCATGTTGGCGAGCAGTTGATGGCGGTGACCAGTTCGCTGGTCATGAACTTCCTGCGGGGCGCCAAGCCCGGCGACATCCACGCCGAGGCGCAGATGCTACGGCTGGGCCGGCGCAACGCGGTCTGCGACGTTCGGCTCTGGACCGAAAGCCCCGAGCGGCTGGCGGCGCAGGCGACCGTCACCTACGCTATCCCCTGACATGACCGACGCTCCTCGCCGCCCCCCGCCCCCGATCAAGACGCCCTGCGTGAAGGTGTGCGTGGTCGATGGCGAGAGCGGGCTGTGCATGGGCTGCTACCGGCAGCTCTCCGAGGTCGCCGGCTGGGCGCGGTTGAGCGAGGCCGAGCGCGAGGCGATCATGGCCGAACTGCCCTCGCGCCGCAGCCGGATCCGCCCCGAAAAATTGGCGATGTTTTAACCACAAACCTTTGCCGTAGTTAGGGTTTGAGCAATTTCTGATTCACGGCTTGCAAACCGAGCCGAGCCTAAGGTCCACGGCGAATTCGGCCGTACGCGGCCCGGCGACGAGGTGTGGACATGCTGAAGCTGGCGGTTCTGGCGCTGATGGGCGCGGTTTCGGCGGTCGGCGTAGCGCAAGCCGTTTCGACGTTCCAAGTCGGCGAAGAGACGCCGCAGCTGCGCGCGGCGATCGCAGTCGCCCCGCAGATCGCACCCAGCCAAGCCGCTTCGATCGCCAAGGCCAGCGACGGCCATTACTGGGCCGAGGCCGAGGTCAACGGCGAGCGGGTGCGCTTCCTGGTCGACACCGGCGCCAGCGCCGTGGCCCTGACGCTCGCTGACGCCCGGCGCCTGGGCATCGCCACCGACAAGCTGGCCTACACCTACAAGGTGATGACCGCCTCGGGCGAAGCGCGCGCCGCGGCCGTGACCCTCGGCAAGGTCTCCGTCGCCGGCACCCACATGGCGGACGTCCAGGCCCTGGTCATCGAGAAGGGCCTCGACTCCTCGCTACTGGGAATGACCTATCTAGGCCGCCTGGCCAGCTTCGAGGCCACGCGCACGGCGCTCATCCTGCGCCCTTAGGACCTCACCGAGGGCGGCGTCGACCACCTCGATCCCCGCGCCCGCCTTCACGCCCTCGACCGTCAGCACCCGCCGCCAGGCCCGCGCACCCGGCAGGCCGTGGAACAGGCCCAGCATGTGCCGGGTCATGGCCGCCAGGTGCGTGCCGCGCGCCAGTTCGGCCAGGATGTAGGGCTTGTAGCGCTCGACCGCCTCGAACGGACTGACGTCCTCGCCCGCCCCGAACACCCGGCGATCGACCTGACCCAGCAGGGCCGGGGTATGATAGGCGGCGCGGCCCAGCATGACCCCGTCCATGACCTCAAGATGCGGCAGCGCCTCGTCAAGCGAGCCGAGTCCGCCGTTGATGGCGATGGTCAGGTCCGGCCGCTCGCGCTTCAGACGGTGGACCAGCGGATAGTCGAGCGGCGGGACGTCACGGTTCTCCTTCGGCGACAGGCCCTTCAGCCAGGCCTTGCGCGCATGGACTACGAAGGTCTTCACCCCGGCCGCGGCGCAGAGGTCCACGAGACGGAAGAGGCTCTCCTCCGGATCCTGGTCGTCGACGCCGATCCGGCACTTGACCGTGGCCGGAACCGTCACCGCCGCACCGATGGCGGCCATGCACTCGGCCACCAGTTCGGGCTCGCGCATCAGGCAGGCGCCGAAACGGCCGCTCTGCACCCGGTCCGAGGGGCAGCCGACATTGAGGTTGATCTCATCATAGCCCTCGGCCTCGCCGATGCGGGCCGCAGCGGCCAGGTCGGCGGGATCGGAGCCACCCAGCTGCAGCGCCACCGGATGTTCGGCGGCGTCGAAGGCGAGCAGCCGCGCGCGGTCGCCGTGCAGCACCGCGCCGGTGGTCAGCATCTCGGTATAGAGCAGCGCGCGCGACGACAGCGTCCGGTGCAGGACGCGGCAATGCCGGTCCGTCCAGTCCATCATGGGGGCTACGGAGAGCCTATGGGATTGGAACGGCTGCACTTCTTCGCAATGTCCTACGGGTCGCGGCGCGCCCTTCGCGGCCGCGGGGTATGTAGGCGAAGTCCGAGCCCAACGCCAGACGCGCCCCAGGCGGGGCGCGTCTGGCGCATCGCCGTCAGCGCGCCGCCGGCTTGGTCGCCCCGGCGCGGATGAAGGCGCGCAGGTCGCCCGACAGCTTGGCCAGGTCGGCCTCGCGCACGTACATCATGTGACCGGCGTCGTAGTACGAATAGGTTATCCGGTCGGTCGGCACGCCGGTTCGGCTGAGGGCGTACTCGGCGCCGAAGAACGGCGTGGCGAAATCGTAATAGCCCTGACCGACGAAGACCCGCAGGCCGCTGTTCTCGCGCATCGCCTTGGCGAGGTAGGGGGTGACGTTCAGATAGGCGTTCTGATCGCGCCCGCCGATCCGCCAGTCCCAGTCGCCGACGCCGCCGATGGTGACGTATTCTCGGTCGATCTTCAGCTTCAGGTCGCCGCGCACATAGGCGTTCATGGCCGCGGTGTAGGCGCCGTCGATGCCGTAGAAGCTGGGGTCGTTGTCCGGCTCCTCGCCCGCTGTGTCGTAATCGACGCCGGTGTAGCGGCTGTCGAGGCGGCCGATGGTCAGGCCCTTGTCGCGCAGCAGCTCCTTGTAGAAGCGGCCCGGGCTGACGCGCAGGTCGGCGCGATCGAGGAAGGCTTCGGAGAGGCCGGTGAAGCGCGCCAGGCGCTTGCGGACGGCCGCGCGTTCGGCCGCCGGCAGCTTCGAGCCCTTGATCAGGGCCGAAGTATATTCGGTGGTGGCGAAGAGGCGCGCCTCCTCCACGAAGGCCGCCACGTCCTGCGGCCGGTCGGCGACGCGGTTGTGATACCAGGCGGTGGCGGCCATGCTGGGGACGTTGATGACATAGGCCATCTCGTTGCCCTGCACCTCGGCCTGCAGGCCGAAGTCGAGGATGGTGGAGATCAGCAGCACGCCGTTCAGGGCGACGTCGTTGTATTCGCCCTCCAGTTCGTTCACGACCGCGGCGCTGCGGGTGGTGCCGTAGCTTTCGCCGCCGAGGTACTTGGGCGCGTTCCAGCGGCCGTTTTCGCGCAGCCAGATGCGGATGAACTGGGCCACCGACTTGGCGTCGGCGGTGACGCCCCAGAAATCCTTCGGATCGGTCTTGCCCAGCGCCCGGCTGAAGCCGGTGCCGACCGGATCGATGAAGACGATGTCGGTGACGTCGAGCAGGCTCATCGGATTGTCGACGATCGGATAAGGCGGCGCGGCGTCGTCCTTGGCGTCGGACGGCACGACCACCCGCTTGGGTCCGAACGCGCCCATGTGCAGCCAAACCGAGCCCGAGCCCGGCCCGCCGTTGAAGAGGAAGGTCACCGGCCGGTTGGGATCCACCGGGCCGGACTTGACGTAGGCTGTGGAGAAGATGGCGGCCTTGGCCACGCCGTCCTTGTCGCGAAGGAAGGTCTCGCCGGTGGTGGCGGTGTAATTGATCGCGGTCCCGCCGAAGCGGCCGCTGTGCTGGGTCACCGACACGATCGGAACCGGCTCAGCCGCCGGCGCGGCCTTTTCCCCCTTCTCGGTCTTCTCGGCCTTGGCGGCGTCGCCAGAGGCTTGAGCCTGCGCAGCGCCGGCGATCGCCAGCATGGCCACGAATGCAGCCGTTCGAATGATGGTCATGACGCCCCCAAAGGACAAAGACGCCCCGGCGGTCCACGCCGGTCGCGGCGGGTCCCATGCCGAAGCTCGCATGACGTCTTGTCTTAAGGCGCCCGGCGCGGCGCTCAAGAGGAGATGCAGGCGTCGGTTGTGCGCCGCTCGGGGCGGGCGGCCCGTCCCGGTGGATGATTAGGTCGCTCCAGGTCGCACGAGCGGCGAACCCGCCTTCTATCGTCGCCGAAATCGCCAGCCAGCCGGACGCTCAGTTCAGGCGGCGGCGCGGCGTCTGCACGGGGCACCCGTTCGGGCGAAGGGGGAACGAGGGAGGGCCGGCGCTCGCGCCGGAGGTCGCCCGTGCGCCCGTCCCGCGCCGGGCCGGCCCGTCGCCGAGGAGAGCCGCCGATGTCCCGCCCCGCCACGACCCACGCCGCCGCGTTCGGCGCGCTCGCCCTGGCCGCCATCTCGCTCACGGGCTGCGGCGACGCCGAGTTGCGCAAGCAGGTCGCCGCCCAGGAGGCGCGCCTGCAGCGGCTGGAGGACATCCAGGCCATCGAGCGCCTGCAGCGGGCCTACGGGTTCTATGTCGACAAGAACCTCTGGGATCAGGTCGTCGACCTGTTCGCGGAGACATCCAGCGTCGAACTGGACCAGCGCGGCGTGTTCGAGGGCAAGGCCGGCGTGCGCCGGATGTTCCTGGAGCAGATGGGCGGCGGAAAGGTCGGGCTGAAGAAAGGCGTGCTGTTCAACCACATCCAGGTGCAGGGCGTGGTCGACGTGGCGCCCGACGGCAAGACCGCCAAGGCCCGCTACCGCACCATCGTCCAGGTGCAGAATTTCGGCGGGCTGGAGGGCTTCTGGTCCGACGGGGTCTACGAGAACGAGTACGTCAAGGAAGATGGGGTCTGGAAGTTCAGCAAGCTGAAGTTCTGGCCGACCTACTACACGCCCTTCCACGAGGGCTGGAGCGGCCGCCAGCTGGACTGCATCAACGGCGACGGCAGCGGGACGAGCCCTGGCGCGGACCGTCCCTCGACCGACAAGGCCGGCGTCTATCCGAATATCTACTACCCGCCGTTCCACTATCCGAACCCCGTAACCGGCAAGCCGGTGGACGTCAGCGCCCTGAACGCCAAGGCGTTGGCTGAGACCACCTGGCCCAAGTGCCCGTCGCGCGGCGGCGCGGCGCCGACCAAGGCGGGGAACCAGCCATGAGCCCCCGCGGGATCGCCAGCTACGAGAACCGCCTGCTGGTTCTGCTGTTCTTCACCTTCGGCTTCGTCTTCTTCGACCGCCAGGCGCTGAACTTCCTGTTCCCGTTCATCGCCAGGGACTTCGGCCTGACCAATACGCACCTGGGGATGCTGGCCTCGGCGCTGGCCCTGACCTGGGCGCTGTCGGGTCTGGCGATCGGGGCGCTGTCCGACCGCATGGGATCGCGCAAGCCGCTGCTGGTGGCGACGGTGATCGTCTTCTCGGTCGCCTCGCTGCTGTCCGGGCTGGCGGGCGGCTTTGCGACCATGATGGCCTGCCGCCTGCTGATGGGCGTGGCCGAGGGGCCGGTGCTGCCGCTGGCCCAGGCGCTGATGGTCAGCGAGTCCAGCGAGAGCCGCCGCGGCATGAACATGGGCCTGCTGCAAAGCTCGGCGGTGGGCCTGATCGGCGGCCTGCTGGGCCCGCCGGTGATCGTGGGCGTGGCCGAGCACTTTGGCTGGCGCACCTCGTTCTACGTCTCGTGCATTCCGGGCCTGATCCTGGCGGCGCTGATCTGGCGCTATGTGCGCGAGCCCAAGGCGCCGCGCCCTGCCCCTTCCCCGGCCGGTGAGCGCCACCGCATCCTGGAACCGCTGAAGTTCAAGAACGTCTGGCTGGGGGTGGCGATCAGCTGCTTCTTCGTCAGCTGGTTCATCGTCTTCATCACCTTCGTCCCGACCTATCTCGTCCAAGGCAAGGGCTTCCGCCCCGAGCAGATGGCCATGGTGCTGACGGTGATCGGCGCGGCCCAGGTGGTGTGGGGTTTCGTGGTCCCGGCGCTGTCGGACAGGATCGGCCGCAAGCCGGCGATGGTGGTCTTCTGCCTGTTGTCGCTGGGCACGCCGCTGTCGGTGATCCTGCTGGACGACCCGATCAGCCTGGCGGCGGGCGTGGCCCTGACCTTCGCCGGCCCCGGCTGCTTCACCCTGTTCATGGCGACCATCCCGGCCGAGACCGTGCCGGCCCGCTACCTCGCCACCGCCATGGGATTGGTGATGGGCATAGGCGAGCTGGCCGGCGGCGTTCTGGCTCCGACCCTGGCCGGGGTGGCGGCGGACGCCTATGGCCCGGCCTCGCCCTTCTGGATCTGCACCGTCGGGGCCGCGGTCGCCGGCGCTCTGTCGCTATTCCTTGACGAGACCGCGCCCGCCGCCCTGCGCCGCCGCGGCGCGACGCTTCACCCGGAGACCAGTACGCATGAGATTTGAGAACAAGGTCGCGATCATCACCGGCGGCGGCACCGGCATCGGGGCGGCGGTCGCCCAGCGCCTCGTGCGCGAGGGCGGCAAGGCGATCCTGATCGGCCGCCGCCGCGCGCTGCTGGACGAGGTTGCAGGCCCGATCGGCGCCCTGGCGCACGTCGGCGACGCGGCGGACGGGGCGTGCATGCGTGACGCGGTCGCCCTGGCGCGCGAGACCTATGGCGGGCTCGACATCCTGATCGCCAATGCGGGGGGCCATGGGCTGGGGCCGGCCGCGGACACCACCGACGCGGCCTGGGCCGACAGCCTGCACGCCAACCTCAACACCGCCTTCGTCAGCGCCCGCGAATGCCTGCCCGAGCTGATCGCTCGACGCGGCGCGGTCGTGGTGGTCTCGTCGATCGCGGGCCTGTTCGCGGGGCCGGGCGTGGCCGGCTACGTCACCACCAAGCACGCCCTGATCGGCCTGACCCGCTCGATCGCCCGCGACTATGGCCGCCTGGGCGTGCGGGCCAACGCGGTCTGCCCGGGCTGGGTCGCCACCGCCATGGCCGACGAGCAGATGGAGGCCCTGGCTACAGCCAATGGCCTCTCCAGCATCGCCGACGCCTACGCCATGGTCACCGCCGACGTGCCGCTGGGCCGTCCGGCGACGCCCGAAGAAGTGGCCAACGTCATCGCCTTCCTGGCCAGCGAGGAGGCCTCGATGATGACCGGATCGACCGTCGTCATCGACGGCGGAGCCTCGGCCGTCGACCTGCCCACCCTGGCCTTCGCCCACTGACCCTTTCGCAGGAACGCCCGTCATGAGCACGCCCACCGGCTGGAAGCGCTACGAGGACTTCGCCGCCGGCATCGACACCAACCGCCTGCCGACCACCTTCGCCCTGGTCGGCCGGCCGTTGACGATCACCACCGCCGACGACGTGCTGGAGCTGGAGTTCGTGGCCGGCGACCAGGTGCGCTGGCGCTGCGAGGACGGCAGCGACACCGACTGGGGCGAGGCGATCCTGGTCGCGCCGGACACCTATCTGGTCGATATCACCTTCCGCTCCCGGCCGCGCGAGGCCCTCACCCTGGTCCTCGACCTCGCCAACCGGCGCAGCCTGTCGGTGCTGTCGATCGTCGCGCCGGAGCCGACGCCGGGCCAGCCTCAGGTTTCGCAGATCTTCTCGCCCGGCGTCCTGGGCGAAGGCGCCCTGGGCGGGACCGAGCCGGCGCCGTCGCGCGACCTGATCGGCCTGCGCGCCCACTACCGCTACAGCCCCAACCATCTTTACGAGCACACCTATCTCAGTTCGGAACGCTATTGCTGGCAGTGCCTGGAGGGCGAGCAGCGCGGCCATGGCGACGTCGACCTGGCCAGCGTCTACAAGATCGCCGAAGGGCGCTATGTCTTCACCTTCCGCGAGTTCAAGATCCCGGTGGCCTCGGTGTTCTTCCTGAACTTCGAGGACAGGATGTCGACCGGCAAGTTCCTGGGGATCACCGGGGACGGCGCCATCGCCAACAATCCGGCCGGCGCCACGCTGCAGCGGATGTCGCAGACCTTCTATCCGGACGTGGAGCCTGTGTGACTGGTTTGAACCCAAACTAAAATACTTGCGACCGGCGTTCGGCGTGCTACGCCTTGCACAACGATACGCCGGAGACGCGGCCGATGAGGGAGTCCAGGAGGTTCGCCAAGGCCGGCGCCCATGCGGGCCCGGAGCTGTCGCGCTTCTCCACCTCGGACGCGCCCGCCCACCGCCGGGTCGCTCTCTGGAACGAGCACGCGTCGCGCGCCATGACCGGATTGCGCGTCGAGCCGCCCCGCCTGACCGAGTTCGACGCCGCCTATGAAGCCGCTCAAATGCAGGAGGTCGGCTTCGTCGAGGCGCGCTCGACCCGCGCCCATGTCACCCACCTGCCCGTCTGCGGCGCCGACCCCGCCTATCTGATCCACCTGCAGCGCACCGGGACCAGCCTGAACCGCCAGGCGGGGCGCGAGGTGACGCTGCGCCCCGGGGACTTCGTGCTGTGTGATCTGGCTCAGCCCTGCGCCCTGGACCTCAGCGACGACAACACCATGCTGGTGCTGCGCATTCCGGCCGCGAGCCTGCGTCGCCGGATGGCCAATCCCGAGCTCTTCACCAACCTGCACATGCGCGGCGACCGCGGGGCCAGCAGCCTGGCCTCGCGCTTCGCAGCCCTGCTGTGGGACAGCCGCGAGGCCGAAGCCGGCCCCACCGCTACGGCCAAGGCGGCCGAGGCGCTGTGCGACCTCATCTCGGCGGCTTTCCAGGAGGCGCGTCCGCAGGCGGAGGGCTCAAGCGCCCAAGTGCTGCACCGGCTGCGCATCCAGCGCCACATAGAGGCGCGGCTGTTCGATCCCGACCTCACACCGGCCTCGCTGGCGGCCGAACTGCGGATATCGCCGCGCTATCTTCACCGCATCTTTTCGGCCGAAGAAGAGTCCATCGGCAAACTGATCCTGCGCAAACGCCTGGAGGCGTGCCGCGCCGCCCTGGCCGATCCGCGCCAGGCTCCCAAGACCATCTCGACCATCGCCTACGAGCGGGGCTTCAACAACACGACCTATTTCGCCCGCGCGTTCCGCGACCGCTATGGCGTCTCCCCCTCGGAGCATCGCCGCAGCCCGGCCGCGCCGAGCTAGGCCGGCGAACGACGCGAGATGACGCCGTAGATGGCGATCCAGACATAGCAGAGCGCGGGCGCCAGCAGGGCGACGCTGAGACCCGCGCGGTCTGCGACCATGCCGGTGATCACCGGCACCACCGCCCCGCCGACGATGGCCAGGCAGAGCAGACCCGAACCCTGCGGCGTGTCCTCGCCCAGGCCTTCGATGGCCAGGGTGAAAATGGTCGGAAACATCACTGAGTTGCAGAGGCCGATGGCCAGCACTGCGACCGCCGAGACCAACCCGACCGTCCCGGCCGAGAGACAGGCCAGCAGGCCCGCCCCGACCGCGCAGGCGGCGAGGACCAGACCTGCCGGAACTTTGCGCATCACCGCCGAGCCGATGAAGCGCCCGACCATCGCCCCGCCCCAATAGAGGGCCACCAGTTGGCCGGCCGTGGCGGCCACGACGCCCAACGTCTTTTCCTGCATCAGGTAACTGACCAGCAGGGAGCCGATGGAGACCTCCGCGCCGACATAGACGAAGATCGACACCGCCCCCAGCGCCAGCCGCGGCCGGCGCAGCAGCGAGAGCTTGAAGGCGGCCCCTTGCTGAGCTGCGGAGGGCGCGGCGGCCGAACGGCGGAGAAACCAGAACACCAAGGCCAGCAGAAGCAGAGCCGCGGCGATGCCGACGAACGGCGCCTGGACGGCGTGGGCCTCGGCCTTGCGATAGGCTTCGAGCACCTCGGGCGCCAGCTTGGCGGCGTCGGGATGCTCGACCCCGCCTTTCAGGATCAGGGCCGCACCGAACAGCGGCCCCACCGTGGTGCCCAGCGAATTGAACGCCTGGGCCAGGTTCAGGCGCGAGTGCGAGGTCTCGGCCGTGCCCAGGAGGGCGATCAGCGGGTTAGCCGCCACCTGCAGGGTGGTGATGCCGGCGGCCATGACGAACAGGGCCAGCAGGAAGGCCGGATAGATCCCGAGCTGGGCGGCCGGGGCGAACATCAGGCAGCCGAGCGCCATCACGCCCAGACCGACGACGATCTGGCGGAAGTAGCCGATGCGCGCCAGCAGCAGGCTGGCCGGGATCGAGAACACCAGATAGCCGAGGAAGAAGGCGAACTGAGTCAGCATCGCCTCGGCGTAGTTGAGCTGGAACAGCCCTTTCAGCTTCGGGATCAGGGTGTCGATCAGGACGGTCGCAAACCCCCAGGCGAAGAACAGCGAGACCACCAGGGCGACCACCCGCCCGCCGGCCGAGACCGGGGCGGCCTGCGCTCCCGAGATGTTCATCTGCTGCGCCACGTCATGTCCTCCGCCCGCCATTGTCAGGGCTCCAGCCGGTAGCCGAACCGATAGAGCGGTTCCTTGCTGTCATAAGGTTTGTCGCTCGCCTGGGCGTTCACCGCCAGCATCGAGGACGGCAATTCGAACGGCAGGCGGCCTTCGGCCCTGGCCTTTCCGGTCAGCACGTCGAGCAGCGCCTCGTCGCTGACGCCGAAATCGCCGATCAGCAGGGCGGCGCGGTCCTTGATGCCGGTCAGGATGGCCGGCCGGTCGAGGAAGACGCTGACCACGGTCGGAACCTTGGCGCTGATCGCCTTGATCGCCTCGTAGTCCTTGTCGCCGTCCTTGAAGTCGAGGTCGCCCTCGTGCTGCATCAGGCCGAACAGGTAGGTCGGGTGCAGGACTTGGTGTGGCGCGCCGGTGCGCATGATGGCGGCCTGCGCCCTCTCGGGCGCATCGACCACGACCAGGCCGTGGGCGCGGGCCGCAGCGGCGTCGACGCCGTGCAGGTAGACGCGGGTTCCCGCGGCGAACTTCGGCGCGGCGGGCTTGCGCTCCAGCAGCACCAGCGAACGGGCCTGGGCGGCGCGGCCCTCGGCCCGGAAGGCCGGCGAGCCGACGATGCGGGCGGCGGCGGCCGGATCGACATAGGGGTTCTCGAACAGGCCCTGCTCGAACTTCTGGATCAGGATGCGGCGGACCGACTGGTCCAGGCGCGCCTCGCTCGCCTGGCCCGCCTTGACGATATCGACCAGCAGCCGGCTGTTCTCGGTGCCGCCGAACTGGTCGACCCCAGCGTCGAGCGCCTTGGCGAAGCGCTGGGTCTCGGTCAGGTCGTCGACGCCCCAGGGCATGCCGATCACCGGCGGCTGGCCGGGCTTCCACTCGCCGCGGCAGGCGGCCGGGCAGTCGTTGGTGATGGCCCAGTCCGAGACGATCACCCCGGTGAAGCCGTACTTGCCGCGCAGCAGGTCGGTCAGCAGGAACTTGTTGAATCCCGCCCCGACCTGCTCGACCGGCTTTCCGTCGATGCTGAGGCCTTCGAGAATCGAATAGGTCGGCATGATCCCGGCCGCCTTGGCCGCGAACGCGCCCTCGAACGGCTTGACGTGATAGGCGAAGTTCCCGCCCGGGAAGGTCGCGTAGCGGCCGTAGGGATTGTGGCTGTCCCAGCCGTCCTTGGCCGCGCCGTAACCGACCCAGTGCTTCACCACCGCGACGACGCTGTCCTTGGTGAGGCCGGTCTCCCCGGCCTGGAAGCCGGCGACATAAGCCCGCACCATGCGGCCGGCCAGGTCGGCGTCCTCGCCGAAGGTGCCGGTGATCCGCGACCAGCGCGGCTCGGTGGCCAGGTCCGCCTGGGGCGACAGGGCGACGTGGATGCCGGCGGCGCGATACTCCGCGCGGGCGACCTCGCCGAAGCGGCGCATCAGGGCGTCGTCGCCGACGGCCGCGAAGCCGAGGCTCTCGGGCCATTGCGAGAAGCCGCTGGAATCGACGCCAGCCCCGGCCGTGTGCTGGAAGTGGTTGCGCGGGTCGGTGCTGATGGTCGCCGGCACGCCCAGGCGGCTGGCCTCGGCCAAGGCTTGGACCTTGTTGTTCTCCTCGGCGATGGCCGCCCCGCTGCCGGACAGGCGCGTGATGAAACTCGAGACGTGGTTTTCGGAAATCAGCTTGCCGGCGCCGGCCAGGTCGTAGGCCGCGCCCGATCCGAAGGTGTTGCCGGGCGCCGGCAAGGTGCCGTGCATCATGACCCCGGCCTTCTCCTCCAAGGTCATCCTGCCGATCAGGTCGTCGGCGCGGGCGGCGGGCGTCAGCCGCCAGTCCTCGTAGGGGTCGAGCTTGCCGTTGCGGTCGAGGTCCTTGAAGGCCAGGCCGTCGATCGTCAGCTTCGGGGCGGTGCGCGCGCCCAGTTCCGGCTGGGCGCCCTGTGCGGCCGTCGCCGCGGCCAGGGCCAAGGCGGCCAGGGTCCATCCATATGCCTTCATCGGCGTCCTCCCCGTTCTTGTTGTTGTGCGCCCGCAAAGGCGGCGGGCCCCGGGGGCATGATCCGGGACCCGCCAGTTGCGCGGGTAAGGCGCATGGGCAAAGCGCATGATCCTGGTAACGTTGTCAAACAATCATTTGCGGTTGGAGCGCCATAGCCAGTCGGGCTGCGCCCAACAGGGCCGTATGCGGCTGCACGACCAGGCGCGTAGGAATGGCCTCGACATAGGGCGAGAGCCGTCCCTTGGCCTCGAACCGCTCGCGGAACGGCCCGCGAACCAGCCAGTCTGCCAAGCCGTCGGTCAGACCGCCGGCCAGATAGACGCCGCCCCGCGCGCCGAGCGTAAGCGCGATGTCGCCGGCCACTGAGCCGAACACACCGCAGAACCGCTCGACGGCCTGGCTGCAGAGGCCTTCCCCCTGCCCCGCCAGCGCGACGATCTCCTCGGGCGTCAGGCCCGGCTCGACGCTCCGCCCCATCAGGTCGCCGAGGATCTGGTGCAGCGCGACGAGCCCCGGCCCCGACAGCAGCCGCTCGACCGACACCCGGCCGTGGCGGCGGGCAAAGGCGCGCAGGATCTCGATCTCGGTCTCGTCGATCGGCGCGAAGCCGACATGCCCCCCCTCGGTGGAGACGACCTGCGGCCGCGCCCCGTCCCCCCAGACCAGGGCGGCCAGACCGAAGCCCGTCCCGGCGCCGGTGATGGCGACCGGCGCCTGTGGAAGCCCGCGCAGCTCCGGGCCGAGCGCGCGGCTGTCGCCTGCGTCGAGGTCGGCCACCCCCACCGCGAGCGCCTCGAAGTCGTTGACGAGGCGGGCGTGAGAAAAGCCCATACACAAGAGCTCGGCCTCGGACACATGCCAGGCTGCGTTGGTCAGGCGCGCGGCGCCGTCGGCCACGGGTCCGGCGACCGCCATGGTCGCCACAGCCGGCAGCGCAGCCAGCCCGGCGCGCTGCAGAAACGCCTGAGCGGCGTCCGGCAGGCTAGGGTGATCGCGGCAGAGCACGGCCCCGGTCAGGACGACGGCCGGGCGCTCTCCCTGCAGGTCGGCGACGGCGAACCGCGCATTGGTGCCGCCGATGTCGCCCACAAGGGCGAAACTGGGATCTCTGCGCATGGATGCTCGTCAGTAAGGCGATTGAGCGACCAGGGCGGCCTCGGCGTCGCAGGCCGCCGGCGCCTCGCCCTTGGCCCGCAACTCGGCCAGTTCGGCGCGGGCGCTGTCCATGTCGGCGCGGAACTCGGGCGAACCGTGCAAGGTCGCAAAGGTGCTGGCGGCGACGATGGCCCCCGCCTCGACCGCGCTGGCGTTGTGCGCGCCGCAGACGGCGCGGCTCTGCCCGTAGGCGCGGCCGCGGGCCAGGATGTCGCTGGCCCGGTCGGGGGCCAGTTCAGCCAGGATCAGCGCCCAGGACCAGCCCCAGACCGTGTGGCCTGAGGGATAGTCGAAGCTGGTCTCCACCTGGGCGGTGGGCTGGCAGATCTTGCCCTCAGCCATCTGGAACGGCCGCAGGCGCTTGAAGTGATGCTTGGCGCTCTCGTTGGCGATCATCGAGTCGCCCAGCACGCGGGTCATGATCCCCGCGAGCTTGGGCGCGTTGTCGGGGGTGAGCTTCACCCCTACCGAACAGGAGAAGGCGGCCATCATGCCGGCGGGAAACATGTCCACGTCGCGGGTGGCCAGCTTCCAGCGGTCACCGTCCTGCAGGGCGCGCGTGGACTGGAACACGCGCCGGTCCATCTGGTCGCGCGGATCGCCGTCGACGGGCGCCGGCGGGACGATCCGCGCCGCGTCGATGGCGCCGGGAGCCAGATAGCCCTTCGGCAGGGTCGGAAACTTGACCGGCTCGGGTCCGGCCGCCAGGGCGACGCCGGCCAGGACCGAGATCCCGGCGACGACCGCCCCCGCGCGCAGTGACTTGTTCAGGTTCGACATGACGGCTCCTCCCCTCAGTGCAGCTTGAAGCCGGCCTTGATCCCGACGGTGCGGGGCGGGCCGTAACTGCCGAAGAAGTTGCGGGCGGAGTCGGTGCTGACCGAGAGCAGCACGGCTTCGTCCTCGAGGTTGTCGGCGAAGGCCTCGACGTACCAGCCGTCATCGGCCTGGTAGCGCAGGCTGAGGTCGGTGGAGGTGTAGGCGTCCTGGCTGGCCTGGGCGTAGGGATTGAGCGCCACCCCGCCGACCGTGACCCGCCGGTCGTTGAATTCGGTGAAGTAGACCTTGGACTGGTAGCGGACCGAGGCGCGCGCGGTCAGCGAGCCCGACGCCAGCTGCATGGAATAGCTGACGCCGAGGTTGCCGTTCCACTTCGGCGCCCGCGGCAGGGTGTTGCCCGACAGGTCGTGGGCGGTCCCGTAAAGCGGGTCGATGGCGCCGACATACTTGTCGAACTTGGCGTCCAGGTAGCCGAACGAAGCGTCGATGCTGAGCGCCTCGGTGATCCGCGCGCGGCCTTCGAACTCGATCCCCCAGACGGTCGAGACACCGGCGTTGGTGGTCAGGGCGCGGACAACCCCGGCCTCGTCCGGAGCCAGCGAGACGACCTGCAGGTCCTTGTAGTCGTAGGAGAACGCCGAGAGGTTGGCGAGCAGGCGGCGGCCGAAGAAGTAGTTCTTGGACCCGATTTCGTAGGCCGTGAGGGTCTCGGGGCCGAAGTTGCGGTTGCTGGAGAAGCCGCCGGCCTTGTAGCCGGTGCTGACGCTTCCGTAGATCATGTTGTCAGGGGTGATCTCCCAGTCGGCCCCGAGCCGCCAGGTGGTCTTGGCCCAGGAGCCGGCGTCCGGACGGAAGGTGTTCACGGTCGTGCCGATCGGCCGGGTGATGCCGACCGGGTTGCCCTTGCGATCCTCGGAATAGCGAAGACCGGCGAAGACGGTCAGGCTGTCGGTGACGTCGAAATCGACCTGCCCGAACGCGGCCCAGGACTCGGCGAAGCGGTCGGGCCGCACCAGCATGACGCCCGTGGTCCGCGCGACGTTGGTGTACTGGTAGAGGTTATCGTCGTTGGTTTCCTTGATGTAGTAGGCGCCCAGAATGTACTTCAGCGGCCCGTCGCCCGACGAAGCGGCCCGCAGCTCCTGCGAGAAGGTGCGGTTGTTGTTGAAGTAGTAGGTGGTCTGGGTTCCGGTGGCGGTGCCGTCGCTGTCGCTGGTCACCTCCTGGTCATCGCCGCGGTACGAGGTGACCGCCACCAGGTCGAGCGCATCCAGCGAATAGGTGGTCTCGGCGGTGAAGCCCCAGATCTTGTTGTTCACGTGGCCGGGGGTGTTGGTCTCGGCGCGATAGGGTAAACTGCGGCCCGAGGCGATGTAGCTGACCGGGCCATTGCCGATCAGCACGCTGCCGGTCCCTGCCCCGCCGGCGTGGTAGTAGTCGGCCGACAACAACAGGCGCAGGCGCTCGCCCGGGGTGATCAGCAGGTGCACGCGGCCGGCGACTTCCTTCGCGTCGCCGAGGTCCGGCATGCCGGGGGTCGCGTTCTCCTGGTAGCCATCGCGGCGGTTGACGATGAAGGCCGCGCGCGCAGCCATCAGGCCCTCGGCGATCGGGAAGTTGTACATGCCCTGGGCGGTGACGCGCGAATAGTCGCCGACCAGCAGTTCGCCGGCCGCCTCGAACCGGTCGACGGGCTTGCGGGTGATGATGTTCAGGCTGCCGGCGGTGGCGTTGCGACCCCAGAGCGTGCCCTGGGGCCCGCGCAGCACCTCGACCCGCTCTACGTCGTAGAACACCGAGTTGGCGCCCGAGGGACGCGGCAGGTAGACGCCATCGAGGTGGAAGGCCACCGAGGGGTCGCGCTGGGGCACCACGCCAGCCGAGCTGACCCCGCGGATCGAGATGATCACCTCGTTGCCGGCCTGGCCGATGTTGAGGTTGGGCACCTTGCCGGTCAGGTCGCCGGCGTCGACCACGTTCTGCTGCTGCAGCACGTCGCCGCTGATGGCGCTGACGGCCAGGGGCGTGTCCTGGACGGTGCCCTCGCGCTTCTGCGCGGTGACCACCACCTCCTCGACCTGGACGTCGGACTGCGCCTGGGCGGCGCCGGCCATGACCAGGACCGCGGCCCCGGCCATCCACGAAAGCTTACGCATCATAGTCGTCTTCCCCCGCGACCCGGACTACGTCGGTCCGGACCGTCCATTGGTTGTTGAAGGAGAGCCGCCGGTACGCGCGGCCTTGAAGCGCCCCCGCCCCGAAGGACGAGAGCCTCGCCTGGCTTCCTAGAAGCGAGCCGAAAGTTGCACGCCGTAGAGGCGCGGCGGCGCATAGGCGCCGCTGCCCCCCAACCGGTTGGCGTTCTGGGCGTCCGGGCTGGCCTGGACCAGCACCTCCTCGTCCTCGAGGTTGCGGCCGTAGACCATCGCGCTCCAGCGATCGCCCGGCGCATCGTAGGTCAGCATGATGTCGGTCTTGGTGTAGGCGTCCTGATCGGTGACCGCGAAGTTGTGGTAGTCGAGGTTCTTGCTGCTCTCGTAGTGGGTCTGGATGCGGGCGGTCAGGCGGCCGTGCTCGGCCAGGTCCCAGGTGTGCTGGTAGCCGAGGTTGAAGGTCCACTCGGGCGACTTGGCCAGCGTCAGGCCCGAATAGTTGGCGAACCCTGGAAAGAACGCATCGCCCGCCGGCAGGGTGAAGTCCTCGTACTCGGCGTGCAGATAGGCCAGCGAGGCGTCGATGCGATCGGCCTGGCTCAGCAGGAACGTACCTTCCAGCTCCACGCCATAGAGCGTGGCCTTCTCGGCGTTGACGGTGACCGCCGAGGGTTGGCCCGCCACGACGCCGGTGCCCGTCACCTGGAAGTCCCGGTAGTCGTAGTAGAAGGCCGAGGCGTTGAGCTGTGCACGGTTGTCGAACAGGCGGTTCTTCGCGCCGACCTCGAACGAGCGCAGCTTCTCGGGCTCGTACTTGTTGTTCAGTGGCGGCAGGCCGTCGCCGTAGCCGCCGGCCTTGTAGCCCGAGGCGACCGAGGCGTAGAGCAGCGAAGTCGGGGTCAGGTCGTACTCGACGCCGAACTTGTAGTCGGTGGACTCCCACTCGAAATCGGCGACGTTGCCGTACAGCAGGCATCCGGGAGGCGCGCCGAAGAACGGCTTGTTGACGCCGCCAGGCAGCTGGCACACGCCGTCGCTGTTCAGCCCGACATATGTGCCGCCGGTGCGCCCCTTGTGGTCGCGGGTGTAGCGCAGACCGACCGTGGCGCGCAGAGCCTCGTTAAAGCTGTAGGTGCCTTGCGCGAACACCGCCTTGGAGTCGGCGTAGGTGTTGGGCTGAACGAAGGCCACCGCCGGGAAGACGTTGGCGTAGACGTCGTTCTTCTCTTCGAAGTAGTAGAGCCCGGCCACCCACTTGAAGGCGCCTTCGGAGTCGCCCAGCCGCAGTTCGTGCGTCTCCTGGCGCTCGTCGGAGGTGAAGTAGACGGTGTTGCACTGGACGCCGAGGGTCGGCTCGCAGCGGCTCGCCGGGCGCGGCGTTCCGTAGGCGTAGTTGCGGCCAGAACCGGCCAGGGTGCGGACGGTGTCGTTGCGGATCGCCCCCAGATAGGTCAGCACCCCGAACGGAACGTTCCAGTCGGCCTGGGCGGTGACGCCGTAATTCTGCTGCTTGCTGCGCCCGGCGACCGAGATCGGGAAGGTGTAGGGATCGCCCGGCCCGGCGTACTGGCCCAGCGGCGCATTGGCCGTGCCGGTATAGTCGTTTCGGAAGTAGTCGCCGCTGAGCGTCAGGACGAAGTCCTCGGTCGGCCGCAGCTGGACGTGCAGGCGCACCGCCTTGGCGTCCTCGTCGTTGTAGTCGCTGAGGCCGTTGGAGGTGTAGCCGTCGCGCTTGGAGGCCTGAAAGGCGGCGCGCACTCTCACCTTCTCCGAGATCGGCAGGTTGACCGCGCCGCTGGTGCGTACGAGCTGGAAGTTGCCGAGCTCGAGCTGGGCGTTGGCCTCGTATTCGCTGGTCGGCTTCTTGGTGATGACGTTGATGCTGCCGGCGGTGGCGTTGCGGCCGTAGAGCGTGCCCTGTGGCCCGCGCAGCACTTCCATCCGGTCGAGGTCGAAGAACAGGCCCGCCGCCGAACGTGGCCGCGCCAGGTAGACGCCGTCGACGTTGAAGGCCACCGCCGGATCGCCGACCTCGGTGTTGTTGGTGCTGCCGATGCCGCGGACGGCGATCTCGACCGAGCCGCCGGTCGAACCGATCTGCACGCCCGGGACCACGTTGGTCAGGTCAGTGACCGTGCGCACCCCCTGCTTGACGAGTTGGTCGGACGACAGCGCAGTGATCGCGAGCGGCGTGCGCTGGGCTGTCTCCTCGCGCCTTTGCGCGGTGACCACGACTTCCTCGATCTCGATATTGGACTGGGCGTGGGCGGCGCCTGCGAAGAGCAGGACCTGCGCAGCCGCGCTCGCAACCAGAAGCGACCTGGTGGCCATCGTTTCCCCCTCCGCGGCCGGATCTGTAGCGCCGGCCGATCTTGTTACGCCCGGGATTCCCCGGATCGACCGTCACGGTGGACAACGACAGGTAACGTTGTCAACATGAATCTGACAACGTTATCGGCCCCGATTGAAATCAATTACATCTGATCGAGGCCGCTCAAGACGGATCGCGGCGCTTGCGGCGGCCGACGAAGCGCGGAACCTTCCACCGCCCCCTGGAGCCGAGATTGACCCGCCAGCCGACGATCAAGGACGTAGCCACGCGAGCCGAGGTCTCGTTCAAGACGGTGTCGCGCGTGCTGAACGGCGAGCCGCATGTCCGCAAGGAGGTCCGCGACCGCGTGCTGGCCGCCGCCGCCGAGCTGGACTACCGCCCCAATATCGCGGCCCGCGGACTGATCGGCGCGCGCTCGCGACTGATCGGCTTCCTCTACGACAATCCGAACTACAGCTATGTCACTGAAGGCGAAATCGGCGCTCTGCTCCGCTGCCGAGACGTGGGCTACCATCTGGCGATCGAGCCGGTGGACAGCCAAGCGGGCATCGGCCGCCAGATCGAGCAGATCATCGCCAGCCTGCGCCTGGACGGGGTGATCCTCACCCCGCCGATCAGCGACGACGCCGAGGCTCTGGAGGCGCTCGACCGGCTGGGCGTGCCGCATGTCCGCATCGCGCCGGTCGCGGCCCGCGACCAGGGCCCCTGCGTCTATATCGACGACACCGAGGCGGCGCACGCCCTGACGCGCCATCTGCTCGACCTGGGCCACCACGCCATCGGCTTCGTGCAGGGCCATCCGGACCACGGCGCCTCGCACATGCGGCTGTCCGGGTTCGAGGCGGCTATGCGCGAAGCCGGCCAGCCGGCGACGGCGATCGCCCAGGGCTACTTCACCTTCGAGTCGGGCATCGAAGCGGGCCGCCGCCTGCTGTCGGCGCCGGCCCGGCCGACGGCGATCTTCGCGGCCAACGACAAGATGGCGTTGGGCGTCATGGCCGCAGCCCGAGAGTTCGACCTCTCCATCCCCGGCGATCTGTCGGTGGCCGGCTTCGACGACACGCGCGCAGCCCAGATGAGCTGGCCGCAGCTCACCACCGCACGCCAGCCGATCGACGAGATGTGCGCGGTCGCCGCCGACATGCTGATCGCCATGGCCGCTGGGGAGGTCGTGGAAGATCGCGCCCGCAAGCTGGCCTTCGAGATCCGGGTCCGCGCCTCGACGGCGCGCATCGCCGCCTAGGCGAGCACCTTCGGCGG
This sequence comes from Phenylobacterium sp., assembly GCF_041919955.1. GTDB lineage: Bacteria > Pseudomonadota > Alphaproteobacteria > Caulobacterales > Caulobacteraceae > Phenylobacterium. The sequence continues at coordinate 227,704 of NZ_JAYRSU010000002.1, read as the reverse complement.
CGCAGTGGAGCCGCGGAACACCAGTTCGAAGGGCAGGCGCCGATGCTCGATCTTCGGCATCCGGGCGGCGGCCATGGCGATGACCAGCTCCGCCGCAGCCGCGGCCATGGCCTGGATCGGTTGGCGCACCGTGGTCAGTTGAGGCCATGCGAGCTGGGCGATCTCGCTGTCGTCGAAACCGGCCACCGACAGATCGCCAGGAATGGAGAGACCAAGCCGATGGGCGGCGGCCATGACGCCCAGCGCCGTTTCGTCATTGCCGGCGAAGATCGCCGTAGGCCGATCCGGCAGGCGAAGCAGCGACGCGCCCCCCGCCTCCCCGCTTTCGAACAGGAAGAGGCCCTCCACGACCAGGGCAGGATCGAGGGCGAGTTCCCGCTCCTCCAGGGCCTTCCGATAGCCGGCCAGGCGCCATTGCGAGGCGCCGTGATCCGCCGGCCCACCGATGAAGCCGATCCGCCGGTGGCCGAGATCGAGGAGAGCCAGGGTCATCTGGCGCGCGGCCTCCACCTCGTCGAGGGCGATCGACGAGGTCCGCTCCACGTCAAATGTCGGCGCCAGCCGCACATAGGCGACCTTCGCCCGCTCCAGGGCCTCGAGCACCGGCGCGTGGTCCGTCAGCGGCGGGGTCAACAGGAAGCCGTCCGGGCGTACGCTGGCGAGGGCGGTGGCCACGGCGTCAGCCGCCGCCTCGTCGTTGGCGCGATAGGGCTGGACCACCAGATGGTAGCCCTTGGCTCGGCAGTACTCGACCGCCCCCTGCTGGAACTCGGCCGCATAGGCCGGAATCATCTCAGGGATCAGCATGCAGAGCAGGAAGGAGCGCGAGCCCGGCAGACCGCGAGCGAAGACATTGCGCCGATAGCCCAGCGCCTCAATCGCAGCCTCGACCTTGGCCTTGGCCTCCGCACTGACGTGACGCTCGCCGTTCAGCACGCGCGAGACCGTCATGACCGACAGTCCCGCGCGGGCGGCCACGTCCTTGATCGTCGTCGTCACGCGCTCGCGTCCTCCGTCCGCCGGCAAGCCATCTCAACCGGCGGCTCTAAGGGGCAGATATAGCGCGGATTCTCTACTTTCCGCCCGCCGCTTGCTCGACCAGGTCGAGCCGCGCCTTCCACGGATCGGCTCCCGCCTGAGCGCCGTCGTTGGCGAAGTCGAGGATCTGGTCCCCCGCCGGCTCGTAGAGCGGCCAGTCCGGCCGGCCGGCGCCGTTCGGGTTCCCCGTCTTGGCGAAGGCGGCCCAATAGGCGTTGGCGAGAGCGGCCGTCCGGGCGTCCGCCGGCGTCAGGGCGGTTCCGTACTTGGCCGCAACGGTGTCGAAGACGAACGGGATTTCGGTCGCGTGCGGCGCGCCCGGCCACTGGCTGCGCATGGACTCGGCGACGTAGGAGAAGCGGAAAGCGTAGACCGGCCGTCCGGCCTTGGACCAGGCCTTGGCTGCAAACCGGGCCGGCTCGACCATCATGGTGTCGCTGGCCACCAGGGCGCCGACGGCGCGGACATCCTTGCCGCCCCTGGGGTCAAACGCCTGCTCGGCCTGGGCTCGGCGCTCCGGCCCGAACGGGGCGTAGACTTCGTCCAGCGTCTTGGCCGTCGAGAAGCCGATGTCCATGCTGTTGGCGCCGACCATCAGCGGCACGGCGGCCCCGCCGCCGGCCGCGTAGATCCGGCCCGGCTCGTCCACCACGATCTGGCCGTCGACCATAGGGCCGGCATAGGTCGGGGTGAACATGGTCATCATGTTGAGGCCAGAGACGATCGTGTCAGCCGGCAGCTTGCGCAGCGCGGCCAGGGCGGCCGCGTCCTCGCCCTCGATCCCGACGCTCTTGGCGAAGGCCAGGCCCACCTGCTCGCCCGAGGGCGGGCCGCCCGGCGCCTGACCGCTGACGCGCCGCCCGGGCGTGATGTTGCCGCGTCCACCGCCGGACTCGACGATCGCCTTGTGGAACAGTCCCTTGGCGGCCGGTGTCGTCATCAGCGTATGCACCGAGAAGCCGCCCGCCGACTCGCCGAAGATCGTGACATTGCCAGGATCGCCGCCGAAGGCCGCGATGTTCCGCTGCACCCACTTCAGCGCCGCGATCTGATCCATAAAGCCATAGTTGCCGAGCGGCCCCTTCGGGCTTTCCTTGCTCAGCGCTGGGTGGGCGAAAAAGCCGAAGCGGCCCAGCCGGTAGTTGAAGCTGACCAGGACTACGCCCTGCCTGGCGAACTGGTGGCCGGAATAGACGTCGGGCGAGGAGCCGCCGTTCACGAAGCCGCCGCCGTAGATCCAGACCATCACCGGCAGCTTGGCGTTCACGGGCGCATCGGCGGGCCGCCAGACGTTGAGCACCAGGCAGTCCTCGGCCGGGGCCGTGCCGAGCGGGGCCGCATCGCTGGGGAACGGCTTCTGCGCACAGTCATGGCCATATTCCGCGGCCGAACGGATCCCAGACCACCTGGCCGCGGGCTGGGGCGGACGCCAGCGCAGATCACCGACCGGCGCGGCCGCGTAGGGCACGCCCTTGAAGGCCATCACTCCGTCCTTGGCCACGCCCTGGAGTTGGCCGCTTTCGACCTTCACCACGTCGCCCGCGTGGGCCGCGCCCGACAGTCCCAGGGCCAGGGCCGCGCCGAGCGCGCCGATCTTACCGTTCATGGTCTTTCCTCCCCTGCCCGGCGCATGGCTGGGCGGATTTTATGATTGTGATCTAGGGCTTGAGCTGGGCGGCGCTCACCTTCGCCCCGCCCTTGAGCTTCAGGTCCGCCGAACTGGCCCCGGCCTCGACAACATAGTCGCCGGCCGCGAGCCGCCAGCCGGGCGCGGTGACATCGTACTGGGCCAGCAGCCGGCGGTCGGCGGCGACCTCGACGCGCGCGCTCTCGCCCGGCTTCAAGGCCACCTTTTTCCATCCGACCAGACGCCGCTGGCCGCCAGGCGGGGTCGCATAGACCTGGGCGATTTCCTGGCCGGCGCGCTGGCCGGTGTTGGTCAGGGTGAAACTGACCTTCAATGTCTCGCCGCCACCGACCCGCAAATCGCCATAGCCGAAGGTGGTGTAGGAGAGCCCGTGGCCGAACGGGAACAGCGGGGTCTGGCCGCGGGCCGCAAAGCCGCGATAGCCGACCTCCGAACCCTCGGGATAGGCCACGCTGAACAGCGGGTCGTTCCCGCCGAAGAGGCTGAGCTTCAGGTCCGAGCCGGGGATCCTCGGACGCGGCAGCTGATCCTCGCCTGCCGGAAAGGAGATCGGCAGCTTGCCGGACGGATTGACCTTTCCAAACAGTACGTTCGCGACGGCCTCGCCGCCGCGCTGACCAGGATACCAGGCCTCCAGCACGGCCCCGACCTCGTCAAGCCACGGCATCAGCACCGGGTTGCCGGTCTCCAGCACCACGATAGTCCGCGGGTTGGCGGCGGCCACGGCGGCGATCAAGGCGTCCTGACCATCGGGCAACGACAGGCTCGGGGCGTCCTGGATTTCCGTCTGCCACTGCTGGGCGAAGACGATGGCGACGTCCGCGTCCTTGGCGGCGGCGACCGCGGCGGCCACATCCTGGCCGCTCGAGAAGCTGACCTTCGCCGCCGGCGCAGCAGCCGCGATGGCCTTCAGCGGCGAAGAGCCGTGGTAGACGATCTTGAAGAGACCGCCGAACGGCCCCGTCCCAGGCTCCTCGTGGCCCGAGCCGCCGTACGAGATCACCTGGGAAGAACCAGCGCCCGACAGAACGCCGACATCAGCGTGGGCGCCGATCACGGCGATCGACTTGGCTTCTGCAGCCAGCGGCAGCAGGCCGCCCTGGTTCTTCAGGAGGACGATCCCCTCCTCAGCCACCTGCTGGGCGACGGCGGCGTGCGTCTGGCGGTCGATGTCGCGCTTGACCGGTGGATGCTGGTCGATCCCCGCGGCGTACATGCTGCGCACGATACGACGGGCCATGTCGTCCAGGCGCGCCATCGGCACCTCGCCCTTCTCGACCGCGGCCTTCAGCGGCGCGCCGAAATAGTCGGCCTTGTCGAGGGTGTGGGCCGACTGCTGGTCCAGGCCGCCGAGCGCCGCCTTGACGGTGGAATGCACCCCGCCCCAGTCGCTCATCACCCAGCCGCGATAGCCCCAGTCGCCCTTCAGCACCTTGTTCAGCAGGAAATCATGCTCGCAGGCGTAGTCGCCGTTGATGCGGTTGTAGGCGCACATGACCGAACCGGGTTGGCCGCGCTCGATGGCGATCTGGAAGGCCAGCAGGTCGGTCTCGCGCATGGCCTTCTCGGAGATGTCCGAGGAGAGCGTCATGCGGCCGGTCTCCTGGTCGTTGACCGCGAAGTGCTTGACCGTCGAGATGACGTGGCGGCTCTGGACCCCGGCGATCGACTCCCCGGCCATGACGCCGGCCAGCAGGGTGTCTTCGCCCAGATACTCGAAGTTGCGGCCATTGCGGGGGTCGCGGGCCAGGTTCACGCCGCCCGCCAGCAGGACGTTGAACCCCTTGGCGTGCGCCTCCTCGCCGATCATCGCGCCGCCGACGCGGGCAAGATCTGGATTCCAGGTCGAGGCGGTGGCCAGGCCCGAGGGCAGCGCGGTCGCCTGGTCGCCGGGTCGCAACTGGCCGCCGTTGGCGACACCGAGGCTCGCGTCGCTCTCCTGCAGCGCCGGCACGCCCAGCCGTGGAACGCCGGGTACATAGCCGGCCGAGCCGATCGCTTCCTTCGGAGGCGCGGTGTTGAGCGGCGGCGGCGCGCCCTTGATCGAGGCGCCGAAATAGCCGTGCACCAGGGTCAGCTTCTCATCGAGGGTCATGGCCCCGACGGTCTGCGCCGCCCGCCGGTCGGCGGACGGGTCCTGCGCTCCCGCCGATCCGGCCAGGACAAGCGCCGAAGCGGCCGCAAGCATTGCACCGCGTCGGCGCAGACGACCTTCCACCATGGTTTCCCCCATCGTTGTTGGCGGATGGTTGGCGCGCCCTGATAACGTTGTCAATCATCTTGATCGGAGAACCGTATGTGACGTCGCGTCAAACGCTCTAGGCTGCCGACCGCCCGCGCAGCCGCAGTCGTCGCTTCAGGCGCCTCATGCGTTTCCCCTCGGCAAGGAGAGCTTCGATGCGTTCCAACCTGGTCTTTGCGACCGCCGCCACGCTGCTGCTGACGGCCTGCGCGCAGGGGTCTCCGCAGCCGTTCGCCGGCTTCGGCGAGAGCCCTGAACTGCCCTCGCCGAAATCGAGCCTGATCCCGACGCTCAACGCGCGCCAGGCGGTGGGCTGGCCCCCGGGGGGCGCGCCTGTCGCGCCCCCCGGCTTCAAGGTCACGCGGTACGCGGGAGGCCTGGCCCATCCCCGCTGGCTGCTGGTGCTGCCGAACGGCGACGTGCTGGTCTCGGAAGCCTCGTCGGAGGCCAAGCCCGCCAAGGGGATCCAGGACTGGATCGCCAACATGCTACAGAAGAAGGCCGGGGCGGCCATGCCCAGCCCGAACCGCATCACCCTGCTGCGCGATGCCGACGGCGACGGCGTGGCCGAGACCAGGACCACTTTCGCCCAGGGCCTGACGCGGCCGTTCGGCATGACCCTGGCCGGCGGCAAGCTCTATGTCGCCAATGACGACGGGGTGGTCGCCTTTCCCTACTCCGACGGCCAGACCAGCGTCGCCGGGACGGGCGCGAAGGTATTCGACCTGCCGGGTGGTCCGATCAATCACCACTGGACCAAGAACGTGGTGGCGAGCCCCGACGGCACGCGATTGTTCGCGACAGTGGGCTCGAACTCCAACGCCGCCGAGAACGGCATTGAGAACGAGACGAACCGCGCCGCGGTGATGGTCTATCCCCTGCCGTCGGGCCCGCTGCGGGTTTACGCCTCCGGCCTGCGCAACCCGAACGGCCTCGACTTCGAACCGGCGACGGGAACGCCTTGGACGGCGGTGAACGAGCGGGACATGCTGGGCGACGACCTCGTGCCCGACTACATGACCGGCCTGCAGGACGGGGCCTTCTACGGCTGGCCCTACAGCTATTTCGGCCAGAACGTGGACGAACGGGTCAAGCCGCAGCGGCCGGACATGGTCGCCAAGGCGATCAAGCCGGACTATGCGCTGGGGGCGCATACCGCCTCGCTGGGTCTGGTCTTCTACCGGGGCGACCTGTTCCCGGCCCGCTACAAGGGCGGGGTCTTCATCGGCCAGCACGGCTCATGGAACCGCCGTCCGCCCAGCGGCTATCGCGTGGTGTTCGTGCCGTTCGCCAACGGCAAGCCCAGCGGCCAGCCCGAGGTTTTCCTGAGCGGCTTCCTGAATGCGAAGGACGAGGCGCAGGGCCGCCCGGTCGGCGTCGCCGTCGACCGGGCCGGCGCCCTGCTGGTCGCAGACGACGTCGGCAAGGCGGTCTGGCGGGTGACGCCGGCGGAAGCCCCGCCGGCGCCGGCGCCCCGCTAGTCGAACTTCCAGGTCAGGCCGACGCCCCACATCCGCGGCGGGCCGGCGACGAAGGTCGGCAGGCCGAGGTTGTCGCCGGTGTTGCCCGCATCGATCAGATAGTCCTCGTCGGTGATGTTGCTCACGAAGGCTTCCAGCGTCAGCGGCTGGCTGTCGGCGCTCCAGGAGACGCGCAGGTTGGCCAGGCCATAGGCCTTCTGGACCTCGTCCTGGATGTTGTCGGCGACCAGAGCGGCCGGCGGCTGCTGGAAGACCGCGCGGTCGTTGTCGTTGCCGAAGAACACCTTGCTCTGCCAGGTGTAGCTGGGCCGGACCGAGACCCGGCCGCCGGCAGCATCGAAGCTCCAGTTCGCGGCGATCGAGAGGCTGTGGTCGGGCGAGAGGCGGAAGCGGTTACCGTCATAGGCCCCGCCGTCGAAGCGGGCGTGGCTGTAGGCGTAGGTCGCGTAGAGGTCGAGGCCGCGCATCACCGCCAGCTCGGCCTGGCCCTCGAAGCCATAGGCCTTGGCCTTGCCGGCGTTGGTCACGACGAACAGCGTGCCCTGCTGCTCGACGGTCTGGAAGTTGCTGTAATCATAGAAATAAACTGAACCGTCGAGGCGCAGACGGCGCTCGAACAGGGCCGCCTTGGCGCCGATCTCGTAGCTGTCGACGGTCTCGGATTCGACGGCGGCGAAGCGGGCCGCACCATAGGGCGCGCCGGGGCTGGACGCGGCCAGCACCTCGGGCAGACGCCCCCTGGCATAGGACGCATAGACGTTGGCGTCGTCCGAGAGCTTGTAGCGACCGACCAAACGCCAGGTGAAGCCGGAGTCCTCCAGGTCGCGTTCCACGATGGTCGCGTTGGCCGAGGTCGGCTGGAAGGTCAGCCCGAACATCGGGAGCTGGCTGTCGGGGATGAACTGGACCAGCGGGCTCTGCAGGGCCGCGATGATCGCGTTGGCCTGGGCCAGGCCCTGGGCCGTACCGGTCGCCGCCAGGCCCGCTGCGCCGATGGCGCCGCCCAGCACGCTGCGGCCGCCGACGACGCGCGAGGCGAAACCGGTCGACTTGTCGTCGCGGGTGTAGCGCAGGCCGGCCGAGACCTCGAAATTCTCAGTCACATCGAAGGAGACGTCGGCGAAGATGTCGAACGAATCCAGGCTGTTGGTGTTGAAAGCTTCCTCGACGTGGCTTGCGCGCAGGTTCGCCGCGATGGCCTGGGCCTGGGCCGGCGAGAGGATGAGGCGGTTGCCGCTCTGCTGGGCGACGAGGCCGCGGATCAGCGCGCCGGTGAAGGCGGTGTTGTCGAACAGGGCGAGCGGCGCCGGGGTCGTGACGGGCAGGCCGAGGCCCGCGGCCGCGCCGTTGATCTGGCCGGCCACCTGGGCCAGGGCGATGCGCTCGTCGAACTGCAGCGGCAGGCGCTGGCGGCCCTTCTCGTGGAAGAAGCCGGCGCCGACGAAGCCGCGGACCCGGCCGCCGGCGTCGTAGTTCAGGCGGAACTCCTGGCTCCACTGCTTGCCGACCGCGCTGTTGAGGCCGGTCAGCAGCGGCAGGGAAATCCCATCGGGATCAAAGACTTCGTCGCTCTCGAAGCGGCGGAAGGCGGTGATCGACGAAAGCGTGAGGTCCTCGGTCAGGTCGTAGTTCACCAGGCCCGTGACGCCCCAGACCGTGCGGTCGACGCCCAGGGCGCGGCCGTTCTGGAAGCCCAGCGAAGCCTTCAGCGCCGCCGGATCGCGCGCGCCCATGCCGGCCAGCACCTTGGCGGTCGTCGGATCGGTCGGCGCCAATCGGCCGGATCTGAACGCCGTGCCGGTAGGCTCATCATGTTGATAATTCACGATGAAATCGGCGCTCAGGCGCTCGCTGGGGCTGAAATGGGCGGCGATGCGGCCCGCCCAGCTGTCCACCGATTGGAAGGCGTCGCCGCCCAAAGCGTTGTCCACATAGCCTTCGCGCTGCCTGAAGCGCCCCGCGACCCTGAGGGCGAAAGCCTCGCTCATCGGCAGGTTTACCGCCCCCTCGCCCAGGAAGCTGCCGAAGTTGCCGGCCTCGCCCTTGAGGTAGCCGCCAAAAGCCGAAGGATCGGCCTTCTTCTGGATAATGTTGACGCCGCCGATCAGCGCGCCGCGGCCGAACAGGGTCGACTGCGGCCCCTTGGCGACCTCTACGCGCTCCAGGTCGAATAGTTCGACATAGGAGCCCTGGGCCTTGGAGATCGACACACCGTCCTGGAACACCGAGACGCGGGCTTCGGAATAGGCGTTGGTCTCGTCCGAGGTCACGCCGCGGACCACGAAGCCCGGATTGTTCGGCGACTGCTCCTGCACCTCGAAGCCGGGGGTGAACAGCGACAGGTCGGCGAAGTCCTGGACGCCCAGGTCCTCCAGCCGCTGGGCCGAATAGGCGCTGAGCGACATCGGCACGTCCAGCGCCTGCTGCTCGCGCTTCTGGGCGGTGACGACGATCTCCTCGATGACGGCGTCCTGGGCGTGAGCGGCCCCGCCGATGAGCGCAAAGGCGCTCGCCGCGGCCAGCAGCCGCGTCGTGAACTTATGCATGACTATCCCCTGGCGCCTGGGAGCGGCGCGCTGGCTCCGCGCGTAGCCAGCGTCGGTGACGGAGTCATGAAGCTTGGCCGGGCGGCGGCTCAGATTGTCGTGAGGCGCCGGGGGTTCGAGAGCCTCAGACGCGGCCCGTCACCGGCAGCAGCGCGCCGGTGATCGCCCTCGCCTCTTCCGAGGCCAGGAAGAGGATGGCGGCGGCCAGGTCCTGCGGCGACACCCAGGCGGCGAAGTCGGCCTTCGGCATGTCGGCCCGGTTGGTCGGGGTGTCGATGATCGAGGGCAGGACGGCGTTGACGGTCACGCCGTCGGCCTTGAGTTCGTCCGACAGGGCTTCGGTCAGCTTGTGGACCCCGGCTTTCGAGGCCGCATAGGCGCCCATGCCGGCCGAAGCCTTCACCGCGCCATTGGCGCCGATGTTGACGATGCGGCCCGAGCCGCTGCGCTTCAGATGCGGGATGGCCGAGCGGCTGGCGTTGGTCGCGGTCAGCACGTTCATCCGGAACATGGCGTGCCAGGTTTCCCAGGACCCGGCCTCCAGCGTCTCCCAGCGGAAGCCGCCGGCCACGTTGACCAAGGCGTCGAGGCCGCCGAAACGTTCGGCGACGGCGTCGATCGCCGCGCCCGCGGCGACGGCGTCGGTCAGGTCGACATTACCTTGGAAGAAAGTCTCGCCGCCCAGCTCGGCGGCGACGGCGGCGCTGGGCGCGTAGTCGATCAGGGCGACGCGCGCTCCGGAGGCGGCGGCGGCCCTGGCCACCGCCGTTCCCAAGATCCCGGACGCACCTGTGATTGCGAAGATGCGTCCGGCCATGGGCAGTCCTTACGGTTTCAGAGTCGCTCGACGATGGTGACGTTGGCCATACCACCGCCTTCGCACATCGTCTGCAATCCGTAGCGGCCGCCGCGCTGTTCGAGGGCGTTCAGCAGGGTCGCCATCAGCTTGGTGCCCGAGGCGCCGAGCGGGTGGCCGAGCGCGATGGCGCCGCCGTTGACGTTGATCTTGTCGCGGCTGACGCCCAGTTGCTTCATGTAGGCGACCGGGACCGAACCGAAGGCTTCGTTGACTTCGAACAGGTCGATGTCGTCGACGCTCATGCCGGCGCGCTTCAGGGCGCGTTCAGACGCCGGCAGCGGGGCTTCCAGCATGATCACCGGGTCGTGGCCCAGCAGCGACAGGTGGTGGATGCGGGCCAGCGGCTTCACGCCCAGTTCCTTCAGGCCTTTTTCCGAGACGACCATCACCGCCGAGGCGCCGTCGCAGATCTGGCTGGACGAGGCGGCGGTCAGGGCGCCGCCCTCGGCCAGCAGCTTCACGCCCTTGATGCCGTCGAGGCTGGCGTCGAAGCGGATGCCTTCATCGACGGTGTGCAGGACCTTGTTACCCTCGGCGTCGACGACCTCGACCCCGACGATCTCGTTCTTGAAATGGCCGGCTTGCGTCGCGGCGATCGCGCGCTGGTGGGACTCGTAGCTGTACTGGTCGATCTCGTCCTTGGTCAGGCCGTACTTCTTGGCGACCATCTCGGCGCCCATGAACTGGCTGAACTGGATGTTCGGATAGCGCTCCTTCATCCGCGGGCTCATGTAGTTGCCGAAGCCGTTCTGGGCCGGCAGGGCGGCCGACAGGCCCATCGGCACGCGGGTCATGCTCTCGACGCCCGCGGCGATCACTACGTCCATGGTGCCGCTCATCACCGCCTGGGCGGCAAACTGCAGGGCCTGTTGCGAGGAGCCGCACTGGCGGTCGACGCTGGTGGCCGGCACGCTTTCCGGCAACTTGGAGGCGAGCACGGCGTTGCGCGCGACGTTGATCGCCTGCTCGCCGACCTGACCGACGCAGCCCATGACCACGTCCTCGACCAGGGCCGGATCGGCGCCGGTGCGGGCGATGATGTCGTTGAGAACGACCGCGCCCAGATCGACCGGATGCCAGTCTTTCAGCTTGCCGCCCTTGCGCCCGCCGGCGGTGCGCGTCGCTGCGACGATATAGGCTTCGCCCATGGTTTCGCTCCCGTTGTCCTGCGCGTCCGTCGCGCGTCGGGGAGTCATTTAGGAGCGCGACGCAGCGTAAGCCAATGGGGTTTACGTGCGCGTGAAGGGGGCGACTGACGCCGTGTGAGGCCTCGCCTCAGGCGCCCGCGGCGCCGGCGCAGGCGGCGCGAACGCAGCCCCGCAGCCAGCGGTGCGCGGGGTCGGCGTCCTGGCGCGGGTGCCAGAGCATCGAGACGGTGAAGCCTGCCGCGCCGGGGATCGGGAAACTGGCGAGGCCGTCCCGCAGGCCGCGCGTGTGCAGATCGGGCACGGTGGCGACGAGATCGGAGGATCGCGCCAGGGCCAGCGCCGCGGCGAAGCCCCCGACCAGACTGGCGATCCGGCGCGCCGGCATCGGCGGCAGAAAAGGAAGATCGACGGCGTGTTCCTCGAACCCGCTGCGGGAAACCACGACGTGACTCGCTTCGACATAACCGGCGACATCGACCTTGCCTTGCGACAGTCGATGCCCTGCGCGCACCACGCCCAACAGCCTGTCGCCGAACAGGGCCTGGGTGCGCACCTCCGGGCCGAGCGAGGCCTCCACGACCCCGGTTTCAAGGTCGATGCGGCCGTCGCGCAGCGGCGTGCTGTCCTTGTCCGCCTTCTGTAGAAAGTTGAGGCGCACGCCGGGCGCCTCGGAACGAACCTTGGCCAGCAGCGCAGGGCCGAAGCGCTCCACGAAACCGTCGCTGGTCCGCAGGGTGAAGGCGCGGTCAAGGGCGGACACGTCCAGCACGCGCTCGGGACGCAGCACCGCCTCGGCCTCCTCAGCGATGCGGCGCACCTCGTCGCGCAAGGCGATAGCGCGGGGCGTGGGAACCAGGCCGCGCCCTGCACGGACGAGCAGCGGGTCGCCGGTCGTTTCGCGAAGACGGGCGAGGGCGCGGCTCATCGCCGACGGGCTGAGCCTGAGGCGACGAGACGCCGCAGCGACGCTCCCCTCGTCGAGCAAGACGGCCAGCGTCGTCAGCAGGTTCAGGTCCGGCCGGGACATGCGCGCTCCTTCTCTCCTGCCGATATATGGCGTCAGGCGCACGAATAGAATGCAAACCCTGCGCGTTCCGCCATGCCGATACGAATCTTAGCCTGGCTCCAATGATCAAGGAGCCCGACGTCCCATGACCCAGCCCAACGCCTTGGAAACCTTCATCGCCCGCGTGCGGGCATGCTGGGCCCCCATCTCCAGTAGCGTCGTGGCGCAATGCCGCGACCACATGACCGCCTTGCTGGCCGCCGATCCGGCCGAACCCTGGCTAGCGGAACTGCTTGAGAGCGGGCCGGCCTCGCGCGAACTGTATCGCGATCCCGACCATGGCTTCATCCTGCTGGCGCATACCGAGCACAACGGTCTGTACCGCCCGCCCCACGATCATGGGCGAAGCTGGGTCGTCTATGGAACCCAGAGCGGGGCGATCGAAGTCGGAACCTATGCCGCCATCGCCGCCTCCGACGACGAGTTGCGGCTGGTGAAGCGGGACGCGACCCAACTCGCGGCCGGGCAGGCGCAGGCCTATCTGCCTGGAGACGTCCACGATACTCGATGCAGCGCCCCACGCACCCTTCTGTTCCGCTTCACCGAGCGCGACCTGAAGGTCGAGGACAGGGAAGCCGGGCGGATGACCCGCTTTGTCGTGGGGGGGGGCGCGTGGACCGCGCCGCGGCGATGAGCGCCGCGGCCGCCAGCGAGCGCCCCGCTGCCGGCGCCCTGCCCGTCGCGGCGGTATTGACGGCGATGAGCATGGTCGTGATGGACGCGGGCCGCGCCGGCTTCGCCGCGCCCGCCCTCGCCAGGGCGCTGGGGGTCACAGCGGCCCAGAGCCTTCTCGTCGTCACCGCCTATCAGGCCGCCGTCGCCGTCGCCCTGCTGCCGAGCGGAGCGATGGGCGCACGGTTCGGCCACCGACGGGTCTTCGTCGTCGGCGTCGCCTTGTTCGCCCTTGGCTCGGCTGGCGCAATGCTGGCGCCGGCCCTGGCTTGGCTGGTCGTCGCGCGGTGCCTGCAGGGCCTGGGAGCCGGCGCGGTCATGGCGCTTGGGATCGCGCTGCTGCGCATGGTGCTGGCGCCGGAACGGCTCTCGCGAGCGATCGGCTGGAACGCGCTGACGGTCGCCTTTTCCGCCGCCGCCGCGCCGGGTCTGGCGGCCTTGATGCTGGACCAAGCCGGCTGGCGGTGGTTGTTCGCGGCCAACCTGCCGGTGTCGGTCGCGGTCATGGGCCTGGCGGCGGCTTTGCCGAAAGGCGGCAAGTCCGCCCAGCCGGTCGATCCGATCAGCATTCTCCTGAACGGCGGCGCCTTCTCGCTGGTGGTGATCGCAGCCGGCGCGATCAGGCGCGATGCTGGGTTCTCGGCGCTGGCCGCCCTGGTGGGGGTCGCCTGCCTGATCGCGCTGGTCTGTCGTGAACGGCCGAAGGCAGCTCCCATGGCGCCCTTCGATCTGTTCGAAGATCGGCGCTTCGGCGGGGCGGTGCTTGCCTCCATACTGTGCTTCTCGGGACAGACGGCCGGCTTGGTGGCCCTGCCCTTCCTGCTCCAAGACAGCCTCGGCCTGGCGGCCCGCCGGGCCGGGCTCTACCTGACGATCTGGCCGCTGGGTGTCGCGGCGGCCGCAGCGGTCAGCGGCCGCCTCGCGGATCACTTCTCCAATCGCGTGGTCTGTGCCTGGGGAGCCGCCCTCCTGGCCGCTGGACTCGCCGCGACGGCCCTGACGGCCGGCGCGAACGCTGGGCTTCTCATCCTAGCGCTGGCCCTGTCCGGCGCGGGCTTCGGTCTCTTCCAGACACCCAACAATCGCAACATGCTGCTGGCCGCCCCCGCCGCGCGAAGCGGTGCGGCAGGCGCCATGCAGGGCCTCGCCCGCCTGACCGGGCAGTCGGCAGGCGCCGTCGTCGTCGCCGCAATGCTTGGCCAGACTGCGCGGCGCTGTGGCTAGGGGCCTTGCTGGCCCTGGCTGCGGCGGGTGTCAGCGCGCGCAGGTCGGGCCGGAGGGTGACGACGGCCTAGGCCGCCGGCAGCAGCGCGCCGGGACGGCGGGCGTCGAGCTGGAAGGTCACGGGCAGGACCCGCTCGTGCGGGGTCTGGAGCTTCAAGGCCTTGGCGGCGCGGGCGAGCGCGACCTTGCCGAGGCCGGCCGGCGTGAAGCCGTCCTGCACCCTGGGCCGCATCCCGGCCCGGCGGCGCAGGACGCCGTTGGCGTAGATGACGTTGGCGCGCATCAGGGCGGCCGGGGTCATGAACTCGATGGACAGCGAGACATTGAGCATCGGTCCGTTCTCGATCCGGTGCGGCGCGTTCTGGGCCCAGGTGACCATCGTGCCCGGCGTCAGGTCGTAGACCTCCGCCCCCCTGTCCCAGGTCGGGTCGAAGGTGAACTGCTCGGCGGTCTCGCGCAGGACGATCCGCTCCAGGGTCTCCTGGCCGACATAGGGATCGTCGACCGGATAGACCCAGACCCGCTTCTGGCCGCGGAGCTGCCACAGCGACACCAGGGCGACGTCGAGGTGGTAGAAGACCTGGGCGTTGGCCGACGAGATCAGCATGCCGAGGTCGTGCTTGAACGTCTTGCGGCCGGAATGGGCCAGCTTGTCGGCGAAGATCTCATCGCCCAGCGCCGCATATTCCGGGAGGTAGTGGTTGGTGGCGCGCAGGTTCAGCCAGATGCGGCCGGCCTGGGCGGCCTCCAACAGCTTGGAGCCGGTCATGGCGCCGGCCGAGCCCTTGCGCCAGGTGGTCCAGGCGACGGGGTCCTCGCCCATGGTGAAGACGCCCAGCTTCTCGCGCGGGTAGCGGTCGAGCAGCTGTTCGAGACCGGCGTCGTCGAACATAGGCCGCTCGTGCAGGCCGTGCTGGAAGAAGAGGTTTTCGCGGGTGAAGGCCTTGGCCTTTTCCGGCGTCCAGTCGGTGATGATGCTCATGCTCCGGCCCTCAAGCCATAGAACTGAATCTTGAACGGCCCCCACCACAGGGTCTTGCCGAGGCCGCGGGCGGCCCGGTCGAGGGTGAAGGCGAAATCGGGGGCGCGGACCAGCCACTTGAAGCCGGCCAGGGCGCCGAACAGGCCCGCCTGGACCAGGCCCTGGGCCATCCAGCCGGCGACGCCGAGGCGGTCGGGCGGGCTGGCGGCGGCGCAGGCGGCCGAGGGTCCCTGGCCATAGGCGAAGGCGCGCGGGATCGTATAGCGCAGGGTCAGGCGCGAGGGGACGGGATCCTCCCACACCCAGGCGGCGGGCTCCCAGGCGAAGACGGCGCCAGCCTCGCGCATCTGGGCGAACAGGTAGTCGTCCTCGCCGCCGATATAGTTGCGGAAGGCGGCGAAGGGGCGATCCGGGTCCGGCATGGCGGCGCGGCGGATCAGGCTGTCGCCGCAGCCGTAGTGATGGTCGATGACGCCGGCGTCGTCCGGGCCTTCGCGCGAGAAGAAGCGTTCCAGATAGGGCCTGTGGCGGACGATCTCGCCGGGCGCGCGGCCGCGAACCGGGCCGAAGACCACGTCGGCGGCGTACTTGGCCTGGGCGGCCAGCAGGGCGGCGAGCCAGCCCTCCGGCGCTTCCTCGTCGTCGTCGAGGAAGGCGATGAAGGCGCCGCGGGCGCGCGACAGGGCCGTGTTGCGGGCGTTGGCGACGCCGGGCTCCGGCTCGTGGACATAGACGACGGGGAACGGCGCCTCGGCCGCCAGGTCCTGGGTCAGGGCCTGGGCCGACGGCGCCTGATCGTTGTCGACCACGACCAGCTCGAGATCAGAGACGTCCACGCCAGTCTGGCGGAACGTCGAGCGCGCAGCCACGGCGAGCCCATGGGGCCGCCGCTGGGTCGGGATGACCAGGCTGACGCGCGGGGTCGCCATCGACTAGGCGGCCTCCGCCGAGGAACCGCCGGGACGCAGGGCGCGGGCGGCCAGCGCGGCGGCGAAGCCCTTGGCCCGGCCGCCGAGCGACAGTTCGCTGATGGCGATGATATCCAGGCGCCGGCGCAGGCGTCCGACCGGCCCCGCGCCGTGGGCGCCGGCCAGGCTCCAGGCCTTCTCGGCCGCGTCGGCGGCGCGGCCGCGGCTGCCGGCGGCGGCGGCCATGCCCTCGCCGATCATCCTGGTCGAAAGCGCATAGGGCCGCTTGTAGTGCTCGTGGCCCGGGCCGAGATCGTAGACCCGGAGGCCGAGGTCCGGCATGGCGGCGATGGCGCGCAGCAGGAAGAGCTGGCCCGGCGACCAGGCGGCCATTTCCGGATCGGTCGAGGCGATCCAGGGGTGATAGGTGTCGCCGGCGCGCACGCCGAAGTGCCCTGCCATCAGCCGGTCGCCGACATAGAGGTTGATCATCAGGCCCTGGAGCGGCCCCTCGCGCATCTCGAAGAAGGCGTCCAGCAGGCTGCGGGTCCAGGGGGCGGCGAGGAAATCGTGGCCGCCGGTGCGGGCCAGCTGGTCGCGCTTCCAGGCCAGCAGCTGCTCGAAGGCGGCGCGGTCGTGGTCGGGGGCGCGGACGGCGATCGGCCCGACCTCGCGGTCGAGCTTGCCGTCGAGGCGGCGGTAGTTCTTGAAGCGCTTGGCGCTGCCGGCGCGGACAGCTTCCAGATAGTCGGCGGCCGAGCTTTTCAGCTCGATGACGAAGGCCTCGCGGGACTCGGCGGTCGGCGAGGCGAAGTCGCCATGCGGATCGACCAGGCCGGTGTAGCGGTAGGCCGAGAGACCGAACTCGGCCAGGTCCTGGCGGATGTCCAGCGGGCGGTCCGAGACCAGGCCGTGATAATCCGACAGCGGAGCGCCGATCGGGCGGGCCATGCCGCCAGGGCGATGGTGATAGGCGAAGAAGCCGACCGGCCGCTGGCCCTCGCGCCAGATCGCGACCCGGGCGTCGGGGCGGACGGCGCCGACGGCGCGCGCGAAGTCGGGGCCGAGGAGCGGGTTGGCGAACTCGGGCCGTGCGGCGCACAGCCAACGCCACTCGGCGGCGTCGGCCTCCGACAGCTCGGCGGGGTGGATGACTTCCAGTCGCAGCATCTCGAACACGGTAGCGTCTCCCGGTTAGGGAAAGTTTGCCGTGGAGGTTGCAAGTCTCAGGCCGCGAAAGTGTCCCGCAGGATTTTCTCCAGCCATTCGACGTCGACCGCGTCGAAGGCGGCCAGACGGTCGGAATCGACATCCAGCACTGCGATCAGCGCGCCGGCGGCGTCGAACACCGGCACGACCACCTCGCTCTGGGAGCGGCCGTCGCAGGCGATGTGTCCCGGAAAGGCATGCACGTCCGGGACGAGCTGGGTCTGGCCGCTGGCCGCCGCGGCGCCGCAGACGCCGCGACCGAAGGCGATGCGCAGGCAGCCGAGCGTGCCCTGGTAGGGGCCGACCACCAGCTCACGCTCCCTGGCCGGATCGACCACGTAGAAACCGGTCCAGAAGAAGGTCTCGAAGCTGGCGGCCAGCATCGAGGCGACGGTGGCCATGCGCGCGGTCAGGTTCGGCTCGCCGTCGAGGACCGCGGCGATCTCCTGCGCGACGGTCGCGTAGCGCTCGGCCTTGGCGGCCGGCAGGGTCAGTTCGTTGAAGGCTTCGGCCATGGGCGGCTATATACGGGCGCCCCAGCTTTCCCGCCAGGAGTCGGCGGACCCAATCGGAGAGTTCCATGACCAGCGGCATCGGCGGTTCGACGGCGGAAACCGAACTGGCGGGGATCGTTCCCTGGCCTGACCCGGCCGCGCCGATCGGGCGGGCCGAGCGCGAGGCGCGCATCGCCAAGGCGCGGACCTTGATGAAGGAGATCGGGGCCGACGCGCTGATCATCGGCGCCGGCGCCAGCCTGCGCTACTTCACGGGCGTGGCCTGGGGCGCGACCGAGCGGCTGGTGGCGATGCTGCTGCCGCTGGACGGGACGCCGAAGATGATCTGCCCGCGCTTCGAGCTCGGCTCGCTGGCAGCCTCGATGGGGATCGAGGCCGAGATGCTGCTCTGGGAAGAGCATGAGAGCCCCTACGAGCTGACCGTGCGCGGCCTGGCCGGCGCGACGCGCCTGGCCATCGACCCCGCCCTGCCCTTCTTCGTGTTCAATGGCGTCGCCAAGGCCGGCCCTGGGCTGGAGCTGCTGGACGGCGCGCCGGTCGTCGACGGCTGCCGCTCGATCAAGTCGCCGGCCGAACTGGCCCTGATGGCCCAGGCGAAGGCCATGACGCTGGAGGTCCACCGCCGGGCGGCGAAGATCCTGGCGCCGGGGATCACAGCCAGCGCCGTGCGCCGCTTCATCGACGAGGCGCACCGGACGATCGGCGCGGACAACGGCTCGACGTTCTGCGCGGTGCAGTTCGGCCAGGCCAGCGCCTATCCGCACGGCCTGCCCGGCGACCAGACGCTGGAGGACGGCCAGATCGTGCTGATCGACACCGGCTGCCAGGTGCAGGGCTACAACTCCGATATCACCCGCACCTATGTGTTCGGCGAACCGAGCCCCGAACAGCGCCGCGTCTGGGAGCTGGAGAAGAAGGCCCAGGCCGCAGCCTTCGCCGCCGTGAAGCCGGGCGTGCCGTGCGAGGAGATCGACGCGGTGGCGCGCCGGGTGCTGGCCGCCGCCGGGCTCTCGGCCGACTACGAGCTGCCCGGCCTGCCGCACCGGACCGGCCACGGCATCGGTCTGTCGATCCACGAGGCGCCCTATCTGGTGCGGGGGGACAAGACGCCCCTGGCGCCGGGCATGTGCTTCTCGAACGAGCCGATGATCGTCATTCCCGACGACTTCGGCGTGCGGCTCGAGGACCACTTCCACGTCACCGAGGATGGAGCGGCCTGGTTCACCCAGCCGCAGCCGAGCCTGGAAAAGCCGTTCGGCTGACCGGTTCCATGACGAGCCGATGAAGATTGGCGCTGCAGTTGTAAACCTTCCGCAGCGCCGGGAACCATGCGGCCAAGCTGCGCCTTTCTAGCGATGCCAGCCATCACGGAGACCAGGCGCATGGGCATCTTCAGCTCGATCATGAACAAGATCTTCCACAAGAAGCCGGCGGAGGCCCCGGCCGCGCCCGCTGCCGCGCCGGCCGCCGCCGCGCCCACCCCGGCCGCTGCGCCTGCGGCCCCGCCCGAACCGGTGGACGTCGAGGCGGTGCTGACCCAGATCGCCACGCTGAAAGGCGGCGGCGGCAATTGGCGGACCTCGATCGTCGACCTGCTCAAGCTGCTCGACCTCGATTCCAGCCTGGATGCGCGCAAGGAACTGGCCGGAGAGCTGGGTGTGAACGCCGGGCCGCACGGCAGCGCCGAACAGAACATCGCCCTCAGCAAGGCGGTGTGGGCGGCGCTGGCCCAGAACGGCGGCGTGGTGCCCGCCAGCCTGCGCGACTGACGAGGCCTGGCCCCGCGCGGCGAGCGCCGCGCGGGGTTTCAGTAACGGGCTGTAACGGAGCCCGAAACCGTAAAGTACGACCCCGGCCCGGCGCGATCGGCCAGCATCTTCCTCGTTCTCGCCACGGACGCAAACGTCCGGGCCTGTCGGGGGTTTACGGATGCAAGGTTCCATCAAGCTGTGGTTGCTGGCGGGCGCGTGCGCGCTCTGCCTGCCTGGACTGGCCACGGCCGACGAAGCCGAACTCGACGCGCTGATCGTCACGGCGCCGCGGCTGGAGGACACCCTGCCGCAGAAGGTCGCCCGCTACGGCTCGGACCTGGCGGTGGTCAGCCCCGAGGTCCTGCGCGACAACGCCTATATCGACGTCACCCAGGCGTTGCAGATGCAGACGCCGGGCCTCTACATCATGCCGGGCAACGGCCCGTTCTCGTATGTGGACCTGTCGCTGCAGGGCTCGCGCACAGGCGACGTGCTGTGGGTCGTGGACGGGGTGCGGATCAACAACCGCCTCTACACCTCGACCAGCCCGACCGACACCCTGCCCGCCAGCATGATCGAGCGCATCGAGGTGCTGAAGGGCGGCCAGGGATTGCTCTACGGCTCACAGGCGGCGGCCGGGGTGATCAACATCGTGACCCGCCCCTATGGCGACGAAGGGGTGGACGGCGGGGTCACGGTCGGCGGCCACACCAACGGCGGGCTGCACGCGGACGGCTACGCCCGCGCCAGCGTGGGCGCCCACAGGTTCGTCGCCTGGCTGTCGAAGGACAAGGCCGACGGCTACACCACCTACGACGTGTTCCAGCCCAGCACCACGGCGCGCAAGCGCGCCTATGACGTGCTGAGCTTCGGCGGCAAGTATGGGCTGCAGTTCAACGAGGACCTGTCGCTGAACCTTTACTACCAGCACACCGAAGCCAAGGTGGACAACCCGGGCGCGCGGCTGGTGAACACCAAGTTCAACGACCGCGACGAGGAAATCGCCAGCGTCAGCCTAGACTGGAAACCGAGCGAAGAGGCCCAGGTCTCGGTCAAGGGCTACTATCACGACTGGGACACGGTCTACACGACCATCAACAACGTGCCGGGCAAGCCGGGCCAGACGGTGGTGGTCGATGACAAGACCTACTGGGGTTTCGAGGACTTCGGCGTCAGCGCCCTGGCTCGGCTGAACTTCCACAAGGGCTTCGAGTACCAGCTCGGCTACGACTTCCAGAACTTCAACGGCCGCGACGACGTGCTGCTGATCGCCCAGCGCACCGAAAAGGTTCACGCCTTCGTCGGCCAGATCCTGACCACCGACGACCTGATCCGCAACGCCCGCTTCTCGGCCGGCGTCCGCTACAACAAGACCGGCGGCGCGGAGTCGACGGTCTGGAACCTCAGCGGCCGCTGGGAGCCTAGCGAAAACCTTTATGTCGAGGCGGTCGGCGGCACGTCCTTCATCCTGCCCAGCGCCGAGCAGCTGTTCGGGGTCGATCCCTGCTGCGCGATCGGCAATCCGAACCTCGGCCCCGAGGAGAGCCTCAACTTCAACGGCTCGGTGGGCGGCTTTGCGCTGGACCGGCGGCTGGTCTGGCAGGTCACCGGCTTCGCCCGCAAGATCGACAACCTGATCACCGCCGACTACAGCCAGAGCGCCTATCCGGACGGCGTCTACATGAACGCCGACCGCCAGGTGAAGGTGCGCGGGGCCGAGGTCCAGGCGACCTTCGCCGTGACGCCCGAGCTGACGGCCCAGGCCTCGTTCACCTACACCCGCTCGCGGGCGGCAGGTTCCAGCCAGCAGTTCGACCGCACGCCGGAATACTACGCCAAGGGCGGCCTCACCTATTCGCCGCAAGACAAGCCCTATGGCCTGTCGGTCTCGGCGGCCTGGACCGGCGACGTCTACCAGACGGTCAGCGGCTTCGGCCGGCAGAACTACGGCGGCTTCGTGATCGTCGACCTGTCTGGCCACGTCTATCTCGACGAGAAGCGCAGCCGCCGGCTCACCGCGCGGCTGGAGAACGCCTTCGACGAGGAATACGCGACCCGGGTCAGCTCCGGCCTGATCGACCTCTCCACTCAGCGGTTCATGTTCCGCAGCCTCGGCCCGCCCCGGACCCTGCATGTCTCGTTCACCCAGTCCTTCTAAGGGCCGCAAGCCCCGCAAGCCGTTCGCGCCGAAATGGCTGGTGCTGACGCACCGCTACATGGGCGTGACGCTGGGGGTGCTGATGCTGATCTGGTTCGCCAGCGGCATCGGCATGCTGTTCATCCATTGGCCGGAAGTCAGCCGAGAGGAGCGGGCCGCCGGCCTGCCGCTGCTGACCTGGGCCCAGTGCTGCCAGGCGCCTGCTGCGATCCCCCTCTCGGCCGGTGACCTTATCGAAGACCTGGCAGGCCGCCCGATCCTGCGATCGGGCGGCGAGGTCTTCGACCTGACCACCGGACGGACGCTGGACGCCGTCAGCCCGGAAGAGGCGCGGTGGGTCGCCGCCGCCTACGCCCGCGCCCACGGCCTGACCGCGCGCCCGGCCCAGATCGCCGCCGTCGAGCGCGACCAGTGGACGGTGACCGGCTATTTCAACAAGCGCCGGCCGTTCTGGAAGGTGCGGTTCGACGATCCGCTGGCCAGCGACATCTATGTCTCGCAGGTCAACGGCGAGGTGGCCCAGCACACCGACCGCGCCCAGCGGGTGCTGAACTGGCTCGGGCCGATCCCGCACTGGCTCTATCCGCAGGTGCTGCGCCAGGACACCCAGCTTTGGACCCAGGTGGTGATCTGGACCTCGCTGGCCGGCGTGTTCCTGATCGTCACCGGCTTCTATCTGGGGATCGTCGCCTGGCGGCCGTGGCGCGACGAGCGGCTGACGCCATTCCGCGGCATGATGCGCTGGCATCACCTGTTCGGCCTTGGCGCCGGCGCGCTGACCCTGACCTGGACCGCCAGCGGCCTGCTTTCGATGCAGCCCTTCGGCCTGCTGGACAGCGCGCCCGACCCGCGCGCCAAGGCCTATCGCTCCGCCCAGGAGCTCCAGGTCGAGGCTGGGCCGATCCTTGCCGCCCTCAAGGCCGCCGCGCCACAGGCCCGTCAGGTTGTCGTCGCCCCGTTCGAAGGCGAGACCTATCTGATGGTCGACGGCGTGCGCCACGACAGCGCCATGCGCCCGGCCACCCTGCCCCCATCCGATCTGGCCGCCGCGACGCGGCGGCTGGGCGGCGACCAGCGGCTGCTGAGCGCCGAGGACGCCTATTGGTACGGCCACCACGAGCCTGCCCGCCTGCCGATCTGGCGGGTGATCGCGCAGGATGGGACCCGCTACTATTTCGATCCGGCGACCGGCGACCTGCTGCGCAGCTTCGACGCCTCGGCGCGGAGCTTCCGCTGGCTGCACCTGGGCCTGCATCGGCTGGACTTCATTCCCGGCTTCGACCGCGGCGGCGGCTGGGCGGCGGCCATGACCGCCCTCCTGGCCCTATGCCTGGTCGGGATCGGCGCCGGCGTCGTCCTGGCCTGGCGACGGACGCGCCACGACCTTAGCCAGGCGTTCCGTCGCCTGCGGCCAGCCAGCGCATCCGGTAGGCGTTGATCGCGGTCTCGCCCAGCTTCTCGGTCAGGCGCCAGTTCACCACCGCGCCGATCGGCGCCCCGATCAGGGGGATGAGCTGGGCGAGCTTGGCCAGGTCGATGTGGTCCCGATACTCCTGCTGAAACTTGCGCCAGTCGAAGGCCTCGAACGTCGCCGGGTGGCTGCGAGCATCCCAGTCCTGCATGGCGGCGAAGACCTGGGCGCGATGCTCGGCCGAGGAGAAGGCGAGTTGGAAAACCTGCAGCAGGAACAGGCGCTCGGCGAAATCGTCGCCCGACTTTCCGTAGACCGCCGCCAGATCGAACAGCAGCTTCAGCTTGATGGCGACCAGGGCCGGGAAGTCGGCCATGGCCAGCCAGAAGCCCCCTGCCCCGGCCACGCCGCCCTCCACCGCCGCGGTGGTGCGATAGCTTGCGATCACCTCGCGGGCGCGGGCGTCGCGCTGCGCCAGGCTCGCCCCGGCCAGGGGCGCGGGCGCGACCAGGTTGGAGCCGGTGAGGATGCCGCGTGTCATCTGCTCCACCACCGCGGTTACGGCGGCGTGGACCTGTTCGGGAATGACCTGGTTGATCTTCTGCTGCACGCCGCGCGCGGCGCGCGCAGCCAGACCGGCCGGGCGCAGGACCAGAGCGCGCCAGGCTGCGACCTCGCCGCGCGCCCACGTCTCATAGGCGTCGTCGGACACGCCGATCGGCGGGGCGGTGGTCATGCGGCGCTGCGCTCCTTCAGGAACCCGGCGCCGTGATGTGGGGACGGCCCAGCCGCGCGCCTAGAGGGCGCGGGCCAGACGAAGGTTTTCGGCGTGCTCGGCGGCGGCCCGCCGGGCGTTGATCTCGGTCGACTGGGCGTCGACGACTTCGTCGGCGATGACGTCGATGAGCGCCTCGAAAGCCTCGGCTTCATCGAACGGGGACGCGACTTCGAACGGGTTCGGCATCGGAGCACACTCCCTGGCTGGCGCGCGCAAAGTGTTAAGCAACGCTTAAGCCGCCGCCAAGCCCCTCATGCAGCGCAAACATCGCTTTTCGCCAGGTATCACAGCATGTTGAGCGCGCTTGTCCTTATGAACTTTTTGCGTCGCAACAAGAGTTCGCGTTCTGCGCCGAGCCAAATCGCCCGCCGTTCTTTTTGCAAGAAAGGTATTGGCTGACGGTCCGATAGGGTCATACGATCCCCTCGAACGCTGCGTCGCGGTAGGCGAGTCTGCTTTCACTGACCTTCGTCTTTTACCTGCGGGAGAACGGCGTCGTGGAAGGAAACGATTGTGCAGCGCACGAGTACCGAGGGGCCTGACTACTTTCATAAAGTCGTCGATTGCCAGTGGGCCTGCCCGGCCCACACGCCCGTGCCGGAATATATCCGGCTGATCGCCGAAGGCCGATACACCGACGCCTACATGGTGAACTGGAAGTCCAACGTCTTTCCCGGGATTCTCGGGCGGACGTGCGACCGCCCCTGCGAGCCGGCGTGCCGGCGCGGGCGGGTCGAGGAGGAGCCGGTCGCCATCTGCCGCCTCAAACGCGTCGCCGCCGACAACAAGGAGGATATATCGGGCCGGCTGCCCGCTCAGGTCGCGGTGTCCAACGGCAAGCGCGTAGCGCTGGTCGGGGCGGGACCGGCCTCGCTGACCGTGGCGCGCGACCTGGCCCCGCTCGGCTACGAGCTGACCCTGTTCGACGGGGAGACCAAATCCGGCGGCATGATCCGCAGCCAGATCCCCCGCTTCCGCCTGCCCGAGGAAGTCATCGACGAGGAGGTGGGCTATATCACCGGACTGGGCATGGAGCTTCGCCTGGGTCAGCGGATCGACAGCCTGAAGGCGCTGCTGGCCGAGGGCTACGATGCAGTCTTCATCGGATCGGGCGCCCCGCGCGGGCGCGACCTCGATCTTCCCGGCCGCCAGGAAGGCGCGGCCAACATCCACATCGGCATCGACTGGCTGAGCAACGTCTCGTTCGGTCACATCGACAAGATCGGCGCCCGGGTGATCGTGCTGGGCGGCGGCAACACGGCCATGGACTGCTGCCGCACCGCGCGACGCCTGGGCGGGAGCGACGTGAAGGTGATCGTCCGGTCCGGCTTCGAGGAGATGAAGGCCAGCCCCTGGGAAAAGGAAGACGCAATCCACGAGGACATTCCGATCCTCAACTACCTCGTCCCCAAGGCCTTCACCCACGAGGGCGGCAGGCTGACCGGCGTGACCTTCGAGAAGGTCCGCCCCGAATACGACGAACGCGGCCGCCGCACGCTGGTCCCGTCCGGCGAACCAGACGAGCATTACGAATGCGACGACGTGTTGGTGGCGGTCGGCCAGGAGAACGCCTTCCCCTGGATCGAGCGCGACCTGGGTCTTTCGTTCGACGAATGGGACATGCCGAAAGTCGATCCGGCGACCTTCCAGTCGACCGCGCCGAAGGTGTTCTTCGGCGGCGACGCCGCGTTCGGCCCCAAGAACATCATCTGGGCCGTCGCGCACGGCCACGAGGCGGCGATCTCCATCGACCGGTTCTGCAAGGGCGAGGACCTGGCCGAGCGCCCGGCGCCAGGAACCAGCCTGGTCAGCCAGAAGATGGGCATTCACGAGTGGAGCTATGACAACGCTCCGGCCAACGACCTGCGGTTCAAAGTGCCGATGCGCGAGAAGGACCAGGCGCTGAAGGACGTGAGGCTGGAGGTCGAGCTCGGCTTCGACCGGGAGACCGCCTACCGCGAAACCCAGCGCTGCCTGAACTGCGACGTCCAGACGGTGTTCGCCGAGGCGGCGTGCATCGAATGCGACGCGTGCGTCGACATCTGCCCGACCGACTGCATCACCTTCACCGACAACGGCGAGGAAGCCGACCTGCGCGAGCGGCTGAAGGCCCCTGCCCTCAATCTCGAACAGGCGCTCTACGTTTCCGGCGACCTGCCGACCGGGCGGGTGATGGTCAAGGACGAGGACGTCTGCCTGCACTGCGGCCTCTGCGCCGAGCGCTGCCCGACCGGCGCCTGGGACATGCAGAAGTTCCTGCTGGAAATGACCCATGCGGGGGGATGCCGATGAAAGCCGCGCAGATCGTCCTTCTCCCCTTGCGGGAGAAGGTGGCAGGCGAAGCCCGACGGATGAGGGGTGACGGCCTCTCCTTCGCCCCGCTCGCCAGCCGCTTGCCCGCTGACGCCTCGCCCCCCTCATCCGACCCCGCTTCGCGGGGCCACCTTCTCCCACGAGGGGAGAAGGAACGCGCGGTCTCTGGGGGTAGACGATGAAGAGCGGCGCCCTCGAAGCGGTCAACGACTTCGTCGTGAAGTTCGCGAACGTCAACGGATCCGGCTCGGCCAGCGCCAACGGCATGTTCGCCAAGTCGATCCTGCGGATGGGCGTGCCGGTGGCGGCGCGCAACATCTTCCCGTCCAACATCCAGGGCCTGCCGACCTGGTTCGAGGTGCGGATCACGGAGGCGGGCCACCTGGGGCGGCGCGGCGGGGTCGACCTGATGGTCGCCATGAACCCGCAGACCTGGGACCGCGACGTCGCCGAGATCGAGCCGGGCGGCTATCTCTTCTACGACTCCACCAAGCCGCTGCCCCCCTCGAAATTCCGCAGCGACATCACTGTGGTGGGCGTGCCGCTGACGGCGATGTGCAACGTCGCCTACCAGATCCCGCGCGAGCGGCAGCTGTTCAAGAACATCATCTATGTCGGCGCCCTGGCGGCCCTGCTGGACATCGAGATCGCGGTGATCGAGCAGCTGCTGGCCGAGCAGTTCGCCGGCAAGGAGCGGCTGATCGCGGCCAATGTGGCGGCCCTGCACATGGGCAGGGACTATGTGGCGCAGAACCTTTCGCCCCTGCGACTGAGGGTGCGGCGCGCCGACAGGGTGGGCGAGCGGATCTTCGTCGAGGGCAATTCGGCCGCCGCCCTGGGCGCGGTCTATGGCGGGGCCAGCGTCTGCGCCTGGTATCCGATCACGCCGTCGACCTCGCTGGCCGAAGCCTTCACCGACTACTGCCACCAGCTGCGGATCGATCCGGAGACGGGAAAGGCGCGCTACGCCATCGTTCAGGCCGAGGACGAGATCGCCTCGATCGGCGTGGTGGTGGGCGCCGGCTGGAACGGGGCGCGGGCCTTCACCGCCACCTCCGGGCCGGGCGTCTCGCTGATGACCGAGTTCATCGGCCTCTCCTACTTCGCCGAGATCCCGGCGGTGATATTCGACGTGCAGCGCGGCGGCCCCTCGACCGGCATGCCGACCCGCACCCAGCAGGCCGACCTGCTGGCCGCCGCCTATGCCGGACACGGCGACACCAAGCATCCGCTGCTGTTGCCGGCCGATCCGGGCGAGTGCTTCGAGATGGGCGCGGCCGCCTTCGACCTGGCCGACCGGCTGCAGACCACGGTCTTCGTCATGCTCGACCTCGACATCGGCATGAACGAGTGGCTGACCGCGCCCTTCGAGTGGGACGACGCGCGCCAGCTCGACCGCGGCAAGGTGATGACCTACGAGGACCTGGAGGCCGGCCGCGACTTCGGCCGCTACCTCGAGGTCGACGGCGACGGCATTCCCTATCGCACCTATCCGGGCACGCACCCGACCAAGGGCGGCTATTTCACCCGCGGCACCTCGCGCAATCCCTATGCCCGCTACAGCGAGGAAGGCAGCGTCTATGTCGGCAACATGGAGCGGCTGCTGCGCAAGTTCGACACCGCGCGCCAGCTGGTCCCAGGCCCGATCACCCGCAGCGCCGCGCGGCCGACACGCGAGGGAGTGATCTATTTCGGCTCCTCCACCCCCGCCGTGCATGAGGCGCTGGAGACGCTGGAGGCGCGCGGCCTGCACCTGGACGCGCTGCGCGTGCGCGGCTTCCCCTTCGCCCAGGAAATCTACGACTTCGTGGAGGCGCACGACCGGGTGTTCGTGATCGAGCAGAACCGAGACGGCCAGCTGCGCACGCTGCTGATCAACGAGGGCGAGATCGACCCGTCGCGGCTGACCGCGGTGCTGCATTATGACGGCACGCCGATCACCGCCCGCTTCATCGCCGGCGCCGTGCAGGACCTGATGGCCGGCCGCCTGCCGGAGGCAGCCGAATGACCTACATCACCAAGCCGCAACTGCATCACCCGCAGCTGAAGCCCAACGCCCTGGGCTACACCCGCCGCGACTATGAGGGCTCGGTCTCGACACTCTGCGCCGGCTGCGGGCACGACTCGATCTCCGCCTCGATCATCCAGGCCTGCTACGAGCTGGACCTGCCGCCGCACCGGATCGCCAAGCTGTCGGGGATCGGCTGCTCATCGAAGACGCCGGACTATTTCCTCGGCAACTCCCACGGCTTCAACACCGTGCACGGGCGCATGCCTTCTGTGCTGACCGGCGCGAACCTGGCCAACCGCGACCTGATCTATCTGGGCGTCTCAGGCGACGGCGACAGCGCCTCCATCGGGCTCGGACAGTTCGCCCACTCGATCCGCCGCGGCGTGAACATGCTCTACATCGTCGAGAACAATGGCGTGTACGGCCTGACCAAGGGTCAGTTCTCGGCCACCTCGGACAAGGGCTCGAAGTCGAAGAAGGGCGTGATCAACCACGACGCCGGCATCGACCTTGTCAGCCTGGCCCTGCAGATGGGCGCGACCTTCGTGGCCCGTTCGTTCTCGGGCGACAAGGCCCAGCTCGTTCCGCTGATCAAGGCCGCCCTGTCGCACAAGGGTCCGGCGTTCATCGACTGCATCAGCCCGTGCGTGCAGTTCAACAACCACGCCGGTTCGACCAAGTCCTACGACTATGTGCGCGAGCACAACGAGGCGGTGAACCGGATGGACCTGATCCCGGCGCGCGAGACGATCACCGTCGACTACGCGCCCGGCGAGACCGTGCCGGTGGCCCAGCACGACGGTTCGATCCTGCACCTGCACAAGCTGGCCGAGCACTACGATCCGTCGGACCGGGTCGGGGCTTTGGCCTATCTGCAGGCGCGCCAGGCGCTGGGAGAGATCGTCACCGGCCTACTGTTCCTCGACCCCGAGGCTCGGGATCTGCACGAGAACCTCGGCACGGTGGACACGCCGCTCAACGCGCTCAGCGACGGGGAGCTGACGCCCGGTTCGGCCGCCCTGGCGAAGATCAACGCGGCTCTGCGCTAGCGCTCCGGTCGGGCGCGCGCACCGAGCCTGGCGCGCGCCCTCCGGGTCGGGACGGCCGTCGCCGTCCTCCCACTGCGCCGGAGCCGGGCTCACCGCGCAAATCGGTCGATCGCTCTCCCCTGCTCTCGACCCGCAGGCTCAATTCGGCCACGCCGCGAGCGGCGCGTCTGTCGGACGCCCGACGAAACTCAATCCAGATTGAGCCGATATCCGACTCCGGGCTCGGCGATCAGGTAGCGCGGACTGCTGGGGTTCGGCTCGATCTTCCGACGGGCCTGCCAAGTGAGGACGCGCAGGTGCATGACGTCGGCCTCGCTGCCACGGCCCCAGATGGTCTCGATGATCTCGTCGTGGCCCACCACCGCCCCCTCGGCGGCCGCCAGCAGCTGCAGCAGCTGAGCCTCCTTGCCCGAGAGCCGGATGATCTCGCCGTCGACGATGGCCTGCCGGCGCTTGAAGTCGATCTCGAGCCGCCCCGACCGGGTCGCCGCCGAGCCGGTGCTCTGTCCGACCCGCAGTGCTACGCGAATGCGGGCCAGGAGCTCGCCCATGTCGAAGGGCTTGGCGACATAGTCGTTCGCGCCGTGGTCGAGCGCGGTGATCTTCTCCTTCTCTGAGCTGCGCGCCGACACGACGATGATCGGCGCGTTGGAAAACGCGCGGGTGGTTTCGATGACCTCCTGGCCGTCGATGTCGGGCAGACCGAGGTCCAGCAACACCACGTCGAACGGCTCGGTGCGCAGGCTGGAGATCGCTTCGCGCCCGGTGCGAGCGGCGCTGACCTCGTAACCGGCATAGACCAGGGACGAACGCAGCATGCGCACCAGCTGCTCCTCGTCCTCTACGATCAGGATCTTGGCGTCGGCGCTCATGCGGCCTCCGCGAGCGGCAAGGCGATGGAGACGACGAGGCCCTGGGCGCCGTCGTCGCGATTATGCGCCTCGACCTCGCCGCCCTGCATCTCGACGAGGCTGCGGGTGATGTAGAGCCCGAGCCCGAGGCCGGGCGCCACCGCCCCCCGCCCCCGGACGAAGCGTTCGAAGATTCGGGCTTCAGCGGCCGGCGGGACGCCGCACCCCTGATCGGTCACATCGAATACCAACTTGTCCCCTACACGCCGGCTGCGGATGTCGACCACCGATCCTTCGGCGCTGAACTTGATCGCGTTTTCGAGCACGTTGCCGAATACCTGACTTAGCAGGTCCGGATCCGCGCGCACGCTGTCATCGTCGACCTTCACATGCAGGAAGCGGCGAGCGCCCCCGGCCTCGCCGAACGACTCCCAAACGTCGTAGAGCAGCGGCTCGACCACGACTTCCTGGAGCTTCATCTCTATTGCGCCGGATTCCAGGCGGGCGACGCTGAGGAAGTTCTCGACGTAGCGATGCAGGCGGTTGGCCTGCTCCTTGATGATCAGCAGCAGGTCGCGCCGCGCAGCGCGGTCGTGCGGCTCAGGCAGGCTCAGAACGCTGGTCACCGAACCGATGATGCCTGCAAGCGGCGTGCGGAAGTGATGCGACACGGCGTCCAGCAGGATGGTGCGCAGCTGCTCGGTGCGGGCGATGAACTCCATCTCCGCCTTCTCGACGCCGAGACGCGTGCGCGCCACTCCCGAGGCGGCCAGATCGACGATCGAGGCCATCAGCTCGTCCTGCCCGTCCCCCTCCAGCAGGCTGTCGCGAGGCGCCCAGTAGACGACGCCGAACGGGCGCCCGTCGCTGGTCACCTGGCGGGTGCGCCATGCGCCGCGACCAGGCGACAGGCGCTCATGCAGGGTGGCTCCGGTCTCATCCACCAGGCGCACAGAGGCGCCGGGCGAAAGGGTCACCATGGTCTCCAGCAGGGCGGTCCAGACCGTGGCTTCATCGGACGCGGAAGAGAACTGGCGGGTGGCGGCGGTCATGGCTCGCAGGATCGCCCGCTCCCGCGAGACTTGGTCGGACACCCGGCCGATGCCCCAGCCGAGGCCGACGATTATGGCGAAGTCGATCAGCTCGGAAAGCCAGCCGCCGTGGTGTGGGCCGACCAGGATGTTGAGCGCGATGGTCGCGACCACCCCGCTGACCGCCCCGACCCGGGCGCCGTGCAGGACGCCCAGAGCCGCGACGACCGCGGCGAAGGCGAGCGCGGGCGAGCCGCCGTCGAGGCCCGGCCGGATGACCAGGGCGGCGAGCACGGCGACGCCCAGCAGGGCGACGGTGGCGACAAGCCGACGGGTATCGGTGTTCAGTCCGCGTCCGCCGGCGATGACCGGGGCGGGCTCGACGGGCGTGGCCTGCGGCGGTTCGGGTGAGCGCTCGCGCTCTTGCGGCGGCGCGCGGCGGGAAAGATCCGACAACACGCCGGCCACGCAGGAGCCGGCGATCAGGGCTGCAAGCAGCAAGACATCGACCGGCGACTGGAGCTGATGTTCCAGGGCCGCGGCTCCGATCAGCATGTTGAATGCGACCGCGCCCAGCGCCGCCGACAACAAGCCGGGGATCACGCCCCACAGGGCGGCGGTCACGAAGACGGCGGCCAGCAGCACGCCGGCGACGCGCTCGACGCCGAGATCGTGGAACATCCATGCCGCCAGCCCGGCGGCCGCAGCGGTGATCGCCACGGTCCAGGCCAGCGGCGCGACCAGCCGTATCCAACGCGCCATGGGACTAGACGAGCGCATGGGGCAGGAACCCCTCGATGGTTAGCGCCGTGGCCAGCGCTCCGATGGCGATCGCCAGGCCGTAGGGAATGCCCCGGCTGGTGTTCTCCGCCCGCCCACGGGCGGTCAGACCGCGCATCACACGGCGCGGACGGGCGACCAGGAAGCCGACGGCGATGATCCCGCCGGCCAGGGCCGTCAGAGCCGCGAGCTGCCACAGATGCCCAAGCCCGACGAACAGAGCGGCGGCGGCGAGCAGCTTGACGTCGCCCGCCCCGACCATGCCGAAATGATAGAGCCCGTAGGCCGACACCAGGGCGAGGAGACCTGCGGCGAGGCCGCTGAGCCATGGCACGGCCGACACTCCGGCGACCCAGGCGACCGCACTGGTGAGGATCAGGCCCCCGACGGACCAGTTCGGAATCTTGCGCCGCACGACGTCGACGCCCGCCGCCGCCGCCAGCAGCAGGACGAACAGGGCCACGACGACCCAATGGGCGACATCGGTCATTGCGAAGCCTTGGCGACCGGCGCAGGCGATTGCAGCGCCTTGACCAACTGGAGGTTCTCCATGGCCCGCCCGGAGGTGTCGCCCCGCGCGTCGATGGACTCCCGCAGCAGGCGCTCGGCCTCGGGGAGATCGCTGCGCATCAGGGCGACGAAGACGGCGTTGTTGTAGACCTCGGCCTTCTGCTGGTTGGAGACCACGGTCGTGGCGCGATCGTAATCGCCCTGCATGGCGAGCAGCAGCCGCAGGTTGGCCCGCGCGGTCGCCAGTTGCGGATCCTTGTCGAGCGCCGCGACGATGTCGCGCGAGGCCTCGGCGTAGCGTCCCTGGAGCATTCGGGAATAGCCGCGGTTGTTCAGCACCGGCGCGGCGTCGCCGCTGGCGGCGGCGGCCTTCGCGTAGGCGGCTTCGGCCTCGGGCCACGCGCGGCGGCGGTCGTGCTCGACCCCGAGCCCGTTCCAAGCGCGCCATTGGGCCGGATCGGCCGCCACGGCCTGGTTCAGCACGGCGACGGCCTCGGCGGAACGGCCGAGATTGGACAGCGCCAACCCCCTGCCCTGCAGGGCGGCGGGGCGCAGGGCCGGCGTGCCCTCGGCCTCGGTGAAGGCGCGCACGGCCTCCTCGTACCGGCCGCGCTTCAGGTGCAACTCACCGGCCCGCAGGCTGAGCCGCGGATCGCTGACGCCGGCGGCGATGGCCTGGTCGAGCATCCGCCCGGCGTCGAGGGTGCGATCCTCGGCGAGCGCCCGGTCCAGGGCGGCGACGGCGTAGTCGGCGCGGGCGGTGTCGGCGACCGCCGCCTTCTTGGGCCAGAGGTCGAGGGCGAAGGATGGGCCGGCCGCGGCGAAGACGCACAGGGCCATGGCCGCGCACGCCCCACGCGCGACGACCATCTGCTTCGACGACATCAGGAATGCTCCTTTGCGAACGTCTTCAGGCGGCTCGGCGCATCCTGGCCGACCACCAGTTCGAGACCGGCGCACCTGGCGCCGCAGTCGCTGAGCGCGACCTTGAAGGGCAGAGTCCGCGCCAGGGCCTGGGCCAGGGCGCGATGCTCGCTGGGAAAGCGGATTTCGGACGGGCCGGGCGCAGCGGCGCGGCCGGCGCCGTCTGCGACGCTCCAGCCGGCGGACGCGAGATAAGCGCGCACGGGCTCGGGGCCGTTCTCGCGGCCGCTGGCGTCGACCAGCATGACCGGGCTGCCCAGCCGCATCACCGCGACATCGGGCGGCGCGGCGGCCAGGACGATAGCGCCCTCGGCGGTGCGGACAGGCTCCCGCTGCGCCGGCGCGGCGGCGGCGAGCGTCACCGGCGGAGGAGCCTGGGCCGGCATGGCGTCGGGCGGCGCGGCGCGGGCGGCCTCGATGGCCGCGAACCTGGCGCCGAGCTGTCCCGAATAGCGCATGTTGGCCAGCACCACCGGCGAGCCCGGCTCCTGCGCCAGAGCCATCTCGTAATAGCGCTTGCTGAGGTCGAGCCGGCCGATCTTGTCGTAGATCACGCCCATGGCGTTGAGCACGCGGGCGTCGTCCGGCGCCCCGTCCCGGGCGAGCTGCAGCAGATCGAGCGCGTCGGCATAGTCGCGCAGCTCGATCTTGAAACGGGCCTGACTGTAGAGCCGGTCGATCAGGCTCGGCGGGCGGGCCATCTCCTGGGCCTGGGCGTTGGCGGCGACGGCGCGGACCTCGAGCTTGGCCGGATGCTCAACATGGAACAGCCGGGCCAGATGGCCGCCGAGCGTGCTGCAACCGGCCAGCGGGAGCAGGAGCGGAACCAGTAGAAGACGAGCGCGCATGGCCTCACCCCCCCGTACCGCTCAGGGCCGGCAAGCCATGGCGGACCATATCGATGATGCCCGGCAGAAGCAGGGCCGTGACGATGACCGGCAAGATGCAGGCCACCAGCGGAACGGTCATGAGCACGGGGATCCGCATGGCCTTCTCCTCGGCCTTCATGAAGCGGTCCTCGCGCATCTCCTGGGAGTAGGTCCGCAGCGTCTGGCCGATGCTGGTGCCGAGCTTATCGGTCTGGATCAGCAAGGCCGCGAACGAGCGCACGGCCGGGACATCGGTGCGGCCCGCGAAGCCGCGCAGGGCCTCTGCGCGAGTTCGGCCGGCGCGCATCTCCTGCGACAACAAGGCGAACTCGTGGGCGATCCGCGGATGGGACTCACGCACCTCCTCGCTGACCCGCACGAAGGCCGCTTCCAGCCCGAGTCCCGCTTCGACACAGACGACCATGAGGTCGAGGGCGTCGGGGAACTCGCGTTCGAGCTGCTTGCGCCGGTTCTCGGCCAGCCGATCGACCACCGCGCGCGGGGCGATGAAGCCCACGGCGCAAGCCGCCAGAGCGAAGGCTGCAAGGGCCGTCGAGTTCAGCGGCTTTTCGCTGGAGGCCTGGGTGAACAGGAACACCATGGGCAGGCCGATGGCCGCGCCGAAGCGCGCGATGACGAACCAGATCGGCGCGGCCGGATGCTCGAAGCCGGCCTGGAACAGCAGCTTGGAAATGCGGTCGCGGTCGGCCGCGTCCTTCAACGACGTCGCCGACTGGACCCAAGCCAGGATGGGGTTCTTCACGGCCTGCGGCTTGATGATGTTCGAGGCCTCGAAGACCGGGCTTGCGGCTTCTCCGCTGGCGTGCAGACGGCGTTGGACGCGCAGGTAGGCCTCGCCGCGGCGCGCCGCCGCCAGCACGCCCACCACGACGCCGACAAAGACCAGGCCAAGCACTGCAAGTTCGACGACACCTGGCATTTCAAACCCCCTCAGTACTTGAAGTTGACGATCCGGTGCATGGCGTACTGGCCGATGCAGTAGAGGACGACGACCAAGCCGACGATCGGGAAGAACAGCGGGTCCGCGAACTTGGTCGTGTAGAATTTCGGCTGGGTCAGGAACATGAACCCGATCAGGAAGACCGGCAGAACGCTGAGCAGCAGGGCTGACATGCGTCCCTCGCTGCCCAGGGAGCGAATACGCTTCCCGAGCGACGCGCGGCTGCGGATCACGGTGGCCAGGTTGCTGAGGATTTCAGCGAGGTTGCCGCCGGTGCTCGACTGGATAGCCATGCTGACGGCGAAGAAGTGCGCGTCTTCCGAGCCGGTGCGGCGCGCGAAATTGGCCAGGGCTTCGCGGAATTCGTAGCCGTAGGTCGTCTCATCGACGATCAGGCCGAACTCGGTGCCGATGGGGTCGCCCATTTCCTCGACCACGAGCTGCACGGCGGTGACCACCGGGTGCCCGGCTCGCAGGCCGCGAATGATGATGTCGAGCGCCAGCGGCAGTTGGGCTTCGATCTGCTTCAGCCGCTTGGCTTGGCGGTTGCTGACCCAGACCCACAACCCCATGAAGCCAAGCAGGACAGCGCCGACGAAGCTGAGGACCGCATCCTCGCCGCCGACGGTCGCCCCCAGGGAGCGCCGCACCAGAACCGAGAGCAGCCCCACCGCCAGAGAGGCCCCGAGCGTGTAGCCCACGAGCATCGGCAGCGGCGTGCGGATGTCGGCCTGTTGCAGGCGGCGCGAGAGGTTTTCAAAGATTGACAGCAGGAACGGCGAGTTGAGCGCCGGCGTCGCCGGCCGGCGGACCAGCGCCTCGTACACCTCCTTCTGCTCCATGCCCGAGTTCAGCATGGTCAGACGGCGGTTGATCCGCTGATGACGCTCACGCGCGCCGAGGAAGGCGCCGGCGACGCCCTGCAGCAGGGCGGCGGCGGCGACGAAGGCCAGGACGAGCGCGACAGGCAGGATCAGCTGTTGCATGACGTCACGCCGACCGGCGCCCAGGGGCGAAGATTTCCAGCGGCAGTTCGAGCCCGCGCGCCGTCAGGTGTTCGATGAAGCGCGGCCGCACGCCGGTCGACTCGTAGTCGCCGAGCACCTCCCCCTGCGGCCCGCGGCCGCGACGGCGGAAACGGAAGATTTCCTGCATGGAGATCACGTCCTCTTCCATGCCGACGATCTCCTGGATGGACACGACCCGGCGACGACCGTCCTCGCCACGTTCGACCTGAACGACGACATGGATCGCCGAGGCGATCTGGCCGCGGATCGAACGGGTGGAGATCTCCAGGCCGGCCATACCGATCATCTGCTCGAGGCGGGACAGCGAGTCGCGTGGGGAGTTAGCGTGAACCGTGGTCATCGACCCGTCGTGCCCGGTGTTCATCGCCTGCAGCATGTCGAAGGCCTCGCCGGCCCGGACTTCGCCGACGATGATCCGATCCGGGCGCATCCGCAGGGCGTTCTTGACCAGTTCGCGCTGGGTGACTTCGCCCTTGCCCTCAATGTTGGCGGGACGGGTTTCCAGGCGTCCGACGTGCGGTTGCTGCAACTGCAGCTCGGCCGAATCCTCGATGGTGACGATCCGCTCCAGTGGATCGATGAACGACGACAGCGCATTCAGCATGGTCGTCTTGCCGGACCCGGTGCCGCCAGAGATGAGCACGTTGCGCCGCCCGACGACCACGCCCTGGAGCACCGCGGCCATTTCGCCGGTGATGCTGCCGTAGTCGATCAGCTTGGCCATGTTGATAGGCGTCTTGGCGAACTTGCGGATCGAGACCAGAGGGCCGTCGACCGCCAGCGGCGGAATGATGGCGTTGACGCGCGAGCCGTCGGCGAGGCGCGCATCGACCATGGGCTGGGACTCATCGACCCGCCGGCCGACCGCCGCGACGATCTTGTTGAGGATGCGCAGCAGGTGGCGCGTGTCCTCGAAGCGGACGTCAGAGCGTTCCAGCCGGCCGCGCCGCTCGACATAGACCGTCTCGTGCGTGTTGATCAGGATATCGGTGATCGTCTCGTCCTTGAGCAGCGGCTCGAGCGGGCCGAGGCCCAGCAGTTCGTCCAGGAGCTCGTCGACCAGGTGGTCGAGCTGGGCCGGGGTCAGCAGACGCTTTTCCTCGGCGATAAAGCCAACCACGGTCTTGCGGATCTCCATGCGCAGGGTGTCGCGCGGCGTCTGCTCCATGGCCGAAAGGTTCAGCACGTCGAGCAGCCGCTGGTGCAGGCGCACCCGCAGGGCCAGGCTGTCGTCCACCGCCGAGCGGGCCAGCCCCGGATCGTTGGCGGCCATCTTTTCCTCGTTCCAGAACGCCATGGTCAGCGACCTCCCGCCTGAGTGGCGACGCGGGCGGGCGAGAGGCTCGCGGCCAGTTGTTCCAGCGCCTTGCCGAGCTTGGTTCCCCGGCGCAGGGCGTTCAGGGCCACCCCCTGGTTGATGGCCTCGTTCATCAGCCGGCCGTCGTCGGGCACCAGCACGTCGAAGGGCCGGCCGACCGCCGCCTCGACCGAGCGGCGGCTGACGCCGGCGGGCGTATCGCCGCCGAAGCGGTTGCAGACGAGCGTCAGCGGCACGTCGTCCAACCGCTGGGTCGCCAGCAGCGAAAGCTGGCGCTTGGTCAGGTGCGCGTGCGGCACCGACAGCTGGCTGACCAGCAGAATCCGGTCCGACAGGCGCAGGACACGGTTGGTCCAGGCCGTCCAGGCGCTGGGCAGGTCCAGCAGCACCACCTCGAAGTCGCGCCGCAGGGCGCTGACCAGATCGTCGATCAGCTTGGGGGTCAGCGCCTCCAGAGGCATGAATTCAGGCGGTGCGGCGAGCACCTTCGCCCCGCTGGCATGGGACGCCAGGTTGCTGGAAAAGCCGACCTCGGCCGGGCTGGCGCCGGAGGCCAGCACCTCGCCCATGGTCACGCTGTTGCGCAGATCGAGGTACATGGCGGCCAGGCCGAACTGGATATCGAGATCGACCAGGCAGACCTTGACGCCGCCCTGCGCCAGCAGGGCCGCAAGCTGGGTTCCGAGCGCGGTGGCCCCTACCCCGCCGCCGCTCTTCAGGATCGAGACGATCTCCCCGTTGGCGCCGCCCCGGCGGCCGCGATGGGCCAGGTTGGCCAGGGCGCGTTCCAGCGACACCGCCAGGGCCGCCTCGTTGACCGGCGCCACCAGCACGTCCCCGACGCCGTCCTGCATCAGTCGCCGGGTGACCTCGATCCCGGCGTTGAACACCACGGCGATGACCGCGTCCGGCCTGCCGCTTTCGCGCAGGTTGACGCAGAAGCGGTCGACCTCGGCGGGCGAGCTCGCATCGAGCGCGCCGATGACCAGTTCGACCTGCTTCAGCGCGTCGCCGAACCATGACTCGTGCAAGGGCCGGAAGCGGACGTGACGGAACTGCTCCTGGAGGCGGCCCACCGCCTCGGTCTTGCCCAGCGCCCGCACGTCATACGCAAGGGCGATCGAGGCCGCCGGCGGCTCCGGCGAGGTCATGTCGCGCACGCTGATGAGGTTCCTAAATGGTTGCACTGGTCGCTCCGAGGCTTTCGGCCGTCAGCGTGGTCGCGACGGACGGGATTGGCAGTGACCCCACGCCAAAGATCTGCAGTGAGACGGGTTGGAAGGTGAGACCGGTCAGGCGGACCGTGACGAGCGGCTCGACGTCCGAGCCGATGAAGCCGGAGGTGCCCAGGCCCCGGTGGCGGTATTCGATCACAACGTTGGCCGGCTGCAGGCGGCCGTAGTAGCGTCGCATCTCGGTCAGGACCGCGGTGAAATTGGCGGGCACGAACGTCCCGCCGTTGGTGCAGGACGTGGAGTCGCAGACGAACGGACCGGTGCCCGCGGTGCCTTCCGGCACCGGCTGGCCGCCGGGAATGCCGATGGCGATGGCGTCGAAGTCGGCCAGTTGGGCCACCACGGGCGAGGACACGATCGCCGTCCGCGCGCCGTGCCGGGCCGCAGCCTTCGCCGAATTGATCTCGAAGGCCAGGCGCGCCATGTCGATGATGCCCAGCATGCAGCCGACGAAGATCATGGCGACCAGGCCGAACTCGGCGGCGGTGGAGGCGCGTTCGTCGCGGATGAGGCCGAGCGGGCGCATGGCTATTCCGTCCAGGTCTCGGAATGGCTGACGCTCATCCCGTTCACGTCCAGCGCTGGCAGCAGACTGCCGAACACGGTCTGGAAAGGCGCGTTAACCGTCACCGTCAGGGTCGGGACGCCAGTGGCGTCCTCGTAGATTCCCGCATAGGGCCGCGGACTTCCGGCGTTGGAGACGCAGGCGTAGGTGACGGCGATGTTCGCGGTCGTCATGCCCTTGATCAGCGGGTCGGCGCCGACGTTGGCGTCGCCCGTCGCGGCCAGGGTCTTCACCCGCGTCTCGTCGGTTCCGTTGACGAAGCCGGCGCAGGTCATGGGCAGGCGGGCGCCGAAGCGCGCCGCGTCGCGCGCGGCGGCGGAGGCGATGTTGAAGGTGTAGAACATCCGCCCGGTCTCGAAGAAGCCGAACAGCAGCACGCTCATCAGCGGCAGGATCAGCGCGAACTCCACCGCCGCGGCGCCGCCGCGGTCGCAGACCAGGCCCAAGGGATGGTGAGACCTATTCATAGAGCCGCACCGAGTACTTGCGGGTCTCCTTGCCCACGGCCGAGACGTCGGTGGTGGCGCCGATGGCCTCGCCGTAGATCGTCTGGCTCACCGCCGGCGCGATCAGGAAAAGATCGAGATAGGCGATGACGTGCACGGTCGAGCGGCCGCGGACATTGTCGGCGCGGCAGTTGACGATCACCGCCGAGATGGTCCGCCGGTCGGGCGCGGGAGGATTGGCGTTGGTGGTGTTGCAGGTCGGCCGGGCATAGTCGCGCGAGCCGGAGCTCAGGGCCTGGCCCTGGCTGAAGGCGTTCGGCGCCATCGGCGTCGAGGGTCGGCCGTTGCCGCCCGCGGCGTTCAGCATCGCCAGTTCCCAGTTGTAGACCTGGAAGCGGGTCGGCGTGGTCGCACCCGCGACGGGGGCCGGGCCGTAGGCGGACCAGCCGGCCCCGGCGAAGGCCGCATTGCTGGGCGTCGCCGGCGTGTAGGTCGCCGGGTTGATGCCGTTGTGATTGGTGTTGAAGTACTGGGCGGCGTTCCACACGCCGCTGCCGACAGTGCTGGTCTGCCCGCAATCGCGCGGCAGTCCCGTGCCGCCTGCGATCGCCGCCCCACTCGCACAGTTGTTGCTCGGCGCGTTGACTGTGGGCGTGCAGGCCGGGTTTCCGGAATTGGTCTGAGTGCCGATGATGGTGTTCAGCGCGGGCGCGTAGAGCGGGTCGTTCTTTCTGCCCCCGGCGCCCGCCCGATAGATGTCGAACCGCGTGTTGAACCAGTCGTCGGCGTTGGCGATGTTGCCGGGTTCGGTTTCGGCGACGTTGCCGAAGCATTCGGCCAGGGGCGGGTTGCGGCCCATCGCCTCCTGGATGGCGCTTGCGCCGTTGCCGACCCGCAGGAAGCCGAAGTTGCCCGGCCCCCAGGCTGCGTTGCCGCCGGGCGGCGGGGTCAGCATGAAGACCTTGCCGATATACTGGTCGCCGTCGAACGAAAGGCTGGCCGTCTCGTTCGGATTGCAGATCATCAACGGCGGGACCTTGCAGATCCCCGAGCCGTAGCCGGCGACGGCGTGGGCCACGACCTGCGCGCCCGTCACCTGGGCCCAGGCGCCGAAGATGAAGCCGAGGTCGCGCGGCGTGACGTCCACCTGGACGAACCGAGCATCGGCGTCGCCGGTAGCGGCCGTGTGGGGCGAGATGCTGGACAGGAAGGTGATCGAGGCGCCGCCGGCTGCGACGTTCGCCTCGGCCGCATCGGCCAGCCGCTGGGAGTTGGCCACCAGCCCGCCCTGGGCGGCGGTCAGCGCACGGGCCTGCGCGCCGCTGGCGCCGTCGAGCTGGGTCGCGCCGGCGAGCGCGGCCGCGTCCGCCGCCGCATCGAGTTCGCCGCGCAGGGCGTAGCCGCGGCTGATGTCCCAGGCGACGCCGCCCGAAGCGACCAGGGCGACCAGGGCCAAGGCGAAGAGTGGAGCGGTGGCTCCGCTTTCGTTCCCCCAGAATGATCGGCGGCCGGACATCTCACACCTCAGTTGCGTCCGGCGGCGGGCGGACCGGAGGAAGCCGGGCCGGTCGACATGGCGCCCGTGCCTTGCGAGGAGGGCTGCAGGACCTGGTCCTTGACGTACCGCTGCTGAGCAAGCGCGGCGCGGGCGCCGCTGTTGGCCGGCAGGGTCTTACGGGCGTAGGCCGCGTCGGGATCGGCCACCTGGGCGGCGAAGTCCTGGCGCAAGGCCTGGCCGAAGTCAGGCTGCATGTGGCCCTGGGCCTGGACGCAGCCAGCCAGCGGCAGAAGCGTCGAGGCCGCGGCGAGCAGTGAGATCGCGGTCTTAGTGCAGGACATGGCCGTACTCCCCTTCCAGGCCGCCCTTGCTGGGGTCGACCGACATCAGCGCCCGTTCCTCGGGCGTGCGGGCCTTGGCGGCGGCGCGCTGCGCCCCGAA
Source organism: Phenylobacterium sp. (assembly GCF_041919955.1). GTDB lineage: Bacteria > Pseudomonadota > Alphaproteobacteria > Caulobacterales > Caulobacteraceae > Phenylobacterium. The sequence continues at coordinate 186,238 of NZ_JAYRSU010000002.1, read as the reverse complement.
GACGAAGAGCTCGAAATCCGAGGGCGGCACGAAACGGTCCGCCGGCGTCGCGGCGCGGCCGCGGATCGGCGTGGCCAGGTGCGGAGTCACCACCAGCACCAGCTCGGTCTCGTTCTTCTGGTAGCCCGTCGAGCGGAACAGCGTACCGATCACCGGCAGGTCGCCCAGGAAGGGGTACTGCCGCACGTCGTTGCGGTAATCGTCCTTGAGCAGGCCGGCGATGGTGAAGGACTCGCCGTCGCGCAGTTCGACCGTGGTCTTGGCGCGGCGCACCTTGATGCCGGGGATGGTCAGGCCGCTGGTGACGACCGAGGCGCTGGGATCGATCGAGGACACCTCGGGCGCGACGAGCAGGTTGATGACGCCGTCGTCCATCACCGTCGGAGTGAAGGCCAGCGAGATCCCGAACTGCTTGAACTCGACGGTGATGGTGGTCACGCCGTTGTTCTGGTTCTGAGCCACCGGGATCGGGAATTCACCGCCGGCCAGGAAGTTGGCGGTGTCCCCCGACATGGCGACCAGGGTCGGCTCGGCGAGGGTCTTGACCAGCCCCTTGGTCTCGAGCGCGTCGAACATGATGTCGAGATTGACGTCGCCGGACCTGATCAGGGTCTGGAAGATGCCGAAGCGGTCCAGGGCCCCGGAGCCGACGATGGTGTCGCCGGTGGTGATATAGGGCTCGTGTGGGATCACCGGGAACGGTTGACCGGGGCGACCGGCCGAGGGCGAAGCGGTGTTGACCCGCAGTTGCTTGGCGACCGAACGCTCCATCTCAACGAAGCGCACCGACAGCATCACCTGCTGGACGCCCTGCACCGACATCATGTTGACGACCTTGCCGGGCGCGTAGCTCTCGGCCAGGGCGACGATCTGCTGGGCGCGCGGGGCGCTGCTGACCGAGCCGGACAGGACGATGGATTCGTTGGCGGCGCTGACCGACACCCCGCTTTCGTTGGGCATCAGCTCGTAGAGCCGGGTCTTCATGCCGTTGACGTCGGCCGAGACCACGACGTTGACCGAGGAGATCAGGGTCTTGCCCGGTCCGTAGACGCTGAGCACCGTCGAGCCGAGCTTCTTGCCCACGACATAGACCGAGCGGGACGACAGCGGCAGGACGTCGGCGATCTCGGGATTGGCGATCATCAGCTCGCTGTAGGCGCCGGGCGTCTGCAGCACTTCCGACTTGCCGGTCGGCACCACCACCTCGTAGCGGCGGTCCTGGGCCAGGGCCGGCGCCGTCAGGCCGGTGAAGGCCATCAGCGCCGCCGCAGCGGCGGCGAGCCCTCTCCTGACGGGTTTCTTGAACTGGGTCATCTTTGCTTCCCCAATGTCCTTGCCTGGCCGCCTGCGTCGGGCGGCAGGAATTGTTCAGCGCAGCAGGGTGTAGGACGTGGCCTCCACGCCGCGGGTGACGACCACGCGCGGGCCGGTCGGCGCGGCGGGCCGATACGATGTCGCCTCGGCCTTCCGCGTCACCACCGGCCGGGAGACGGGCGCGCCGGTCCGGTAGCCGCCGAGATCGGCGACGGTGGTCATGCGGCGTCCGACCGGCTCGGAGTCCCCCACCTGGCGCAGCGCCAGGGAGACGGTGCCGGCCGCCTGGGCCAGGGCGATGGTCTGGGCCTGATCGGGCGTGACTTCCAAGGTGATGGCCTTGGCGACCACCGGCTTGCCGGCGGCGTCGTCATCGACCTGGTCGACAGCCAGAACCTTGAGGTTGTCGGCGACGACCTGGGCCAGCAGGGCGCTGTTCTCGCTGCCGGCCGCAGCGTCCCGGGTCAACAGCACGTCCACGCGATCGCCCGGAAGGACGAAACCCGCGACGCCCGCCACGTCGTTCGACCTGAACGTCACGGCCCGCATGCCCGCGGTCATGGCGGCGGAAAGGTTCACCTTGCCGCCCGGCGTCGTGATCTTGGTGCTCAAGATCGGCTCGTTCGCCGCGATCGGGCGCAGCACCAGGCGCTGGCCGCCGACCGTGGCCTGTTCGACCGAGCTGAGCGCGCCGGCCGGGACGGACCCCTGCGGGAACCGCACGACCTTGAGCAGGCTGGGCTCGAGCGCCATGCCGCGTGCGATCGGCTGGGCCGCCACCACCACGGGGGTCGTGCCCTCGATCGCCGCCGTCTGACGGTCGGCGACCCTTTGCCGTCCGAGCCAGAATTGCGTGAGCAGTACAGCGACCAGCCCGAAGAGCAGCGCAAAGGCAATGGTCGCAATATTACGAATATTCATCGCCACACCCATTCACTTCAAAAAATGGGACAGGCGCGACCCTGAACTGTGGCCGCCCCCACATTGGCCTGAAATGGCGCGACGGCGGACCGCCGCGCCAAGATCAGGTCAAAGAAACCGCCAACTACGGAGCAGGCGTAGCGGCGGTGTTGATGGTGCTCGCCGCAGTCGACATCGCATTCGAGATGGCGCCTTGCAGAGCTTGCGCCGCAAGAACAATGCCGACCCCGACGATCGCCAGGATCAGCGCGTATTCGGCCGCCGAGGCGCCGGACTCATCTTTGAGAAACTGAACAAACTTGGTCATGGAACACCCTTCCCAAATTGCAGTGACCCTCACCGCGATAGGCGGCTTGGAAAGGGCCCGAGCGCTTGCGCCCCGACACCTTGACCGCAACCTTAAGCGCCGCATTAAGATTTTGTAAATTCGTCGACGAAAGATTAACCATGATTTCTATCAGTTCGGGCAAGTTGTGTATTCCGAATGCCGCAGTTCACATCGCCAATACGTCAGATGTTTATCAATCGTAGCGACATATGAAGCGCACGAATCAAGAAGATTTTTGAAACGATAACCTGCAATTAACAAACCATTAAGGAGATTTCTTCGATACACTCGGAATAGATTTCAGTTAATCGACTTCATGCATTATTTCAAAATAGACAAACTATCCACAGGCCTGCGAGCCGCTGGATTGATCATTAAGGGGCATTAAGGATGGGTAGACTGCCCCTTGCGAATCACTTTCAGGCAGCACCCGTGCCACTAGAATCGCGAAATCGCTACCAGGGCGTGCATCGCGACCATCGCGGAAAGTCAGTCGTGGCAAAGATGCAACACGTCCGGCGCATAAAGAAAACCTCAGCGACTACAGAAGATCGCGCATTTCGCTGAGAAATCGCCCATCAGGCGAGCGCCGACAACTGCGGCTCGCACGCGTCGCCCCTAGCGAACCCGAAGCTAGACTCTATTACCGGTCGAGCACCCCGGCCCCGCTCGCAACGGTGAGCCGGCGCCGCGCGGCCGTGGGCTGGGCAAGCCGGCCGCTGAGCATCCAGACCGCCAAGGTCATGACCAGAGCCACATAGCCGTCGACAGCGTAGTGATAACCCAGGTGGACCGAGCCGATCATGATCACGGCGAGGAACAGCCAACCGGCCCACTGCCAGCGCGGCCATAAGCGCCGCACCCCCAGGGCGACGAGCATGGCGATGGAGACGTGCATGCTGGGCATGGCGGAAATGCCGAACCCGAGACCACCCGTCCCATGCTGCGTGTCATAGAGCAGCATGTCCTGAACCTTCAGCGCCGGCATTGGATAGCGCTCTGCGACCCGATGCAGATAGGCCATTAGGTCGACGTAACGGGGATCGCCCAGCATGGGCAGCGCGAAGCACGGCCCGACCGACGCCATCAAGGTGGCGGCCAGATTGCCGATCAGCCCCCAGCAAAGCACGAAGGCTGCTAGGAACTGTTTGCGGAGCACCGAGCGCGGCTCCATCGCGCAGGCGACCGCCAACGCGATGTTGAAGAGCAGCATCCACAAATGATAGACGAGGTTGATCGCCGAGGAGATCGGCGGCGCGCCGACCAGCGGCTGGATGATCCGCCAGACATCGTCGCCGTGGACGGCGACGTCCCAGGCCGCGAAGGTCGCATCCCACGTATAGGGGTGCATGGACGGGATCGCCGACTTCAACGCCCCGAAGCTCGAGCCGAAGAGGCTCAGGGCCAGCAGCGCGGGCGCCGTAACGGCGAGTCGCTCGCCCAGCCTCCAGCCCCTCGCCTCGCGTAGCAGGTCCTGGACGGGGTTGGCGGGCCGCTTGGCCAACCGCATCAACAGGAAGACGCTGGCGATGAGCGTATAGCTGGCGGCGAAGAAACCCAGCTGCCAATTCAGGCTGAGATCGACCTTGAAGCCGTATATCCTCGCCAGCAGCAAAGCCGCGGCGGCATGAAGCGCCACGAGCAAGAACAGCAGCCAGTTGGCGCGAAGCGACGTCTTGGCGACGTCTCGAATACGGGAAAAATCCATCCGGTCAGTCCCCCTCGACCGACACGATAGACCTAGGCTTGGGACGCGCCAGACTTTACGGCGTCAGGTTGAATCCCAACTTGTCGGCCAACTGAGCCGCGAACCAGGGTGCGAGGATCAACGCCTCCACCACGGCCAGGGCGTAGAGGAAAGCCAGGACACGCCGCCCTTCCCGCCAATTATAGTAGACCCCGGCGAGGAAGGGACCGGTGATCGGGCCGGCGATCAGGAAGGGTGCGACGCGGACCAGGGCCTTCTTCATGGGCGCGCGCCTCCTGGACGCCGGGCCGGCGCCTGAATGCGCCTGCGGCTAAGATTAACCTTCGGACGACTATTGCAAGAGCCCGTTCAGGAGGGAGCTGGCGTACTGCCCCAGCAGGCTCGGCAGTTCAGGCGCGCGATGCGCCAGTTCGCGAAGAAGGCGCCCGAGGTGCTCCTGCTGCTCGATACTGGCCGACATCGCACCCCACGCCCAGAAGGCGGCGAACAGGCTCATCAGCAGTACGCGTGAACGGCTGGTCATGGCGACCACTCCGCCAGATAGCGACGATCTGAATGGTTAACCCAAACTGAGCCGTTCTGGTTCCGCGCGATGCTTGCGCACGAAGGCGCCGCGCCAAGCCGGACGCGCCCCCACGCTGCGAGCGGCGAGCAGGAAGACCCCAGCGCTGGACGCCGCCATCAGGGCAAGCGCCGCCGCGACGCGAAGGGCGCCGAGCTCGGCCGGGTCCTGCATCAGCAGCACGAACGGCGTCAGCGGTGGGACCCACAGCAGCCAGCCGAACTGGCCAGGCCCGGAAATCATTCCGATGGCGGCGAAGAACGCGAGCAACAGCAGGCCGAAGACCGGTCGCGAGGCGTTCTGGGCGGCGGGCATGTCCTTGGACAGCGCGCTGAGGCCCAGGATCGCGCCCCCGTACATCGCAAAGGCCAGCGCGTAGGTCGTGGCGGCCAGAACCATGCGCGCAGGATCCCCCAGCGCGGCGGCAAGGATAGGGCCGGCGCCCCGCCCGCTCATCGCGCCGCTGGCGGCGGCCACGACGGCGCCGATCGCCATCCAGCCGGCGACCACGACCACCGACAGCGCGGCGACGCCCGCCAGCTTGCCGGCCAGAATCTCCAGCGGACGCGCCGATGTCAGCAGGATCTCCAGCGCCCGATTGGCGCGCTCGCGAACGATCGCCTGCAACAGCATGCCCAGCGCGCCCACCAGATTCATCCAGAGCAGCACCACCAGGGCGAAGCGGCCTGCGCCGGCCTGGAGGTGGTCGGCCGCCCCGGCCCGCGGCGGCGGCGCCTGGCGCAAGGTCACGGTCCCCTTACCCTCTCCGGCAAGGTCGCGGCGCAACAGCGCCCAGGCGAGGCGCGAGAGCGGCGCGCCCTGGCTGTCGACCACGACCGCGCCATTTCGCCCAGCGGCGACGGCCAGCCGCGTCTGCGCCTCCCCCGGAGCGACGATCCGCAGGGGACGGCCATCAAGCTGCGCAGCCTCGGCCAGGCTTTCGCCAGCGATGCGGCGCAGTTGCGGGTCGGGCGCGGAGATGGCGACCAGCCGCTCGGCGGGCCGCACAGACATCATCGGACCGACCATCAGCCCGGCCAGGATCATCAGCACCGGACCGGCGACCAAGGCCAGCCAGAAGCTGAGCGTACCCGCATAGGCCTTGATCTCACGCCAGGCGATGAGCGCGGCGCGGTCCATCAGGCGACCTTCCGCTCGCTGAACGCCCAGAGCGCGCCCTCCAGACCCGGCTCGATCGGCTCGAAGCCGTGGACCTCGAGTTCGCGCTCGGCCAGGGCGCGCATCAGAGAAACATAGGGAACATGCGCCGGCAGCAGCACGCGCCAGCGCAGCGCGCTGCCGATCTTGCTGGGGAATGGATTAGCCTCGCCTCCCATGGCCGCGACCACGTCCAGCAGCGCTGCGTCGTCCTCCAGGGTGACATAGGCGCCGTTGGGCGCGTGGGCGGCCGCATCGCGAACCGCGCCTTCGAACACGGTGCGTCCGTGCGAGAGCACCACGACCCGATCGCAGAGCCGCTCGGCCAGGGCCAGCGAGTGCGTAGAAAACAGCACCGCCCCGCCAGCCGCCCGATGCTCCAGCAGCAACGACTGGAGCTCGGCCTGACCCAGGGGATCGAGGCCGCTGAACGGCTCGTCGAGGATCAGCAGTTCTGGCGAATGGGCGATGGCGCAGAGGAACTGGACGCGCTGCGCGTTGCCCTTGGAAAGTTGCCCGACGCGTGCACGCAGGTGCTCGCCCAGGCCGATGCGCGAGAGCAGTTCCTGCGCCCTCGCCATGGCCGCCCTGCGCTCCATGCCCTTCAGCCGGGCATAGAAGGCGACAACCTCGGCGGCGCGCTCGCGTGGAGCCAGGCCACGCTCCTCCGGCAGGAAGCCCACGCGGCGGCGGGCTTGGAAGTCGGCTGGCGCGCCGAACAGCTCGATGCGCCCTGCATCGGGCTCAAGCAGGCCAACGATAGCGTTGAGGGTCGTGCTCTTGCCCGCTCCATTGACGCCGATGAATCCGGTGATCGACCCGCGCGCGACGGTGAAGGAGACGTCGCGCACCCCGCGGCCGCCGCCATGGTCCTTGACCAGGCCTTGGACGGCTAGAACGGGCGGTGTGCTCGCGTGTTCGGGGAACATGATGCGAGCGTGGGTACCTGAGGTTTACGAACCGCTAACACAGGTAAATGGTCGCACCCGCCAGCGCGTCGCTTCAGGATTGTAAAAAACTCGTTGTCGCAATGACTTGGAAAAGGTTAACTGGATCCTTAATGGACATTGGTTAAACAAAGAAGAGAATGGAACCGCCAGATGTCTGGCGCTCCACCGGCATGGCCATACCTGCGAAGAGGCCGCCGTCGGTGGCGGTGGACGCACCTCCGCTTAGTCGGAGCAAAAGACAACTGGCGCGGCCGGAACCTACCCTGGCCTGAGCAGAACCTGACCGTCCGTGAACCGAGCCACCTCGGTCGGGCAGCCGCCGGCTCTTGACCCCAGAGCCGGCGGCTTTCTGCACTATCCCCCGAGCTGAAACGGCACGATCGCCCGCTGATCGCCCGGCACCACGAGGCGGCGATCCACCGGCGGAAAAGCCCGCTGGGAACAGTCGTTTCGCTCGCAGATCCGGCAGCTGACGCCGATGCGGACCGGAGAGGCCTTCAGGTCGAGGCCCGCCGCGTAGACCATCTCGCCAGCATGCTGCAGTTCGCAGCCGAACCCCAGAATATAGCGGCGGACGGGCGCCAGATAGCCGCCCGAGCGCTTGGCGATGCCGCGCGCCACGCAGAGATAGCGCGCCCCATCGGGCATTTCGGCGACTTGGACATGATAGCGGTCGGGCGCGCCGGCCGCGTCGTGGACGTTCCACAGCGGACAGGTGCCGCCGAACCGGGCGAAGCGGAACCGCGTGGCGCTGTGACGTTTGGTGATGTTGCCGGCGTGGTCCATGCGCACGAAATAGATCGGCACGCCGCGCTCGCCAGGCCGCTGCAGATTGCTCAGGCGGTGGCAGACCTGCTCCAGACTGACGCCGAAGCCACGAGCCAGCTCGTCGATATCGTGCCGCAGCGCGCGCGCCGCGGCGGAGAAACGGCGATAAGGCATGAGGAAGGCGCCTGCGGCGTAGTTGCCCAGGCCGATCCGGCAGATATCGGCGGCCTCACGGCTCTTCAGCCCCGCAGCCGCCAGTTCCCGCTCTATGAGGTCGCCGAGACGGGTGGAAACGATGTGGAAGGCGGTCTGGAACCGCCGGGTTTCCTCCGCCAAGGCCGCATTCAGCCAGAGCACGTGCGCGTCGGCGTCGTAGCGGCGCATCACTTCGCCCAGGTCCGCCAGCCTGACCGAAACGCCCAACTCGGCGGCGGCCGCCTCGATAGGAGCCCCTCCCGCCGCCTCCCCCAGCGCCTCGGCCGCCGCGTCCAGGTCGTGCAGGTAGTTGTCCTTATAATGGAAGAAGTCGCGCACCTCCTCGTAAGGGAGCAGCGAGCTGGCGGCGGCGGCCTCGTCGAGCGCAACGGCTTCCTCGGTCTGGCGCAAGCGCTCGTCCAGCCGGCGATAGGCGCGGTGCAGTTCGAGATAGCGGTGCGCCAGGTTCGGGGCTTGGAGCGCGGCCGCGCGCAGCTCGGACATCGCCACGGGCGCATCGCGTCCGCCGAAGTCGGCAAGCGCCTCGCGGAGATCGGCCACCACGCGATCGTCGTCGGCCGCGTCCAGCTCCAGCGCGGAAATCTCGAAGGCGTCCATCAGGGCGACGAGCACCCGCGACGTCACCGGCCGCTGGTTGGATTCGATCTGGGAAAGGTAGCTGATCGAGACGCCGAGCCGGCGCGCGCAGGCCTCCAGGGTCCAGGCCCGCGCCTCGCGCAACGCGCGCACCTTCGGGCCGACAAACAGCTTCTGTGGCTTTCGCAATTTCACAAATCCCGCCGTGTGAACGGCGAAGATTTGGCACGAATTCGGGGCCATTTCCAAAGTTTTTGCGCAGATCGATGGCCAGACCTGCGCTACCAAGGCGCCATCGTTCAACGCAGTTTTGCAAAAGCCATGACCAGTCTTTCGGAAGACGCCGGTTTCCGGCGGTTGCGGCTCGTGCCGCGCAAGGGTTCCTACGCCTCGCTTGGCGCGGCGATGCGAGAGTTCGGCCTGACGGCGCGGGCGCTGCGCTACTACGAGGAGGTCGGGCTGATCGAAGCCGATCGCGATCGCCTCAACTGCCGCCGTTACGACGAACGGGCCATGGACCGGCTGCGGCTGATCGCTCAGTTCCGGCGCGCCGGCCTCGACGTTCGGGACATCCGCCTGATCCTGGAGCGCCGCGAACAGGGCGACGCCTCGGAAGGCTATGTGGACTGCGCGGTCGCGCGGCTGCAGGAACGGCTGGCCGTGATCGAAAGCGAGCGGCAGCAACTTGAAGAGGCGCTTGGTCTGCTGCAGGCCGGCCGCCAGGATCGCGCCGCCCCGGCGGCGGCCGATACGCCCCGCTCGGCGGCGGCGATCCTGCGCCAGTCGCGGCCAGGCCGCCAGCCCGTGGCTGCGGCCCGCTAGGAACGCCTACCAGCTCTCGCTCCAGGGCCGCAGGTCCAGTTCGTGGGTCCAGGCCGACCGCTTCTGTCGGTGCAGGTCGAGATAGGTCTGGGCGATATCGGCCGGCTTGAGGACGCGATCCTCGGCCAGCCGACGCTCCAGGTCCGGAATGTTCTGGCGCGAGAACACTCCGTCGATCGAGCCGTCGCAGATCACGTGGGCGACGTGAATCCCCTTCGGGCCCAGCTCGCGCGCCGCACTCTGAGCCACGGCGCGAAGTCCGGCCTTGGCGGCGGCGAAGGCGGCGAACCCCTCCCGCCCCCGAACGCTGGCGGTCGCGCCGGTGAACAGGATCGTGCCGCGGCCGCGCGGGACCATGACCTTGGCCGCCTCGCGGCCGGCTAGGAAGCCGGCGAAGCAGGCCATCTCCCAGACCTTGGTGAACACCCGCGCCGTCGTCTCCTCGATACCGAAGCGCACGTTAGCTCCGATGTTGAAGACCACGACTTCGAGCGGACCGATATCGCGCTCGATCTCCCCGAACAGCGCAACCGTCTCATCCTCCAGCCGCGCATCGACGCCGCGGGCGTGGACGATCCCGCCCTCGGCGCGGATTTCGGCGGCCAGCGCCTCCAGCTGGTCGAGGTTGCGGGCGCGGCGGGTGATCACCGCCTCATAGCCGTCGAGGGCGAAAGCGCGCGCGATAGCGCCGCCGACTCCGTCGCCGGCTCCGATCACCAGGCAAGCGCCCTTGGTCTGCTTTTCCGTCATGGCCCCGCTCCCGTTCAAGCCGCGCGCGACTGGCGCTGGATTTCCTCCTCCACCGCATGGAGGCGGTCCTTGCCGAAGAAGAGCTCGTCGCCGACCAGGAAGCTGGGCGCACCGAAGGCGCCGGCGTCGACCGCGGCCTGGGTTTCAGCGACCAGCCGCCCCTTGATCTCATCCGTCGCGCTGAGCGCGATCAGCTCGTCGGCCGGCAGGCCAGCCTCGGCGAAGGCCGCGCGGATCACCTCCGGATCGTCCATCTTCAGGCCGCGCTCCCACATGTCGTCGAACATCCGGTCGACGTAAGCCTCGAACACGCCCAAGGCCTGGGCGGCCACCGCCCCGCGCATGAGTTGCAGGGTGTTGACGGGAAAGTGCGGGTTCATGCGGTAGGCGGACAGCCCGTGGCGCTCGACGAAGCGGCGCGTCTCCAGGTTCTCGTAGGCCATCTTGTTGCGGATGCCGGCGAAGGCGGTGGCCGGCGACTGGTTGCCGGTCAGCTTGAACACTCCGCCCAGCAGGATCGGCGTGTACTCGAAGCGCGCGCCCGTGCGCACCTCGATCCCCGGGATCACCTTGTGGCTGAGATAGGCGTTCGGGCTGCCGAAATCGAAAAGGAACTTCACCTGCGGCATGTCGGCCTCCCCGTGTCGCCACTAAGTTCTGAAATTGAACTTAATACCCCCGCTGCGGGCGTGGCAAGGCGCCATAGCGAGCTCAACCGGCGCGATCGGCGCCGGGCGGCAGGTGATGCGGATCGACCCCGCCCGGCCCGACCAGGACCTGGACCTCCCGAGGGGCCACCTCCTCGCGGCATTCCGAGCAGACCATCACCGGATCGAACTGACAGCCGCAGGCGAGGTGTCGATGCAGGACCGGACGCCCCTTCTTCCCGGCCAAGTGCTCGTCGCCCCAGTGGACCATGGCCATGATGACAGGATGCAGCGCCATGCCCTTGTCGGTAAGGCGATACTCGTAGCGCGTCGGCCGCTGCCGATAGGCGACCCTGGTCAGAACGAAGTTGGCGGTCAGCTTGTCCAACCGGTCGGCCAGGATGGCGCGCGAGACCCCGAGGCGCGCCTGGAAGTCCTCGAACCTGCGGACGCGGAGGAAGCAGTCGCGCAGGATCAGCAGCGTCCAGCGATCGCCGATGACGCCCACCGTCCGCGCCAGCGAACAGGCTTCCCCCTCGAGTTCGTTCCAGCGCATGGCCACCTCCCGCAGCGGAAGGTTCTAAAATCGAACGCAGGCTGCGCCGCGTCAATCCTGATGCGAGGCGTCAGGTCGCCCAGGCGCGCCCGATCTCCGACAGCGGGATGCAGCCGCGATAGGCGCCCGGCACCGGGTCGTAGCGCAGAGCGAGCGTCGCGCCCGGCTCGGACGTGAAGTAGCCGATGGTGACCAGCTCCTTCAGCGACTTGAAGAAGTGCGGCTGCCCCCAGGCGGCCTTGGCCTCCTTGTCGTAGGCGGCCAGCTGGTCCGCCTGCTGCTGGGCGCTGAGCGCGACGAAGGCGACGCCATGCGCGGCCCGGGCGTCGGCGTCCATCCGCTCCAGCCCGCCCCGCAGCAGCGCAGCCTGCTTCTGGTCGCACCAGCCGCCCAGGGTGCGGTCGATGAACTGGGGCACGCCGGCCTGGCGCGCGCCGGGCGTGTCGGTGGCTGGCACAATCAACTCGGCGACCACATCGACCAGGCGGGCCTGCTCGGGCGTGAGGGCCTTGGGCGTCCACCCCAGGGGCGGCAGGGCTGCAGCGACCGGGCCGGCGAATCCGGCGGCGGCGACGCCCAGGGTCAGGGCCAGGCCGCGGAACGCGTCTCTTCTGTTCAGCATCACAGGTCGCCCTTCTTCTTGGCGCGGACGGCGTGGTCGACGGCCCGCGCGGTCAACGCCATATAGGTCAGCGACGGGTTCACGCAGGAGGCCGAGGTCATGGCCGCCCCGTCGGTCACATAGACGTTCGTGCACTCGTGCACCTGGTTATGCGCGTTGAGCACCGAGGTCTTCGGGTCGCGGCCCATGCGGGCGGTGCCCATCTCGTGGATGCCGAGCCCCGGCGAGTACCCCATGTCGGCTGAGACGACGTTCTTGAAGCCGGCGGCTTCCAGCATCTCGACCGCGGCGGCCTGCATGTCCTTGCGCATGGCCTTTTCGTTCTCGCGGATGGTCACCTTGGCCGACAGAGTCGGCAGACCGTACTTGTCCTTGCGATCGTGGTTCAGGGTGACGCGGTTGTCCTCGTAGGGGAGGATTTCCCCGAACGCGCCGAGTTGCATGTACCAGGGGCCCGGCTGGCTGAGCGCGGCCTTGCGCGCCGCGCCGAAGCCCTCGCCGGTCAGGTCGCGGTCCCAGCCCGGCCGGCCGGCGCCGCCCTGGTAGCCGAAGCCACGGATGTAGTCCTTCCGCGCCGTGGCGGCGTCGCCGAGGTTGCGGAAGCGCGGGACGTAGATGCCGTTCGGGCGGCGGCCCGAATAGTACTTGTCGGAGAACTCCTCGACGAGCGCCTTGGCCCCCACCCGGAAGTGGTGGTCCATGACGTTGCGGCCCAGCTGGTCGCTGCCGTTGCCGAAGCCGTTCGGGAACCGCGAACTGGTCGAGTTCAGCATGATCCAGGTCGAGTTCAGGGCCGAGGAGCAAAGGAACACCACCTCGGCATAGAACTCCTCGTCCTTGCCGGTCTGAGTGTCGAGGATGCGCACTCCGCTCGCCTTGCCCGCCTTCTCGTCATAGATCAACGAGGTGACGATGGCGTTCGGGCGCATGCGCAGATTGCCGGTGCGCTCGGCGGACACGAGGGTCGCCGAGTTCGAGCTGAAGTAGCCGCCAAACGGACAGCCGCGCATGCACATGTTGCGGTGCTGGCACTTGGTGCGACCGAGGCTTAGCTGCTCCTCGGTCGGTTCGGTCAGGTGGGCCGCGCGGCCCATGGTGATCCGCCGTTCCGGAAAGCGCGACTCGACCCGCGACTTGAAGGCGGTCTCGACACAGTTCATCTCCATCGGCGGCTGAAACTGGCCATCGGGCAGATGCGCCAGGCCCTCGTTCTGGCCCGAGACACCGATGTAGCGCTCCACATAATCATACCAGGGCGCGAGGTCGGCGTAGCGGATCGGCCAGTCGACGCCGACGCCGTCGCGGGCGTTGGCCTCGAAGTCCATCGGGCTGTGGCGATAACTCTGGCGTCCCCAGGTCAGCGAGCGGCCGCCGACCTGATAGCTGCGGATCCAGTCGAACGGCGCTTCTTCGCTGTAGGGGTTCTCGTCGTCCCGGACGAAGAAGTGCTTGGTGTATTCGGTGACGGTGTAGCCAGTACGGCTCTGGACCGGATAGCGGCTCTTCAGCTCGTCCGCCGGCAGTTTGCCCTGCGGATACTGCGCCTGCCACGGGTCCATGACCGCGGTCGGGTAATCCTCGAGGTGGCGGACCATTGGGCCGCGCTCGAGCACGAGCGTCTTCAGGCCTTTCTGGGTAAGTTCCTTGGCGGCCCAGCCGCCGCTGATGCCACTGCCGACCACGATGGCGTCGTAGGTGTTTTCCTGGCGCGCACGACCATTGAGATTGGCCATGGTCCCCCCTCTAGCTTCGGCGGCGCGATCCGCCGGTCTTGCGCTTCGAGCCACGGCGGAATCAAGGCCCGCCGTCGCCCGTCGCTTTGCCTGCTCCCAGGTTTCATGAAATGGGTTACATTGCAAGCCTACAAGGGGCTGGACCAAAGGCCTCGATGAAAATCCGGGGGAAAAGGACCATGATGCCCCACACCGCCGCCACCGTCGTCGCCCTCGCCGGCGCCTTGCTGGCCGCGGCCCCCGCCCAGGCCGCAGAGGTGCATGCCGGTCCGTGGCGCCCGCTGTTTGACGGTCGCTCGCTGAATGGCTGGGCGCCGAAGGTCGTCGGCCATCCGGCGGGCGACAACCACCTGCAGACCTTCGTCGTCCGGGACGGCGCGATCGCGGTCTCCTATGCGAACTACGACCGCTTCAAGGGCCAGTTCGGCCATCTCTTCTACAAGACCCCGTTCAAGGCCTATCGGCTGCGGCTGAGCTACCGCTTCCTCGATCCGGGTCTGCCCGACACGCCGGCCTGGGCGCGCAGCAACAGCGGCGTCATGTTCCACAGTCAAAGCCCCCAGAGCATGACGCTGGACCAGCCGTTCCCGATGTCGGTCGAGTTCCAGGTGCTGGGACGCGATGGCGACGCGCCGCGCCCGACCGGCGCGGTCTGCACGCCCGGCACCACCGTCGCCTTCGACGGCGTGCGCTCCAAGGCCCACTGCATCGCGCCTCACGACGCCCCGACCGTGGCGAACGGAACCTGGGTGAAGCTGGAACTGGAGGTGCTGCCCAGCGGCGAGGTCACCCAGAAGATCGACGGCGTCCTGGTGCATCGCTACAGCGCCGTGGAGCTCGATCCGAAAGACCCGTTCGCGGCGGCGGCGAAGGACTACATGTCCCGCCTGCCGGGCCCCGTCCCGCTGACCGAAGGCTATATCGCCCTGCAGAGCGAGGGCTGGCCCATCGAGTTCAAGGACATCGAGATGCAGCCGCTACGCTAGACCCTACTTCTTCAGCGTGCCCAGGTACTGCACCAGGACCGCGCGTTGCTGGGCGTCCGGCACGCCGATCAGCATCTTGGTTCCAGGAACCATCTTGCCCGGTGCGGCCAGGAAGGTGTCGAGCGTCGTCGGCGTCCAAGCCAGCTTCGAATTCTTCAGGGCGGTGCTGTAGGCGAACCCAGGAACGGCCCCGGCCTTGCGTCCGGCGAGGCCCGCCATGGGCGGCCCCATCTTGCCCGGACCCGGTTGTACGGCGTGGCAGACGGCGCAGCGCTGCTTGAAGATGTCCTCGCCCGAGGGCGCGGCCTGGACGGCGGTCGCGGTCATGGCGACCGCGAGGGCGATGAGAAGCTTCACGATGATACTCCGGAGATGTCGGTCAGCGGCGGCGTTGCGCGCCGCGCTTGGCGGCCTGGACCACCGCCCGCTCGGCGATAGGACGCATCAGGGCGTAGCCCTTGCGATTGGGATGGACGTGGTCCTTGCTGAGCTCCGGTAGCATGGCGCCGTCCGTGCGGGCCATGGCGGCGTGATAGTCAGCGAAGACGTAGCCGCGCTGGCGCGCGAAATCCTTGAGCCAGGCGTTCAACTCGACGATCTGACCGGCGGGACGCAGGCCGGCGCGCCACAGGAAGAGGTCGGCCGGCGGGATCGCCCCGATTACAACGGCGATGCCCGCCACGTCCGCGAGGTCGGCCATGGC
This sequence comes from Phenylobacterium sp., assembly GCF_041919955.1. GTDB lineage: Bacteria > Pseudomonadota > Alphaproteobacteria > Caulobacterales > Caulobacteraceae > Phenylobacterium. The sequence goes on along the minus strand of NZ_JAYRSU010000002.1, from coordinate 170,918 downwards.
GCGGATGTTGTTCTTTAAGTCCTCGGGACGGCTGGGGCCGGTGTTGCCGGCCACATCGTTGGTGCCGGCCAGGATGTGGACCACCTTGGGCCGCAGGGCCAGGACGTCGGCCGGGAAGCGCAGCAGCATCTGGGCGCTGGTCTGGCCGCTGATGCCGCGGTCGAGCGCCTTCGGACCGAAGAAGCCCAGATCAGCGACCTGCCAGAGCTCGGTGATCGAGTCGCCCATGAACACCACGTCGACCGGCCCGGCCGCCAGATTGTCGGCGCGGTAGCGGCAGAGGTCGGCCCAGTCGCGGGCGGCCTGCTCGGCCTTGACCTTCTCAGCGGCCGCGCCCCTGGCCGGGTCCATCACCTTGGCCAGCAGAGCCGGCGGGAACGGCTCGTCGGCGACCATGGCGCGCGAGATCTCGGCGCCCAGCGGATCGGGTGCGCGCGGCGCGCAGGGATCAGCGACCATACCGACCGGCTCGGCGGCGTGGGCTGCGCCCGCGGCCAGCAGCCAGGCGGCCAGCAGCAGGCGCGTGCTCATCCTCAGAGCCCCAGCAGGCGGCGATTGCGGGCTGCATCGGTCTCGACGCCGGCGAAGTCGTCGAACGCCCGGTCGGTGACGCGGATGATGTGGTCGCGGATGAAGGGCGCGCCTTCGGCCGCTCCCTGCTCGGGATGTTTCAGCGCACACTCCCACTCCAGCACCGCCCAGCCCGGATAGTCGTACTGGGCCAGCTTGGAGAAGATCGCCTTGAAGTCGACCTGACCGTCGCCGAGCGAGCGGAAGCGGCCCGGCCGCTCGACCCAGCCCTGGTAGCCGCCGTAAACGCCGCTGGCGGCGTTCGGCCGGAACTCGGCGTCCTTCACGTGGAAGGCGCGGATGCGCTCGTGATAGCGGTCGATGTAGCCGAGATAGTCGAGCTGCTGCAGCAGCAGGTGGCTGGGGTCATAGAGGATGTTGGCGCGGGCATGGCCGCCCACCTCATCCAGGAACCGCTCGAAGCTGGCGCCGTCGTGCAGGTCCTCGCCCGGATGGATCTCGTAGCAGACGTCGACGCCCTGATCTTCGAACACATCGAGGATCGGGCGCCAGCGGCGGCCCAGCTCGGCGAAGGCTTCCTCGACCAGGCCCGCCGGGCGCTGCGGCCACGGATAGAGATAAGGCCAGGCGAGCGCGCCCGAGAAGGTGGCGTGGGCCGAGAGCCCCAGCCGGCGGCTGGCGATGGCGCCGGCCTTCACCTGCTCTACCGCCCAGGCCTGGCGCTCGGCCGGCTTGCCGCGAAGGACGGCCGGGGCGAAGGCGTCGAACAGCTCGTCATAGGCCGGATGGACGGCGACCAACTGACCCTGAAGATGGGTCGAGAGCTCGGTGATCTGCAGGCCGTGCTCGGCCAGCACCCCGGCGATCTCGTCGCAATAGGTCTGGCTCTCGGCCGCCAGTTCGAGGTTGAAGAACGAGTCCGCGCCGCCGGTGGGCATCTGCACCCCGACATAGCCGAGGCCGGCCACCCACTGCGCCATGGTCTCCAGCCGGTCGAACGGCGGCTCGGCGCCGATGAACTGGGCCAGGAAGATTCCCGGTCCCTTGAGGGTCTTCATCGTCCGTCTCCCTGAAGCGCCACCCAGCCGGCCCCGCTGGCGGCCACAGCCGTTTCGACGAAGGCCATGCCGCGCGCGCCATGGGCGATGCCGGGCACGAGCCCGCCGTCTCCGCTGCCGGCGATCGCCGCGGCGAAGTCGCGATAGATGTTGGCGAAGGCCTCGATGAAGCCTTCCGGATGACCGGTGGGGATACGCGAGGCCGCTTGCGCCGCTGCGCTCAGATAGGGTGAGCCGGCATGCAGCACCTGGCTCGGCCCGTCCAGCCAATCGAGGGTCAGTTCGGTGTGCCGCTCGTGCGACCAGATAAGACCACCCTTCTCGCCATAGACCTTGATGGTCAGACCGTTCCGGGCCCCGGCCGAAATCTGCGAGGCGATCAGCACGCCGCGCGCGCCGCCCGCGAACCGCAGCAGGATGTTGCAGTCGTCGTCCAGGGTCCGGCCCGGCACCACCGCGGCGACGTCGGCGCAGAGCCGCTCCACCGGAGCCCCGACCACGAACTCGGCGAGGTTGAAGGCGTGCACCCCGATATCGCCGATGCAACCGCCCACGCCCGACTGGGCCGGGTCGGCGCGCCAGCCGGCCTGCTTGTTGTCCTCGCGCTCGATCGGGCGGGAGAGCCAGCCTTGGGAGTACTCGACGATGACCTTGCGCACCGCGCCCAAATCGCCGCGGGCGACGATCTCGCGCGCCTCGCGGACCATCGGATAGCCCGTATAGACGTAGGTCAGGCCGTACCGGCGGCCGGACGCAACGACGATCTTCTCGAGCTCCAGAGCCTCGGCGAGGTTCAGGGTCGCGGGCTTGTCGCTCATCACGTGCAGCCCGGCCTCGAGCGCCGCTTTGGAGACCTCGAAGTGCAGGTGGTTCGGGGTCACCACCGCGACCAGACGGGCGCCATCCTCGCGGGCGGCCTCGGCGGCGATCATAGTGCGGTAGTCGCCATAGGCGCGATCGGGCGCCACGCCCCAGGCCGCCGCGGCCTGGGCGTTCTTGGCCGGGTCGCGGCTGAAGGCGCCGGCGGTCAAGCGGATGGCGCTGTCGAGCTCGGCGGCCATCCGGTGGACGGGACCGATGAAGGAGCCCGGCCCGCCCCCGACGAGGGCGAGCCGCAAGGGCGAAACGTCACTCATCAGGCGGTGACGCTCGCCAGATAGTCGTGGCTGATCTTTACCGAGTCGATGCGCGCGCCGGGGAACGGCGGCTCCTGCTCGACGAAGAAGTGGCGCACGCCCGAGGCGTAGGCGGCGGGCAGCAGCTTCTTCCAGTCGATCATGCCCGAACCGACCTCGGTCGGATCCTGCTTGAGGCCGAAGTTCGCCTTGGTGGTCGCCTTAATGTCCTTGACGTGCATCAGGGTGAAGCGGCCCTTGTGCTGCTTCAGCAGGGCGAAGGGGTCCTGGCCAGCGGCCGTGACCCAGCCGGCGTCCATCTCGAAGGTCACCAGCGCCGGGTCGGTCTCCTTCAGCAGGACCTCCATCGGCGTAGCGCCGCCGACCGGGGCGAACTCGTTGTTATGGTTGTGATAGCCGACGGCGATCCCGGCGGACTTCAGCGCCTCGCCCTTCTTGTTCAGGAAGTCGGCGTTCCATTTCCAGTCGTCGAGGGTCATTTCCCCGGCCAGGCGGCTGAGGAAGGCCGGGCCGTCCTCGCCCGCATTCGGCTTCAGCTCGAAGCGGTCGGGAATGTAGAACAGCGGCATCACCGCCGACTTCACGCCGATGACGTTCAGGTCCTCGGCCAGCTTTGAAAGGTCGCCGCTGAAGCTCTGCGAGCCCATCGGCCGGCCCTGGATGTGAGCGCTGGTGCAGGTGAGGCCCGCGCGGTCGAGGGCGGCCTTCATCTCGGCGGCGGAGCGCCCGTAGAGCCCCGCCAGCTCGATGTTGCGGTAGCCGATCTTGGCCACGGCGGCGAGCGTGCCGTCGAGGTCCTTCTGGGCGTCCGGACCCAGGGTGTAGAGCTGCAGGCCCAGCGGCAGGCCGTGCTGCTGGAAGAACGGCTTGCCCGCCGCGTTCGCGCTATATCCCGTCATGGCTGCTCCTAACCCGGCCAGGCCCGCAAGAACGCCGCGCCGCGGAAGACCGACACGTCCGGTCGCGGCGGGCGCCGCAGGCGATGATAGATCCATCTTGGTCTCCTTGGTCGAGGCCCGCGTGTCAGTGCGGCGCGGCCACGCTGGGTTCGCGGGTCAGGGCTTGGTCCTCGCCGGCCTGGTCGACGGCCACGGGACCGCGGGTCGGGGGGCGGAAAAACAGCGCCAGCAGCAGCACTGCGGCCAGCGCCATGCCGGTCGGGACCATGAACAGGGCGGGATAGTCGACCCCGCCGGTCGCCGGATCGGTCAGGCGGCTGGACAGGGCCGGGAAGACGAAGCTGGCCACCACGTTGCCGACCCCGAGGATCAGCAGGTTGAACAGTCCCTGCGCGCTGGAGCGCACGTCCTTGGGGAACACCGCGTCGACGAAGATGTACACGGTGGCGAAGAAGAAGGCGTAGCAGATGCCGTGCAGCAGCTGGACGGCGACGATCACCGGAATGCTGTCGGCGAAGAAGGCGAAGACCGCGAACCGGGCCGCGTGGCCGAGGATGCCCACGATCATGGTGATCTTCCAGCCGAGCTTGGCCAGCACGCGGCCCAGCACGAACATGGTGGCGATCTCGGCCACCTGGCCCAGGCTCAGCACCACCATGGAGAGGTTGCCGGCGATGCCGACCCGGTCGGTCAGGAAGGCGTCCGAGACCACGAAGTAGCCGTTGTGGATCACCGAATCGATGAAGGTGACGGCGAACAGCACCAGCACGAACGGCGTGCCCAACAGTTTCAACGCGCGGCGCCAGGCCAGCTTGTCGATGCCCGGCGCGTCCTTGCGCGGCGGGGTGTGCGGCAGCGTCAGGGCGTAGGCGGCCGCAGCGAACGAGACCGCGGCGGCGACAAGGAAGATCCAGCGCACCTGGTCGGCCGTGGCGTGCGCGCCCAGCAGGAACACGAACGGCCAGCTCACCAGCACCCAGCCGACCGTGCCGCCCATCCGGACCGCGCCGAAGTCGGCGGCCGGGTCGCGCAGATTGGCGAAGGCGATGGAATTGGAGACCGACAGGGTCGGGACATAGACCAGGCTGTAGATCAGGTAGCAGGCGAAGAACGGCCAGAAGCTGGTCGAGAAGGCCACGCCGACCAGCGCAAGGCCCCCGATCAGGTAGCTGCCGGCCAGAAACCGCTCGGCCGAGAAATTGCGGTCGGCGAACTGGTTGGAAAAGAAGATCCCGACCAAGGCGGCCACGCCCCAGGAGCTGCCGACCAGCGACTGCTGCCAGGCCTCGAAGCCCAGCATGCCCATATAGGGGAATAGCTTGGGCGCCCAAGCGCCCCAGATGGCGAGCTGAAGCACCATCATCAGGAAAAGCCGCACGCTCGCCGTCATCTTCCTGCCCCTCCCCAGGCGGCTGGGCGACGGCGTTTAGGGCGCACAAGGCCCCGCCGCTCACCTAGATGTAATCGAAATCATGGATATCAGGCGCCAGAACGGGCGGCAACAGCATTGTCGGGGGCGAAACGCATCCAGCTTCGCCTTGAATTAAAGGCGGCTTGGCCCCAGGGTCTGCGCCGATGCCTACTATCCAAGATGTCGCGCGTGACGCGGGGGTTTCCACGGCCACGGTTTCGCGGGTGTTCAGCGCGCCCGAGCTGGTGCTGGAGCCGACCCGCCAGAAGGTCATGGAGTCGGTCGCCAAGCTCGGCTACCAGCCGAATTTCGCCGCCAAGAGCCTGCGCACCCTGCGCACCGAGAAGATCCTGGTGACGGTGCCCGACATCTCCAACCCGTTCTTCTCGCAGGTCATCCGTGGGGTCGAGGAAGCCGCCCACGCGGCCGGCTATTCGGTGCTGCTGGGTGACACCCGCCACGAGGAAGAGCGCGAAGAGCAGTATGCCACCATGCTGAGGCGCAAGGAGGCCGACGGCCTGATCTTCCTCGGCCATCGCCTGCCGGGGGCCCTGTCCGACATGGTCGAGACCCTCGGCCCCCGCACGCCCATCGTCAACGGCTGCGAGTTCCGGCCCGATCTCGGCGTTTCCAGCGCCCACATCGACAACGAGCAGGCCGCGGTCGAGGTCATGGAGTTGCTCTACGGCCTTGGCCACAACCGCATCGGCGTGATCACCGGCCCGCTGGCCAGCCCGATCAGCAGCGACCGCCTGCGCGGCGTACGCGCGGCCGCCGCCGCGCGCGGCCAGGACGCGGGGCTGAAGACGGTCGTGGGCGACTTCTCGATCGAGTCCGGCGTGCGCGAGACCCTGGCCCTGCTCGACGAGGACCAGCGGCCGACGGCGATCTTCTGCTTCAGCGACGAGATGGCGATGGGCGCGCTGGAGGCGATCCGCCGCCGCGGCCTCTCCTGCCCGCAGGATGTCTCGCTGGTCGGCTTCGACGACATCCGCTTCGCCCAGTATCTCGACCCGCAGTTGACCACGGTCAGCCAGCCGATGGACAAGATCGGCCACGAGGTCGTGCGCCTGCTGCTCGACATCCTGAGCGGCCGCGCCGGCGGCCTGCAGCACGTCACCCTGCCCCACAAGCTGGTGGTGCGGGCCAGCACCGGACCTGCTCCGACCATCTAGAGCCGGGGCGGCAGCTCACGCACCCAGATATTACGGAAGCTGATCGGTGCGCTGGGATCGCCGTGCGCCTGCAGTTTGATCGGCAAGCGGCCGTGCGCCTTGTAGCTGGGCTTGCCGATGAACACCGTCTCGCCGGCCAGGGCCACGTCGTCCTGCACCAGCACGCCGTTGTGGACGACGCTGACGCGCGCGGGCTCGGCTAGCGTCCCGTCGGTCTTGAAGACCGGCGCGCGCCAGACGATGTCGTAGGTCTGCCATTCCCCCGGCTTGCGGGCCGCGTTGGCGAGGGGCGGATGCTGCTTGTAGACCGCTCCGGTCTGGCCGTTGACGTAGGTCTCGTTCTCGAAGGAATCGAGGATCTGCACCTCGTAGCCGCGGTCGCCCGCGCCGGTCGAGGCAAGGAAGACGCCGCTGTTGCCCCTACCCTGGCCTGAGCCGGTGATCCCCTCGGGAATGCGCCATTCCAGATGGAGCTGGTAGTCGCCGAAGCTGCGCCGCGTCTCGATGTTGCCGCGTGACTTGTCGACGGTCAGCAGCCCGCCCTCGACCTTCCAGGCGGCCGGCGATTTGTCGCGCACCGAAACCCACTGGTCGAGATCGCGCCCGTCGAACAGGACGACCGCGTCGGATGGCGGCCCGCCCGCCTGCGCGGCCGGCGTCACCACCGGCGGGACCGGCTCCCAGGCCTCGGTGTCCTGGGGCTTGGACTGCGCGCAGGCGCTGGAGCCCGCGACCAGGGCGAGGCTGGCCATCGCGCCCCAGCCGAAGGCGAATCTTCCCGCACCCATGCGCCGCTCCCTGATTGATCGGCGCCATTCAGGCCCAGGAACGCGCGCTGGGCACCGCCCCCCGGCGCGCCGCGCCCGTCACCACTTGTATCGCAGCGTCGCCGAATAGAAGCCGCCGCCGACCCCGACCGGCCCGCTGTTGGTGTAGGAATAGGCCTGATACGCGGCCAGCGCCGGCGCCGGAACCTGGGGCGGCTTCTTGTCGAACAGGTTGTTGGCGCTGACCGCCACACTGAACTGCTCGTTGACGTCGAAGGTCACGTCCAGGTCGGTGACCCACAGCTTGCCGACATCGTAAGGAATCTCGCCGACCACGCCGGCATAGGGGCCGGTAGTCACCGGCGTCGTCACCGTCACGTTGCGCTTGATCTTGCCGTAATGGGTCTCACGCAGGTTCACGGTCCACGGCCCGTAGGTCCAGACGACGCCCAGGATCTCCTTACCCAGCGGGGCCTGGTAGCGGATGTTGGTCTGGGCCGCAGCGTTGAAGACCGGGACGTTGAAGGCCGCCAGGACGGCGGGGGTCGGCGCGATTTTGGTGACCCGGGCCTCGTTGCGGTTGATTGCCGCCGACCAGCGGAAGCGGCCGAACCGCTCGGTGTCGGTGGTCGCATCAATGGTCAGGTCGAAGCCCTTGGTCCGCGAGTTGGCGGCGTTGATGAAGTAGCTGATGCCGTCGTTGGGATCGAAGCCGGCCGCCGCCACCAGCGCCTTGACCGCCGCGGCCGAGGCTGGGAACAGGTCCTGGCGGATGGTGGTCGACTGGGCGATCCGATCCTCTACGTCGATCTGGTAGAGGTCGAGCGCCAGGTTCAGCCAGGCCGTCGGGCTGGAGACCACGCCGATGCTATAGCTGGTCGAGGTCTCGGGCTTGAGCGGCTGGGCGCCGAGCGCCCGGGCCTCGGGCGAGCCGACCTGCAGCACGTGGTTGACGAAGGTGTTCTGGTTGCCGGTGTTCTTGTAGCCCTGGGCTGCGAGCGCAGGGGCGTTGAAACCGGTGCTGACCGTGCCGCGCACCGCCAGCCATTTGCCGAAATCGTAGCGGCTGGTGATCCGCCAGGTGCTGGTGTCGCCGAAGTCTGAATAGTCCTCGTAGCGGCCGGCGACGTCGATCACCCAGTCCGGCGTCAGGTTGACCGCCGCGCCGACATAGACCGAGGTGCTGTCGCGTGAGACGTCGGTCTCGTCCTCTGGCCGGTAGCCCGGCAAGGCCTGCGAGCCCCCGAGCGACTTGCCAAGCACCTTGCCGGCGTTCGGCCCGTCCAGCACCGTCGCGCCGCCATAGCTGTAGGACTGGAAGTCGCCCTTCGAGAGGGCGTAGGTCTCGCGCCGGTGCTCGAGGCCGAAGGCCAGGTCGACCGGCACGCCCCATTCCACCGAGCGGCGGAAGTCGAGATTGGTCGTCCAGGCCGAGTACTCATGACGGCCGATATAGAAGTCGGTCTGGCTCTGCAGGCCGAAGGTGGGGTTCAGCGAGTTGTGGACATGGACGTCCACCTGGTCCCTGCCGTAGCTGGTCGACAGGTCCCAGTCCCAGTCGAACGCCTTGCCTTTCAGGCCGGCGGTCACCTCATAGTCCTTCTCTTCGATCGCCTCGACCGGGGTGAAGCCGTTCGGGAAGATCGCCCGCACCACCTCGTCGCGGCTCGGATGGCGGAAGTTCTGCGGCGCGGAGGATTCGCGCCGCGCGTAGGTGGCGAAACCGTAGGCCTCGACCGTGTCGGTCAGCGGCAGGCCGACGTCCAGGGACAGCGTCTCCAGCCGGTAGGGCGCCGCGCCCTGGTTGATCCAGGCGTTGTTGTTGCGGCTCGCCTCCTTCGGGTTCGGCGTCGCCCCGGCCGGCAGGCTGGGATTGGTCGAGAGCACCCCGGCCGGCAGGATCTCCTTCCCCGCTGCGTTCAGCGGGAAGTAGAACAGGAAGCTCGACGGGATCGGGCTGTTGCGGATCACGATCTCCTGGTCGTCGACCTGGCCGGCCAGGTGGAGATAGCCGCCCTTGTCGCCGAGCTTGAAGCCGGCGTCGGCCTTGAACACCCGGGTGAAGCCGTCGCCCTCGTAGAACTGGCCGACGCGCGCCGAGGCGCTGCCGCCCTGGTCGTCCTTATTGGTGATGATGTTGATCACCCCGGCGATGGCGTCCGAGCCGTAGATCGCCGACGCGCCGTCGCGCAGCACCTCGATCCGCTCGATGGAGCCGCTGGCGATCAGGGAGAGATCGGCCGGCGCCGAGGCTGCAAAGCCGCCCGCCCCCAGAAAAGCCGTGCCGTGCCGGCGCTTGCCGTTGACCAGCACCAGGGTGTGGCTGGGATTGAGGCCGCGCAGCTGGCCCGCGCGGATCATGCTGCCGACATTTGGGGTGGCGACGTTCGGCAGGTTGAACGACGGCAGCAGGGTGTTGAGCGTCTCGAGCAGATTGCCCTTGTTGGTCTTCTCGAGCGCCACCTCGCCCAGCACGTCGATCGGGGCGGGGCTGCTCTCGACGGTGCGGGCGACGCGGGACCCGGTCACGACGATCTGGTCGACCTCCGTCGCTGCGGCGTCGCCGATCTCGTCAGCAAGGGCGGCGACAGGCGCCGCCGAAAGAAGCGCGGCGATGCTGGCGACCGAAAGCGCCTGACGCCGGAAACGATACTGGAAAGCCATGAGCGAAACCGCCACCTTGAGTGTAACTCGATGACGAAGACATCAATCACGCGGACTGAATCATCAATCCGAGATAGCCATGTTATTTCGGAATAACCTTATAACCATGCAACCATGACCGAACATGAAAACGCCGCCTCTTACGAGGCGGCGATCATTACATATGACTATTTATCATAGAACTCTGGCGGAGGCGGAACGTCTGGCAAGGGTTTGCCGTCATAGCCGGCGCCGCGATTACCGTCCGGACCGATCGGCCCCGGTCCCGGCCCGATGTGATGAGCGTCGATATTGTTCTCGTTGCAGGCGTACTCGGTCAGCCCCTCGCCCGGCTTGCCGTGCACCCAGGTCCGCTCGAAGGTGAAGGGCTTGGTGTAGTAGACCGGATCGTCGATGGTCATGTGCAGGCTGATGTGGTCGAAGTCCGGCCGGCTCCAGCGCTCGACCACGCGGGTCTTCTCGCTCTGGGGGTTGGCGTTCTCGTCAATCCAGAGCTTGCCGTCCTTGCTGTCCTTGAAGCCAGCGGACTCGATCACCAGCGTGTCGCCCTCCCAATGGCCGACGGCGTTGCCGAAGTAGCGCGGCTCGGGGTCCTCGTCCTGCTTGCGCCCGTCGATCCAGACCCAGCGATGGGTGTTGTAGACGTACAGCGTCGCCAACCGCTTGGGCGTGTGCAGGATCTCGAACGGCAGGCCGCTGGCGTTATGGCGCGGAATGCCGCCCAGGATGCAGACCGCTTCCGGATCGACCGTCTGGGTCAGGTTGTACTGCAGCGCCTTCTCCCCCGCGGGCGTGAACGGCAGCTTGAAGCCCGGCTGGTCCTTGCCGATGTTCCCGCCCGGCTTGCCCTTGTTGCGCAGCGGCTTCCAATAGCCGGTGAGGTCGGGGTGGCCGTCCAGCCCGCGCGGCGTCGGCTTCGAAGGGCCGGTCGGCTCCTGACCGATGATGCTGGAGGCGGTCAGGTCGCTGCTCGGTGGGGCTGGCTGACGCGCCTGGGCCAGGGCCGTTTGAGCGAAGGCGGGTGCCTGCAAGGCGAGCACCGCCAGGACGGCGCCTGCGGCGATGAGAGTGCGGCGGCCGGAAGCGTACGAAAGGGTCATGACTCTTGATGGCTGGTGATGGGCGGCGCGGCGCCGGGCCGGGCCCTTGCGTCGCGGTCCACCAATGCGGGCATGTCGCCCGGCCGTCTCACGACATGTCGTTATATGGATATGAGCCCGCGTGATGCGGCGACCAGACCGCCCCGCCTATCGCTCCACGGAGAAAATCTAACTTGAGCTAAAATTCCCACTCAATAGATAGGAATTAATTCGCGGCCACACGGACGGACCGCTTCGGGGGACTACAGATGCAACGGACGATCCTGATCGCGGGGGGTGCGGCGTGACCTTGGCCCAGCTCCGCTACCTCATCGCCATCATCGATTCAGGCCTGAACATCACCCTCGCCGCCGACCGGGTCCATGCGACCCAGCCGGGGCTGTCCAAGCAGTTGAAGCTCCTCGAAGAGGAGCTCGGCTTCCAGATCTTCGTGCGCAAGGGCAAGAGCCTCGAGAGGCTGAGCCCGGCAGGCGTGGAAGTCGTCGACCATGCCAGGCTCATCCTGGACCAGGCCGGCGCCATCCGCGCCCTGGCCGCGAACCACCGTCAGGAGGCGCGGGGAGAGCTGCGCCTCCTGACGTCCCAGACCCAGGCCCAGTTCGTCCTGCCATCGGCCCTGACCGAGCTGCGCGAACGCTTTCCGGACGTGCGGGTGCGGCTGTCCTTCACCGAGGGCGGCCGCGAGCCGGGGGATCACGACCTCGCCATCGTCAGCACCGGTGGAGAGCCGCCGGCCGACCGGAACGCCGTTCCGCTCTACCGCTGGAACCGGGTGGCGCTGGCGCCGACCGACCATCCACTGGCCATGCTGGGGCGCCCGCTCACGCTCGCCGATCTCGCCGCCTATCCGCTGATCGGCTACGACACCTCGCCGGCGTCCGAAGCCCTGATGTCACGGGCGTTCGCCCGGGCCGGACATGCAGCCGAGTTCGCCTACGTCGCCGAGGACTCCGAGGTCATCAAGACCTATGTCCGCTCCGGTCTGGGCGTCGGGGTGATCCCCGAAATGGCGGCGGGCGGGCCGACTGCGGACCTGACGATTCTCGACATCGACGGCCTGCTGCCGACCAGCACGACCTGGGCGGTCCTGCCCGGCGACCGGGTCTTGCGCGACTATGTCGCCGAGCTGGTGGTCGCCGTCGCTCCGCACATCCGCGCCCGCGACCTGCACCGGCTGGCCCAGCCGGGCGACCGCTCGGTCGCCACCCTCGCCCCGCACTGGCGCAACCTGCCGAAGATCCGCGCCGCTGCGGCCCGCGCCGCCACCGACGTCGAGGCGTTCGTGGAGCCGCGCCGCCTCGCGGTCGGCTGCTAGGACGAGCTTTCGGACGAAATCAGGAGAAGATCATAATCTTCTGATTTAACTGATATTTTCTCCGAAACGCGGCGGAGTTCGATATCCTGCGCCGGCCAGAACAATCGCCGGCCTCACCGCAAGGAACGCCGCCTCATATGAATATAACGACCCGCCATTAATCGCCGCACGCAAGCGTCGCTAGAACCATTGCAGATGCATCGGGCGGCGCCTTGCCGTCGCCCTACAGTTCCCCGAGGAGTGGCGATGAAATCTCGTTATGGTCTGTGGTTGCTCAGCGTCGCCGCGTTCGCATTGGCCGCGCCCGCCCAGGCGCACCATTCGTTCTCGGCGATGTTCGACGCAGCCAAGCCCGTCCGCCTGGTCGGCAAGCTCAGCAAGATCGAGTGGACCAATCCCCACTCCTACTTCTACGTCGACGTCACCAGCCCCAGCGGCAAGGTCTCGACCTGGGCCTGCGAAGGCGCGGGCCCGGGCGCCCTGTCGCGCCGCGGCTTCAAGAAGGGCGACATCAAGATTGGCGACACGGTGGTGGTCGACGGCTACCTTGCCAAGAGCGGCGCCAAGATCGTCGATGCACGCCGGGTGACCCTGCCAGATGGCCGCGTGGTCAACGGCGGCACGCCCGGCGACGGCGGTCCGGGCGACCCGGCCAACGCCGCGCGCGCCAACTGATCGGCAGGCGCGCCGGCTCGGCTGGCGCGCACTTCCACATGGCCGTGCTCTCTTCCCTGATCCAGGCGCTCTACGACTCCCCGCTGCCGACGGCCGTGCGCGAGTCCGACTACGCCTTTCCCGTCATCCAGACCTTCCACGTGCTGGGCATCGTACTGATGGCCGGCACGATCTCGCTGGTCGATCTACGGATTCTCGGCGTGACGCTGAAGCGCCAGTCGGCCGCGGCCGTCGCCTCCAGCCTGTTGCCGATCACCTGGATCGGCTTCGGAATCATGGTGCTGAGCGGCGGGATCCTGTTCGCCGCTCAATCGGCCAAGATCTACGGCAACATCTTCCTGCAGGTGAAGCTGGCGCTGCTCGTCATCGCCGGCCTGAACGTCGTGCTGTTCCACCTGGCCACGCGCGCCAGCATCGCCGGCTGGGGCGAGGCCCCTGCCCCGGCCCGCGCCCGGGCCTCGGCCGCCGCCTCCCTGGCGCTCTGGGCCGCCGTCATCGTGACCGGCCGCTACATCGCCTACTACTGACGCCGGAGCGTCCCGCCATGTCCATCGAAGACGCCTTCAACTGGCTGGGCGCGACCGCGCCCGGTGTCTATCTGCGCCAATCGACTGCGGCGTTCGCGGCCACGGAGTCGCTGCACCTCTTGTCGCTTGCGGTGGTCGGCGGCGTCGTGCTGATCGTCGATCTCGCCGCCCTGCGGCTCGTGCTGCGCGGTGCGGCCGTCGCCGACACGGTGCGCAGCCTGCGCCCGGTGTTCCGCGGCGCGCTCGGCATGGTCGTGGTCTCCGGAGTGCTGCTGGTCGCCGCCGGGCCCATCAAGTACCTCAGCAATCCCCTATTCCCAGTGAAGCTCGGCTTGCTGGCCCTCGCCGTCACGCTCCAAGCCTGGCTGCAACGGGGCCTGGCCGGCGCGAGCGGCGAAGCCGCCCATGGTGGCTGGCGCACGCTGGCGGCCGCCTCGCTGTTCCTCTGGACGGCGGTGATCGTCGCCGGCCGCTGGCTCGGTCTCATCTGACAAGAAGAAACGACCGGCGCGTGGGGCGCGCCGGTCGCTCTCTGGGGCGGCCGGGGGAGGTCGCCGCCAACGACGTTCCCGAGGAGCCCTTGGGAACGCCTTTGTGGTCGAGGATCAGAACTTCGCCGACACGCCCATGAAGAAGTAGCGGCCGATGACGTCGTAGGTGTTCGGGTCGGTATTGCCCTCGATCGGCGACGACAGACGCGGAGCCTGCTTGTCGAAGAGGTTCCGCACCCCGCCGGAGACCGTGTAGCGGTCGAAGGAATAGGCCGCGCGCACGTTGTGGTACCAGTAGGCGTCGACCTCGGGCGCGGCGATACCGGCCTTCGGGTTGGCCGCGCCGGCCGCCAGGGCGTTGGCGTACTTGCGGTCCTTCACCTTCGACAGGAACTCGGTCTGCCAGGCCAGTTCCAGCCCGCCGCTGGAATAGGCCAGCTGGCCGGTCCAGCGCCATTCCGGGATCGCCGGCGTGTCGCCGCCGACAGTTCCGACGCGGTCAACTTCCGGCGCGCTCTGATTGGCCTTCACGGTGTTCTTGTCGACCCAGGTGCCGACCAGCGAGGCGCGCATGCGCGCCGGCTCGCCGCCGAAGCCCCAGTTGTCCATCGTCCAGCCGTAGTTGGCGGCGATGTCGACGCCCGAGGTCCGCAGCGTCGCCACGTTGGCCAGCGGCACGCCCCAGTCGATGATCTCGTAGGTCGAGCGCGAACGGGTGAAGGTCTTGCAGAACGGGCTGTTGACGTCGTTGCTGGCGAAGCAGGCCGCCAGCGTCCCTTGCGGGCCGCCGCCCATCCGCTCGATCGCGTCGTCGATCTTGATGTCGAAATAGTCGAGGGTGAGGTTGAAGCCCGGCAGGAACGACGGGGTCCAGACCGCGCCCAGGGTGATGGTGTCCGAGGTCTCCACCTTCAGGTTGGCGTTCGACACCAGGCGGGCCTCGATGGCCGCGCCGTTCTGCTGGTACGAGCCGATCGCCGAGGCCGGCACGCCCTGGGCGATGCAGAGCGCCGCGACCTGGCCGGTCGGATTGGCGCTGCGCGAGCAGGGGTCGGTCATCGACGGATAGGTGTTCACCAGGCCGCCGAACAGTTCGGCGATGTTCGGGGCGCGGGCGGCGCGCTGGTACAGGGCGCGCAGGCGCACGTCGCTGTTGATCCGCCACTCGCCGCCGGCCTTGTAGGTCTTCACCTCGCCCGCGGTGGAGTAGTCGGAGTAGCGGGCCGCCAGTTCGAGGCCGAGATAGTCGACGAACGGCAGGTCCGACAGCAGCGGCACGATGGCTTCGGCATAGAGCTCGGTGACGTCGTACTCGCCGGCCGTCGCGTTACGCTCGCCGAAGCCCGCCGAGGCGAAGTCCAGCAGAGTCGGCGCGGGATTGTCGGCGCTGGAGACCGTGCGGCGCTCGGCCCCGACCGCGACGCCGACGGCGCCGGCCGGCAGCGAGAACGGCGAGCCGGAGATGTTGGCCTGCAGGATCTTCTCGGTCAGCTCGGTGGTCGACAGGTTGTCCACGCGCAGGAACTTGACCAGCTCCGGCGACCAGTTGGTGAGGTTGGTCACCAGCACGCAGCGCGGGTTGCCGCTGGCGCACTTGGTCGGGTCGGTGGCGCTCGGCGTCGAGGCCTCGACGAAGGTGCGGCGGGAAATGTCGCCCTTCTGGACCTCGGTGGTGGCCAGATGGCTGTAGCTGTAGCTGGCGTCCCACTTCCAGTCGCCGAGGTGGCCTTCGAAGCCGCCGATGACGCGATAGAGGTCGCGGGTGAAGGCGATCTCGCGTTTCGGGAACTGGCTCGGCGCCTCGAAGCGCAAGGCGAACGGCGCGGTCGGGTTTGACCGGGCGGCCAGCAGCGCGGCCATCGACGGGCTGACGAACGAGGCGTTATAGGGCAGGCCGGGGACGTTGGTGGTCTCGCGGATGTTCGGCGCCGTGCGGGCCAGGATCGCGCGGGAGTCGACGTTGTTGTAGGCGAACTCGACGTAGCCCTTGATGTCGTCGGTGAACTCGTAGGTCCCGCGGCCGTAGACGTTGGTGCGCTTCAGCGGGATCTGGATCGCGTAGTCCTGCTGCAGCTCGTAGTTGGTGTCGGTCGCGGTGATGAACGGACGCGGCACCAGATTGTCGAGCGCGTAGTCGCGGTTGGTGAAGCCGCCCGAGCCGTTCGGGGTCGGCACGCCGATCAGGGCGCCGCCGACGCGGCCGGCGGTGCCGCTGCGGATAAAGGTCCCGTTGGAGTCGATGGTCGAATAGCGCGACAGTTCGCGCTCGGTCCCGCGCAGGGTCGAGCGGTCCTCGTAGTTCACGTGCAGCCACACGCTGGCCTTGTCGCTGGATGTGCCGAGGGTGAGCGAGGTGCTCCAGTCCTGGGCGTCGCCCTTGCCGGACAGGCCATACTGGCCCTCGACCATCAGGCCGTCGAACTTGTCCTTCAGGATGAAGTTCACGACGCCGGCCATGGCGTCCGAACCGTAGACGGCCGAGGCGCCGCCGGTGACGACTTCCACCCGGTCGACCAGCGACGCCGGGATGTTGTTGACGTCGACGATGCCCTGCTGGTTCGAGGCCATGAACCGCTTGCCGTTGACCAGCACCAGGGTCCGCTTGGCCCCCAGGCCGCGCAGGTTGAGGTTGGCGGTCGCGTCCGCCTGGCCCGTGACGTTTGTCGACTTGGTCGCGCCGGCGATAAGCTGCGGCAGGGTGTTGAGGTATTCCTCGACGTTGGTCGCGCCCACGACCTTGATGTCGTCGCTGGTGACGGTGGTCACCGGGCTGGAGGAGACCAGGTCCTGGCGCGCGATGCGCGAGCCGGTGACGACGACTTCTTCGACTTCGCCGCTCTGGGCGAAGGCGGGCGTCGCCGCCGCCATCAGGGCGACGGCGGCGACACTGCTTTTAAGCAAGGTAGCAAGCCTTTGATTTTGCATCTGTATATTCCCCGTATCTTGTTTTGTCTGTCAGCCCCGGCGCCGGGGCGCGCCGCTTAGGGCTTTTCGTTGCCGAACAGCAGGATCCAGTCGGCCTCGGCCTGGATGCGGGCGAAGTAGCTCCAGGTCGGGATCTCCATCGCCTTGCGCAGGTGCGGCTTGGCTTTGTCGTACTCGGCGCGAAGGATGTAGTACTGGGCCAGCGTGTAGCTGGTGGACGACTTGATGCCGTCCGAGGTGCTGAACGCCTTGCCGGTGTCGCGCTCGGAATAGAAATCGAGCGGGTCGCGTAGCTTCTTGAACAGCTGGATCCCGTCGAAATAGTTGTTGCCCTCGGAATTGTCCCGCAGGTCATAGAGGTCGATGTCGTAGTTCTTCAGCAGCTCCTTGGCCGCCGCGTAATGGGTGCCGCGGGCCAGCGACAGATATTCCCAGTATAGCGAAGCGGTGACGTCCGGCGGACCGCCGGTTCCCTCGCCGATCTCGCCGGCGCGGTGGAACCACTTGGCCGCGGCGTCGAAGTCGTGCTTGGCGAAATAGGCCTGGCCCAGGTGGTAGTAGGTATAGAATTGCACGACGTCCGGGCTGGCCGGGAACGGGCCGAGCTTCTCGCGCTCAAGCGGCTTGTTTTCGTAGAGCTTGGCCGCACGCAAGCCGTCCTCGATCGACTTGTCGAACTCGCGGATGCTGAAATAGCGGTGGGCGCGGTGGCGAAGCAGCTTCGGCGCGTCGGGGTACTTCTTCAGGGCGACGGTCAGGACCTCGATGGCGTCCTTGGGCAGGCCCTGATAGCCGAGCAGGCGCGCGTACCACGTCGCGCTGTCGACGGTCATGTTGGACTGATAGGCCGCCTTGGCAGCCTCTGCAGCCTTCTCCAGCTCGTCGCCGGTCCCAACGTTCACCGGATTGCGGCCCTTGGCGTACAACGCCTGGCCGAACAGATCCTTGCCCTGATAGCTGTCGGGCGGGGTCTGAGCGCCCGCCGCCCCCGCCGCGCCCAGGGCCATCGCCGCCACGGCGCCAACCAGCGCAAACTTCAAGCCGTTCATCGAAATCCCTCCCAAATACTCAGCACGCATCCGCAGCCTCACCCGATCACGTCGCGGTAGAGGCGGCGGACGTTGTTCCCCATCAGCTTGTCGATCTGCGCCTGGCTGTAGCGGCGCTTGCGCAGCTCATCGCGCACCACGTCCATGCGATGCGGCCCGTTCATGCCGTCGAGATAGAGCGGCCAGTCGTCCGGCTTGATCTGCGATCCTTCTTCCTTGAGCAGGATCTTCAGCTCTTCCTCGGTGTCGGGAATGACCCGGTGGTCCCGGTCGCTGCCAATGCAGACGTGGTCGATCCCGGCGACCTTCACCGCATGGTCGATGTGGTCGAAATAGAAATGGCGGTTCTTGGTCTTGGCGCTGGTCAGGAAGGTGCGGATCTGGGTGATCCCGACCAGACCTCCCTTCTGAGCGACGGCGCGGATGTTCTCGTCGGTAGTGTTGCGACGGTGATCCCACAACGCCTTGCAGGCGGTGTGGGAGATGATCAGCGGGCGCCTCGAAGCCGCCACGGCGCCGGCGATGGTCTTCATGCCGCCATGCGACAGGTCGACCAGCACGCGCTCGGCTTCCAGGCGCGCCACCATTTCGCGGCCGAACTCGGTGATGCCCGGATCGTCGTCGACGAAGCAACCCGCTCCTGACCGGTTAAGGTCGTTGTAGGTCAGCTGGATGCTGGTGACGCCACGCTCGCGCAGCCTGGCGATCTGGCCGAGGTCGGCCTCCACCGGCGTCGAGTTCTGAAGGTTGTAAAACACCGCGATCTTGCGCGCGGCCAGGGCGCGGTCGACGTCGGCGGCCTTGATCGTGCGGATGAACTGCGCCGCATTGGCGTCGTAGTAGCGATCGTAGATCTCGATGTCTGCCAGGGTCTGGGCCAGGGCCTTCTCCGCCTCGACCTTCGGGTCGGTGACAGTCACGGCGATGGCGCGCGTGCCGCTGGCCAGGATCTCCTCGATCAGTTGCGGGGTGTAGATCGTGCGCATCTCGCCCAGCGCATCGAACACCACCGGAGCCTCGGCGGCGAAGGCCCGCGGGGCGGCGGCGAGCGCGGCGCCCGCCATGGCCGCCTGCAACAAAGCCCGTCTCGTCGCCATCGCACCCTCCCCTAGGGCGCGCGCAGCGCGCCCCTACCGGCGGTGTGTGCGGCAATCTGTAAGCTGAGCGCCCCGCCTTCCTTTACATATTAGAACGACGACTTTCGATTTTGGCAAGTGCGGAATGCATAAATGTAAAAATTGGCAGCCAAAATCTGCCAATCTGCAACCTAACGTTCGACCGGTTCGGGCGCGGAAGTCGGGATGAAGGGCATATCCTTCTGGGAGAAATTCTCGGACAGGACCATGTAGGTCTGGGTGCGGACCACGCCGTCGATCAGCTCGATGCCGTGAAGAATCGCCTCCAGGTCCTCGTAGTGACCGGCCTCCAGCTCTACGATCACGTCGAACTCGCCGGTGATGGTGCAGACGTAGCGCACCGTCGGGAACTGCTTGATGACTTCGAGAATATCGACCGACTTGCGCGGCTCGCGGTTGAGCAGGACGTAGGCGCGGATCGGCGCGTTGGCGAAGGTCGGCTTCAGCTCGACAGTGTAGCGGTTGATCGCCACTTCCTCGAGCTTCTTCATCATGTTCTGCAAGGTCGGGCGACTGACGCCCAGTTCCTTGGCCAGATCGGTCACGCTCTTGCGCGCGTCTTCGCGAAGAAGCTGAAGCAGCTCTTGCTCGCGCTTGGTGAGAGTCGCCATCAAGTCCCGGGTTCCCTGATCGCCGCATGCCGTCTCGGCGCGCGGCAGTTCTAGTCCGCCATTTCCATCACGGAAAAGCATGATCCGCCAGATGTGACGATTTGGTCAAAACTTTTGCAATTTGCAAAGCAGATCGCCGCATGTAGAAGCAATCTGATAAGCAGAGGCGCCGTCCGCGCCGCATCCCGGATCGTCGAGTTCATGTCCAACGGCGCGTCGCAAGCCCTTTACGCCCCTCTCCCCGCCAATGTCGATATCGCCCGGCCCGCCGCGCGCGCGGCGTTCCTGCAGGCGTTCCTGGGGGACCAGCCCGACGGCGACCTGCCGGTCACCAGCCCGATCGACGGCTCGCTGCTGGCGCGCCTGAAGACCGACTCGCCGGCGCAGATCGAGGCCAAGATCGCCAGCGCCGACGCCGCTTTTCTGGCCTGGCGCAAGGTCCCCGCCCCCCGCCGCGGCGAACTGGTTCGGCGGTTCGGCGAGGTTCTGCGGGCGGCCAAGGCCGATCTGGCCCAGCTTGTCACTCTCGAATGCGGCAAGGTGTTGAGCGAGAGCCTCGGCGAAGTGCAGGAGATGATCGACATCTGCGACTTTGCGGTCGGGCTGTCGCGCCAGCTCTACGGCCTGACCATCGCTTCCGAGCGACCGGACCACCGCATGGCCGAGACCTGGCACCCGGCCGGGCCGGTCGGGGTGATCAGCGCCTTCAACTTCCCCGTCGCCGTCTGGGCGTGGAACGCGGCGCTCGCCTTCGTCTGCGGCGACAGCGTCGTCTGGAAGCCGTCCGAGAAGACCCCCCTCACCGCGCTCGCCTGCCAGGCCCTGTTCGCCGAGGCGGCCAAGGGCTTCCCCGAGGCGCCGGCCGGCCTGCTGGAGGTCGTGATCGGCCAGCGCGAGGCCGGCGAGATCCTGGCCGACGACCGCCGCCTCGCGGTGATCAGCGCTACGGGTTCGACCCGCATGGGCCGCGAGGTCGCTCCTCGTGTCGCCGCCCGCTTCGGCAAGGCGATCCTGGAGCTTGGCGGCAACAACGCCGTCATCGTCGCGCCGACCGCCAACCTCGACCTCGCCCTGCGCGCCATCGTGTTCGGCGCCGCCGGCACCGCCGGCCAGCGCTGCACCACCACCCGCCGCCTCTTCGTGCACGAGTCGCTGCACGCCGACCTGACCGACCGCATCAAACGCGCCTACGCCTCGCTGCGGATCGGCGACCCATTCGAGGCCTCGACCCTGGTCGGCCCGCTGATCGACCGCGCCGCCTTCGAGGCGATGCAGTCGGCGCTGGACGCGGCGCGGGAAGCGGGCGCCAAGGTCGCCGGGGGCGAGCGCGCTCTCGCCGAAAGTCATCCAGACGCCTTCTATGCGCGCCCGGCCCTGGTCGAGTTCGACGCGCCAGACGCCAACGTCATGACCGAGACCTTCGCGCCGATCCTCTACGTCATGCCCTATCGCGACATCGAGGACGCGATCGCGCGCAACAACGCCGCGCCCCAGGGCCTCTCGGCCTCGATCTTCACCAACGACCTGCGCGAGGCCGAGCTATTCACCTCGGCGCTGGGGGCCGACACAGGCATCGCCAACATCAACCTGGGCACCTCGGGCGCGGAGATCGGCGGCGCGTTCGGCGGCGAAAAGGAGACCGGCGGCGGGCGCGAGTCCGGCTCCGACGCCTGGAAGGCCTATATGCGCCGCCAGACCCAGACGGCGAACTACGGCTCGGCCCTGCCGCTGGCCCAGGGCGTGGTCTTCGACATCTAGCGCGCGCCGAACACCCAGGACGTCGCCTCCGCCACCTTCGCCGACAGGTCGGCCGGCGGAGGGGCGTCGGGATAGAGCACCCTCAGCCAGATCACACTGGCCGCATCGGCGATCATGGCGTCGTCCGCGCCCATCTTCGCCGCGAGCTCGATGAAGTCGGGGTCGGGATAGACCACCAGCTTGCGGACCAGTTCGTCCATCATCGCGCCCAGCAGCGTGACCATCAGCATGACCGGCGCGTCCTGCAGCCCCTCGCGGTGGCGCATGACGCTGGCCGTGACCCGCCGGTACCAGGCCCGGTTCGTGGCCTGGGCCAGCCTGGCGAACTCCGGCGCCTCGTCGCCCAGTTGTAGGATACAGCGCACCAGGCCCGGATTGCCGCGACACAGGGCGATCCATTGCCGGTTCGCGAACCGGATCGAATCGAAGGCCGAGCGCTCGCGCGGCGGATCGATGTGCAGCGGGAAGAAGTCCTCCAGCAGGCTGGTCAGGACGGTCAGCGCCGCGTCGGTCTTATCCTTGAAATAGACGTAGAACGAACCTTCGGCGACCTGCGCAGTCTCGGTCACGTCGGTCACGCGCATGGCGTGATAGCCCTTTTGTTCCAGGACCTTGGCGGTCGCCACCTTGAGGCGCTCGCGTGTTCTCTGCCCCTTCTGCTTGGGCGGGTCGGTCTGAAGGCGGGCCTCGAGGTGATCGATAAAAGAAAGCGTCATGAAGAATCCTGTCCTGGACCCGACCATATCGGGCCGTTGACGAATTTCCAAAATTGAGGTCAATCTCAAAAATATTCTTCAACGAGAGTTCGCCATGCCCGCCTCGCAACACAACACGGTTCTGGACATCCCGACGGGCGCGGAGGTCGGCGTCTCCGACTGGATCGTGGTCGACCAGGAGATGATCAACGGCTTTGGCAGGGTGACGCTCGATCCGGATCCTATGCACGTCGATCCGGAGTGGGCCGCGGACGGCCCGTTCGGGGGCGCCATCGCCTTCGGCTTCCTGACTGTCTCGCTGCTGACCCACATGCTGCACTCGGCCATGGGCACCCATCCCGGCAAGGAAAACGCCGCCCTTGGCCACTACCTGAACTACGGCTTCGATCGCCTGCGCCTGGTTTCCCCGGTGCCGGCCGGCGCGCGCATCCGCGGCCGCTTCGTCAAGCTGCGGCAGGACGAGGACGAGAAGGGCCGCTTCCGCACCACCTTCGACTGCGTGGTCGAGATCGAGGGCGCCGACCGCCCCGCCCTGATCGCCCAGTGGCTGTCGATCTGGGTCCCGGCCTAGGCCGTCCGACCATGGCGCACCCGGTTCCACTGCGCCGTACGGACCTGCTGGCCTATGCGGCCGGCTCGTTCGGCACTGGCGTCTTCTCCACCGTCCCCACGGTGCTGCTGCTGTTCTTCTGCACCGAGGTGCTGGGGATCGCCGCGAGCTGGGCCGCGGCCCTGGTCTTTGCGCCCAAGGTGTGGGCGATCGTCTGGGATCCGTTCGTCGGCGCCTGGTCCGACCGGACCGCCGGGCGGTTCGGCCGCCGCCGGCCCTTCTTGCTGGCAGGAGCTCTGGGCGTGGCCCTCGCCTTCGTAGCGGTCTTCACCCCGCCGCCGCTCTCGCCGGCCGGCCTGCTCGCCTGGACGGGGCTCAGCTACTTCGCCCTGGCCACGCTCTATTCACTGTTCGCTGTGCCCTACGTGGCGATCCCGGCCGAGGTCGGCGACACCGCGCAGACCCGCGCGCGCCTGGTCGCCTGGCGCATGGGCGTAGCCATGGTCGGCGTGCTGGCCGGCGCCGGCGTCGCGCCGCTGATTGTCCAGGCGGCCGGCGGCGGGCGCGGCGGCTATGGCGTGATGTCCCTGGCCATCGCCGCCGCCTGCGCCCTGGCGATGTTCGGCCCGATCCTGATGCTGCGCGGGCGCGACGTCGCCGCCGAGCGCCCATCAGGCGCCACCGCGCCGCGGCTGCGCGATCAGCTCGGCCGCGCGTTCCGCCACCGGCGCTTTCGCCTCCTCGCCCTGGCCTATGTGCTGCAACTGACCGCCGTCGGCGTCGTCTCGGCCGCCATCCCCTATCTCGTCACCAAGTCCTTCGGGCGCACCGAGGGCGAGATCGGCCTGGCCATGATCGCAATGCTGGGCGCCACCACCCTGGCGGTGCCGGCCTGGGCCTTTATCGGGGGCCGCATCGGGGAGGCCCGCGCCTTGAGCGGCGCGGCGCTGCTGTTCGCGTTCAGCGCCGCGGCCCTGGGATGGGCGGCGGGCGCCCGGCTCTCCTGGCCGCTGGCCCTGCCGCTATTCGCCCTCGCGGGCCTGCCGTTCGCCGGCATGCAGGTGCTGCCCTACACCATCGTCGCCCACCTGATTCACGCCGAGGCCGGCGGCTCGAGCGACGAGGGCGTCTTCACCGGCGTCTGGACCGCCACCGAAAAGCTCGGCCTGGCGCTCGGCCCCGGCGTCGTCGGCGTCGCCTTGCAACTGGCGCACGGCGACATTGACGGCCTGGCCCGCGTGGCTGCGATCGCACCCGGCGTCATGGCGCTCGCCTCCCTGCCCCTCCTCTTCGCGTCGGCCCGCCGGGCCGCTCCATCGCATCTGAAGGCCGCCGAATGACCCAGCCGCCCCTCCTGCCCCGGATCAGCGACTACGCCGCCTGGCTCGCCGAACGACATCCAGACGACGAGGCGCTGGTGCTGGGCGATCGGCGTATCAGCTTTGCTGAGCTGAACGCGTCGGTCGACGCCCTCGCCCGCGCTCTGCTGGCGGCCGGCGTGCGAAAGGGCGACCGGGTCGCGACCCTGCAGACGCCGCACCCCGACTATCTGACGGTGTTCCTGGCCACCGCCTCGATCGGCGCGATCTGGGTCGGCCTTAATCCCCGCTACCAGCGCGGCGAGATGCTGCACGTCGTCACCGACGCCCAGCCCAGCGTCCTCGTCACCCGCAGCGACATCGAGGGCCGGCGCTATGACGAGGACGTCGCGGCCCTGCAGGCCGCAGCGCCCACCCTGCGCCACGTCGTGGCCTTCGACGGCGAACGCACGCCTGTCGGCGCAATGGCGATGTCCGAGTTCCTCGCCGCCGGGACCAGCATCTCGGACGCCGCCCTGGACGCCGCACGCGCCGGCTGCGGCGGGCGCGATCCGTGCCTGATCGTCTACACCTCCGGCTCGACCGGCGCGCCAAAGGGCGCGCTGCTGGCCCACGACGGCATCGCCGCCTTCTGCCTGTCGCAGAACCGGCTCTGGCCGCTGTCGCCGTTCCGAGCGGTGAACTACTTCCCGATCAACCACGTCGGCTGCGTGATCGACATCAGCCTGCCGTGCCTGCTGGCCGGCGGGACGCTAATCTTCATGGAGCAGTTCGATCCGGCCGGATGCCTGGCCCTGATGGAACGCGAGCGCGTGACGATGTGGGGCTCGGTGCCCAGCGTCTTCCAGCTCCAGATCTCGCTGCCGGACTTTGAGGACTACGACCTGTCCGCCGTGCAGTTCATCCTGTGGGAAGGCGCGGCCATGTCGCGCGAGCTGATCGAGCGGCTCCAGGCCGTCCAGCCCAACATGGCCACCAACTACAGCATGACCGAGGCGCTCGGCATCACCATCGTCACCCCGACCAGCGACCTCGACGTGCTGAGCCGGACGGTCGGCGAGGCCTTCCCCGAGGTCGAGATCCGGCTGGCGGGCGCCGATGGTCGCCAGGTCCCCGATGGCGAACCCGGCGAGGTCCAGACCCGCTCGCCCTTCAATCTGATCGGTTATTGGAACCGCCCCGAGGCCACCGCGCAGGCCTTCACGAACGACGGCTTCTTTCGCACCGGCGACCTGGCCGCGCGCCGGCCGGACGGCCGCTATCGGATCGTCGGGCGGCTGAAGGAGATGTACAAGTCCGGCGGCTACAACGTTTATCCGCGCGAGGTCGAGACGGCGATCGAGGCCCATCCGGCCGTCGCCCAGGTCGCGGTGGTCGCCGCCCCCGATCCTGTCTGGCAGGAGGTGGGCGTGGCCTACGTCCAGCCGAACGGCGCGCTCGAGATCGCCGAGCTGGAAGCCCACTGCCGCACGCGCCTGGCCAACTACAAAATCCCCAAGCGCTTCGTGATCGAACCCGACCTGCCGCTGCTGCCGATCGGCAAGATCGACAAGGTCGCCCTCAAGCGCCGCGCCGCCGAAGAGATTTGAGCATGTCCCCCATCCTTTACGCCGAACACGCGGGCGTCGCCCGCGTGACCCTCAACCGTCCGCGCCGCCTGAACGCCATCAACGCCCACCTCGCCGCCCAGCTCGCCGCCGCCCTGGCCCGCGCAGTCGCCTCCGAGACGGCCGAGGTGGTGATCCTCGACGCCGCCGGCCGGGCCTTCTGCGCCGGCGACGACCTGGAGGAGTTGGCGGCGGGCACGATCGACGCCAAGGGCGCCGAGGCCTTCGTCGGCCATCTCCAGGATGCGACCCGCGCCATGATGTTCGGCGATAAGCCGGTCATCTGCTCGGCCCAGGGCTGGATCGTCGGCGGGGGCGCGGCCTGGCCGCTCAATGCCGATTTCTGCCTGGTCGCCGAAGACGCCGTATTGTTCTGCCCCGAGGCCTCGCACGGGCTGTTCCCGACCGGCGCCGCCAGCGTGCTGCTACCCGAGCGGGCTGGCGCCGTCGTCGCCAACCAGGTGCTGTGGCTCGGCGCGCGGCTGAACGCCCAACAGATGGTCGCCCACGGCCTAGCCCACGCGGCTGTCCCGCCCGGCCGCCTTGCCCAGGAAGCGGAAGAACTCGCCCGCCGCCTCCTCGCCCTGCCCGCGGTCTCGCGTCGGCGGCTCAAGCAGGCCCGCGCCAATGACCTGCGCGAGCGGTTGGAAAGGGCGCTGACCTTCGAAACCCGCTGCTGCCTGGATGCGGCGGTCGATCCGCAGGTTCGCGCCCGGGCCGCCGCCCGCGCCTGATGGGCGCTGCTCGTCGTCGCCAAGAAAAAGGCCCCCTCCGAGGTTCGGAGGGGGCCTCGTCGTCACTAAGGACGCCAGGCTCGCATGGGGAGGACCACCGAACTGTCCGCGCCCCGGTGGATCTCGAACCGCTCGGATCCGCTCGCCGGGAAGCGATGGAAGGTGTCGGCGTCGGCCCCGCCGATGGCCAGGCGCACGCGATGGCCCTTGCGGATCAGCGCCGCGGTCGGCGCCAACGCGAACTCCAGGGTGAAGGCCTCTCCCGGGGTCACCGGCAGGGCGTCGGCCTGGTCGAAGCTGTGCGGCGCGGGGCCCTGGTCATAGGGCAGCTTCGCCGGATCGGCGGGCTTGCGGTGGATCGCGCGGAACTGCCCCTCGGTGATATAGGTCACCCGTCCGTCCGGCGCGACGTCCTCCAGATAGGCGAACACCGCCGGGTCGCTCGACAAGGTCGCCAGCTTCAACTTCACCACCGGATAGCCGGCCAGCTCCATGTCCTGGGTCATGACCGGGCCGTCATAGACGATCAGCTTGGCGTCCGCCTCGCGGCGATCGGGATAGGCCGGCGGCGCCCCGAAATTGGTCGTCCAGCGGGTCGCCTTGCCGGTGCTGGCGGTGAAGTCCACGTCGTAGCGGTCGACGCCGGCCGCGGCCTTGCCGCTCGTCAGCTTGCCGCCGGCGTCCAGAAGCAGACGCTGGGGGCTCATGCCGGCCGGGGGCCAGCTCACCGACTTGCGATAGGTCCCTGCACCCAGGACATAGTAGTTTACCGACCGCTTGATTTTCTGGCCGGAGCGGACTCGGTCGACGAATGCGAAGTGGCTGGCGAACTGTTCGTCGACGCTGGGCAGAGGCGTCTTGCGCGTGGGATCGAACGGATCGGCGCCGACATTGCCGCCATGGTTGTTGGCGGTGATCCAGACCTCGGCCGGGACCTCCGGCGCCGAGCGGAAGCGATCAAGGGCCGCGGCCGCTGTGCCGGCGTCCATCCACGAACCCCAATATTGCACGGGCTTCTTCTGCGCCCGGATGCCGGCGAGGTCGGCGGCCGGCGACGACGAGAACATGGTGTAGCCGTTCAGGCCCTTCTGGTCGCGGAACAGCGCGCCGGCGTAGTCGTCCGGCCCCCACCGCGTGCGCCCGCTCACCGCCTCGCGCAACAGCTTGCGGTCCGCGTCCTCATCGACCGGCTGGAGGGTCGGGAACAGCTTGGCGCAATCCTCCGCCCGCTTGGCGCAGTCGAGGCCGCCGTCGCGGCCGTCGCGGCCCTGGTCGATCTCGCGCGTATAGCCGCCCCAGCCATTCAGCATGTAGTCGTTGGTGACGCCGCCCGGGTAGAACAGGTTCGTATAGGCGTCGAAGTCGGTCTGCCGCGGGACGGCGGCGATCAGGGCCGGCGCCGGGCGGCTGGTCGCGCGGTCGGCGGTGTCGGCTGAATAGGAAACGCCGGAAGCCACGACCTGGCCGTTCGACCAGGGCTGGGCGGCCAGGTGGGCGACAATCTCGTCGGTGTCGCGCACCTCTTCGGGGCCGATGTCCACTGCGCGCGGACCGAACGAGGCGGTCGAGCCACGGGTGTCGACGATGGCCACCACGTAGCCAGCCTTGCGCCAGTGCTCGCCGTAGCGCGCCTCGGTGGCCCGTCCATATCGGGTCTGCAGCAGCATGGCGGGGGTCTTGGCCTTCGGCTCGGCCCGGCCAGGGAAGTAGAGGCTGATCGCCACCTTCACCCCGTCGCGCATGGTCAGATAGTACGACCGATCGCTCCAGCCCTCCGGCTTGACGCCAGTCGCTGGCGCCGGCTGGGCGAGGGCCGCCGTCGGCTGCAGCGCCGCGACGGCAGCCGAAATCATCAGGACTTGCAATAACTTCAGACGCATTCGTCAGATCGCTTTCATCGGGGGAAGAGCGCCTCGGCGCTCACGGCTTCCACTTGCGCATCGGCAGTTCGATGGCGCTGGGCGTCCTGGCCCCGTAGTGGATGTCGAAGCTGGCCGAACCGTTGGCGGGATAACGACGGAAGGTGTCGGCGTCGTGCCCGGCGATGGCCAGCCGCAGCCGATGGCCCTTGCGGATGAGCGCCGCCGTCGGCAGCAGGGCGAACTTCACCTCCATCACCTCGCCCGGCCGCACCGGCAGGGCGTCAGCGCGGTTGAAGCTGTGCGGCGCGGGTCCCTGGTCATAGGGCAGACTGGCCGGATCGGCGATCTTGCGGCTGACCAAGCGCAGTTGCCCTTCGGTGACGTAGGTCACGCGTCCGTCCGGCGCGACGTCCTCCAAGTACGCGAACACCGCCGGATCGTCGTGGCTGGACGCCATGTGCAGCGTCACCACCGGATAGCCGGCCAGTTCCATGTCCTCGGCCTGGGCCGGTCCGTCATAGACGATCAGCTTGGCGTCGGCCTCGCGCCGGTCGGGATAGTCCGGCGGATTACCGCCCTGAGTGGACCAGCGCGTCTTGTCCCCGGTCGTCGCGGTGAAGTCGATGTCGTAGCGGTCGTGGCCGCCAGCTCCCCCGGCCTTGCCGACCAGACGACGCCCCTCGGCCAGGGACAGCCGCACCGGCTTCACGCCCTCCGGCGGCCAGACCGCCGTCCTGCGAAACACGTCCGCGCCCATGACGTAGTAGTTGATGACCCTATGGGTCTCGCCGCCGGCCATGATGCGGCGCTTGAACTCGTCGCGGATGCGGATCTGCACGTCAACGGCCGGCAAGGGCGTCTTGCGATTGGGGGCGAAGGGATCGCCGCTCACCCGCTGGGAATGGTTGTTGCCGGTGATCCAAAGCTCAGCCGGAACCTCAGGCGCCGAGCGATAGCGCGCTAGGGCCGCGTCCGCCGTCCCGGCGTCCATCCACGATCCCCAGTACTGCACCGGCTTGCGCTGACGGCGGATCTCGGCGAGCGCATTTGCGGGCGAGGAGCCGAAGATCGTGTAGCCGTTGGTCCCCTTGTCGTCGCGAAAGCCGCGATCGCCGGCATAGGACTCCGGCCCCCAATGCTCGCCCCTCCCGGCCAGCGCCTGGCGCAGCAGGGTGAAGTCGCTATCGCCGTCCACCGGCTGCAGGATCGGAAACAGCTTGGCGCAGTCCTCGACCCGCTTCCGGCAATCCAGGCCCTGCCCTTCGCCGTCGCGGCCGAGGTCGATCTCGCGCGCGTTCTCGGCCCAGCCGTTGCGGAACCAGTCGTTGGCGACCCCGCCCGGGAAGAACAGGTTGCGATAGGCGTCGAAGTCCACCGCCATCGGCACGGCCCCAACCAATGCCGGCGCCGGCCGGCTGGTCGACCAGTCCGAGGTGTCGCCGTTGTACGAGCCGCCCGTGGTGATCACCTTGCCGTTCGACCAAGGCTGGGCGGCGAGATGGGCGATGATCTCGTCCATGTCGCGCACCTCTTCCGGGCCGATGTCTACAATGCCCGCCCCGCCGCCGCGTCCGGTCCCACAGGCGACCAATCACCCCTGCGGCCATGCGCGCTGCCCGCTCTACGAAGCCACGCGGGGCTATGCGCCCACCGACGCCGCACCGCCGCCGCGCCAGTTTCAGTATGCCGATTGGGACGATGAGGAGGTGCGGCGATGAGCTTTGGCCGCCTGATGGAGATCTACCAGTTCTTCTGGATGTTCGAGTCCCATGCCCAGCAGCGCCTCGCATGGCAGGACGCGGCGCAGGCGCGGATCGCACGCGAGCGCGCCGAAGCGCTCGCCGCCGCCCAGCTTCGCGCCATGCTGGACGCCAACCCAAGCGGACAACTTGGCAATGCGCAACTGAACGATCCGGACGGCCTCGAACAATCGGGGTTGTTATGAGCGTGCCCGCCCCCTCTTCCGGCAGGCTCCGGCGCGGGATCGAGCTTGGCTTCTTCAATGGCCGCGCGCTCGTCTATGGCGGTACCGAACCCGTCGCCATCGACGCGCAGGCGGGCAAAGGGAAGCTGACCCGCTTCCTGGGCGTCAATCTCGTCTCGCCGCGCACCGCGCACCTGACCAAGATCATCACCGACCCCAAGGACGGCGAACTTTCGTGGGCGTCATGGAAGACGCTGGAGCGCCAGGGATACCGCGTGCGCTTCATCAATCCGGGGCGTCTCTACGGCTATCCGGGCGAGACGTATAACTTCAACACGCGGCTTTTAGAGGTCGCCCGGCGTCCCGAGCTTCACGGGCTCGTGGGCGAGGCCGCGTATGATGCGGCCTCGTATCTCGTGCCGATCGATCCCGACCCGAAAAGCCGCTGGATCGGTCAGGGCGTGAGGACAGCGTTTGCGCTCTACAACAAGATCACGGCGCTCTTCCCGTCGCAGCGCTGGCGATGCTCGCCGGGAGGCTTGTGGGACTTCTTT
Organism: Phenylobacterium sp.; assembly: GCF_041919955.1. Taxonomy (GTDB): domain Bacteria; phylum Pseudomonadota; class Alphaproteobacteria; order Caulobacterales; family Caulobacteraceae; genus Phenylobacterium. The sequence continues at coordinate 140,424 of NZ_JAYRSU010000002.1, read as the reverse complement.
GGACGCGGGCGCGAGGAGATCGCGGACGACCTTCTCGTCTGGGCGTCGGATTCACGGCTTGAGGACGATGCGGGCATGTGCCGCCAGATCGCGAGCCTCACGGGATCGCGCGATCAGTGGAACGCTTATTCCTCGGCCATCATCGAACGCTTGCAGGGCTTTCAGCCCGGATCGGCGGCGCGGGCCGCGACAGAATCCAACTCGTTCGATCCGGCGGACATGAAGCATGAGCGCACCGCGCTTTTCATCATCGGATCGGCCCGCAGCGATACCAGCCGCACCTTTGTCGGCGCGATGGCCGCCGCCGTCATCGAACGCTTCGCCGACGCGCACGGGCCGCTTCGCGCGCTCGTCGTCGGTGAGGAATGGGGGCAGCTCTATGTCTCTAACTTCTATGAAATCCTGACGCTCTACCGCGAAGGCGGGATCAATTTTCTCGGTGTATTCCAGAACGCGGCGGCGCAGATCGAGGCGAAGTATGGCCGGGAAACCGCCCGCATCTGGAAGAAAGCGGTCGCCCATACGGTCTATCGCGGCCTCCCCGATACCGACACGCTCAAGGAGATCGAGCACCGCTCGGGGAAGACGAGCGTGATGGTGCGCGGCTTCAACGTCTCGAACAACCAGGTCAACGGCTCGGGCGACAACCTGGTCGAACAATCGCGCCCCGTCCTTCAGGTGGAAGACGTGCGCCGCGCGACGGGCGGCGAGATGGGATTGCTGGAATCCCGCGACCACGGGTTCTTCACGGTGGAGATGCCCAACTTCTGGGAGCGCCGCGAAATGGGCGGCATGCTCCGCGATGTGCGAGGCCGCCCCGACAAATATGCGTGGCTGTCGAACAGGCCGCACGCCCTGCCCGCCCCGCAAAGGCCGCCATTAGAGGAAGTGGAGTTCGCGGACGTTGCGATTGAGGAAATGCTGGCGCGGTTGCGGCCTGACGAGCGCGGGTAGTTACTTTTCCAGTTGGTCCAGATGAAAGGACAAGCCCCGATAGATCATATCGGTAAACACCCCATCGAACGAACCAATCCGGTGAATTCGGGCATAGCTCTGGAATAGCGTCTGATCCTGCGCTTTGATGTCGATCACACAGCTCTTATAGACGACAGGCGCACCATTCGCGGTTTGCTGCGCGAGGGCGTCAAAGTCCCTTTTGGGGTGGTGAGGATTCTCGCACGCCAGCGCTACGAGGCGGCGATAGGCCATTCCCTGATTACCGCGTCCGAGCTTGATCTCAATAGCGAGCTCTTCGATGTGAGCTTTCATCTGTTCGGTGACCGTACAGGTCGCCCTCGGCTTCTTCCGTTGCGCCATTCTCGCCCGACTTTCCGACTTTATTGTCAAATCTGTCACATACAACGCGGGCTTGTAAACCGGCCCGACGGTTTGGACCGATCCGACTCTACCGATCCAAACGACCTAGCGGCCCCGTCCCACTCGCCAGAAGGGAGCAATTCATGATATAGGATTTAAGAATTAAACCCCACCAACGGGAGAATTTCGATGAAGCTATTCAGTATATTCGGACGAAAAAATCGAACCAAAGAGCTTGAAGAGACTATAGACGAGCTTCTTTTAGATAAAGATAGGCGCGAATCCCAGCTCAGAGACTTGAACAAGGAGACCGCGAAAACCATCTTGGATCTCAGAGCAAGACTTCACGATAAGCACCAGCTCCATTGATCGGGAGGATCATCGTGCCGCCGCTTACGGACCAAGGCGCCCTCGTTGCGGGCGTGGCGACAACGGCGGCAGGATTGTTGGTGTGGGCGATCGACAAAATTGTGGGAGCGTTACTCGAACAGAGAGCGATAGATCACCTTCGCCGAAAGAGAGACAGCAGACGCCCCCCCATCGAGGCAATCGACAGTTCCGAAGTCGAGACCCTCAAATTGCAGATTCAGATCACGACCATCGTCGCTCATGAGGCACTTAAGCAGCGCGACGCTTATCGCGAAGCCCTCGTTCTCGAACGCAAACAGCGCGAACGGCTGGACACGCATACAGAAGAAATCGCGGAAGAACTGACGGACGTTAAACCCGATCAGCCCCCGCCGAACGCCGCCAGAAGGGAGCTTTAGCGCCCCCTCTGGTCAAGGAAGCCTCACGGCGCGGCCATGGCTGCGTCCTTGACCATTCACCCCGCACGCTCGCCGCTCGGGGCAGGGTTGCAGGGAGGCCTGCAACCCGCCGGACAATCAGGCGCTCAATGACCGCTGAACACATGCACCTCGTGATGGCCGAGCTGGATGGTGAAGACATCGCCGTTGATGTCCGCATCCCGCGCCATCGCCTCATAGTCGATGTAGTAGCGCAGCGCGTCGGGGACGCTGATCGTCTCTTCGGTCACGCCCTCCAGGTAGTCGGCAAGGCTGCGGTAGCGTCCCAGATAACGATCTTCCAGCGCGCCGCGCGCCTCGTCCAGATCGCCCCCGAAATGCGAGAGCACCGCGCCGCCAAGTTCGCCATGTTCGGCGATGAATCCGGCGAGTTCGCACACGCGCCCGATGCCGGAATATTCCTCGATGGTCGCGCCCTCAAAACCTTCATAGTCATGGATCGCGTATTCTTCGGCGTCCGGCTCCGGCGATGCCGCCAGCATGCGGGCGATCTCCCCCCTCACCTCGTCCTCACCAAGGCCAGCGTCGATCCATGCGCCGTGCAGGGTGCCGCTATTGTAGGCCGCGAGGCAGGCCACATAGATGCGGGGTTTTGTATTCGTTCGGGTTTTCTCCATTCTCTTTCTCCTTGGGATTGGGTTCATCTGAACCCTTGCCCTTCGGCGAGAATGGGGGTGCAAGCGGAGGGAGCCTTCGCGGGGACCCGGCTGCAAGGAGCGCGCAGCGCGGATGAAGCCGGGCGGAAGGCTCTTGGAGCGCGCCGGGGGCGAAGCCCCAAGCCTTCTCCGACGCTAGCGCTCGGACAGCGCCGCCGACCAATCCTGACCGCCATAGAAGATGCGAAGAATCGTCACGCTTCTATCATTCACGGTGAATGCGATGGTCAGACGCCGCTCGAAGCCGACCGTCCTCAGCCCAGGCGCGAGATCGTCGCGACGGGTTCCCCGCTCGGAAGCGACCTCAAAACCATCGAGAAATTTCTCGATGCGATCAACGTAGGCAAACGCTGTTCCGGGCGTGGCCGCATCGGCTATCCATTGGTACAGCGCGAGAAGATCGGCCTCCGCTTCGGGCGTATAAACAACGGCGCGGCGGATCACTTGCGGTCCTTCAGGCGCTCCTCGTGATGCGCACGAATATTGGCAAAGACGGATTTTGACGACAGCACCCGCGACGGGTCCGCTTTGGTCGCCTCATAGGTCGGCAGCACTTCCTCGCGCAGCCAGCGCTCGACAGCCTCGTCACGCTCTCTCAAAGCGCGCAGACCGGCTCGGACGACTTCACTGACCGACGCATAGTCGCCAGACTCGACCTTCGCATCGATAAACGCGGCTTGGTCACTGGGTAGGCTGATCGTTCTCTTTTCAACTGTGGGCATGGCTCACCTCTCTTCATCATCATACCATAAGGTATGACTTATTCACACCACTTTGATGTGTGCGATATCAGCACGTTACGGGCCGCCGCCAACGACGCCGAGGTTCGCAACACCCAAAAGGCGAGAAATTCCCGCCTCCGGTGAACTTTTAAGCCTCGCCGATCACAATTCTTAACATGTGGTTGCCTGCGAGTAATTTGGTGATTACCGACAACCCTGGGTGAGGCAGAACAACGTTCTCATAAAGGGGCTTATTCAATGAAACAGTTGGCTTGCTCGGGAGCGCGTATGCGCTCGGCCACACTTGCCGGACTTTCTCTTCTCGCTATTTCCGCTCTACCTGCCAGCGCCGCGACCGTCGAATTCCAAAACGTGACGGGGACCTGGTCCAACATCCTCGGCGGCTCGAACGTCGGCTACACAGGTAACGGGACCGGCAACGCCAAGGTGCGCTGGGGCGACTCCCAGGGCTCGGGCCAAAGCGGCTATAACTTCGTCGGCTCGGCGTTCGGCCCGGTCACCGTCAATCCGCCCGGCTCCTCGGGTGTCTTCACGATCGGCACGTTCGAGCATGTGAACCGTCCGATCGGCAGCGGCACCTCGATCACCGGCATTGCGCTGGCCTTCAGCGCTGACGTGATCGTCAACGGCCAGAATCTCGGCTCGAAGACCTTCAACTACAACTTCTCCCATTTGGAGACGCCGAACAGCAGCAACCCCTGCGCCAATGGCCAGTCGCAAAACGCGCCGATCAACGCGAACGGCTGCGCTGACCGGGTGACGATGAATTTCAACTCCCTGTCCGACACCTTCATGATCGGCAACGAGGTCTACACGCTCAACCTCGCGGGCTTCCTGATCGGCGGCAACCCTGCCTCCGAGTTCTGGACCAAGGAAAACGCGGTCAACAGCGCCTATATCCAAGGCAAGATCGACCTGTATTCCGTCGCTGCGGGCGTTCCCGAACCGGGAACCTGGGCGCTTATGATTACAGGCTTTGGCGCTGCGGGCGTGGCGGTTCGCCGTCAGCGCCGCTGGAAGACTCAGGCGACGGCCTGATCGGTCCACCCAAGCGACGGATCAGCCCGCCCGCCTAGCGCTTCGCCCTTACGAGGCGTGCGGGCTCCGATCGACACTGTATAGGGGAAACGCCGTCTCGTTCGGGGCGGCGTTTTTCATGCTTGCCGCTCAGCGCTTCGCGCCTCTGCGCGGCCCCAGCCAGTCCGCCAGAGGTCCGGCGACATCCTGCGCGGTGATGCTCGTCAAAAGATCGAGCGCGGCCTCGCGGATAGCCCGATCGTCCTGTGGCAGATCATCCGACAACTCGGCCAGCAATGTTGCCGCAACGTCATCAAGCACGTCGTCATCAATCCAGCGCGCAAGGGCCCGGATGAGATGCTCCGCGGCCCGGACCCGCAGGAACGGCACCTCTGTCATGCGTCGTTGCTTCGCGCTGAAGGTGTCGGAACGCTTCGAGCCCGTCCTTCAATGTTGCGCTCCAGACGATCAAGCACCTTCTTGAACTTGACGGGCGGCAGGGCCTGCAACCTGGTCAGCAGGTAGGCCAATCGCTGGTTGGCCGCCAGCACGTCCCACCCCTGCCCGTCGGGGTCCGATGCCCCCGCTGGAAGCAATGCGCCGGGTTGCACACCAAGAATATCTGCGAAGCGGCACAACATGCTCGCCGACAGTCTACTTTTGCCGGTTTCATACTTCTGGATCTGCTGGAACGTCAGACCAGCCGCGTCGGCAAGAGAAGCCTGCGTTACGCCGATGAGTGTCCGAAAGGCCCGCAAGCGAAGACCGATTTCCCGGTCCACATCGCCAGCGCGGCGGACGGTTGTTGCCTCGCCAAGCCACTTTGCGTCGTCGGCCACCGACATGCCCTCTTCACTCAAACGATGCGACATTAAAGGACATTAAATTTCCTACTAGGATGCATTCGCAACTTCTTCCGCACGAATGCAGTGCCGTACCGTGCAGTTTGGCGGCGGCGATCGATGGGTCCGGGAGAGCGAAATCTCCCGGTCGTGGTCCAACGGCGAAACGGTGGCGCGCATCCAATCCGCGTAGGGTTGGTCAGGATTGCATAAGGGCAGGAACGCCCTTTGCTCGCACCCAAGGCCGATGCCTTGGTGCAGGTCCAGGGCGGCATACGCCTGGTCATGGGTGTCGGGAGCAGGAACGCTCCTGACTGGTGATGCAACGGCCAGTCGTTGCGGTGGCGTGAGCGAAGGTCCGAAGGGCCTGAGAGAGCGCCAATGGCCGGGAGGAATGCAACAGGAGGCGCGCAGCGGGCCTCCTTTGCCAAGATTTGCGGGTACTACCCGAACATCTTGCACTCTACGAAAGAGCCAAAACTGCCTTAGCCGTGATCCCTTACGAACCGCCGCGTCCGGTCCGTCACGAAGAGAAACGACATCACGTATGGAGGCTGACCCAGTGAATGATGCGCATCTATCACCTTGCTCTCTTCGAGATAGGCGAGCGCGCTGTTCAGCCTCCGGACGGGCCAGTCTGCGAACCAGGACGCCACATCTTCGGCGATGTCCGCCTGACTGACGCCCTCGCTCACCAGGCGGTTTGCAACAGCCACCGCGTCCTTCTGATTATCGAAATCGAGGAAGTGGCGGTCGAACTCCACAAAGAGTCCGATGAGCGGCCAGAACCGCATATCGTCCATTCGCTGGGTTTCGATCAGAGCACTGTCTGACAAATCCAGAACACCGAGTCTGACATCTTCCTCGGGAAGCCCGGTCGCTTCGGCCACCTTCGCGACGGTCGTTTGCGGATCGAACTTGCAGCCGTTGACGCTGTTTGTAACGAGATAGCGGGCGACCGCCACGGCGCTCGCCGACCAACCTTCGATCCCTGACGGCGCGTTCTGGACGTAGGTTGGCTTCTCGCCCCGCGGCGGCTTTGTGCTGACACCGTGAATGTCGGCGATGAGCGCAGCGACCTCGGCCTCATCGTCCAGATCCGTCTCAGGACAACGCAGCGTTTTCAGGAACGGCGACAGGCGCGTGATCGGCACGCCGATACGCAGGCCCATGAAACGTGACTCACCCTGGACGGCCTGAAGGAAGCCCGCGTCGATCTCAGTTTCGACCCAGGGCTTGCCGATGGAATTTTCGGTCAGAAGGACCACGAAGTGCGTGCAGTCTGAGAGCCCGCTCTCCATCTTGCGGCGCAGGCTGTCGCCCGTCCTGATTTCCCAAGCGTCAAGCCAGACTTCGATCCCCGCCGCCATGAGCTTTTCGGCAAGAGGCCTTGCAAGGGATTCGTGATCTTCCGATGCATGGGCCAGATAGACGTGAGGAACTTCCTTGGCGGCAACAGTCACGTTCTCAACCTGGCCCTTCTCCAATCCCAGACGCCGCTCCAGCTCCCGCGCAAACTCGGGAGAACCCTCGGTACGAATGACATACCCGTCATTGCCCTTGCGACGCACGAATACGGCGGGCCGCTTCCCGGTTTGGGGATCGACAATAGCCCCGGCCGTGCCGCGCACCTTTTCCTCGATCGCCGCGAAGGCCTGATCGAGCATCTTTTGTTTGATGCCGTCCATAAACTGCTTCTGGTTCACGGTGCGGCCACCGAGCTTGAACTCAAATCCCTTCGCCATGCCCCAAGCTTAACCGAACTAGCGGAACATAGGAAGAACCTCCACCTACGTGGCGTAGTCCCGCTCCGCCCCAGAAGGGCTCCCCCTTCTTCAGAACCTCCCGCGACATTGCACGCAGCGAGGGAGAGGCTTGGTTTCGCGCGCGTTAACATTGTAGCGTGGCCGCAGGCGGAGCTGTGCGGGGAGGCTCAATTGATCTGGCGAGGCGCGGGAAAACTGACGCTGGTCCTCGGAATGGCGCTTCAGCTCGCCATTCCAGTTGAGGCGCTGGCGCAGAACAACAATTTCTACCGCCAGCAACAATGGCAGCAGCAACAGCAGTTGCAGCGCCAGCAGGAGATGCAGCGCCAGCAGGCGATGCGCCAGCAACAGATGCTGCGCGACCAGCAGATGCGCCAGCAGCAGGCGCAGCGTCAAATGCAGATGCAGCGGCAGAGGGCGTGGCAACAGCCACGTTCACAGCCGGGCTTCCGTCCCCAGCAGGGCGTTCAGAGGCCGCAGCAGGCGCAAGGCGGATTCCGGATCTTCCGCAGCCCCCAGCAGCAGGGACAACAATATGGCCGCCCCCTGCCCCGTCAGCAGGCCGCCAACCAGAACCGCTTTTCGATCTTCCGCAGTCCCAGCCAGCAGCCTGCCGCGCGGCTCTGGCGCAACAATCCCCAAAGCCAGAACGCCCTCGCCGCCCAGCGGCGTAGCTTCTTCAACGCGGCGCGAGGCGTGACCGTCCGTTCCGGGCAGTTCCTGCGAGCGAGCTATAGCGCCCGTGCAGCCGATGCCCGGCGCTGGCTCTCCTCCCGCACGGTCACAGCGCAGCGCGGCAGCAATAATGGCGGCGCGCGCGCCTGGTTCGCTCAATGGCGGGGGAAGTTTTCCGGCCCGAAGGTCGTGGCCGGAGGGAACGGCAGCAATGGCGGCAACGGGGGACGTCGCCCACCGTTCTCGGCACAGATCGCGGCGAACGACAACAAGGCATACGAGGGTAAAAGCAAAGCAACCGGCTTTCGTGGTTCGCGGGGATTTGAACTCCAAAATCCGAGCTTCCAACCGCGCCGCAATCAAGGAGGCAAGGTTGGCCAAAGAGAATACAGCGGCCACGCATTCGATCAAATGCAGAACCGCGGCATAATGCCGTCAGTTGTGGAGAACACTATAAAAACGGGAAAATCTTATAGCACAAGGCCCGGAACAACCGGATACTATGACAAAAATAACAACATCACAGTTATAGTGAACTCAAAAAGCGGACGGGTTATTACGGTAATTACCGGGGGAAATAATGGAAAATTCTAGACAAGACGAAATGCTAAGGGACATAAAGAGAGCTATGCTATATGAATGGGATCCCATCGGCGTATCTGAGATTGAGGCAGCGCACGATGAGTACGACAGCTACGCAATAGAACTCACCTCGCTCATTAGGTCAGGGATCAGCGAGAATGAGATTTTTACCTATTTGTGGGACATCGAAACCCAACATATGGGGCTCGAAGGAGATCGAGCCAACACGCAGGCTTTTGCAGCGAAGGTTGCGAAACTGCGCAGTATCTAGCTCTCTATTGAGATTCGCGCGGCTTAGGGGACCTACTCCGCCCCGCCACCGCCCTTCATGTAGTTGCGGAGGTTGCGTGAGAAGCGGTTCATCGTCCCGCCCTGACAACCGAATTCATTGACGAACCGCATGCCGTCCTGCTGGGCATCCCCAGGGATTTCATTGGCATCGTATGCGGGGATCAACTCCTTGATGGCGCGGGGGTCCTGCGCCATGCGGCCATATGCCTGCAACTGATTCAGGAACATCTCCATCCCCTTCTCGGGCGTAATGCTGTCGATCATGTCCGAGGCCGTCTTGTTCCGCATGGCGTCAACCTCGGAGGTCTTGAAGGCCGAGGCGTTGCCGCAAACCTGACGCACGGCGTCTGCGAAGTTCACCGCATACGCCCGGAGATGAAAGTCGCTGTAGCCCGCATTTTCATAGCCGCTGTTGTTGTAGATCGCGGCCAGCGCGCCGGGCGCTTCATACGTCTCGAAGTTGGCCTCGGTAGCCTCACCCATGATGACAGGGCCGCCGCCTAGAAGACTTGTGACCGCGCCCAGCGGCAACAGGCCGATATTGGTAAGCGCCCCGAGCGCGAGACCGACAGCGCCGCCAAGGGCGAGCGTCTTGACCGGGCGGGAAAGAACCATCGCCATTATCGCCCCCTTAGACCGGAGAATTCGTCATGCCGGGATTTTCGGTGGCGCGGAGCCACGCATCCTGGACAAGCTTCTGGTATCCAACGTCATCGAAGCTCGCCATGCCGACGCTCGCGGCCATCTGGCGGAACAGCGCCAGGAGGCCCGCGTCCGACGCGACGTTTTCCCTGACGAGCACTGCCTCGAGCGCCGCCGCCACCGCGACAGCGTCCAGAGCGGCAAGGCGAGCAAATTCGCGGATCGAGGCGTCGGCGATCTTCCGGCCTTCGGAGAAGGTCGCACGCTGGCTTTTGACTGCCGTCGCCAGCGCCTTCTTCTCAATGTCGTTCGCGCTTGCGAGGGCGGGCAACAGATCGCCGTCCAACGCCTTGCGCGCGGCACGCCCGACGCGGACACTCGACACCAGCTGGTCGAGCAGTTGATCGGGCTGCGCAGACGGCGCTCCCGCCTTGGGTAGATTGAAGATCGGCTCACCGCTGCGATCGGCGGCATTCGCGACGTTTTGCGCCAGCTCTTGCCCCGCCGCCTGCGCCGTGGCCGCCGATTTTGCGACAACCGTCTTCAGGCCGCCGAGGTGCTTGTCGACTTTCTGCTTTCCCTTGTCGGTGCGGTAGTAGACGACGAAGGCAGCGGCTCCGAGCAGAACGAAGACGACGGGCGGGTTCAGGTACATCGAGACGGTGAGTCCGATGAGCATGCTGGCGACGAACAGGATGACCGTCTTCGCCCGTTCGGGAAGGATGAACGGCTTCTTGCCCCCCTCGGCAGCCCCGGCCGCTCCAGCGGCCTCCAGCGCAGCGGCAGGCTTCATCCGTAGAACGAACACGATCGCCCCGATCAGGACGGCAAGAATGACTATCGTGGTCACGATATGCCCCGACTCCCCAGACACGGACGGGACGCGCGTCACCTATGGCGGCTTGCCCCATTCCCCTGCAACGCAGAATAGTCAGGAGCGGCCTTGCGACAATAGTGCGCACGCGGCAGGTGAGAGAAAAGCGCCACAGGCGCAAAACAAGGGGGAAATATTGTGGCCAGACGCACCTCGCCTCAGGAGCAATTCGAAGACGAGCAGCCAAAGCGGGGCCTGTTCTGGCTGCTCTTTCGCATGCCGGGCGCAACGCTTCTTTGGCTGCAATACATGTTCCCGGCCAAAGGCGATGTCTGGGGCTCGGCGCGGCGCTACCGCAATCCGGGTGCGGAGTTTCTCTGCACGATGATGCTCTATGGCTGCCTGGCGCTCATGGCGTACTTTCTATCTCAAGGTCACGAGCGGCCCTCGCACGGAAGTGAAACGGAGGCAGTCGCCGCCGACGCGCTCTATTCCGACGAGGTTCCCGAGCCTGCTCCCGCCGGCGACGTCATCGTCGCCGCGCCGGAGCCGCCGCCCGAACCTGTTTCCGATGAAGCGCCCACCTATGCGCCGCCAGACGCCGAAGAACTCGCCGCGAGCCCGCCGGAAGACCCGCCTTATTGAACAGGCGCGGCCGCGCCGCGCCTGTCATGGGTTAGAAGAGCGACAGTTGGCGGATGCCAGCTTCGATCTCGTGCCAGCCCTTGTTGGCGGCAGATTGTTCCAGCCACGCGAGAACGTAGTCACCGGGAGTTCCAAAGTCGTCGATCACCCCCTTCGAGATGAAGTGCGAGCGGTAGCCCGTCTCTGTGATCGGCAACGGCGCCCGCTGCGGTTCAAGGGTTTCGATCTGGAGATGATCGACGAAGCGTTGGCGCTCGAACGTCACCTGGACGAAGAAGCCACGCCAGTCGAGGGTTTCGGTGGTGATTGAGCGGTGATGGAAGGTCATTGCTGACCTCCCTTTCCTTCCGCGCCTTGCTCGCGCATCACGATCCGCCCGAGGACGGGCGCGGCGTCGAGCTTCACGTTGAAGCCTTTGCCGTCGGCGTTGGGCCAGGCCGCGCCGATGCGCACCCATCGGCTGGCCTCTCCTTCGCCTTGCACCACGTAGACGTTGTGGGTGGGTTTTGCAGGTTTGCTTGTCATGGATCTTCTCCTTTGTTCGAGGCCGCGACCATTCGCGGAAAACCTCACGGGGAGAGGACGGATCGGCGGGCCAGGCCGGAGATCAAACGCCGCCCCTGCGCCGCGAAAGCGGGGCGGAGCTGCACAAGCGTTCACGCGCGGAAGCGAGCCGCGTTGATGTCCGGCCACGCCGATCCATGATCCCCGAAGATGAGGTTTTTCGAGAAGGATGGCGCGGGTGGCCGGAGGAGATTCCCGGCGGGGAAACCTGAGAAGACGGCCTAATGCGGACGCTTGGCGATCAGGTGGGCGCGGTCACGGATTTCGTGCGGTGAGGCATCAGGTCCGAGCTCCTCCACCGCCGCTGCGTAGCAACCCAGAATGCGCTCGTAGACGAGCGCTTTGTCTTCGGGAAGGAAGTCGAGCACGCCCTGCATGAGGAAGTAGGCGAGTTCGGAGACCTCAACATCGTCGCCGCAGTCCGCGAGCGCACGGCGCAATCTGGCGACAACTTCGTTCTCCATGCACACCCTACCGCTCCGGCACCGCCAGCACGCATAACAGCGAAGAAGCCGCGCGGAAGACAAGAAAGGCGGCGGAGCAAGCTCCGCCGCCTTCAAGTTTTCGCTCGGAAAAGCGTTGGCGCTACGCGGGCACGAAGGCGCGATTGCGGCGGCGAAGCGCGGTCCCGGCCAGACCGAAGCCCGTAATCATCATCGCCCAGGTCGCGGGTTCGGGAACGGCGGAGACGGGAAGCGACATAGCGGGGAGAATAGTGCCATCGCTCCCCTTGACGCTGGTCAGCGAGATTTGCCGCCCGTCAGCATCAAAACCTAGAATCTGGGCAATCTTGACCGTGCTGAAGAAATTGGAGCTGGCGACCCCGTCGTCCGCAAAGCCTTCGGACGCAGCGTCCGTTCCCCAAGGGGTCAAGAAAGCGGCGGAGGCGCTCAAATACATATCAAGGAAGACATTCCCCCCGACGACATTGAAGAACCCCGACGTCACCTGCTGATTGATGGAGACAAGGGGGTCGTAGTAGTTGCCCGCAAGCCCATAGAAATTGACTTGCGTATCGGTACTGGGAGTCTGCGCCGCAATCAGGCTGATGCTCGCCAGAGTGTTTGGACCCGGCGTTCCCATGAGTTCGCCGTCGATATCAAAAACGAATTTGACACTGGCGAGTCCCGCCGCGCCCGTTACGGCGAGCGTGTCCATCACACGCGAACGCCCCTCCGCCGAATACAACGCAGGCATGCCGTCCGGATTTATCGAGCGGTCGCCATTCACGTAGACTGCGTTCACGTCATTCCAGAAGCCATTGCTCCCGGAAATGCTCGCAGAGGCCTTTAGGCCACCGCTCAGGGACGTTTGGGCCTGCGCCGCATAGCCAATCGTCGTGGTCGCCAAGTCGTAGTTCGGATCGAACCCCTGAAACGCCGCCGCCCCCGAGATGGCGGCTTGCGCGAGCGTGCTGCTGACAGAGTATTGCTGATTGGGGCCGTAGAGCACCCCTTCCTCATGCCACCCATCGAGGTCGGGATAGTGGTTCCCGACTTGGAAATGCGCCGACGATTCATAGACAGGCGCGGCTGCAGCCCGGTCCAGCGGCGAAAGCCCCACGACCATCCCGGCGGAAAAAAGAAAGCCAATCCCGAGGTTACGGGACTTCACTGACAGAGACATTCCTATCCTCATTCGCAACGGCGCGAACCCTGAACAGCAACGTCAACAAAAACGACCGTTTTTGAGGCCTTTTATATCTAGCGTCACTTTGTCTCATTTGTTAGAAAACTCCCCGAAAACAGGAGGCAATCGGGCTCGGCAGCGCGGACACACAAAAACGGTCGTTTTTGTTGGGAGTTGTACGACCGACGGGATGATGTTTCGCGTATGGCGAGAAAAGTCGGATATCTACGCGTATCGACGCACGAACAGTGCGTGGACCGCCAATCGGACGGCCTGCTGCCGCATTGCGACGAGATCCATGTCGAGAAGCTGTCCGCCGTGTCGCGGAGCCGCCCCGTTTATGAAAGCGTGATCGCGAGTCTTTCCCCCGGAGACACGTTTATCGTGTGGGACCTCGACCGGGCTTACCGCTCGGCCATCGACGCGCTGGCCGAGCTGGAGAAGCTGCGCTCGCGGGGCGTCGAGTTCCGCATCCTCAATATGAACGTGGACACGACGACCCCGATGGGATGGGCGTTCTATGCCTTTGCCAGCATCATGGCGGAAGTCGAGCGGCGCACGCTCTCCCAGCGCACGAAGGAAGGCCTGGCCGCAGCGCGCAGACGCGGGAAGCGGCTCGGTAGGCCACCGAAACTCACCGACGCTGCTGTCCGCAAGGCCGCGACACGCCTCAAGCGCGGAGAGAAGCTACAAGCGGTCGCCGGAAGTCTCGATGTCGCGCCCTGGACGTTGAGCCGGGCGCTGAGCCGAAGGGCGAAGGCCGCACTTACGGCGCGGGAAGGAAGCGCGACAGGCCCAACAGGTATGGGTCGGCGTGCGTGACGCACGCGACGGGAATGTTGTCCATATATGTGCTGCTCGGCCCCGGCACGAGGAAGGCCTCATTGAAGAGGCGTCTGTTCTCGGTCTGGTCGTCTGCGAGGAACGCCCTTGGCAATTGCCCGGCGAGCAACAGGCCGCCCCAAGCGCCATAGGCCAGCGCCATCATCCGCGCGAAATTGCCCATCAGATGGCTCCACGCCTGCATGGTCTTTATCGCAGGCCCGTCGCCCTTCTCCGCCGCGCGCACAAGTCCGTCAGCGGTGACCTCCACGGACGACAGATCGAGGTCGTAATTCACGGCCCTATGCAAATCGGACAAGCCGCCCTTCGAGAGCGCGTCCTGCGCCCGCACCACCCATTCGCCCTGTTGAATGCGCGTCAGCCGCAGACGGTCGATAAGCTCTTGCTCGTCAGCATTTGTCGCGACAAGACCGATATGCCCGGCCTCCGTCTGCACGGGCAGCCACCGAAGCTCACCTTCACCCGCGAGCACGAAGCCGAGCGCACTCAGACCTGTGCGGACGCCAATAATGACCATCGGAAACCCGACGCGGCGCGGGTTTCCATCGTGGATGGGGGCAAGACTTTGGCTCGCAACGACCAAGGGGAGCGCAAGGCCAAGCGCCGCCATATCGTTGACGACCTTCAGCTCGCGGACGCCTAGTCGCTCCTGCAAGACCGCGACATCGAAGCTCCAGCTTATGATCGGCTGGGGGAGATCAATCGTGTTCGAGCTGACATAGATCGGAACCGACAGAAAGACCGTGGTCTCGCCCGGCACGAGACCAACCATGTCGAGCGCCTCACGGATCAGACCGACAAGCCCGTCCCGACGGCGCAGCGCTTCACTGGTCGGACGATCCTCGACGTCCCCAAGCGCCCCGCCATCGACCTTGGCAAAGCGCATGCGCGACCGCCCCAGATCGCAGACAAGAACGCTCTCTTGCGATTTCCCGCCGCCCACGTCGCCTCCGCCATACCCACGTCACCGGACTCATCGACGTTTACCGCTTAAGATCGCGACAAGCCATTCGCGCGCATGCTGCGGCGTGTCCGAGCCGTAGAGAGTTTAAGCGACATGCCCGCCGCCCTGGCCGAATTTGAGACCCAGTACGAGGCCGTCGTCACGGTGCCCGTTACCGATCATGCCGCTGGGATAGCCAGCGCCGCCAATAACAACACCACTCCCTCCCGCCTTCGGCTCATATCAGCCGATACCGAAACCACCAATACACTAGAGAATCCGCCAGGATCGACGCACGACTACAGTGTAAATCCAAATTTGTTGGTTAACAGGGTCCGTGTATTCTATAAATACTACGACTTGGACCCGTTTATACACGATAGAGACAAGCTATATCTCAAATTTATGGAAGCTCTCGGCCTCAGCGAGCGCGCTGCCTTTGAGCGTCTTGATGACTTCAAGGAATTTGTGGAGAGCCGCGTCCTCCCCAATCCCACGGGCGACTTCAGCGCCGCCAGCAGCGGCCCACCCACTAGCCTTCCCGATGCGCCGCCCAAGTATGCGTACAAGCCGCGCATGGAAGGCGGGATCGAGAAGTACCTGCGCGACAATTGGGCGGACTACATCAAGGCAGGCCTCCTCTCCCGCCCCGACCTTAAGCGGATCGATCCGCCCGCTTACCGCTCGTTACGCAACTGGATCAACAAACTTGGCAACAAGCTCCCAGAAGACCTTCAGGTGCCCACCAAGTCGCAGGCGATCGATCGGCAGATAGCGACATCCGGGTCATTGGACAAAGCTGCGCGCTTGGCCGCCGTTCTGCGCGATCGCGCCCGTAGGGGTCAAAAGTCGAATCTGTAATCAAATCTTTCGGTTTTTGACTTTTCTAGCAACCGCCAGTGTGAGACGCTGCTGACATCAGGCGCGCAAAAGCGCGCCGCTCAGCAGGAACTCGCCGATGAATTCGATTTTCAGAGCGCCCCTCACCCCCGACCAAAAGGCCATCTGGCGGGCTGAAATCGTCGCGCCTAGCGCTCGTTATCTCGCCGACCTAAAGGCAGCACCCAACCCCACGGTGAAGAAGCTCCGCAAGGTCGGCTTTAAGGCCGAACTCGCCGACATCCGAGCGCGCGTCCTTGCCCTCACGCCCGAAGGGAACAACACCCCAATAGGGGATCTCCCGAGCCCTCAGATTAACACTGCAATAGCTGCCGGGCGCACCCATCAGGGGCTGGAGGAACCGGATGAGAATTGCGGCCTCTGTCATTGGTGGGGCTGGCCGAACGGCGAGCCTTGCTGCTGCGAGAGCGCAAAACCTCCCAAGTAATAACTAGATTAATTTCCGTATTCACTCTCAACAACAAGGAACATCGACCAAATAGGATTTTGTTCCTTGTTTGTTCTTTAAATTCTTGCTACAATACAAGGCTTGAAGCCACGAAATAAGAAGAAAAAGGAGGCATCGTGACTACAGAAGAATTCAACCGCCTTCAGGCGGATTCGAGACAGAACGTCCGAGGCGATCTTCCCCCGTTTGAAGCGGACATCGAGGAATACCGCCACGAATTGGCGGAGTTCAACCTCAGCCGCGAAGCGGAAACCCAACTCCTGACGACGCTCTGGCACATCATGGCCGCGTTCGTGGACAAGGGCTTTTCCGTCGATATCTGCACCCACCTGTTTAGCGCCGAAGACCTGCTTGGCGGCACCGACGAGAACGGCGGGCGGGCATGAGCGGCAGCGAACCAAGAATTGCCGTGGCATATGCGCGGGTCTCGTCGGTCAAACAGCGGACCAAAGGAGACGGGCTAGAGAGCCAGCTCACCCGTGTGCGCGAGTTTGCGCGGGTGAAAGGTTACACCGTCGTCGAGACCTTCAAGGACGACGTGTCGGGCAAATTGTTCGACCGCCCCGGCATGCAGGCGATGCTCGCCTATGTCAGGAAGCATCGCGTGCTGCGGCCCGTGATCCTACTGGATGACCTGAGCCGCCTTGCGCGGGACGTGAAGACGCATATCGAGCTTCGCGCCGCCATCGCCAAGGCCGGAGGCACGCTGGAGTCGCCCTCCATCGAGTTCGGGACGGACTCGGATTCCCTGCTCGTCGAACACCTGCTGGCGGCGGTTTCCCAGCACCAGCGCCAGAAGAACGGCGAGCAGGTGCGGAACCGGATGCGCGCCCGCATGCTGAACGGCTACTTCGTCTTCCACGCGCCGCAGGGCTTTAAGTACAAGGCCGTTTCCGGGCGCGGGAAGATGCTGGTGCGGGATGAGCCCGTCGCGTCGATTATTCAGGACGCTCTGGAGAAATTCTCGCTCGGGGAACTCGACACACAGAGCGACGTCGTTCGCTATCTGGAAGCGCAGCCGCTGTACCCCAAACAGAAAGGCGGGCGGGTGCATCGCAGCCGCGTCGCCCTCCTCCTCACACAACCTGTCTATGGCGGCTATATCGAAGCGCCCAGCGACTGGGACGTGCCGCTCCGTCCCGGCCAGCATGAAGGCCTTGTAAGCTGGGCCACGTTCAAGCGCATTCAGGACAGGCTCAATGGCGTCGGCCATGTGACATCGCGCAAGAACGTCAACGCCGATTTCCCGCTCCGATCCCATGTGCTGTGCGACGATTGCTCCGCACCTCTCACCGCTTGCTGGTCGAAGAGCCGCAACGGTGCGCACCATCCCTACTATCTCTGCCAGTCGCGCGATTGCGTCTCGCGCGGAAAGTCTATCCGGCGTGACAAGCTCGAAGGAGAGTTCATCGACATCCTCAAAAGCGCGCAGCCGACCGAGAAGCTGTTCCGCGTCGCCTTCGGCATGTTCGAGAAGCTGTGGAACCGGAAGGCCGAACGCGCAGCGGCGGAAGAAAGCGCGATGTCTTCGGAGTTGGCGAAGATCGAAAAGCAGATCGAGACGCTGCTAACGCGCATCGTCGATGCAAGTGTGCCGAGCGTGATCGGGGCCTATGAGGAGCGCGTTCGCAAGCTTGAGGAAAGCAAGTTCCTGGTCCTCGAACGGATGGCGTCCGGGGCGTCTCCGGCGACCAGCTTCCGCGACACACTTCGAACCGCTTTGGCCTTCCTCGCAAGTCCTTGGAAAGTCTGGGAAACTGGCCCCCTTGAGGTGCGTCGGATTGTGCTTCGGCTGATGTTTTCTGAGCGTCTGCGATATTCGCGGACCGAAGGATATCGAACCGCTAATTTATCCCTGCCCTTCAATCTCTTGGGCGGTGTTTCTGGCGCGAAAAGCGCGCTGGTGGGCCCGGTAGGACTCGAACCTACAACCAGACCGTTATGAGCGGTCGGCTCTAACCATTGAGCTACAGGCCCCTGCCGCGAAGCAGCGGTTGCGGGTTACCACGACCTGCACGCGCCTTAAAGCTGCCGTTCAGCTTGGCTTTGTCAGAACCTGCAACCTCCGCTCGTCATCCGGCGTTCGGAGACATCAAATCCGCCCCCTCCCCCTGGGCGTTTCAGGAGATATCGATGAAGACCCTCGTCCGCGCCGGCGCCCTGGCCATTATGCTCGCCACCGCCGCTGCGCCCGCCGCCTTCGCTCAAACCGCTCGGCCCCAGGCAGATTCGATGTTCCAGACCACCACCCTGAACCTCTCGGCCTATGGCGAGACCCGCGTCGCGCCGGACAAGGCCACCATCAACCTCGGCGTGACCACCGAGGCCCCGACCGCCGCCGCCGCGCTGGCCGCCAACAGCGAGCAGATGAACAAGGTCATCGCGGCCCTGCGCAAGGGCGGCATTCCGGACAAGGACATCCAGACCTCGGGCCTGAACCTGTCGGCGCAGTACGATTACGTGCAGAACGAACCGCCGAAGCTGCGTGGCTATCAGGCCTCGAACCAGGTCACCGTCACGGTAAACGACCTGGCCAAGCTGGGCGCTGCGGTCGACGCCACGGTCAAGGCCGGCGCCAACCAGGTGAACGGCATCTCCTTCGGCCTGAAGGACCCGAGCGCGGCCGAGAACGCCGCCCGGCAGGACGCGGTGAAAGCCCTGCAGGCCAAGGCCGAGCTATACGCCCGCGCCACCGGCCATCGCGTCAGCCGCCTGGTCAATCTGAGCGAAGGCGGCGGCTACATGCCCGCCCCGCCGCCGGTGCCGATGATGGCCTATGCGCGGATGGAAAAGGACGCGAGCGGCGGCGCTCCGGTCTCGGCCGGCGAGCTGGCGGTCCGCGTGGACATCACCGGTCTCTACGAACTGACGCGCTAAGCGACGAAGGGCCCTCCTCCTGCGGGGAGGGCCTACTTCGAGCTGAGGCCGGCGCGCTGGAAGGCGATCCTGAGCTTGTCGGCCACGACGATCCCCGGCGGCACCAGGTCGCCCTCCATCACCGCGGCGTAGACATAGTCGCGCCCCGCCACCGGCCCCGCCGCCCAGGCGACGATGCGGGTCCTTTCGGGGTTGCTACGGCAGCTTGCAGTCTTCGGATCGCCGGACGCGGGCGCGGTCTTCAGCAAGTCCGCCAGTGTCTGGGTCCCCTCACCCTCGCAGCTCGGCAACACCCGACCGCAGACCATGTGCGTGCCGTACTGATAGATCGTCTGGCCGTTTTCGCCGATCAGCACGCAAGTGCCCGGGTCGCCGATGGCCTGAGAGATCGCCTCGTCGAGGACGTTCTTGTCGACGCCGGCAGGCGCCTTGGGAGCGCAGGCCGCCAGCAGGCCTACGCAAACAGCCAGCGCGACCGCAAGGCCGCGCATCAGGCGGCCTGCTTGATCTCGTTGCCGTCGTCCAGCAGGACGACGCTGGGAGAGTAGTTACGTGCTTCCTCGGCCGGCAGCATGCCGTAGGTGACCACGATCACCTTGTCGCCCTTCTGGACGAGACGCGCGGCCGCGCCGTTGACGCCGATGACCTTCGAGCCGCGCGGCGCCTCGATGGCGTAGGTCGTGAAGCGGGCGCCGGTGGTGATGTTCAGGACGTCCACTTGCTCGTGCGGGAGGATGCCCGAGGCGTCCAGCAGGTCGCGGTCGATCGCGATCGAGCCTTCATACTCAAGGTCGGCCTGGGTCACGGTTGCGCGGTGCAGCTTGGCCTTCATCAGGGTCACCAGCATGGGCGGTCCTTCTTAAGTGCGGCGCACAAAACCCCTGAAACTCAAGGGCCGCCGGATATAGCGTCGAAATTGCCGCACCACAATTGCCGCGACGCAGCAACGCTCCGAGAACGGCAATATGACGCGCATCACGCGGCGTCGGCTAAGCGCGAAATTCCCCAGAAAAATCAATCACACAATGTCGTGTCGGCACGTCCCGGACGTTCGGTGACAAACGCGTGACCGCTAATCGGTGACGTGGTCCAGGAAGGTCGTGACATCGTTCAGCACGCTCGCGCGATCGCGGAACGGACGTGAGATCGCCGCCATGATCTCGTTGTGGCCCACCCCGGGGTAGCTGTGGAACTCTACCTGAGCGCCCGCGCGGCGGAGGGCCTTGGCCAAGGCCTCGGACTCGCGCGGCGGCACCACCTCGTCGGCCTCACCGGTCGCCAGCAGCATCGGCGGCGCGTGGCGACGCACCCTGCTGAGCGGCTGGGTGGCCGCCGGATCGGCCGCCACGTCGAACACAGCGGCCCGGTGGCCCGCCAGCGGCAGGAAGTCGTAGGGCCCAGCCAGGCCGACCACGCCGCGGATCCGCGCCAGATCGACGCCGGCCGCCTTCAGGTAGGTCTTGTCCAGCCCCAGCATCACCGCGTTGTAGGCGCCGGCCGAATGCCCCAGCAGGACGATCCGCGAAGGATCCCCGCCATAGGCGGCCGCATTGTCGACCGCCCAGCGCACAGCCTTTGCGCCGTCCTCCAGGAACGCCGGGAACTTCACCTCCGGATAGAGCCTATAGTCCGGCAACACGACCACGTAGCCGCGCGCGGCCAGGGCCTGGGCGACCCAGCCGTAGTCCCACTTGCGTCCCCGTTCCCAACCGCCGCCATAGAAGAACACCGCCACAGGCCGCGGCGTCGTCATCCGGGTCGGCGCATAGACGTCGAGACGTTGGCGTGCTTCCGGGCCATAGGCCTGGCCGCTGGCCCGGACGATGGCGGGATCGCGGGGCGTGAAGGTGGCGAAGACGCCGAGCGGCGTGCAGGCCGCCAGCGCGAGCGCCAGCCCGGCCAGGGCGAAGGCTCTGAGGCGGGGCTGCACAGGTTCCATGGAGAAATGGCTAAGCGCCTTTCATGACGTCCGCAACCGCGCCGCATTCGAAGAAAAAGTATGTTGACGCGCCTTGCGTCACTCGCCGCATATCGCCTCGCAGTCAGGCCGGCCTCGACGCTGGCGCGAACAGGGACGAAACGAGATGGACGGCGATCAGGCTCTCGGCGGGTTTTCTTCAGACGGCCTATCGGCCATTCCGGCGGCGCTGCAGCCGGTGGTCGACGCCGGCGACCTGTCGGGCTTCGTCACCCTGCTTTGGCGCAAGGGCGAGGTCGCCCAGGTCAACACGCTCGGCTGGCGCGACGTCGAGGCCAAGGCGCCGATGACGCGCGACACCCTCTTCCGCATCGCCTCCATGACCAAGCCCATCACCTCGGTCGCAGCGCTCATGCTGGTCGAGGAAGGCAAGCTGCGGCTCGACGACCCGATCACTAAGTGGATGCCCGAGTTCAAGGACCTGAAGGTCCTGAAGTCGGCCACTGGGCCCGTGGATGAGACGGTTCCAGCCGAACGTGACATCACGGTGGACGACCTGATGACGCACCGCTCGGGCCTGGCCTACGCCTTCACCTCGATCGGCCCGATCGCACGGGGGTACGACCAGACCCTCGGCTCGCCGCTGGGCGGCCATCTGACGACGGACGAATGGCTAGCCGCGCTGGGCACGCTGCCGCTGTCCTACCAGCCCGGCGACCGCTTCCACTACAGTCACGCGACGGACGTGCTCGGCTTCCTGGTCGGCCGCGTCGCCGGGACCAGCTATCGCGACTTCATCGTGGAGCGGATCCTGAAGCCGCTCGGCATGAACGACACCGACTTCTGGTGCCCGCCGGAAAAGCGTGATCGCATGGCCAAGCTCTATCGGATCAATCCGAAGACCGACGCGATGGAGGATGTCTCCTTCCCCCACCTGCCGGGCCCGCCCGAGTTCTGCGCCGGCGGCGGCGGCCTGATCTCCACCGCCGACGACTATCTGCGCTTCGCGCGCATGATGCTGAACGGCGGCGAGTTGGATGGCATGCGCTACCTGAAGCGCGAGACGCTGGAGCTGATGCGGCAGAACCGCCTGACCCCGGCTCAGCGGGAAATTCCGTTCATGGGCATCCCGTTCTGGCTCGGCCAGGGCTTCGGCCTGGGCGTCTCGGTGATCACCGACCCTGAGAAGCAGGCCTGGATGGGCGCGGGCTCACAAGGCTCCTTCGGTTGGCCGGGCGCTTTCGGCACCTGGTGGCAAGCCGACCCTGTCGAGGACATGGTGATGATCTACCTGATCCAGAATTCCATGCCGCTCGAGCCGGAAGCAGCAGCGCAACTGGCCACCGGCCAGCGCATGGGCGGCCGCGCCGCCTTGCCGGTGTTCCAGAAGCTGACCTACGGCGCCCTGGGCAAGGCGCTCTAATGGCCTAGTTCAGCCGCCCCGCCACGCACATCGGCTGGCCTTGATAGAGGTCGCCGATCAAGCTGCCGTCGCGGGACGCGGCCTTGCGGGCCTTCTCGTAGGCGAGAGTCTCGGCCGGCGGCTTCACGCCGGCCGGGCAGATCGGGACATCCACCCGCACCCCGACGCGGCAGGTGCAGATGTCCTCGCGCTTGTCGAGGCGGCTGGCCGGCACGTTGCAAACGGCCGGCAGGCTCTGGCCGCCGACATCGACGCAAATCACGGTCTGTGTGGGTGGGTTCGGCCCAAGCGGCTGCGCGCCGGCGAGCCCGGCGGAGGCCGCGAACAGCGCGGCGCCGAAGAGGGCTATGCGGATCATCGGGGCGTCCTCCTTGTCGAACAGGGACATGACGCGCCCCAAGCGTGGCGCATTTCAGGCGCATTTCGTTGACGAGGCGTTCACCACGCCGCTGCGCGAAGGTTTAACCGCGCAGGGCCGATAATGCTGTCGGGAGGGCCCCTAATGGATCCCATCGCAACCGCTCAATACGGCCTGCTGGCCGCCAGCCGACGCTTCGACGCATCGGCCTCGCGCGTCGCCCGCATGGGTGTCGAAGGCGAGAACGTCGATTTGGCTTCGGAGGTGGTGGAGCAGATCAGCGCCAAGCACCAGTTCTCGGCCAACCTGTCGGTGATCCGCACCGCCCAGGACATGACCGGCGAGCTCCTGGACATCCTGGCCTAGACATTTGCCGGCCGGGGGGTTAGCGCGCGGCCATGAGCCTGCGCCCACTCTTCGTCACCCAGGTCTACGAAGCCTCCCTCGCCGGGGAGAAAGACTTCGCCGCCTTCAACGCCGAGTTGGAGGACGCCTGTCGCATGCTGGCGGACGAGGATCTCGCCGGCCAGGCATGGTGCCGCGAGCACGCCTATGGCGGCTACACCTCCTACGCATCGCTCGACGACCTGCCGATGCGCGCCAGCATCTTCGAGGACTTGAAGCGCAAGCTCGACAAGCATGCCGCCGCCTACGCCAAGGCCCTGCGCCTCGACCTCGGCCGCCGACGGCTGAAGCTCGACAGCCTGTGGGTGAACATCCTGAAGCCCGGCGCGGCCCATTCGGGCCACATCCACCCGCACAGCGTCCTGTCGGGTACGGTCTATGTCTCCATCCCCAAGGGCGCGAGCGCGCTAAAGCTGGAGGACCCGCGCCTGCCGCTGATGATGGCCGCCCCGCCGCGGGACGCCGACGCCCCCGAGGACGCCCGCAGCTTCGTCTATCTCCAGCCCCAGGCCGGCACGATCCTCATGTGGGAGAGCTGGCTGCGCCACGAGGTGCCGGCCAACGCCGCGCGCAAGGAACGCATCTCGGTCAGCTTCAACTACGCCTGGAAGTAGTTCGCCGACCGCTCGCCCTGCCCCGTCGATTGCGTCATGCTCCCGCCGTCCAGCGGAGCTATAGCCATCCCCATGGCCGACCTGCCTCCCAACCTGCAGACCGAACGCCTGACCGCCCGCGCGGTAGTGCTGGGCGAGCGCCTCGACACTGCCGGACTGGAGCGCGAGGACGCGATCTCCTCGGCCCCCATCGCCTTCCGCCAGGGCGAGGGGCTGGTCGTGGTGTTCCGCTACGGCGTGGTGGTGATGATCGGCCTGGCGCCGCTGGCCGAGGACGAGGTGCTGCGCAGCCTCGCCTCGCGCGTGCAGGGTCCGGTAGCCGAGCGCGAGGAGGAGACGATCAAACTCGCCACCCGCGAGGACAAGGGCGGGCGGCCCGACGGCATCGTTCGCATCGGCGCGCCGTCCTATGACAAGTTGCTGGTCGCCGCCGACGCGGTGGCCAAGAGCGCGGCCCTGGCCGCCGACGAGCGCCAGGTCGCGCAGGTGTTCGACACCATCGAGCCATGGGCCCGGCGGCTGGCCGAGACCGGCCGCAGCCCCGGCGGGCGGCGCGCCATGACCCGGCAGATCGGCTCGGCCCTGCTGGTCCAGCACCGGGTCGGCGCGCGCGTGGCGGTTCGCGACAAGCCCGACCTTCTTTGGGACCGCCCGGACCTCGAGCGGCTCTATGCGCGGCTGGAGGACGAGTTTGAGCTGGTCGAGCGGGTCGAGGCCCTGGGCCGCAAGCTCGACCTGATCGGCGAGACGGTGACGGTCATGACCGACCTCATCGACACCGAGCGCTCGCTGCGGCTGGAGGCGATCATCGTCGGACTGATCTTCGTCGAGATCGTGATCGTGCTGATCCAGATGGCGATGGGCTGGCGGCCGCACTAGCGACCGGCGCAGGCCCCAGGCTGGTAGGCTTTATTGCGGAATTTCGCGTAGTCGCGGCCGTTATAGCGGACGATCGGGAAGCAGAAGCCCGGTCCGCCCAGTTCGATATCCGGCCAGCCGCCGACACCCTTGGTCGCTTGGAATTCCGGGATCCCCTGCGACTGGAAGAACGTCTTCCAGGCCCCGGCCGGCGTCTTCTGCATGATGTAGAAGCCCTGGCCGGTATTGCCGTAGCAGAAGGTCCCGGTCTCGGTGATGACGATCTCGGCGGCGCCGTCGCCGTTGAGGTCGCGGACGTCCTTAGGGTCGACGGCGGCCTCGCAATTACCTTCGCCGCCCAGCCACTTGCCGCCCTTGGCGACGAAGCCGGCCGCCCGCATGGCCGCGCTCCGGTCGGCCGCGCTGACCGGCTTCGCCTGGGCCGCCGCCAGCGCGGGGATTGCGCAGGCCGCCACAGCCAAGATCACCGTGAGTAACGTCCGCCGCATGTCTTTGTCCCTCCTGGCCCGCCCCAAAGACATACCCACGTTACGCGATAGCGTCACTTCTTCCCGAACAGCGTCCCGAAGAAGTCGCCCTTGTTCCAGGCTGGCCGGGCGTCGGCGTCGGCGATCTCGCGCGCGATCTCGTAATTGATCGCCGCGAACTTGGCGCCGGCCGCATAGTCGATCGGCTGGCTCAGGTCGTCGCTGGGCTTGTGGTAGCGGTCGCGCAGGAATCCCGTGAACGCCACCTGCCCGCCGTTCTCGAAGCCCGTCATCAGGAAGACCGAAGGCACGCCCTGCTCGACGAAGCGAAAGTGATCGCTGCGGGTGAACAGCCCCTCCTCCGGCAGCGGATCAGGCGACAGCTTCACACCTAGCCGCGCGGCAGCCCGCGCCACGGTCGGCCCCAGGCTGGAGCGCTCGGCTCCGAACGCAACCACATCGACGAAGTCGTAGGTGAGGATCGGCATGTCGAGGTTCACGTCCGCGACGATCGGCAGCTTGGTCGGCGGATTGCGGGCGAAGTAGTCCGCGCCGACCAACCCCTTCTCCTCGGCGGTGTTCAGCAGAAACAGCAAGGTCCGCCGCGGGGCCTTGCCCTCGGCGAAGGCTCTGGCGACCTCCAGTGTGGTCGCCACGCCGGTGGCGTTGTCCATGGCGCCGTTGTTGATGGCGTCACCATTGATCGGGGGGGTGACGCCGATGTGGTCCAGGTGGGCCGACAGCACCACCGCCTCGTTCTTCAGCGCCGGGTCCGTCCCGTCGATGCGGCCGACTACGTTGAGGCTGTCCAGCGTCTTCAGCTCGGTGTTGATCGTCGCGGCCAGTTTGAATGGCAGGGGAAAGCGCGGCGGCGTCCCGGCTTCAGCGGCTTTCACGACCTCGTCGTAGGACTTCGGCGCCCCCGCGAACAGCTTGGTCGAGCCCTGGACGCTGAGGGTCGCCAGATCCGGCGTAGCCGAAGCCGGCGCGAAGGTCTGGCCGCCGGGCGTGCGCCAGCCCATGCCCCAGGTCTTCCACTGGCGCACGCCGTTGGCGAAGGGCCGGCGCTTCTCATCGGCTGGCGTGGTGATCGTTATGAGCCCAACCGCACCGCGCGCTTCGGCCGTCAGCCGCTTGGTGCGGCCGCTTGCGTAATAGGCCCGCTCCTCGGTCTGGAAGCTCTGGGGAGCGCCGGCCAGGACGACGACCACCTTTCCCTTCACGTCGAGGCCCGCATAGTCATCGCGCTTGCCAGCCGCCACGCCGTAGCCGGCGAAGACCAGCGGCGCGGTGACCTCCGTCCTGGCGGCGACGGGATTGCGCCCCGGCAGATAGTCCTCGCCGAAGACCAGCGGCGCGGCCTTGCCGTCTTTGGCCGTGATCACCAAGCGGCCTTCGTCGGCCGGCCGGAAGCCCGACATCGGCACGTGCTGAAAGTAGGAGCCGTCAGCCGCGCCCGGCTTCACGCCGAGTTGACGCAGTTGCGAGGCGACATAGGCCGCCGCGATTTCGTGGCCCGGCGAGCCGGCTTCGCGCCCCTGCAGGAGATCGTCGGCCAGGAACGTGACATGCGCCCTGATCTTGTCGGCCGACCCGGCGGTTTCCGCCCCCGCGGGCGCAACCCCTGACGCAGCCAGGGCCAGCGCGACCAAAATCCTCGAAAGACTCATGAAAACGCCCCCGGAAAGCTCCGATGGAAGCCTATTCGAGAGCCGCAGACGGGAGCGCATTACTTCGACGTAATGTCGCCTACCATCGCCCGAACCCACATCATTTCGATGAACTCATAGATTTTATCTCTTCGGAGAATAGGGTTTTTCGTTTTGTCAGCGGCCTTCCGCCGGGCCTAGGGTTCAAAAAATCGACTGAAACCCAGGGAGGACGACATGGACGACGCAACCCCGCTCAACGATCCGCGCAAGGAGCGCGGCGCGCTGCGTTCGCTGCTCGGACGCACCAATCGGGACTGGTGGCCGAACCACCTCTCCCTGGAAATCCTTCGGACCGAAGACCCGATGGGCCCGGATTTCAATTACGCCGAGGCCTTCCAGAAGCTCGACTACGCAGCGGTGAAGCGCGACCTGACGGCGCTGATGACCGACAGTCAGCCCTGGTGGCCGGCCGACTACGGCCACTACGGCCCGTTCTTCATCCGCATGGCCTGGCACAGCGCCGGCACCTATCGCACCGGGGATGGCCGCGGCGGGGCGGGCGCCGGCCAGCAGCGGTTCGCACCGCTGAACTCCTGGCCCGACAACGGCAATCTCGACAAGGCCCGCCGCCTGCTCTGGCCGATCAAGCAGAAGTACGGCGCCAATCTCTCCTGGGCCGACCTGATGATCCTGGCCGGCAACGTGGCGATCGAGTCCATGGGCGGACCGGTGTTCGGCTTTGGCGGCGGCCGCGCCGACGTCTGGGAACCCGAGCGCGACGTCTATTGGGGCACCGAGGAGCTGTGGGTCGGCCAGGAAGGCAACGAGACCCGCATCCAGCCGGAAAAGAACATGGTCCTGGAAAGCCCGCTGGCGGCCATCCAGATGGGCCTGATCTACGTCAACCCGGAAGGCCCCGGCGGCGTGCCCGACGCGCTCCAGTCAGCGCGCGACATCCGCGAAACCTTCCACCGCATGGGCATGACCGACGAGGAGACCGTCGCCTTGACGGCCGGCGGTCACACCTTCGGCAAGGCTCACGGCGCCGGCGACGCCTCCAAGGTCGGCGCCGCTCCGGAAGGCGCCGACATCGCCCAGCAGGGCCTGGGCTGGCAAAGCGGCCACGAAAGCGGCATGGGCGACCATACCATTACCTCGGGCCTGGAAGGCGCCTGGACCCCCACGCCGATCAAGTGGGACAACACCTTCTTCCACATGCTGCTCGACTACGAGTACGAGCTGGTCCGCAGCCCGGCCGGAGCCAAGCAATGGCAGCCGGTGAACCAGAAGCCCGAGGACATGGCCCCCGGCGCCCATAGCCCCCAGCGCCGTGTGCCGACCATGATGACCACGGCCGATATGGCGCTGAAGATCGATCCGGGTTTCCGCAAGATCTCCGAATCCTTCCGCGACGATCCGGCCCTGTTCGCCGACGCCTTCGCCCGCGCCTGGTTCAAGCTCTGCCATCGCGACATGGGCCCCAAGATCCGCTACCTCGGCCCGGAAGTGCCGGCCGAAGACCTGATCTGGCAGGATCCGGTCCCGCCCCGGACCGGCCCGGTCATCGACGCCGCGGACATCCAGGCGTTGAAGGGCAAGATTGCGGCCTCCGGCCTCACCGTCGCCGAACTCGTCTCGACGGCCTGGGCATCGGCCTCGACCTACCGCGGTTCCGATCATCGCGGCGGCGCCAACGGCGGCCGCATTCGCCTGGCGCCGCAGAAGGACTGGGAGGTCAACGATCCGGCCAAGCTCGCTCGCGTCCTGGCGGTCTATGAAGGGATCAAGGCGGGCTTCGACGGCGCCAAGACCGTCTCGATCGCCGATCTCATCGTGCTGGGCGGCTCGGTGGGCGTCGAAAAGGCCGCCGCCGACGCGGGCCACAAGATCGAGGTCCCCTTCGCGCCGGGCCGGACCGACGCCTCGCAGGACCAGACGGACGTCGAGGGCTTCGCGGTGCTCGAGCCGCGGGTCGACGGCTTCCGCAACTACCTGCAGGTGACCTTCAATGTTCCGACCGAAGAGTTGCTGGTCGACCGCGCCCAGCTGTTGGGCCTGTCGGCGCCGCAGATGACGGTGCTGGTCGGCGGCCTGCGGGTGCTGGGCGCCAACACCGGCGGCAGCAAGCACGGGGTGCTGACCACGCGCCCCGGCCAGCTGACCAACGACTTCTTCGTCAACCTGCTGGACATGAAGACCGCCTGGAAGGAGATCGACGGCCACGGCGACGAGGTGTTCCTCGGCACCGATCGGGCGACCAAGGAAGAGCGTTGGACCGCCACCCGCACCGATCTGGTGTTCGGCTCCAACTCGCAGCTCCGCGCCCTGTCCGAGGTCTATGCCTCGGCGGATGCGCGCGAGAAGTTCGTCAAGGATTTCGTGGCCGCCTGGACCAAGGTCATGAACGCCGACCGCTTCGACCTGCAGCGGGGCTACGCAGCCTAGACCGCGCCCCCGCCACAACGAAAAACGCCCCCGAAGCGACTCCGCTTCGGGGGCGTTCCTTTTGTCTGGGCTCCAGCCGGTCTTAGCTGTCGAGGAACGACCGCAGCTTGCGCGACCGCGACGGATGCTTGAGCTTGCGCAGCGCCTTCGCCTCGATCTGGCGGATCCGCTCGCGGGTAACGCTGAACTGCTGGCCGACCTCTTCCAGGGTGTGGTCGGTGTTCATGCCGATACCGAAGCGCATGCGCAGCACGCGCTCTTCGCGCGGGGTCAGCGAGGCCAGTACGCGGGTGGTCGTCTCGCGGAGGTTGGACTGGATCGCCGCGTCGATCGGCAGGATCGCGTTCTTGTCCTCGATGAAGTCACCCAGATGGCTGTCTTCCTCGTCCCCGATCGGGGTTTCGAGAGAGATCGGCTCCTTGGCGATCTTCAGGACCTTGCGCACCTTCTCCAGCGGCATGGCCAGCTTTTCGGCCAGTTCCTCCGGGGTCGGCTCGCGGCCGATCTCGTGCAGCATCTGGCGGCTGGTGCGGACGATCTTGTTGATCGTCTCGATCATGTGCACCGGGATACGGATGGTCCGCGCCTGGTCGGCGATCGAGCGGGTGATCGCCTGACGAATCCACCAGGTGGCGTAGGTGGAGAACTTGTAGCCGCGACGGTATTCGAACTTGTCGACCGCCTTCATCAGGCCGATGTTGCCTTCTTGGATCAGGTCCAGGAACTGCAGGCCGCGGTTGGTGTACTTCTTGGCGATGGAGATCACGAGGCGCAGGTTGGCCTCGACCATTTCCTTCTTGGCCTGACGGGCCTCGCGCTCACCCTTCTGCACGGTCTGCACGATGCGGCGATAATCGTCGATCGGCACGCCGGTCTCGGTCGCCAGGGCGGCGATCTCATGGCGGATGTCGCCGATCTGACCGGCGTCGTTCTCGACGAACTTGGTCCAGCGCACGCCCAGCGGCTTGACCTGATCGGTCCAGTTCGGGGCCAGTTCCTGGCCGAAGTAGGCCTTTAGGAACTCGCTGCGCGAAATCCCGTAGCTGTCGGCCAGGCGCAGCAGGCGCCCTTCCAGACCCATGAGGCGCTTGTTGATCGCATAAAGCTGCTCGACCAGCGCCTCGATGCGGTTGTTGTTCAACTTCAGCGTCTTCAGGTGCTGGACGATGGTCAGCGAGGCGGCGGTATAGGCCTTGCGGTCGTCGTCCGACAGGTCCTCGCCCTTCAGGCGCTTGCCGACCAGCTTTTCCTGCAGGGCGCGGAAGGCGTCGAACTCGGCGGCGATGGCGTCCAGGGTCGCCATGACCCCTTCGCGCAGCTCGCCTTCCATGGCGCTGATGGTCGGGCCGGCGCCGTCGTCGAAGTCGTCGTCGTCCTCGGCGCCCTCGGCCTTGGCCACGGCTTCGCCGTCCTCCGAGGTCTCCTCTTCTTCGGCTTCGGCCTCTCCGCCGCCCGCCAGTTCGGCGGCCGCGGCGTTGGCCCCGCCATAGGTCTGTTCGAGGTCGATGACCTCGCGCAACAGAATGCGGCCCGAGCCCAGTTCTTCGCGCCAAACCATGATGGCTTCAAAGGTCAGGGCGCTTTCGCACAGGCCACGGATCATGGTGTCGCGGCCGGCTTCGATGCGCTTGGCGATGGCGATTTCGCCCTCGCGCGACAGCAGCTCCACCGAACCCATTTCGCGCAGGTACATGCGCACCGGATCGTCGGTGCGGTCGTACGCCGGCTCCTTGGCCGTCTCGACGACCTGCGTCTCCTCGCGGACCGCCACCTCGCCGCCCTCGGCGTCTTCTTCGGCCTCGACGACGTTGACGCCCATCTCAGAGAGCATGGCCAGGGTGTCTTCGATGGCCTCCGAGGTCACTTCCTCGGAGGGAAGGACCTTGTTCAGCTCGTCCATGGTGACGTAGCCGCGGGCCTTGGCCTGCTTGATGAACTTCTTTACGCCGGCGTCGGTGAGGTCGAGCAGCGGGCCGTCGCCGCCGGTCGTTTCCGTGTTTTCCGCTTCAGCCGTGTTGGTGCTCATCTAGGTCTCCGGATTTCGGCGAAGCCCTGCAAGGACTGCGCCGAAAGATGCTTCAATAGCGGTTAGACGGTCGTACTCCTCTACGACCCTTCTCCCGCCCAAATCGTTCCCGTTCTGATCGCGCGTTTCAGTGTGTCGCGTTCGCCTTTCAGACGCTCGAGAGCTTCCATGTCGGAACGACCGCTAAGGTTTCCCTTCGCGGACGCGATAGCCTCGTCGAGCGCCGCGAGCCTGGAAAGACCCGCGAAAGCTTGCGACCACTGGGATTTAGCGACTTCGAGGGAGACATCCGGTTTCAGGATGGGCGCGCCCGATTTCGCAGCGGCCCGGTCGATGTCTGTCAGCAGCGCATTAAACCCGCAGGACGCCAGATGGCGTGCGAGAGTCGCGGTGTCAAGATGATCGGCGTCCAATCGGAATCGGATGATCTCGGCCGTCAAGGGCGAAAGGGTCTGGTCGCCGAAGCCTTTGGACAGAAACGCGTTCTCCAGATGTTCGTCGAGAACCGCCGGGTCCGAGAGCGCATACTGCAACAGGGCGGCGGCGAACGGGTCCAGCGACTGGGCGAGCTTGCGGGCCGCGGCGCGCCCCGCCTCGGTCGGCGCCGGATCGAGCCAGTCGCGGCCGCCGCCGCGCCAACCCCTTGATCCACCACGACTTCCACGCTCCGGACGAGCGCCGCCATCGTTTGCAGGCCGAGGTTGCGGGCCGCTGGCGTCGAAGCGTTCCAGCAGGGCTTCCTTGTAGGCCTGCTGCAGATCCTTGTCGGCGATGCTGGCCGCGGCGTGGCGCAGCCGGCTCTTGAAACCGGCCCGTCGCTCGGGCGTGTCGAGGGGTTCCAGATCGTGTTCACGGGTGAACAGCGCATCGACGAACGGCGTCGTCTGCGACAACTGGGCGCGCAGAGCCGGGGCGCCCTGCTCGCGCAGGACCTCGTCCGGATCCTTGCCGCCCTCGACGATGGCGAATCGGAAGCTCTTGCCGGGCTTGAGCAGCGGCAGGGCCCGGTCGATCGCCCGCGAGGCGGCCTGGCGTCCCGCACGGTCGCCGTCGAACGAGAGCGTCGGCTCGGGATGCAGCCGCCACAGCATCTCCATCTGCTCTTCGGTCAGGGCCGTGCCCAGCGGCGCGACCGCCGCGACGCCGGCCCGATGACAGGCGATGGCGTCCATATAGCCCTCGACCACAACCAGCGGCGGGTTCTCGCCGCTCGGCGCGGCTCCCAGGATCTTCCGCGCCTCGCCGATGCCGTAAAGCGTGCGGCCCTTGTGAAAGAGCGGGCTCTCCGGCCCGTTCAGGTACTTGGCCCGCGCCTGCGGATCCATCGCCCGCCCGCCGAACGACAGGATGCGTCCGCGGTGGTCGGCGATTGGGAAGATGATCCGGTCTCGGAAGCGGTCGTAAGGCGCCCCGCCCTCCTCCGGCGCGATCAGCAGGCCGGCCTCGATCAGTTCGCCGGGCTTGGCGCCCTTGGTGACCAGATAGTCCTTCAGCGCGGTGCGCCCGCCGGGCGAAAAGCCCAGCCGGAAGCGCGCCCATTCGCTCTCGGGCAGGCCACGGCGGTCCAGATATGCGCGCGCCTCCTTGCCCTCGGGCCGGCGCAGCGCGCCCTCGAACCACTGAGCGGCGGCCTCCATCCAGTCGGACAGGCCCTGGCGCTGGCGCTCCTGCTCGGCTGACTGCGGATCGGGCGCGGGCATGGGCACCCCGGCCTCGGCCGCCAGCCGCTCGACCGCCTCCATGAAGGTCAGCCGTTCGGTCTCCTGCAGGAAAGTGATCAGGTCGCCATTCTTGCCTGACGAGAAATCGAAGAACTGGCCCTTTTCGTCGTTCACGTAGAACGAGGGCGTCTTCTCCTTGTTGAAGGGCGACAGGCCGACATACTCCCGCCCCTGCTTGCGCAGCTTGACGGTCCGCCCAATCACATCTGAAGGGCGGAGGCGGGATTTGATCTCGTCCAGGAAACGTTCGTCGACGCGCACGCTTCATCATATGCGACGGATCGGGCCGCGTGCGAAGCGCCACATCGCGCTTTACGAGCGGGGATGCAGCCCGTACCGACGCCTTGGGTTCGAGTTGGGGAGAAACCTATGGCTTCCGGTCTTGTCGCGCTGCTCGATGATGTCGCCGGCATCGCGAAGATCGCCGCGGCGTCGCTGGACGACGTAGCGGGCGCGGCCGGCAAGGCCGGAGCCAAGGCCGCCGGGGTGGTGGTCGACGACACCGCGGTGACGCCCGGTTACGCCATGGGCTTCACGCCCGACCGCGAGCTGCCGATCGTGATGAAGATCGCCATCGGCTCGCTGCGCAACAAGATGCTGTTCCTTTTGCCTGGCGCCTTGCTGCTCAGCGCCTTCGCACCATGGGGGATCACGCCGCTGCTGATGCTGGGCGGCTCGTACCTCTGCTTCGAGGCGGCCGAGAAGATCATCGAAGCGTTCAGCGGGCACGACGAGGTCGACGAGCCTGAGGAACTGGCCCTCAGCGCCAAGGAGTTGGAAAAGCAGAAGGTCGACGGCGCCATCCGCACCGACTTCATCCTGTCTGGCGAGATCATGGCCATCTCCCTGGCGACCGTCGCCGACAAGCCGCTGGCCGTCCAGGCTGGCGCCCTGGTGCTGGTCGGGGTGGCGATCACCATCGGCGTCTACGGCGTGGTCGGTCTGATCGTGAAGATGGATGACATCGGCCTGCACATGGCCAAGGCCCGGACGGCCGGCGGCCGCGCGCTCGGTCGGCTGATGGTGCGCGCCATGCCGGTGGTGATGGATTGGCTGACCACCATCGGCACCGCAGCCATGCTGTGGGTCGGCGGGGGCATCATCGTCCATGGGCTGGAACATTTCGGCCTCACTCCCATCCCGCATTGGGCGGAGGCCTTCTCGCATTGGGCGGGCCAGGTCCCAGGCGTCGGCGCGATCACCGGCTGGACCGCCATGGCGCTCGCCTCAGCCGCGGTCGGCATGGTCGTGGGCGGCGTCATCGCCGGAGTGCTGCACCTGCTCCCGAAAAAGAAGGCCAAGGCGCACTAGTAGACGCCTGGCAACAGCCGGAACCTGACCCGCTCGGCATAGCGCCGATAAGCGGGGTCGAGCGAGAGGTGGCGCTCCTCGCGGTGGATGCGGGCGATCTGCAGACTCCAGGCGCCCGCGTACACCGCCATGTTCCAGGCGGTCGGGTTGTGCAGCAAATAGCCGGCCTGGGCGACGATGTAGCCGAGATACATCGGGTGGCGGACGATGGCGTAGGCCCAGCCGCCCTGGACGCCGCGGTTCGCCGGCGCCATGCCGAACCGCCGGTTGAGGCTGGCTTTGGCCGCAAAACTGAAGGCCGTGCCGATCACGATCAGCACCGTCGCCACACCCAGCCCTGAAGGCTCGCCCGGACGCGCCATCAGCGGCAGCATGGTCCCGAGCACCGCCAGGCTCCAATCGATCGGACTTTCACTGACGCTACGCGCATCGCGCCGGATCAGGACGAAGAGGGCCGTGACGCCCTCCAGAAAGACCAGCAGGTAGTTCGACCAGTCGCCGCTCGCGATGTTGAGGATAGCGAAGCGGCCGAAGAGCGCGAGCAGGATCAACCGCTCCCCCCAGTCGAGCAGGAAGCCCTTCATGCCGTCTCCTTGATCGCAGGTCTCGGCCGCTCCGCACGGCGGAACGGATGGGCCAACTGGCCGAGGAATGTGACCGGCACCGGCGCGACCACTCCGAAGGCCGCCGGTCGATGAGCGGGCATGTTCAACGTGCCGAACAGCCAGTCGAAGATCACCAATTGCCCGCCGAAGTTCCGGTCATAGGCGGCTGGCTCGTTGGCGTGATGCCAGTGGTGATAGTGCGGCGAGGCGATCACCCACTTCAGCGGCCCGAAGTCGAGCCGGATGTTCGCGTGCAGCAGCAAGGCATGGGCGCGATAGACCAGGGCGTAGATCAGCAGAGCGAGGGGCGCAAATCCGAACACCAGACTGGGCAGGGCGATGATGGTGCTGTTCAGGATTTGGTCGACCGGATGGACGCGATAGGTCGCCAGCCAGTCCAGGTGCTCGCTGCTGTGATGGATCTCGTGGAAGCGCCAGAGCCAGGGGACGGAATGGACCAGCCGATGCGCCGCATAGAAGCAAAGGTCGGACAGGACGAACAACTCGGCGAACTGCAGCCACGTCGGCTGAGAGCGCACGGCCTGGCCCATGCCGCCGGGCGCCGCCTGGCCTATCGCCCACCCTACGGCGACGGCGGCGGCGACGCACCCCCAGCGGATCATCGCGCCGCTGACCAGGAGATGCAGGACATCCGTAAACAGCCTGCGGGGCGACCAGTCGCGGGTCCCGGCCGGCAGCAGTTGCTCCAGCGGCGTGAAGATCACGGCCAGCGCCAGAACCTGCAGGAGGTCTTCCGGCTTCATCGGAAGACCTCCGCGTCAGGCAAGCGCGAAAGGCGGCTCCGGTAAGCGGCCGCGCAAGGTACAGACCGCCTTCTTCCGACCAGCCCGCTCATGAGGCAAGTAAAACACGAAGCCGATCAAGCGCCCAATCGCAACACGCGCGGGTTGAACCCGCACAATCGGCCGAATTCACGCCGGATACTTCACTGCGTCCAGATCGCTGGCAGCCGCGTCAGTTTGTCGGGGTTACGGACCATGTAGATCGCAGCGAGCTTGCCCCCTTCCCCCGGCTGAAAGGCGACCGTCATCGGGCCGTCGTCACGCTCCATGATCACACCGGGATAGCCGTTGATGCGCACGGCCCGGAAGCTGAGCGGCCAGAGCGCCGTGCCGCCCGAGCGCCACGAGATGCCCTCAAGCAGCCGCAGGATGTCCTCGCGCCCGATCAGCGGACGCAGCGAGGCGATGCGCTTGCCGCCGCCGTCGGTCATCATCACCGCATCCTCGGCCAGCACCGCCGACAGCGCCGCCATGTCGCCCTGGGCGGCCGCCGCCATGAACGCCGCTGCGAGCTTGGCCGCCTCCTCCTCGCTGACTGTGAAGCGCGGCTTGCTGTCCTTCACGTGGGCGCGGGCCCGCACAGCCAACTGGCGCACGGCGGCCTCGTTGCGCCCCAGGGTCTCGGCGATGGCGGCGTAGTCCTCGTCGAAAACGTCGTGCAGCAGGAAGACCGCACGCTCGAGCGGCGAGAGCCGCTGCAGCGCCAGCAGGAAGGCGACCGACACGTCTTCGGCGCGCTCCAGCGGATCAACGCCCAGTTCCTCGATCAGCGGCTCGGGAAGCCAGGGGCCGCGATAGGCCTCGCGCTGCACCTTGGCCGAACGCAAGCGGTCGATGCACAGGCGACTGACCGTGCGCACCAGCCAGCCGGCCGGGTCGCGCACCGCCTCCTCGG
This sequence comes from Phenylobacterium sp., assembly GCF_041919955.1. GTDB lineage: Bacteria > Pseudomonadota > Alphaproteobacteria > Caulobacterales > Caulobacteraceae > Phenylobacterium. The sequence goes on along the minus strand of NZ_JAYRSU010000002.1, from coordinate 103,902 downwards.
TGCGCGTCCAGCGCAGCCAGGCGTCCTGCACCACGTCCTCGGCCTCGGCGACCGATCCGAGCATGCGGTAGGCCAGCCGGATCAGGCGCGGGCGCTGGGCCTCGAAGGCTTCGACGTCTGCGGTCATGGCGCCCATCCTTACGCGGCCAGCGGAGCGGGAGCCACCGGCGCGGCGACGCCGCCGACCGTGATCTTGGAACAGGCCTTGCCATGACCCAGGGCGTATTTCAGCGTCGGGTACATCCGGCCAGTCGTCAGCGCCAAGCCCAGGGCGGCAAGACCGGCTTGTCCCCACCGCGCCACGATCTCGTCGCGCAGCGGATCGGCGGCCTCCATGTCGCGGGCCAAGCTCGCCCGTGCGAACCGCCAGGCCAGCATGGCGTCCGCGCCCATCGCCGCCTCCTCGCCCGCCAGCAGAGCGCGCAGAACGTCCGGCGGAGCCCCTTGCGCGGCGGCCATGTCGATCACGAGCTGGGTGCAAGGCCCGCAATCCTCGGCCAAGGTCCCGACCAGCTTGGCCGCGGCGACGGCGGAAACCGGTGCGGCCTTGGCGTCGACCATTCCGGAGACCAGGCCGAAACGGATGAAACTCCCCGGACTGGCGGCCAGGAGCTGGCGCATGTAGCCCGCGTCGTAGCCCCACAGGCGCTCGAACCGGTCGATCTGGCGGGCGAGAATGGCTTTCAGCATGGAACGAACCCTCAGGCTTTCGGGCGATGGAAGACGGCGATGACGGCGGCGATCAGGGCCGGCGCGTAGACGCCCGGCAGGTCGCGGATCGCATTGGCCAGCGGATCGGCTGAGCAGCTGGCGTCGAAGACGTGGATAGCGGCGTGCAGCATCAGGAAGGCCGCCCCGGCGACCAGAGCCGGCCAGCCCTGCACCGGCCGCGCGGCGAACCAGCCCAGCCCGCTGGCCGCGACCAGATAGGCCGCGCCGATGTCCCGGACGAAGTGCGGATTGTAGGGGCCTGTGGCCGTAACGCCGGGCACGGCGCCATACCACCAGAACGAAGCGAACAGCATGGCCAGCGCGTTGAGCCCCAGAATCAGGGCCAAGGCGGCGGCGAGGATGCGCGACATGGGCTTTCTCCGGTCCAACTGGAAGCAGGACGGACCGGAGCCGGCGGCTGTGACACGCGCCGTGGAAAAAATCAGCCGAGGTTCGCGATCCAGTCCGGCAGGTCGCGGATCGAGGCCAGCTCGACAAAGCGGGGATGCCCCTCCGGCGCGTCGGCCATCTCGTGCGCCCAGGTCAGGGGATAGGGCACGTGCGCGGCATAGGCCCCGGCCTCGATGGCCGGCAGGATGTCCGAGCGCATGGAGTTGCCGCACATCACCGCCTCTTCCGCCCCGGTGCCGTAGCGGGCGAAGACGCGGGCATAGGTCGAGGCGTCCTTCTCGCTGACGATCTCGACCGCCGCGAACAGGTCGCCCAAGCCCGACGCCGCCAGCTTCTGCTCCTGGTGCAGCAGGTCGCCCTTGGTGATCAGCACCAGGCGATGGCGCTTGGACAGCGCCGCCAGGGTGTCGTCGACGCCGGGCAGAGGCTCGACCGGCTCGGTCAGCATCTCGCGGCCGACGGCGAGGATCTCGCGGATCACCCGACTGGGCGCCTCGCCGCCGGTCAGCTCCATGGCGGTCTCGATCATCGAGAGGGTGAAGCCCTTCACCCCATAGCCGTAGAGCCGCAGGTTGCGCTTCTCGACCTCCGCCAGGCGCTGCTCCAGCACGGTCTTGTCGGCGACGTCGGACAACAGGTCGCAGAACCGATCGTGGGTCAGCCGGAAGATCGTCTCGTTATGCCAAAGCGTGTCGTCGGCATCGAGGCCGACCGTGGTGATGCTCATGGCCGCTGAAATAGCCGCTGGCGCCGGAAAAGCGAGCCCTGGCGCCCAATCGGCGGGCGTTTCGCAAAATCTGCGCCCTTTCCGGGCGCCGGTAGAGCGCACGCAATCTTAGCGGGCTTTCCTTCGCTCGTCCGTGGGGCGGGCGATTCGTTGGGGAAGGTCATGCCGAAATCCGGGCTTCGCGACCGGCTGGCCCGCTGGCTGGGCGGACGGGCGCTCGCCGAGGCGGAGGCGCAGGCGCGCCGCGCAGGCGATCGCCTGCGCGAGGCGCTCGATCTGCTGCCCGAGGGGATCGTCTTTCTCGACGCAGACGGCCGCTACATCCTCTGGAACAAGCGCTACGCCGAGATCTATCACCGCTCGGCCGACCTCTTCTCGTCCCAGGCGCGGCTCGCCGATACGCTGCGGATGGGCGTGACGCGCGGCGACTATCCCGACGCCGTCGGTCGGGAGGAGGAATGGCTCGCCGCACGGCTGGAGAAGCTGAAGAACCCCAGCGGCGAGCGGCACGAACAGCGACTGTCGGACGGCCGCTGGCTGATGATCGAGGAGCGACGCACCGCCGACGGTGGCGTCATCGGCCTGCGCGTCGACATCACCGAGATGAAGCGCCAGGCCGCCGCGCTGGAAGACGCGCTCCACCGGGCCGAGGTCGCAAGCCGCGCCAAGACCGAGTTCGTCGCCGATATGAGCCACGAACTCCGCACACCGCTCAACGGAGTGATGGGCCTGATCCATGCCCTGGAGCGGACCGAGCTGACAGGGGAACAGCGCGGTCTGGTCGACGAAATTCTGGGCTCGGCCCGTCAGCTCGACCGTCTGGTCGGCGGCCTGCTCGACTACGGCGACGCCGCGCAGGAGGCCGACCTCGCCCCGCCCGCACCGATCCATGACGCCGAGGCCCCGCCCCTGCGCATCCTGGCCGCCGACGACAACCCGACCAACCGGCGGGTGCTGGAGCTCATGCTGGGGGCGGCGGGCGCCGAGGTGGTCAGCGTAGAGAACGGCGCCCAGGCGGTCGAGGCTTGGCGCTCGGGCGGCTTTGACCTGGTGCTGATGGACCTGCGGATGCCGGTCATGGACGGGTTGGATGCGATCCGCGCCATCCGCGCGGCCGAGCCGCCCGGCCTGCCGCGCGCGCCGATCATCGTGATCAGCGCCAATACCTCGCCCCAGGACGTCGAGATTTCGGCCGCCGCCGGCGCCGATCGCCACATCGGCAAGCCGATCCGCGCCGAGGCTCTGTTCGAAGCGATCGGCGGCGTGCTCGCATCCTGACCTATTCGCCGAAGCCCTCGCCAGGCTCCAGCGGATCGAGCCGCAGCAGGCGGCTGTCGGCCACGCCGGCCGTCCGGTGCTGCACGAACTCACGGTATTCGGGATCGGAGACCATGGCCAGGAACGCCGCCGCGTTCGGGTACTCGGCGATGAAGGCCAGGTCCCAGGCCTCGTCCTGCGGACCTGTCACCATCACCTGGGGCCGGCCGGCCCAGACCTGTCGTCCGCCCAGGCGCCGGAAGATTGCCGCAGTGGTGCGGCCATAGGCGCGATAAGCGTCCAGGCCGGTCAGGTCCTTGCCGTGGTCCGGATGGCCGGCGGGGTACTCCGCCCTGGGCTTCAGCCGGACCAGATTGAGCATCTGGATCGGCGTATCGCGTGGCAGGGATTTGAAGATCGCCCAGGCCTCGCGGTCGGGATCGACGTGTCCGCCCATACTTCATTCCTCCCTCGTCCAAGCGGACGCATTGACCCGCCCGCCGTGACTCATTACCTACGCCGCCGTTTGCCGAAATGCGGACAGGATTTTGCACTCGGGGCCGGGCCTCGGGTGTGAGAGCATGCGCCAACCGAAGGAGCCTGAACGATGACCACCGAACTTCTCCCTGGTGTCACCGGCGTTCTGGTGTTGGCCGACGGAACCGTCCTGCAGGGGATCGGCGTCGGCGCGACCGGCGATGCGGTCGGCGAGGTGTGCTTCAACACCGCCATGACCGGCTATCAGGAGATCCTGACCGACCCGTCCTACATGTCCCAGATCGTCGCCTTCACCTTCCCGCACATGGGCAATGTCGGCGTGAACGTGCAGGACATCGAGCAGATGTCGGGCTCGGCCGAAACGGCGGCGCGCGGCGCGATCTTCCGCGACGTGCCGACCGCCCCGGCCAACTGGCGCGCCGACGGCGACCTCGACACCTGGATGCAGCGCCGCGGCGTCATCGGCATCGCCGGCGTCGACACTCGCGCCCTCACTCGCTCGATCCGCGAGAACGGCATGCCGCACGGCGTCATCGCCCACTCGCCGGACGGCAAGTTCGACATTCCCGCCCTGCTGGAAAAGGCCAAGGCCTGGGCCGGCCTCGAGGGGGCGGACCTCGCAAAGGACGCTTCGTGCCTGCAGCCGTTCGTCTATGACGAAGGCCTCTGGAACTGGCCGGAAGGCTACGAAGGGCCGGCGGCCGAGCCGAAGTACGACGTCGTGGTCCTGGACTACGGCGTCAAGCGCAACATCCTGCGCGCCCTCACCTCTATCGGCGCCCGCGTGACCGTGGTCCCGGCCAAGACCAGCGCCGAGGACGTACTGGCCCGCAAGCCTGACGGGGTGCTGCTGTCCAACGGTCCGGGCGACCCCGCCGCGACCGGCGAGTACGCCGTGCCGGAAATCCAGAAGCTGGTCGCCAGCGGTACGCCGGTGTTCGGCATCTGCCTGGGCCACCAGATGATGGCCCTCGCCCTGGGCGCCAAGACCGTGAAGATGGACCAGGGCCACCACGGCGCGAACCATCCGGTGAAGGACGTCACCACCGGCAAGGTCGAGATCGTCTCGATGAACCACGGCTTCACCGTCGATCGCGACAGCCTGCCCGAGGCGGTGGTCGAGACTCACGTCTCGCTGTTCGACGGCACCAACGCCGGCATCGCGGTGAAGGACCGCCCGGTGTTCTCGGTCCAGCACCACCCCGAGGCTTCGCCAGGGCCGACAGACTCGCTCTACCTCTTCGAGCGGTTCGCCGGCTACATGGACGCGGCGCGGAAGTAGTCCCCTACTCCCAGCCGGCCAGCTGCTTCATGTCCGGCAGAAACATCAGCCAGACGCCGAAATTGTCGTCCAGGGCCTCGCGCGTGCCGCCGGGGCTCAGATTGATGTCATAGGTGAACCAGGGATCGCCCTCCTCGTCGATGAAGCAATCGACGAAGCGCTTGCCGCTGTTCCAGTCGTTGACCTTCTCCATCGACAGCTTCTGGTCCAGATCGAAGCCCGCGATCATCTGGATCGACGCGCAACGGTCCTTCTTGCAGTCGTACATGTGCACTTCGAACGTCACGCCGTCGGCGGCGCTCTTGAGGTACTCATCGTCCTTATCCTTGGCCTTCTCGGCCTTGTAGCCGCTGTCCAGCAGCCAGGTCTGGACCTCCTTCAGCGTCATCCCGTCCGCATGCAGCGGCGTGGCCTGGGCGCTCCCGCCCACAAGGACGCAGGCCGCGACAGCGGCCACCAGCAGCGATTTCATGAACAGCCCTCTGAACTCGTAGGGCGGCACTTTACGGCGCTTCGCCACCCGTGCGCTACAGCCGCGCCAGCTTGCCCACAGCCGCCATCGGCCCCGATGGGCGGTCCAGCCGCGAACCGCCCAACGGCTCAACCGTCACCGCCAGCGAGACGCCCTCGACCGTCATCTGCGCCATCGGCTCGGAGATCGGCATGGCCTTGGAGACGCCCGCGCCGATCACGCCCAGCGACCGCGGGCGGCCGTCGGCCGGGATCAGCCACAGCTGGTGAGTATGGCCCGGATCGTCCATTGGCGGCGCCAGGGACGCGACCATGATCGCCTTCCGCTCCGGATCGTAGGCGGCCAGGAACATCGGCTCGCCGCCCGCGCCCATAAGCCGTGCGTTCATCATCGGCGCCATCGGCGGACGCGGCGGCGCCTGTGGCGGCTGGACGGCCAGCAAAACCACGGCGGCCAGACTGGCTGCGGTCATCGCCATGCCGGCCAGGGTGGCGCCCCGCCAGAACCGCAGCCGGCGGCGCACGCCCGCGCCGTTGTCGTTCGCCGCCAGTACGCGCTCGATGCGTTCCCACAGGCCCGGAGGCGGAGCCACGGGCTCGATCGCCAGCGCCATCGGCGCCAGCCGCAGCCGCCAAGCGTCGACCTGTGCCGCGAATGTCGGGTCGCGCGCCATCTTCGCCTCTGCCGCGGCGCGCTCGGACTCGCTCAGCACGCCCAGCGCGTGTTCGGCCGCCAGGGCTTCGTCTTCGGGCAATTCGGGGCCGATGTCGCTCATCGTTCCAGACATGCCTTCAGCTTCAGGAGACCACGCCGGATCCAGCTCTTCACCGTGCCCAGCGGCGCGTCCAGCCGATGAGCCAGCGCCTCGTAGGTTACACCCTCGAAGAACGCGATGCGAATAACCGTCTCGGTGCGCTCGTCGAGCTCGCCCAGACACCGGCCTAGAGCCCGTCCGTCCTGAGCGGCCTCCAGCAGCGCCTCGGCGCGCGGCGCGCCGTCCTCGATCTCCAGCTCGTCCACCGTCTCGGCATGGGCCAGCGGCCCGCGGGCCCGCAGCCGGTCGATGGCGCGATTGCGGGCGATGGTCGAGATCCAGGTCATGACGCTGGCCCGGCTCGCCTCAAAGCGGTCCGCTCGTCGCCAGATCGTCAGGTAGACCTCCTGCAGCACGTCCTCGCTCTCGTCTCGATCGGAGAGGATACGCAGGCAGACGCCGAATAGCTTCGCGGAGGTGGCTTGGTAGAGCCGCCTCAGAGCGCCACGGTCGCCTGACGCAATGCGCGGCATCAACTCGGCGAGCGGGTCTGGAGACGTCGGCGGCACGGGAGCCCTTCGAGGCGGAGGGGGCGGCCAAGCTGCCCTACCGCGCCGGGCCAGGAAAGCGAAAAGGGGCGGGAGATTATCTCCCGCCCCCGTTGGCTCTCTAGAACCGCGCCTTCAGGCCGACGAAGGCGTAGCGGCCGTTGAGATCATAGATTCCGTCGTCGCCCAGGCCCTGCACGACGCCCAGCGGCGGCTCCTCGTCAAAGACGTTGTTGACCCCGCCGTAGAGCTCGAAGGCCTCGAAGCGGCTCGGCAGTTTCCAGCGCACGATCACGTCGTGATACCAGACCGGCTCGATCTGCGAGGGCGACAGCGCCTCGGCCCCGTCGCGTTCGGGGTCGCGGTTGAAGCGCACGGAACGGCTGACGAATCGGCTCTTCCAGCCGATCCGCACCGGCCCTTGTTCGTATGTGATGTTCGACAGCAGCTTCCACTCTGGATTGCCCAGCGACAGCTCGTTGATCTGCTCTTCGTCCGGACGGTCCTGGAACGCGAAGAGCCGTTGCTTGTCGAGGTGGTTGGCCGTGATTGAGACCGTCACGTTCCCGTCTAGCCTGCGAAGCGGACCGAACCTCGCGGTCAGGTCGTCGATGCCGCGCTGGTAGGCGACGGTGAGATCCCAACCGCTTGTCGCCAGCTTGGACGCGTTCAGATAGGTCGACGCCACGAAATCGACGTCGTGCGTGCCAGGATCGCGCGTGAACAGGCTGCAGAACGACTGATCGGGTCCACCCGAAGCGTCGACGCAATTGTTCACGATGTCCTGCGGATCGATGAAGGTGATCGCGTCCTCAATCTCGATATTGTAGTAATCAAGGGTGATCGACAGGTTTGGCGTCCAGCGCGGCTGGACCACCAGACCGACGGTCCAACTCGTCGCCTTCTCCGGCTTGAGGCTGGCGTTCCCCGACGACGTTCCCAGGATCGACTGGTTGTCGTTGGCGACGAAGCCCGTCGGTACGCCCAGCGCCCGGCAGTTGGCGGCGCGGTCGGGATCGCGCCCGATGTCGGCGGCGTCGCAGGGATCTTCGACCGAGAAGAAGGCGGAGGTCGAGGGCAGGAACGCCTCGGTGATGTTCGGCGCGCGCACCGCCTCGGAATAGGTGCCCCGGAACTTGAGGTCGCGGACCGGCGCATAGACGAAGCCTGCCTTCCAGGCGGTGGCGTCGCCGACCGTCGAGTAGTCGGCATATCGGACCGCTGCGTCGAGCGTCAGTTCCTCGAGGAATGGCCGGTCGGCGAACAGCGGCAGCCGGGTTTCGAGAAAGACTTCCTTCACATCGAAGCCGCCGCTGGCGTCCGGCTGCGGCGCGGTGTCCGAGAAACCGGCCTTGATGAAGGGGTCGTTGATATTCTCGCTGTCTTCCTTGCGGTACTCGAAGCCACCGGCGAAGCCGACCGGCCCGCCGGGCAGGTTGAAGAACTTACTCGTGTCGAAGCCGAACGTGGCGCTGATGACCTCTTGGTCGATCTTGTGGGTCCGATAGGCCTCGTGCCGGACATATTCGAGCGCGGCCTGGCTGTTCTGCTGTCCGAAGGGATTGAACGGAACGCAGGTCTCGTCCGTCATCTTCTGCGGCGCTGCGTAGCCGGCGTACTGCGCCGCGGGCACATCGACCCGGCAGCGGATTTGGCCGGAGGCTGGATCCACGACCGCGTCGAGCGCCGCCTCGAAGTTCCCCGGGATCAGGCTGTTGCGTGACTTGATGATGTTGCTGGTCTGGCCGCGGTTGTAGCTCAACTCCCAGGTGACGTCCGCGAAGCCAGTCTCGAACTTGCCGTCCAGCCCGGTGACGAAGCGCCAGGTCTCGCGGGTGATGTTGTTCGTGCGTGCGCCGACGTCGCCGTTGAACCGGGCAATGAGCGGCAGGACGTCCGGCCCCGCCGCATCCAGCCGCGCCTGGATCGCGGGGGTGATGAAGGCGTTGTCCGGCTCCAGCGCATAGTCGCCGAACGAGAACGACGGCTGCACGTAGTCGGCGACCTTCGTCTGCACGAACTTGCCTTCCATGGTGAAGTTCAGGTTCGGCGTGATCGCATAGCGGAACGTCGAGGCCAGCCCGCGCCGATTGGTCGGCGGCGAGAGCAGAACCCAGTCCTCGCCTTGGAAGCAGGTCGCGCACGGCCCTGAGAATGCGCCAAAGGCCGTCGAGTTGGTGCCGAGCCGCGTTGGCTGGGTCACCGGAGTTCCGTTCGTCGTGAAGCCGGCGATGGGCGACAACGCCCCCGAATTGAGGTCGAGACCCAGCAGCACGCTGTTCTCATCGATGAATTCAGACAGCAGGTATGGCACGAGCCGCCGATCCGGCTGGCCGTCGAACGGCGGCGACACGACGATGGCCCCGTAGTTCTTGAGCGAGCGGATGTCCGTCGCCTTCACGCCCTTGGTCTGGTCCCAGAAGCCGGTGAAGGTGAAGTTGGCGCGGTCGTTGTCGAAGTTCTTGCCGACGGTCAGATAAGCCGAGGTGTTGCGGCCGTAATCACCTTCCCATGGCCGGCCGTACTCGACCTGCGCCTCGACGCCGTCGAAGTTCTTCTTGGTGATGATGTTGATGACGCCCGACACCGCGTCCGAACCGTAGATGGCCGACGCGCCGCCGGTGATCACCTCGACGCGCTCGACCAGGGCGGTCGGGATCGAGTTGAGGTCGACGGCCGAGTCCCCGGCGTCGCCCGCGACGTGGCGCTTGCCGTCGACCAGGGTCAGGGTGCGCGACGTGCCGAGATCGCGCAGGTCCGGGAAGTTCAGGCCGCCGGCGTCGCCGAAGCTGTTGCCGTTGCCGCGGACGGTGCCTGAATAGCTGAGCGCTGGCAGTTGGGCGATCACGTCGCCCAGATTGGACGTGCCGGCGTTCTGGATAAGCGCCGTCGTGACGGTCGAGACCGGCGTCGGCTGATCAAGATTGGGCCGCGGGATGCGCGAGCCGGTGACGACCAGTTCCTGAACGGTTCCGTCTTCAGTCTGTGCGGCCGCCGACGCCGCCCAACCGAATGCGATGACGCCGCCGAGCAGCGTCGAAGCCAAGAGCTTGGCCTTGGAGTACCCCATGAGTTCCCACCCCTCAAATGGACGCGAAGGGGCGTAGGAGCAGGCCGCCCCGATCGCCCGAATGCGAAAGAGCAATGGGGCCGGCCGGGTTCCGGCCCTCAGGACGACCGCAGGGCGCTCGTGACATTTATGCAACCATAATGCGACCGATCCGCTTGAATTCGCCTGTGACGCGGCCGCCGAGCGGCCGTCCGATCACCCTCCGAGAGCGCGCTCGGCGCCCCACAGATCGCCTTGCGGAGCCCGCGGAACCGCGATACCGTCCCGCCCGTCAAACTCGTATGGTTCGGCTGATTTTCGACGCTCCAGATTTCCGGCGCACCGAACCTGCTCCCCGACCCACCCCGATCTTTGATGCGCGGCTCAAAAGGCTTGGGTTGCGGAATGACTTACCCAAGGACGACACTTCTATGGCTACCGGCACTGTTAAATGGTTCAACGGAACCAAGGGCTATGGCTTCATCCAACCCGACGATGGCGGGGCGGACATCTTCGTTCACATCTCGGCCGTTGAACGCGCCGGACTGCGCAGCCTGAACGAAGGCCAGAAGATCACCTACGAACTTGAGCAGGACCGTCGCAGCGGCAAGATGGCCGCCGGCAACCTGCAGGTCTAAGCAGTTCCGCAAAGGGCCTCAAAACCCTTGCATCGAAACGGCTGCGGGCCGGCGGAAACGCCGGCCCGTTTTCGTATGCGCGATACGCCGCTTGCACAGCGGCGACTCCCCCTCTAAACGGCCCGCTTAACCTGCAGATTGACCGGGACCGGGCGCGCTTGAAGAGTGCGACCGCCCATGCGCGCGAGTAGACATGCCGAAACGCACAGACATCTCCTCGATCCTCATCATCGGCGCCGGGCCGATCGTGATCGGACAGGCCTGCGAGTTCGACTATTCGGGCGTCCAGGCCTGCAAGGCGCTGCGCGCCGAAGGCTATCGCATCGTGCTGGTCAATTCGAACCCGGCCACGATCATGACCGACCCGGACGTGGCCGACGCGACCTATGTCGAGCCGATCACCCCGGAGATGGTCGAGAAGATCATCGCCAAGGAACGCCCCGACGCCCTGCTGCCGACCATGGGCGGCCAGACGGCCCTGAACACCGCCCTCGCCCTCGAGGAACGCGGCGTGCTGGCCAAGTACGGGGTCGAGATGATCGGCGCCAAGGCCGAGGTCATCGACAAGGCCGAGGATCGCCAGAAGTTCCGCGACGCCATGGACAAGCTGGGTCTGGAAAGCCCCCGTTCCAAGGCCGCCCACTCGATGGACGAGGCCATGGAAGGCCTGGAGTTCGTCGGTCTTCCGGCGATCATCCGCCCGTCCTTCACCCTGGCCGGCACCGGCGGCGGCATCGCCTACAACGTCGAGGAGTTCAAGGAGATCGTCGAGCGCGGCCTCGACCTCTCCCCGACCACCGAGGTCCTGATCGAGGAAAGCGTCCTCGGCTGGAAGGAGTACGAGATGGAGGTCGTCCGCGACAAGGCGGACAACTGCATCATCGTCTGCTCGATCGAGAACATCGACCCGATGGGCGTGCACACCGGCGACTCCATCACCGTCGCCCCGGCCCTGACGCTGACCGACAAGGAATATCAGCGCATGCGGGCGGCCTCGATCGCCGTGCTGCGCGAGATCGGCGTCGAGACCGGCGGTTCAAACGTCCAGTTCGCGATGAACCCCGCCGACGGCCGCATGGTGGTCATCGAGATGAACCCGCGGGTGTCGCGCTCGTCGGCCCTGGCCTCGAAGGCCACCGGCTTCCCGATCGCCAAGGTCGCCGCGCGTCTGGCCGTCGGCTACACGCTCGACGAACTGATGAACGACATCACCGGGGCGACACCGGCCTCGTTCGAGCCCAGCATCGACTACGTCGTCACCAAGATCCCGCGCTTCGCCTTCGAGAAGTATCCGGGCTCGGAGCCGACCCTGACCACCGCCATGAAGTCGGTGGGCGAGGTGATGGCCATCGGCCGCACCTTCGCCGAGAGCCTGCAGAAGGCCCTGCGCGGCCTGGAGACCGGCCTGACCGGCCTCGACGAGGTCGAGATCGAGGGCGCGCATGACGCAGAGACGGGCAAGGCCGCGGTGGTCCGCGCCCTGGGCCGGCCGACGCCTGACCGCCTGCTGGTCATCGCCCAAGCCTTCCGCCACGGCCTCAGCGTCGAGGAAGTGAACGCCGCCTGCGCCTACGAGCCGTGGTTCCTGCGCCAGCTGCAGGCCCTGGTCCAGGCCGAGGCGAATGTGCGCGACAAGGGCCTGCCGGCCACCGCCGCCGAGTTCCGCGCCATCAAGGCCCTGGGCTTCTCGGACGCCCGCTTGGCCAAGCTCACCCACACGACCGAGGCAGAGGTCCGCGAACAGCGCCGCGCCCACGGCGTGCGCCCGGTGTTCAAGCGCATCGACAGCTGCGCCGGCGAGTTCCGCGCCGCCACTCCCTACATGTACTCGACCTACGAGACTGGCGCTCTGGGCCAGATTCCCGAGTGCGAAAGCGAGCCGAGCGACCGCAAGAAGGCCATCATCCTCGGCGGCGGCCCGAACCGGATCGGCCAGGGCATCGAGTTCGACTACTGCTGCTGCCATGCGGCCTTCGCCCTGGACGACCTCGGCGTCGAGTCGATCATGGTCAACTGCAACCCCGAGACCGTCTCGACCGACTACGACACCTCCGACCGCCTCTATTTCGAGCCGCTGACGGCCGAGGACGTCCTGGAGTTGATCGCCGTCGAGCAGGCCCGCGGCGAACTGCTGGGCGTTATCGTCCAGTTTGGCGGTCAGACCCCGCTGAAGCTGGCCAAGCCGCTCGAGGACGCAGGCATCCCGATCCTCGGCACCTCGCCCGACGCCATCGACCTGGCCGAGGACCGCGAACGCTTCCAGCAACTGCTGCACAAGCTGAAGATCGCCCAGCCGGTCAACGCCATCGCCCGCTCGGGCGAAGAGGCCTTCGCCGCCGCCCACAAGGTCGGTTACCCGGTCGTCATCCGCCCGTCCTACGTGTTGGGCGGCCGCGCGATGGAGATCGTCCGCGACGACGAGCAACTCGACCGCTACATCAAGACCGCCGTGCAGGTGTCGGGCGACAGCCCGGTGCTGATCGACCAGTACCTGTCGCGCGCCACCGAGGTGGACGTCGACGCCCTCTGCGACGACGCCGGCCAGGTCTTCGTCGCCGGGGTGATGGAGCATATCGAGGAAGCCGGCGTGCACTCGGGCGACAGCGCCTGCTCGCTGCCGCCGTTCTCGCTGAAGCCCGAAACCATCGCCGAGCTGAAGCGCCAGACCGAAGCCATGGCCAAGGCCCTGGAAGTGCGCGGCCTGATGAACGTGCAGTTCGCCATCGAGGAGCCGCACTCGGACGTCCCGCGCATCTACGTGCTGGAAGTGAACCCGCGCGCCAGCCGCACCGTCCCGTTCGTCGCCAAGACGATCGGCCGGCCGCTGGCCTCCATCGCCGCCAAGCTGATGGCCGGCGAAAAGCTGGCCAGCTTCAACCTGACCGAAAAGCCTTACGACCACATCGCGGTGAAGGAAGCGGTCTTCCCGTTCGCCCGCTTCGCCGGCGTCGATACGGTGCTGGGCCCGGAAATGCGCTCGACCGGCGAGGTCATGGGCCTCGACTGGATCCGCCCCGGCGAGAGCGCCGCCCCCGCCTTCGCCCGCGCCTTCGCCAAGAGCCAGCTCGGCGGCGGCGTGAAGCTGCCCAAGGCCGGCAAGGTGTTCGTCTCGGTGAAGGATGCGGACAAGCCCTGGATCCTCGAACCGGTGAAGCTGCTGATCGGCCAGGGCTTCAAGATCGTCGCCACCGCCGGCACCGGCGGCTACCTGGCCGAACAGGGCCTGGAAGTCGAATTGGTCAAGAAGGTGCTGGAAGGCCGCCCGCACATCGTCGACGCGATGAAGAACGGCGAGATCCAGCTCGTCTTCAACACCACCGAAGGCAAGCAATCCCTGGCCGACAGCTTCGAGATCCGCCGCACCGCCCTGATGATGAAGACCCCGTACTTCACCACCGCCGCCGGGGCGCTCGCCGCCGCCCAGGCCATCGTGGCGACCGTCGAGGACACCCTCGACGTACGCCCGCTGCAAAGCTACGCCTGATTCAGGCGCTGGAGGCGGTGGTCGCCGCCTCCAGCCAGGCCAGATAGTCCGCATCCACCGCTTCGGCGGGGATCGCCAGGATCTCCGGCGTTTCGTAGCTGTGCAATTGCCGGATGCGGATGCGCACCGTCTCGAACAGGTCGGCGCGGGTCTTGATCGACAGCATCACCTCGTCGGCGGCCTCGACCGCGCCCTTCCAGACATAGCGGCTGCGGATCGGGGAAAGCTGGACGCAGGCCGCAAGGCCTTCCTCCAGCAAGGCCGCGGCCAGACGCTCGGCCTCGTCATCACCGCCGACCGCCCATTGCACCAAGTACGCCTTCACCACGCCTCCTTGCCCAGCACCACCTGAGGGCGAATTTCAAGCCTGACATCGCCTCGCAAACTCAAGTCTCTGAACCACTTAGGTATAATTGCTGATTGACCGCCCTGGAATCGGGGCGCAACCTCAGAGCGTCGCCTTGCTTCGGCAGGCGCGTAGTGGGCGCGTTCCGGCGGCCCCTGATGACCTGCCGGTCGGCCCGCATGGGCGCCTGTTGCGGTGTGGCGGAGGACGTGTCCTCTAAAACAGCGTGCGAAGGGAAACGCCATGCAAACCGGACACCACGAAGGTGAGGTCCACCACCACAAGAACAAACATCTGCTTGAACGTTTCGAGGGGTACACAGACCTTATCGTCGTCGGTCTGATCATCGCTCTCGGCGCGGCCATGCTGATCGGACTTCTCACCGCCAACGGCAAGGTCACCTGGTAGACCGTCACAACGCCACATCAGGGTGCGACGGCCTCTCTAGAGAGATTTAGCCAGGATCAGGTCGTCGTACTCGTTGGCGCCCGCGTGAATGTGCGCGCGCGCCGCCTCGGCGTCGCTCTGCCGGGGATAAACTTGATAGCGATTTGGCGCTGAACGCTCAGCAGTCTTCGGCGCGCCGCCACCCTCCTCCTCCACCTCCGCCGCCCCGCAGGACGTGATCGGGCCTCGCCGGCCCATCGGCGTACGGCGCTTCGCCGTGGAGCGCGTGCGAGCGCTGGTCTCGAACGCCGACCTGAGCTAGGCGTAGCCCAACTAAACAACGATCACTCAGAAGATCATCAGGGAGAGAAGCATGGCCGGACGGGTCGAGGGCAAGGTGGCGCTGGTCACGGGCGGAGCGAGCGGCATCGGCCGCGGATGCGCCGAGCGCCTGGCTCAGGAAGGCGCGACGATCGTCGTCACCGACCTGCAGGATCAGAAGGGCGCCGAGACAGTCGCCGCCATCGAGGCCATGGGCGGCCAGGCCAGCTACCTGCACCACGACGTCACCTCCGAACAGGCCTGGATCGACGTGGTCGCCGCGATCAAGGCCAAGCACGGCCGTCTTGACGTGCTGGTCAACAACGCCGGGATCGGCATCGGCGGCTCGGTCCTGACCATGACCCTGGCCGACTTCCAGAAGCAGACCGCCGTGAACCTGGACGGCGTTTTCCTGGGGGTGAAGCATTCGATCCCGCTGATGCGCGAGAACGGCGGCGGCTCGATCATCAACATGTCGTCGGTGGCCGGGCTGAAGGGCTCGGCCATCCTCGCTGGCTATTGCGCCACCAAGGGCGGGGTGCGCCTCTTCACCAAGGCCGTGGCCATGGAATGCGCGGCCGCCAAGGACGGGGTGCGGGTGAACTCGGTCCACCCTGGCATCATCGAGACCCCGATCTGGGACACCATCGTCGGCACCGGCGAGGTCGGGGACAACGCCCGCCCGCCCCGCGGCGCGGCGCTGGACGCCATGAGCGCCGAGGGCGTGCCCCTGGGCGTGAAGGGATATCCGGAGGACATCGCCAACGGCGTGCTCTGGCTGGCCTCGGACGAGAGCCGTTATGTCACGGGCGCCGAGTTGGTCATCGACGGCGGGCTCTCGGTGAAGTAACGGGCGCATCTTCCGCCGAAGTGGCCACGGTTCGCCGACGGGAAGATGCGGCGAAAATAACCGCCTCGAGCATTTCCGAGCTCCCGGAAATGCTCTACGGGGCGCGGATGGTCGCTACGCTCCACGTCATCTACGGCCCCTCCGGCGCCGGCAAGTCCACCTACGCCAAGGAACTGGCGCGCCGCGAGCCGGCCGTCCACTTCGCCATCGACGACTGGATGGCGCGCCTGTTCGCGGCCGACATGCCCGACCCCATCGAGTTCGAATGGATGATGGAGCGGGTGGAGCGCTGCGAGGCGCAGATCTGGTCCACGGCGGCGGGCGTCATCGCCGCCGGGACCTCGGTTGTGCTCGACCTCGGCCTGATGCGCCGCTCGGACCGCGCGCGCGTGGCCGAGATCGCCCAGGCGGTCGAACTGCCCCTGCAGTTCCATTTCGTCACCGCCCCGCAGGCGGTGCGCCGCGCCCGCGTGCTGGAGCGCAACGAAGTGCGCGGCGAGACTTTCGCCATCGGGGTCACGCCCGAGATGTTCGACTTCATCGAAGGCGTCTACGAAGCTCCCGACGCCCAGGAGCTTGCCGGCGCGATCGTTTCCGAAAGCGCCTGAAAATCGGCGCTCCGGCGGGATCGCCAACAGGTTTCGCACGTTCCGAGGGCCGTGCTTCCGTAGCGCACCCTTGAGTTTTTGCGCCGCGGCATCTAATCTCTACCCCCCCGGACGCCTGCGCCCGCGGCCGGCAACGAACTCCTAAAAGGGCGAATCGAGTCCTCATCCACGATGGAAAAAGTCCCGATGACCGCCGAGGGCTGGCAAGCTCTCGACGATGAACTGAAGCGTTTGAAGACCGTCGAGCGGCCCGCTGTGATCGCTGCGATCGCTGAGGCGCGCTCGCATGGCGACCTCTCGGAAAATGCGGAGTACCACGCCGCCAAGGAGCGGCAGGGCTGGATCGAAGGCCAGATCGCCGAGATCGAGGACAAGATGGCCCGCGCTCAGGTCATCGACGTATCCAAGCTCAGCGGCACCCAGGTGAAATTCGGCGCCACCGTCTCGGTCGTCGACGAGGACACCGAGGAAGAGGCTCGCTACCAGATCGTCGGCGAGCACGAAGCCGACGTGAAGAAGGGCAAGATCTCTATCGTCTCGCCGCTGGCCCGCGCCATGATCGGCAAGGAGACCGGCGACGTCGTCGAGGT
Organism: Phenylobacterium sp.; assembly: GCF_041919955.1. Taxonomy (GTDB): domain Bacteria; phylum Pseudomonadota; class Alphaproteobacteria; order Caulobacterales; family Caulobacteraceae; genus Phenylobacterium. Next base: position 86,969 of record NZ_JAYRSU010000002.1, on the reverse strand, counting down.
GAACACCCCCGGCGGCGGCAAGGCCTACGAGATCCTCAAGGTCGAGTGGCTCTAGTCCGGACCTGGCCTTGACCGCCTCGCACCCGTCGTCCGCCGGGCGGCCGCTCACGATCTGGGCGGTGTCCGACGGGCGCGCGGGCATCGAGGCCCAGGTCGTCGGCCTCGCCAACGCCATCGCCCGCCAGCGAACCGCCCAGGTCGTCGTCAAGCGCATCGCCTGGAAAAGCTGGTTCGGGCGGCTGCCCTGGTGGCTGCTTCCCGTTCCGCGCCGCCTGCTTACGCCCGACAGCGACATCGCCCCGCCCTGGCCCGACATCTGGGTCGCAGCGGGACGCGCCACCCTGCCTCTCTCCATTCGCGTGCGCCGCTGGTCGGCCCGCAAGTCCTACGTGGTCCAGCTTCAGGATCCGCGGATGCCGACGCGGCTGTTCGACCTGGTCGTTCCGCCCAAGCACGACCGGCTGGAAGGCGAGAACGTCTTCCCGATCACCGGCTCTCCCGGCCGCGTCAACGCCGATCGCCTGGCCCAGGACCTGGCTCTCTTCGGCGGCGCCCTGGACGCCCTGCCCCGGCCTCGCGTGGCGGTGATCATCGGCGGCAAGTCCAAGGCCCACGATCTGTCGCCCGAACGCGCCGCGGCCATGGCTCGCGACATCGAGCTGCCGCTCGTCCAGGAAGGCGGCTCCGTCATGGTGTCGTTCACCCGCCGCACGCCCGAACGCGCCAAGGCCATATTGGAGGCTCGGCTGAAGACCCTGCCCGGCGTCGTCTGGAACGGCGAAGGCGACAATCCCTACTTCGCCTACCTGGCGGCGGCCGACTACATCCTGGTCACCGAGGACTCGACCAACCTCGCCACCGACGCCGCGTCGACCGGCAAGCCGGTCTTCATCATGAAAATGGACGGCGACAGCCTGAAGCTGCGGCTGTTCCACGAGGATCTTGAGCGCCTCGGCGCGGCGCGTCCCTTCGGGGGCGCCTTCCACAGCTGGACCTACCAGCCACTGGCCGAGACCGAACGCGCCGCCGCCGAGGTCCTGCGCCGCTACGACGCCCGGAGCGCCTGAGCCATGGCGCTGGCGATCCGGCTCGCCGGCCCGCAGGACGCCGGCCTCGCCCTCGCCATCGACCCGGTCGCCGCGACAAGCCCTCACCGCGCCCAGTGGCTGCGCGCCGCCTTCGCAGGCGACCACGGCCGCATCGCCCGGCTGGCCCTCCTCGACGGCCAGCCGGCCGGCTTCGCCGTAGTCGGCGCGTTCTTCAGCAATCCGTTCCTCGATCTGCTCGTCACCGGCGAAGCGTTCCGCAGGCGCGGCGTCGCCAGCGCCCTGCTGGATGCCGTCGAGGCCGCTCATGCGGACCGGAAGCTGTTCGTCTCGACCAACGCCTCCAACACCTTGATGCGCGCGCTCTTGCCCGCCCGCGGCTATCTGCCGGCCGGCCGTGTCGACCATCTCGACCCCGGCGATCCGGAACTGTTCTTCGTACGTCTGCCTGTCTGAGCCGTCCCTTCCCAAAACCCCATTTTGGGCTTCCCATGGGTCCCAGATGATTCTGCGGCCTCGCATCCTCTTCATCGCCAACGCCGGCCCGGCGGTCGGCGGCGGCCATGTGATGCGCTCCTTGAGCTTGGCGCGCGCGCTGGAGCAGCACGGCGCCGAATGCCTCTTTCTCGCCCCGCCGCCGGTCGCGGCCATCCTCGACGCCTTCGCCCCGGACATGGGCCGCGATGACGCCACCTCGCTGGAGCCGGAGGCTGTGGCCGATGCAGCGACCGGCGTCCAGTTCGACGCCGTGGTCTTCGATCATTATGGCCTCGGCCGCGAGGAGCACGAGGCCGTCGCCCGCGGCAGGCCGGCGCTGGTCATCGACGATCTTGCTGATCGCCCGCTCGCCGCCGATGTCATCCTCGATTCCGGGCCTGCGCGCACCGAGGCCGACTACGCGCTGCTCGCGGGCGGCGCGCGCCTGCTGCTGGGGCCGCGTTATGCGCCGCTGCGCCCAGAGTTCGCCGACCTGCGCGAGACGGCGCTCGCTCGTCGCGGCGGCCCGGTCGAGCGGGTGCTGATCGCGCTCGGCATGACCGACGTCGGCGGCGTCACGGCGCGGGTGGTCGACCGCCTGCGCCAACGCGTAGGCCAGGTCGTGCTGGACGTCGTGCTGGGCGGCGGCGCGCCGAGCCTCCCCAGCCTGCGTCGCGTAGCTGCTCACGACCCGCGCCTGCGCCTGCACGTGGACGCCCAGGACATGGCGCAACTGATCCTCCAAGCCGACATCGCCATCGGAGCGGGCGGCTCCACCTCGTGGGAGCGCTGCACCCTGGGCTTGCCGACGCTCACCATCGTCCTGGCGGAAAACCAGCGGGCGGCCGCGTTCGAGCTGGCGGCGCGCAACGCGACCCTGGTGATCGACGCCGCAGACGGCGATTTCGACAGGGCCTTCGATCGAGCCGCCGTGCGCCTCATGACCGACGCCGCGACACGCGCCCGCCTGACCGCCGCCAGCCTGGAGGTCTGCGACGGCCTGGGCGCGCCGCGTGTGGCCGAGGCCTTCCTGGACGCCATCTCCCACCCGCCGGCCCGTTGAAGCCGGCCAGGCCCTTGTGCGCGTCGGCAAGCACGGCCGCGTCGAGTTAAGCTCCGATTACCCATGAGCGGCGAAGCTGGGGCTGCACGACGGAAAGCCTGCCCATGATCCTTGCCATCCTCCAGGCCCGCCTCAGTTCCAGCCGCTTGCCCGGCAAGGTGCTGATGCCGCTCGCCGGCGCGCCGATGATTCTGCGCCAAGTGGAGCGGGTGCGCCGGGCTGCGCGGATCGACCGGCTGGTGGTCGCCACCAGCGACCGGGCGGACGACGATCGCCTCGCCGACGCGCTCTCCGGCGCGGGGGTGGAAGTCTATCGCGGCTCGCTCGAAGATGTCCTTGCCCGCTTCGTCGGAGCGCTGGACGCGTTCCCGGCCGACCATGTCGTGCGGCTGACTGGCGACTGCCCGCTGATCGATCCCCAATTGATCGACGCCACCATCGACCTGCACCTGCGCACCGGCGCCGACTATTCGCCAAATCGCGTGGCGGACAAGGGTTTCCCCAAGGGCCAGGACGTCGAAGTCATCACCGCCGCCGCCCTGCGGCGAGCCGCTGCGACCGCCAGCACTTCCGAAGAGCGCGAACACGTCACCTGGGGCGTCTGGAACCATCCCGAGTTGTACAGGATCGAGCGCCTGGAGCCGCCGCTGGATCAGGGTCATATACGCTGGACGGTCGACCGGTCCGACGACTACGAGTTCGTCAGCGCCGTCTATGACGCGCTCTATCCGGTCGACCCCGCGTTCACTTCAGACGACATCAGGGCCTTCGTGCGCAGTCGCCCGGACCTGGCGAATTACGGCGGCGATCGCCGGATTTAGGGCGCCGGCGGCAAGGCGTCGGGGTCGTGGCCCTTGTCGCGCAGCCGCGCCTCGATCGCCGGCCGCGCCGTTTCCCAGTCGCCGCGCAGCATGCCCAGCCCGACCACATCCTGGAACCGCCCGCCCTTGAACACGTGCTGCCGATAGAGCGCCTCGCGTACGAAACCGAAGGACTCGTGCAGCTTCCAGACGCCTTCGTTCTCCAGCAGCACCTCGCACCAGAGTTTGTTGAGCCCGCGCGCCTCGAAGACGTGACGCAGTACGATATACTCGATCCGCGAGCCCAGACCCTGGCCCCGCGTCGAGGCCTCGCCCAGGTAATAGGCCCATTCGCAACGCTGCGCCGCCGTGTCGATCCGCGCCAGGTTGGCCAGGCCCACCGGCGCGTCCTCCGCCTCGATGATCCAGTAGCGCCGGTCGGGCGCGCCCAAAGCGGCGGTCAGCCAACGGTCGTGCTCGTCCTGGGAGATCTGGTGATCGGAATACATGTAGGCCGAGACCTGGGGCGAGTTGCGCCAAGCCAGGACCCGGGCGCTGTCTTCGGGGGCCAACAGGCGCAGGCGCAGGCTCATTTCGCCACCATTTCCCAGGCCAGAGGTTCGCCGCGAGCGAGATCGCGGGTCGCGGATTTGCCCAGCACCTCGTCCAGGTGAACTGGCGGCAAGCCATTGCCGGGCCTGATCGAGCGCACATTGGCGCGGGTCAGCGGCTCGCCCGCTTTCACGTCAGCAGTGACGTAGAGCGAGCGGCGGAACTGCAGGGAGCCGCGCTCCGACCCCAGGGTGTCGTAGTGCGCGCGGCCCAACGACTTCCAGGCGTCCTTGCAGTCGCGGACCAGGGCGGCGAACTCGGCCGGCTCCAGGCTGAACGCCGCATCCGGCCCGCCGTCGGCCCGCGCCAGGGTGAAGTGCTTCTCCACCGCGCAGGCTCCGGTCGCCACGGCGGCGACCGAGGCCGCGGTTCCAGGCGTGTGATCGGAAAGGCCGATGGGCGCGCCGAACCGCTGCGCCATGTCGGCGACAGTCCGCACATTGGCGTCCTCGAACGTGGCCGGATAGCTGGACACGCAGTGAAGCAGCAGCACGCCCGCCGCGCCCGCCTCCAGGGCCGCGTCACGCGCCGCGGTGATCTCGGCCAGGTTGGCCATGCCGGTGGAGATGATCAGCGGCTTGCCCTTGGCCGCGGCGTAGCGGATCAGCGGCAGGTCCACCGCCTCGAACGAGGCGATCTTGTAAGCCGGCGCGTCCAGCCCGGCCAGCAGATCCACCGCCGTCTCGTCGAAGGGGCTGGAGAAGATCGTGACGCCCCGTTTTCTGGCGCGCTCAAAGATCGCCGCATGCCATTCAAACGGCGTGTAGGCCTCCTGGTACAGCTCATAGAGGCTACGCCCGTCCCACAGTCCGCCGTGGATGCGAAACTCGGGCCGGTCGACGTCCATGGTGATTGTGTCGGCGGTGTACGACTGGATCTTGATGGCGTCGCAGCCGGTGTCGGCGGCGGCGTCGACCATGGCCAGGGCCCGGTCCAGGCTGCCGTTGTGATTGCCCGACAGCTCGCAGATCACATAGGGCTCATGCTCGGCCCCGATCCTGCGGCCGGCGATCTCGATCTCGGGTGACTTGGACATGGCGCGCCTCGAAACTTGGCTGGCAGCCTATCGCGTCGTCTTGAAGCGTGCGTTAACCAACCGCGCCGCGCGCCTGTCGCAAGACGCCAGAATCTCACCTACATAGACCCCATGTCCGACGCTGCTCCCCGCACCACCCGTTGCCTTGTCCTGGGTTCCGGCCCGGCCGGCTACACCGCCGCCATCTACGCCGCCCGCGCGCTGCTGAAACCGGTGCTGATCGCCGGCATCCAGCCGGGCGGCCAGCTGACCATCACCACCGACGTCGAAAACTATCCGGGCTTCGCCGACGTCATCCAGGGCCCCTGGCTGATGGAGCAGATGCAGGCCCAGGCCGCGCATGTCGGCACGGAAATCATCAACGATATCGTCATAAAGGCCGACCTGTCCCAGCGCCCGTTCCGCCTGGAATGCGACAGCGGCCAGGTCTGGCTGGCCGAGACCCTGATCATCGCCACCGGCGCCCAGGCCAAGTGGCTGGGCCTGGAGAGCGAGCAGAAGTTCCAGGGCTTCGGCGTCTCGGCCTGCGCCACCTGCGACGGGTTCTTCTATCGCGGCAAGGAAGTCATCGTGGTCGGCGGCGGCAACACCGCTGTGGAAGAAGCGCTGTTCCTCACCAACTTCGCCGCCAAGGTCACGGTCGTGCACCGCCGCGACGAGTTCCGCGCCGAGAAGATCCTGCAGGAACGCCTTTTCGCCCATCCCAAGATCGAGGTGATCTGGGATAACGCCATCGACGAGGTGGTCGGAACCACCGACCCGCTCGGCGTGTCCGGCGTGCGGCTGAAGAACGTCAAGACCGGCGAGACCCGCCAGGTCCCGGCCGATGGCGTCTTCATCGCCATCGGCCACGCGCCGGCCTCCGAGCTCTTCAAGGGCCAGCTCGACATGGACGGCTCGGGCTATCTGAAGGTGGTCCCCGGCAGCGCGGCGACCGCGATCAAGGGCGTCTACGCGGCCGGCGACGTCACCGACGACGTTTACCGCCAGGCGGTCACCGCCGCCGGCATGGGCTGCATGGCCGCGCTGGAGGCCGTCCGCCTGCTGGCCGAGGAAGACCATGAGAAGGCTCACCATCCGATAAGCCAGCACGAGGCCCAGCGGATCGGCGCCTGGTAGGCTTTACGGCCGACCGAACCCGAACAACACTTACGACCGGGCGGTCCCCGCCCTCCTCTTTGAGATACGAGGCCGCGCGCCGCCATGACGAACCTGATCGTGCGAGGCGGTCGCGCCTTGCGTGGGACCATCACCCCGTCCGCCAACAAGAACGCCGTCCTGCCGGTGCTCTGCGCCACGCTGCTGAGCGACGAGCCGATCGTCCTGCACCGCGTGCCGGACATCACCGACGTACGCAAGTTGCTGGACTTCTTCGGAAAGCTCGGCTCGTCGGTGGAGATGGACTACGCCACCGGCACGCTTTCCCTGCATCACGGCCGGGATCTCGATCCGAAATCGGCGCACCTGCCGCTGGGCATGCGCTCGTCGATCATGCTGATCCCCGCCCTGCTGCATCGGTTCGGCCGCGCCAGCCTCGAGGAAGATGTCACCGGCTGCACCCTCGGATCGCGCGAGATCGACCCGCATATCGAAGTGTTCCGCGCCTTCGGGGCCGAAGTGACCAGCGAACCGGGCGCGACGGTGATCACCGCACCTAAGGGTTTTTCGGCCACTCAGCACTGGCTGGACTACGCCTCGGTCACCACCACCGAGAATTTCGTGCTCTGCGCGGCCACGGCCAAGGGGACCTCGCGCCTGACCAACGCGGCCTGCGAGCCGCACGTTCAAGAGTTCTGCGAATTCCTCGCCGGCATGGGCGCGCGCATCCAGGGCGTCGGGGGCTCGCGGATCACCGTGGCGGGCGTGGACAGCCTCGGCGGCCTGGAATTCACCTTTGCCGACGACTTCCACGAGGTCGCGACCTTCCTGGCCATGGGCGCGATCACCGGGGGCGAGATCGCCGTGCGCAACGGCTCGGTCGAGCAGTTCCCGCTACTGGACCGCACATTCGCCAAGTTCGGCGTCGAGGTGACGCACGAGAACGGCTGGAGCCGCGCCCACGTCGACGGCAAGCTGAAGGTGCGCGAGCCGTTCACTTCCAACATCCTGACCAAAGTCGAGGCGGCCCCCTGGCCTTACGTCCCGGCCGATCTGCTGCCGATCTTCGTGGCCCTGGGCGTGCGCGCCGAAGGTCAGGTGATGTTCTGGAACAAGGTCTATGACGGCGCGCTCGGCTGGCACTCCGAACTGGGCAAGTTCGGCGCCCACGCCCTGCTGTGCGACCCGCACCGCCTGATCACCTGGGGCGGCAAGCCGCTCACGCCGGCCAAGGTCGAGAGCCCCTACATCATCCGTGTAGCGATCGCCCTCTTCATGCTGGCCGCCAGCATCGAGGGCGAAAGCACCATCCTCAACGCCAGCCCCATTCAGCGCGCTCACCCGAAGTTCGTCGAAAACCTCAACGCCCTGGGCGCAGACGTCTCTTGGGTCGCCGGCGACTGAACCTCTAGCTGTCCTTCTTGGCCTGGGCCTTCTTATTGGCCTGGGACACGCTGCCGACCTTGGCCGGCGCGACTTTGCTCTCGGCTTTCGCGCTTTCGACCGGGTTCATTCCCTTGTCCGCTGTCTTGCCAGATGAGGGCCGTGCAGCGGAGGGCGCCGCCATGCGCATCGCAAGGGCCTTGCGCGCCGCCCCCACATGCGCGGCCTTGGCCTCCTGAACCCGCAGCCGATGAGCCTGCTTGTTGGCGCGCCGCAGGGCGCCCGCGAAGACCTGCTTGCGGGCTTGACGATGCTCCGTCGTCCCGCCGCCGCGCGGTTCGCCTTTGCCGCGGGCTTCGCGCACCCGCTGCCGCTTCAGGGTCCGCTCCTTGTCGCGCAGTTCGCGCAGCCGCCTGCGCGCGTCGTCCAGCGTCTTGAGATCTAGGCCGGCGAGAGCCGGATGGTGCGTGGCCCGCACGAGTTCGGCTTCGTCGTGGGCGAGCAGGCTCAGTTCGCGGCGGTTGCTGATGGACATCGCGCTCCTCCCGAGTTGTGCTGCCCTAAAGGAACGCGCCCGGTCCCCCGCGGTTCAGCTTGCGCCATTTCACCCCCGATTTCCCGCTTGAATGACGGAGGGTCAGCGTACCTAGACTTCTAAAAAATCCCTGGGAGGGAACCATGTACGATCTGGTCATTCGTGGTGGCTTGGTGGTGGATGGCACGGGCGCGCCAGCGCAGCAGGGCGACGTGGCGGTGTCCGGCGGCGTCATCGCCAAGGTGGGCGCGGTTCCCGAGCTAGGGCGGCGCGAAATCGACGCAAAAGGCCTGTTGGTCACGCCCGGCTGGGTCGACATCCATACCCACTACGACGGCCAGGTGACCTGGGACTCTTATCTCAGCCCGTCCTGCTGGCACGGCGTCACCACCGTGGTGATGGGCAATTGCGGCGTCGGCTTCGCGCCCGCTCGTCCCGACCGCCACGAATGGCTGATCGGCATCATGGAAGCGGTCGAGGACATTCCCGGTTCGGCCCTCGCCGAAGGCATGAAATGGGACTGGGAGACCTTCCCCGAGTACCTCGACAGCCTGGAGAAGAAGCCGCGCGTGCTCGACGTCGCCGCCCAGGCTCCACACAGCGCCATCCGCGCCTATGTCATGGACGAGCGCGGCGCCCGCAACGAGGTCGCCACCCCCGAGGACATCGCCGAGATGGCGCGCATCACCCGCGAGGCCGTGCAGGCCGGCGCGCTGGGCTTCTCCACCTCCCGCACCGCCCTGCACCGGACCAAGGACGGCGAGGTCATCCCCGGCACCTTCGCCGGGGCCGACGAGATGATCGGCATCGGCCGCGCCCTGGGTGCGGCTGGCCACGGCGTGTTCGAACTCGCCTCCGACATGACCATCCCCGAGGACGAATTCGCCTGGATGGCGGAATTCGCCAAGGAGACCGGCCTGCCGGTCAACTTCAGCCTTCTGCAGTCGCCGTTCCAGCCGGACAAATGGCGCGACATGCTGGCCCTCACCGCGCAGGCTCAGGCGCAAGGCGCGAACATCAAGGCCGGCATCGCCTGCCGCCCGACCGGGATGGTGCTGGGCTGGCAGTCGACTGTGCATCCGTTCATGCGCAAGAGCGCCTATCGCCAGATCGCCCACCTGCCGTTCGCCCAGCGCCTCGAACATCTGCGAGACCCCGCGGTCCGCGAGGCGATCATCGGCGAGGTCACGCCGCCCGCCGCGGCCATGGGCGCCCTGTTGCAGGACTTCGGCAACATGTTCCGCCTGGAGCGCGACGGCCAGCTCGACTACGAGCCACGGGTCGAGGACTCGGTGGCCGCCCAGGCCGCCCGCGAGGGCCGCACGCCTGAAGCGGTGGTCTACGACATGCTCATGGAGAACGACGGCCGCGGTTACATCTACCTGCCGCTGCTGAACTACGCCGAGCACAACTTCGACCACATCGCCCAGATGATGGACGACCCCAACACCGTGCTCAGCCTGTCGGACGGCGGCGCCCATTGCGGAGTGATCTGCGACGCCAGCTTCCCGACCTACATGCTGACCTATTGGGTCCGCGACCGGGTCCGCGGCCGCCGCATGCCGCTGGAAAAGGTCGTCTCCATGCAGACCCGCGAGACCGCCGCCCTGTACGGCCTGCATGACCGCGGCGTCGTCGCCCCGGGCATGAAGGCCGACCTCAACGTCATCGACTTCGAGGCCCTGTCCATCCAGGCGCCGGAGATGATCTTCGACCTGCCCGCCGAGGGGCGTCGGCTGATCCAGAAGGCCAGCGGCTATCGCGCCACGGTGGTCAGCGGTGTCGTGACCTTCGAAGACGGAGAGGCGACCGGCGAGATGCCCGGCAAGCTGATCCGCGGGCCGCAGGCGGCGCCCATCGCCCTGGCGGCGGAGTAGGCGGCGGCCTAGTCTGTCGGCATGATCCGCCATGCCCGCCCCGGCGACCACGCCGCCATCCGCACAGTCAACGCGGCGGCGTTTGGCCGCGCCGACGAAGCCGACCTCGTCGAACGGCTTCGGGCGGACGGCGACGTCATGTTCGAGCTGGTCGATGACGACGGGGGCGAGATCGTCGGCCACATCCTCTACAGCCGCCTATGGGCCGACAGCGTCAGCCTCTACGCGGCGCTCGCCCCCATGGCCGTCCTGCCGGCGCGCCAGAAGGACGGGATCGGCAAGCGGCTGGTCGCCGCCTCCCTCGAGACCGCCAAGGACTTCGGGGCCTGTGCGGTCATCGTGCTCGGCCACCCGGAATACTACCCGAAGTTCGGCTTCAGGCCGGACGCCGCCGCCAAGGTGAAGTCGCCCTTCTCCGGCAGCCCCGCCTTCATGGCTCTCGCCCTGGAAGAGGGCGCCCTCGATGCGCCGGTGCTGATCGCCTATCCGGACGCGTTCGGAGCAGCTCCATGAAGACCTATCGCATCGGGGTCATCGGCCTGGGTCAGCGCATCGCCCACGTCCTGGCCGCCATGCAGGAGGTAGGCTGGCGCCTGGAGCTCGCCGCGTACTGCGACCCGGCCCCGGTCGGTGCGCCGATCCTGGCGGACGCAGACATCGCCATGGGCCGCGCCTTTGCGACACCGCAGGACCTGCTCGCCGCCGGCCCGTACGACCTGGTGATGATCGGCTCGCCCAACCACCTGCATTTCGAGCACCTGAACCTCTCCCTCGACGCCGGTTTCCCGATCTTCGCCGAGAAGCCCATCGTGCGGACCCAGGCCGAGACCTTCGCCCTGGCCGCACGCCTGGCGGCCGGAGGCGGCCCGCCGCTCTTCATCGGCCTCGTCATGCGCTCGATGTCGATCGTGCGCGAGACCATCGCGCGGATCGACTCCGGCGAGCTGGGCGGCCTCGTCTCCATCGACGCCACCGAGCACCTGCCGCCTGAGCACGGCGGCTACCTCGCCCGCAACTGGCGGCGGCGTCAGGAGTTCGGCGGCTCGTACCTGCTCGACAAGGTCTGCCACGATTTCGATATTTTCGGCCGCCTCGCCCGTTCTCGCCCCGCCAAGGTCGCCAGCTTCGGCGGCCGCGAGATCTTCACTACCGCCCGCGCCGGCGAATACGCATACAGCGACGGCCAGCCCGCCTACGCCTTGCGCGACGCCGGCTGGTCCAGCGCCAACGACGCCTTCCATTCCGACATGGACGTCACCGACCACCAGAACGCCCTCGTGCAGTACGAAAACGGCGTGCGCCTGTCCTTTCACGCCAACAGCCACGTCGCCCTGCCTGAGCGGCGCTGGTACGTCGCCTGCACGGACGGCACCCTGATCGCCGACCTCGTCCGCAACAAGCTGATGGTCCGGCGCGCCATGGACCGCGGCAAGCCCGAGCGCATCGACTACGGCGGGCGCACCGAGGACAGCCACAACGGCGCCGACCAGGCCATGGCCCGCGACCTGTTGGCCACGCTGGAGGCCGGCGCGCCCTTCCCGGTCACGCCGTTCGAGTCGATGGAGGCGGGCCTGACCGTCATGGCCATCGACGAGGCCCTGACCCTGGGCGAGATGCTGGACTGCGCCCCGATGTGGGCCCGCTACGACGCCGCGCGCGGCGCCTGATCGACCACCTTGGCCAGCGCCGCGCCTAACAGCTCCTGCAGCAGCGGCGTGCGCGGATAGGGGTGATGCCGGTACTGCCGGAACCCTTCGCCCACCTCGATCCCGAAGTCGCGCCCGCGACGGCGCGTCCAGGCCTCCATCGACGCCAGGTGATTGGGAATGTCGTGCTGGCGAGCGACCCAGTCGTCCTGACTGACATGGCAGGCCAGCATCGCTCGCTTGGTTTCGAACACAGCGCCGACGTCCGCGCCGAAGTCGGGAACCGTCCAGCGTCCTTCGCGGTCGCGTCCGCCGATCGGGTCCATGAAGTATAGGTGCGGTATCGCCGCGAGCGGCGCAGCCTGGCCCGACCGGTAGTTCGGCACCGAAGCGGCGAAACACGCATCGCGGACCAGTTGGCTCACCGCCTCGTGGTCGGGATGATAGTCGGCCGGCGAGGCGGTCAGCACGATCTCCGCCCCTGCCCAGCGCAGCAGCTCGGTCACGGTCCTGCGCGTCGGGTCGTCGTTGAAGACGCCGAGGTCCGGCACGTCGCCGCAGCGGTACTCCGCCCCGATCAGCGCCGCGGCCTGCGCGGCTTCCGCCTTGCGGATGGCGGCGGTCTCGTCCGGCGCGGTCCGGGCCGAGCCGAGATCCCCGCCAGTCACCGTGGCGATCCGGATCTGGTGGCCCGCCGCAGCCAGCAGCGCCAGGGTTCCGGCCGCCAGGGTTTCGATGTCGTCGGGATGCGCGTGGATCGCCAGGATCTGGGCCATGGGCCCTAGTCTTGCGTCGCCCCGCCCGCGCCGTCCAGGGGCGCGGTCTTGAGCGCAGCGGCGCTGTGATGCTCCTCGCCCGCCTCCATCGCCGCGAGCGAGGCGTTGATCTCGCGGATCTCCTCGGCTGTCGGCTTACGGCGCGGCGCGTAAAGCGTGCCCAGCACGCGGGTGCGCGCGCCGCCCGCCGCAGCCGCGTCGGCGACGTTGTAGGTCCGCACCTCGCCGGCCACCGCCAGCGTCACCTGCCGCCCCGGCCCGACGCCCTGGTTCTCGGGGTCGAGGCCGTTTGTGCGCGCGTCCAGCCCGCCCAGGATGGCTGGCGAGATAAAGGCCTCTCCCCCCGCATAGCGCCCCGTGAAGGCCGGAGGCTCGCCCCAGGGGCCGGTCCAGCGATAGAAGATGTGGAGGCCGACCTGCTTCATCTTCACCAGGGTCGGGGCCCAATACGGCGCCACGTATTCGGCATGATAGTGGGTCGCCGAGCCGACCGTCTTGTTGACATGCCCGGCCAGGGCCTTGCGCGCGACATCCTGGGCCCGTCGCCAGAGACTGGGCTCGGGCGCGTAACGCAGCGAACCATCGCAGGTGAAGCTGAACTGGCAGCCGGTCTCGCGCGCCGAGCCCTGATAGACCACGCCGCAGACCGATTTCGGATAGGCCGGGTGTCGCACGCGGTTCAGCACCACCTGGGCCACGGCCTCCTGCCCGAGCTGCGGCTCGCGCGCGCTCTCGTAATAGACCGCCTCGCTCAGGCATTTCAGAGCGCGCGAGGCGTCCTGGCCGCCGGCGTGCAGGACAAAGGGTCGCATCGGGCGGATCGGCAGTTTCGAGAACGCCCGCGATGCGTTGATCTCCTCGGCGGTCTCGACCTGCGTGGTGTCGAGCCCAAGGTCGGGAATCTGACTGATGTCCAGGCTGGTCCAGCCCACTGTCCGTCCCCACGGATCGGCCTGCCGGAGCAGCGGGTCGTGGCGCTTGGCCAGCGCCAGCATGGCGGGGTCCATATCTGCGGTCAGACGCGCCAGGCCGCGGTCCGAAAAGGAGCGTGCGATCATGGCCAGGCCTTGTGAACGGCCGCCCTCCCCCGGCGTATGGCGCGGGTTCGCACAGGCCAGCAGCACGACGGCCAGGCCGCACGTCGCCGCTAGCGCCGCGACGACGGCGCGGCCCGCGAAGATCTGGGAAAGGCTCAGTCGCAATGTCCCACGTCGGCTCCGGCTCGGCTCCATGCAGCCGCAAGCGGGCAAAATAGGGGCCAAGCGCCCGAGAATCGAGTGTTGCACGCGCGGGCTCGCGCTTCCATGCTCGCCTGACCGGCCGTTCGGCGGCCGGCCCCACGGGAGCGTCCGAGGCGAATGATCCCCGCCGGCTCGTCGCTGCGTTTCATCCCGAGGCGATCGCCGCCGTTCCTGGCGGCCCTCGCCATAAGCCTTGCCGCCATGGCCGTCGCGATCTGCATTCGCGGCTTGCTGGCCGGATGGAGCACGGCGTTCGCCCTCTCGGTCACCCACTTCCCCGCCTTCGTGGTCGCGACGCTGTTCGCCGGCTCGCGCTGGGGATGGGCCAGCCTCTTCGGGGCGCTGGTCGGCTCGCTCGCGGCGCGCGGCGGCCTGCCGCCCGAGGCGACCACCCGGGCCGGCGTGCTGCTCTACGCCCTCTCCGGCGCGGTGACCGTGATGGTCGCGTCCACCTTGCGCGAGATCGTCCTGCGCCTGGACGAGGCCCAGGCCGCCCTCGACCGCAGCGAGACCCGCCTGCAAATGGCGCAGAAGGCCGGCGAAGTCGGCCTCTGGGATTGGGACGTCGCGACCGGACAAGGTCGTTGGTCGCCGACCCTCTACCGCATCCTGGGCCTGGCCCCCGACACCGACGCCAGCATTCGCGCTCTGCTTCGCTCCGTGCACCCGGACGACCGCGAATGGGTGCGCCAGAGCAACGTCGCGGCCATCCGCTCCGGCAAGATGGCGCCCATCGAGTACCGGATCCTGCGTCCGGACGGCGAGGTGCGCTGGGTGCTGTCGCGCGGCGAGATGCTGCAGAACGGCGCGGGAAAGGTGGTCCGCGCGGTCGGGGTCAACATCGACATCACCGAACGCCGCCACGCCTTTGAAAAGGTTCGGGAAAGCGACGCCAGATTCCGCGCCCTGGCCGACAGCGCCCCGGTTCTCCTGTGGGTCTCCAAGACCGACGGCCGGCGAGAGTTCGTCAACCAGGCCTATGTCGACTATCTCGGCGCGTCCTACGAAGAGGCGCTGAGCTTCGACTGGCGCGAGCGCCTGCACCGCGAGGACCTCTCGCGCATCCTTCAGGAGCAGATCGCCGGCGAGGCCTCGCGCAAGCTCTTTACCTTGGAGGCGCGCTACATGCGGGCCGACGGCGCCTGGCGCTGGATCCGCTCGGTCTCCCAGCCCCGCTATGGCCCGGGCGGCGAGTTCGTGGGTTTTATCGGCATCGGGGTGGACGTCACCGACGCCAAGCAGGCCGAGCGCGACCTGATGCGGATCAACGACCTCCTGGCCGAGCGGGTGCAGGCGGCGCTGGCCGAGCGCGACGAGGCCCAGGCCCGCCTGCACCACGCCCAAAAGCTGGAGGCCGTCGGCCAACTGACCGGCGGCGTCGCCCATGACTTCAACAATCTCCTCACCGTCATCATCGGCGCCCTCGACCTGATCCAGCGCCGCCCAGCGGACGAGGACCGGCGCGAGCGCATGATCGAGGCCGCTCTCGGCGCCGCGCGGCGCGGCGAGCGCCTGACCCACCAGCTCCTGGCCTTCTCGCGCCGCCAGGCCCTCAAGCCCGAGCCCCTCCGGATCGACGACCTGCTGGCCGAGAGCGAGCCGCTGCTGCGCCGCGCGGCAGGCGAGGCCGCCGCCATGGTCCTGGCCCCCGGCGCGCCCGGCGCCGTCGCCATGCTGGACCAGGGCCAGTTCGACGCCGCAGTGATGAACCTTGTGGTCAACGCCCGCGACGCCACGCCCGCCGGCGGCGAGATCCGCATCGAGACCGCGGTCTGCGACCTGGCCGATGGCGAGGTTCCCGACGTCGCGCCGGGCCCCTACGTCCGCGTCACCGTCCGCGACAACGGCGTCGGCATGGACGCCGAGGTGCTCGCGCGGGTGTTCGAGCCCTTCTTCACCACCAAGGACATCGGCAAGGGCACCGGCCTTGGCCTCTCCCAGGTCTACGGCTTCGCCCGCCAGAGCGGCGGGGGAGTCGCCATTGACGCCGCGCCCCACGCCGGCGCCTCGGTCAGCATCTACCTGCCGTGCACAGCCAGCCTCGCCGCCGACGCCGAACCGCCGCCCGCCCCCGCCGACGCGCCGGTCCGCGCCCTCGACATCCTGCTGGTCGAGGACGACCCGGCGGTCGGCGACATGATCGCGGCCATGCTGAGCGAGCTCGGCCACCGTGTCGCCCGCGCGGACGGGGTCGATCGTGCGCTGACACTGCTGGGTCGCCGCAAGCGGATCGACCTCATGCTCACCGATCTGGTCATGCCTGGCGGCCGCTCCGGCCTCGACCTGGCGCGGGCTGCGACCACCGCCCGGCCGGGCCTGCCGGTGGTGCTGTCGTCCGGCTTCACCGGCGAGGCGCTGGCCGCGGTGGCCGACGCGCCCTGGCCGCTGCTGCGCAAGCCCTACTCGGCCGAGGCCCTCGCCCGCGCCATCGCTTCGGCGCTTGATCCCGAAATCCAGGCGGCCTGAGGTTCCTTCAAGATAATGTGGGCTTGTGCGCCCCCGAACGCGGGTCTATATGACAATCCATCGGTTTTGCTCGTTTTGAGCATAATCATGACGCCGACGGGGCGCTGCAGACATCCCGCGGCGTTTTTTGAGGCCGAAGAAATGCTCAATTTGAGCATAAGGAGGGATACATGGCCGACGGTTCGCAACTTGCGTTCACGCCCGCTGTCGAGGCCGCCACCTTGCCCATGTGGGAGAAGGTGAAGCATCACGTCACGCCGATGGAATGGCGCGCCTACGCCCCCCTGATCGCCGAGATCAATCGCCTGAAGCGCGAGAAGAACGCGGTCATCCTGGCCCACAATTACATGACGCCCGAAATCTTCCACGGGGTCGGCGACTATGTCGGCGACAGCCTGGGCCTGGCCAAGGAAGCGGCGAAGTCGGATGCGGCGATCATCGTCCAGGCCGGGGTGCACTTCATGGCCGAGACCTCCAAGATTCTCTCGCCGCAGAAGAAGATCCTGATCCCGGACCTGACGGCGGGCTGCTCCCTCGCCTCCTCGATCACCGGCGCCGACGTGCGCCTGATCAAGCAGCGCTATCCGGGCCTGCCGGTCGTGACCTACGTCAACACCACCGCAGACGTGAAGGCCGAGACCGATGTCTGCTGCACCAGCGCCAACGCCGTGCAGGTGGTCGAGCATGTCGCCAGGGAATGGGGCGTCGACCGGGTCGTCCTGATCCCGGACGAATTCCTGGCCCGCAATGTCGCACGCCAGACGGACGTCAAGATCATCGCCTGGAAGGGCCGCTGCGAAGTGCACGAGCGCTTCAACGCCCAGGACATCCTGGACCTCAAGGCCGCCTATCCGAACGCCGAGATCCTGGCGCACCCGGAATGCCCGGCCGAGGTGCTGGAAGTCTCCGACTTCGCCGGCTCCACCGCGGCGATGAACGACTACGTGTTGCAGCGCAAGCCCAAGCAGGTGGTGCTGATCACCGAGTGCTCGATGGCCGACAACGTCGCGGCCGATGCGGTGGAAACCGAATTCGTACGCCCGTGCAACCTCTGCCCGCACATGAAGAAAATCACCCTCGAGAACATCTACGAGGCCCTGCTTCACGAGCGCTACGAGGTGACCGTCGATCCGGCCATCGCCGAGCGCGCCCGCCTGGCGGTCCAGCGCATGGTCGACCTGCCGCCGCCCGCCGTTCCGGCTCGCTACGACCTAGTCAAGGCGCGCCACCATGTGGATGTGGAACTGATCTGATCATGGAACGCGTCAACCACGACGGCGTGCTGGTCGTGGGCGCAGGGTTGGCCGGGCTGTCGGCCGCCCTCGCCGCCGCCCCGCGCAAGGCGCTGGTGCTGACCGGCGCGCCCCTGGCCCAGGGTTGCTCCTCGGCCTGGGCGCAGGGCGGCATGGCCGCGGCGTTGAGCGGCGAGGACGCCCCCGAACTGCACGCCGCCGACACCGTCGCGGCCGGCGCGGGTCTGGTCGATCCCGCCATGGCCGCGGTCCTGGCGCAGGAAGGTCCTGCCGCCGTCCGGCGCCTGGCGGAGCTTGGCGCGCCGTTCGACCGCAGGGCCGACGGCGAGTTCGCCACCAGCCTGGAGGCGGCCCATTCCCGCTCGCGCGTCGCCCGGGTAAAGGGCGACCAGGCCGGCCGTGCGATCATGGACGCGGTGATCGCGGCCGCCCTCTCTTCGCGCCACATCAAGGTCCGCACCGACTGCCGCCTGCGCGGCCTGCTGCGCGACGCGCAAGGCCGGGTGCGCGGCGTGCTGGCCGAGGAGAACGGCCAGCTCGTCGAGTTCGTTGCCCCCGCCACCATCCTGGCGACCGGCGGCGTCGGCGGCCTCTACGCCGTCACCACCACCCCGCCCGAGCTGAAGGGCGAGGGCCTGGCCCTGGCGGCCCTGGCCGGTGCGACCATTGCCGATCCCGAGTTCGTGCAATTCCACCCGACCGCCATAGACATCGGCCGCGATCCGGCCCCGCTGGCGACCGAGGCCCTGCGCGGCGAAGGCGCCAAGCTGATCGACGGCCAGGGCGAGGCGTTCATGGCCCGCTACCATCCCGACGCCGAGCTGGCGCCCCGCGACGTCGTCGCCCGCGCCATCCATGCCGAGCGTCAGGCGGGCCACGGGGCTTTCCTCGACGCCCGCGCCGCGGTCGGCGCGCATTTCCCCGACGAATTCCCGGCCGTCTTCGCCGCTTGCCTGTCGGGCGGGGTCGATCCGCGCGTGCAGCCCATTCCGGTCGCGCCGGCCTGCCACTACCACATGGGCGGGATCGTCACCGACGTTGACGGCGCCACCACCCTGCCCGGGCTCTACGCGGCCGGAGAATGCGCCTCCACCGGCGTGCACGGCGCTAATCGCCTGGCCTCGAACTCGCTGCTGGAAGCGGCCGTCTTCGGCGCCCGCGCCGGCCGCGCGGCGGCCCAGGCGTCCGATCCCGGCACGCGGCCCGAGCGCTGCGTCCCCGCCCCCGACCTGCCCGCCAAGGCCCTGCAGCAACTGCGCATCGGCATGAGCCGCGACGCCGGCGTGGTCCGCGACGCCGCCGGCCTCACCCGCCTGCTCGCCGAAATCGACGCTTTGGAGGCTGCGCACGGCAAGGCTCCGCCTCTGGTCGCCGCGCGCCTGGTCGCCGCCGCCGCTCTGGCGCGGCCCGCCAGTCTGGGCGCCCACTTCCGCAGCGACGGGCCACAGGACGCCGCGCCCGAGCGGACTTTCGTCACCCTGCGGGAGCCGGCGTGTCAGGCCGCCTGAGCCTGCGACCGCCGGCTCTTCAGCCAGGCCGCCGCGCGCAGGGCGACCGCGGCCACGATCAGCGCCACCGCCGGCCCAGCCGTGGCGGGCTGGTCGGCCAGGCGGCCGCTGTAGAGGTGGAAGAAGACGTACAGCGCCAGCCAGCCGCCGATCCGCTGCAGCCAGCGCCAGCGGGCCATGCCCATCCAGCGCTGGGCGGCGTTGTGCGAGGTCACCGCCATCGCCCCGATCAGCAGGTAGCAGATCCAGCCGTCCAGCAGCCCGATCTTCACCAGGTTGATCTGCTCATGGGACGCCCAGGCCAGCACGAAGCCCAGATGTACGAAGTGGTCCGCCGCGAAAGCTATGCCCACCGCCCGCCGACGGCGCAGCAGCACGGTGCGCCAGCCGCCCGGCCACAGCCCGGCCAGGGCAGAGGCGGTCCAGGCGGCCATGAACCACAGGAAGCTCCAGCGCGCGGTGATCCGCGCCCCGGCCATCAGCCCCTCCTTGGTATAGCCGCCGCCCGCCGCCGTGAAGGCCAGGCCCAGGCCCGCCGCGACCAGCGCCGAGCCGACGACGATCGTCCGCGTCTCGATCCGCATCCCCGTTTCCCCCTTGGTCTGGGGGCGATGGACGCACGCCGGCCCGGCCTGCCGTCAATCGAGCCTCCTTGCCGCTTCCGCCCCACGGAACAGGCCGCCCCCTCGTATCAAGTCCCGGAACGCCCCGCATGATCGCCCCCATTCCCGACGTCCTGATCCAGCCCGTCGTCGCCGCCGCCCTGGCCGAGGATCTGGGGCGCGCCGGCGACGTGACGGCCCAGGCCTGCATCGACGCCGATGCCCGGCTCGCGGCGACCTTCGGCGTGCGGCAGAGCGGAACCGTTGCAGGCCTGGCCTGCGCGCGCCTGGCGGTGCTGGCCCTCGACCCCTCCGCGCGGTTCGAGGTCCTGGCCGCTGATGGCGACCGGGTCGAGGCCGGCGAGGTGCTGGCCCGCGTCGAGGCCAACGCCCGCGCGCTGCTTTCGGCCGAGCGCACCGCCCTCAACCTGCTGGGCCGTCTCTCGGGCGTCGCCAGCCTGACCCGGACCTATGTCGACGTCATAGAAGGGACGGGGGCGCGCATCGCCGACACCCGCAAGACCACGCCTGGCCTTCGCCATCTGGAGAAGTACGCCGTGCGCTGCGGCGGGGGCCTCAACCACCGCTTCGGCCTCGACGACGCCATCCTCATCAAGGACAACCACGTCGCCGCCTGCGGGGGGGTCGGCGAGGCGCTCAAGCGCGCCCGCGCGGCCGCCGGCCACCTGATGAAGATCGAGGTCGAGGTCGATAGCCTGGCCCAGCTGGAAGAAGCCCTGCCGCACCGGCCCGACGTGATCATGCTGGACAATTTCGACCTCGACGACCTGGCCGCAGCGGTCCGCATGGCCGGCGGCGAGGTGACGCTCGAGGCGTCCGGCGGCGTCAACCTGCAAACCGTGCGCGGCATCGCCGAAAGCGGCGTCCAGGTGATCAGCGTCGGCGCCCTCACCCACTCAGCCGCCGTGCTCGACATCGGCCTCGACGCCGCCTGAGGCCGGAACAAGCCGCTCGCCTGCCGGTTCATCTCCTGTCACCCGAAAGGAGCAGGAGATGACCAAGATCCCCCCGATCCCGAAGGAACAGCGCTCGTTCCGCGGCGAGCGTCCCGACATCCAGGGCGGCGCCCAGGACCGGCGCGACGCCAAGACCGGCCTCCAGTCGCCCGATCGCGGCGACGGCGACGTGAACCTCAAGAACCAGGGCCGTCAGGGCAATATCCACCAGAACGTCGACACCGTTCACGCCCGAACCCAGGACCGTTGACGCACAATTTTACCGTGCGTTACAGGCGTTAAGCCAATTTTGCCCAATCGCATGGACATTGCGCCCCGTTGTGGGTCGGCGGCGCAATGAAGTTCCCAGTTTTCGCGTTCGATGATGGTTTTGACGGCGTTGCGCGATCGGCGCGCAAGATGGCGCTGTCGCGTTGGATCACCGTCAGCGTCTATTCCCTGCTGGTCGCCGCGACCGCATCGCGGCGGATTGCGGTGCTCTGGGCGGGGTGCTTCGTCCTGGCGGAGTTCTGGTCCTGGCTGTCGACCAACCCGCACGCCGCCGGCCGGCCGCTGACCCGCACCGACCGCGTATCCCATTTGGGTTCGGCGCTCGCGACCAATCTCGTCTGGGTGGGCCTCGGCCTCGTTTACTGGATGCAGGACTTCGCTGGCGCGCCCTATTTCGCGCTGCTGCTGTGGTCGGCCCTGCTGTTCAACGGCATGAGCCATTCCTATCGCTCGCCCTTGGCCAGCCTCGTGTTCGGAGCGCCGAGCGCGCTCTGCATCCTGCTGACGCCCTTCGTCTTCCCTCGCTTCGACGGCGCCCAGCAGGCCTTCGTCCTGATCGGGGTGGTGATCTATGTGGGCTATGCGATCCTCTCGGCCGAACGCGGAATGCGGGCCTCGAACGAGTACGCGGCCGCCCAGCGGGACCTTGAGGCCCAAACCCGCGCCGCCCAGGCCGCCAGCCAAGCCAAGTCGGCCTTCCTGGCCATGATGAGCCACGAACTGCGCACTCCGATGAACGGCGTGCTTGGCATGGCCCACGCCCTCGACCGCACCGAGCTC
Organism: Phenylobacterium sp.; assembly: GCF_041919955.1. Classification (GTDB taxonomy): domain Bacteria; phylum Pseudomonadota; class Alphaproteobacteria; order Caulobacterales; family Caulobacteraceae; genus Phenylobacterium. The sequence continues at coordinate 65,523 of NZ_JAYRSU010000002.1, read as the reverse complement.
TCGCCCCAGCAGCGCGGCTATGTCGATACCCTGCTGCGCTCCGGCGGCGGGCTGATGACTATCCTCAACGACATCCTGGACCTTGCGAAGATCGAGGCCGGCAAGTTCGACATCGAAACCCGCGCCTTCGATCTGCGTCAGACCCTGTCGCGCACCTGCGATCTCTGGGCTCCGGCCGCCCGGGAGAAGGGCCTTGCCTTTGCGTGCGAGATCGCGCCCGACACCCCGTACTGGGCGCGCGGCGACGACGCACGCCTGCGCCAGATTCTCCAGAACCTGCTCTCCAACGCGGTCAAGTTCACCGCGACCGGCACGGTGCGCCTGCTGGTCGCGCCGGTCGAGGGCGAGGTCGAGTTCGCCGTGATCGACACCGGTCCGGGGCTGGACCAGGAAACCCAAGGCCGCCTGTTCCAGGGCTTCACCCAGGCCGATTCCACCATCGCCCGACGCTTCGGCGGCACCGGCCTGGGCCTGGCGATCTCGCGCGAACTGGCGCGGCTTATGGGCGGCGACGTGACCGTCCAAAGCCGCCTCGGCCATGGCGCCCGCTTCGCCCTTCGCCTGCCGCTGGACGCGGTCGAGGCCCAGGCGAGCGCCGATGATCGCGACGACGCCGCCTTGGAACGCAGCCTCCAGGTCCTGGTCGTGGACGACAATCCCACCAACCAGGAAGTCGCCCGCGCCCTGCTCGGCGCCATCGGCGTCACCGTCAGCACCGCTTCCAGCGGCGAGGAGGGCCTGGAGATGCTGGCCGCCGCCGAGTTCGACCTGGTGCTGATGGACATCCACATGCCGGGCATCAGCGGCATCGAGACCCTGGCGGCGATCCGCGCCCGCGGCCTTTCGGACCTGCCCGTCGTCGCCCTGACCGCCGACGCCATGACCGGCGAGCGCGAGCGTCTGCTGGGCCTGGGCTTTGACGGCTATCTCAGCAAGCCGATCGACCCGGCCGAGATGATCCGCGCCCTCTCCGCCGCCCTGATCCCGGATCGGCAGCAGGCGCAGACGCACCGCGCCTGCGCCTGAGCTAGCCTCAGCGCGCCGCCTGCCAGAGCGGGTGTTCGAGCTGCAAGGCCACAAAACGGGCGCTGGCCGGGCCGTAGGCCGCCCGCACCTGGCCCAGCATCGCGTCCATCGGGTCAGTCGCCGGCAGCGGGATCTGACGCGAGAAGCGCGGCAGGCGTTCGGCCGCCAGGATGGTCAGTCCCCCGCGCGAGGTCGCCCCACCCGCCGGCGCCACCGCCCAGGCCTTGGCCCGATAGGTCCGCGTCCAGCCGTCCAGCACCGATCCGAAGGCCAACTCGTCGAACCCGTCCTTCAGTTCGACCGCCACCTGCTGGCGGCCCAGGAACGCCACGGCCGCGCCTGCCGCCGTCGACATCGCCTCACCATTGAGCCGGTAGACGCTGGCGTCGTGCAGCCGCCCTTCCGGCGTCAGCCGGAGTCGTCGCGCGGTGTCCTGCATCACCGCTGGCCCCGCCAGTTCCTCCAGCATCGCCAGCGAAGCGGGAACCGAGGCGCTGACCCCGGCCGTGGTGGTGATCTGCCCGTCGGTGACCCAGCGCGCGTCCTGACGCCACTTCACCTTGGCGAACTTCCGCTCGCGCGCGCCCAGCGAGGCCCAGTGCGCGGTCGCCGAGCGCCCGTCCAGCAGGCCCGCTTCGGCCAGCACCATCGCCCCGTCGCAGATCGAGACGATCCGGGCCCCGCGAGCCGCCTGCGCCTTCAGCCACGCCGCGCGCTCCGGGTTCTTCGCGTCCATCAGGAACGGCACGATGATCATGTCGGGACCGGCTGGATAGCGCTTGGCGAACGAGGCGTAGGTCTCCTGGGGCTTCACCCAGGCCATGCCGGGCATCAGTGGCGCTGGCGCAAGACTCGGCGAGACCACGCGCACATCGACCGCGCCGGAGGCGGCCATGATCGCATAGGGCGCGGTCAGGTCGGTGGTCTCCACGCCCGACGGATCGGCCAGGATCGCAACCACCGGCCGGGCTTCGGCGGCCGCTCCTGTCAGGGCCAGGGCGAGCGCGAGGATGATTTTGCGGATCATTGGACGGCCTCCAGGCGCGCAGCCATGGCCTCGACGGCGGCTCTGCGCTCGGCCGCCAGCGGCGCCATCCTCGCCTTCACGGCGGCCAGAACCTGCGGCGGGGCCAGCTCGGGGCGACCGGAATTGAACGGCGGCGACGGGGCGTATTCGAGCCCAAGCTGCACCGACTGAGCCAGGGTTTCGCCCGCCAGCTCGGCGAGCATCACGAAGGCGAAGTCCAGCCCCGCGGTCACGCCGCCCCCGGTGATGACGTCCCCGTCGCGCGCGACGCGGCTCTCGTCGACGATCGCTCCGAACGGCTCCAGCAGGTCGCGCCAGGCCCAATGGCAGGCGGCCCGCTTGCCGCGCAGGAAGCCCGCGCCCGCCAGGATCAGCGATCCGGTGCAGACGCTGGTCAGGTACTTGGCGCCGCTCCCTAACCGCCGGATCTCCGCCATGAAGTCGTCGTCCAGCATGGCGTCGGTGGTCCCGAGTCCGCCGGGCACACAGAGCATGTCGCAGGCCTCGATCTTCGAAAGATCGGCCAGGCGGGTGAACACCAGACCCTCGGCCTCGATGTCGGCGCCGCCCATCGAGGCGACGGTCACCGTGGCGCCGGGCAGGCGCGAGAGCACTTGGTGCGGTCCGGTGAAATCCAGGTGCGTGACGTTCGGATAGAGCGGAATGATGATCTTCATGGCGGGATGCTCCCCTGTTGACGATCGCAGGATGCGCGGCTTACCTTCCGTCCGAAATGACAATCTTCCCTCGTTTCAGGCCATGACCCGCATCGTCGGCGTACTCATCTTTCCGGGCTTCCAGATCCTCGATGCGGCCGGACCGATCGGGGCGTTCGAGATCGCCGAGCGGTATGCGCCCGGCGCCTACGAGTTGCGGGTTGTGGCCACCGAGCCCGGGCCGGTGGCTTCGTCTTCCCACGCCCAGATGCTCGCCCAGCCGTTGATCGATGCGCCGATGGACACCCTGGTGATCGCTGGCGGCGACGGCACGCGCGCGGCCGCCGCCGACGAGCCGACCCTGGCTTGGGTTCGCATGGCCTCGGCCGCCGCCCGCCGAACGGCCAGCATCTGCTCAGGTGCGTACCTCCTGGCGCAGGCGGGCCTGCTCGACGGCCGCCGCGCCACCACCCACTGGCAGCGCTGCCCCGACTTCGCCAAGCGCTACCCGCAGGTGCGGCTGGAGCCGGACCGCATCTTCGTTCGGGACGGGAACATCTGGACCTCAGCCGGCATCACCGCCGGCATCGACCTGTCGCTCGCGCTGATCGCCGAGGATCTGGGCGAGGAGATCGCCCGGGCGGTCGCCCAGCAACTGGTCGTCTATCACCGCCGCCCGGGCGGACAGTCGCAGTTTTCGGCCCTGCTGGAGATGGGCGGCCAGGGCGGGCGCTTCGCCGCCCTGCTCGACTGGATGCGCGAGCGCCTGGCGGAACCGCTGAGCGTCGAGCGGATGGCCGACAAGGCCGCCATGAGCCCGCGCCACTTCGCCCGCGCCTTCGCCGCCGAGACCGGCATGACGCCAGCCAAGGCGGTTGAGCGGCTGCGGCTGGAGACGGCCCGCGAACGGGTCGAAAGCTCGGCCGATCCGATCGACCGGGTAGCCCAGGCCACCGGATTCGGCGACCAGGAAAGGATGCGCCGCGCCTTCCTGCGCGCCTTTGGCCAGCCCCCCCAGGCGCTGCGTCGCGCGGCGAGAGCCTAACTGCGGGGCGACAGCGCCTCGACCTGGCGGTTCAGGCGCTCGATGCGCTCGTTCTGGGCCAGCAGCAGGTTCATGATCTCTTCCCCGCGCAACGCGTCGAGCTTGTCGTGCAGCCGCAGGATCTCAAGCTCGGCCCGCAGGTTCACCACGTAGTCATACTCCGCCGCCTTGCGGTCGCGGGCGCTTTGGCGGTTCTGGCTCATCATGATCACCGGCGCCTGCAGCGCCGCCAGCATCGAGAGCAACAGGTTCAGGAAGATGAAGGGATAGGGGTCGAAGGCAAGGTGCAGGCCCTTGCCGACCCAGTTCCACGTCATCCAGATCATCAGGGCGACGGTGAACCCGATGATGAAAGCCCAGGATCCGCCGAACGAGGCCACCCGGTCGGCCAACCGCTCGCCGAACGAGCGGTCGTCCTTCGCCAGGCCCGGGCCCGCGCTGGGCGCCTCGGTGATCATCAGGTCGATGACGCTGCGCTGGACGGCGTTGAGCTCGTCATAGCTGCAGTTCAGCAGGCCGTGTGACAGCTCGTCACGCGCTACGGCTTCGGTCATCTCGGTGTCTCGCTCGACATGCGCGGTCACGCCCGCAATCGCGAGCATGACCCAAGCCGGCGATCAGGAGAACAGGCCGATCAGTCCTCGCCGACCATGGCGTCCGCGACCTCGACCTTGTGGGCCGGGACCGGCTTGGCGGGCGTATTGGCGACCGGCAGCAACTTGGCCGGAGCCTTTTCGGCCTCCTTGACCACCTCCGGCGCCGCCGGCTTGGCCTCGGCGGCCGCGCTCGCATCCGGCGCTTTCACGACGGCGGCGCGCAGGTCGGGGCTGACGTCCACCGCCGGGGGCGGGGTAGCCGTGAAGCTGGCGTAGTAGACGCGGTCCTGCGCCTTGGGCGCGGCGACGCTGCGCCCGAACTTGTAGAACACGTGCATTCCCACCTCAGCGGTGCGGATCAGGCGCGGCCCCCAATTCGGGGCGACATTGGTCGTGTGGAAATGGGTCGCTTCGCCGACCGAGGCCATCACGAAGCCCCCCAACGCCCGCGTGGCCACGCGCTGCGCGCGGTTCCAGGCGGCGGACTCGCGACGCGCCCGCATCGACCCGTCGCAGGCGAAGCTGAACTGGCAGCCGACTCGCTTGCCCGCGCCCTGGAAGACCACGCCGCAGACGCTTTTGGGGAACGCCGGGTGGCGCACGCGGTTCAGCACCACCTGGGCCACGGCGGCCTGGCCCGAGGGCGTTTCGCCACGAGCCTCGAAATAGACCGCCTGGGTCAGGCACTCGAGCTCTCGCGAGCTCTCCAGCGCCCCGACCAGGCGGAACGGCGCGGCTGCGGCCAGTCCAACGGCGGGCAGGCGCACCGCATCGCCGCCCCGGGGCGCGCCTTCGAGGCGCGACGCCAGCAGGGCGCTCTGGCGGTCCCGTTCGGCCGAGCCGGCGACGGTGAAGGGGTCATGGCGGCGCGCAATGCGCGCGACGCCGGGATCATAGGCCGCCTGGCGCGTCAGCACCTCTTCGGCGAAGCCGCCCTCGGCAGCGTCGGCGATCCGCGCGGCGCGCGCGTGGTCAGAGGCCGCACGGGCCATCCCGCCGGCCATATAGGCTGCGCCAAGGGCCAGGCCGATGCCTGAACCGATCAATGCGGCGCATGTGGGCGCACGCCAATCGGCGCGAACCTTGGATGCGAATTTCAAGAAGCTCGTGTCCCGTGTGGCGAGGGCGACAGCGCCCCCCGACATCGTCGCCGCGGGGCGCCCCTGCTCATGCTGGCGGCGTCGCGGCTGAGAGCCTGTCATGTACACGCAGAGTGACAGGCTACGGCGAAGTTGAGCTGGTTTATGCCGATCACCGAGGAGATTCGCAAGGCGATATTGCGTCGCAGCATGGAATTTTTTCAGGTTTCGTTAACCGCCGACGACCGCCGGGGAACCTTGGCCGCGCCCCGTCGTTCCCACCGCAACGCTTGAATTGCGGGGAGAAAATGATGCGCAAGACCTTCAGCCTGATCGCCGTCGCCGGCCTGCTCGTCACGCTTGCGGCCTGCGGCCACAACGCCGAACAGCGCGCCGCCACCGGCGCGGTGGCGGGCGCGGTCGTGGGCGGTCCGGTGGGCGCTGCGGCCGGCGCCGCGGCCGGCACGGTCGTCAGCAAGGCGGCCGACAAGTAAGAGACAGGGTCCCCGCGGGGACCGCATCGCGCGCACCCAGGGCATAGTCCAATTGGACGATGCGCGCGGCCCAGCGCTCCGCCAGGCTCACGTTCGACGAACAGGAGTCTAGCGGAGCCGCCATGGTTCATGCCACCTTCGCCCTTGCCTTGCTGGTCGCGGTCATCGTGATCGCCACGGGCGCGCCTCATTTCTGATGCGAAGCTGACGCCGATGCGCACACACGCCATCTTGCTGACCCTCGCGGCCGGGCTGATCATGCCCGCGAGCGCGCTCGCGGCCGCACCGCAATGGCGGGTCCAGCAGGCATGCGCCCTGCAGCGCTATCTGCGCGCCACGCCCGCCTTCCCCCAAGCCAATTGGGGTCAGAGCGCCAATGTCTCCCTGGGCGGCCAGGGTCGTGCCGTAAATCGCGCCGAAGACGTCGCCGCCCGCGCCCAGTTCGATCACGCCATGCGCTCGGGGCGCGCCTTCGCCGACCGCGCCGCCGAGCAGCTCGCCGTGCGCGAACGCATCAGCCAGGAAGAGGCCTTCCGCAGGATCGGCGCCGACCCGGGTCCCTGGCCCGAAGTGACCGCCGCCAAGTGTCAGGCGCTTGAACGCCGGGCCCTGTCGGCCCAGCGCTAGCCGCCGATCGGATTGCGTGGATCGAGGCCCAGGCCCTGCGCCTGCCTCGCCTTCAGCAGCCGCAACCAGCCGTGGAACGCCTCGCAATCCAGGCCGTGCATCATCAACCGGTGCCCGGCCGTCAGGGTCGAGAGCGGCACCATCGGGTGGCCGTTCTTGACGAACGACATGTGGTAATCGGTCCCGAGTATCTTGCCGATATAGATCGCAATGGTTTCGTCCAGCTGCAGCGACTGGGCCGCCCGTACGAAGTCCGCCCGCGGCAGCATCAGGGCATAGAGCGGCGTATAGGCCTCGATCGCCGTCTGCACGTCGGCGAAGTTCAACCGCCCGTCCGGCAGCGGCGCCAGCTCGAACGGGGCGTCCGAGATCATCGAGAAGTCCGGCCGCTCGACCGGCGCGAGGTCGCGCCCCTGCGCCCTCAGGCTGGCGTTGAGCTGGATGATGAAGTTGAAGATGTTGAGATCGTGCTGGAGGAAGACGTTGTCCTCCAGGTCCTTCAGCGTCCGCGGCCGCAGCGGCATGGTCTCCACCTCGACGGGCCCGGCGTTCGCCTTGATGAAGGCCAGCAACTCCGTTCCGACATGAAAGTGACGCAAGATCAGCATGTTGGCGTCCGGACTTGCGAAATTGCGCAGGCCCCAGTGGATCAGCCGGTGCAGCGCGCCGTTCAGGTTCGGATGGTGCGGTGAGATTCCGCGCAGGATCTTCACCAGGATGAAGAAGGCGAACACCGCCGGCCGTACGATCGGGAACAGCCAGCGCCGCGACCACGAGCGGTTGCCGCGCAGCAGCGCCGTCTTGGCCTCCGGCGCGATCGGCAGCCCCTGGTCCAGATAGAGCGCCAGCCAGGGGTCCGGGTCGCGTGGATCGTACCGCGAAAGATCGAAGTCGGCCGTGCTCACCCCGCCATCTCCTCGAGCTGCAGCGCGTAGAGCCGGGCGGTCACCCGCGCGGTCTTGACGATGCGGGCCGCGACCGCCTCGTCGGGCAGCACCATGCCCAGCATCTGCTCGAACTCCTTGATGTGCTCGGCGTCGTTCTCGCCGTGATAGAGCAGGAAGCGCACCGCGTGGTCGGGCAGGTCCAGCCGCTGGCGGACGAGGGCGCCCCACTCCGCCGCCTTGATCGAGCCCAGCCCCTCGATGATCCACATCGCGCCCAGCAGTCCGAAGGGATTGGGCTTGGACGCCTCATGGAACATCCAGGCCGACAGCGCCTCGGATCCGATGTTCTTCTCCGCCCCCTGGATATCGGCCAGCGCCCCGCCCGAGGCGGTGAAGTCGGCCTCCAGCAGGCGGAAGTCGCGATGCTCGGTCACCGCATGCCGCATCAGCAGCGAGCGCAGCTCCAGGTGATCCTCGTCGATATTCGAGGCGGCCCGCGACATCCACAGCGCCCCGTCCTTCACCTGCTGGCGCAGGCCGATCAGGAAGGCGTGGTAATCGGCCAGGGTGAAACGCCCGCGGGTCAGCCTCCGGATCAGCGGCGTCTGCTCCAGCCGCCCTTCGAACTCGGTGAACACCACCGTCAGCTGGCGCAGCACATCGGGCACCGCGCTCATCCGACCGCCTCCAGCATCATGAACCCCACGAACGCCCGGCCGCTTTCCGGCACGACGCACAGCACCCTATCGCCAGGTTTCAGCCCCCCGGATTCCAGGAACGCGTCGAGCATCACCCAGATCGAGGCCGCCCCGACATTGCCCACGGTCGGCAGGTTCGAGAACCACTTTTCCTCGGGGATCATCCCCGCCGTCGCCTCCAGCAGCGAGACGATCTCGTCGCGCAGCGAACGCGCCGAATAGTGGCACAGCAGGTGATCGACCCGGTCGGGGACGATCCGCCCCTCGTCCACCTTACGCAGATAGACCCCGACCCAGGCGCGGATCACGCGCTTCAACAGCTCGAAATCCTGCAGCAGCGCCACCGCCCCGGCCGCATGAGCCGCCGCCGGCCCCTCGAAGGCCCAGGTGGCGAGCGGATCGGTCCGCCCCTCGACCGAGGCGCCGGCCCACATGCAGGGATCGAAGCGGTCGGCCAGCGAGACCAGATCGATGAACTCGACCTTCAGCGACAGGCCGCCCGGCCTCGGCGCCGGCTCCATCACCACCGCGCCCGCGCCGTCAGACAACGTGAAGCGCAGATAGTCCGCCTCGGCGCGCAGCCGTCCCTTGGCGTCGACCAGCGCAGTGCCTTCATAGAAGGCTGGCCGGAACCAGCGGGAGGAGAACTCGCTCGCGCCGGCTACGGCCACATCATGCTCGCGCGCCCGCACCGACAGCCAGGCCGCCTTGGCCGCCATCAGCGAGGATCCGCAGACCGACTGGAAGCTGGCGATCTCCATCGGCCGGCCGCCCAGTTCGCCATGCACATTGGCCGCATGGCCGGGCACCAGATAATCGCCCTGAGTCGTCGCCGCCGCGAGGAAGCCGAGATCCTCGACGCCCAGCCCGGCGTTCTCCAGCGCCGCCCGCACCGCCAGGGCGCACATGCCGGCGTTGGAATGGGTGGCCCGCCCCTGCTGATCCAACGCATAGTGGCGTGTCTCCACGCCGTTCCAGCGCAGCGCCCGGCGACCGAGCAGGCTGCCACGTCCGGCGATCCGTCCCAGATGGTCCTCCATCCGCGCCGACGGCACCGGCGCGCCGGGCAGGAACGCGCCCGTTCCGGTGATGAAGACCTCGCGCAAATCACTCATGGCCGCACGATGACCATTGCGACCGGCCGCGTCGAGCGCGCGACGCCGGATATCCGATAGCCGCGCCTTCCCCCTCGCCCCATAGTGGCGCTTCACCGATGGGAGGCGCCTCGTGGCTTTGGGCCTGATCCTGCTTGTGCCGCTGGTCGCCGGCGGCCTGGCTCTCTGGCGCGTGCTGCTGCGCCGCGCCGTCGCCGCCCGCATGGCCATCCGCACGCCGGGCGGGATCGACGAGGCCGGCTTCGTCGCCGTCGGCGGCGTCGACCAGTGGGTGTCGATCCGCGGGGAGGATCGCGCCAACCCCGTGCTGGTTCTGCTGCACGGCGGGCCGGGAACCGCCTTCCTGCCGCTCGGCTACGAGGCCTTTCGTCCTTGGGAGGCGCGCTTCACGCTCGTCCAGTGGGACCAGCCCGGCGCGGGCCGCACCTTCGGCGCCAACCGCCGCGCAGGCCACGGCGACCTGACCCTGGACCGTATCGCGCGCGACGGGATCGAGGTGGTCGAGGGCGCCCTGCGCCGCCTGGGCCGCGAGCGCGCCATCCTGCTCGGCGTCTCCTGGGGTTCGGTCCTCGGCGTCGAGATGGCTCGGCGCCGCCCCGACCTCTTCGAGGCCTATGTCGGCGCCGGTCAGGTCGTGGACATGCACGCCAATGAGCGCGTCGGCTATCAGGCCCTTGCCGAGCGGCTCGAAGCCCGCGGCGAACACAAGGCCCTCGCCCGCCTGCGCACGATCGGCGCCCCGCCCTATTCTGATATCCGGACCCTTCTAGCCGAGCGGAAGATCCTGATGGCCCACCCTCCCGCTAGCGAGCGCGGCCTGGTTGGAGCGGTGTTGAAACGACTGCTGCTGGCGCCGGGCTACGGCCTGCGCGACATCCGCAACTGGTTGGCCGCCGGACAATCCAGCGCGACGGCCATGCTGGCCGATCTGATGGCCTACAGCGACGACGGCCCTTGCCCGGCGATCCCGGTTCCCGTGCTGATCGTCCAGGGCGACGAGGACATCCAGACCCCGACCTCCCTGGCCGCGGCCTATTTCGAGAAGCTCCAGGCGCCGGCCAAGCGCTGGGCGACCTTGCCGGGGGGCGGCCACAACGCGGTGTTCATGACGCCCGCACCCTTCCTTGCCGCGCTCGAAGCCGGGCTGCCGGCGCTCGGCGTGCGGCGTCAGGCGTAGCGGAAGGTCACCATCGCAATCATCGCCAGCGACAACAGCACCGCCGCAAGCCGCTGGCCGCGCGCGAAGGCCGCGCCCGCTCCAGGATCCGCAGGCGCTCGCCGCGCCGCCCTCCAGGCCATGCCGTGCTGCAAGCCCGCCGCCGCCAGGGCGCAGAGGGCGCCGATGCTCAGCACCCACTCGCCGCCGGACGGCGGCCCGCGATGGGCCACGCCCCAGAGGCCGATCCCGGCAAGGATGGTCACTGCTGCCGCCCCGGCCTGAGGCCTGGCGAACTGCAACAGGCCTGCCCCCGCCGCGCCCATCCGCGCAAGGGTCAGGGTGGTACCGGCCCAGAACAGGGCCGAAAGCGCATGGACGATCAGGAGAATGACGAGAAGCGCGGTCATGGGGCTTACTCCGCTGGACCGATCATGTATTTTATACAGACTGTACGACCAAATTAGGAAGTCAAGTGAGCCCGCGCCCCTACGATGGCGGAAAACGCCGCGCCGACGCCGAACGAACCCGCGAGCGCATCCTGGACGCGGCGTCGGACATTCTGGCGGAGGGCGGAGGCCCCGGCTTCTCGCTCGAAGCGGTGGCCCGGCGCGCCGGGGTGGCGCGGATGACCGTCTACTACCAGTTCGGCTCGCGCGGCGGCCTGCTGGAAGCCGCCTTCGACCGCCGCGCGGCCCGCTCGCGGATCTCCGCCGAGGCGCCCGCGGCGTTCGGCGCGGACGACCCGCGCGAAGGCGTGCGCCACGTCGTCTCGATCTTCTGCGACTTCTGGGGAGCGGACGCCGCCGGCATGCGCGGCTTGAACGTGGCGGGTGACCTCGACCCCGAGATGGCCGAGAGCCTGCGGGCCCGAAACGAGCGTCGCCGCATCGGCCTGCGCCGGCTGGTCGAGCGGATGGCCGCCCGCCGCCCGGCCGAACTGACCGACGCGCTCTTCATGCTGACCGGCGCGGCGACCTACGCCGCCCTGGCGCCCGGCCGGACCCCGGCCGAGGTCGAAACCCTGATCCAGGACCTGGCCGCAGGAGCGCTTGACCGGCTGGCATGACCCTCCCGCCAGCCTACTGACAGGATCTGACACTCCGCGCCGCTAGCATCGGGGCATGATCGATCCTACCTTGGCGTCCATGCCCCGCTCCGCTGATCCCGGTCCCGGCGTCGCCGACATGTCGGCGTCGTTCGACTATGACGAAACCGCCATGCCGATGCTGTGGAAGCCGCACCGGCCTGCCCGTCCGGAGAAATCCGAAGGCGGCAAGCGGTTCAAGCTGGTCAGCGACTTCCAACCGGCCGGCGACCAGCCGACCGCCATCGCCGACCTCGTCGCCGGTCTGGAGGGGCGCGAGAACGACCAGGTGCTGCTGGGCGTCACCGGCTCGGGCAAGACCTTCACCATGGCCAAGGTGATCGAGGAAACCCAGCGCCCCGCCTTGATCCTGGCGCCCAACAAGACCCTCGCCGCCCAGCTCTATTCCGAGTTCAAGGCCTTCTTCCCCGAGAACGCGGTCGAGTTCTTCGTCTCGTACTACGACTACTACCAGCCCGAGGCCTATGTGCCGCGGACCGACACCTACATCGAGAAGGACAGCTCGATTAACGAGCAGATCGACCGGATGCGCCACTCGGCCACGCGTGCGATCCTGGAGCGCGACGACGTCATCGTCGTCGCCTCGGTCAGCTGCATCTACGGTATCGGCTCGGTCGAGACCTATACCGCCATGACCTTCACCATCGAGCCCGGCCAGCGGCTCGACGAGAAGCAGCTCATGGCCGACCTCGTGGCCCTGCAATACAAGCGCAACGATCAGGCCTTCGAGCGCGGTTCCTTCCGCCGCCGCGGCGACACCATCGAGGTCTTTCCCGCCCACTACGAGGACCGCGCCTGGCGCATCTCGCTGTTCGGCGACGAGGTCGAGTCGATCGCCGAGTTCGATCCCCTGACCGGCAAGAAGACCGCCGATCTGCCGGGTATCAAGATCTACGCCAACAGCCACCACGTCACCCCGCGCCCGACCCTGAACCAGGCGGTCATCCAGATCCGCGAGGAGCTGAAGGAGCGGCTCGACTGGCTGGTGGCGAACGGCAAGCTGCTGGAGGCCCAGCGGTTGGAGCAGCGCACGACCTTCGACCTGGAGATGATCCAGGCCACCGGCTCCTGCGCGGGCATCGAAAACTACAGCCGCTTTCTGTCCGGCCGCCGGCCGGGCGAGCCGCCGCCGACCTTCTTCGAGTACATCCCCGAGAACGCGCTGCTGTTCATCGACGAGAGCCACCAGGCCGTGCCGCAGATCGGCGCCATGTACCGCGGCGACTACCGCCGCAAATTCACCCTGGCCGAATACGGCTTCCGCCTGCCCTCCTGCCTCGACAACCGCCCGCTGAAGTTCGAGGAATGGGACGCCATGCGGCCGCAGACGATCAACGTCTCGGCCACGCCCGCGGCCTGGGAGCTGGAGCGCTCGGGCGGCGTCTTCGCCGAGCAGGTGATCCGCCCGACCGGCCTGATCGACCCGCCGGTCGAGGTGCGCCCGGTCTCGAAGGACAACCATAGCCAGGTCGACGACGTCATAGCCGAGGCGCGCGACACCATCGCCCGCGGCTACCGCACCCTGATCACCGTCCTCACCAAGAAGATGGCCGAGGACCTGACCGAGTACATGCACGAGCAGGGCCTGCGCGTGCGCTACATGCACTCCGACATCGACACCATGGAGCGTATCGAGATCATCCGCGACCTGCGGCTCGGCGCCTTCGACGTGCTGATCGGGATCAACCTGCTGCGCGAGGGCCTCGACATTCCCGAGGTCGGGCTGGTCGCCATCCTCGACGCCGACAAGGAAGGCTTCCTGCGCTCGGAGACTTCGCTGATCCAGACGATCGGCCGGGCGGCCCGGAACGTCGATGGCAAGGTCATCCTCTACGCCGACCACATCACCGGCTCGATGGAACGGGCCATGGCCGAGACCCAGCGCCGCCGCGAGAAGCAGGAGAAGTACAATCTCGAGCACGGCATCACGCCCGAGAGCGTGAAGAGCCAGATCAAGGAGATCCTCGCCTCCCCCTACGAGAAGGACCGCGTGCTGGTCCCGGCGGGCGTGGCCGAAGACGCGGGCAAGCCGTTCCTCGGCGACAACTTCAAGACCACCCTGCGCGACCTCGAAGCCAAGATGCGTCAGGCCGCCGCCGACCTGGAGTTCGAGACCGCCGCGCGCCTGCGCGACGAGATCAAGCGGCTCAAGCTGCTGGACCTGGAATTCGCCAACGACGCCCTCACCGCCGAAGGCGAGACCGCCGACCGCTCGGTGGTCAAGAAGGTGCGCGCCGAAGCCCGCGCAGAGGCCCAGGAGCGGTTCCGGAAGGGCAAGCGATAGAGGTCGCTCGCCTGGCGGGCGAGCCGCATCCCCCTGGAATCCCTCGTGAAAACAACCGCGCGTAGCGGGGCTGCTCGGCTACGTGTCACCTGAACTCCACACCGCCGCCGCGCAATATCGTTAAGCGCTGCAGTCCAGGAACCACAGCCGCGCTTTCGGCGTAGACTCCTCGAATGGGGGAGCGCAGTCGAGGCGGTCCACAGGGGGCCGCGGGCATGACGCTCCCTTGGGGATAGTCCTATGACTCCTCCGCTGTCCGTCGTGGCCGACAACTCGGCCGAAAAGGCCAAATCGGCCACCGACCTCTCCGAACGCATCCGTCGCCTGCAGGCCGAGGCCAAGTCCCTGGCCCGCGAACACGTCCACGCCCTGGAACGCGCCCTCATCGAGGTCGAGCGGCTCTCGGCCGAGATCGCCGACGGCGGCGAGGCGTATCCGGCCGGGGTGCGCGAACTGGCCCGCCGCATGGCAGAGGACTGCGAGGCCAAGGTTCAGACCCTGGAGGCGATTTCCGCTCGCGCCTGACGCGTGCGGCGGCTCCCCTGTGGCGCGAGTCCTGCAGCCAAGCTGCCGGACTGTTCCGAAACGGGAGCCTTGAGATGGGGATGCGTAACACAGCGGCCCTCAGCGTAGTGGCCGATATTCAAACTGCGGCGCCGAGCGTGGCCGACCGCATCAAGCGGCTGCAGGCCCAGGCCCGAAATCTGGCTCGCGAGCACATCAAGGCCCTGGAGACCGCGCTCGCCGACGTCGAACGCCTGTCGGCCGAGATCGCCGAAGGCGGCGAGGCCTATCCGGTCGGCGTACGCGAAATCGCCCGCCGCCTGGCCGGCGAATGCGAAGCCAGCAGCAACACCATCAAGGCCATCGCCGGCCGGGGTTGATCCCTCTGGCGTCATCCCGGTTTCGTCGAAGGCGAAGACCGGGATGACATCGGAGGCGTGTGCTTAGCCCAGCAAACCCCGGAACTCGTGGCTGCGCCGCAGCCAGGCGGCCGCATAGCCGCAGATCGGGGTGATCTTCAGGCCACGGTCGCGGGCGTCCGCCGCCAGCGCCGCCATCAGCCGCCCCGACGCGCCCGTCCCGCGCAGGGCCGGCGGCGCCTCGACGTGATCGATGTAGAGCCGCTCGCCGACGAGCCGGTAGTCGGCCCACGACGTCATGCCCTGCTCGTCCATCTCGTAGCGGCTGTCAGCCGTGTTGTTGCGGAGCATATTGCTCATATCTTCACCTTCGCCTTGCGAACGGCCCGGAGCCCGCGTGTTCTACACCTACATAATGGCGAGCGAACGCAACGGCACGTTGTACGCCGGCTCGACGGACGATCTGCCCAAGCGGGTGCACAACCACAAACACGGCGCCGGCTCGGCATTCACGGCCAAGTACAATGTCATCCGCCTGATCTGGTTCGAGAGCCACGAGACGCGCGACGCGGCCTTCCGGCGCGAACGCCAGATCAAGGAATGGCGCGGGGCCTGGAAGCTCCGACTGATCGAAGAGAATAATCCTGACTGGCGCGATCTCAGCGACAATCTGAACGACTTGCTGGGCTTCTAGGCAGCGCGCCGCCCCCTCCCCGGTCATCCCGGCGAAGGCCGGGACCCAGATTCATCCGCCGCGCCGGCAGATCCTGGCTTCAAAGCACAACCCTACGATCTGGGTGCCGGCCTTCGCCGGGATGATCGGATTTAGGGGTGAGCCCTAAACCAGTTCCACCGCCATGGCCGTCGCCTCGCCGCCGCCGATGCAGAGGCTGGCCAGGCCGCGCTTGCCGCCGCGGGCTTCCAGGGCGGCGATCAGGGTGGCCAGGATGCGCGCGCCGCTGGCGCCGATCGGGTGGCCGAGGGCGCAGGCGCCGCCGTTGACGTTCAGCTTGGCGCGGTCGATGGAAAGCTCGCGCTCGGCGATCATCGCCACCACCGCGAAAGCCTCGTTGACCTCGAACAGGTCGACGTCGTCCACGCTCCAGCCGGCCTTCTTCAGCGCCTTCTGCATGGCCGGGACCGGGGCGGTAGTGAAGAGGCCCGGCTCGTGGGCGTGGCCGGCATGGCTGACCACCCGGGCCACGACCTTCAGGCCGAGCTTCTCGGCCACCGAGGCGCGCGTCATCACCAGCGCCGCCGCGCCGTCCGAGATCGACGAGGCGTTGGCCGCGGTGATCGCCCCGTCCTTGCCGAAGGCCGGCTTCAGGGTCGGGATCTTGGCCGGGTCGGCCTTCAGCGGCTGCTCGTCCTGGGAAACGGTCTCGACGCCCTTGCGGGTCGTGACCTGCACCGGGATGATCTCGCGAGCGAAGGCGCCGCTTTCGGTCGCCGCCTTGGCGCGGGCCAGGGACGAGATCGCAAATTCGTCCATCGCCTCGCGGGTGAACTGGTAGGCGCGGGCGGTCTCGTCGGCGAACGAGCCCATCAGCCGACCGGGCTCATAGGCGTCCTCCAGCCCGTCCAGGTACATGTGGTCGAACGCGGTGTCGTGGCCGATGCGGGCCCCGCCCCTGTGCTTGGAGAGCAGGTAGGGCGCGCCGGTCATGCTCTCCATGCCGCCGGCGACGATGATGTCGGCGCTGCCGGCGGCGAGCGCGTCGTGCGCCATGATCGCGGCCTGCATGCCCGATCCGCACATCTTGTTGACCGTGGTCGCCTCGACAGACCTGGGCAGGCCCGCGCCCAGGGCGGCTTGGCGCGCCGGCGCCTGGCCGAGGCCGGCGGGCAGCACGCAGCCCATGAAGATCTGCTCGACCGCCTCAGGCGCGAGCCCAGCCCGCTCGACCGCCGCCCGCACGGCGGCGGCGCCGAGCTCGGTGGCCTTCACGGCGGAAAGGGCGCCCTGGAAGCCCCCCATCGGGGTGCGGGCGTAGGCGGCGATGACGACGGGATCTGCGGCTTGGGTCATGCCGCCGATATAAGTCTCCGGCCTGTCGAAAGGAATGCTCCCGCCGCGTCAGGCGAACGCCCGCTCCGTCCCGTCGATAAACCCGCCGCCCAGCACGCGGTCCGGCTGCTCGGGCGCGTAGAGGACGCAGGCCTGACCCGGCGCCACGCCTTCCTCGGCCACGTCGAGTTCAACCGCCGCCTGGCCGCCCCGCAGGGCCAGCCGGCCCGGCACAGGTTCGCGGGTCGAGCGCACGCGCGCCAGCACCGGCCGCCCGACGGCGTCGGTCATCGCCTCGCCCTCGCCCAGCCAGTTGGTTTCCTTGAGCGTCAGCGCGCGGGTCAGCAGCGCTTCACGCGGCCCGACCACGACCTGGCGCTTGTCGGCGTCGATCCTGACCACGAACAGCGGATCGCCCACGGCGATGTTCAGCCCGCGGCGCTGGCCGATGGTGTATCGGGTCACGCCCTCGTGGCGGCCCAGCACCCTGCCGTCCATGTGCACGACCTCGCCGGGCTCGGCGCCCTGCGGGCGCAGGCGGTCGATGATGGTGGTGTAGCGGCCTTCCGGCACGAAGCAGATGTCCTGGCTGTCGGGCTTGTCGGCCGCGGCCAGACCCAGCTCGGCGGCCACCCGACGCACCTCTGGCTTGGGCAGGCCGCCCAGCGGGAAGCGCAGGAAGTCGAGCTGGTCGCGCGTGGTGGCGAACAGGAAGTAGCTCTGGTCGCGCGCCGGATCGAAGGCGCGCAACAGCTGCGGCCCGTCCGGGGTCTCGGCGCGTTGCACATAGTGCCCCGTCGCCATGGCCTCGGCGCCCAGGTCGCGGGCCACGTCCAGCAGGTCGCGAAACTTGACGGTCTGGTTGCAGCGGATGCACGGCACCGGCGTCTCGCCACGCAGGTACGCGTCGGCGAAGTCCTCGATGACCTGCTGCTTGAAGCGGCTTTCGTAGTCCAGCACGTAGTGCGGGATGCCGATCATGTCGGCGGCCGTGCGCGCGTCGTGAATGTCCTGGCCCGCGCAGCAGGCGCCCTTCTTCTGGATCGCCGCCCCGTGGTCATAGAGCTGCAGGGTCACGCCGACCACGTCATAGCCGGCGCGCGCCAGCAGGGCGGCGGTGACGGTGGAATCCACCCCGCCGGACATGGCCGCGATTACGCGGGCCCCGGGCTTCAGGCCCACGGCCGCGCGGGCGGCTTCGACCGCCGTATCTGCGAAAGGCGCGTTCATGCCGCGCTATTTAGCGGTTGAGGCCCCGGTTTGCGAGGCCGCCCGCTTACTTCAGCGCGTTCAGCAGCGAAGAGTCGCGCAGGGTGATGAACACCTGGGTCGAGGCCTGCAGGGCGATAGTGGCCTTTTCCAGCTCTACAGAGGCGGTCGGCATGTCGGCGTCGACGATGTCGCCGATCATGCCCTTCAGGCTGTTCTGCCGCGAAACCAGGTCTTCCTTCACGTTGTCGACGCGGGCCTGCACCATGCCGTTGCGGGCCGTGACGTCGACGATGTCGGAGGACACCGTGTCCCAGACCGCCAGCTGGCTTTCCAGGAAGCTGCGCTGCGCGTCGCTCAGATTGCCGGTGAACGGGCCGCTGCCGCTTTCCTCGAACGCCTGCATGGCCTTGAACGCCGCCATCAGCGGGGTGCCGATCTTGTCGGCCAGCAGGCCGGTCTTCACGGTCGTCGCCTCGTCCACCTTGTGCTCGGTGATGAAGTCGTCGTTCTGGAAGAAGTCCGAGATCGCCGGCGTCAGCGGGTCGGTCAGGTCCGTCAGGCTGTCGGCGGTCACCGGCTGAGTGTCGATCTTGCCGCCGGCGAACAGGTACTTGCCCCCGTAGCGCGAATTCATGGCCGAAACCGAGTTGCGGAACTGCGCCTCGATCTCCTGCATCAGGGTGTCCGTCCGGCCGGTGGCGATGGCCTCTTCGATCGCCTGCTTGGCGCCGGCGGCCGCGTCCTTCAGCTGGGTGAGAGCGAAGTCCTGGGTGGTCAGCTTGTCGGCGATCAGCTTGTTCTGGTCGAGATAGCCGCCCAGCTTCGATTCCACCGAACGCATGGCGGTCAGCATCTCGGCGTTGCGCGCATATTCCTTCAGGTTCGACCCGTTCTTCTGGGTCGCGACCTTGTTGCCGGCGTCCATCTGCTTCTGCTGGGCCAGCATGATGTTCGACAGGACCAGATTGTAATTGCCGTTGGTCGTGACGCGGTACATGGCTTTCTGCTCCGCTAGATCATGTTGGTCAGGACGTCGAACAGTTCGCGCGCAGCCTGGATCATGCGCGCCGAAGCGTTGAAGGCCTGTTGATAAGTGGTCAGGCGGACGAGTTCCTCGTCCACGTTCACGCCCTCGACCGCCTGGCGGCGGGCGTTGGCTTCCTTGCTCACCGCCTCGGCCGCATCCTTGCGGGTCTCGGCCTCCTGGGCCTGACGGCCGATCGAGCCGCCGAACTCGGCCGCGTAGCGGGTCAGGGTCATGGTCACGGGACCAAGCTCGCCGGCCGCCGCGAAGCTGGTCGTGACGTCGCCCGCCGCCGCCAGCAGCCGCGCGCCACGCCCGTCGCCCGCAGTCACCGCCGGCTTGCCGGCCGCGACACTGAGATCAAGCGTAGCCAAGCCCAGCCGCATCGGGTCCTGGGCGATCGCCGGGTCGACGCTGAGCCGGCCGGCGCGGCCGGCGCGCTCTATGGCGCCCAGACCGAACATCTGGCTCATCGACGGCCCGCCCGCCCCGCGCGAAGTCTGGTCTTCGACCACCGACAGGGTGGCGTTCTGCGGCGCCGAACCCTTGAACGAGAGGCCGCCTTTGCCGTCCAGGGTGAACTGGCCGTGCAGCCCCACGCCCGTCGCCGGGTCGTTCAGCGCGGTCACCAGGTCGTTCATGGTTGCGCCGGGCGGCACCGTGACCGTCACGTCGCGGATCGGTTTGCCGTCGCCCTGGGCCAGCCGGAAGCTGATGGTGTCGCCGGGCGTGAAGCCGTGCGGGTCCGTGCCCTTCAGTCCGGTCTCGTAGCTGATCATGCCGCTCGAGCGGATCATGTCGTTGAGGCCGAAGAAGTGCGAGAAGGCGCGCCCGGCCTTCATCGAGGTGCCTTCGTCGATGGCGATGCGGTTGTCGCCGGTCCCGGCGATGCTGAGCTTGCCGCCCGTGAAGCTCGCCGTCGCGGTCCCACCCAGGCCGGTGTTCAACGTGGCGAGGAAGTTGGCGGGCGTGAAAGCGCCGCCGGGCGACATCGTGCCGGCGTCGAAGTCGATATCGACCTTGGTCTGGACAATCCCGTCCTTGTTCAGGATCGCCACCGTGGTCTTGCCGGTGAAGCCGGCGACGGCGGTGGGCAGGTCCAGGCCGGTGTCGCGGCCGTTCAGCACCTTCGGCGGCGGGGACGAGACGGACTTGTTGTGCGCGGCGTTGATCTGTTCGACCCCGCGCGAGATGAACTCGCCCAGTTGCTCGACCATGCCCGGGAGGCGCGTGTCGCGCAGGTCCATCAGGCCGCGGATCTCGCCGCCGCTGATCTGGATAGGTTGCGGGAAGCCGACGCCGTTCTCCGGTTCGACGGCGATGTAGCCCTTGGTCGCGTCGGTGCGATTGTAGCTCAGGGTCGCTGCGCGGCCCTCGCCCGCCAGCAGCAGGCCCTCGGCGGAGCGGATCGTCACCCCGCCGTTGGCCTTGGCGCTCACCTGCACGTTCATCAGGGTCGACAGTTCGTCCACCAACTGAGCCTGGATGTTCTCCGAACCCGAAGCGTCGCCGCTGGTCAGCTTGGCGCGGCTGATGTCGGCGTTCATCTGGTTGATCTGGCCGAGCAGGTCGTTGATGCGGTTCACGTCCGCCGACAGCTTGGCGTCGACCGTCTCGCCCAGCTGAGCGAACTGGGTGTTGATGCGGCCGGTCTCGGCCAGGAAGTCCTCGACGTTCGAGATCGCCTGGCTGCGCAGCAGGCCCGAGGAAGGATCGTCGGCCGCGGCGCCGAAGGCCGTGAAAATGTCGTCCAGACGCGAGAAGTAGAAATTCTCGTTCGACGGGTTGCCGAACAGGCTCTGGGCGTTGTCGAGATACTGCGACACCGCCCCCCAGCGGCTGGCGTCCGAGGTGGCGGTCAGCGAGGCCGCCTGCAGGTACTGGTCGGTGACCCGCGAGACCCCCAGGATCTCGACGCCCATGCCCTTGCCGCCGACCACCAACGGGGCCTGGTCGACCTGTTTGCGCACGTATCCGGGCGTATTGACGTTGGCGATGTTGTCCGAGGTGACGCGCAGGTTCATCTGCGACGCATTCAGCCCCGACGCCGCGGTCTTCAGCATGGCCGTCAGTGACACTGTTTACCCTCCGCCCGGCAAACCCTGACGCGCGACCCGGCGAATTCTGCCGGGATGATGGTGAACGCCCGCGCAAGGGCTTGAAAAAAGTTCAGTCTTTTCAAAGAAATCCGATCTGGACCCCCTTGAAGGTCGCAAGAGGCGGCGCAAGACCGGCGCCAGAATCCCGCGCGAGGGCGGTCGGCCGCTCGACGCTCGCCCCGGGCAGGGCGGCAGGGACGACCCATTGCACCGCTTTCGCCCGGCAAAAATCGCCTTGGGCGGACGGTCAACGCGTCATCACCACAAGATCTTATTATGCAAATTCAACAACTTGATGCGCTGGCCCAAAGGTTGCTCTGACGAGGTCGAATGTACGCGGCGCAGAAGCGCTCCCATTGCGAAGCCCCGGCGAAGTCCGGAGTAGACCCTCGGAAGCCATGACAGCGCCACTGTTCAATCTGCCGCTCACCACCCCGGTCGCCGGGGCGCCCGCCGCCAACGGCGGGCAAGGTGCGTTGGGCGGATTCGAAGCGTTGCTGGCCGCGTTCTTCGGCACGCAGGGCGAGACGGCCGCGGACGGCGGCCTCTTCGCGGCGGACGGCGAAAAGACCCTGAGCGACAAACCGGCCGACACGACGCCGGCCGCTCCCGGGGGGACGCCGCCGGACGCCGCTACCCTGGCCGCCATGCTCGTCGTCCCCCAGCAGGTCCAGCAGCCCGTTGCGACCACGGTCGCCGGCGAGGCGCAGGACGCCGCCCTCGCGGGTCAGACCAAGCCGGCCCAGCCCTTCGCGCCGGTCCCGCCGCAGCCCCAGGTTCCGGCGCAAGCCCAGACCCAGGCCCAGACCCAAGCCCCCGCCGAACTTCTGGCTCGGTCGGCCGGCGATGCGGCGGCCGACGCCGTGGAGGGCGCGCTCCCGCAAGCCGTGTCGGAGCCGCAGCTCCAGGCTCAACCGAAGACCGAGCCCCAGCCCCCACGCGATCGCAACCCGGCCGAGGCCGCCAAGCCGCAACCGGCCACGACGCCGTCCGTACCTGCGGCCCCGCAGCCGCAGGTGCAGGCGGCCCAGCCTCAGCCCGAGCCGAACCCGGCTGTCGAGGCTCAGCCGCAAGCCGCCCTGGCCCAGGCCGCCGAAGCCGAGAGCCCGGTCGAGACGCCTTCGGCGCCGGCGCCGCAAAAGCCCTCGCGCCACGCCGAGGCTCGTCGCGCCGCCGCGACGACCGGCGCGGCCCCGGCAGGCCAGCCGCAGACCGAGGGCGTGGCCTCCGCCAATCCGGTGACCGCGGCCGCCAGCGCCGACTCGGCCGTCGAGCCTGCTTCGGCGCTGGAGAGCGACCTCCGCGGGCCGGCTCCGCGTGAGGCCAAGGCCGAGCCGGCGGCCGCCGACTCGCCCGACGCCGCCCCCGCGCCGGCGGCGCCGGCCGCCGCCCATGCCGCCGCGCCACCTGCTCACGCCGCGCCCGTGCGCGTCACCAGCGAGACCATCGCCAACCTCACCGCCCAGATCGGCAAGAAGCTCGAAGGCCGCGCCACGCGGTTCGATGTCGAGCTGACCCCGGCTGGCCTCGGCCATGTCAGCGTCTCCGTCGAGATCGCAGCCAGCGGCAAGTTGACCGCGGCCATGTCCTTCGACAGCCCGCAGGCGGCCGCCGAACTCCGCTCGCGCTCGCACGAGCTGCAGCGCGCGCTCGAACAGGCCGGCTTCGACCTTTCCGGCGGCCTCTCCTTCGACGTGGCCGGCGACCAGGGCCGCCAGGCCCAGCAGCAACAGCAGCAGAACGACGGCGCCGCCTGGCGCGGGCGGGCCTTCCAGGCCGTGCTCGGCACGGCCGGCGAAGCGGCCGAGACCGCCGCGGCCGCCGCCCTTCAATACGCCCGCCGGTCCCCGACCGGCGTCGACATCCGGATCTAGGAGGACGCCATGGCTACGGACGCCGCAGCAGCCGCCGGAACGAACAACGCCGCCGCCAACGCGGCGGCCAACAAATCCGCCACCGGCCGCGAGCGGCTGGCCGACAGCTATGAAACCTTCATGAGCCTGCTGACCGCGCAGATCAAAAACCAGGATCCGCTGTCACCGATGGACTCGACCCAGTTCACCCAGCAGCTGGTCCAGATGACCGGCGTCGAGCAGCAGCTGCTGACCAACGACCTGCTGGAGAAGCTGGTGACCAACACCGGCTCTGGCATCCAGACCTCTGTCAGCCTGCTCGGCAAGGACGTCCGTGCGGTCTCCGACCAGGCCAAGCTCTCCGGCGGCAAAGCCGACTGGAACTTCAAGCTCGACCGCGAGGCGACCGACGTCACTGTCGAGGTGCTCGATTCCAACGGCAAGGTCGTCCAGGTCGCCAAGCTCTCGGGCGAGGATCTGAAGGCCGGCGACCACACCTACAGCTGGAACGGCAAGGACCGGACGGGCGCCCAAATGCCCAACGGCGGTCAGTATTCTCTGCGCGTCACAGCCAAGGACTCGGCCGGCGCCGTCGTTCCCGTCACCAACTTCCTGAAGGGGACCGTGACCGGCGTCGAGCAGGTCGACGGCAAGACCCTGATCACCATCAACGGCGTCCAGGTCGGCTGGGAGAAGGTCACCTCGATCTCCGAGCCGGTGAAGACCGCCGCCAACGACGACACCAACACCCCATCGACCGAGGACCCGGAAACTCCGCCGCCCGAGACGGCCGGCTGATCCCGCGTCCCCTAACAAGTTTTAGCAGAAGGCAGATCCCATGAGCATCAACAGCGCCATGCTCTCCGGCGTTTCGGGGCTGATCAGCAACTCGTCGGCCCTGGCGGCGATCTCCGACAACATCGCCAACGTCAACACCACCGCCTACAAGCGCAACCAGGTGAACTTCGCCAACGTCGTGACCGCCCAGGCGGTGAAGGGCCGCTATTCGGCCGGCGGCGTGCAGGCGGTCACCCGCCAGTTCGTCGGCCAGCAGGGCCTGATCCAGAGCGCCACCTCGCCGACCGACCTGGGCATCTCGGGCGACGGCTTCTTCATCGTCTCCACAAAGGGCGCCCCGCTGACCTCGGCCGACGAACGGGTGTTCACCCGCTCGGGGTCGTTCAGCGTCGACGCCGACGGCTATCTGGTCAACGACGCCAAGCTCTACCTGCAGGGCTGGCCGGCCAAGAGCGACGGAACCTTCGACAGCAACCCGTCCGACCTGAACCTGATGCAGTCGATCAACGTCAAGAACCTGGGCGCGGCCGTGAAGGCGACCAGCAACGTGATCGTCAACGCCAACCTCAACAAGAGCCAAGCCGTCTCGGCCGGCGAGGCGACCTATGCGGCCGGCAAGATGGCCGACTGGGCTGTCAACCAGAGCGCGGCCACCGGCACCCAGCCCGACTTCGTGTTCGAGATGAGCGTCATCGACTCCGTCGGCGCGACCCACAAGTTCGCCGTCGCCTTCCTGAAGGACGACGCGGCCGCCCCGCCGAACCAGTGGCACGCGGAAATCTATGCGGTTCCGGCCACCGACGTCACCGCCGGCGCCAACGGCCTGATCCGCTCTGGCGACGTGCGCTTCACCGCCGACGGCAAGCTCGACATCGCCAACACCACCCTGTTCGGCCCGGCCGGCACCTCGCCGCAGCTGAACCTGCTGGAATCGGGCAACGCGGGCACGCCGCGTTGGGCGAACTCGCTGGGCATTGAGGCTTCGAACATCAAGCTCGATTGGGACAAGGTCACCCAGTACGCCTCGGCCTCGACCCTGAACTCGGCGAACCCGGACGGCGCCAACGTCGGCAACGTGGTGGGCGTCGAAGTCGGCGACGACGGCGTCGTCTCGGCGATCTACGACAACTCCGAGGTCCGCAAGATCGCCAAGATCGGCCTCGCCACCTTCCCCAACCCCGACGGCCTGGCCCCGGTCAGCGGCAATGCTTACCGCCCGACCATCCCGTCCGGCGAGTTCGTGATCAAACAGGCGGGCGTCGGCGGAGCGGGGAAAATCTCTGCCGGCACGCTCGAAGCGTCGACCGTCGACCTCTCCGCAGAGTTCACGGGCCTGATCACCACTCAGAAAGCCTACTCGGCGTCTTCAAAGATCATCACCACCGCCGATCAGATGCTTGAAGAGTTGATCAACATTAAGAGGTAATACCTTGGCGTTAGCACTCTAATCCAAGCACGACTACTTACACTGTACCAAATTTGGACACCGGTAATTCATGAGCAAGGAAATGTTTACTATCGTGATTCACCGGCCGTTATGTCCCACCCGTTACGTTCGCCTCTGAACAGTGATGGTCGGAAAGGCGTAAAGCCATGTTGCAACAACAGCAGACGCGCACGAACAGCCGCGGCGAGGCCTATGTCATCGGGCCGACGGGCGCGCCTCTGACCCTGCGCGACCTGCCGCCGCCGGACACCGGCCGGTGGGTGATCCGCCGCAAGGCCGAGGTCGTGGCCGCCGTCCGCGGCGGTCTGCTGACCCTGGACGAGGCGTGCGAGCGTTACTCCCTGACCAACGAGGAGTTCCTCGCCTGGCAGAAGTCGATCGACCGTCACGGCCTGGCCGGCCTGCGCACCACCCGTCTGCAGCAGTACCGCTGAGCCCCGGCCCCTCCGGGGGCTTTCAGCGAACCGCGACCGCGCCGCGCCCCCGCGCGGTCGCTTTCGTTTTGGGTCACGCGTCGCCCTAGCGCTGGTAGGCCGCGCCCAGCAGGTTCAGGTCCGACAGCTTGCGCACGGTCACGCGGATCTGCTCGCGCTCCCCGGCCCGCCGCTCGACCAGCAGCCGGCAGACCTGCGCATCGTCATGGAAGGCGTAGCCCTTGATGGCGTCGAGGATGGCCTTGGCCAGGTTGTCCAAGTCGATCCAGGGCGGATCGCCCACATACTCCATCACGATCTCGACCGAGAACTCGCCCCAACTGGGCCGCGAGCCGCGCCAGGCCTTGCGGAAGAACTCGTAGACCAGGGGCTTGTAGTACTTGGCCTGGGTGGTCAGGCCGTCGACCACGACCTCGACCACGCCCCCGCCCTCGCGGGCGCGCACCTTGCCGTGGGATGTCCAATCGCCGTCCATGGCTCTCCATAGGCCCTGCGCGCCTTGCAGTCTCGCGCGCGTTCGCTAAACCGGCGCTGCGAACTTACCGGAGCTGAGAGACCATGACCGCGACCCGCACCGAGACCGACACCTTCGGACCTATCGAGGTCGCGACCAATGTCTATTGGGGCGCCCAGTCCCAGCGCTCGCTCGGCAACTTCAAGATCGGCTGGGAAAAGCAGCCCAAGCCGATTATCCGCGCCCTGGGCATCGTCAAGCGCGCCGCCGCCGAGGCCAACATGGAGCTGGGCCGCCTCGACCCGGCGATCGGCGCGGCTATCGTCGCCGCCGCCCAGGAGGTGATCGACGGCAAGCTCGACGACCACTTCCCGCTGGTGGTCTGGCAGACCGGCTCGGGCACCCAGTCGAACATGAACGCCAACGAGGTGATCTCGAACCGCGCCATCGAGATGCTGGGGGGCGAGATGGGCTCCAAGAAGCCCGTCCATCCGAACGACCACGTCAACATGAGCCAGTCGTCGAACGACACCTATCCGACGGCCATGCACATCGCCTGCGCCGAGCAGGTGGCCAAGGAGCTGATG
This sequence comes from Phenylobacterium sp., assembly GCF_041919955.1. Classification (GTDB taxonomy): domain Bacteria; phylum Pseudomonadota; class Alphaproteobacteria; order Caulobacterales; family Caulobacteraceae; genus Phenylobacterium. The sequence goes on along the minus strand of NZ_JAYRSU010000002.1, from coordinate 38,946 downwards.
CCGGCGCTGGAACACCTGCACGCGGCCTTGAAGGTCAAGGTCAAGGACTTCGATCACATCATCAAGATCGGCCGCACCCACACCCAGGACGCCACGCCCCTGACCCTCGGCCAGGAATTCTCCGGCTATTCTCAGCAGGTCGCCAACGGCGTGCGCCGGATCAAGGACACGCTCGGCGGTCTCTATGAGCTGGCCCAGGGCGGCACCGCCGTCGGCACCGGCCTCAACGCCCCGGTCGGCTTCGCCGAGCTGGTGGCCCAGAAGATTGCGGACATCACCCGCCTGCCGTTCGTGACCGCGCCGAACAAGTTCGAGGCCCTGGCCGCCCACGACGCGATGGTCTTCAGCCACGGCGCGATCAACACCATGGCGGGCTCGCTGTTCAAGATCGCCAACGACATCCGCTTCCTGGGCTCGGGCCCCCGCTCGGGCCTCGGCGAGCTGTCGCTGCCCGAGAACGAGCCGGGTTCCTCGATCATGCCGGGCAAGGTCAACCCGACCCAGTGCGAGGCCCTGACCATGGTCTGCACCCAGGTGTTCGGCAACAACGCCGCCATGACCTTCGCCGGAGCTTCGGGTCACTTCGAGCTGAACGTCTTCAACCCGGTGATGGCTTACAACTTCCTGCAGTCCTGCCGCCTGCTGGCCGACGCCTCGATCTCCTTCACCGACAACTGCGTGGTCGGCATCGAGGCCCGCGAGGACAACATCAAGGCCGCCCTCGAGCGTTCGCTGATGCTGGTCACCGCCCTGGCGCCGAAGATCGGCTACGACAACGCCGCCAAGATCGCCAAGACCGCCCACAAGAACGGCACCACCCTGCGCGAAGAGGCGGTCGGGGGCGGTTACGTCACCGACGCCGAGTTCGACGAGGTCGTCCGCCCGGAAAAGATGATCAGCCCGGGCTGATCGCCATCGCCATCGACGGAAAAGGCCGCCCGGCGAGGCGGCCTTTTTTTGAAATCCGCGGGCGCCTACGCCTTCCGCTGGACCGCGAAGTCGGCGAGGTCTTCCAGGGCGGGGCGCCAGCTGTTGTTGGCGGCGAAGTCGCCGAGCTGCGCCTTGGCGGTTTCGGCGTATTGCGCCGCCAGGTCCAGGGTCGCGGCGCTCGCGCCGGTCGAGGCCACCAGGCCGCGGGCGCGCTCGAAATCCTCGTCGGTCTGCTCCCGGCGACCGACCGTGCGGTCCCAGAACGGCTTTTCGGCCGCGCCGGTCTTGGCAATGGCCAGCAGCAGCGGCAGGGTCGCCTTGCCTTCGCGGAAATCGTCGCCCGCGTTCTTGCCCAGGGTGGCCGCATCGCCGCTGTAGTCGAGGGCGTCGTCGACCAGCTGGAAGGCCAGGCCCAGGTCCTGGCCGAACTTGCGCAAGGCCTCGCATTGGCGCGCGCTCGCGCCGGCGGAAACCGCCCCGGCCTCGGCCGCGGCCGCGAACAGCTCGGCGGTCTTGGCCTTGATGATCTCCAGATAGAGGTCCTGGCTGAGGTTCAGGTCGTGGGCGCGGGTCAATTGCAGCACCTCGCCCTCGGCGATCACCCGGCTGGCGCGGGCCAGGATCTCCAGGGCCTGCATCGAGCCGGCCTCGACCATCAGCTCGAAGGCCCGCGCGAACAGGAAGTCGCCGACCAGCACGCTGGCAGGGGCGCCCCAGATCAGGTGCGCGGCGACCTTGCCGCGGCGCAGCTGAGAGGAATCGACTACGTCGTCGTGCAACAGGGTCGCGGTGTGGATGAACTCGACCGCTGCGGCCAGCTTGATGCACGCATCGTCCTGGGCTCCGGCCACGCGGGCCGCAGCGATGGTCAGCAGCGGGCGCAGCCGCTTGGCCGATCCGCCGATCAGGTGTTCGGCCAGGGCCGGGATCACCGAGACGGGGCTCTGCATCCGGTCGCGGATGAGGGCGTCCACCTTGGCCATGTCGGGCTTCGCAAGCTCCAACAGCCCGTCGATCGAGACGGGTTTTTCGCGGGCGATCGCGGCGCTGGCGGCGTCCAACTTACCTAACACTCCAAGACGGTCGACACCGGGGAAAGGACCGGCGTTTGCGGGCGACAATGGTCACGCGTATGACCAGGGTCAAGGCGGGCTTAGCCGTCCTTCCGCGCAAATGGAACCCGTGCCGAAACAGACCAACGCCTCCATGACGCAGGACCGCGTGCTCGGCGGCCGGGTGGTGCTACGCCAGGGTGTGAACGGTTACCGGGCCGGAATGGATGCCGCCCTGCTGGCCGCGGCCTGCCAGCCGCCGGCCGGCGGACGGGTGCTGGAAGCTGGATGCGGCGTCGGCGGCGCGCTGCTGGCGGCCGCGGTGCGGCGTCAGGACGCAAGCTTCACCGGATTGGAACGCGACGCCGCCGCTGCGGCCTTGGCGCGCGAGAACATCGCCGCCAACGGACTCTCGGACCGCGTCGAGGTGCACGAGGGCGACGTCGCCACGCCCTTCTCCAGGCTCGCGCTCGCGCCGTTCGACTTGGTCATGGCCAATCCGCCGTTCTTCGACGACCCGGGCGCCCTGCGCGCGCCCGCGCCGGAAAAGCGAGGCGCCTGGATGGCCGACGGAGGTCTCGCCGCCTGGACCGCCTTCATGCTCAGGGCCGTACGCGAAGGCGGCGGGGTCCTGATGATCCATCGCGCCGACCGGCTGGCCGACATCCTGGCCCTGCTGGCGCCAAAGGCCGGATCGTTTCAGGTCCGCCCGATCCACCCGCGCGCCGAGGCGCCCGCCAAGCGAGTGCTGGTGCGGGCGATCAAGACCGGCAAGGCGCCGCTGGTCCTGCTGCCGCCCCTGGTCCTGCATCCGACGGAAGGCGCCAAGCACACGGCGCAGGCCGAAGCGATCCTGCGCGGGGAAGCCGACCTGCCTTGGCTCTAGCCTAGCCCTTGAACCACACCACCTGGTGGGACACCGCCAGCAGCTGCCCGTCGTCGGACCAGATTTCGGCGCTCTGGTCGTTGAAGCCGTGTCGGAACGCGCGCGAGTCGCTCACGCCCAGCAGCGGCCGGTTCCCCTGGCGGGCCAGCGCCGCCTCGTCGGCCATGAAGTAGGTGGTCAACGAGACCGTACCGACCGGCGGGATGTCCCCGCGCACCTGCAGGATCTTGACCACGAAGGTGTCGCAGATCGCCGCCAGCGACACGAAGTCCAGCGTCCGCGGCGGCTCGTCCCGGATCCAGTTGCGCGACAGCGCGCCTTGCGGGGCCTCGGCGCCGCCCTCGAAGAAGACGGGCGCGCCGCGTTCGTACCGGAACTCGTAGCGTCCGCGCCATCCTGCCCGCCCGCCGGTGTCGAAGACCGCCAGGTCCTGAGCCGGCGCGACCGGCGGCGGGGCGGCGGGGGCGTGGCTCCAGGTCTCGCGCTCGGCGCCCGTGACCGTGCTGGCGGTGGTCACCACCGCTTCGCCCTGCCGCATCTCGACCTGCCAGTGCTGGGTGGAGCGGCCGTCTCGGACCAAGCGCACGTGCACCTCGAACTCGCCCTCGGCCACCGCCGCGCAGAAGTTCACCGTCTGGGCGATCGGCCGACCGCGCCGCTGCGGGTGATCCAGCACCGCCTTCAGCATGATCGCCGCGGTGGTCCCGCCAAAGGGGCCGGCCATGTTCCAGTAGGCGGCCGAGGTCCTCCCGCGGAACGCCCCCTCCCCGATCGGCTCCAGGCGGACGGCGTCGTCGAGTGGGTGCGAGGCGATGAGCGTGTCGGTCATGGCGTCACCATGACCGACCGCCGCCTTAACGTCGATAACCTAGCGGGTAACCGATCGCCGATATTCGTCAGCAGGCAGGCCGCCCACGCCCCAGTCGACCAGCTCGACCTCGTCGATGACGACGAAGGTCAAGGCGGGATCCTTGTCCAGGACCTCTTGCAGCAGGGTCGTGACGCCGGCGATCAAGGCGGCCTTCTGCTCGCAGCTGACGCCTTCGCGGGTGATCTTGATGTTGACGTAGGGCATCAGGCCGTCGCCTCAGCAAGGTCGAAATGGAAGACCTTGGCGATGATCCGCCAACGCCCGTCCAGCTTCACGAAGGTCAGGAAATCGGTGAAGCGCTTGGCGCCGATCGCGCATTTCACCGTCGCCCGCGCGGTGACCGGGCCGGCGAACTCGATGGAGACGATCTCGTCCATCGGCGGCTCGCCGCGGCTGGCGGGCGAAGGGCGGACCGCCACCATCGGCAGGTAATCTTCCATCGAAAGACGGGTCAGCGTCCCCTCGCTGACGCAGGCATAGATCGCCTGCGGATGAAACACCTCGGCCAGGGCCACGGTGTCGCTGTGGCGCAGCCCGGCGAAATAGCGGCCGACCGCCTGGATCATCTCCTCGAAACGCGGGTCCATGCTCAAGCCGCCTCCGCCGCGAGGGCCGCCTGGACGTGGGGGCGGGCCTCGATGCGGTCGAGCACCCGCTTCAGGTTCGGCCAAGCGTCGAAACCGATGCCCGTCGGCCCGGCCCAGCGGACGACGGCGTAGAGCTGCGCATCGGCGATGGTGAAGGTTTCTCCCACAGCATGGCGCCGGCCGTCGGCGAGGATAGCTTCCAGGTGATCCAGGCGCCGGATCACCGCCTGACGGGCCGCCGCCTTTCCGTCTTCGCTGGACCTTGGATCGAATAGCGGGCTGAAGGCCTTGTGCGCCTCGGCGTTGACGAATGCGACAAAGGACACCGCCCGCGCCCGCTCTCGGGTTCCGGCGGCCGGCAGAAGGCCCGCGGCGGGGCTGTCGTCGGCCAGGTATTGGATGATCGCCGCTCCTTCGGTCAGCACCTCGCCGTCATCCAGCTGAAGCGCCGGCACGTAGCCCATTGGGCATATGGCGCGGAAATCACCGCCGTCCGGCAGGGTCTTGGCCGCCAGGTCGACGCGGACGAGTTCGAAGTCGTATCCGGCCTCGCGCAGGACGATGTGCGGCGAGAGCGAGCAGGCGCCGGGGGTGTAGTAGAGCTTCATGGCGAAAGTCCTCGTTGCTGAGGCGCTCCACCTAGTCGGCAAAGTTACCTTTGGAAACGAAGTGACCACATGCTACCGCATTATCCGGTAACTCGCCGGAAACCGGAGCGCGCATGTCCCTGAAAGTCCGCAAGAGCAAGGCTCCGCCTGCTGTGCCGGGCTGCCCGCTGACCGAATGCATGAGCCTGCTGGGCGGCGCCTGGACCCCGAACGTGATCTGGCATCTCGCCGGAGGCCCCCGCCGCTTCGGGGAACTGCGCCGCGACATGCCGATTTCGGCCAAGGTGCTCAGCGCGCGCTTGCGCGACCTGGAGGACAAGGGCGTCCTGACTCGCGCGGTCAAGCCGACGTCGCCGCCGTCGGTGGAATATGAGCTGACGCCGCTGGGCGAGGAGCTGATGCCCGCAATCCGGGCCATTGTCGAGATCGGCCACCGACTTAAGATGGCCCGCGGCGCGCTCACGCCTGCATGAGCGCCTTCACGAAGGCTTCGCGCCAGGCGTTCACGTCGCTGGAGCGCAGGCCGTCCATCAGGTCGCGCCAGCGCACGGTCCGCTCGGCGCGGGGCATGGCCAGGCCCGCGGCGATCGCCTCGGCGACCTGGGCGCGATCGAACGGATTGACGATCAGCGCCCGTTCCATCTGCTCGCTGGCGCCGGCGAACTGCGACAGCACCAGCACCCCCGGATCGTCGGGGTCCTGTGCGGCGACATATTCCTTGGCGACCAGGTTCATGCCGTCGCGCAGCGGCGTCACCAGACCGATCTTCGCGGCGCGATAGACGCCGGCCAGTTCGTCGCGGCGATAGGCGCGGTTCACATATCGGATCGGCACCCAGTCGACGGTGGCGAAAGCGCCGTTGATGCGGCCGCTGACCGCGTCCAGCCGCGCGCGCAAATCCTGATAGGCGTCGACCTCCTCGCGGCTGGGCGTGGCGATCTGGAGCAGGAACACCCGCTCGCGCAGGTCCTCGTGGTCCTCCAGCACCTGTTCGTAGGCCAGGAACCGCTCCTCCAGCCCCTTGGAGTAGTCGAGCCGGTCGACCCCGACGATCATCTCGCGGCCGTTCAGGCTGGCGACCATCCGCTCGTACTCGGCCCGGGCGACCTCGCCGCGGGCGGCGGCCTCGAAGGTCTCGACATCCAGGCCGATGGGGAAGGCGCCGACCTGCGCGGTGCGGCCGAAGGCGTGAGCGCGGCCGTCCTCGTCGACGCTCCCTTCGGCCTCGGCTTTCACATAGTCGCGGAAGGCGGCGGCCGAATCCTCGGTCTGGAAGCCGATCAGGTCGTAGTCGAACAGCGCCTCCACCAGGGCGCGGTGGTCGGGCAGGGTGATCAGCAGCCGTCGCGCCGGCCAGGGGATATGCAGGAAGAAGCCGATGCGATTCTTGACGCCGCGCGCGCGCAGTTCCTGCGCCAGGGGGATCAGGTGGTAGTCGTGCACCCAGATGACATCGCCTTCGGCCACCAGCGGAGCCAGGGCGTCGGCGAAGCGCGCATTGACCCGCCCATAGCCTTCGCTGAACGAGCGCTCGTAGGCGCTGAGGTCCACGCGGTAGTGAAACAGCGGCCACAGCGTCCGGTTGGCGTAGCCGTTGTAGTATTCCTGGCGGTCCTGCTCTTCGAGATCGACGGTGGCGACCGTCACCCCGCCAGAGCGCTGCATCGAGATCTGGCCGGTGTATTCGTCGATCGTCTGGCCGCTCCAGCCGAACCAGACGCCGCTGTGCTCGCGCAGGGCCGCGGCCAGGGCCATGGCCAGGCCGCCGACGCTGCCTTCGCCGGCGTCGCCGGGCGGCTGCACGCGATTGGACACGACGATCAGGCGCGCCACGTCGCAGCCTCCCAGAATAGGCAGGACGCCTTGCGTATAATTTTCACGAACGCGTGTGAAATTTGAGCTGTTCTAGTCCTCAAATGGAAGATTCCAGGAGAATATTCAGAAATATGGTGGCCGATGTCGCGGCTTCTGCACAACGTCCTCGGCTGTGCGAGGTTCATTATTCGGCCAGCGTGCGATGCTGTTTTCTACCACAACTTAGCCCGTCGTCTGCCGACCTCACGCAACCGTGACGCCTGGCCGCGACGTGCGGTCACATGCTGGACGGGCGCGCAAGTTTCCATATGTTGCGCACGGGCCGCCCCCAGGGGCATGCGGCCCGGCCGATTCCGAACCGCCTGGAGACGATCCACGCATGATGCGCGCGACGGCGAGCGCCGCCCACAAGCTGCATGTCTGGCTGGCTCAGACCTGCCTGACGCTGTGCGCCGCCGTGGTCGCCGCCGGATCGATCCAAGCCGGCGCCGAGGCCGCCGCCCGCGCCGACTTCACCGGCCTGCAGAAGGTGCTGCCGGTGGCGGTCGCCCCGCAGCCGGCCGCGACGCCGGTGAGGGCTCTGGTCTGGAAAGGCGCGGACGTCGACGGCGACGGCGCGCCCGACTTCGTCAACCCGACCGGCCATGCGACGCGCCAGGAGGACTTCTACGGCTTCGGGACCTTCGGCGCCCGCCGCGACGGCGGCGCACGCGAGCACGAGGGCGTCGACTTCGTCGCCCGCCCGGGCCAGGCGGTGGTCACTCCGATCTCGGGCTTCGTGACCAAGATCGGCCTGGCCTACGCTGGCGACGAGCAACTCCAGTTCGTCGAGATCACCAACCCAGCCATCGGCTATGTCGCGCGGGTCTTCTACATCGACCCTACGGTGGTGATCGGCGACGTGGTGCGCATGGGCCAGGCCATCGGCCGCGCCCACAGCCTGCAGGATCGCTATCCGCTCGGCATGACCGACCATGTCCATCTCGAACTCATGGGGCCGGACGGCAAGCGCATGGACAGCCTGGTGGTTCTGAAGCCCCGCTACGGCGGGCAGTACGGGGCGTAGAGAGCGCCGCCCCGCGCAAACGAAAAAGGCCCGGACGTCGCCGTCCGGGCCTTTCCGTATCGCTTGGATGCGACCGATTAGTTGCGGGCGGTGTCCACCAGCTTGTTCTTGGTGATCCACGGCATCATGGCGCGCAGGCGCTGGCCGACGGCCTCGATCTCGTGCTCGGAGGCGCGGCGACGGGTCGCCTTCAGGCTCGGCTGGCCGGCCTCGTTCTCCAGCATGAAGTCGCGGACGAAACGGCCCGACTGGATGTCTTCCAGCACGCGCTTCATCTCGGCCTTGGTCTCGGACGTCACCACCCGCGGGCCGGTGACGTACTCGCCGTACTCGGCGGTGTTCGAGATCGAGTAGTTCATGTTCGAGATGCCGCCTTCGTAGATCAGGTCCACGATCAGCTTCACCTCGTGCAGGCACTCGAAATAGGCCATTTCGGGCGCGTAGCCCGCCTCGACCAGGGTCTCGAAGCCGGCGCGGATCAGCTCCACCAGGCCGCCGCACAGCACGGCCTGTTCGCCGAACAGGTCGGTTTCGCACTCTTCACGGAAGGTGGTCTCGATCACGCCCGAGCGGCCGCCGCCGATGGCCGAGGCGTAGGCCAGGCCGAGGTCGAGGGCGTTGCCGGTGGCGTTATGATGGATGGCGATAAGGCAGGGCACGCCGCCGCCCTTCTGGTACTCGCCCCGCACGGTGTGACCCGGGCCCTTCGGCGCGACCATCAGCACGTCGATGGTGTCCTTGGGCTCGATCAGGTTGAAATGCACGTTCAGGCCGTGAGCGAACAGCAGCGCCGCGCCGTCCTTGATGTTCGGGGCGATCTCGGAGTTGTAGATGCCGCGCTGCAGTTCGTCGGGCGCCAGCACCATGATCACGTCGGCCCAGGCCGCGGCCTCGGCGACCGAGAGCACCTTCAGGCCGTCGGCTTCCACCTTCTTGGCGGTGGCCGAGCCGGCGCGGAGGGCTACGACCACGTCCTTCACGCCCGAGTCCTTAAGGTTCAGGGCGTGAGCGCGACCTTGGCTGCCATAGCCTACGATCGCGATCTTCTTGTCCAGGATGCGGGCGAGGTCTGCGTCGCGGTCATAGTAGACGCGCATGATCATACTCCTGAAGTCGAAGAGAGCCGCGGTTCCGCGCAACGGCGCCGCAGCAAAGGCCGGGCTATGGAGAGGAAAATTGCGCGCAGGTCAAGGGAACCACCGCGGAATGCGGCGATATCGCCGTGGAATCCCCGCCGATTTTCGCCGCTTGCGCCTCTCGTCCGCCCGTCCGACATAGAGCCCCTGGTTCGGAGAGCGTGAAATGGCGGCGACACCGCGCGACGTGGTCGGGTTCTGGCAGTCGGCCGGGCCTGAGAAATGGTTCGCCAAGAACGCCAAGTTCGACGAGGCCATCGCGCTGAAGTTCGAACCCGTCCACCACGCCGCCGCCCGCGGCGAGTACGACGGCTGGGCCGCTTCGGCCGAGGGCGCGCTGGCCCTGCTGATCCTGCTCGACCAGTTCCCGCGCAACCTCTATCGCGGCTCGGCCCACGCCTTCGCCACCGATCCTAAGGCCCTGGCCATCGCCCGCGCCGCCGTGGCCTCGGGCCACGACCGGGCGGTCGAACCGATCCTGCGCCGGTTCTTTTACCTCCCGTTCGAGCATTCCGAGGCGATGACCGACCAGGAGGAGGCGATGCGCCTGTTCGGTCTGCTGAAGGACGAGACCGGCGATGCCGATTCTCTGCGCTGGGCCCAGGTGCACCTCGACATCATCGAACGCTTCGGCCGCTTCCCGCACCGCAACGCCTGCCTCGGGCGCGAGAGCAGCAGCGAGGAATTGGCCTTCCTGGCCGAGGGCGGGTTTTCGGGCTGAGCCCTACCAGCGCTTCTCGACAAGGGGGACGTTCAGGTTTCGCTGCATCTCGGCGACGCCGTTGCGGCTCTCTTCCTCGCGCCGCCTGAAGTCGGTCAGGGTGAGGCAGGTCCGTTTGGTGAACCGCGACCCCGGCAGGGTCTCCACGCGGCAGACGACCTTTTCCCTGCGCATCCCACTCGTCGGCTGATCGCCGGGCGGCGGGGCAGCGGGCGGTTCGCCTGCGATCAGCGCCAGGGCGAGGATGAGGCTGGGCATCGGCGTGCTCCTGAACGTCGTCAGGCCGCACGCTGCCTTGGCCGGGCGCACCTCAGCAAGCCCTCAAAGCGCCAAATTATCAAATGTTTCTCGTGAGTTACGGGGTCTAGTTGCCCTTACTGAAGTTCGTGCTCACGACCTTCTGCATCTCGCCGAAGCCCTTGTTGGCCTCTTCCTCCTGCCGTTCGCGTTCGGCCAGGCTCATGCAGACGCGCTTGCCGAACCGGGTGCCGACCGGCGTTTCCATCCGGCAGACCACCTTGTCCTTGGCGGCCTTGGCCGGCGCCTTGGCCTGGGTGGCTGCGGGCGCCGCGCCGGACGCGGCCTGGGCCGCAGGCTCGGAAGACAGCAGCATCGCGGCGGCGGCCGCGGCGATGGCCTGGATCATGGTCGCATTCCTCCCCGTCGCGCCGTGCGGCGCTGCTCATGAGCTACCCGCGAAGATTGCATCGATAGCGCGCGCCGTCGATGGCTTAGCGCAGCGCGAAGATCGGCAAGGGCGTGCCGGCCTGCGGGTCGAAGGCCTTCCAGTCCACGTCCAGCGCCTGAAGCGCCGTGGCCGCGACCTGGTTCGCGCCCGCGCACTGATCCAGCTTCGTCACGCCCTTCTTCACATCCGGGCCGATGGCCGCAAACCAGGTCTGGTCCGAGGCGGGCCAGATCACGGCGCCATGGCCCTTCCAGTCGTTGGGCCTGGAACCGTCGCCCCGGCCGTGGTCGGTGGTCACGATCAGCGTGGTCTTGCCGGCATAGGCCTTGTCGGCCTGCAGCGTCGTCCAGAGTTCGCGCAGGAAGCCGTCGGCGCGGTGAGCGGCTTCGAGCATATGCCCGTACTGGCCGTCGTGAGCGAAGTCGTCGGTCTCGCCATAGGCGATATAGACCACCTTCGGTCGGTCGCGCCGGATCGCCTCCAGCGCGTAGTTGTGGGTGAAGGCGTCGAACCGCACCGTCGACCAGATGCGGGGGCTCTGATCCTGCAGCCGACCCAGCGCCGCCTCGAAGGCGCCGTGCGGCTTGGGCGTCATGAAGCCTGCGTTGACCGGGACCCTGCTTCGCCCGGTGTTGAGGATCGCGGTGAAGACGCTCCACGACGCGAAGACGGCGACCTTGCCGCGATAGCCGGGCCGCCCGTCCAGCCACTCCAGGAAACTGACGTTCGGATTGGGAACCGGGTCGTTGCTGGCGATCCTCGGATCGGGCCGGCCGGTCAGGATCTCGTTGTAGCCGGGATAGGAGAAGAACTTGTCGTTGGTCACGCGCGCGCACGATCCCAGGTCGCGGTCGCCGATCAGCACGCCCTGGGTCGCCATCACCTCGTGCAGGAACGGCGTCAGGGCCCGCTTGCGGTCGGCGGGGTCGAGGAAGGCCGCCTTGATCCCGGGCCGGTCCTCGACGATGGCCGGATCGACCGCCAGGGCCGGGTCGGCGCCACGGAAGACCTCCTGCCAGCGCATCCCGTCCAGGGTCACCAGAACCAGCCGACGGTCCTCGGCGGCGCGGGCGCTCGGGGCCGCGAGGCTCAGCGCCACCGCCAGGGTCATCAGGATCTTCATGCGCACCCCTCCTCGCGTCCCGCTCTACAACGCCCCCTCGCCCACCGGATAACAAGGCGCCTGGCGCGTCAGCAGCCCCGTCCGCTGCCCAGGCAAGGCGGATTGATCTCGCGCCGGTCCTGGATGTCCTTCACCGCCCGCTGCGCGTCCTCTTCCTGCTGTTTCCAGTCCTCGACCGACATGCAGCGGCGCTTGACCAGGCGCGAGGCGGCCTTCTGCTCGTTACGGCAGATCATCCGCACCTTCCGCTCGCCCGGCTTGAGCTCGGTCTGCTCGCCCGCGGGCGCGGCGGGCGCCGAGGGCGAGGGCGGCGTCTCTCCGGACATGACGAGAAGAGCGACAAGTGCGACGGTGAGCAGCATGATGGAGTCCCCCAAAGATACAGGCGCCATCCCTGCCGGATTTCCGCAGCACCGTCCAGGGTTGAGCTGACGCCGCAGCGCCCGCTTCGGTGGCTCCGCGCCGGGCGGCCGAGAAACGGCCCGCCTACCGTGAAATTGGCGGCCCGGCGCCGAAGGCGACACGGGCCGAAGCGCGGACTTCTGATACTCAGCGGAGCACGCGTCTCGATCGAAGGCCTAGGCAGGCGCGCCCATAGCGTCAGACGGTAGGAACCGTGCCGCCGTCGATGACAAACTCCGCGCCGTGGATCGCCGCGGCGCGGTCCGAAGCCAGGTAGGTGATAAGGTCGGCCACCTCGCGGGGTTCCGCGCCACGTCCAATGGCGATACCCCCCAGACCGTCGAGAACTGCCTGCCGCGCCTCCTCGATCGTGCCGCCATTGGCGGCTTGCAGACGTTTCAGAAAGTCGGCGGTCGCTTCGGTCATTATCCAGCCGGGGGACACGACGTTGACCCGAACGCCCTTCGGCCCAAGCTCTTTCGAGATCGACTTGCTGTAGGTCCTGAGCGCGGCCTTGGCGGCCGCGTAGGCCGTGGTCGCTTCCGGCAGCGGCAGGACCGACTGGATGGAGGTCACATGCACCACGGCGCCGGCGCCGCGCTCGATCATCTGCGGAATCAGAAGCCGATCGAGCCGAACCGTGGCCAGAAGATTCAGGTTCAGCTCGGACAGCCAATGATCGTCCGTCAGGGCTAGGAAGCCGCCGCCCGGCGTCGCCGAGCCGCCGATGACATGAGCCAGGATGTCGACGCCGCCCAGGCGTTCCAGCGCCGCCTTCGCGAGGGCTTCGCCGCCCTCGGCCGTTGTCAGGTCCGCCTGGACGAACTCGACGCCGTCGATGGGCTCCAGGGTTCCACGGGCGGACGTGATCACCCGGGCGCCGCCGGCCAGGAATCGATCGACGGCGGCGCGGCCGAGACCCTTCGTGCCGCCGCTGATGAGCACGCGCTTGCCGGCGAACTCGGTTCCGTCAGCCTTGCCGGTCATGCCGTGATCTCCAGGGCCCTGATGGCGTCGCCCTCGAGGGTGAAGCGGTAGGTGAAGCGGATCGGGCTTCCCGGAAAGTCGCCATGGGCGGGGCCTTCGACGACGATCTGACCGCCGTCGTGTCGCGCGGCGTCCGGCGCAAAGATCGCCTTTACCGGAACAACCGCGTCTTCGAGCAGGCGGCGGATTTCAGCATGGCCGTTGAAGACCGAACCGTTGTCGCGGACGACGGCGTCCGCCGCGAACGGCTGGAGCATGCCGTCGACATCGAGTTGAGCGTTGGCCGCCACATAGGCGGCGATCGGAGATGGAAGTTCGAGCGGCATCTGTCCTGTCCTGCTTGCATTCGGCGCCGGCGGCGGCGGCGGGTGCGCTTGCCAGCCAAGTTAGCCCTGGACAGGTCGCAACATAATCGGGACAAAACGGAACGGCTTGTCACGAAAATCAGGACAATGGCGCAGCATAGCCTGACAGAGCTGGAGGCCGCTCTCATGGTCGCCCGGCGGGGAAAATTCCGTGCTGCGGCGCTTGAGCTCGGGGTCTCGACCACGGCCGTCAGCAACGCGGTCGGAAAGCTGGAGCGCGCGCTCGGTGTGCGACTTTTCAACCGCACGACGCGAAGCGTGTCCCTTACCGAGGCCGGTCAGCGGTTCGTCGACCAGATCGCTCCCGCCGTTCGCGACATTCATGAGGCGATGGAGGCCGCCCGATCCCAGCAGACCACGCCATCCGGCACGCTGCGCATCAACGCCTTTCCAACGGCGGCACGCGAGATCTTTTCCTCGCTCGTCCTGCCGTTCCAGCGCCTGCACCCCCAGGTCCACATCGACATCGTCACGGAAGGGCGCCTGGTCGACATCGTCGCGGGCGGGTTCGATCTTGGCGTGCGCAGCGAGGATCTGGTGCCCGTCGACATGATCGCCCTGCCGTTGGGCGGCCCCCGCCGCAATGTGGTGGTTGGCGCGCCGAGCTATCTGGAGGCGCGCGGGACGCCGAAGATTCCGCAGGACCTCGCCGCGCACACCTGCCTTCGCGTCCGGCTCCCCAATGGCGCGATCTACCGCTGGCCCTTCGAGAAGAATGGGCAGTCGATCCATGTCGACGTAGAAGGTGGGCTTACTCTCGACGAAGCGAGCCTCGCGCGCACCGCGGCGCTGGCGTCGGTTGGTCTCACTCTGGCGATGGAGTCCGACGTGAGGGACGACATAGATGCGGGCCGCCTTGTTCGTGTGCTCGAGGACTGGACGCCGACGCTGCCGCCCTTGAGCCTCTATTATCCGAGCCGGCGCAACCCGACCGCTGCGTTCAAGGCGTTCATCGACTTCGCGCGTCGCCATCATGGACGCGCGGTCGCCGACGTCGATGGGTTGGATGCAAGCCGACCTTCCCTCACACGATAGGCGGCGCCAGGCGGACACGCTGAACGTCGGCGACGCCTCGCGAGCGGAAATGACATTCAGGCCGCAGCACGGACGTCGCAGGATGTCCGCTGGGCGCATGCGGGCCGAGTGAGGGGCCGATTTCATGGGGTTAGGCGGGCCGGTCCCATCGTGCTCCGACAGCCGTCCTAGAAGCCGCCATTTCAGGGGAAGCTCCAAAGCAAGCCCGAGGAGTCAAGATATTGAGCTCCCCCTAGAGCTCCGCCGCAATATCTTGTGGATCGGTTGGCGAATCACCGTCGACGAATCAAGCTGCCAAAGGCAATTTTGGCGACGTTAATCCTCGTTGGGCTCGTCCGATGAATGCGCACGTGACGATCGCTGGTCCAGTCGCTCACCCCGAGCAGCAGTATCTCGACCTGCTGGCCGACATCCTGGCCAACGGCGTGCAGCGCGGCGACCGCACCGGCACAGGCACGCTGGGCGTGTTTGGCCGCCAGATGCGCTTCGACCTGGCGCAGGGTTTTCCGCTGCTGACCACCAAGAAGCTGCACCGCAAGTCGATCATCCTGGAACTGCTATGGTTCCTGCGCGGCGACACCAATGTCCGCTGGCTGCAGGAGCGCGGGGTCAGCATCTGGGACGAATGGGCCGATGCGGACGGCGAACTCGGCCCCGTCTACGGCAAGCAGTGGCGGTCCTGGACCGCGCCTGACGGTCGGGTGATCGATCAGATCGCGAACGTGGTCGAGGGGCTGAAGACCATGCCCAATTCCCGCCGCCACATCGTCTCGGCGTGGAATCCGGCCGACGTCGACGACATGGCGCTGCCGCCCTGTCACTGCCTGTTCCAGTTCTTCGTGGCGGACGGGAAGTTGAGTTGCCAGCTCTACCAGCGCTCGGCCGACGTCTTCCTGGGCGTGCCCTTCAACATCGCCTCCTACGCCTTGCTGACCCTGATGGTCGCCAAGGTGACCGGGCTGGAGCCGGGCGAGTTCGTCCATACCCTGGGCGATGCGCACCTCTACCTGAACCACCTGGACCAGGCGCGCGAGCAACTGACGCGCGAGCCTCTGCCGCTGCCGGTCATGGAGATCGCCGAGCGGCGCGACCTGTTCGCGTTCGAGTACGAAGACTTCAAGCTGCGCGGCTACAAGGCGCACGAGAAGATCGCCGCCCCGATCGCGGTCTAGACCTCAACCTTACAAAATTGCGAGTTCGCCGACGAAGGCCTGAGGGGCCACGGCTGTTTGCTCTCCTTGTCCGGAACGATCCGGGCGACACTCCAACGGAGAGCACCATGCGCAACCTCATCGCCCCCGCCGCCCTGGTCCTGGCCCTCGCCGCCGGTTCGGCCTTCGCCGCCACCCCCGCCCCGGCCGCCAAGCCGATGGCCGCCGCCAAGCCGGCCGCCACCGCCAAGGTCGATGCGAACGCCAAGCGCACCGCCTGCGAAAAGTCCTGGAAGGAACAGAAGACCCACACCGGCAAGGAAGCCGACTTCGTGAAGGCCTGCGTCGCCAAGGGCTGAGCGGCCCCCAAAGGCGGGCGGTTCCAGTCTCCCGACGCCGCTCGCCGGGCCATTTTCCGCCGCGATCCCGGTGCGGCGGAAAATGGCCTTGAATTCAAGCCTCCCCTCCCACCTTGGATCACGCCACGAACCGCGCCATCCTCCACCGGCACAACGGAACGCGCACCATGAGCCGCCGCATCCTGCTGGTCGAAGACGACGCCGAGACGGCCGACTACATCCTCAAGGGTCTGCGCGAGGAAGGGTACACCGCTGAACACGTCTCTGATGGGCGTGACGGCCTCTACGCCGCCTCGGGCGAGCCGTTCGACGCCATCGTGATGGACCGCATGGTCCCCAGCCTCGACGGCCTCAGCGTCATCAAGGCCCTCCGCGCGGCCGGCGTGGAGACGCCGATCATCGTCCTCTCGGCGCTCAGCCACCTCGACGAGCGGGTGAAGGGCCTGCGGGCCGGCGGCGACGACTATCTCACCAAGCCCTTCGGCTATTCCGAGCTGTCGGCGCGGCTCGAAAACCTCATGCGCCGACGCCCGACCGCCGACGTCGAGACCAAACTGACCTGCGGCGACCTGGTGGTCGACCTGCTGTCGCGCCGGGTCAGCCGGGCCGGCCGCGCCCTCGACCTGCTGCCGCGCGAGTTCAAGCTTCTGGAGTACCTGCTGCGCCACAAGGACCGCGTCGTCACGCGGACCATGCTGCTCGAACAGGTCTGGGACTACCGCTTCGATCCACACACCAGCGTCGTCGACACCCATATCAGCCGCCTGCGGAAGAAAATCGACGAGGGCTTCGGGCAGCCGCTGCTCCATACCCTGCGCGGCACCGGCTACCGGCTCTCGACCGAGCCATGAGGCCGCTGGGCTCGCGCCTGCGGCCCGGCGCGGTCTTCTTCGTGCTGATGGCGGTCGCGCTCACCGCCCTGGCGGTGGGCCTGCTGACCATCGACCGCGTCGGCGAAGCGATCATCGGCAAGCGCCAGCGTGAGGTCGCCGAAGCGGCCCGCGACTATTTCGTCGCCTTCGCCCACGAAGAGGGCATCGCGCCTCTCGCCCGCGCCCTCGACCTCCGCGACAAGACCGACCGCGGCGGTGCCTTCCGCTACGCCCTGTTCGCCGCCGACGGGCGGCTGCTGGGCGGCGCCCGGCTGGCGCCCGCCGACGACCTGCCGTCGGCCGGCTCGGCCCGGATGGAGATCTTCAGCGACGGCCGCGACAGTCCCTGGCGCGTCCTGGTCCAGCCGCTCGCCACAGGCGGCACGCTGGTCGTCTACGAGGACATCGGAGAGCGCGTCGCCTTCCGCCGCGCCCTGGTGGCCAGCGCCGCGATCTCGCTGATCGCCGCCATCGGCGCGGTGCTGCTGGCCGCGATATGGTTCAACCGCCTGCTGCTGAACCGCATGGAGACCCTGGCGGCCACGGCCGGCCGCATCGCCGGCGGGGACCTCTCGGCCCGCACCGAGGTCCATCCCAAGGGCGACGTCTTCGACCGGCTGGGCGAGGCGATGAACGGCATGCTCGACCGCATCGAGGAGTTGATGACCGGGATGCGCACGGTCACCGACAGCCTCGCCCACGACCTGCGCTCGCCCCTGACCCGAATGCGCGCCGACCTCGCCCGCGCCCTCGACCCCGACGTGGCCGAGCCCCAGCGCCTGGACGCCATCGAGCAGGCTCATGACGAGGCCGACCGCGCCCTGTCCACCCTGTCGGCCCTGATGGACATCGCCCGCGCCGAGGCAGGCCTCTCGCGCGACATGATGGGGCCGGTCGACCTGGCCGCTCTGGTCGCCGAGGTCGGTGAGCTGTTCGGCCCGGTCATCGAAGACGCCGGCCAGACCTTCGTGGCTCCAGAACCCGGCGCGCCGCTGGTGATCCAGGGCCACGAGCTGATCCTGCGCCAGGCGGTCGGCAACCTGCTGCACAACGCCGCCCACCACGCCGGCGAAGGCGCCAAGGTGCGCCTGGCGCTGGAGAAGGCGCCCGGCCGCCTGCGCATCGTCGTCGCCGACACCGGCCCAGGCATCCCGGCCGAACACCGTGGCCGCGTACGCGAGCGCTTCGTGCGGCTCGACGAGGCCCGCTCCAGGCCCGGCGGGGGGCTGGGCCTGGCCATCGCGGCGGCCTGCGCCAAGCTGCACGGTGGCGCGCTGGACCTGGAAGACGCCCATCCCGGCCTGCGGGTCGTCATCGACCTGCCCGCGCCGCCCGATTCTGCTATGACCGGGGCATGAGCAGCCCGATCCTCACCGCCGGCCCCATCGCCCGCGACCGCAACGGCGTCATCGGCAAGGACGGGACCCTGCCCTGGCGGCTGAAGAGCGACCTGGCCAACTTCCGCGCCGTGACCATGGGCAAGCCGGTGATCATGGGCCGCAAGACCTGGGAGAGCCTGCCCAAGAAACCGCTGCCCGGCCGCACCAACATCGTCCTGACCCGCGACGGCTCGTTCGAGGCCAAGGGCGCTGTGGTCTGCGACAACTTCAGCGAGGCGGTCTCCATCGCCCGCGAACAGGCCGCCGAGGACGGCGTCGGCGAGTTCTGCGTCATCGGCGGCGCCTCGCTGTTCGAGCTCGCGCTTTCCCGCGCCCAGCGCATCTACCTCACCGAGGTCGACGCCGAGGTCGAGGGCGACGTCACCCTCTCGCCCATCGACGAGAGCCGCTGGACCGAGGTCCGCAGCCAGGACTATCCCGCCGGCGAGGGTGACGAACACGCGTTTAAAATCCGGGTTTTGGAACGCCGCTGATCCGGCCATAGTACTTCCGAACGCCACCGAGCCGTGTGGCGCCAGGGAGCTGAGCATGGATCTGCAACTCGTCGCCGAGGGGTTCGAATTCCCCGAAGGCCCCATCGCCATGAACGACGGCTCGGTGATCCTCACCGAGATCAAGGGCCAGCGCCTGACGCGCGTCCATCCCGACGGCCGCAAGGAGACCGTGGTCGAGACCGGCGGCGGCCCGAACGGCGCGGCCATCGGCCCCGACGGCGCGATCTACATCACCAACAACGGCGGCTCCTTCACCTGGCCCACCCAGGACGGTCTGACCATTCCTGGCCCGACGCCCCCGACCCACACCGGCGGCTACATCCAGCGCTACGACCTGAAGACCGGCGAGCTCACCACACTCTACAGCGAATGCGACGGACGCCCGTTCGTCGGCCCAAACGATCTGGTCTTCGACAAGCAAGGCGGCTTCTGGTTCTCCGACCACGGCTGCGGCACGCCCGAAGGCCGCAAGTTCGGCGCGCTCTACTACGCCAGGATCGACGGCAGCCACGTCAGCCGCCAGCGCGACCATCTGATCTCCCCCAACGGCGTCGGACTCTCGCCGGACGAAAAGACCGTCTATCTGGCCGACACCCAGCTCGGCCGGCTCTGGGCTTTCGACGTGGTCGAGCCGGGCGTGCTCGGCCCGCCGGCTGGCTTCGCCGCAGGCCGCGCCGTTCATAACCTCCAGGGCGTGCAGTTCCTCGACAGCCTGGCGGTCGAGGCGGGCGGCAAGGTCTGCGTGGCCACCATTCTCAACGGCGGCATCACCGCCTTCGACCCGAACGGGACGATCGAGCACTATCCCGTGCCCGACCTCATCGTCACCAACATCTGCTTCGGCGGCCCGGACATGACCACCGCCTGGATCACCGCCTCGTCCACCGGCAAGCTCTACAAGGCCACCTGGCCCCGCCCCGGCCTGAAGCTGAATTTCAACGCCTAATAGGTCCTCCCCCACTGGGGAGGTGGATCGGCGCAGCGCGCCGAGACGGAGGGGGCCTGCTGAGTCCGCAGTCCCCCTCAGTCGGCCTTCGGCCGACAGCTCCCCCAGAGGGGGAGCAATTGAACGCCGCCGCCCTAAAACAGCGTCGCCAGCGCCTCGCGTTCGAAGTTCTTCAATTCCGACGTCCGCCCCGCACGCACCTTTTCCGTCCATTCCGGGTCCTGCAGCAGGGCCCGGCCGACGCCGACCAGATCGAAATCGCCGCGGTCCAGCCGGCGCAGCAGTTCGTCCAGCGACGCCGGCTTAGAGCCCTCGCCCGCGAACGCGGCGATGAACTCGCCCGACAGGCCCACCGAGCCGACGGTGATGGTCGGAACCCCGGTCAGCTTCTTGGCCCAGCCGGCGAAGTTCAGGTCCGAACCCTCGAACTCCGGCTCCCAGAACCGGCGCTGCGAGCAGTGCAGGATGTCGGCCCCGGCGTCGACCAGCGCGCCCAGCCAGGCTTCCAGCGCCTTCGGGTCCTTGGCCAGTTTCACCTCGTAGTCCTGCTGCTTCCACTGGCTGATGCGGATGATCACCGGATAGTCCGGCCCAACGGCAGCGCGCACGGCCTTCAGGATGTCGGCGGCGAAGCGGGCGCGGCCCGGCAGGTCCTTGGCGCCATAGGCGTCCTCGCGGACATTGGTGCCGTCCCAGAAGAACTGGTCGATCAGGTAGCCGTGGGCGCCGTGCAGCTCGATGGCGTCGAAGCCCAGGGCCTTGGCGTTGGCGGCGGCCTCGGCGAAGGCGCGGATGGCGTCGGCGACCTCGGCGTCGGTCATCGGGGCGCCGAATTCCTTGCCCGGACGGGTCAGGCCGGACGGGCTGTCATAGGGACCCGGCGGGGTCCACTCGGGATCGCGCGTGCGGACGTTGCCGACGTGCCAGAGCTGCGGAGCCATCACCCCGCCGGCCGCGTGCACCTCGTCGATCACCCGCTTCCAGGCCGCGAGTTCCTTCTCGCCGTGGAAACGCGGCACGTTCTTGTCGTTCAGCGAGGCGGGACGATCGACGCCAGTGCCTTCCGAGACGATCAGACCCACGTCCGCGCGGCGCCTGTAATATTGCGCCACGTCCTCGGTCGCCACGCCGCCCGGCGAGAACGACCGCGTCATCGGCGCCATGACAATGCGGTTCTTCAGGCGCAGGCCCTTGAATTCAAATGGCTTAAAGAGGGCGTCGGCCGACATGGGCTCTCCGTTTCAAACGATCGTTCGCTGTAAGGGGGTTTATGCACGACCGGTCGTTTTGTCAGTTCAGATTTTCTGTTGCACGACAGCAACTTCCCCAAACGCTCAGACGGCGCCATTCTTAGGTGAACAACGGTCACTCAGAGACCGGACCCTCGGAGGAATTGAGATGAGCGACGGCGCCGGCGACCTGAAAGCTGAAGCGCGCGCGCGGGCCTACGCCATGCCGCTGGACGAGATCAACGTGGCCGACGGGGAGCTCTTCCGCTCCGACACCCTGTGGCCGTACTTCGAGCGGCTGCGCAAGGAAGACCCGGTCCACTACCACAAGGAAGGCCTCCACGAGGACGGCCCCTACTGGTCGGTCACCAAGTTCAACGACATCATGGCCGTGGACACCAATCACGAGGTGTTCTCGTCCGAGCCGGCCATCACGATCTTCGATCCGAAGGAGGACTTCACCCTCCCGATGTTCATCGCGATGGATCCGCCCAAGCACGACATCCAGCGCAAGACCGTCAGCCCGATCGTCTCGCCGACCAACCTGCACATGCTCGAGCCGCTGATCCGCCAGCGGATCTGCAAGACCCTCGACGAGCTGCCGATCGGCGAGGAATTCGACTGGGTCGACAAGGTCTCGATCGAGCTGACCACCCAGATGCTCGCCACCCTGTTCGACTTCCCCTGGGAAGAGCGCCGCAAGCTGACCCGCTGGTCGGACGTGGCCACCGCCGGGCCGGAATCGGGCCTGTTCTCCTCGACCGATCCCGAGGTCGTCGAACAGGAACGCAAGATGGAGCTGTTCGAGTGCGTGGACTACTTCACGCGGCTCTGGAACGAGCGGGTCAACGCCGAGCCCAAGGGCGACCTGATCTCGATGCTCGCCCATGGCGAGGCGACGCGGAACATGGACCGCATGGAGTATCTCGGGAACCTGATCCTGCTGATCGTCGGCGGCAACGACACCACCCGCAACACCATGACCGGCTCGGTCCTGGCCCTGCACCAGAACCCCGACCAGAAGAAGAAGCTCTACGAGAACCCCGAGCTGATCCCTTCGATGGTCTCCGAAACCATCCGCTGGCAGACCCCGCTCGCCCACATGCGCCGCACCCTGACCCAGGACTTCGAGCTGGGCGGCAAGCAGATGAAGAAGGGTGAGAAGGTCATCATGTGGTACGTCTCGGGCAACCGCGACGAAGAGGTGATCGAGAACCCGAACGCCTACATCATCGATCGCGAGCGCCCGCGCCAGCACATGTCGTTCGGCTTCGGCATCCACCGCTGCGTCGGTAACCGCCTGGCCGAACTCCAGCTCAAGATCCTCTGGGAAGAGATCCTCAAGCGCTTCCCCAGCATCGAGGTCCAGGCCGAGCCCAAGCGCGTGTTCTCGTCCTTCGTGAAGGGCTACGAGCACCTCCCGGTGATCATCCCCAGCCGGTACTGATCCCAACGCGGCCCCTTCTCCCCTTGCGGGAGAAGGTGGCCCCGCGAAGCGGGGTCGGATGAGGGGTAGGCTGCGTTTCCAACTCGAAGACGGCCGACGCCGGTTCCACTGACGGGCCGCTTCCCTCATCCGTCAGGCTTCGCCTGCCACCTTCTCCTGCAAGGGGAGAAGGAAAATCGGCGCAAATCCTCTTCCCCGTCGCTTCGTCGCCCCGCCGTCCATGCTCGGCGACGCACGCGCGCCCGGCGCACCGCGATCGCCTAGCGCATCGCCATGCGCCGCCTCCTCCTCGTCCTCGCCGCAGGCCTGCTCGCCCTCCCCGCCGCCGCCCAGCAGGTCCCCATCGTCCAGGCGGGCGCCGAGGGCCGGTTCGAGCGCCAGATCGACGCCAAGTCGAAGGTCGAGGGCTTCAGCCAGGCACAGGTCGCCGCCTTCCGCGCCGCCATCGCCCCGGTGATCGAGCAGCTCGCCGCCATGCCGGGCGTGAACAATCCGCCCGCTCCCATCTGCCACCGCCTCGGCTCCTGGGTGCAGCTCGTCAATCCCGACGGCGTGCTGGGCGCCGAGATCAGCATGCTCACCCCGATCAGCTTCGAGAACGGCCGCTGCCACCGCATGACCGCCGGCGGCCTGCAGATCTGGGTCAACCGGCCGAACGGCGGCCTCGATCCCAGCCACTCCACCGTGCGCAGCCCGCAAGACGGCGGCTCGTCCTGGTACGTCCTGCCGATCCGCCCGGCTCGCGACCCGCGCCTCGTCGAGTACCAGTTCAACGGCGACGACTACACGATCTTCACCCGCGGCCGCCCGCTGCTGCGGCCCGTGACCATGGAGCGCTACCTGCGCCACCAGGCGCAGGCCCTGCCCAAGGCGCCGGAGAACTGGGCCGCAAAGCTCGCCGCCCTCGCCCCGGCCCAGCGCGGCCAGCCCGCCTGCCTCGGCGCCCGCTGGGCGTTCGAGCCGAACGGCGCCTGCGACCCGGCCCGCACCCTGGTCGAGGTCGATCCCGCCTATTTCGACAGGTCGCGCCCGGCCGACGTCCAGTTGCTGATCCTGACCACGCCGTCACACCGCTACCACGGCGAAAGCGACGCCGAACTCGCCGTCCGCACCGCCGTCCTGAAAGCCCTCGACCGCGCCGCCCTGGCGGCGCGGGTGCGATAGCTAGAAACTCACCTGCAGCCGCCCGGCCAGGGCCTGGCCCTCATCGACGCCGGCATAGGTCCCTGCGGGGTGCGTAACTTTCCAGCGGCTGACATTGACCATCAGCCGCATCCAGTCCTCCAGCCGCCAGTTCAGCCCCAGCGTCGTCTCCTCGCCGCGCCCGCCCAGCGGCGCGTCGGTGTTGTCCAGCCGCTGATAGCGCACGGCCAGCTCCCAGCCGCCCAGCCCGCCCTTGGACAGCGGCGCCAGCGGCGCGATCTTGCCGACATTGCCGACCCTCGGCGCATAGGTGCTGGGATCGCCGGTGATCATCCAGCCGGCCGACAGCGACACGGCGTCGATCTTCACATGGTCGCTGCGGGTCTCGACGTCGCGCCGCCCCGCCTCGGCGAACGACCAGAACTGCCCCTTCACTCCGCCCAGCTCCAGGCCATAGCCGTCGCTGCTCAAGGGGTCGGCCAGCGGCCCGGTCGTCACCTTCAGGTGCTCGTTGTAGTGCCCGGCCCAGGTCGTGGTCTTGGTCAGGCTGGCCAGGTCCGACGGGAAGTCCTCGTGGAAGCCCCAGGCGCCCAGGTGAATCAGTCCCTCCCGCCGCTTCACCGGATTCCAGTGCGCTCGCGCCAGATAGGCCTGCGTTCCGCGCGCCAGGTCGGGGTCGGCGGGGTCGTACCCGGCCGCCTGCACCGCCACGTGCCAGGTCGGCCCGAACACCTTGCCGATCGCGCCCCAGCCGTAGAAGCCTTTCAGCGGCGCGATCGCCGTGGCCACCGTGTTGCGCTCCATGAACGGCGTGCCGTCCGAGCTGCTCGATCCGTCCAGCCCTCTCTCGCTCAGGCGGTTGCCCAGGGTCAGCTCGACATCGTGCCCGGCCAGCTTGTCGCGCCAGGCCACATAGGTCCCGCGCAGCACCGGATCCTTGGCCGTGAAGTCGCCTTCCACGGTGTAGAAAACATGCTCGCCGACCAGGCCGTCGACGCCGAACCGGAACGTCCGCACTTCCTGATCAGAGATGTTGCGATCGTCGTGCTGCGAGCCGCCCGTGGCGCCGATGTCAAGCAGCAGCCGCCCCTTGGGACGCACAGTGAAACCGCCGTCCGGGCTTTCGAACTGCCGGGCCGATCCGTCCCACTCCAGCAGCGAGTCGGCCCGCGCCGGGGCGCCCGCCCCGGCCGCCAGCACCGCGCCCGCCGCCGCCAATACCGTACGCTTGAAAATCGACGCCTCCCCCGAGGACGAGTTCCCTCGTCCTCTAGACGCAGAGCGCGCCGATCCCAACAGCATCTTCGCGCCGTTCCGCGTTGAACGGGGTCCGTGCTCCCTAGAAGGTCACCTTCACACCGGCCCGCACCATCCGCGGCTCGACCGCTCGGCTGTGGACGTCCTCGACGCCCTCCGCCGGCTCGCCCGGCAGGCGCGAGGCGTAGAAGTACTCGATGTCCTTGCCGCTGCTGTCGAACGCGTTCAGCAGTTCGCCGAACACTTCGTAGCGGCCCGGCGTCCAGGCCGCGCGCAGGTTGACGATGGTGGTCGGCTCCGAGCGGCGGCTGTTGTCCTCCACCAAGGCATGGGCGCCCAGGTGGCGCACCCGCACCGCGGCGTTCCAGGTCTCGAAAGTCAGGGCCGCGCCCAACTCCCCGGCGTTGTCCAGCGCGCCCGGGATGTAGTCGAAGCCCGGCGAGTCCTTGAACCGCGCGCGGCTGCCGGTCCACACCCCGTCGATCGCCAGCCAGTGGGTCGGCCGCCAGAACACGGTCATCTCGTAGCCCTTGCGCTCGCTGCCCGCGAACGGCTCCACCGAGCCGGCGTCGCCGACATAGATCAGCTCGCTGTCTACGCTCATCCACCAGAGGTTCGCGCTGGCCACCACGCCCCAGCGCTCCAGCCGCAGGCCGAGTTCGCGGCCTTCGCCCTGCACCAGCCCCGGCGACGGCTGGTCCGGGTTGGTCACCCCGCGCGCGTCGTTCGAATGCAGCCCTTTGCCCCAGTTGCCATAGAGCGCGACGCCGTCGAGCACCTCGTACGAGATCCCCGCCTTGGGCGAGAAGGCGCGGTCGTCCACCTCGCCGCTCCAGGCCGCCCCATCCAGGCCTCGCACCTTGAAGCGATAGGCGTCGCCGCGCGCGCCCAGCATCAGTTTCAGCTTTTCGGTCGGCCGCCAGGTCGCCTCGGCGTAGAGCGCGCCCGAGGCCTCGTCGACCGCGAAGGCCGAGCGCACGGCGATCCGCCGCCCGTCGACGTCGTGATAGAGCCCGACCTTGCCGATCCTGTCGTTGCGCCCCTCAACGCCCAGGTCGACCGACAGGGTCGGGGTCAGCTTGAAGGTCCGCTCCAGCCGCCCGCCCCAGGTCCACAGCCGGTCCGACTGCTCCAGCTGGTCGCCCAGCACCGGGTCGTCCAGGAAGAAGGTGAAGTTCGAGACCATCGACCAGTCGTAGCGCTGCAGATAGGCCTCGGCCCGCCAGTCGGCGCCCTTCAGGCTGGCCGCCAGGATCTGCCGCTCGGTCGAGCCCTTCAGCGTGTGGTCGAGCGCGCCGTAAGCGTCCTTGACCAGCGTCCCGATGGCCCGCTCGGGGATCTGCTCGGTCGGGTTCCAGGTCGCCTTGTAGGCCGACAGGCTGATCCGCAGCATGCCCAGCGGGGTGTCGCGGGTGTACTTGGCGTAGCCCGCCAGCGGGCGGAACCGCTCCGGCAGCTCCCAGGGGCCGTCATAGGTCTTGGCGTCAGCCGCGATCAGCAGGTCGCCGCCGCCCACCTCCCAGCTCCCCCCCGCCGCCAGCCGCTTCCAGTCGTAGGCGCCCGCCTCGGCGCTGACGAACGGCGCGTCGAAGTGGTCGCGGGTCGTGGCCGCCGCCATGCCGACCAGGGCGAAGTCGCCGACGTCCGCCCGGTACGGGCCCTTGCGGTAGTCCACCCGCTCCAGGGTCTCGGGGATCATGCCGTTGAGGTCGAGATAGCCCTGGCCATGGCCGTGGGTGCGAAAGTTCATCGGCACGCCATCGATGAAGAACGCGAAGTCCGTCCCGTGGTCCAGGTTGAAGCCGCGCAGGAAGTACTGGTTGGCCTTGCCGCTGCCCGAGTGCTGGGTGACGATCATGCCCGGCACGGCCTCGAGGATCTCGGCGGTGCGTAGTAGGGGCCGGATGGTCAGGTCGCCGCCGGCGATGGCGCCCTCGCTGGCCGCGGCCGCCGTGCCGATGCGGGTCTCGGCGCGCCCGAACACCACCAGTTCGCCGACCTCATTGCCCGGCGCGGCCTCGTCGGCGGCGGCCATGGCCGGCAGCAGCGCCGCCGCTGCGACGGTCCACCACATGAAACGCTTGCGAGTACGGCTTGAACTCATGGCCGCGCTGATCCCCCTATCTGCTCGACCGACCCATGGCGGGCGGGATCAGGGGCGCCACGTAGATTTTGGTGTCGAACGGCCGTTACATGGCGTTAACAGCGGCGCGCCGAGCGAAAGTAGAGACCTTGTCCGACGACCTCCTGCGCAGCGAAGCCGACGCCATACTGGGCTCGGGGGCCCTCGGGCGCTCGCCGCTGCTCAAGTCGCTGTTCGAATATCTGCTGGGCCAGTCCCTGGAAGGCCGCCGCGTCACCGAGTTCGACGTCGCCAGCGAGGTCTTCGACCGCGGCGAGCAGTTCTCCTCGACCCTGGACGCTTCGGTGCGGGTCTACATTCATCGCCTGCGCCGCAAACTCGACGAGTACTATAGCGGCCCCGGCCACGCCGCGCCCCAGCGCATCGTCATCCCCAACGGCGAATACCGCCTGGTGATGGAAGATCGCGCCGCCGCCGCCGGCCATGACGCCGCGCAACCGCGCCCGATCGCCCGCACGGCCCTGCCGCGATGGATCTTCGCCGCAGCCGCGGCCCTGGTCGTCGTCAATGTGGGCGTCTGGGCCTGGTTCTCCGCAAGCCACCCCGTCGACCCGCTGCGCGAGGTCCGCCGCAGCGAGGTGTGGTCGCCGCTGGTGACCGATTCCCGGCCCATGCTGGTCGTGCTGGGCGACTACTTCATCTTTGGCGAGACTGACGGCGGCCCCGACGTGCGCCGGCTGGTGCGCGAATTCGACGTCAATTCCTCCGACGACCTCGACCGCCACAAGCTGGCCCATCCGGGCACCGCCGGCAGGTATGTGGACCTCGAGCTGCGATACCTGCCGGTTGGGGCGGGCGTAGCCCTGCGCAAGCTGCTGCCCGTGGTCGCCGGCCCCGACCCGGACCGGGTGCGGGTGATCCTGATGTCGGAACTCACCCCCGACATGCTGAAGACCCACGACATCCTCTATGTCGGCTATCTCAGCGGCCTGGGCCTGCTGGAGACTCCGACCTTCGCCGGATCGCGCTTCGCCATCGGCATGTCCTATGACGAGTTGATCGATCTGGTCGACCAGCAGCACTACGTCAGCCAGGCCGGCGCCGCCGTCGGCGCCTCCCAGCCGCACGTCGACTACGGCTACGTGGCCTCCTATCGCGGGCCGAACGGGGGGCGGATCATGGTCATCGCCGGCACCCGGGACGTCGCCCTGATCCAGGCGGCCGAGGCCCTGGCCCGGCGGTCCTCGCTCGATGAACTGGTCGGCAAGGCAGGGGGCGCCGACGCCTTCGAGGCCCTCTACATGGTCGAGGGCCTGGCCCGGACCAATCTCGACGGCAAGCTCGTTCTGGCCGCCCCCCTCAAGGCCCAGGACATTTGGACGCCCCGGGCCGAGGAGTAGGCCTTAAGCCTTCGGCTTGGCCGCCGGTTCGGTCGGCGGATACCAGAACTGCTCGTGGCAGGCCTCGCACGCCTCGTCGATCTCGCCGCCGACCTTCTCCAGTGCGGCAACGTCCTTGCGGTCGATGGCCGCCACAGCGTCCATGCTCGCCGCCTGCAGGCCCGCGGCATAGGCGACGAAGCTCGCCCGGTCGCCGTCGATCCGCTTCTGGATGATCGCCCCGGTCGGCGCGCCGGGCTGGCCCTCGCTGTCGATCTTCTGGCCGGGATGCGAGACCACGCGGCCCTCCATCGCCAGCAGGTTCGCCGATTCCGACAGGGCGATGGCTGCGTGGCGCACCTTGGCCCATTCGGCGTCGGTCTGCGGCCGGTGCTCGTGCACGCCGGTCGCGTCGCTGATCGTCGCCACCGAGTTCCAGATCACGTCCGCCGACTCGTCGACCACCGACAGCATCAGCTCGTGGATGCTCGCCAGCGGCTTGGGCGCATTGGCGCTCGCCGCGTTTGCCGCTGTCTTGGTCTCGGCCGGCTTCTGGCCGCAGCCGGCGAGCAGCGCGGCGCAGAGGGTGATGGCGGAGGCGGTGCGCCAGATCATGTCGTGGTCCTCTTTCGTTTCTATATCAGGGGGCCTTGACCGGCTCGACGCCGGCTTCGTTGCCGTATTCGCCGGACGGCACGAGCTCGTAGAAGCCGCTGATCCGCAGCCGCACGACCACAGGCTTCGCCGACTGGTTCTGCAGGTACCACCCGTGCACGCCGGGAATGGTCGCGGTCAGCGATCCGTTGGAGCTGGTCCCCGTCGCTTGCCGGTATTCGATCACCTTGGGCTCGCCGCCCTTGCTGGCCGGGGTCTCGCCGTGGAAGTCGTAATAGAACTCTTCCGGGTTCTCGATCGGGACCGACCACGAATAGACCAGGGTGTCCCCGGCCTTCATCCGCACCTTGAACTCCAGCTCGTTGTTGCGGGTCAGGCCGTCGCCGGCCGCCAGCGGAATCTCGATGACGTCGCTGCGATAGGGCGTGGCCTGGAAGCTGGTCGAGCCGACCGCGGCGGGCGCGGCCGCGTCGCTCGCCTTGGCGGCCTCGGCCGCATTGAGCCGCAGCAGGCCGCTGGCCTTGCCGAACCCGGTCGGGTCGAGCCCGAACTCGGCCGGCAGCACCACGGCGACGAACGCCAGGCTGGCCGCAGCCAGCGCCCCGGCGGTCAGGCCCAGCAGGCGGCCGCGCGGCGGCGCATGATCGATCTGGCCTTCTGCGGTCACGCCAGTCCCTTTCCTTGCATGAAGTAACCGGCCAGCTGCTGCTGCATCAGCAGGAAGCCCGCGGCCATGATCAGCACGTTGGCCGCCAGCGCCTGGCGTCCGAAGCCCGGCTGGCGGCGCCAGGCGATCACCAGGGCCAGCATGGCCGAGAGCGCGATCAGCTGGCCCACCTCGACCCCGAGGTTGAACGAGACCAGATTGGCCAGCAGCCCGTCCTTGGAGAGGTTCAGCTGCTGCAGCTTGGTCGCCAGGCCGAAGCCGTGGACCAGACCGAAGCCCAGCACCGCCGCCTTTGGGTTCGGCTGCACGCCGAACACCGTCTTGAAGCCGCCGAGATTGTCGAAGGCCTTGTAGACGACCGACAGCCCGATGACCGCGTCCACCAGGAACGGATCGACGCTGATCCGCCCCAGCACGCCGGCCAGCAGGGTCAGCGAGTGCCCCAGCGAGAACATGGTCACGTAAAGCGCCACGTGCCGCAGGTCGCGCAGGAAGAAGATGACGCCCAGCAGGAACAGCAGATGGTCGTATCCGGTCACCATGTGCTTGGCGCCGAGATAGAGGAACGGGACGATCTGCGGCCCCTGCGCCGCTGTCACGAAGGCCGCGTCGCCGCCGCCCACGCCGTGGGCCCAGGCGCCGCCGGCCAAGAGCGCCGCCGCCGATCCCGCGCAGAGCGCCCGGCCCAGCCGCCTCAGCCGCCGCCGATTGTCAGTCGTTCCGCCCAAAGACTGTCCCCCGATCTCGCCGCCATGCTCGGCGGCGGGGTCGCGGGCGCCTACGTAGATTCTTGTATCGAACGTCCGTTACAGCCGTTACACGCCGCCGGCCTTGGCCACGTCCGCCTCCAGCTTGGCGAAGATGGCGGCGGGCTCGACCTCCGGCGTCTGCGAGTGCGGATAGGCGTGGGCCGAGCGCGGCGCGCGGTCGAACCACAGCGCCCCGGCCTGCGGCGCCGGGCGGCGTGCGGCCAGCCACAGGGCGGTGTCCGCACCCTGCGCGCCCGAACGCAGGATCCAGCCCAGATGCTTGTTGAGGTCAGGCAGCGCCGTGCGCACGCCGTCGGTCGCCACCCAGCCCGGATGCATGGTGTAGGACCGGACGCCCTGCGCGGTCCATTTGTCCGACAGCGCGATCTGCGCGCGCTTGTGGGCGGCGTAGGCCATCACCCCGCTGTATCGCTCGGGCGTCTGCTCCAGCCGCCGCAGGCTGAGCGCCGAATTGTAGAGCCCGCCCGAGGCCATGTTGATCACCAGCCCGTCCTTCAGCGCCCCGCGCGCGATCAGCCGCTCGGTCAGGGCGTAGTGGCCCAGCAGGTTGAGGGCGTAGGTGCTCTCGAACCCGTCCGGCGAGGTCTTGTAGACGTGCTCCAGCCGCCCGACGTTGTTGACCAGCACGTCCAGCTTGCCGACGCCGGCGGCGACCTCTTCGGCCAGCCGGACGTTGTCGCCGACCTTGTCCAGGTCGAACTGCAGCGGCTTGATCCCGTGGTCGCGCGCCAGCGCCGCCAACGCCTCGCCGTTGCGGCCGACGACATAGACCGTGGCGCCGCGCTTGGCCGCCCCAATCGCGATCGACTTGCCGATGCCGCCCGTCGCGCCGGTGACCAGCCATGTCTGCCCCGAGAACGCTCGTCCGATCGGCCGCAGCGGCAAACCCCGCGCGATGAAGCCCGCCGCCGTGAAGGACGGCGCAAAACGGCCGTAGAAGTTCAAGAGCTTGTTCATCGGAGTCCCCCAAGGCCGGCGCGGTTCGCACCCCAGCTATCCGCAACTCCCATTAACTTGCAATATAAGACTTTTGTGCGGGCGAGAAATCGCCATCCCCGCCGCCTGCATGTTCCGCGGCGTCCAGGCGGCCGGAGGCAGGCGCTCAAGCCCGCCCCAACACGCCTATTTTCAAGGAAAATCAGCGGGTTGCGAGCCCCCTCGCAACCCGCCTGGAAAGGCTACAGCCCCAGCACCATCTTGGCCATGATGTTGTGCTGGATCTCGTTCGAGCCCGCATAGATCGAGGTCTTGCGGTAGTTGAAGTAGGTCGGGGCGATGGTCGCCGCATAGTCCGGCCCGGCCCGCGGCTCGTTGCGCTCGCCGCGGATCTCGGCCCAGGTGTCGCGCACGAACGGCTGGGCGTAGATGCCCGCCGCCTCCAGGGCCAGTTCGGTCACCGCCTGCTGGGCCTGGCTGCCTTCCAGCTTCAGCATGGAGGACGCCGCGCCCATCGCCTCGCCGGAGGTGCGGGCCGAGAACATCCGCAGCTCGGTGGCGTTCAGCGTGTCGATCTTGATCTGCATCTCGCTGAACTTCTTGCGGAAGTCCGGGTCGTCGATCATCCGCCGCCCGCCGTCGGAGGCCTCCAGGCTGGCGATCTTCCGCACCTTGTTGAGCTGGTTGGTCAGGCCCGCCGCGTACGGATTGCCCCGCTCGAACTGCAGCAGATACTTCGCATAGGTCCAGCCCTGGCCCTCCTCGCCGATGCGGTTGGCGACCGGCACGCGGACGTTCTCGAAGAACACCTGGTTGATCTCCTGGTCGCCCTCGGGCGGGCCGTCCAGGGTCGGCAGCGGCACGATGGTGATCCCCGGCGTGTTCATCTCCAGCAGCAGGAACGAGATGCCCTTCTGCCGGATCTCCTCGTTCGAGGTGCGCACCAGGCAGAACATCCAGTCGGCCCACTGGGCGTAGGTTGTCCAAATTTTTGAACCGTTTAGGACGTAATAATCACCGTCCCTCTCCGCCTTCATCGACAGCGAGGCGAGGTCCGATCCCGAGCCCGGCTCGCTATAGCCCTGGCACCACCAGGCGTCGGTCGAAAGGATCTTCGGCAGGTGCTGGGCCTTCTGCTCGGGGGTCCCGAACGCCATCACCACCGGGGCGCACATCTTCAGGCCCATGTTCGAGGTCGAGGGCGCGCCGGCCAGCGCCATCTCCATGTCGAAGATGTACTTCTGGGCGTGGCTCCAGCCGGTGCCGCCGTATTCCTTCGGCCAGTCCGGCGCGATCCACCCCTTCTCATAAAGCCGCTTCAGCCAGCGCACCTGGCCGGCCTTGTCGATATGGGCGTTCTTCGACTGGGCCGAGTGGGCGCGCATGTCGTCGTCGAAGGCCTCCGCGATAAAGGCCCGCACCTCGTCGCGGAAAGCCAGGTCTTCCTTGGAGAATTCCAGGTCCATGGCCCTACTCCACCGCGTCGAGATATTCGATTTCGGGACGGCCGCCCATGCAGGGCGCCATCTTCGCCCCGGCGGCCTTGAAATAGTCGGTCCCGCCGTGCGCCTTCAGGGCGTCCTCGTCCTTGTAGAGCTCCAGCACCTTGTAGACCGTGCCGTCCGTCCGGCTCTTGGTGAGCTGGTAGACGATGTTGCCCGGCTCGTTGGCGCGGACCTGCTTGGCGAGGTCGCTGAAGACCGCCTCGAACTCGCCCTGCTTGCCGTCCTGCACCTTCAGGGTCGCCACCACGCCGATCATGCCGTTCCTCCAACGATTGTTTGAACGGGACGTTAGAGGGCTGAACCGAGGCCGACAAGCGGCCATATCGCACGATCGGTCGTCAGGTTTTCGGGCCTCGCGTCCATCAACCCGCCGCCACGCAGATCCGGTCGGCGTCCGGTTTGCGCCAGACATCGGCGCCGCCGTGACGAACGATTGGGCCTCCCCCCGACGGAGCGCCCATGGACCTTTCGCAACTCGACCTGCTCGACCTATCGGCTCGCCTCGAAGGCGGCCAGACGACGTCCCTCGCCGTGACGCAGGCCCTGCTCGACCGCATTGGCCGGCTGGACGGCGACCTCCACGCCTATGCCTGGCTGACGGCCGAGAGCGCCCTCGCCGAGGCCGCCCATGCCGACGCCGAACGCGCGTCGGGCGGTGCGCGCGGCCCCCTGCACGGGGTCCCGCTGGCGGTGAAGGATCTCTGCTGGACCCGGGACGTCCCAACAGCCGCCGGCATGGCGATCCATCGCGACTTCCGCCCGGCCGAGGACGCCAGCGTCGTGCGCCGCCTGCGCGAGGCCGGGGCGGTGCTGCTGGGCAAGCTGCAGATGACCGAAGGCGCCTATTCCGACCACCACCCGTCGGTCACCGCGCCGGTCAATCCTTGGGGCGCCGACTACTGGCCCGGCGTCTCCTCCAGCGGGCCGGGCGTGGCCCTGGCCGCAGGCCTCTGCTTAGGGGCGGTCGCCTCCGACACGGGCGGCTCGATCCGCTGGCCCTGCGCCGCCAACGGCGTCACCGGCCTGAAGCCGAGCTGGGGCCGCGTCAGCCGTCACGGCGTCGTCGAACTCGCCGCCAGCCTCGACCACGTCGGTCCCATGGCCCGTAGCGTCCGCGACCTCGCGGCACTGCTCCAGGTGATAGCCGGCCCCGACCCGCGCGACCCGACAGCACGCCAGGCGCCGGTTCCCGACTATCTCGCCGCCGCCGGCCGAGGCGGGGCCGGCCTGCGCCTCGGCATCGACCGGGCCTGGAACGCCCAGGGCGTCGATCCGCAGGTCGCAGCGACCGTCACGGAGGCCGAGGCGGTGTTCCGCGCCCTGGGGGCCCAGATCGTCGAGGTCACGTTCCCCGACGTCTCCCAGGCCCTGGCCGACTGGCCGCTCGACTGCGCGGTCCAGGCCGCCGTCGCCCATGCGGCGACCTATCCGGCGCGACGCCAGGACTACGGCTCCGTCCTTGCCTCGGTGATCGAGACCGGGCTCGCCGCCTCCGCCGCGGACTATCAGCGCGTCCTCCTGCGGCGCATGGATCTGCGCGGCCGCGCCGACGCGGTCCTGGCCGGCGTCGACGTCCTGCTGACGCCGGTGCATCCGTTCGCCCCGCTGTCGCTGGCGACCATCGCCACCCTCGGCGAGCAGCCGGACCTGATTGCGGGGCTGCAGCGCTACACCTGCCCCTTCGACATGACCGGCCACCCGACCCTGGCCCTGCCAGGCGGCGTCGACGCCGCCGGCCTGCCCATCGGCCTGCAACTGGTCGCCGCCGACCTGGGCGAGCCGGCCCTGCTGGCGGCGGGCGCCGCCTTCCAGGCCGCCACCGCCTGGCATCGCCGACGTCCGGCCCTGGCGGAGGCCTGAGCCATGCGCAGCGTCTTCCACGGTTGGTGGGTCGTGGCGGCCGCCTTCGCCGTCACCTTCGTCGGCTTCGGCGCGGCCTATACCTTCAGCGCCCTCTTCGCACCGCTGCAGCTGGAGTTCGCCGCCTCCCGCGCTTCGGTCTCGGCGGTCTTCTCGATCGCCGGTTTCCTCTATTTCGCGCTCGGCGTGGTCAGCGGCCCGCTGTCCGACCGCTGGGGGGCGCGGCGCCTGATCGTTGGCGGCATGATCGTCCTGGCCGCGGGCCTGGCCCTGGCCGCGGCCGCTCGCAGCCTGACGCAGGTCTATGTCGCCTACGGGCTCGGGGTCGGGCTTGGCGTCGGTTTGGCCTATGCGCCCGCCCTCGGGGCGGTCCAGCGCTGGTTCGTCGCGCGGCGCGGTCTGGCCTCGGGCCTGGCGGTCAGCGGCATCGGGGTCGGGACCTTGGTCCTGCCGCCGCTGGCCGCCGCCCTGGCGCAGAGCGTCGGCTGGCGCGGCGCCTATCTGGTCCTGGCCGTCCTCGCGCTGGTGGTCGGCGGCGGCATGGCGCTGCTGGTCGAGTCCGATCCGGCCCGCCGCGGCTTGACGCCCGACGGCGCTCCGCCCCCAGCCTCTGCGCCCCCGCCCCGGGGCGTCGCGCTGGGCGAGGCCGTCCGAACCCGGCGCTTCGCCGGACTCTATGCCGGCTGCCTGGTCTGCGGCTTCGGCGTCTTCACGCCCTTCGCCCACCTCGTTCCCTATGCGCTCGACCACGGGATCGCCCCGACCCGCGCGGCCCTGCTGCTGGCCTTGATCGGCGCGGGAAGCACCGCCGGGCGCTTCCTGCTGGGCGGCTTGGCCGACCGGCTCGGCCGTCTGCCCGCCCTGCTCTCGATGTTCGTCGGCATGGCCGCCGCCATGGGGCTCTGGGCCGCGGCCTCCGACTTCGCCGCGCTCGCCGCCTTCGCCCTGGCCTATGGCGTGTTCTACGGCGGCTGGGTGGCGTTGCTGCCGGCCGTGGTCGCCGACTATTTCGGCGGCCGGGCGGTGAGCTCGATCATCGGGGTGCTCTACACTAGCGTCGCCTTCGGAACCCTGGTCGGGCCGATCGCCGCGGGGCGCGCCTACGACGCGGCCGGCAGCTACCTCGTCCCGATCGTCCTGGCCGCCCTCGCCAACCTCGCCGCGGCCGCGATCGTCGCGGTCACGGCCCGCGCGCCTACTTCGTCCCGATGACCATCGAGTCGGGGCCGACCAGGTGTTCGACCCGAGCCTCTCGGAAGCCGACCTGCTCCATCCAGCCGATGCAATCGGCCCCCGTGAAGTCGAAGCCGCCGCGCGTCTCGATCAGCATGTTGAGGCTCATCAGCAGGCCGAAGGCGTTGCTCCGCCGCTCGTCGTCGATAAGCGCCTCATAGACGATCAGCCGCCCGCCGGCCGGCAGCGCCTGGTGCGCCTTGGCCAGCAGCGCCAGCTTCGTCTCCAGGTCCCAATCGTGGAGGATGTGCCCCATGACGACGACGTCGGCCTGCGGCAGCGGGTCGGCGAAGAAGTCGCCGGGCTCGAACCGCACGCGCCCCGCCAGCCCCTTGGCCGCGACATAGGCCTCGAACACCGGCCCCACCTGCGGCAGGTCGAAGCCGATGGCGCGCAGGTGCGGATGGGCCAGCGCAATCGTCGCCGTCGCCCCGCCCTGGGCGCAGCCGACATCGACGAACGAACCCACCTCGTTCCAGGGGAACAGCGCGGCCATGGCCAGGGCCGAGGGCAGGCTGACCCCGGTCATGCCGCGCAGGAAACTCTCCAGCACGGCCGGTCGGCATAGACGGTCGCGAACAGATCCTGCCCGCCGTCCTTGGCCTCGTTCTGCGGCTCGCCGGTCCGCAGCGCCTGCGTCAGGTTCGCCCAGAACGGATAGAGCCGCAGGTTGGCCATTTCGAGGATCCCGCCGACATAGGTCGGCTTGCCGGGGTCCAGGAAGAGGTCGGTCTCCGGGGTATTGGCGTAGGCCTCGCCTTCGCGCCTGAGCATGCCCAGCGCCACCAGGGCGTCCAGGAAATCGCGGGCCGAGCGTTCGTGCAGCCTCAGCCGCGCCGTCAGCTCGCCGAGCGACCGCTCCCCGCCGGCCAGTTCGGTGAAGACGCCCAGCTCGACCGCGCTGAGCAGGGCCTTGGAGCCCCAGAACGCCCATCCCAGCTCCATGATCGCCTGCGGCGTGCGCGCGTCCATGCCTTGCTCCTCGCAAAGCCCTCCCCGCGCGAACGGTCCGCCCGGGCCAGACGAAGGTCAAGCTGGGGATACCGGCGTTATTCGGAATTGGGATTGGCGCGGCCGGCCACACCCGCTCACCCTAGCGTCTTCTCCAGTAGCAGAGTCGTCAGGCCGCTGTCCCATTCCTCGTCGGGATAAGTGTCGACCTCGTGATAGCCGAGCGCGGCGTAGAAGGCGCGGGCGCGGATGTTGAAGGTGTCGGTCTCCAGCCGCACGGCCGGCAGGCCTGCCTTGGCGATCTGCGTTTCGGCATGCGCGAGCAGCGCGCGGCCGACGCCGCGTCGCTGGGCGGTCCCGGTCACGTGCAGGGCCTGGATGAAGTCGCCCTCCCAGTGGACCATGCCGAGAATGGCCTGCCCGTCGCAGGCCAGAAGAAACTCAGGGCCGCGCTCGCGTACATAGGCCAGGGCGCGCCCTTCGCGGGCGTGACGTTCAAGCGCTTCCGGGCGCAGTTGCGGCGCCCAGGTCGAATGGAAGGTGTCCTCCAGCACGGCGACGACGCCGGCTTCGTCCTCGGACTGGAAGGGCCTCAGGACGAGGGGCGGCTCAGCGCCCCTGACGCTCGTTCCAGCCATAGGCGACCCAATGGTGGCCGCCCAGGTGACGGGCCTCGATCACGCCGTCGTCGCGGCGCTGGGCGCGGGCCTTCTTGGCGCGCAGGGCGAAGCCGGCCAGAGCCAGCAGGGCCGAGGCCATGACGGCGACCACCACCACGGTGGCGGCGAAGAAAACGGCCAGTACGGCGCCGATCGCCACGGCGGCGGCGGTGGCGATAGCCCCTCCGACCACAGACAGGCCGCGCAGGGCCGAACCGTGTTTCCTGGCGAATTCGCGAACCATGAGCTTCCTCAAGGGCGCCGCTTGTTACGGCTAAACGGATAATTCCGCCGGGCGATCCCCGACGTCAACGCAAACCAGAGAAATCACCACAAAGTGGCGGCATCATGCCGCCCCTTCGAGCGTCATAGCCCGCCGCTCGCGCATGATGTCGTCGAAGGCGGCGTTGATGGCCGCGGACTTCGCCTCTGCCACCTCGATGAACTCGCTAGGCAGCCCACGGCCGCGGGCGCGGTCGGGGTGCGCCTCGGAGAGCGCCGCTTTCCAGGCCGCGCGCACCTCGGCGTCCGGCGCATCGTGGGCGATGGCCAGCACGCCGTAGGGATCGTCCGCCCCCAGGCCCAGGTGCACCGCCTTGAGCCGGCGGAAAGTCAGGGGCGAGAAGCCGAACAGCTCAGCGACCCGTTCCAGATAGTCGAGCTCGTCCTGGGTCACCGCCCCGTCGGCGCCGGCGATGTGGAAGAGGCCGTCCAGTACGTCCTCCAGCAGGGTCGGGCAGCCGGCGTAGCGTTTGGCCAGCCGCCGCGCATAGCTCTCGAAGCCGCGCGTCGTCTGCCGCGCCAGGTCGTAGAGCCGGTGGATGTTCTTCTCCGACGCCGCGTCGGGGGTGAAGACCTGGGCGAAGGCGTCGAACTCGCCGACGCTCGCCCGACCGTCCGCCTTGGCGAGCTTGGCCCCCAGCGCCGTGACCGCCGTCGAGAACGCCGGATCCTCCCCCGGCCGGACCGAGGGGCAGCCGGCGCAGTCCCCCGCGTCGGGTCTACGAACAGCCAAGCCAGCTATGTTGCGCCAGAAGCTCATGGGAGTATCGAAAGCTGTAAGGCGCGGAGTCGGCGCTGACAACGCATATCGAACCCCTGAAAGGTTAAGGTTTGGACAGGCTCTGGAGCTTCTGGATCGACCGTGGCGGCACCTTCACCGACGTGATCGCGCGCTCGGGCGAGGGCCACGAGACCTCGCTGAAGCTGCTGTCCGCCTCGCCGGCCTACGAGGACGCCGCCGTGGAGGCGATGCGCCGTGTGCTGGGCGCCGCGCCAGGCGAGCCGTTCCCGGCCGAGCGCGTCGCCGCCATCAAGATGGGAACCACGGTCGCCACCAACGCCCTGCTCGAGCGGGCCGGAGCCAAGACGCTGCTGGTGGTCACCGCGGGCTTCGCCGACGCCCTGACCATCGGCGACCAGGCCCGCCCCGACCTCTTCGCGCTCGATATCGAGCGCCCGCCGCCGTTGCATTCCGGCGTGGTCGAGGCGGCGGAGCGCCTGGCCGCGGACGGCGGCCACGGCGCGCCGCTCGACCAGGCCGCCCACGCCGCCGCCCACGCGAAGGCCAGGGCCGAGGGCTTCACCTCGGTCGCCATCGCCTTCCTGCACGCCGACCTCAATCCTGCGCACGAGCAGGCCGCCGGCGCCCTGGCCCGCGCGGCCGGCTTTGAGTTCGTGGCGCTCAGCCACGAGGTCTCGCCCCTGCCCCGCTTCGT
>NZ_JAYRSU010000001.1:242657-354938 GCF_041919955.1 Phenylobacterium sp. | reverse complement strand
CATGTTCGGCCGGCTCAAGGACTGGCGTCGCGTCGCCACCCGCTACGATCGATGCCCGACCGTCTTCCTGTCCGCCATCGCCCTCGCCGCTACCGTGCTCTTCTGGCTATGAGTCCTGAGCCTAGAGACGTACTTATCTTTTTGACTCGGATCGTCTCTATAACTTGGAAAGAAAATAATACGCACGTTAACTTGTCAAGCACCGCTGCGCCGCCGCCAGCGCGCATTTCGCTGGACGAAGCGGATTTCAGCGCAGGGTGAACCCGATCCAACGGCCAAACACCACCACCAGGGCCCAGAAGGTCAGCGAGAGCGCTGCAGCCACCCGCGCCCGCGCCGGAGCCTGGGCGTGGTCCCATTGGCCGACATTTCTGTATTCGCCAAAGTGGAACAGCAGCATGTTCAGGCCGGCCAGCACAATCAGACCGATTTTCAACTGAAAAGGCAGGTTGATGTAGTAGCGGGTCGCCGACGAGATAAACAACAGCCCGCCCGACAACACGGCGAAGCCGAAGGCGACCCAGGTCCAGGGCAGGACCTTCTCCGACCAGGCGGTGATGGCGCTGCCTTTGAACTGATAGCCCAGCAGCCGCAGGTCGAGCATGGCGATCGCCCCGACGACGCTGACCAGGGCCAGCACGTGGACGGTCTCGATGGTCGGGAACAGCCATCCGGATTCGCGGATCGCGGTGGCCGCGGCCGTATCCTCGATCGCTTGGAAAATGTCGTGAAGCGCCATGCGCCTACTCCCCCAGGAAACGTGTGGTTGAGGCCGCCCGCGCGGGACGGCCGCGCAGGGCTCAGGCGCTGGCCGAGCCGGTGTCGAGATAGGCGATCCAGCGGCCAAGCACGATGACGCCGACCCAGGCCGAGAGAGACAGGGCCGCGGCCAGCTTCACCGCCGGCGTGCGCGCGGCGTTGTCGGCGTCGCTGGCGACCGCCTGGCCGACCGTGCGCTGGAAGTAGATCGTGGTCAGCACGCCGACGACCAGCAGAACCATCTTCCAGCGGAAGCCGGGGTTGATGAAGCAGCGGGTCGCCTCGCCGCAGAACAGCAGGGCTCCGGTCAGAACCAGCACGCCCAGCCCGACCCAAGTCCAGGGCAGCAGCTGTCGGCTAGAGGTGCTGACCGGGCCGAACTTGTCGCGCACGCCCAGGACCCGCAGATCGATCATGGCGATGGAGACGAACAGCACCCCGATCCCCAGGATGTGCGCGCTTTGCAGCATCGGGATCACCCAGAATTCGTCCTGGATGTAGAGCCCGAACGCCGTGTTCTGAAGCCAGTCGCAGAATTGATACAGCATCGAGTCCTCGCTCGGCCAAGCGTCAGCGCGACGCGGCCACGTCGTGAGAGAATGTTGGAAGAGCCCCGCGGCCGCCGCGACCGGAACTCGAGCCCCCGATCCCTCACGGCCAAAAACACTTAACGTGTTTATTAAAATGACGTCGCAGAGCTGTCAAGGTGACCAGCGGCCAGCCGCTTCGACCTGCGCCTACTAAGGCCTGCCGGTCGCCATCTGCGTGCGTGCCGGAGGGGAATCATCCGTTCGACGACCCTCGTTCCGGCGAGCGAAATCGCACCCAGCATGTCCGAGACGAAATTTTTCAGCCGACTAGGCTTTTTGCTCGGAGGGTGGCGACAAGTCCGCCGCCGCCCGCAAGAACAAGGGGGGAAATCCTTATGATATCGGCGAACCCGAGATCCGCCGTGCGTTGGTTGTCAGGCGCGAGCCTGGCGGTCATGGCCCTTGGCCTGGCGGCCGAAGCCAACGCCCAGGCCGCGCCGGCCGCGGCCGGCGCCATCGAAGAAGTGGTGGTCACCGGCACCCGGCGTACAGACCGCACCGTGGCCGACTCGGCCGTGCCCATCGACGTCGTGTCGTCCGAGACCTTCCGTACGGTCCCGGCGACCGACATGAACAACATTCTCAAGAACGTCATCCCGTCGTTCAACGTCCAGCGCCTCGGCATCGCCGACGGCTCGACCTACGTGCGACCGCCGACCATGCGCGGCCTGCCGCCGGACCAGATTCTGGTTCTGGTGAACGGCAAGCGCTTCCACCGCGCCGCTCTGGTCCAGCTGGCCGGCACCCAAGTCGGGCCGATGGCCCAGGGCGCCCAGGGCGTCGACCTGGCGGTGATTCCGTCGTCGGCGGTCGGCCGCCTCGAAGTGCTCCGCGACGGCGCCTCGGCGCAGTACGGCTCGGACGCCATCGCCGGCGTCATGAACTTCATCCTGAACCGCAACAGCTCCGGCGTGCGGATGACCGCCCGCTACGGCCAGTTCCTCGAAGGCGACGGCCAGGACACCCAGCTCACCGCCAATATCGGCCTGCCGCTGGGTTCGCAGGGCTTCTTCAACCTGTCGGCCGAGTACCTGAACTCGGAAGAGACCAACCGTGGCATTCAGTCGCCGGTGGCGCTGGCGATCTTCAAGATCCGCCCGGACCTGAAGGGCGTCATCCCCAACCCCGACCGCGTCAGCGGCAACCCGACCGAGAAGAGCTACAAGCTGTTCTTCAACGCCGGTATCGACCTGGACAACGGCGGCGAGGTCTACGCCTTCGGCGACTACGTCGAGAGCACCAAGTCCTCGACCTTCAACTGGCGCGTGCCGATCGGCGCGCCGAACCCGGATTTCATTCCGGGCACCAACTGCGGCACGACCGGCTCCCCGGCGACCTGCTCGGAGGCGGCCTACACCAACTCGGCGTTCCGCACCGCCAGCTTCGGCGCGGCGGGCCTGTTCGCGCCGATCTACCTCGACAAGACCGGGACCTTCGATTCGAAGGGCAACCCGATCTGGGACGCCA
The DNA here is from genome assembly GCF_041919955.1 of Phenylobacterium sp. Classification (GTDB taxonomy): domain Bacteria; phylum Pseudomonadota; class Alphaproteobacteria; order Caulobacterales; family Caulobacteraceae; genus Phenylobacterium. The sequence goes on along the minus strand of NZ_JAYRSU010000001.1, from coordinate 352,122 downwards.
ACGGCCGCACCTTCAGCTTCCTGTCGCGCTTCCCGGGCGGCTTCGCTCCGCGCTTCGGCGGCAAGATCACCGACGCCTCGATCGGCGGCGGTTACAAGGGTGAGGTTTCGGGCGTCCGCTACGACCTGTTCGCCGGCTACGGCATGAACCGGATCGAGTACACGCTGAAGAACACGGTCAACGCTTCGCTCGGCCCCGACTCGCCCAGCTCGTTCAAGATCGGCACCCTCGAGCAGCGCGAGCTGAACGTGAACGCCGACTTCCTTTACGACTGGAAGATCGACGCGCTCGAGCAGCCGATCACCCTGTCGGCGGGCGCCGAGTACCGCAAGGAACGCTACCTGATCGGCCTGGGCGACTACGCGTCCTATGCGGTCGGCCAGTACGGCGCCCAGGTGCTGAACAACGGCAAGACGGTCACCCAGGCGCCTGGCGCCTCGGGCTTCGGCGGCTTCAGCCCTGCCGTGGTCACCGACCGCGATCAGTCCAGCGCCTCGGTCTACTTCGGCGCGGAAGGCGACCTGACCGACGCGATCCAGTTCGGCGCCATGCTGCGCTACGAGAACTACGACAGCTTCGGCTCGACGACGACCGGCAAGATCACCGGCCGCTACGAGTTCAACGACAGCTTCGCGGTCCGTGGCACGGTTTCGACCGGCTTCCGCGCGGCCACGCCGGGCCAGCAGGGCACCTACGCCCTGTCGACCACCTTCTCCGACCCGGCCAACCCGCTGACCCCGGTCATCACCGGCACCTACGCGGTCGACTCGGTGAATGCGAAGTACTTCGGGGCCAAGGATCTGAAGCCGGAAAAGGCGGTCAACTTCTCGGGCGGTTTCGTGTGGCAGCCTCTGCCGCGCACGACCATCACCATGGACTACTACAACATCAAGGTGCGTGACCGGATCACCCTGGCGCCGACCTTCCGCGTCAGCGGCACGGCGATCACGGGTGACACCAGCATCCTCAACGGCTGCGCGGCGACCAACGACAAGCAGGCCCTGGCCTGCCTCGGCGATCCCAACGCCCAGTTCCTGTTCGGGGTGAACTACTTCGCCAACCTGTTCGCGACCCGCACCGAGGGCGTCGACCTCGTGGCGACGAACACCTACCCCTCGGAAAGCTTCGGCCAGTTCACCACCACCCTGGCGGCGAACTGGAACCAGACCAAGGTCACCAAGCGCAACAAGTACGACTACAACGGCGCCGCGGCGATCGCGATCGAGGAGACCAACCCGAAGTTCAAGTTCAACATCACTGAGAACTGGCAGATCGGGAAGTTCTCCACCACAGCCCGCCTCTCCTGGTACGGCAAGTGGAAGCAGGTTCCGCTGAGCGGCACCACGCCGATCAATTCCTCGACCACGGTGCCGTCGAACCCGGGCGCGCTGATCTACAACCCGATCATCGAGTACGGTTCGGAATACACCCTGGACCTGGACGTCACCTACCGCATCAACGACCACCTGCAGTTCTCGGTCGGTGCGGAGAACATCCTGGACCGCTACCCGGAAAAGAGCCGCGAGAACGTGTTCCCGGCGACCGGCACCGGCCAGTTCGGCAGCTACTATCCGGGCGGCACCACCATCTCCACCAACGGCGCCTTCTGGTACACCAAGCTGACGGCGGAGTTCTAAGCGTTCCCGGCTCCGGGCCCCGGCTCGGAGCCGCACCTGGACGCGGCGGCGGGCGATCCCTCTCACCCCTTCGAAACCCGCCACGTCCAAGACTTGAAGCGGGGGGCCGCCCGGCCCGCCCCGGTGGTGATGCGCGCGCGCGGGGGGGCGGGCCCACCCCCACCCCCCTGACACCCCCCCCAGTCCCATGACTGCCGGGGGGGGCCCCCGGGCCCCCCCGCTTTTCTTATGCGCGCTCTCCTGGTGTCTGCGCCTCCTCCTCCGCCCGCCTAGCCTTGGGACGGTGGCGCCAGATGCCGGGCGCAGCCCTGGGCGCGCCGAGCGCCCAGGCCCCCACCGCCACGCACCAGGCCTTGCCCCCTCTCCCCTCGACCGTCATCGACGGAGGCAGACGCTCTCACGGGCGCCCGCGGCCGGCGCTCCGGTCCGCCCTGCGCTGCCGCGGATCCTCGCCGACTGTCACCGTCGCGCAAACGAAAGCGCCCGCCGGTGGGGCCGGCGGGCGCGAAACTCGAAAAAGAACCGGCGGGCTCCGCAGGAAATGGAGCCCGCCGGGTGGGGAGGAAGTCCTAGTACTTCATGCCCAGCGAGATCCCGACCGTGCGGGGTTGGCTGGTGTAGATCAGGTACGGGGTGGTGGCGTCGTTGGCGACGTTCACCTGGGCCGCTTCGTCGAAGATGTTGCGGACGTAGAGCTTGGCTTCCCAGGTGTCGCCGCTGGCGATGCTCGCGGCCGCATTGACCAGCGTGTATTCCTTACCCGGGCGGTTGTCGGCGACGCGGTAGTGCGTGATCGGCACCTCGCCCACGTGCTGGACGTCGGCGCGGACCATCGCGGTCCAGCCGTTGGCCAGATCCCAGGTGTAGCTGCCCGAGGTCGAGAACGAGAAGCTGGGCGTATTGCGCAGCTGCGTGCCGGCGGGCGGATCGCCCTCACCGTTCAGCAGTTGCTTGTCCAGCTCGGCCTTGAACGCGGTCGCGGCCAGGGTCAGGTCCAGGCCCGGCATCGGGCGCGCCGTAACGTCCAGCTCGACGCCGGTCGAATGCGCACACTTGCCTTCGCAGTTCAGCACGCCCTCGAAGGTGCCGTTGAAGAACGACCCCGAGTACTGCATGTCGTACCAGTTGATCTTGTAGGCCGACAGGTTGGCCTGCAGACGACGGTCGAACCACTCGCTCTTCACACCCGCTTCGTAGTTCAGGGTGTGGTCGGCGCCGTAGGACTCCGGCAGTTGCGGCACGACGCGGACGATGGTGCCGCCCGCACGATAGCCTTCCGACACCGAGGCGTAGAACGTCAGGTCTTCAGTGTGCTTGTAGGTCACCTGACCCTTGTAGATGGCCTTGCTCTCTTCGCTGTTCACGTTGTCCTGGGCGCCCGGGGTGCCGAGGACGCGCATGAACGGAATGACGCTGGTCGAGATGTCGTGGCGTTCGTTCTTGAACACCCGCAGGCCGGCCAGGACCGAGAGCTTGTCGTTGAAGGTGTAGGTCGCCTCACCGAACGCGGCGATCTGCTTCAGCTCGAAGTCGGCGGTGCGGTTGTACCACAGCGGGATCGTGTCGATCGGCCGGCCGGCGTTGTCGATCTGACGGAACCGGTTGTCGATGTGGATCTTGCGGTTTTGGTACATGACGCCGGCGACGCCGTTCAGCGGGCCGTCGAACTTGGTCGCGACGCGGGCCTCGGTGGTCCACATCTCGGTTTCCTGCGCCGACTCGAACACGCCCTGCGGCATGCGCGGCACGGGCGGGAAGTTGCCCTGCGAGACCAGGTAGCCGAAGTAGTCGTTCAGCTCGCTGGCGTTCGAGATGTCGTCGTTCTTACGCTTGAAGTAGGCTTGGCTGATGGTCAGGTTGGCGGCGTCGAACTCATGTTCCAGCGTCAGGCCGGCCATGACCGTGTGGTCGGTGCGCGGCTGCAGCGCCTTGGAGTCGTTCTTCCACTTGCCGGCCGCCGGATAGAGGGTCGCGCCGATGATCTCGTCGTACGGACGGTGAGCGCCCTTGTCGGCGGCGTCGATGTCCTGGACGAACAGCTGACCCAGCAGGGTCGTGCGGTCGCCGAGCCAGGCCTTGGCGCTCAAGCGGAAGCCTTGGCTGTCGACGGTGTTGATGTCTTCACGGCCCAGGCGGGTGTTGTCGATGAAGCCGCCGTCGTGCGTCTTGTAGGCGACCAGGCGGACCGCCAGCTTGTCCTCGATGATCGGCAGGTTGACCATCGACTTCAGGGCGTAGTTGGTCGAGCCGTGCGCAGTGGCCGAGCCGTCGACGACCAGTTGGCCGTGCACCGCGTCGGCTTCCGGCTCGTTGGTGATGATGCGCACCACGCCGGCCAGGGCCGACGAGCCGTACAGCGTCGATTGGGGGCCGCGCAGCACTTCCACGCGCTCGGCGTCGAAGATGTAGAGGTCGGTCTGACGGCCGGCCGAGGCGGCCGCGCTTTCACCCGAGCCGTTGGTCGGCAGGTTGTCGTAGTAGAGGCCGACGGTGGACTCGCCCGCGCCGATCAGGCCGCGGATCATGAAAGTCTTCTGGCCGGGGCCCTGGTCGACGACGTTCAGGCCGGCGACGTTGCGGGTGATGTCGATGAATTCCTTGATGTCGCGCTGGGCGAGCGCCTGCTCGCTGAGCACGCCGATGCTGGTGCCGACGTCCTGGACCGATTCAGCGCCGCGCTTGTTGGCGGTGATGACCAGTTCCTCGACCTGATAGGCGTCGCCGCCTTCGGCCGCCAGGACCGGCGTGGCGGCCAGGGCCGCGGCGATCGAGATCGCGGCGATGCTCGCGCTCGACTTAAGATTGTTTCCGATCGACTTCGTCATTGCTTGTTATCCCCCTTCATTGGCGAAGGCGTCGCGTGCGGGTTTTCCCCTGTTGGCGACTCTTCGCGTGGCTATCGGGCGCCCCTGTAGCACCGGCGGACCTGCCTGTGCCCAAGCGCCATTTCCTTTTTCACGCTGCGGAATTTCCGGGCCTAGCGCACGCTATGCACGGTGGCGGCGCCGTCCTCGGACACCCATCGCGGGTTATCCTTTCCATGTTCAACACATATGTAATCACTAATCAAAACGTCGCCCAGTCGTTCGTAAACCCTGCGCTGGGTCCACGGCTTGGCCAACATCTCTTCGTCAACCAAAGTAATTTCATCGAACAACACTCTCCCGTTTTCGGAGAGCCAGATACGCTCGACTGCGCGCAGGTCCGGGCCGTGGGGCGCGCCCTCATGGTCCAGCCAGGTGTCCTTGAAGCCGCGCGTCTCCACGACCAGCGTCTGCCCGTCCCAACGGCCGAGCGAATGGCCGTTATATGCGGGGTCTGCGTCGGCTTCCGGCGCTCGGCCGTCCGTGAAGACCCGGCGCACGCGGATTCCCGCCTGGAAAATCATTGTCACCTGCCCGGGCGTCTGGACGATCTGGATGGGGAATCTCGTCGCCATGTTCCGCGGGAAACCCATCGGCAGGCACTGCGTCGTCGGGTCGGCGGTCTTTGGGCTCGCAGCCAGGGCGGCGCGGTTCGCCTCGTAGGCGGCCTTCCCGGCCGGGGTGAACTCGGGCGGCGGCGAGGCCTCCGGGCGCATCATCCACACCCCGGCGATCTGCGCCTCGGCCAGCGCTTGCGAGGCGCCCACGAGCGCAGCCAGGGCGCATCCTAGCGCGGCAAGATGTCTCGGCAGGTCGCTCATTTCGACGTCGTCTCGCCCTGAGCGTTAGGCTTGTTGCGGTTATTCTCCTCGCAGGAATATTCCATCATGCGGATGGTCGGGTCCTTCCGCAGGTTGAACCGCAGCGTCCACGGACGCGTGAAGGCGACGGGATCATCGATCGTCACCTCGTCGACGAGGTCGCCGTTGGCGGCGACACTGATCCTCTCGGTCGTCCGCATCTGCGCGCTGTGCGGCACGCCAGTCGGGTCGAGGATGGTCCAATCGACGAAACGCTCCGAGCGGATGACGAAGACCTCGCCCTCCCACTGGCCGACCGCCACTCCGGAATAGAGCGGCGGCAGCGTCTCCAGACCCTTTCGCCCGGGCCGATAGACGCGCCGCACCCGGTCGCCGCCCTCCCAGAGCCAGAGCATCTGGTCGGGCGTCTCCAGGATTTCGGTCGGATAGGGAACGTTCAGCACGCGCGGGAAGCCGCCGCCGGCGCAGCCGGCGGTGGGGTCGCCGATCGGCCGCCCCACGCGCCGCGATTCCAGCCGCGCAGCGTAGGTCCGCGCATACTCATCCCGTAGGGGCGGGGGCTCGCTGAAGGCGGTCGCGCCGTGGCCCGGCGTCGACCAGTAGCGGCCGGCCAGGCTCGGCCGCTCGGCCGCCCACGCCTCAGCGCTTCCCGCCAGCAGCAGGACCGCGCCGAACGACAGCATCGCCCTCGCCCCCACCTTGACCTACTTCGGCAGGATGGTGGTGGTCTGGCCCTTTTCGTTGACCGGGTTCCGGTTGTTTTCCAGGCAGATGTATTCCTTCAGGCCCGGATGGTCCTTCTGCAGCTTGTAGACCTTGGTCACGGTCCAATCGATCGTGAAGGCCTTGCGGTCATAGATCGTCACGTCGGCGTGCAGGGTCACCGGATCGACGAAGCGGATGCGCTCGACCACGCGGGTGATGTCGCTGTGCGGGATGCCGCTGGCGTCCAGGACGGTGTCGGCGCGCAGGCCCACGGTCTCGATCACCAGAGTGTCGCCTTCCCAGTGGCCGATCGAATGGCCGTTGTACGAGGGCTCCAGATCGGCCGGATGGCCGCGGCCGTCCATGTAGATGCGGCGGGTCTGCTCGTTCCACTCCGAGGTGAAGTTGATCTGCTTGGGCGTCTGCAGGATCTCGAAGCCGAACGGCATGTTCATGAACCGCGGCATGCCTTGCGGCAGGCAGTTGGCGGTCGGGTCGCCGGTCGGCAGGCCCGCGTCGGCCGCGGCCACGTGGTCGGCGTAGATCTTGGCGTATTCCGGCGTCAGCGGCGGATGCTGCTTGCCGCCGCGCGGGTTGTTCGGCGTGTAGCTGAAGCCGGTCGTCGCATAGTAGATCCCGTTCATGTCCGGGACGCCGGCCGGCACGGCGCCCGGCGCGGCCGAGACCGGGGCGCCGGCCACCGGCGGGGCGGGCTGGGCGACCGACCAGGTCGGGGCGATCGCCGCCAGGGCCACGGCCATCGCCGCCGTCGCGCCCAGCTTCTTGCCGATGCGGTTGTTGCTCATCCTCGGTGCTCCCGTCGTCATTAGGTCTTGTAGGAAGGGTCGATCCGCTCGATCTCGCGGGTCAGGGCGTCGAACACGTCGCGGCCTGCGCCATATTGCGGATCGAGGGTCATGGAGTCGCGAGCGCTGGCTTCCAGCGCTGCGGGGGTTATCGGGTTGGCGCGGCCCATCGACAGGGTCGCGACCTGGATCTCACAGGCCCGGTTGAGCAGCCACAGCACCGCGAAGGCCTGCGGAACGCTGCGGCCCCAGGCCAACAGGCCGTGGTTGCGCAGAATGACCGCGGGCTTGTCGCCGATATTGGCCACCAGCCGCGCGCCTTCGTCGGCATGGATCGTGATGCCCTCGAAGGGATGGTAGGCGACCTTCCCGTGCAGCTGCGCGGAGTAGAAGTTGGTCGGCGAAAGCCCCTCTTCGAGGCTCGCCACCGCCAGGCCCGCCGTGGTGTGCGTGTGCATCACGCAGTGGGCGTCCGGCAAGGCCGCGTGGATCGCCGCGTGGACCGTGAAGCCGGCGAGGTTCACCGGCCAGTCGGACTGGCCGACGATCCGGCCTTGGAGGTCGATCTTGACCAGGTTCGAGGCGGTGACCTCGCCGTAGGTCAGGCCGAACGGGTTGATGAGGAAGTGCGTCTCCGGCCCGGGCAACCGCAGGCTGATGTGGTTGTAGATCAGCTCGCTCCAGCCGAGCCGGTCGAAGATGCGGTAGCAGGCCGCCAGCTCCGTCCGGGCGGCCCACTCCTCCTTGCTGAAATTCCCCCCCACGGCCGTCCGTCCTTCGTCGGTCAGTCGCCGTCGCGCACGCGGATCTGACCGTCGTAGCGCTTGAGGAACAGGCTGCCGCCCAGGCCGATCAGGGCCGCAACGGTCATGAAGTAGCCCGGGCCGGCCGGCGAGCCGGTGGCCGAGATCAACCAGGTCGCCGCCAGCGGCGCAGCGCCGCTGAAGATGGTGACGCCGAGGTTCATCGAGACCGCCACGCCGCTGAAGCGGATGCGGGTGGGATAGAGGTCGGCCAGGATCGCCGCGAAGGTTCCCAGGAACAGCGAGCCGACGATGCCTGCGATCACCACCAGCGGGATCAGGCCGACCGTCCGCTCCGCGGCGGCGTGGTAGAACGGCGCGGCCAGCAGGGCGACCAAGGCCGAACCGGCCATCAGCAGGTAACGGCGCGGGATCTTGTCGCCCAGCCAGGCCCAGAACAGGTTCCCGACCGAGATCACCGCCAGACAGACGTTCTGGGCGGTCATCGCCTCGACGCTGTCGTACTTCAGCACAGTGGTGAGATAGGCCGGCAGGTGGGCGAAGAGCAGGCCGTTGAAGCCGGCCATCGAGGCGACGATGGCGATGCCCACGAAGATCGGACCCGGATGCGAGCGCACCAGTTCGCCCAGCGGTTGCTTGGCCGCGGTGTGGCGCATGGCCTCGAATTCCGGCGATTCTTCCAGCGACAGGCGCAGCCAGAAGCTGATCAGGCCAAGGGCGCCGCCGATCAGGAAGGCGATGCGCCAGCCCCACGCGCCGACTTCCTCGGGCGTCATCGTCTCGTGGACGATCAGGCTGAACAGCGCGGCGAGCATGACGCCCGAATTCACGCAGACGAAGATGACGCCGCAAGCCAGGCCCGCCCGCTTCGGCGCGGTCTCGACGACATAGGTGATCGCGCCCGGCAGCTCGCCGCCGAGGCAGAAGCCCTGGGTGAGGCGCAGCAGGATCATCAGCATGGTCGCCGCGATGCCCCAGGTCGCCGCCGTCGGCAGCAGGCCCATGCCGAAGGTCGATGCCGACATCAGCAGGATCGAGGCGATGAACACCCGCCGGCGGCCGTATTTGTCGCCGAAGTGGGCCAGAACGATGCCGCCCAGCGGACGGGCGATGTAGCCGACCGCGAACACCGCGAACGACAGCATCAGCGAGACCAGCGGGTCGTTGCTCGGGAAGAAGGCGGTGGCGATGTACTTGGCGAAGATGCCGTAGACGACGAAGTCGTAGTACTCCAGCGCCCCGCCCAGGCTGGCCAGGATGATGACCCGCCATTCACGCCAGGACAGGCGTCCCTGCTCCGCCGCTCCGACCGCCGTCGCCGACGCCGCCCCCTCGCTGGCCATCGCCGCTCTCCTCGTCACATGTCCAGGCGGCCGAGCCGCCGGACTCGCCGGCGGCTCGGCCGCGTAAATTGCATTTCGACGGGAAAGAGCGCGCCGCACGCTGCGGCCGGCGCCCCGTCATCCCCAGGCGGGGTCCCGACGTCTCATCCCTCGTCGCGGCGGGCTCGCCATCCGTCGACAGGCAAGACTCTACACATGTGAACTTTCCTGTAAAGGCGACCACCATGAGCGCGTTTCGCAGCCCGATATCGCCCTGACATGGCGATTATCGAAATTTGATATAGCCATGATCAGAACAGATGCCTTGTCACAAGCGTTGGGGAAGACGACGAAATTCGACGGTCAATTTCATAGACGCATTGTTTCATAAAATCGTCACTGCCTATTCGACGCGTCTGCTCTTGGGTGCGCGGAAGCAACCGTTCACCGACCGCTAAATTCACGCGTTATCTAAATTGTCGCCGACGAATGCCGGGTCGCGCATCAGGCCTTCCGCCCGAGGAATTTATGATATTAATTACCTCGACCGATCGATCCCCCGTCCGCGCCGCCGCGCTCGGGCGGGCGCGAGCCTTCGGACGACAGTCCTTTCAATGACGAGCCGGCCAAGCCGCCCCAGGGAGACCACCGCCCGATGACCTCCACCACCCAGATTCAGCTGCTCGCCGCGGCTCCGGCCCTGGCCGGCCGCGCCACCGGCGCGTTCATCGACGGCCGCATGGTCGCCACCGCCTCGGACCTGCGCCTGGACGTCTACGATCCGGCCACCGAAGAAGTGATCGCGCGCCTGGGCGAGGCCGGCGAGTCTGAGGTCGACGCCGCCGTGCGCTCGGCCCACACCGCCTTCGAGGACGGCCGCTGGTCGCGCCTGCGCCCGGCCGACCGCGAGCGCATCCTGCTCAAGTTCGCCGACCTGGTCGAAGCCCACGGCGAGGAACTGGCCCAGATCGAGAGCTGGAACCAGGGCAAGTCGATCAACATCGCCCGCGCCATCGATGTCGGCGCGACGGTGGAATACATGCGCTACGTCGCCGGTCTGGCGACCAAGATCACCGGCCACACGCTCGACGTCTCGATCCCGGTGCCGCCCGGCGCGCGCTTCAACGCCTATACCCGCCGCGAGCCCCTGGGCGTCGTGGCCGGCGTCGCCCCCTGGAACTTCCCGCTGATGATCGGCGTCTGGAAGGTCATGCCCTCGCTCGCCGCCGGCTGCACCGTGGTGCTGAAGCCGTCGGAGATCACCCCGCTGACCAGCTTCCGCCTGGCCGAGCTGGCCCTGGACGCCGGCGTGCCGCCGGGCGTCTTCAACGTCGTCAACGGCCGCGGCCAGACCACCGGCAAGGCCCTGACCACCCACCCTCTGGTCGCCAAGGTCAGCTTCACCGGCTCGACCCCGGTGGGCAAGGACATCGCCCGCGCCTGCATCGACAACATGACCCGCGTCGCGCTCGAGCTCGGCGGCAAGAACCCGGCCATCGTGCTTGGCGACGCCAACCTCGAGAAGGTCGTGCCGGGCCTGCTGGCGGGCTCGCTGCTCAACAGCGGCCAGGTCTGCGCTGCGGCCTCGCGCATCTATGTCGAGCGCAACCTCTATGGTCCGCTGGTCGACGCCCTCTCGGGCGCGATGACCGGCATGTCGATGGGCCCGGGTCTCGACCCGGCCGCCGAGGTCAACCCGCTGGTCTCGGCGATTCAGCGCGATCGCGTCCGCGGCCATATCGCCACCGCGCGGGAACACGGCGCCGACATCGTCAGCGGCGCCAAGACCCCTGACCGCGGCTACTTCGTCGCCCCGACCCTGGTTGTCGGCGCCAAGGCCGACCATCCGATCCAGAAGGCCGAGGTGTTCGGGCCGGTGGTCAGCATCACCGCCGTCGACAGCGCCGAGGAAGCCATCGCCCTGTCCAACGACAGCCGCTACGGCCTGGCCTCCAGCCTGTGGACCGAGAACCTCAGCCGCGCCATGGACGCCATCCCGCAGATCCGCGCCGGCACCGTTTGGGTCAACAGCCACATCCCGCTGGATCCGAACATGCCGTTCGGCGGCGTGAAGGAATCCGGCATGGGTCGCGACTTCGGCCCGCAGGCGCTGGACGCCTTCACTGAGACGAAGTCGGTCTGCATCGCCTATTGACGCCTGATCGCGGGGGTTTTCCCGGCCCCCGCGACTTCTTCCCTGCTGGTCCACCGTTTGCTCCCGGAACGCCCTACGGTCCCGATGCGGGACTTCATCGGGAGGCAGGCGATGGGCGAGCTGGCCTATGCGATAGATCCGGCTGAACACGGCTGGCGTTGGCGGGTCTTCGATATCGAAGGCGAACTCGTGGCCGGCGGCGTGGCGCCCAGCCAGGCCGAGGCCGAGGCCCGCGCCTTCAGAAGCTCCGGCGCCGAGCCGCCCGCCTCTCTCGAAATCTAGCCCTTCGGCAACGCCGCCACGGCTTCGCGCAGCGCCGCCAGCCGCGGCGCGTCGGCGGGGTGAGTCGACAGCACCTCCGGCGCCTGCGCCTGTCCCGCGCCCTTGCGCGCCATGCGCTCGAAGAACCGGACCGACCCGGCCGGATCGAGGCCGGCCCGCTGCGCCAGGTCCACGCCCAGCCGATCGGCCTCCAGCTCGTGGCTGCGCGAATAGGGCAAGATCACCCCATAGACCGCGCCCATGCCCAGCGCGCCGGCGATCTCGCCGGCGTGCTCGGCATATTCGCCGTTGGCCAGGATCGCCTGGACCACGTTGACGCCAAGTTCGACGGCCATCTGCTGGCTCACTCGCTCAGCCGGATGCCGCGCCAGGATGTGGCCGATCTCGTGTCCCAAAACCCCGGCCAGTTCGTCGTCGTCGGCCGCGAAGTCCATCAGGCCCCTGAACGCGCCGACCTTGCCGTTCGGCAGGACGAAAGCGTTGATCTCGGGGCGGTCGAAGACCACGAACTCCCAATCCAGGTCGGGCCGGCCCGCGGCCTCGACGATTCGCCACCCCACCCGCTCCAGGCGCGCCTGCATTTGCGGATCGCTCGACCGCGGGGTCTGGCGGCGCAGATCGGCCCAGGCCTGGTCGGCCATCTCGGCCAGCGCCTCGTCCGGGGCGACGACGAACTGGTTGCGTCCGGTCGCCGCGTTCTCCGAACAGGCCGCCAGGGAAATCCCGGCGGCCAGGAGGGCCAGCATGCCCCGCCGGCTATGGCCGCAAGCACACCTCACCTCAGGCCTCCGCCCTCGCGGCCGCTTCCCATTCGAGGAACTCCGGCGTCGCCAGCAGACGGCTGGCATAAGCGCCGCACGCGCCATCGTCGCCATAGTCCGACAGGTGCACGCCATAGGTCCGGAAGCGCGTGGCGACCGGCGTATAGAACGCGTCGGCGATCGACCATTCTCCGGCCAGGTACGGCCCGCCCGACCGTTTCAGCAGCCCGTTCCACAACGAGACGATTCGGCGGATGTTCTTTTGGGTGGCTTCGGACAGGGCGGTGACCTTCGGCTCGACCCCCAGCGCCATGGGGCATTCGCCGCGCAGCGACTGGAACCCGGAATGCATCTCGGCGGACGCCGCCCGCGCCAGCGCGCGCAGTTGCGGATCGTCCGGCCACAGCTTCGCCTGGGGGAATTTCTCGGCCAGATATTCGCAGATCGCCAGGGAGTCCCAGACCGTCAGGCCGCCGTCCTTCAGCGCCGGCACAAGGCCTGATGGGGAATGCGGCAAAATCTCCGCCTCCGTGCGCCCCTCGTCCTGGCGAAGGCCGACCAGCGTTTCCTGAAACGACGCCCCGGTACGCTTCAGCACAAGCCAGGGTCGCAGCGACCACGTCGACCACCGCCTGGTTCCGATAACGAGTTCCATCGCGCGCTCCTTTTCGCTAGGTGAGCCTATTGCCCAAGCCCCCCATGGCTCGTCTAGAGTGGGGCCAACGATAAGAAATTCAGTTCGTCCATTTTCGCAGGAAACGCCATTCATGACCGAGACCGCCGCGCCATCGGTTGAGCCCGTCGCTCCCCCCGCAGCCGCCGCGGCCAGCGCGGCGCCTTACTCGGCTTCTTACACCCGGTATGCGATGTTCCTCCTGCTGGGGATCTACATCGTCAATTTCCTGGATCGTGCTGTGGTCAATATTTTGGCCGAGCCGATCAAGAACGACCTCGGCCTCGCCGACTGGCAGCTCGGCCTGATGAGCGGCTTGGCCTTCGCCATCTTCTACACCGTGCTCGGCATTCCGATCGCCCGCATGGCCGAGCGCCGCAACCGCCCCATGATCATCGGCACCGCGGTCGCGGTCTGGTCCGGCTTCACCGCACTCTCCGGCGCGGCCCAGAATTTCGCCCAGCTCGTCCTCTTCCGCATCGGCGTGGGCGTCGGCGAGGCCGGCTGCACCCCGCCCGCCCACTCGCTGATCGCCGACTACGTGCCGAAGGAAAAGCGCGCCTCGGCGCTCGCCTTCTACTCCATGGGCACGCCGCTCGGCGGCCTGCTGGGCCTCGTCATGGGCGGCCTGGTGGCCGACGCTCACGGCTGGCGGGTGGCGTTCCTGGTCGCCGGGGTCCCCGGCATCCTGTTCGCCCTGCTCTGCTGGTTCACCCTCAAGGAACCGCGCAAACTGATGGCCCAGCACTCGGCCGCGATCCACGCGACCCAGGCCAGCTTCGGCGAGACCCTGAAGTACCTGGGCAAGAAGAAGACCTTCTGGCTCATCGCGCTCGGCGCGGCGATCAAGGCGTTCATCGGCTACGGCCACGCCCCCTTCACCGCCTCATTCTTCCTGCGGGTGCACGGCGCCGAGGTGAAGGGCTTGGCCGAGAACTTCAACCTGCAGTCCGTCGGGTTCCTCGGCCTGGCGCTGGGCCTGATGGGCGGCACCGCCGGCGCTATCTCGTCCTATCTCGGCGGTCAGATCGCCGACAAGTACGCCAAGACCGACCTGCGCGGTTACGTGTCGGTCCCGGCGCTCGCCTCGCTGATCGCCGTGCCGGTCTACATCATCGCCGTCAGCGTCCCCTCGGCCTCGGTCGCCCTCTGGATCCTGGTCATCAACGGCCTTCTCGGCTCGCTGTGGTACGGCCCGGTCTACGCCATCGGCCAGTCGATCGTGCCGCCGCACATGCGCGCCACCACCTCGGCCATCCTGCTGTTCACGATCAACCTGATCGGCCTGGGCCTCGGCCCGCTGGCCGTCGGCATCCTCTCGGACGTGATGAGCAACGCCGCGGGCCTCGGCTCGGCCCAGGGCGTTCGCTGGGCGCTGATGATCTCGACCTGCTTCGGCTTCGTCGCCTTCGCGCTCTTCTGGATCGCCCGCAAGACGATCCGCGAGGAAATGGTCAGCTAGACAACGTGCGGGAGGGCGCGGCGCGCCCTCCTCACCCTTACTGGCGCAGGAACACCAGCCACACCGCGGTGGCGGCGAAGATCGCTCCGAACACCGCGTTCAGCCATCGGGCCCGCCGCACCGGCCGCCCCAGCGCCGCCTGAATCAGGAACACAGCCGCCGCCAGGGCGCACCCCGCCGCCGCCAGCCAGAACTTCGCCGGCGGCGCCACGAACACCGCTCCCGCGACCATGGCCAGGGCCACGGCCCGCCCGAACAGTTCCGGCGCCAGTCGCCGCCCGCCGCTGCCTTCCGCCATACGCGTCCTCCATGGTCTGGCGCCGGACTTACCGAAGTCGGGCCGCGCGCGACAAGCCGCCCTCGCTCAACGTCTCGAAAGCGTCATCTGTGGCGCCCGCGTCATGGCGCACTCCATCACGATCCCATAGCCTGCGAGCAAATCACCCGCAGGGGTGGAGCAAAACGATTTCAATCCCGAGGGGGGAATTCGTGATTTCAATCCGTTCCGGCTTGCTCTGCGCAAGCGCCCTGGCCGGCGTGCTCTGCGCCGTCCCCGCCCTGGCCCAGGAGACCGAAGTCTCCGAGGTCGTCATCACCGGCTCGCGCATCGCGCGTCAGGACTACGTTTCCGAAAGCCCCATCGTCACCGTCGGTCAGGATCGCATCGCCGCGGCCGGCATGGTCACGGTCGAGAACGTCCTGAACGAGCTGCCGCAGTTCGTGCCCTCCAACGGCGCCGGCACCAACACCACCAACTTCGTGACCACGCCCGGCCAGGCCTACGCCAATCTGCGGGGCCTAGGCCCCACCCGCACCCTGGTGCTGGTCGACGGCCGTCGCATGGTCGCCGGCAATCCGAACGCCGTGGTCGACCTCAACACCATCCCGACCTTCTTGGTCGAAAGCGTCGAGACCATCACCGGCGGCGCCTCCGCCGTCTATGGCTCCGACGCCGTCGCCGGGGTGGTCAACTTCAAGCTCAAGAAGAACTTCGAAGGCTTGGTCCTCGACGCCCAACTCGGCTCGACCACCGAGAACGACGCAGGTCAGCAGAGCTTCTCGGTCGGCTACGGCCGCAACTTCGCCGACGGGCGGGGCAATGTTTCCTTGGGCGTCAGCTACGACCGGCGCGAGGGGCTGGTCGCCTCCGACCGCGACTGGGCGGCGGTCGGCTATTCGATCCTCACCACCGGCCTCACGCCCTCGGGCGCCGCGACCATTCCCGACGGCCGCTTCGATCCTTCGTCCAACGCCGGCGGCGCCGCCAACCTGCCGACCCAGGCGGCCATGGACGCGGTGTTCGCCAAGTACGGCCTGGCGCCCGGCAGCGTCGCGCGCGGCGCCAACCTCTCCTTCAACGCCGACGGCACGCTGTTCTCGACCTCGCCGGTCCGCAACTACCGCGGCGACAAGATGCTCGGCTACTCCGACGCCAGCTACACGTTCAACAGCGCCGACTATCGCTATCTGAACCTGCCCCTTGAACGGTATGCGGTCTATGCGGCGGGGACGTACGACCTCGAGCGCGGAGCCGAGCTCTACGGGACCTTCAGCTTCACCACCTACGACGTGTCGCGCCAGCTGGGGCCGGCCTCGGCGTCGGATGGCGCCTTCCCGGGACCGGACATCGTGGTGCCGGTCACCAATCCGTTCATCCCGGCCGACCTGAAGGCGCTGCTGGACTCTCGCGCCAACCCGACCGCGGCCTTCTATCCTCGCCGCGCCTTCACCGAGGTCGGCGGCCGCCTCTCGGACAACACCTACCAGACCTGGCAGGTGGTGGGCGGCGCGCGCGGCGAGCTCGGCTTCAGGGACTGGAAGTGGGACATCTACGCCAGCTTCGGCGAGATGAACCACACCGAGGACCAGCATGGAAACGTCAGCCGCGCGGCCATGCGCGAGCTGACCTTCGCCCCGGATGGCGGGGTCGCGATCTGCGGCGGCTTCAACATCTTCGGGGCGGGCAAGGTCAGCCCCGGCTGCGCGAAGTACATCGCCCGCGAGGTCTCCAACGACACCACGATCAAGCAGACGGTGTTCGAGGGCTTCGTCACCGGCTCGCTGTTCGAACTGCCCGCCGGGCCGCTGAAATTCTCGGCCGGCGCCCAGTATCGCAAGGACGAGTTCGACTATTCGCCCGACCCGCTGCTGCAGGGCCCCGACCTCGTCGGCTTCAACCCGGCCGTGCCGGTGAAGGGCGACATCTCCTCCAAGGAAGCCTACGGCGAACTGCTGATCCCGATCCTGGCCGAGGCGCCGCTCGCCTACAGCCTGGACCTGTCGCTGGGCGGCCGGATCGCCGACTACAACACCATCGGCAAGACCAGCGCCTACAAGGCCGACCTGACCTGGCGGCCGATCCAGAGCCTGATGATCCGCGGCGGCTACCAGCGCGCCGTCCGCGCGCCGAACATCGCCGAGCTGTTCTCGCCCCAGTCGCTCGGCTTCTCCGGCATCGGCACGCCCGGCGCGGGCACCACCGCCGGCGACCCGTGCGACGTGCGCTCATCCTTCCGCACCGGCGCCAACTCCGCGGCGGTGCGGACGCTCTGCCTGGCCCAGGGCGTGCCGGCCGGCATCGTCGACACCTACCAGCAGCCCTCGACCCAGGTGGAGATTCTCGGCGGCGGCAATCCGGGCCTGTCGGAGGAGAAGTCCGACAGCTTCACCGCCGGGATCGTCTGGACGCCGCGCATCGACGTCCCGTTCCTGCGCCGCCTGAACATCAGCCTCGACTACTACAAGATCGAGATCGAGGACGTGATCGGCACGCTGTCGGTCCCGACCATCGTCGGCGAGTGCTTCAACACCGGCGGCGCCAACCCCACCTTCGACAACGCCAACTTCTACTGCCAGCAGTTCAAGCGCATACCGAGCGGCGCCATCACCGGGGTTCTGACCACCCAGGTCAACCTGGCCGCCTGGAAGACCTCCGGTCTCGACGCCCAGATCGACTGGGGCTTCGATCTCGCCGACCTCGGCCTGCCGGACGGCGCAGGCGCGATCGACCTCAACCTCGTGGTCTCCAAACTCGAAAATTTCGAGAAGCAGGCCCGCCCGGGCGCGCCCTTCCTGCAGAACGCCGGAACCATCGGCGGCGAGTTATCCGGCGGCGCCTATCCGGAATGGAAGTCGGCCCTGACCGCGACCTACAAGGTCGGCCCGGCCAAGGTCTCCCTCCGCTGGCGGCACATCGACGCCATGAAGGACTTCCGCAGCGTGCCGGTCTTCTCGCCGACCGCGGTCAACACGCCGGACTACGACCTCTTCGACCTGACCGGATCCTGGACCTTCGACGAACGCGTCACCCTGCGCGCCGGCGTCAACAATCTCGGCGACAAGGACCCGCCCTACTATACGAGCTACTCGAACTCGAACACCGATCCATCGACCTACGACATCCTGGGTCGGCGGTTCTATGTGGGCGTCAACGCGCGGTTCTAGGATCACGTGTCCTCTCCCCTCCGGGGGAGAGGATTTGCGCCGAACCAAGCCTTGCCGCCGAGGCCGTTCCTCTTGAGAATGGTTCGGTGAAAAAGATCATCTTCGACTGCGACCCTGGCGTCGACGACGCCGTCGCCCTGTTCCTGGCCTTCGCCTCCCCGCAAGACCTGGACATCCTCGCCATCACTACGGTCGCCGGCAACGTCGCCGCCGACCTCACTGCACGCAACGCCGCCGTGATCCGCCAGATCGCCGGGCGCGAGGACGTGCCGATCCATGCCGGCGCTCGGGCGCCGCTGATCCGCCCGCCGTTCGACGCGGGCGCCTTCCACGGCGAGAGCGGCCTGGGCGACCTGCCGCTGTTCGAGCCCGCCAAGGGGGTCGAACCTGGCCATGCGGCCCAGGTCATCGCCGACCTCGTCATGAACCACGCACCCGGCGAGATCACGCTGGCCGTCACCGGCCCGTTCACGAATCTCGCCCTCGCCATTCGCCTGGAGCCGGACATCGTCGAACGCCTCGGCCCGGTCGTCGTGATGGGCGGCGCCCGGCGTGAGGGCGGCAACATCACCGCTTCGGCCGAGTACAACATCTGGGCCGACCCGCACGCCGCCGACATCGTCTTCTCGTCCGGCGCGGCTTGCGTGGTGATGGGCCTCGACGTCACCCATCAGGTGAGGTCCGACCCCGCACGCACCGCCGCGATCGCCGCTGTCGACACTCCAGCCGCCCGGGCCAGCGCCGCCCTGCTGGAGTTTTCCAACGCCATCGAGCGCGACATCGTCGGCGGGAGCGGCGCGCCGATCCACGACCCCTGCGTCGTCGCCTATCTGCTGGCGCCGCAGCTCTTCACGCTGCGCCCGTGCGAGCTGCGGGTGGAGACCGCCTCGCCCCTGACGCTCGGCCACACCGCGGTCGAATTCCGGATCGACCCGACCGCCGCGCGCATCCAGTGGGCGACCGGTGCAGACGCCGACGGCGTCTTCGCCCTGCTGACCGAGCGGCTGGCGCGATGACCCGGATCACCGTCGTCGGCTCGGTCAATCTCGACTTCGTCGCCACCGCGCCGCGCCTGCCTGCACCGGGTGAGACGGTCACGGGCGCGACCCTCGCCCGCCACCCTGGCGGCAAGGGCGCCAACCAGGCTCTGGCCGCGCGCCGGCTCGGGGCCGACGTCTCGCTGGTCGGCCGCGTCGGCGCCGACGCCTTGGCCGACGAGGCGCTGGCCCTGCTCCGGGCCGAGGGCGTGGACCTCTCCCAGTGCGCAGCGGACGACCGCGCGCCTACCGGCGTCGCCCTCATCGCCGTGGCGGCGGGCGGCGAGAACCAGATCGTCGTGGCTCCCGGCGCCAATATGGAATGCCGGCCTGAAAACCTGACGATGGCGCCCCAGGGCGCGCTTATCTGCCAATTGGAATTGCCGGTCGAAACCGTCGCCCGCGCCGTCGCCCTGGCCGAGGGTTTCGTCTGCCTGAACCTGGCTCCCGCCGCGCCCACGCCAGCCGAGACCCTGGCCCGCGCCGACCTGATCGTCGTCAACGAGACCGAGGCCGCCTTCTACGGTGAAGCACTGAACGCTCTGCCCGGCTTGGTCGCCATCACCCGGGGCGCCAAGGGCGCCGGCCTCTATCGCCACGGCGAACTCATCGCTTCCGCGACCCCGCCGCCCGTGCAAGCGGTGGACACGACCGGCGCCGGCGACACTTTCGTCGCCGCCCTGACCCTGGCCCTGCTGGAGGGCCAGGCGCCGGACGCCGCCCTCGCCTTCGCCTGCGCCGCCGGCGCGGTCACCGCCACACGTCCGGGGGCCCAGCCCTCGCTTCCCACCCGCGCCGAGGTCGAGGCGCGCCTGGAGTCCGTCCGATGAGCGTCCCCACCCTTAGCCTCAAGGCCTTCACCGAGGGCGCGCCCGCCGAGCGCGAGGCCTTTTCCGACGCCCTCATGCAGGGCCTGCAGGACTACGGGTTCATCATCCTCGCCGACCATGGCGTCCCCGCCGACCTGCTGGAGGCCGCCTACGCCCAGAGCGCCGAGCTCTTCGCCCTGCCCGAGGCGACCAAGCGCCAGTACGCCGCCGGCCTGCGCGGCTACACCCCGTTCGGCGTCGAGCACGCCAAGGATTCCAAGGTCGCCGACCTGAAGGAGTTCTGGCAGATCGGCCGCGATCCGGTCCCCGGCCTGTCGGCGGTCGACTTCCCGCCCAATGTCTGGCCGGCCGAAGCCCCGGACTTCCAGGCTACCTTCAGCGCCCTCTTCTCCGCCCTGGACCAGACCGGCCGAACGTTGCTGCAGGCGCTCGCCCCTCGGCTCGGCGTTCCGGCCGACTATTTCGACGCCAAGGTCGCGACCGGTCCGTCGATCCTGCGAGTGCTCCATTACCCGCCGATCCCGGGCGACGCTCCGGACGGCGCGGTCCGGTCGGCGGCCCACGAAGACATCAACTTCATCACGCTCCTGGTCGCCGCCAAGGGCGCTGGCCTGGAGTTGCTGGACCGCGACGGGACGTGGCTGCCGGTCGAGACCGAGCCGAAGAACCTCATCGTTGATTCCGGCGACATGCTTCAGCGCCTGACCAACGGCGTCATCCCGGCCACCACTCACCGCGTCGTCAATCCGCAGGGCCCGAACGTCAGCCGCTACTCGATGCCGTTCTTCATGCACCCGGCCAACGACGTGTCGCTGAAGTGCCTGCCGTCGTGCGAAGGCGACGGCGCCAAATGGCCGGAGACCACCGCGGGCGAGTTCCTGGCCCAGCGCCTGCGCGAAATCGGTCTGACGAAGTAGACCCCATCAGGCTCCGCGCGGTTTAGCCTGCCGGTACGGGAAGCGCCCGCAGAACCGGGGGCGGGGCCGCGGCGGCCTCCTCGACCAGCCACTCACGGAACGCGGCGACCACCGGGCGTTGGCCGCCGGCCGGCGCAACGAAGTGGAACCGCGCCGGCGTGCGCACGAAGCCGTAGGGCGCGACCAGCCGGCCCGAGGCGATGTCTCCCGCCACGTAAATCCAGGGCGAAACACCGGCGCCGAGCCCCGCCACCGCCGCCTCGAGCATGTAGAACAGGTGCTCGTACTCGCGATGGTCCTCGCCGTCGGCGAGTTCGACGCCCGTATGCAGCGACCATTCCCGCCAAGCCTGACGGTGCGGACGCGTATGCAGGCGCGGCGCGGCCGCCAACCCCTGCGCGGCGAGGGCCGGCGCCATCACGGGGCCATGGAAGTTCTCCAGGAAGGGCGTCGCCTCCAGCCCGTCCCCTGTAATCCGCTCGGCCAGCCGGATGGCCGCGTCGAACGGATCCTTGCCGAAGTCGACCGGGCCATAGGCCTCGGTGACCCGTACGTTAAGGCCGGGATGGCGCGCGTGGAACGCGGGCAGCCTCGGGATCAGCCAGCGCATGGCCAGCGTGCCGACGCACGAGACGTGAAGGTCCCGCTCCGCGGCAGAGCGCAACGCCAGGAAGGAGCGCTCGATCCCATCGAAGGCGCCCGCCAGCGTTTCGGCGAACCGCCGCCCCGCCTCGGTCAGCCGCAGACCGTTGCGCGGGCCTTCAGTCAGTCGCACGCCGCAATGGCGCTCGAGGCCGCGCACCTGACGGCTGATGGCGCCATGGGTCACGCACAGTTCGTCTGCGGCCAGGTTCATCCGGCCCAGGCGCGCAAAGGCCTCGAAGGCGCGCAGGGCGGTCAGCGGCGGCAAGCTACGCTTGGGCATGGGGTTCGGCTCGCGACGATACCGTCGTTATAGGAGGCTGCGCTTCTCCGGGACAACCGCGTCTCGCTGCACCGCGCCCCGCGTCCAGCGCTCGGGAGGATTTTCCGGGACCCCGTGCGGGACCAACTAGCGGGCGGCCACCCGCGCCCGCACCAGCCGTCCAGAGCCTTATCGCCGGGCTGCACATCGCATACATCGCCGGCTGCCGACCGGGCCTCGCCGCCCAGTCGGCGGTAAGCCCGCCACTCGCCATCAGTCTGCCCCCTGCAGCGTCGCACGCAGGATGACGCGCCGAGGCAATGGGCCGCAAACGACTAATCGGCCGGCGCTTAGTGAGGTGAGGTCACGAACAAGATGCTCCTCCAAATTCCCAATAAGACTCCAACATCCGATCTTTTCGGATCATAAGGGAATAAACACCGAGGCTTTCGTGTCCGAGAACGTCCTGAGCGTCGCCGCCGCCGCCGAGCGGTTGAAGTTGCATCCGAAGACCATCCTACGGTTCATCCGCGAGGGCCGGCTGCGCGCGACAAGGGTCGGCCGCCAATACCGCATTCTGCAGTCGGACCTCGCCGCCCTCGCAGGCGAACCGGAAAGGCCGGCTCCGCACGCGCGCGTGACCGCCATCGTCGACGTGGCCGAGGTCGACGCCGAAACCGCGCGAGACCTGGCTGCCTGCTTGCCGGCGGCGCGGGCCGGCGGGACGCCCTCAGGCGACCTGATGAGCATCGACCTCGCCTACGATCCTGCCCGCCGACAGCTCAAGGTCGTGCTGATCGGCGCGCCCGGCGACGTGGCCGCCATGCTCTCGATAACGGAAACCCGGCTGGTGAGATGACTGTACAAGCCCTCGAACTCGGCGGTCTGCTGGCCGTGGCCTGGCCCACGGACGGCGCCCCGCTGTCAACCGACCGCGACGCGGGCGACCTTGTTGGGGCGGCGTTCTCGCACGAGGCCCGGCTGGTGATCCTGCCCGCTGCGAACCTCTCGCCCGACTTCCTGCGGCTGGCCTCCGGCCTGGCCGGCGACATGCTGCAGAAGTTTGTCAATTACGGCCTGCGAGTCGTCATCGTCGGCGACATCTCCCCGGCCTTGAAGCAGAGCGCGCCGCTGCGCGATTTCGTCCGGGAGTCCAACCGCGGTCGCCAGGTGTGGTTCGTCGCCGACCTCTCCGAACTGGAAACGCGGCTGGCGACAGGCTGAACGGATCGACCAATCCGGACGGCGCGTCGACCAAAGGCGACGCCTCGCGCGCGCCCTTGAGCTAGTCTTCGCCGATTGGACGCGAGGGGACCGATGTTCAAGACCGATGAATCGCGACAGGCGGCTTGGCTGACGCTGGGCGTCTGGGTCTTGTCCGGCTTCCTAGCCTCGTCGATCGGCGTCCTGATCGGCGTCCGCCTCACGACGTTGCTGATCTACACGGTCATCGCCATCAACGTTCTGGGGATCCTGTCCTCGATCGCGCTCTATCGCGTGGCCGTATGGGTGCGGGAAATGCACCCCGTCGCGCGCACCCTGCTCATGGCCGGCGTCGTGGTGTTGGCCGCCGTGACGCTGGCCTCGGCCGACGTACTGATCATGGAACTTTCGCACACGGCCGAAAGCTGGTCTCCGAACCGCACCCGATTCATGCGGTTCGCCGCGAACAGCGTGGGGTTCTTCTGGATCCTCGGCATGTTGGGCGCGATCTACCTGACGCTGCAGGCCAACTGGATGGTGCGCGAACGCGAGCGTCAACTGGCCGACGCGCGCACCGCCGCCAGCGAGGCCAACGCCGCAGCCAGCGCCGCGCGGCTGGCGGCGCTGCGCTACCAGCTCAATCCGCACTTCCTGTTCAACACCTTGAACGCCGTGTCGGCCGCCGTCATCACCGGCCGCTCTGACGAGGCGGAGACCATGCTCTCCAAGCTCGCCGACTTCCTGCGCGTGACGCTGGTGGCCGATCCCCAGGCCCTGATCCCGCTGGAGGACGAGCTCGCCACCTTGCAGGCCTATCTCGAGATCGAGAGCGTCCGCTTCCGCGACCGGCTGGCTGTGGAGTTCATCTGTCCGGACGACCTGCGCAACGCCCAGACCCCGTCGTTCCTGCTCCAGCCGCTCATCGAAAACGCCATCAAGCATGGCGTCTCGTCCACCAGCGAGACGGTCACCATCCGGCTCGAAGCCAGCCAGGACGGAGAGGATCTGGTTTTGAAGGTCCAGGATGACGGCGGCGGGGGTCAGAGCGATGAGGTGCGCCCCGGCGCCGGGGTAGGATTGGTCAACATCCGCATGCGGCTCGAGACCCTCTACGGGGAGCGCGGCTCGCTCCAGGCCGTCCCGCTGGCGCGCGGTTATCTGGCCGTGGTCCGCCTCCCGTTGCAGTGGAACGCGACCGTCACCCCATTCCGCCGGAGGGTCGCGGCATGATGCGCCTGTTGCTCGTCGACGACGAACCGGCGGCCCTTGAGCGGCTGTCCGCGCTGTTGACCCAGGTGCCGGACGTGCAGGTGGTCGGGACGGCTCGAAACGGCCGCGAGGCCGCCGAGCAGGTCGCCGCGCTGAAGCCCGACCTGGTGCTGCTGGACATCCAGATGCCGGAACGCAGCGGCCTGGCCGTGGCCGCCGGGCTACCGCCCGAGGAGCGGCCAGAGATTGTCTTCGTCACCGCCTTCGAGCTCTACGCCGCCGACGCCTTCGAGGTGGAGGCCGCCGACTATCTGTTGAAGCCGGTACGGTTCGACCGGCTGCGCCAGGCGATCGAACGCGCCCGCCGCCGCCAGGCCCTGCGCGCTGCCGCGGCCCGCGCCGAGGAAGGCGCCGGCGAGGAGGATTCCGACGGGTTCTGGGTGCAAGTCCGCACCGGCTATGTGCGGGTGCCGCTGTCGGAGATCGACTGGATCGAGGCCGCCAAGGACTATGTGCTGCTGCACACCGCCACCCGCAGCCACATCCACCGCGCCACCATGAACGCCCTGGAACGCAAGCTGCCGCCGGCCGAACTTGTTCGCGTGCACCGCTCTGCCTTCGTGCGGCCGGCCAAGGTCCGCGAGGTTCAGCGCCTGGGCAAGGGACTGATCTCACTGGTGCTGGAGGACGGCGTGAACGTCGCCGTGGGGCCGTCCTACGTAAACGCCGTCACCGAAAGGCTGGCGCTCCACCAGGACTGAGCGGCCTGCAGACATGAAGGCGCCGCCCGTCCGCCTAAGCTCGAAAAGGCGGAGGGCGGCGCCGACCTCGGCCTGGGGCCGAGGAGACGGCCTGAATTGGGTCAGGCCGCTGTCGCTGAGAAGGTTCTGCGGCGGGCGCGGATAGCTCCGCCCGCCATCCCGAAGCCCGCAATCATCATCGCCCAGGTCGCGGGTTCGGGAACTGCGCTCGGCAGCCCGCCAGTGACCGTCAGGTTGTCGATCTTGAGGCCGCGGCCGACCAGCGAGTGGTCGCTCGCGAACTGGAAGCGGATATCGACGACCTGACCCAGCAGCGGCGCGAGATCGAAGCTCGCGCGTCCGGTCTCGATCCCGGAGAGCCCTCTCGGCCCCAAGAGTTCGCCGGCGCGACCGCCCAGCGAGCGGAAGAGGCCCGGCGTCGTCGGGTCAAGCAGATGGGCCGGCGAGAAGACGCCGTCGACCGCGTAGGCGAGGTTGAAGCCGTCCCAGGTGTATTCGCTGTGCAGGTCGTAGTCGAAGCTCAGCAGGGCGCTGCTCGCCTTCGTCAGGTCGAGCCGGACTTGATAATAGGAATAGTCGTTGTTGACATAATTCCCCGCCTGGTGGCCGACCGTGCCGCCAGCGACGCTGAACTTGCCCCCGACGCTCTCGTTGGCGCGCAGACCGCCCGAGAAGTCCTGGGTGTAGATCGTCGCGGCCTGGGCCGCGCCCACGCCAAGCGTGCAGGCGGCGACCGCCCCCAGAAGTACCAGCTTCTTCATTCCAAACCCCGTCATCCGACGCCCGAGCGGCGTCCGTCGGGCCTCTTCCTGCCGCGCAAGCCCGGCGGGGTCTGCAAGACTGCGCTCAACCTGGACAGCAGCGCGCCCCGTGCGACGAACGCCGCCAGCTGCGCGACGGGGGCGCCGCGCTGTTAACTTGCGATTTTCTGTGAGACCCCTGTCGGAAACGGACGCGGTGGTCCGTCCTTAGGGAGAACCGAGGCTCAAATGCGCTACGCCATCCTCTGCTACAACGACGAAGCCGTCACCTCCGCCTGGAGCAAGGAGGAGGACGAGGCTGTCATGGCCAGGCTTCAGGTCGTCCATGACCGGATCGCCGACAAGCTCGGCCCCGCTATCCGCCTGCAGCCCACCACCTCGGCCACCACCCTGCGCAAGTCGCAGAACCTGGTGATCGATGGCCCTTACGCCGAGACCAAGGAACAATTGCTCGGCTTCTACATCGTCGATGTCGATAGCCTCGACGAGGGTCTGCA
Organism: Phenylobacterium sp.; assembly: GCF_041919955.1. GTDB lineage: Bacteria > Pseudomonadota > Alphaproteobacteria > Caulobacterales > Caulobacteraceae > Phenylobacterium. The sequence goes on along the minus strand of NZ_JAYRSU010000001.1, from coordinate 326,307 downwards.
GATCGCGCGCGAGCTCGGTCAGGCGAATCCGGGCGGCGCCTACGAATTGCGCCCGCTGATGCTCTACCTGCCTGGGAAACCCATGACGTGACCACCGACCCCGCCTGGATCGACGCCGCCCTGACATCCGCCCGCCCGCAGGCGGTCAGCGCCCTGCTGCGCTACTTCCGCGACCTAGACGTCGCCGAGGAAGCCTTCCAGGACGCCTGCCTGCGCGCGCTGAAGTCTTGGCCGGAAAAGGGCCCGCCGCGCGATCCGGCCGCCTGGCTGATCCTGGTCGGGCGCAACAGCGGCATCGACGGCGTGCGCCGCCGCGCGCGCCAGCAGGCGCTGCCGGCGGAAGAGACCATCTCCGACCTCGACGACGTCGAGGCGCCGCTGGCCGAGCGGCTCGACGGATCGGACTATCGCGACGACATCCTGCGGCTGCTGTTCATCTGCTGCCATCCCGACCTGCCCGCGGTGCAGCAGGTCGCGGTCGCCTTGCGCATCGTCTGCGGCCTGTCGGTCAGGCAGATCGCCCGCGCTTTCCTAGTCAGCGAAGCGGCGATGGAGCAGCGCATCACCCGCGCCAAGGCCCGCGTCGGCCAGTCCAAGGTGCCGTTCGAGGCGCCCGGCCCGGCCGAACGCGCCGAGCGTCTGGCCGATGTGGCGGCCGTGGTCTACCTGATGTTCAACGAAGGCTATTCGGCCACCCTGGCTGAGGCCGATGCGCGCCAGCCCTTCGCGATCGAGGCGATCCGCCTCGCACGCCTGTTGCTGCGGCTGTTTCCGACCGAACCGGAGATCATGGGCCTGGCGGCCCTGATGCTGCTGCAGCATTCGCGCGCCGCCGCCCGCTTCGACGCCAACGGCCAGGTCGTGCTGCTGGAGGATCAGGACCGCGAACTCTGGAACCACAACATGATCGCCGAGGGCCTGGCCCTGCTCGACAAGGCTATGCGCCACCGCACGCCGGGCGCATATCAGGTCCAGGCCGCGATCGCCGCCCTGCACGCCCGCGCTCGCACCGCCTCCGAGACCGACTGGGCGCAGATCGACCTGCTCTACGCCACCCTGGAACAGATGACGCCCTCGCCGGTGATCACCCTGAATCGTGCGGTGGCGGTCTCCAAGACCGCAGGGCCGGAGGCGGCCCTCGCCATGATCGAACCGCTGGAGGGCCAGCTCTCCGGCTACTTCTACTTCCACGGCGCCAAGGGCGGCTTCCTCAAGCAGCTAGGCCGCCGCCGTGAGGCGCGCGAAGCTTTCGACCGCGCCATCGCACTCGCCAACAGCGCGCCCGAGGCGGCCCATATCCGCCAGCATCTCGACAGCCTGGCCGGCGACGGCTGATTTTTTGGTGGGCCCTGTCGATCTCGGCCTCTCCCGCCCGTCCTAGGTTCAAAGCGCCCGTCGGCGCACATGCAAGGAGGATCGCAATGACCACCACCGCCACCATGGACACCGCCGCCGAGACCGTGGCCGCCATCGATGCGCCGATGAAGGGCGTCATTCCGCACCTGAACGTGGTCGGCGCCGCCAAGGCCGCCGAGTTCTATCAGAAGGCCTTCGGAGCCCAGGAACTGATGCGCCTGCCGGCCCAGGACGGCGAACGGCTGATGCATTGCGCCCTGGTGATCAACGGAGGCTCGCTGTTCCTCTGCGACTGCTTCCCGGAGATGGGCCACGGCTACGAGCACCAGCCCTCCAACTCCTTCACCATGCATCTGCAGGTGGACGACATCGACGCTTGGTTCGACCGCGCGGTCCAGGCCGGCGCCGAGGTGCTGGAGCCGGTCTCGCTGATGTTCTGGGGCGACCGCTACGGCCGGCTGCGCGACCCGTTCGGCGTCTGCTGGTCGATGGGCCAGACGGCTCAGCGATAGACCGGGGATTCCGCCATGTCCGCGAAAGTCGACGCCTACCTCGCCACCCTGCCCGACTGGCAGCAGGCGACCGCCCGCGACCTGCGCACCGCCCTTCTGGCCCAAGGCCTGTCCGAGGACTTCAAGTGGGGCCACCCCATGTGGTCCTCGGCTGACGGCCCGGTCTGCCTGCTGAAGGGCTTTAAGGCCCACATGAACTTCGCGTTCTGGCGCGGCGCCCAGATGACCGACCTGGACGCCCGTCTCGAACCCAGCGGCGGCTTTCAGATGGCGACCATCAAGCTGACCGGCCCAAGCCAGGTCTCCGCCGACGAGGCCGCGCGCCTGGCTCAAGCCGGCGCTGCGCTCAACAAGACCCACGGCGACCCGATGAAGACCAAGGCCTAGGGTCGAGGCCTGTAGGCTCCCGTCTCGTACTCCACGCAGTCGGTCCGCTGGTCAGCGACCGCCTGCGGCGGGGTTGGGATGTAATAGTGGATAATCCGTCGACAGGCCGCGCAGCCCCAATCCTCGGTCAAGTGGAACCGGTGGTGTGTCGGTCCGATCGGAACCTCGGCTTTCCGACGCCGTTGAACGAACTCCGTGCTAGGTTCCGCGCGGACGAGGATCGGGAAGGCGGGATCGCGCGTGAGCATTGAAGAAGCTCCATCGGCGACGGCGGCGTCGCTGCTGCAGGCGATCGACTGGGACGCGACGCCGATCGGCCCGCGCGCGAGCTGGTCGCGCGCTTTTACGACGACTCTGGAGCTGATGCTCAGCTCGCGCCATCCAATGTGCCTGGGATGGGGGAAGGACCTCACCTTCTTCTACAACGACGCCTACGCGCCGTTCCTTGGTGCGCGACATCCCTCGGCGATGGGCCGTCCGTTCGGCGAGGTCTGGAGCGACGTCTGGCCGGACATCGAGCCCCTGTTGCGACAGGCCTTGAGCGGGGAGGCCACGTGGTCCGAAGACCTGCCCTTGCTGATGACCCGCAACGGCTATCCGGAAGACACCTGGTGGAGCTTCTCCTACAGCCCGGTTCGCGACGACGACGGCGCCATCGCCGGCGTGCTCGACGTCTGTACGGACTCGACCGCCAAGGTGCTGTCGCAGCGCCGCAAATCGTTCCTGCTCGCCTTCAGCGACCAGATCCGCAACCTGGTCGATCCGATCGACATCACCAACGCCGCCTCTGAGGTGCTGGGCGCGCATCTGGGCGTCAGCCGCGCCGGCTATGGAGAGGTCGACGCCGCCGTCGAGCATGTCCGCATCGACCGCGACTGGACCGACGGCTCCGTGCTCAGCCTGGGCGGCCAGAATCGGCGGCTGGACGGCTTCGGCCCGCTGGTTGCCGACACTCTGCGCGAGGGCCGGATCCTGCGCATCGACGACGTCACCTCGGATCCGCGCTCTGCGGCCTATGCGGCCACCTATGGCTCGCTGGTCGCCCGGGCCTTGCTGGTCGTGCCTTTGATCCGCGGTGGACGCCTGCGCTCGGTCTTCTATCTGCATGATGCCAATGCGCGGATCTGGAAGCCCGAGGACGCCACCCTGGCGCTCGACGTCGCCACGCGCACCTGGGAAGCGGTCGAGCGCGCACGCGCCGAAGCCGAACTGCGTGAGTTCGCCCAGACGCTGGAAACTCGCGTCACCGAGCGCACGGAGCAGTTGCTAGCCGCCGAGGCGGCCCTGCGCCAGAGCCAGAAGCTGGAGGCCATGGGCCAGCTCACCGGCGGCGTGGCGCATGATTTCAACAACCTGCTGACGCCGATCGTCGGCAGCCTGGACCTGCTGCAGCGCCGCGGCCTTGGCGAGCGCGAACAGCGGTTGGTCGAGAACGCGCTGCAGTCCGCCGAACGCGCCACCACCCTCGTCCAGCGCCTCCTGGCCTTCGCCCGCCAGCAGCCCCTCAAGACCGGTCCCACCGACATTGCGGGCCTCGTCCAGGGCCTGGGCACGCTGCTCGGCAGCATCATCGGCCCGAAGGTCGAGCTGACCTGTGTCTGTGACGCCGATCTGCCCGACGCCCTGGCCGATCCGCACCAGCTCGAAATGGCGCTGATCAATCTGTGCGTGAACGCTCGCGACGCGATGCCCGACGGCGGGCGTCTGCAAATTCGCGCCTCGGTCGAGCGGTCCGCCGAGAGCGGCGACCTTACGGCCGGGGACTACGTACGACTGGCCGTCATCGACACAGGCTGCGGCATGGACGAGGCGATGATCGCGCGGGCGGTCGAGCCGTTCTTCTCGACCAAAGGCGTCGGCAAGGGAACGGGTCTCGGCCTCTCGATGGCCCACGGCCTGGCTTCCCAACTCGGCGGGGCGCTGCGGATCGACAGTCAGGTGGGGGCCGGCACCACGGTCGCCCTGTGGCTGCCGGTGGCGGAGGCCGGCGCGACGGTTCAAGATGACGAGGCCGGACTGCCGATCCTGGTGCGCCTGGCGGGACGCGCCCTGCTGGTCGACGACGAGGCGCTGGTGCGGTCGACCACCAGCGAAATCCTCAGCGAGCTCGGCTATGACGTCGTCGAGTTCGCGAGCGCCGAGGAGGCGCTCGACCATGTCGATCGTGGCGAACCCTTCGACCTGCTGGTCACCGACCACCTGATGCCGGGCATGAACGGCGCCGACCTCGCGATGCGCCTGCGCCAGATAGCCCCGCTTTCACGCGCGGTCGTGGTGTCGGGCTCCGAGGAAGTGGAGCTTCACGTCGAGGGCGTCGCCCGGCTGGTCAAGCCGTTCCGCCCCAGCGAGCTGGCCGCCAGCATCGCCCAACTGGTGGGCTGAAGACGCTCACGCCGCTTTCTCCTTCCCCTCTCCGCACGGCCATGCGTAACCTGCGCAAAACAACATAACCTCGAGGGGGAGGTCCCATGGCCGAGACCGCAGCCGGCGCCGCCGCGTCCGCACGCAAGCCGCTGTTTTCCGAGGGCTACAAGCAGACCGTCCTTTGGCTCCTGGTCCTGGCCTATACCTTCAACTTCATCGACCGCACGATCATCGCCACCATCGGTCAGGCGATCAAAGTGGACCTGAAGCTGACCGACACGCAGCTCGGCCTGCTCGGCGGCCTGGCCTTCGCCCTGCTCTATACGACTCTCGGCATCCCGATCGCCCGCGTGGCCGAGCGTCACAGCCGGGTCAACATCATCACCATAGCCATCGTGATCTGGTCGGGGTTCACCGCGCTCTGCGGCATGGCCCACAGCTTCCTGCAGCTCATGCTGTTTCGGGTCGGCGTGGGCGTCGGCGAGGCCGGCCTGTCCCCTCCCGCCCACTCGCTGATCTCCGACTATTTCGAACCGAAGAAGCGCGCCTCGGCGCTCTCGATCTACTCGTTCGGCATCCCGCTCGGCACCATGTTCGGTGCGGTGGCCGGCGGCTGGATCGCCCAGAACCTCGACTGGCGGATGGCCTTCATGATGGTCGGCCTGCCCGGCATCATCGTCGCGATCCTGCTGAAGGTCTTCGTCAAGGAGCCCCCGCGCGGCTACTCCGACCGCCTGGTGGCTGAGCAGGCGGGCGACATCCCGCTCACGGAAGGCGACGAAACCGCTCCGCCCGTCCACGCCAAGCCGCCGTCGATCCTGGCCGTCGCCAAGCGCATCTTCGGCAGGTGGGGCTTCTTCCACATGGTGGCGGGTATCACGCTGGCTTCCTTCGCCGGCTACGGCACCGGGCAGTATTCCGCGCCCTACTTCATCCGAACCTTCGGCCTGGACTTGGCGACCGTCGGCATCATCTTCGGCCTGATCGGCGGCGTCGCGTCGGGCGCGGGCACACTGCTGGGCGGGTTCCTCACCGACTGGGCCGCCAAGAAATCCGGCCGCTGGTACGCCCTGGTGCCCGCGATCGGCCTGCTGATCGCTTGCCCGCTCTACATCCTGGTCTACACCCGGCCGGACTGGAAGGTCGCCGCAGCCCTGCTGCTGATCCCCGGCGTTTTCCACTACACTTATCTCGGCCCGACCTTCGGAGTGATCCAGAACGCCGTCAGCCTGCGCATGCGGGCCACCGCAACCGCCCTGCTGTTCTTCGTGCTGAACCTGATTGCGCTCGGCTTCGGCCCGCCCTTCTGCGGTTGGTGCATCGACATGCTCTCGCAACACAATTTCGCGGTGAACAACCTCGGCTCGTTCTTCGAGATGTGCCCGGGCGGCGTGGGGCGCGAAGGCGCTGGGGCCGTTGTCGACGCCGCCTGCAAGGCCGCCATGGCCAAGGGCACGCGGGAGGGCATCATCCTCAACCTGCTGATCTATGCATGGGCGGGCGTTCACTATCTCCTGGCCGCCATCACCCTGCCCAAGGACATGGCCGACGCGCTGAAGCAGACCGAACTGGAGGCCGCCGGCGCCTGACCCCTGGCGCAGGTCCCCCGCCTGCGCCTAGGTTCCCCCCCGCATGACCCTCGATCCGCTTCCGCTGAACACCGTCGTCGGCGCCTTCCTTCTGGCGTTCCCAGCCCTGTTCTCGATCGTCAATCCGCTCGGCGCCGCGCTTACCTTCCATCAGGTGACCGAAGGGCGGGGCGACCGGCACGCCCTGGCTTGGCGGATCGCGGTCTACGCCCTCTTCATCCTGCTAGGCTCGCTGCTGCTGGGCAGCTACATCCTCGGATTTTTCGGTGTCAGCCTGGGCGCGCTGCGCGTGGCCGGCGGCCTGGTGGTCGCCATCCGCGCCTGGAGCCTGCTGATGGACCCGGAGGTGCAGGAGGACCGCAAGGCCAACGCTGCGGCTCCGGCCGAGAAGGCGCACGACGACGTCGCCTTCTTCCCGCTGACCATGCCGTTCACCACCGGACCCGGCGCGATCTCGGTGGCTATCGCACTGTCGTCCCAGCGCCCGGCCGAGGGGCACGGGGTGCTGACCTTCTTCATCGGAGTCAGCCTGGCCGCGGTGCTGGTCGCCCTGATGGTGGGCGTCTTCTACCGCTGGTCCAGCGTGGTGCTCTCCATGCTGGGCCGCTCCGGCGCGCGGGTGCTGTCGCGCCTCGTCGCCTTCCTGTTGCTCTGCGTGGGCGTGCAGATCATCTCCAGCGGCCTCGAAAGCCTGGTCCCGACCTATCTCAAGGCCGCGACTTAAGCGCCCCGCACATTGCGATTGAGGCTCCGGGAGGCTAACACGCGCGCCGAAGGAGCCCCGCCATGATCCCCCGTTACGCCCGCCCGGAAGCCGCCAAGATCTGGGACCCGCAGACGCGCTTCAAGATCATGTTCGAGATCGAGGCTCACGCCGCCGACAAGATGGCGGAACTGGGCGTGATCCCGAAGCTGGCCGCCGAGACCATCTGGGAGAAAGGTCGCGACGCGATCTTCGACGTCGACCGCATCGACGCCATCGAGCGCGAAGTGAAGCACGACGTCATCGCCTTCCTGACGCATGTGACCGAGATCGTCGGCCCGGAAGCCCGCTTCCTGCACCAGGGCATGACCTCGTCCGACGTCAACGACACCGCCCTCGCCGTCCAACTTTCGCGCGCCACCGACCTTCTGATCGAGGACGTCGACCTGGTGCTGGCAGCGCTGAAGAAGCGCGCGTTCGAGTTCAAGCTGACGCCGACCGTCGGCCGCAGCCACGGCATCCACGCAGAGCCGACCACCTTCGGCCTCAAGCTCGCCGGTCACTACGCCGAGTTCCAGCGCGCCAAGGAGCGCCTGGCCATGGCCAAGTTCGAGATCGCCACCTGCGCGATCTCCGGCGCGGTCGGCACCTTCGCCAACGTCGCGCCCGAGGTCGAAGCCCACGTGGCGGAGAAGATGGGTCTGGCCGTCGAGCCCGTCTCGACCCAGGTCATTCCGCGGGACCGACATGCGGCCTACTTCGCGGCCCTCGGCGTCGTCGCCAGCTCCATCGAGCGCCTCGCCGTCGAGATCCGCCACCTGCAGCGGACCGAGGTGCTTGAGGCCGAAGAGTTCTTCGACGTCGGCCAGAAGGGCTCGTCGGCCATGCCGCACAAGCGCAACCCGATCCTGACCGAGAACCTGACGGGCCTGGCCCGTCTGGTCCGCTCGGCGGTCGTCCCGGCCATGGAGAACGTCGCCCTTTGGCACGAGCGGGACATCAGCCACTCGTCGGTCGAGCGCGGCATCGCCCCGGACAGCACCATCCACCTGGATTTCGCCCTGCGCCGCCTCGCCAATGTCGTCGACCGTCTGCTGGTCTATCCGGCCAACATGCAGAAGAACCTCGACCGCCTTGGCGGGCTGGTTCACTCGCAACGCGTCCTGCTGGCCCTGACCCAGAAGGACATCAGCCGCGAAGGCGCCTACGCCGCGGTTCAGCGCAACGCCATGAAGGTCTGGCGCGGTGAAGGAAACTTCCTCGACTTCCTGAAAGCCGACCCGGAGGTGATCCTCTCGGACGCCGAGCTCTCCGAGCTGTTCGACCTCGGCTATCACTTCAAGAACGTCGACGTGGTCTTCGCCCGCGTATTCGGCCAGGACGCCATGGCCAAGGCGGCCGAGTAGGGTTAGAGATCCGGCATGGCTAAGACCAAGCATGGCCGGCGGCGCTTCTGGCGCCGCCGCACCCAGGGCCCGACCTGCATCGTATGACGCCCCTGATCTGATCAGGCGGCGCTGCGCACTCGCGCGGCGTCAACGGACGGACACCGCCCCGTCCCCGACCCCATGCGAGACCATACAACCATGACCGACCAAACCGACTGGGCCCAGCGCTTCAGCGAACGCATGACCCGCGTTCGCGCCAACGAGATCCGCGAGTTGCTGAAGCTGCTCGACCAGCCCGACATCCTCTCCTTCGCCGGCGGCATCCCCGATCCGGAACTGTTCCCGGCCGACCGCATCCAGGCCGCCTATGACGCGGTGCTGTCCGATCGGCAGCTTTCGCAGCAGGCCCTCCAGTATTCCGTCAGTGAGGGCTATCTGCCCCTACGTGAATGGATCGTGGAGCGGATGGCGATCCACGGCGTGCCCTGCACGCCCGACAACATCATGCTCACAGCCGGCTCGCAGCAGGCGCTGGACCTGCTGGGCAAGCTGTTCCTGACGCGCGGCGATACGGTGATGGTCGCGCGCCCGACCTATCTCGGCGCGCTGCAGGCCTTCACCTCCTACGAACCCCACTATCTGGACCTGCCCGACGGGGCGCTGACCGACGGCGTGGACGCCCAGGCCCTGATGGCCGGGCGCAAGCCCCGCCCGCTCGGCTACTTCGTTCCCGACTACGCCAATCCGACCGGCGAGAGCCTGTCGCTACCGCAGCGCGAGGCCCTGCTGGATCTGGCCGGCGAGCTGGACATGACGCTGATCGAGGACGCGGCCTATCGCGAACTGCGCTTCGGCGGCGAGGCCCTGCCCAGCCTGCTGGCGCTCGACATCGCACGCTCGGGCTCCATCGAGACCGCCCGCACGCTCTATTGCGGCACCTTCTCCAAGACCATCTCGCCGGCCCTGCGCCTCGGCTGGGTGTGCGGGCCGAAGGCGGTGATCGAGAAGCTGGTCCTGCTCAAGCAAGGCAGCGACCTGCACGTCTCGACGATCAACCAGATGGTCGGCTGGCGCACCGTCACCGAGGACTACGAACAGCACCTGTCGCGCCTGCGCGGCGCCTATGGCGCCAAGGCCAAGGCTCTTCTCGACGCCCTGGCCCGCCACATGCCGCAGGGCGTGACCTGGTCCAAGCCCGAGGGCGGCATGTTCGTCTGGATCCGCCTGCCCGAGGGGATCGACGGCAAGGACCTGCTGGCCCGCGCCATCGAGGAAGAGCGCGTCGCCTTCGTGCCGGGCGCCCCGTTCTTCGCCGAGACCTCGGCGACCAACACCATCCGCCTCAGCTACTCGCTGCCCACCCCGGAGCAGATCGACGACGGCGTGGCGCGCCTGGCTCGCCTCATCGCCCGCACAGCCTAGGCTGCCTGGCGGGATTGTTCCCAGCCGGCGACGAAATAAACTCGCAAGCTCGGCCGCAACGCCCATGGGGCCCCTCCGTTCACCTCGCTTGAACGGAGGAGCCATTCATGACCACCCCCACCGAGATCGAAGAGAAGTTCTGGAAGGCGCTGAAGTCCGACATGACCCTGATGCTGGGTCTGGTCGGTGTCGAGGAAGGCCACGCCCAGCCGATGACCGCCCAATTCGACGGCGACGATCGCCGGGCGATCTGGTTCTTCACCGCCAAGGACAGCGATCTGGTCCAGGCGCTGGGCGCGCGCCACGAGGCGGCCGCCTATTTCGCCGACAAGAGCCACGACATCTTCGCCGCCGTGCAGGGTGAACTGGTGGCCGACAACGATCCGGCCATGATCGACCGGCTTTGGAACCGCTTTGTCGCCGCCTGGTTCGAAGGCGGCCAGAGCGATCCGAACTTGCAACTGCTGCGCTTCGTGCCCGACCGCGCCCAGATCTGGCTGAACGAGAACAACCTGCTGGCCGGCGTCAAGCTGCTGCTCGGGAGCGACCCGAAGAAGGACTATCAGGACAAGGTCGCCGACGTCCGGCTGAACTGAAGTCGGCGGGGCGCGATCAGCGCCCCGCCTCTTCCCATCAGACCCGTTCGATGATGATCGCAGGAGCCATGCCGCCGGCCGCGCACATGGTGACGAGGCCGCGCTTGAGGTCGCGGCGCTCCAGTTCGTCAAGGACGGTGCCGATCAGGATCGAGCCGGTGGCCCCGATCGGGTGGCCGAGCGCCATGGCCCCGCCGTTCACGTTCACCTTGTCGCGGTCGAGGTTCAGGTCGCGGATGAACTTCTCGGCCACCACCGCGAAGGCCTCGTTGATCTCGAAGAGGTCGATGTCGTCGATCGTCAGGCCGGCCTTGGCCAGCACCTTCTGCGCCGCCGGGACCGGAGCGTTGAGCATCAGCGTGGGGCTGTCGCCCATATTGGCCATGGCCACCACCTTGGCCCGCGGCTTCAGGCCGTTCTTGGCGGCGTAGGCCGGCGAGGCCAGCAGGATCGCCGCCGCGCCATCGACCACGCCCGACGAGTTGCCGGCATGGTGGACGTGGCGGATCTTCAGGTCCGGATAGACTTGGCGGATCAGGTCGCCATAGGTCGTGCCCTTGTCGTCGACCGGCACGTTCGCGATCATTTCGAACGAGGCCTTCAGGGCCGACAGCCCCTCCAGCGTTGTCTGCGGGCGCGGGAACTCCTCGCGGTCGAGGGCGAGCGAGCCGTCCTCGCGATAGACCGGCACCAGCGATTTGGCGAAGCGGTCTTCACGGATCGCGACGTCGGCGCGCTGCTGACTGACCAGGGCCAGCTCGTCCAGGGCCTGACGCTCGATGCCTTCCAGGGTGGCGATGGCGTCGGCGCAGACGCCCTGCTGGCTCTGCGGATGGCGCGCGCGCAGGCGCAGGTTGCCGGCGTCCATCATCGGCGGCGTCGAGGGATCGGCGCTGGCGGCGGTGTAGGACATCATCTCGGTCCCGCCCGCAACAACCAGGTCCTCCATGCCCGACATGATCTGCGCGGCGGCCAGGTTCACGGTGGTGATGCCCGAGCCGCAGAAGCGGTCCAGGGTCATGCCGCTGGCCTTGATGTCGTAGCCGGCGTCTAGCGCGGCCATCCGGCCCAGGTCCCCGCCCTGCTTGCCGCGCTGGCTGGAGGTGCCCCAGATGATGTCGTCAACTTCGGCGGTGTTCAGATTGTTGCGCTCAGCGATGGCCTTCAGGACCGTGGCGGCCAGATGCTGCGGGTGGAAGTCGGCCAGGGCGCCCTTGCCGACCTTTCCGATCCCTCGCGGGGTGCGCGCGGCGTCGATAATAAGGGCTTCGGGCATGGTCGTTCCTTCCTGGTGGGCCCGGCTTGGCCGGTTGTTCGAGGTAAGAAAACCCCACCCGCCGCCGCGTCAGTCCAGAGGCATTTGCACGCGGACTTCCATTCCCTAACGTCATTATCCGAACATCCGCCGGATCGGGATCGGGAGGGAATGCCATGGACGCCGCCGCGATGAACGCCTTGCTGGCCAGGCAGAAGGCGGCCCATCTGAGGGACGGAGAGCCGAGCGCCCGGATGCGGACAAGCCGGATCGACCGGGCCATCGCCCTGCTGATCGACAACCGCCGCGCCATCGAGGACGCGATCAACGAGGACTTCGGCTCGCGCTCGCGCGAGGCGACCGCCTTCACCGACATCGCCGCCTCCGTCGGCCCGCTGAAACACGCCAAGGAGAACCTGGCCAAGTGGATGCGCCCGGAAAGGCGCAAGCCGACCCCGGCCATCCTCGGCCTGTTCGGCGCCAAGGCCGAGGTCCGCTTTCAACCCAAGGGCGTGGTCGGGATCATCAGCCCCTGGAACTTCCCAGTGAACCTGACCTTCGCCCCGCTCGCCGGTGTACTGGCGGCCGGCAACAGGGCCATCATTAAGCCGTCCGAGTTCACGCCCGCGACGTCCGACCTGATGGCGCGGATGTTCGCAGGAGCGTTCTCGGACGAGGAGATCGCCGTCGTGACGGGGGGGTCAGAGGTCGGCCAGGCGTTCTCCTCCCTCGCCTTCGACCACCTGATCTTCACCGGAGCGACCTCAATCGCCCGGCATGTCATGCGCGCAGCCGCCGAGAACCTGGTGCCGCTGACGCTTGAGCTGGGCGGCAAGAGCCCGGTGATCCTCGGCAGGGGCGCCGACATCGGCGTCGCCTCGGCGCGGATCATGAACGGCAAGACCCTGAACGCCGGCCAGATCTGCCTGGCGCCCGACTATGTGCTGACGCCGAAGGACCAGCTCGAGCCCTTTATCGCCGGCGCCCAGGCCTCGGTCGCCAAGATGTTCCCGACCCTGAAGGACAACCCCGACTACACCGCCATCGTCGCCCAGCGGCACTACGACCGGATCAAGGGCTATGTCGACGAGGCCCGCGCCAAGGGCGCGCGCGTGATCGAGCTTAAGCCCGAGGGCGAAGACCTGTCACAGCAGGAGCATCGCAAGATCGCCCCGACCCTGATCATCGACCCCAGCGACGATCTTAAGGTCATGCAGGAGGAGATCTTCGGTCCGGTGCTGCCGGTGAAGACCTACAGCGGCATCGACGAGGCCATCGCCTATGTGAACAAGGGCGATCGTCCCCTTGGGCTCTACTATTTCGGCGCCGACGAAGCCGAGCGCGAGAAGGTGCTCAGCCACACCACCTCGGGCGGGGTTACGGTCAACGACGTGGTCTTCCACGTGGCGCAGGAGAACCTGCCGTTCGGCGGCGTCGGGCCGTCCGGCATGGGCAGCTATCACGGCGTCGACGGCTTCCGCGAATTCAGCCACAAAAAGGCGATCTACAGCCAGATCAAGGCCGACAAGCCGCTGCAGCAGATGCGCCCGCCCTTCGGCCCGGCGATCCGCAAGTACCTCGACGGACAGTTGCGGCGGTAGGCGCGGCCCTCAGCCCAGGATCACGTGCGGCACGAAGCGCGAGCGGTCGCGGGTGATGCGCCCGCGGTCCTCGCGCACGCCCATGCCGGCCGGCTCGTCACCGATCATCCAGGCGCCGACTACGGGATAGTTGGCGCCGAACCGCGGCGGCGGCGACAGCGCCTGACGGACCCAGCCTTCGGCCCCATAACCCTGGTCGAGCACCCGCCCGCGCCGGCCGTTGTCATAGAGTTCGACATTGGCGCCCTCGCGCGAGAACAGCGGCTTACGCACATAGCTGCGCCCCAGACCCGCGGCCTTGGGATCGTCGTCGAAATAGGCTTCCAGCAGGTTGGGATGGCCGGCGTGCCGTTCCCACAACAGGGGCAGCAGCCCCTTGTTCGATAGCACCGCCTTCCAGGCCGGCTCGATGAACCGCGCCTTCGAGCCGGCGATCTCGCCGGCATAGTCGTCGCGGAAAATCTCCTCCCAGGGATAGAGCTTGAAGATCGCCCCGATCAGATAGTCCTCGGCGTCGACGAACCGGCCGTCGGCGTCCAGGCCGATGTCCTTCACGGCGACGAACTTGGGCTCCAAGCCCGCCTGAGCAGCCACGTCCTCGAGAAAGCGCACGGTCTGGCGGTCCTCGGCGTGATCGGCGTCGCTGGCGAAATGCACGAAGCCGCCGGCCGGGAATATCCCACGAAAGCGCGCGACCAGCTTTTCGTAGAGGCTGTTGAACTGGTCGGTGTCGGCGGCGAAGGTTCCGTCGGCGATCCGGTCCTCCAGCCACAGCCACTGGAACACCGCCGCCTCATAGATGCTGGTCGGCGTGTCGGCGTTGTACTCGTAGAGCTTGGGGGGAGCGGCACCGTCATAGCCGAAATCGAACCGGCCATAGAGAGAGGGCTCCTTCGCCGTCCACGAGGCGGCGACGAGATCGCGCGCCCCTTCCGGAATGGCGAGCCGCGCCATCAGCGCCTCGCTGCCGGCGACCTCGCCCACCAAGGCCAGGCACATCTGGTGCAGCTCCTGAGCGGCGGCCTCGATATGGTCCTCGACCTGGGCGAGCGTGAAGGCGTAGCAGGCGCGCTCGTCCCAATATCGCGCGCCGTCGGCATGGTGCCAGGTGAACCCCACCGCCTCGGCCTTGGCCAGCCAGTCGCGGCGCGGTTTCAGGAGGATGCGACGCATGTCGTGATCCTTGCAGGGGCTAGCGGCAAGGTCAGTCCTTGGCCTTGTCCTCGATCGCCAGACGCGGCGCCTCGATCTGAGGCATCGGCGTTCCCTGCAGTCGCGCCAGCACATCGTCGGCGCCCGCATGGCCGGGCAGGATGCCGGCGGCCTGCAGCTTGGCGTCGAGGTCCGCGCCGGTGCGGCGATCCTCCAGCTCGGCGTGCACGCGGAACTGCTCCTCGCGCACGGCCTGGCGCTCCTTGATGCGCTTCAGGCTGTCGGCGGCCGAGCCCAGGGTCGTGCCGGTGCTGCCTGCGCGCGAGACGACCGCGGCCTGGGCGCGCTGAACGCTTTCGTTGACCTTCACGACCTCGATCTCGCGGCGCAGAGCCTCGATCTTACCGTCGGTCTGGGTGATGACTTGGCGCAGCCGGTCCTCGGCGGCGCGCAGTTCGACCGTCTGATCGGCCTTCTGGGTGGCGTCGCGCTCCAGGTCGGCGATCCGCTGGGCGACCTCGCGGGCGAGGGCCTCGTCACCCTTGGCGAGCGCAGCGCGGGCCGAGGCCTCGTACTTGCGCGCCTGCTCGGCGAACTGCTTGGCCTCGTTTTCCAGCATACGACGGCGGGCGACCAGGGCGGCCATCTCGTCGCGCGCCTTGCCCTGGGCGGCGTCGGCGTCGCGGATTTCCTGGTCCAGAATCCGCAGGGCGTTGGCGTCCACGATCCCCTGCGCGCCCTCATGGGCAGCGCCGCGGAAGAGCGCCGAAAGCTTGTTCCAGATCGACATGTGTTTTCTCCTTCGGCGGTCTTAGGCGGCCGCGCCGCCGAGGTTCTCGAACGACTCACGCAGGTCGCCGGCCGCGTCGATGGCGTTGCTGGCCAGCATGCGCAGCTCGATCAGCACGGTCTGCAGCGAGGTCTTCGACGAGATTTCGCCGAACAGCTCGTAATAGTCGCGGCCGTCCACGGTGCTGATGCCGAAGTTCGACAGCGGCACGATTTTCTGGGCCTTCAGCAGGAAAACATTGAACCGCTCGGCGTCCTTCTGTTCGTCCACCGGCCACAGGATCACCGACACCACCATCTGCAGCGGGCCGATGCTGAGATAGACAGGCAGATCTCCGTACTCGTGCATGGTCACCAGCAGGACCGGCTCAGAGCCCTCAACGACCTGCGCCGTCAGTTCGCCCTCCCGGACCAGCGCGCTGGTCGCCAGCGCGTCACGGACGCTGTGTACGGTCCAGGCCGTATCGATGATCGGATCCATGTGTCTCACGCCCTTCGGGTCGCTGGGTTTGGTTTGCAGCGCAGGCCCGCGCGTCGATTCGATGACGATCGCCTGCACCGCAGCCTGGATGTCGGCCTTACAGGCGGCGGGCGCCCAGACCTCGATCTTCACGAACCCCGCCGCCCGGCGCGCATCCCGCCAGGCGCGCGTGCGCTCGGCGGCTTGCTCGGACCTTGGAGAACGCTCGGCCATGCATACATGTACGCATACCATGAACGCTTGACAAGATGTCGCAGAGGTTCATTCTTGGGCCTTGGGCGCGGCGACAGACCGATTTAACGCCGCCGGATTTCGCCCCCGCTGCGCAGGAAGCCGCACATCCTATGTTCCGTAAGCTTTTCGGCCGCGATCACGGCAAGACTGAGCCCGACACGCTGCCGGTGGTCCGCAATGTCACCATCGGCCGAACAGTGGTGCTCGATCCCCTCGCCTGGCGCAGGTTCGGCGGAGCGACGCGCTTCGTACTCGACCGCGACACCCTGGAGATCACCGCCCAGGGCCTGATCGCCCTGGACGACGGCGCCTTCGTCCATCGCTTCTACACCGACGACCATGTGATGCTGCAGGCGGTGTCGGACGACCGCGAAGGCCAGGCGGCCAACGACTTCACGCTCTTTATTCCCTGGCGCAGCGCCTATCCGGCCAACTCCGCCGACCAGCGCGTCTGGAACGACCGCATCCGCGCGCCCCGATTCACCGACGAAGGTCTGGCCGAGTACGCCCGCTTCTGGTTCGACGACGAAAGCGCGCGCCAGGAGCCGGTGGCGTTCTGGGAGAGCGTCCACGACAGCCGCGAGGCGGACGCCCCGCCCTACGCACGCATCTATCAGAGCTGCATGTTGTTCGCACGCGAGTTGCCGGACGAGGGCCGTGAACTGCTGCTGGCCATCACGGTCGAGCCGCAGAAGGGCGACCTGACCCACGACATCATGATCGGCCTGCCGCTGACGGTGGGCGAGTTCAAAGCCTGAAGGGGCCAAGCACCATGTTCGACCTCAGCGGTTTCCAGACGGGCGCCCTGGCCTTCCTGCTGGCCTTCGTGGTGGCCGGGCTATTCACCCTGGCCTTCAAGGTCATCTACCAGGCCGTCACCCCCTATCGGGAGCGCGACCTGATCCGACAGGGCAACACGGCCGCCGCCATCGCCCTGGTCGGCGCCCTGATCGGCTACGTCCTGCCGCTCGCCTCGGCGCTCAGCCATACGGTGACGCTGGCGGAGTTCGTCGCTTGGGCGCTGCTGGCCGGCGTCATCCAGATCATTGCCTTCACCCTGGTGCGCGTGATCGCCCTGCCCGACGTCAAGGCGCGCATCGAGAACGGCGAGGTCGCGGTCGGCGTCTACTTGGCCGGCGTCTCCGTCGCGGTCGGCGTGCTGAACGCCGCCTGCATGACCCCTTGAGGCCCGGCATGACCCAGACGACAAAGCGCAAGCGTTCGTCCTCGCTGACCCTGACCACCATGGTGGCCGCGGGCGCCGGCCTGACCGTCGCGGCCTGCGATTCCTCGAATCCCGCGCAGTGGAACGAGGTGCAGCCGCGCAGCGAACAGGTCGAGGCGTTCCAGTACGCGACCCTGCAGGCCTGCAAGGACGCCAACGACATTCCGGATTCGGCCTGCGACACCGCCTACGCCGCCGCCCAGAATGACGATGCGGCCAACAGCCCGCGCTACAGCCAGCAGGCCACCTGCGAAGAGGTCTACGGCCAGGGCAATTGTGTGCCGCGCAGCGCCCAGGGCGGCGGCAGCTTCTGGGGGCCGCTGCTGGCCGGTTTCGTGGTGGGGCGCATGCTCGACGGCGGCGGCTACTATCGCGGCACAGGCCTTTACCGCCAGGACGAACGCTACGGCGGCGGCTACACCACCGGCTGGGGCGGCGCGATGGGTCGCGACTACGTCACCGGCCGCACCACCCTGTCGCGCAGCAGCTTCGATCCGCCCGACGCGTACGCCCCGCCCAAGGCCCAGACCCGCACCTCGGTCGTCTCCCGCGGCGGCTTCGGCGGCGGACGGGGTTTCGGCGGGTGATCTCGCGCTACTGACCGAGGCGCTTCAACCAAGCGGCGGCCGTGGTCGGTCCGGCCGCATAGGTGTCGGTGTGCTCAGCGATGTACTTGCGCAGCTCGATCCCGACCATCGGCCCAGTCGCCATGCCCATCTTCTTGGCCGCGGCGTCGAGGGCCGCATCCTGTTCGCGCGTCGCTGCCGGCGATATCCAGACAAAGTCCCAGCTGGCCCCGTCCTGGTGGACATAGAGCTGGCCAGCGGCCATCCCCGCGGCCTGGGCTATACGATCCTGGCCTTCCAGCCACTTCAGAAGCGCGACCTGCTGGCCGGGTGCGGCGCGATAAATGCTGACGACTTGAGTGGGGGCTTCCTGGGCGAATGCGGCTCCGGCCACGCCCATCACGCCCAACGCTGCGAGAACGATCATACGCATGACACTTCTCCCATCCTTGTCCGCCTGGATGGCGGAAAGCGGGAGCATGCGCTCGACGGGGCAAATTAAAAACTATTACAAAACAGCTGCTTGTCAGCCACGCGGCCATAAAAAAACGCCACCCCGAAGGGCGGCGCTCTTTGCCGTCCGACCGAGGCGCCTATTCGCCCGATCGGAGCTGTTCGCGGGCCTGGGCCAGCAATTCGTCCATCTTCATGCGGACCTCGCCTTCGCTGACAGCGACGCCCGAGCCCTTCAGGTCCTCGAACACCTTGCGCAGCACGTCCTCGTCGCCCGGCAGCTCGAAGTCGGACTTCACCACCGCCTTGGCGTATTCGGCGACGCTGTCGGCGCCCAGGCCCATCAGGCCGGCGGCCCACTCGCCCAGCAGGCGGTTGCGACGAGCGCCAGCCTTGAATTCCAGCTCCTGGTCGAGCTCGAACTTCTTTTCAAAGCCACGCTCGCGATCGTCGAAGGTCGTCATGTGTTCCCCGGATAGGCGGTCGGTCGGCGTTGCATATCCTCTGATCCCGTCCCCCGCAACGTAAACGCACGAGGATGCGATGCGGCTCTTGCGCCGTTTGCGCCACAGCGCCCCTTCGGCTATTTTCCGCGCGCCTCATACGAGTGAGAGGGCCTTAAAGCTGGAGCCGCGCGCGTCGGGATCGAATCGCGCGCGTTTTTCGTTTTCCGGTAGCGGCCGAGCCCTCGCTCTGGGAGAAGGCGCATATGACCACCCGCCGCAAGAAGATCTACGAAGGCAAGGCCAAGATTCTCTATGAGGGCCCCGAGCCGGGAACTCTCATCCAATACTTCAAGGACGACGCCACCGCCTTCAATGCGCAAAAGAAGGCGATCCTCGAAGGCAAGGGCGTCATCAACAACCGCATCAGCGAGTACGTGATGACCAAGCTGAACTCCATCGGGGTTCAGAACCACCTCATCCGCCGCCTGAACCTGCGCGAGCAGTTGATCCGTGAAGTCGAGATCATTCCGCTCGAAGTCGTCTGCCGGAACGTCGCCGCCGGCAGCCTGTCGCAGCGCTTCGGCCTGCCCGAGGGCCAGGCCCTCCCGCGCTCGATCATCGAGTTCTATCTGAAGGACGACAAGCTGAACGACCCGATGGTCGCCGAGGAGCACATCACCGCCTTCAACTGGGCCTCGACCCAGGAGATCGACGACATGATGGCCCTCACCCTGCGGGTGAACGACTTCCTGACCGGCCTCTTCGCCGGGGTCGGCATCACCCTGGTCGACTTCAAGGTCGAATTTGGCCGTGTCTACGAAAACGACTTCGCCCGTGTGATCCTCGCCGACGAGATCAGCCCCGATTCCTGCCGCCTCTGGGATAGCCAGACGAACGAGAAGCTGGACAAGGACCGCTTCCGTCGCGACATGGGCGATGTGATCGAGGGCTACACCGAAGTCGCTCGTCGTCTCGGCATCATGAAAGAGATGCCTACCGTCATCCAAGGAGGCCTGCACTAGTGCGCGCGAAAGTTCATGTGTTCCTGAAGCCCGGCGTACTGGACGTTCAGGGCAAGGCGGTCGAGAACGCCCTGCACGGTCTGGGCTGGCCGCAGGTGGACGGCGTGCGCGTCGGCAAGACCATCGAGTTCGACCTGAAGGACGCGACCGACAAGGCCGCCGCCGAGGCCCAGGTCAAGGACATGTGCGAGAAGCTGCTCGCCAACACCGTGATCGAGAGCTACCGGGTCGAGGTGGCGTGAGGGCGGTCTTCGCCCTCTCCCTTCTCCTGCCCCTGACCGTGGCGGCCTGCGCGCCGAAGGCCGAGACGGCGGCCCCACCACGCCTGGTACTCGACTGCTCGCTCTCGTACGAGGCGTTGTCGGCCAAGGTGCTGACCTATCCTGGCCTGGTTCCTGCGCCCGAGCAGCGCGGCGAGCCCTATCGCTTTTACAACGTGACCGGCGGACGCGTGGCATTCGTGCTGACGGAGCCAGGCGCGCCCGGTCATCCGGCGATCTTCAAGCAGGAAGCCGCACAGGAAAATGGCCGCAAGGTCATGAAAAACACCGGCTGCGCCTATGGCGACAAGGCTGGATTCGCCAAGGTCATGACCTATCTGGAAAGCTTGAGCGCACGCTGAGGGCATTGCGGATGAGCGGCTACCACCTCGCCCAGATCAACGTCGGCAAGCTGAAGGCGCCGATCGACGCGCCGGAGACGGCCGACTTCAAGAACAATCTCGACCGCGTCAACACCCTGGCCGAGGCCTCGCCCGGCTTCGTCTGGCGGCTCACCGGCGAGGGCAACGACGCCACCGACCTTGTCGCGTTCGACGACCCGCTGATCATCACCAACATGTCGGTCTGGGAAAGCCCGGCCGCGCTGGGCGCCTTCGTCTACCGCTCGGGCCACGTGGAGATCATGCGGCGGCGGGCCGAATGGTTCGAACCGATGGACGTCTTCATGGCCCTCTGGTGGGTTCCCGCCGGCCACGAGCCGACGGTGGCCGAGGCGGTCGGGCGGTTGGCCCTGCTGCGCCGGAAGGGGCCCGGCCCCCAGGCCTTCACCTTCCGAGAGCTCTATCCCGCGCCTGACGCCCAAGCTGCGCCGCCTCCGGTGCTCGACAGGTGCGCCTGACCCCCGGCCTACATAAAACCTGTCCCCGGTCGCGGGTCGCGCGCCGGGGACTGGATCGGCCGGGCCTTGCGGCCCGGCCTTGGCCGTCAAGATCCTAGAAGCGCTTCGTGAGCTGGATCCCGAAGGTCCGCGGCTCGTTGACGAAGGCCGTCAGGTTGTTGAAGTCGATGGCGCCGATGACGTTCTCCTCGTCGGTGATGTTGCGGACATAGACCGCAGCCTCGAGGCCCAGTTCCGGCGCGCGCCAGCCGGCGCGGGCGCCGCCTTCGAACGAGGTGTCCTGCATGAACTCGACCGACTCATAGAGGAACAGGTTGAAGTTCTTCTGCAGCACCCAGTCGGTGGAGGCGAACAGTTCGGCGCCGTTGGCCAGGGTGTGCTCCCAGCTCAGCGTGATGTTGGCGGTGTATTCCGGCGCCTGCGGGAACGGGTTGCCGTCGATGTTCGCCCGCCGGGTCGTCCCGATGTTCACGATCGGGTCGGTGACGGTGCAGCCCGCGCCGCAGAAGGCGACCAGCAGGTCCTTGTCCTTAATCTCGGTGTGGTTCCAGGCGAAGCCGCCAGCCAGGTTGAAGCCGGCGCCCAGATAGACGTCGCCGTCGAGTTCCAGGCCGTAGCCCTCGCCCTTGTCGGCGTTGATCAGCTGGTTGAAGTTGCCCTCGCCGCCGATCGCCGTGAACTGCGGGTCGGTGACCTCGTAGTAATAGGCGGTCGCGTTCAGGCGCGCTCGGCCTTCCCAGAGGCGGGCCTTGAAGCCGGCTTCATAGGACATGACCGTTTCCGAGTTGGCCGTGGTCACGACGTTCGAGGTGGCGATCCGCCCTTGGATCGACGGACCGCGATAGCCCTTGGCCACGCGGGCGAACAGGTTCCAGTCGCTGTTCAGCTCGTAGAGGGCGCTGACATCCCAGCTCACCTGCTCGTCGCCGACGTTCTTGGTGACGTCCAGTGGGGCGCCCAGCACGCGGCGGCCGCGGAAATCCCGGGCGTCGTCGGTATAGCGCAGGCCGGCCGTCAGCTTCAGGGCGTCGGTCACCTGGTAGTTGCCCTGGCCGAACACCGACCAGGAGTCCGACTCCTGCACGATGTCGGTGACGATGGTGGGCTGCAAACCGCCGACGCCGTTGAACGTCGCCGAGATCAAGTTGAAACGCTCGTCCCAGTAGAAGGCGCCGACCTGCCAGCCGAAGCGGCCGTCGCCATTGGAGGCCAGGCGCAACTCGTAGGTGTCCTGGCGCAGGTCGCTGTCCAGCGTACCGGTCTCGGAGTTGAACGGCGTCTTGTAGGACGCGCCGGCCGGGGCCGACGCCACACCGCCGTCGATATCGCCGTCGCCCGCCGAGGCGCCCCAGTAGCGACCGACCACGCCGGTCAGGGTCGCCGGACCGAAGTCGTAGGCCACCTGCAACGAGCCCGAACGGGTCTTCTGCTTCTGGAAGTTGTTGCGGCCGCCGTCGTAATAGACGCGTTCACGGTCGAAATTGCCATTCAGCTCGTTGGAGCCCTTGGTCAGCACATTGGCGCGGTTCATCGTGCCGGTGCCGTTGTAGTCGCGGGCCTGCAGGGTCAACAGGGCCGAGAGGCGGTCCGTGGGCTGCCATGCGACGTGGACGCGTCCCGCCTTGTCGTCGAAGTTGCCCAGGTCCTTGCCGTTTCGGTCGACGAACGGCGCGTCGTACATGTTGTCGACCCAGTCGTCCCGATGGTTCCACAGACCGGCGACGCGCACCTGCAGAGTGTCGCTCAGCGGGATGGTCACGCCGGTCTCGGCGCGCACCGCGCCCAGGTTGCCGACTGCGAGCGAGCCGAAGCCGCCGAACTCATTGCCCGGCTTGACACTGTCGATCTTGATCACGCCAGCGGGGGTGTTGCGACCGAACAGGGTGCCTTGCGGCCCACGCAGCACTTCCACCTGCTGGACGTCGAACAGCGGGAAGCCCTTCAGGAAGACGTTCTCGAGCACCACATCGTCGAGCACGATCGAGACCGGCTGCGAGGCGTTGAAGTCGAAGTCCACATTGCCGAGGCCGCGGATATAGAAGCGTGGCGCATAACGGCCGTTGGAGCTCTCGACCTGGAGGCTCGGCACGCGGGCGGTCATCGACAGGATGTCGGCGCCGCCGGCAGCCACCTCAGCCATTGTCTCCTGGTTCACCGCGCTGACCGCGAACGGAACGTCACGGATGTTCTCGCTGCGGCGCTGGGCGGTGACCACCACGTCTTCGACCGTAAAGGCCGCGTCGGAGGCGTCAGCGGTCTGCGACAGCGCGGGCGTGGAAACGAGAAGAGCCAGGCCGCTGACCGTGCAGGCCAGCGCGCCGAAACGACGAGACATTCAGTTTATCCCCGAGGACCAAATAACGGCGCCGCCGTACGTTGCAGCGCACAATGACGCCAATACAAAACAACGTTCAGCTTGTGAATTTTTCCCAACGTGACCCCAATCACGCATTGCAGCATCAGGAGGACGTTGCCCGGCTGTCGAAATGATGAAATCAGGCGCTGTGCCCTATCCTCCCGATCTTCCCGACCGGCGCAGACTCCTCCGCGGAGCGGCCGCGACCGCCGCTGCTCCCCTGCTGACCGCCCTGTCCTCGCCGATCGTCGGGCGGGTGCTCGCCATGTCCGACCTGCATTCGGCGTACGAGCGCACCGGCCAGCTGCTCGCGGCGCTGGAAGCGGAGGTCGCGAGCGCGCCCATCCCGCACGTGATCGCCATCGACGGCGACATCTTCGAGCACGGCAACGTGGCGGCTACCCGCTCGGGCGGAGCGATCGACTGGGCTTTCCTGGGCGAGGCCGCAAAGATCGCGCCGACTGTGGTCAACCTCGGCAACCACGACAACGACATCACCCCGGACCTCGCCGACGTTGTCGCCCGCCTGCGGGGTCTGGGCGTCACCGTCGTCAGCAACATCGTCGACGCCCGCACGGGCGCACCGTTCGCGGCCCCGTCGGCGGTCGTGAAGTTCGGGGCCCGCGCCCTGAAAGTGGTGGGCGTGGCGACCAACTCGCTCAACACCTATCCGGCCGCCAGCCGGCCCAGACTGAACATCCCGGTTCCCGGCGAGTGGGCGCGCACGCATCTGGCCAATGAGCTGGCGGGTGCGGACCTCGCCATGGTCATGAGCCATGCCGGCGTGACCGCCGACCGCGAGATCCTGCCCCTGCTTCCGCGCGGCGTGCCGATGGTCGGGGGCCACAACCACCTGCTCTTCCAGCACCAGCAGGGCGGCAATCTCTATGTGCACACCGGCTCGTGGAGCAACGCCTTCACAGTCGTGACCCTCTATGCAGACGGCTCGGCCCGGGCCGCCTCCAAGCCCGTCGCGCTGAACGGCGCGCCCTCTCCCCGCATCGCGGACCTGATCGCCAACGTGCTCGCGCAGTCGGTGAAGGACGAGGAAAAAGCGCTCCTCGGCGTCTCGCCCAGCGCCCTGTCGCTCGGCGACACCGGCCGCGCGGTGGCCGCCGCCATGGCGAAGGCGGCCGACGCCGACGCCGGCTTCATCGGCCACACCACGCTTGGGACCGGCCTGCCCGCGGGGCCGGTCTCGCGCTACGCCTTCGACGCCATCGTGCGCTTCGAGGGCAAGCTGATGGTCGCCGAAACCTCGCGCGAACGCCTCGCCGGGTTCCTCAAACGCGCGAACCAGGATCGGCCCACCCCCTTCGACCAGCGCAACGGCGACTTCCTCTATGCCAAGACCGTTCGGCTCCACGGACCGGGGCCCGTGCGCATCGTCACGACCGACTGGTGCGCCGCCAACCAGAAGGAATATTTCGGCGTCTCCGACCTGGCGTTCGCCGAGTTTCCGGAGCTGCGGCTCAAGCCCACCGCCGCCAAGGCGCTGCTGGCCAAGGCCTAGAGGGCGCAATCGCCCCTTGCGGCGCGGCGCCCTAGCGACATTTAGAGCGAAGCCTGATAGGAGCCGCGTCCATGAAAGCCGCCGTCATCGTCTTCCCCGGTTCCAACTGTGATCGCGACTGCAAGGTCGCCGTCGAACGCTCCACCGGAGCCAAGGTCGACATGATCTGGCACGCCGAGACCTCCCTGCCCCAGGGCCTGGACCTGATCGTGCTGCCGGGCGGCTTCTCATACGGCGACTATCTCCGCTGCGCGGCCATGGCCTCGCTGGCCCCGGTGATGACCGAGGTCCGCGCCGCCGCCGACCGCGGCGTCGCCGTCGTCGGCATCTGCAACGGCTTCCAGGTGCTGACCGAGTCGAAAATGCTGCCTGGCGCGCTGCTGCGGAACGAGAAGCTCAAATACGTCTGCAAGCCTGTGGCGCTGGAAGTCACCAACTCCCAGACCCGCTTCACCGCCGCCTATCAGGGCCGCCGGGAAGTCGAGATGACCGTCGGCAACGGCGAGGGCAACTTCTTCGCCGACGAAGAAACCCTCGACCGGATCGAGGGCGAGGGCCAGGTGGTCTTCCGCTACCTCGACAACCCGAACGGCTCGTCGCGCAACATCGCCGGCGTCATCAACAAGCACGGCAACGTGCTCGGCATCATGCCGCACCCGGACCGCGCGTTCGAGGCCGAGCTCGGCTCGGCCGACGGGGCCCTGCTGTTCCAGAGCGTTCTGGCCAGCGCCTAATCTTCCTCGTCATCTTCGCCGGTCTCATCGCCGATCGCCTCGGCGACGAGCTTGCGCCAGATCGGGTCGCTGTCGTCGACCAGGTCGACGTCCTCCAGCAAGGCCACCGCCCCGCCGCCATCCGGCAGGATTAGGCCGAGGACTTCCATGATCTCGCCATCTTCGGTCTGGTGCGCCTCGGCCTGTACGGCTACGGCCGCCACCTCGCCATCGTCGTCCCACCAGATCACCGGCTGAGGCATCTCCATCTCGATCGGCCGTCCGCCGTGGGTGTCGCCCAGCGCAAAGATCGCCACGCGCCGCTGCACGTCGTCGAGCGTGGCCAAGGCGCCGACGAACGGCTTCAGCCGCGTCCAGTCGTCGACGTCGTAGCCGCCCCCGTCAAAGCCGAGTTCGTCGTCCTGGTCGTCCATCGCCTTGCTCCTACGCGCTCACCGCACGTCTAGAGCCGGCAAGCCTAATGGATCGTGGCCGGAACGAGCAGAGCCTCGTCATCCCACAGCCGCACCGGCAGCGGATAGCCTGCGTTCCCGAGTGCGACGTTCAGGGTGCGGGCCAGCAGCACCGGCGCTTCGGGCGCATTGACCAGCGGCCGCAGCAGGTCGAAGGCCGCGCCCAGCGAGGCGCGCGCCACCCCGCACGCCAGCACCACCCGCTGCTCGTCCTCCGAATAGCCGGCGCAGGCCACGCAATGAATCTCCATGGCCCGCGAGGCGTCTCGCTCGATGTGCTCCATCATGGCGGTGAAGACGGACGCGACCGGCTTGGAGGCGACATGCATCAGGCCCGGGCGGATCAGGCAGCGCGGCTCGTCGCCCGCCATCCGCGCGCGGGCCCAGGTCCGCAGGCCAGCGAGGACGAGCTGCTCGCCCAGCGACAAGCCAGGCGGCCCGATCCGCAGCACCGAGGCGGCTTGAGGTCCGGGTCTCATGGGGCGCTCCACTCTGGTTCATATTTGCGAATGACTCGCAATATCGATACGCCCACCGCCGCCTTCGGTCAATCGTGACCTATCCGCCCGGCGCGAGGGCGACCTCCAGGTTCCGCTTCATGGCCCAGCAGCCAGCCTCCATCAGCGGCGCGACGAGGCTTTCCAGGTCGCCGGGAAGGAAGTCAGTGATCCAGATCACGCGGCAGGCCGCCGGCCCGTTGGCCACCACCTGCATCGAGGCGCCGTGATAGGTGAACGGTCCCTCGATCACGCTGTAGGCGACGCGCATGCGCGCATCATCGACGTCGATGATCCTCTCCTTGGCGATCATGCCGTTGGCGAAGGTGACCGTCCGCACGTCGCCCTCCAGCCGGCTGGCGGTCAGGACCCCTGCGAACAGCCGATGCGGTTGGCTGACCTCCCGCAGCGCGGCCCAAACCTTCGGCGCCGGGAGCGCCAGGGCGGCCTCGCGTTGAACCGAAGCCATCAGCCTTGCTCCGCCAGGCAGACCGCCTCGACGTTGGTCCCGTCCGGGTCGAAAAGGAAGGCGGCGTAGTAGTTCGCGCCATAGTCGACGCGCAGGCCGGGCCCGCCGTTGTCGCGGCCGCCTGCCGCCAAGCCCGCGGCGTGGAAGGCGTCGACCGCCGCCCGCGTCGCCGCAGCGAAGGCGACGTGCGGCCGCGGCCCAGTCCCGTCGGTGTCGCGATGCAGCCAGAGAGCCGGTGCGCCCCGCGGCCCGAAGCCGGCGCCCTCGGCGTCCTCATAGCTCTTCACATGGCCCAGCGGGGCCAGGGCCGCGGCATAGAACGCCGCGCTCGCCGCGATATCCGCCGCTTTCAGTCCGACATGATCGTACATGCTCGTCTCCTTGATCTGGAGACGAAGGCTTAGGCGGCCTCGCCGTCGCGGACTTGGAGGATATTGCGCTCGCCCCTCGCAGCTTTACGGAACGCCCGCGGCGACACGCCCGCGGCCCGGCGGAAGGTGCGCACGAAGTTAGACAGGTCGCCGAAGCCGCTGTCATAGGCGACGTCGGTCACTGGCCGTTCGTCGCCAGCCAGCATTCGCGCCGCGCGCCGAACCCGTGCGCGAAGCAGGTATTGGTGCGGCGTCACCCCGATCACCTTGGCGAACAGGCGCAGAAAGTGGAACGGGCTGAGGCCAGAGCGCCGAGCGGCGCTCTCCAGATCGATCGGCTGGTCGGCATGGTCATCGATATAGAGCGCAGCCTCAACAGCCCGGCGGCGGTCGCGACCGGCCGCATCGGGCGGCGCGTGTCGCTTGCCGGTCACCAGGCTGACAAAGCGCCCGGCATAGAGCATGCCCGCCTCATCCAGCCCGACCTCGCTGTGGCCCCCAGCGGCGGCCTGGGCCAGTTCGCCCAGCACCGCCAGCTCCGGAGTCGGCGGGACCGCGCCGGTGCGCCACACCTCAGCCCCGCCGCCTAGCGCCTCGACCAATTCGGGGGACAGGCGGAAGCACAAGCAGGCGTCGCCGCACTGGTGGTCGTGGGTGCAGACGTAGTCGTCGCCCGCGCGCCCGACGACCGCGCTGCCGGCCACCATCTCGAAGGCCCTGGAGCCCAGCCGGTAACCAAAGCCGCCGGACCGCACATAGGAGATCGAGGTGGCCGCGTGCTCTTCGGCATAGGGCATGGCGGCGGGTCCGGCCTCGCACCGGTAATCCACCACCTCCACCGACCCGGTCATCAGAACCGTCTGCACCGACATACCGTCGATATACCATGCGGCCAGGCGGCCGACTTTGCGTTTCTTGCGCTTCCGCTGCCCCGGCGTCATGCCCTAAGCAGCGCGCGAGCCAAGGGAGGCGACATGCAGATGAAGATGGGCTCGGGCGAGTTACTCGACGCGCAGGGGCGCCTCGTGGAACGCGGCTGGGCGACGCACGAGGTCCGCCGCTACGCCCGCACCGCCGTTGGCGTTGCGCATGACGATCCGGCGATCAAGGAGTGGGACTACTACGCGATCCTCACCCCCGACTTCGGCCTGGCCCTGACCATCGCCGACAACGGCCACATGGGCTTTCTCGGCTCCTCGTGGATGGACTTCCGGGCGCGCACTTTCGTCAACGGCGGCGTCGCCCTGCCCGCTCCGCACGGGACGATGGAGCTGCCGCCCAGCGCCGACGTCGGCGACCTTGTCTTCGAGCACGACGGCTTTGCGCTCGCCTTCCGTCATGAGGCCGGCGGGCGGCGCCTGACCATCGACGCGCCGCGCTTCGACAAAGGCCGCGGCCTCTCGGGCCAGATCCGGCTCGACCAACCGCCGATGGACCGCATGGTCATCGCCACCCCGTTCGCCGAGAACGACAAGGCCTTCTATTACAATCAGAAAATCAACTGCATGCCGGCGAAAGGGACCATCGCCTACGCGGGGCAAGACTACGACTTCGCGCCGGAGAGCGCCTTCGCCGTGCTCGACTGGGGCCGCGGGGTCTGGACCTACGACAACACCTGGTACTGGGGCTCGGCCTCCGGCCTGGTGGACGGCAAGCCGTTCGGCTTCAACATCGGCTATGGGTTCGGCGACACCTCGGCGGCCTCAGAGAACATGCTGTTCTTCGACGGCAAGGCGCACAAGCTGGCGGAGCTGACCTTCCATCTGCCGCCCGGCGCGCACGATAGCGGCCCCTGGCGCTTCACCTCGTCGGACGGCCGTTTCGAAATGATTTTCGAGCCGATCGTCGACCGCCACGCCCAGTTTGCGCTCGGCGCCATCAGCAGCCTGCAGCACCAGGTGTTCGGCCGCTTCTCAGGGACGGCGACGCTCGACGACGGGACCGTGCTGCAAGTCCGCGACCTGATTGGCTTCGCCGAGGAGGTCGAGAACCACTGGTAGCCTCTGAGGCTTCCCCGACGCGTGTCTTCCCGCTTTGCGAAGCAGGACCTGACGCCCTGAGCACCAGACCGATCAGGACACGGCTCGGCCTCGTCCCTCCGACGGATCACAAGCGCGAGTGGGTCCCGGTCGGGATGTCGCTCGGGGCGTCTAGGCCTGCTGCTGCTTCAGCGGCAGCAGGGCCACCAGGCTGATCGCCGCGGCGGCCGCCAGGTAGATCCCGACCGCCGGCAGGCCGCCGCCGTTGGTCGCCAGGGCCTGGGCGACGACCGGGGTGAGGCCGCCGCCGATGATGCCGCCGACATTGAAGCTCATCGAGGCGCCGGTGTAGCGGACCCGCGCCGGGAACAGGCCCGGCAGGAACGCGCCGAGCGGGCCGTAGACGAAGCCCATGGTCAACAGGGCCAACGACAGGAAGCCCCAGGCGCCCAGCAGCGAGCCCGTCCCCATCATCGGCGCCATCAGCGCCCCGACCGCCACGGCCATGAAGCAGCCGGCCATCAGCACCCGGCGCGGATTGGTCGCGTCGGACCAGTAGCCAGCCAGCACGATGCCCAAGGCCATGAAGCCGATCGCGCCCAGCTGCACGCCCAGGAAGGTCTCGCGGCTGTGGCCCTGAACGGTCGTGCCATAACCGAGGGCGAAGGCGGTGGCGATGTAGAAGACCGCAAAGCAGGCCACCACCGCGAACGTCCCGGCCAGCGTCGGCAGGAAGTGACGCTTGAAGAGTTCGGCCAGCGGCACGTCCGACGGCTTCTCGTGCTCAAGCGCCTTGGCGAAGGCCGGGGTCTCGGTGATGCGCAGCCGCACCCAGAGGCCGACGCCGACCAGCAGCACGCTGCCCAGGAACGGAATGCGCCAGCCCCAGGCCTGGAACTGTTCGGGGGTGAGCAGAACGCCGAGGATGAGGAAGAGGCCGTTGGCGGCGATGAAGCCGACCGGCGCGCCGAGTTGCGGGAACATTCCGTAGCGGGCGCGCCAGCCGGGCGGGGCGTTCTCGACCGCCAGCAGCGCCGCCCCGCCCCACTCCCCGCCCAGGCCGAAGCCCTGGCCGAAGCGCAGCAGGCAAAGCAGCACCGGCGCAAGCCAGCCAGCCTGCTCGTAGGACGGCAGGAAGGCGATGGCGACCGTCGACCCGCCCATCAGCAGCAGCGAGGCCACCAGGGTCGACTTGCGCCCGATCCGGTCGCCGTAGTGGCCAAAGACGATCGCGCCCAAGGGGCGGGCGAAGAAGGCCACGGCCATGGTCGCATAGGACGACAGGAGTTGCATGGCCGGCGAGGCGGCGGGAAAGAACAGCGGGCCGAACACCAGAGAGGCGGCGGTCGCATAGATGTAAAAGTCGTAGAACTCGACCGCAGTGCCCACCAGGCTCGCGCCCAGGATCCGCCGCGCCGAGGGCGCCTCAGAGTTCGTCGCCATTCACATCCCCAACCGTTTGGGTCGGCTTCGCGCTTGAACCGGGCGAGGTCAAGCGGCATCAAGCTTCACTATGATTCGCCTGATGGGCGAGCCCACGCCCCCTGGCGGTTGTCCCCGGTGGCGCTTGCGGGCTCCAGGACGGCGCGATCGCGTGCACACGGGCGACCTAACCGCTTGAAGTCGCTCGAATAAGAACAAAGTACTCAGGGAAGCCCAGCCGTGACCGAGGGTCTACGAGCGCTGTCGATCCTCGTGGTCGACGACAACGAGCAGATGCGCACCATCATCGGAACCGTGCTGTCCGCGGCCGGCGTGGGACGTCTCTACTATGCCGCAGACGGGCGGACCGGCCTCGACTCGCTGGCCCGCTACGACATCGACGTCGCGTACGTGGACTACGAGATGCCGGTGATGAACGGCCTCGACTTCATCGCCCGCACACGCGCGCTCGGCCCGGAGACCAGATTGACGCCGATCATCATGCTGACCGGCCATTCCGACATGATGCGCCTAAGCGCCGCGCGCGATCGCGGGGTGAACGAGTTCCTCGCCAAGCCCGTGACCGCCCGCAACATCCTGCTGCGGTTGGAGGCGGTGATCATGCGGCCGCGGCCCTATATCGACGCGCCCGACTTCTTCGGTCCTGACCGCCGCCGTCGCCAGGCGCCGGACTATCGCGGTCCGCGCCGCCGCGCGGCCGACAACGAAGGCGTTCTGGAGCTTTAGGCCCGCCAGATCGTCGCGCCTTCCTTGAGGGTTTCGACCACCTTGACCGACGCGAGCCGGTCAGGGGCGACCGCGGTCGGATCGGCGTCGAGGAACGCAAAATCGGCCAGCTTGCCCACCGCGATCGAACCCTTCGTCGCTTCCTCGAAGTGTTGGTAGGCGGCCCACAGGGTCATGGCCTTCAGCGCCACCTCGACCGGCACGCGTTCGTTCGGCCCCAGGATGTCGCCCGAGCGGGTGCGCCGCGTCACCGTCGCCGACAGCACCCGCATGGAGTCCGGGTTCGCCACGGGCGCATCGTGGTGCGTCGTGAAGATCATGCCCCTTCGCCAGGCCGAGCCGCAGGGCGAGATGTGGTCCGCCCGCACAGGCCCCAGCACCGAGTCCCGGTGCCAGTCGCCCCAATAGAAGGTGTGCATCGGGAAGAACGAGGGGATGATCCCCAGCGCCTTCAGGGCGTCGAGCTGATCCTCCCGCGCGGTCTGGCCATGGATCAGCACCGGGCGGCGATCGCCTCCGCCATGCTTGCGCGCCGCCTCGCGCACCCCCGCGATCAGCACGTCTATGGCCGCGTCGCCATTGGCGTGGACCAGGATCTGCCAGTTGTTCGCATAGGCCTTGTCGATGGCCGCCAGGCACTGGTCGACGGGCACGGCAGGATAGCCGGCGTAGGCCGCTCCCTGTCCCTCTGGGGGAATGAAATAGGGCTGCGACAGCCAGGCGGTCTTGCCTTGGGGCGAGCCGTCGATCGAGAGCTTCACCCCGCCCACCCGGAACCGGTTCGAATAGGCGCGCGACAGCAGCGGCGGCTTCACGACCTCGGTCGCGGTCAGCACGTCGGGATAGGACACCACGTCGGCCGCCAGCAGCCCCTTGGCGGCGGCGAGTTGCAAAGCCTTCACCCCCATCACGCTCGACTTGCCGTCCTGGCAGGTGGTGTAGCCGAAGCGGGAATAGAGCTTCACGCCAGCGCCGATCATGGCGAGGCTGGCCTCCAGATCCAGGCGGGCGAGCATCTTGCCCATCACCGCCATGAAGGCGGTTTCCTCCATCACTCCATTCGGTTGGCGTCCGCCCGTCTCGCGCCGGAAGACGCCGCCCTCCGGATCGGGCGTCTGCGCGGTGACGCCCGCCGCGGCCAAGGCCTTGCTGTTGGCCGCGCCCAGATGGCCGGACTGGTGGATGAACAGGATCGGGATGTCCGTCGAGATCGCATCGAGGTCAGTCCGAGTCGGATGGCGCTGCTCGCGCACCTGGGAGTCGTCGTAGCCGAAGCCGATCAGCACGCCGTAGCGATCGACAAATGTCTTGTTGGCGGCCAACCACTGACGAGCGATCCGCTGCAGGTCGGCGATCGAGTTTCCCTCCCCATCCGGCGCCGGCAGGAGGTTGGCGGACATGGCCTGCAGCCCGACGAACGAGACGTGCCCGTGCGCGTCGACGAAGCCGGGCAGCATCGTCCGCCCCTGGAGATCGACCCTGCGCGCCTTGGCGCCTGCCGCGGCCAGCGCCTCGTCCCTGGTTCCGACCGCAATGATCCGGCCGCCGCGCACCGTCACCGCCTCGGCCCGCGGCCGGCCGTCCTCCATGGTCAGGATTGGCCCGCCGAAATAGACGCTGGTCTCGCCCTGCGCGGCGGCGGCCGAACTCGCCACGCCGCTCGCGGCCACGCCGGCCAGGAAGCCCCGTCGAGATGTCGCCGCCATCGCCATTCCTCTCCATTATCGTTGCAGGCAGCATAGCCGTGGTTCGCGGCGGCGGCTCATCCTTGATTTGCCTGCGCCCTTGCGCCACTTGGACGGCCATGTCTCTGCGCATCGACCCGTTCCACGCCATCTCGGTCAGCGGTCTGGCCCATCGCCTGAAGAGCGAGGGCCGCTCGATCATCCATATGGAGTTCGGTCAGCCTTCGACCGGGGCGCCGAAGGCGGCGATCGACGCCGCGCACCAGGTGCTCGACACAGACCCGATGGGCTATTGGGAAAGCGCGCCGCTGAAAGCGCGGATCGCCCGCCACTACAAAGAGAAGTATGGGGTCGAGGTCGCGCCGAACCAGATCACCCTGACCTGCGGCGCCTCGCCGGCCCTGGTTCTGGCGCTATCCTCGGCGTTCGCGCCCGGCGACCGCGTGGCCCTGGCCCGGCCCGGCTATGTCGCCTACCGTAACACCCTGAAGGCCCTGCACATCGAACCGATCGAGCTGGCCTGTGGCGCGAACGAGCGCTTCCAGCTCTCCGCCCAGCGCATCGCCGCCATCGAGCCGGCCCCCGCGGGCGTGATCATCGCCAGCCCCGCCAACCCCACCGGCACCATCATCCCGAAGGCCGAGCTGGAAGCCATCGCCAAGGTCTGCCGCGAGCGGGGGATCAAGATCGTCTCGGATGAGATCTATCACGGCCTCAGCTACGTCGAGCCCGCGCACTCGATCCTGGAGTTCGAGCCGAACGCCTTCGTGGTGAACTCGTTCTCGAAGTACTTCAGCATGGCCGGCTGGCGGCTGGGCTGGCTGCTGTCGCCGCCGCACCATGTGAAGGCCGCCATCGCCTATATGGGCGCGCTGTTCCTGACCCCGCCCTCCCTCGCCCAGCACGCGGCCCTCGCGGCCATGGACGCCCACGAGGAGCTGGAAAGCCACGTCGAGGTCTATCGCGCCAACCGCGCCTTGCTGCTGGAGGCCCTGCCGCGGCTCGGCCTGACTGCAATCGCCCCGCCGGACGGAGCCTTCTACATCTACGCCGACATCGGCCACCTGACCGAAGACAGCCTAGCCTTCTGCCAGGGGCTGCTGCAGGATACCGGCGTGGCCACGGCGCCCGGCGTCGACTTCGATCCGGTCGAGGGCAAGCATTTCATCCGCATGTCTTTCGCCGTCTCCACCCCGGAGATAAAGGAGGCCATCGCGCGGCTCGAACCGTGGTTCGCCCAGCAGCCGGCGCGGGGCTGAACCTCCACCTTCGCGTCACAATCGCACCGCACCCTGCGCAGGTGCAGCCATCGTCCGCCTCGTCGCCCGACCTCAGTCTCCGCAAGCGGCCCTTGCAGGCGCGCTCCGCGGCGCTCGTCGATACGATCCTGCAAGCCGCCGCACAGGTAATCGAGACCGAGGGCGCCGCGGCGTTCACCACCAACCGCGTGGCCGAGCGCGCCGGCGTCAGTATCGGCTCGCTCTACCAGTACTTTCCCAACCGGGACGTGATCCTCACCAAGCTGGCCATCCGCGCCGAGGCGCAGCTGCGTGGGCAGGTCGAGACGATCCTGACCCAGGCCGAGGACATTTGCGAAGGCCTCGCCGGCATGGCCGGCGCGGCTTTCGAACACTACCTGGCCGCCCCGCGGCTGCACGAAGCCCTGGCCCAAGCCGAGGCGCGGCTCGGCCCGCTGGTGAAGGAAGAACTGGCCGGGGCGGAACAGCGGATGAGCGACCTCATCGCCGCCTTTGTCGCCCGCCTCGCGCCAGAGCGGCTGGCGGCCAATCCGGCGCTGCCGGGCGAGCTGGAGGCGGTGGGCCATCACCTGGTCGCACAGGCCCTGCGCGATCGCCGGACCGGCCGCGAGGCCCAATCGCGGATCGCCGCGATCCTGATGGCCTGCGTCGAGAACGGCTAGCGCTTCGCCTCCGGCGTCGCCTTGTCGCCCCCCGCGCCGCTCAGCTCGGGCACGTAGAGGCCGGTGATCGCGCCGGCGACGAAGCCGCCGGGGTTGGTGCGTGGGCCGAACGCGGCGCACGGATCGGGTTTGGCGATCTTCCGCGGCTTGCGGTCCTTGGGCGCGAAGGCTTCGCCCACCGCATCGCCGAACGGCTCGGCCAGCTGCAAGGCGTCGCCTACCCGCGACAGCGAGGGGTCGTCGGTGCCGACCACCTGGGCGTCGCGGGCCCAAACCATGGCGGCGACCTGGTTTCCACCGGGCGCCAGCAATTCGGCCTCGGCCGCCAGCCCTCCGGTCGTACCGGGCGCGCGCACGCCGACCGGCCCCGGGATGAAGTAATTGGCGGCGGCCGACGCAGCGGCTCCGAAGCGTCCTGTGGGCGCGATGCGCGTCACCCCGACCCGCACTATCGCCGCTCTCTCGTCAGGCGCGCCGAGCACTGTGAACCTCTCGCTCAGCTCGTAACAGACCTGCCGGTCGACCTCGCGCAGCACCGCCCGGCGGTCGGGCTCGGCCAGGGCCGCGCCGGCCCCGCCCACGGCCGCCGCTGGCTGGATGAACACCTGTTCGATTGCGGCGGCCGCGGCCTCGTCGCGCCGCTCGCGCACGGCGGCGCGCAGGGTCTTCTTGCGCGGTTCGAGACGCTCGTAACCGTTCATGAAGCCGGCGTCGGCCTGCGACGCCGTCTGACAGGCGCCGAGCACGAGCAGGCCCAGGGTGCAGGCGGCGCGGGGAATTCGAGAGGCCATGGTCGCTCCGAGGAGATGCGGGGAGATGTGGTCATGATGGCGCCGTCAGACAACGCCGAAACTCGCGTTTCCGTCGCATGAGGACGAAGCTTTCCATCGAACTTTCAGCAGCTTGTTGGTTGATGATCGTCGCCCGCTCGCATTCGCGGCGAAAAATCCTGGCAGGCCATGTCGGATTTCGCCCGTGTCGCCCGTCCTAGGGCGAGATCGGATCATTGGAGACACGACATGAGCGCCACCGACAGCCACACCGCCGCCGCCGACGACGACGACCGCGAACTGGTCCTGACCCGCATCGTCGACGCCCCCGCCGACAAGCTGTTCCGCGGCTGGACCGAGCCGGAGCTGATGAAGCAGTGGTTCGCCCCCAAGCCCTTCACCGTGCCTGTCGCCGAGACCGACGTGCGCCCGGGCGGCTCCAGCTACGTCGTCATGAAGGATCCGGACGGAAACGAATATCCGAACCGCGGCGTCTATCTGGATGTCGTGCCGGGCAAGAAGATCGTCTTCACCGACGCCTTCGACAGCGCCTGGACGCCCTCGGCCAAGCCGTTCTTCGTCGGGACTGTCACCTTCGAAGACCTGGGCGGCGGTAAGACCCGCTACACCGCCACCGCCCGCCACTGGACGGTTGAAGACAAGCAGGCTCACGAACAGATGGGCTTCCGTGAAGGCTGGGGCCTCTGCCTCGACCAGCTGGTCGAACTGACCAAGACCTACTGATCTGTTTCCTCCCCGCCTGGCTTCCTCCCCCGGCCGCGGGCCCGGGGGAGGAAGTCCCTGTCAGCGCCCGCGTATCGCGACCGCAGCCTAGCTCGCTCCTGCGCGTTTGATCTTCGTCAAGGCCAGCGTCCGACAGGAGCGCATTCTCCTGCGAGCGGCCAGGAGGTCCCGATGGCGCTTCCGAATCCCCCTTCGTCCATGCGGCGTCGGCTTCTGGCCCTGCGGCGCGCAACCTCCGGCGCGTCGCCACCCGCCGCGCCCCCGTCGTATCGCTTCTCGCCAGGGCGCGCGGCGGCGGGCGCGGCGCTCGCCCTGGCCGGCGCCCTCGCGATCGCCGCCCAAGTGGCGCTGCTGAACTGCGGGACCGCCGCCTGCAACACCGCCATCATCGAGATCGGCCTGGCCCTCGGGGCGGTGATCTCCGCGGCCTCCCAGCTCGCCCTGGTCGCGGGCCTGTGGCTCCTCTGGACGGCCCGGTCGCGAGCGTCTTGACGGCGCGGGGCGCACAACCTTAAGTGCAAGCCGCCTCGCCTCCCCGAGGCGCCCGAGCACACCCATGCCGCCTGCGCCCGACATCGCCAGCCGACGGCCGCGCACGCCCGCAGAGGCGCTGGAGCTGGCCGGCCACGCCTTGCGCGCCGGCCGTCCGCAAGAGGCGGAGGCCCTGGCCGCGGCAGTGCTGAAAGCCGACCGGAAGAACAGCCTTGCGGGCCAGACCCTGGCGAGCGCGCTGTTGATGCAGGATCGCGGCTCAGAGGCGATCGAACCGCTGCGCGCTCTCTCGCGCCGACTGGCCGATCCGGCGATCGAAACCTTGCTGGCCAGGGCCCTGGCGGCCGGCGGGCAGGCAGACGAAGCCCTCGCCGCCCTGCGCCGCGCGATCATCCGGCGCCCGGCCTACCCACTGGCGTTTCTCGACCTCGGCCAGGCGCTCGCCGCGGCAGGTCGGCCGCGCGAGGGGATTGCGGTGCTCGAGGACGGCCTCGCCCTCGTCCCCGCCGCAGACGGACTGCGGATCGCCGTCGGGTATCTATATCTCCAGGTCGACGACCGGGGCGCGGCCCAGGCGCAGTTCGCCGCCGTCCACGCCGCCGCGCCCAACCGGCAGGACGCCGTGGTCGGGCTCGCCAAGGTTGCGAGCCTGTCTGGCGAGCACGCGGCCGCCGCCGATCTTTATCGCCGCGCCTTGGCTCTGCGTCCGGGAGACTTCGCAGCCGCTCTCGGCCTCGGCCGCAGCCTGCTTGAGGCAGGCGAGCGTCAGGCCGGCGAAGCGGCGCTGCGGGCGGCCGTCGGCGGCGTCGAACGCATGACCGGGCCCGTGATCTCCGCCCTGGCCGCCGCCCCGCGCGGGCGCTTCTTCCTGCGCCCCAGCGCGGCGCGCAGGTTTCTCGGCGCCTAAGCTCGGAACCGCCGACGGTAGACGCCCTTTTCGCGGCCCATCTCCTCCAACAGCTCGCGCGAACGTCGGTCGGCCTCGTCGGACTGGCCCCCGACGCTCAGGCTCCAGGCTTCGCGCTTGACCGGCACGCACTGGGCGACCGGCGTGCCGGCTGGCAGGACGCCGCTGAAGCCCTCGTCGCGCCAATGCGCCGGAAAGTGAATCCAGGCGTCGTGATAGCGGTCGCAGTCCACCATGCCGGTCAGGGTCGTGAACGGCAGGTCAAAGCGGTTGAAGGGGTGGGTGAACAGCAGCGAGTAGCCGGGCGGCGTCTCGACGGTCCAGGCGTTGTGGAACTTGATCAGGAACCTGTCGTCGTCGAACAGGGGCGTGCCGGCGGCCTGGGCCGCGTCGTGAAAGCCGATCGGCGAGCGGGGCCAGCCGCCGCCCGCGGCGGGCGCCTCGAAGTCCCAGCTGAACTCGCCGCGCTCGACGTGCACGTCGCACATCAGCGGGATCAGGAAGCCGGTCGTCAGGGCGTCGACGAACGGCGGGCAGCGCTTGACCGTGTCGTCCAATGCCGCGACCACGGAACTGTAGGCTTCACTCGGCATGGTCTTGAGCCAGGCGGGCAGGCCCTGGGTCGCCGGAATCGGCGGCGGCAGACGCCCCTCCAATTCACGAGGACAACGGAAGGTCAGGGTCTGCGGCGCCTGCGCCATGCTCTTCAACTCCGTCCGCCAAGCTTGCCGCCCGCCGGGGCCGGGCATAGTCTGGCCAGATTAATTTACGCCATAAAGGGAAGCGACGATGAGCGCGGCGGTGGAAACGACCCCGAGATCCGAAGAAGTCCTCTACGAGGTGAGCGAGGGGATCGCCACCCTCACTCTCAATCGGCCCGAGCGCCTGAACACCATTTCCGGGCCGATGCTGAACCTGCTGACCCAGCTGCTGGTCCGGGCCAACGAGGATCCGGCGGTGCGGGTCGTGGTGCTGACCGGGACCGGGCGCGCCTTTTGCGCCGGGCTCGACCTGGTCGACGCCACCCAGGGCTCGGGCATCGGGTCGGAAAAGCAGCAGCAGGCCGTGTCTGTGAACCTCGACCTGCGCAACACGCCGCCGACCGTGCTGTTCGCCATGGACAAGCCGACCATCTGCGCCCTGAACGGCTCGGCCGCCGGCTACGGAATGGACACCGCCATGGGCTGCGACATCCGCATCGCCGGCGAGAGCGCCAAGATGGCGGCCGCCTTCGTCAAGCGCGGCGTGGTCCCGGAGAGCGGCGGCACCTGGATCCTGCCGCGGTTGCTGGGTTGGGCCAAGGCGGCCGAGCTGATCTTCACCGGCCGCACGCTGTCGGCCCAGGAAAGCCTGGAGCTTGGGCTGGTCAATCACGTCGTGCCCGACGCCGAACTGGCCGCCAAGACCCGGCAGATCGCGCTGGAGATGGCGAACAATGCACCGTTGGCTGTGCAATCGGCCAAGCGCCTGATGCGGATGGGCCTGTCGGAGACGTTCAACGACCACGTCCACCACGTCTATCTGCAGTTCCTGCAGCTCATCCGCACGCAGGACTTCAAGGAAGGCATGACTTCCTTCCTGGAAAAGCGCCCGGCCGACTTCAAAGGCCGCTGACGGCTACCAGACCTTGAACACCTGACCGCGCGCCCCGTCTTCGATGCTGCGCACATAGGCGCGGGCGACGCGGTCGGCGCCGGCCGTGTCGACGCTCTTGCCGGAGCGGCTCGTCAGCCATGATACCGCTGGTCAGAGCGATCGGACCGCCGTCGTTCAGGTGATGCTGGTCGGGCAAGGCCAGCATCACCTGCCCCATCAGCTTCCTGTCCAGGCCGCTGCGTGAATTTCAGGCCCGCGAGGCGAAGCCGACCGTGCCGTCGTCATCCGCCGCCAGGGTCTGGACCAGCTGGACCGTGGCGTCCGGCGGTCCGCCGCGACACGCGTCGATCATGCGCTCCAAGGCGATTTCGTCGCCGATGGCCAGCAGTTCCACCGAACCGTCGGGGCAGTTGCGGACCCAGCCGTCGAGGCTGAGATCCTGCGCCTGACGCTCGGCCCACCACCGATAGCCGACCCCCTGCACGATTCCGGTGATGCGAAGTCTGACCGCCCGACGCTCCATGGGGTGAAGAATGCCGAGGCTTTGCAAAGGTTCAACCATAGTCTGCGGCCAAGAGGATACGCGCCCCGGACCCCTTCCCTTAACGCTACGTCAGCGCGCTAAGTTCCCGACAGGAATCGTGAGGGAAAGCGTACGGATGTTCAGATTTTCGACGGGCGCCGCCGCCCTGGGTCTCGCCCTGCTGGCCGCCGGTTGTGGTACGACCCCGTCCGACAAGCCCGTCGCCAAGGTTGCGCCGGCGCCCGTCAAGGAGATCGCGCCTGGGTATCTCGCCGGCTACCTGGCCGCCGGAACCGCGCCCAACAGCCTGTCGCTGGTCCCTCCGCCGCCCGCCGCGGGATCGGCCGCCCTGGCCCGCGACGAGGAAGCCGCCAAGGCCGCTGTCGCCCAGCGCGGATCCGCTCGCTGGAACCTGGCCATCCAGGACGCCGAACTGAAGTTCCCCAAGGCCGCCGAGACCTTCTCCTGCGCCCTGGGCGTGGAAGTCAGCGAGCAGACGACGCCGCGGCTCTATGTACTGCTGCGCCGCACCCTGGTGGACGCGGGCCTGTCCACCTATCCGACCAAGAACCTCTACAAGCGAGCTCGGCCTTTCACCCAGAACGGGGCGCCGATCTGCACGCCGCAAGAAGAAGCCGAACTGCGTAAGGACGGCTCCTATCCGTCGGGCCACACGGCGCTGGGCTGGGCTTGGGCGCTGATCTTGACCCAAGCCGCCCCCGATCGAGCCGACGCTGTGCTGACCCGCGGCCGGGCGTTCGGCCAGAGTCGTGTCGTCTGCAATGTCCACTGGCTGAGCGACACCGACGAAGGCCGGATGATGGGGGCGGCCACCGTGGCGCGGCTGCAAAGCAACGCAGACTTCACGGCCGACCTCGCCGCCGCCCGGGAGGAGATCCTCGCCGCTCGCGCGGCCGGCAAGACGCCAAAGCGCGACTGCGCCGCCGAGGCGGCCGCCCTGGCGGAGTAAGGCCCTCCCCTCCCAGCGGGGAGAGGAGGACAGTTGGTCAGTTAGGCCGGTGTGGATTCACCGCGGTGGGCGGCCTCCAGGTCGGCGACGATGATCCTGCTCATCTTGAGCATGGCCTGGACCACCCGCTGGGACCTGGCCGGATCGGGGTCGCTCATCAACCGCGGCAGCGCCTTGGGAACGATCTGCCAGGACACGCCGAAGCGGTCCTTGAGCCACGCGCACTGGCTCTCGGCGCCACCGTCGGCGGTCAGGGCGGTCCAGTAGCGATCAACCTCGGTCTGGTCCTCGCAATCGACCACGAACGACACCGCCTCGGTGAACTTGAAGTTCGGCCCGCCGTTCAGCGCCGTGAAGCGCTGGCCCGACAGAACGAACTCGACCGTCATGGCCTTGCCCGCCATGCCGCCGGGCGAGCCGGGCGGGTAGCGCGTGACGGAAAGCACCTTGGAGTCGGGAAATAGCGAACAATAGAGCTCGGCGGCCTCTTCGGCCTGGCCGTCGAACCACAGGAACGGGTGGATCTTCTGCATGTTGTCGTCCTTGGATCGGGCGGCCTCGCCGCCCGCAGATTGAGGCCCCGACGTCAGGACCCGACCCGACGTCTGTTCCAAGGACGAACCTGCGAGATCACTTCCGACAGCCCCCGCCGGATCCTCAACGAAAAATCAGCGACGCTTACGGGCCGGCTTCGCCGCCTCCGTGGGCGGCGCGGTCGGCGCCGGCTGCGCCTTCGGCGGAGGCGGCGGGGGCGGCGGCAGGCTGAAATGGCTGCGGTCGGCCGGGCGGAAGTCCAGGCTCTTCAGGGTCCGCACGACCGGCTTGTCCAGCCCAGGTCCGCTCGTCACGAAGCGGAAGGGCGCCGTCACCGGCCCGACCTTGCGATAATCGTCGATCTCGGTCGCCACGCCCGGCCCTCCCTGGCCCGGTTCGACGATCCGGCCCAGCAGCCCGGTGCGCCGGTCGAACCACAGCTCGCGCGGACGGCCGCCGGCCGGCTGCACGCGAAGGACGTCGAAACTACGGCCGCCATGCGGACGCACGCCCAGGTGCGAGCTGCGCAGGTCGAAGCGGCTGGGATAGAAATAGCCATAGGCGCCGAAGAAGGCGTCCGAGCGCACCTTGGCGACGTGCTCGCCCTGGTCCGAGCCGGTGGCGGCGCCGCTGGACAGAATCCGCCACTCGGCCGCACCGTTGTAGCCCTGCACAAGCTTGCCGCCGGCGGCGGTCGCCGTCTCGTGCCGAAGGCCATAGCGCAGCGGATCGAGCCAGCGTTCGAAGGCCACGCCGGCCTCGTCGCCCACCTCATGCAGCCCGCGCAGCATGTTCCAGCCGGCCGCTCCGCCAGAGGCGGTCCGCGCACGGTCCAGTACACGCTGGGCGGCGGGAGAGTTCTGAGCTTCAGCGGCTCCGCCCAGCACAAACACCGCCGCGGCGACCACCGCCGCGAGCACATGACGCATCGGCGAAATCCACATCAGGCGGGAACTAGTCCGCCAAGCTGTTCAGAATGGGGCGCATCCTGAGGGAGAGTCGGCGCGGGGCTCAACAGGCCAGATTTCCTGGTTTGGATTGTTAGGTTTTCCAACGATTAGGACCTGCTCAAGCGACGTCAGAAAAACTGCG
The DNA here is from genome assembly GCF_041919955.1 of Phenylobacterium sp. Classification (GTDB taxonomy): domain Bacteria; phylum Pseudomonadota; class Alphaproteobacteria; order Caulobacterales; family Caulobacteraceae; genus Phenylobacterium. Next base: position 283,873 of record NZ_JAYRSU010000001.1, on the reverse strand, counting down.
GCGACTCAATTCCCATTTATCCCATAGGAATAATTGCAAGACGTCTTCCTCCCCTTTGACGTCCCACCAAGCGGAGCATGGGTCGGCCCCGGCCGGCCCATGCGACCGCGGTCCTCAAGGGCCCAAGACGACGCCGAACGGCGCTGACCATCGATCAACAAACACCAAGTCGGCGGACGGCGACCGGGGCGGCGTCCGAGCGGGGATAGCTGTGCCAAAACTGAGCTTCAGAACCAAATTGCTCCTGTCGGCCGCCGCTGCGGCCAGCCTGCTGGGCGCGGCGCCCGCAGCGCATGCCGACGATGACGACGTGTCGGTGGAAGAGGTCGTCGTCACCGTACGCCGCCGCACGGAAAAACTGCAGGATGTGCCGATCACCGTCTCGGCCATCGGCGGCCAGACCCTCGCCGAGGAACGCCTCGACCGCGTCGCCGACTACGCCGCCAAGATCGCCAACTTCAACGCTCTGCAACAGAACACCCGCGTCTCGACCCTGACGATCCGCGGGGTCGGCGGCAACGCCAACAGCGACGGGTCCGAGGCCGGGGTCGGCCTGATCGTCGACAACGTCTTCTTCACCCACCCCGGCTTCTCGTGGCTCGACTTCGTGGATCTCGAAAGCGTCGAACTGGCCCGTGGGCCGCAGGGCACCCTGCTCGGCAAGAACACCACCATCGGCGCCCTGGTCGTGACCACTAAGCGGCCATCGTTCACGCCCGAGGGCCAGGTCAGCGCCACCATCGCCAACCACGAGCGCTATCAGGTCCGCGCCAACGTCTCCGGTCCGCTGATCGGCGACAAGCTCGCCGGACGCCTGACGATCTATCGCGACGTCGGCGGCGGCTTCATCACCAACAAGGTCGATGGCCAGGACTATCTCGGCAACGACCGCTGGGCCTTGCGCGGCCAGCTGCTGTTCGAGAACGGCGACTTCAGCAACCGCCTGATCGCCGAGCATTACGAAACCAAGGAATACAACAACTTCTATCCGCCGGCCGGCGATCCGCCGACCTTCGCCAACGGCGCGGCGCGCAACGGCTGGGAGCGCAAGCTGCGCACGGCCTTCGGCTACCTCCCCAGCTACGACACCCGGCACAACGCCGACCTGGACACCCAGGAAGAGATCGTCTCGCGCACCGACGGCGTCTCCAACCAGTTCGACTGGCGGCTGGGCGGCCACACCCTGACCTCGGTCACCGCCTGGCGGCGCCTCTATTTCCGTCCGAAGAACGACTCGGACCTCTCGCCCTATGCGATCTTCCGCGGCGGCTACGACGTCGACGTCGATCAGTACTCCCAGGAGCTGCGCCTAGCTTCTCCGACCAATGGGCAGTTCGACTATCAGGCGGGCGTATTCCTGCTGAAGCAGGAGGTGAGCAGCAACTTCCGCACCCTGTTCTTCAAGGACGCCAGCGCCTTCTTCCTGTCGCCGGCCCTCCCCTCCCTCATTCTCGACGGGCTAGAGACCAATCAGGTCGGCAAGGCCGAGACCACCAGCGTGGCGATCTTCGGCCAGGGGACATGGCGTTTCGACGACCGGGCCAGCCTGACCGCCGGCCTCCGCTACACATGGGAGAAGCGCGAGGCCTCGAACCGCGGCCTCTCCTTCGGCGGAGTTCCCCTCACCGGCCCGCTGGCGAGCCTGGCCGCCTATCGCGCGGCGGTGGCCGGCCAGCCCTTCTATGTCGAAGGCGAGAAGGAGAGCGGCGCGGTCTCCTGGCTGATCAACCCGGCCTACAAGCTCACCGACGACATCCTGGCCTACGCCTCGATCAGCTATGGCGAGAAATCCGGTGCAGCCAACCTCGGCGCCCGGCCGGGCGATCCGGTCATCATCCAGCCCGAGAAGTCGATCGACTACGAGATCGGCCTCAAGACCACATGGCTCGATGGCCGCGCCTATCTCAACGCCAACCTCTACTGGAACGACATCACCGACTATCAGGCGACCCTGACCACGGTGACCGGCGCCGTGCCGCGATCCTATCTCGCCAATGTCGGCAAGGTGCGGCTGCGGGGCCTGGAGCTGGAAGGCCAGGCCCAGATCACGCCGGCCCTGCGCGTTTCCGGCAGCGCGGCCTTCGCCGAGGCCAAGTACGAGTCCTACCGCAACGCCCCGCCGCCCCAGGAACTGCTCTATCCGGGCGCACCGGCCTTCGTGGACCTGTCGGGCACAAACGTTCCGTTCGCGCCGAAATTCACCGGCCAGATCAGCGTCAACTATGAAGAGCCGATCCGTGACGACCTGGTGCTGTTCGCCTACGCGAACCAGACCTGGCGGTCGTCGACCTTCCAGCACGCGCTTTCGCAGTACGGTCGCCAAGACGCCTATGGTCTGACCCATGCGGGCCTCGGCCTGAAGTCGGCGAACGGGCATTGGTCGGCCAACGTCTGGGCGCGGAACCTCTTCGATAAGAAATACGCAGCGGCCTTCGGGAACGCCTCGGCCAACACGCCCTACATCGCCATTCTCGGTGAGCCGCGCACCTTCGGCCTCACCCTGACCGGCCGCTACTAGGAGAGCGCAGGTCATGGCCCGTCCCTCCACCGACCGACTGCCGGCCTGGCGTCTCGCCGTCTTCGCCGCCCTGGCGATCCCGTTGGCCGGGGCGGGCCTGCCCCTCGCCGTCTACCTGCCGCCGTACTACGCCCAGGACCTCGGCCTGGGTCTTGGTCTCGTCGGCCTGATCTTCATGCTGAGCCGGGTCTGGGACGCGATCACCGACCCGCTGGTCGGCGTGCTGTCGGACCGGACCCGCAGCCGCTTCGGCCGACGCAAGCCGTGGATCGCGGCCGGCGCCCCGCTGTTCGTGATCGCCACCGCGGCGATCTTCGCCCCGCACCTGTTCGGGATGAAGCCGGGCGCGATCTGGCTGAGCGTCTGGCTTGTGATCTTCTACATCGGCTGGACCATGATCCAGATCCCTGTCTCGGCCTGGGCCGGGCAGCTGGCGGCCCAGTATCATGAGCGCAGCCGCGTCCAGACCTACTTCCAGGTCGCCACCGCCGCCGGCCTGCTGCTGGTGCTGATCCTGCCGGCCGCGCTCGACCAGCTGGGGGCGTCGGCCGGCCGCCCGGCCGACGCCGAAATGAAGGTCGCCGTCATGGGCGGCTTCATCCTCGTCACCTTCGTGCCCGCTATCCTCGGCGCACTGCTCCTGGTGCATGAGCCACCTGCCCCGCCGCCGCACCCCCAGCAGACCGGCTTTCGCCGCGACCTGGCGCTGGCCGCCCGCGACCCGCTGCTGCTCAAGGTGCTGACCTCGGACTTCGCCGTCACTCTAGGCCAGCTGATCCGCTCGTCGCTCTTCGTCTTCTTCGTCTCGGCCTATGTCGGGCGGCCCGACCTGGCGGCCGGCCTCTTTCTGTTGCAGTTCGTGTTCGGGGTGTTCGCCGGCCCGATCTGGCTGAGGATCGGCTACCGGCTCGGCAAGCACCGCGCCGCCGTCGTCGGCGAACTGGCCCAGGTGGCGATCAATCTCGGCCTGCTGGCGGTGACGCCTGGAGCGCTGCCGCTGCTGTTCGCCCTGACCGTCGCCCAGGGCCTGGCCCAGGGCTCCGGCAACCTGATGCTCCGCGCCATGGTCGCCGACGTCGCCGACAAGCAGCGGCTGGAGACCGGGGTGGACCGCACGGGGCTGCTGTTCTCGATCTTCAGCCTGACCGGCAAGGCCGCCACCGCCGTCGCGGTCGGCGTGGCCCTGCCGCTGGTCGGTCTGCTGGGCTTCAAGCCCGGCGCGATCAACACCCCCGAGTCGCTGCTGGCGCTGAAGCTGGTCTTCGCCCTCGGTCCCGCCGTCGCCCACCTCGCCTCGGCCTGGCTCATCTCCGGCTTCTCGCTGGACGAGACCCGCCACGCCGACATCCGCAGCCAGCTGGAGCAGCGCGACGCCGCCCTCGCCCCGGCCGAATGATCTTCATCATCCAGCCCCAAGGAGCTTCCATGACCACTGAACTCGACATCCGCCCCGTCGGCGGCCGCATCGGCGCTGAAGTCGCAGGCGTCACCCTGTCGGCCGATCTCGACCAGCCGACCCTGTCGGCGATTGAGGACGCCCTGCACCGCTACAAGGTGCTGTTCTTCCGCGACCAGGCCCATCTCGACGACGCCTCGCAGGAGGCCTTCGCCGCCCGCCTTGGCGATCCCGTCGCCCATCCGACCGTGCCGGTGCGCGATGGATCGAGCTACCTGCTGGAACTCGACTCGCAGCATGGCGGCCGCGCCAACGCCTGGCACACCGACGTGACGTTCGTGCCGGCCTATCCGAAGGCGTCGATCCTGCGCGCTGTCGTCTCTCCGGCCTCCGGGGGCGACACCGCCTGGGCCAATACCGCCGAGGCCTACGCCCGCCTGCCCCCGCCGCTGCGCGACCTCGCCGACACGCTCTGGGCGCTGCACACCAACGCCTACGACTACGCCGCCGCCAAGCCGAACGCCTCTGCCGCCCAGATCGAGCGTCACCGCAACGTCTTCGCCTCCACGGTCTACGAGACCGAGCATCCGGTGGTCCGGGTCCACCCGGTGACCGGCGAGCCCAGCCTGATCCTCGGCCAGTTCGTGAAGGGCCTGGTCGGCTTCTCGACCGCCGACTCCCGCCGCATCTACGACACCCTGCAGGAGCATGTGACCCGGCTGGAAAACACCGTCCGCTGGCGCTGGCGGCAGGGCGACGTCGCCATCTGGGACAACCGCGCCACCCAGCACTACGCAGTCGACGACTACGGCGACCAGCACAGGGTGATGCGCCGCGTGACCCTGGCTGGCGATCTTCCGGTGTCGATCGACGGTCGTCCCAGCCGGGCGATCCGGCCTGCGCCCGCGACCGCCATCGCGGCCGAATAGGGGCTCGCCCCCTTAACCAAAAACCGACACATCGCCCCCCATGCTCCGCGCCGTCGAGTATGGGGGGCGGGCTTGGGCGTAGGCCAAGGACGCAGACGCGTTGAGCCGAACTGGGGCGCCGTGGCCGCCCTGACAGCCGGCTATGCCGCGGCCATGGCCCACAGCCTCTTCCTCTCGGGCGCCACCCACAATCTGCCGACGATCTGGATACCCAACGCGGTCGCCGTCGCCGGCCTGCTGGTGCTGCCCCGCCGCCCCGCGACGGCGCTGCTGGTCATCGCCAGCGTCCTGCACGTGGCGCTGGAATTGCTGGCCGGCGATCCGCTGAAGTTCGCCCTGACCATCACCGCACTCGACGCGGCGCAGGTCTATCTCACCGCGGCGGTCATGCGCGCCCTGCGCATCCCCACGCGGATCCGGCGCTACCGCGGCCTCATGGCGATCGTCGGCGTCTCGGGCGTCCTGACCGCAGCGACCTCGATCGTCGTCAACGGCCTGCTCGCCCTGTCCATGGGCCTCTCCTTCTGGACCGCGTGGAGCGACTGGATCACCGCCAACGTCCTCGGCGTGATCATCATACTGCCCACCCTGCTGATCCTGTTCGACCATCGGCACGGCCGCGAGTTTCCCGCGACCTGGCTTGAAGTGATCCTCACCGTCACCTTGACCGCCATTGCAGCGGCGGCCCTCTACCGCTGGGCGCCGGACCTCCAGGTCCTGTTGTTCGCGCCCGTGCTGCTGTCCGCCTTCCGGGGCGGACTGCGCGCCGTGGCGCTCATTGTGCCCGCCTCTCTGATTGCGGCCGTTCCGGCGGTGCTGGCCAGGACCGGCGTCGAGCCGGCGCTCGCTCTGCCCGCTCTGCGCCAAGCCCAGCTTCTGCACGCCGTCGTCTACGCGGTCAGCCTGGTTTCGGCGCTCGCCCTCTTCCGCCAGCACCGCCTGGCGGCGCTGCTGGCGCGGCGCACCGCCGCGGCGCGCGCCGCCGAGGCACGCGCCCGTGCCGCCAGCCAGGCCAAGTCCGACTTCCTGGCCACCATCAGCCACGAAATCCGCACGCCTCTGAACAGCATCCTCGGCTTCACCTCGCTGGTCGTCGACCAGGCCGATCTGACGCCCGAGAATCAGCGCCGCCTGGAACTCGTCGGTCGCGCCGGGCGCTCGTTGGCCGAGATCGTCGGCGACCTGCTCGACTTCTCGAAGGTCGAGGCAGGCGCCCTCGAACTGAACCTTGCGCCAGCCTCGCCCGCCGCCGTCCTGCGGGACGCGGTCGCCATCGCTGCGCCAGCCGCAGAGGCCAAGGGCGTGGATCTGCGCATCGAGATCGCCCTCGAGGAAGCGCCGCGTTTTCAACTCGACGAGGCGCGGCTGCGGCAAGTGATACTGAACCTGCTCTCCAACGCCGTGAAGTTCACGCCGCAAGGCCAAGTCACGGCGCGCGCGACTCTGAACGCCGACGCCGGCCTGCTGCGCTTCGAAGTCGAGGACACCGGCATAGGCATCGCGCCCGAAGTCCAGCAACGGCTGTTCCAGCGCTTCACCCAGGCCGACAGCTCGATCAGCCGCCGGTTCGGCGGCACGGGCCTGGGTCTGGCCATCAGCCGCGCCTTCGTCACGCAGATGGGCGGACGGATCGGCGTGGTCAGCGCCCAGGGGGAAGGCTCCACCTTCTGGATCGAACTGCCGGTGCAGTTGGCGACCGCCGAGGCCGCCCAGCAGTCGCCCGCGCAGGCGGCCGCCCTATCGCCGGATCGCGCGCCGCAGATCCTGCTTGTCGACGACCATCCGCTGAACCGTGAACTGGGAGAGGCGATCCTCGTGCTGGCCGGCTGCGAGGTGGCGACTGCCGAGGACGGCGCTGAGGCCGTCGTCGCCCTGGGACGCCGCCGCTTCGACCTCGTCCTGATGGACGTCCATATGCCGGTCATGGATGGGCTGGCCGCGGCACGGGCCATCCGCGCCATGCCGGGTCCGGAGGCCCGCACGCCTATCCTCGCCCTCACCGCCGACGTCCTGCCCGAACAGATCGCGCGCTGTCATACGGCGGGAATGAACGGCCATGTCGCCAAGCCGATTGACCGGGACGCCCTGATCGCCGCCGTAGCCGGCGCGCTGGACGCCCAAACCTCCGCGGCCTGACGCATCGCCGCGCTGCAAAACGCGCCTTGACGCCCTGACGTCGCCAAATAAGTTGCTATTTGCAAGTTAATGTCGGAGGCGAGGATGTCGGCTGTCGAGGCGAGCGGCGGGAATACGTTCCAGGCGCAGGCGCGGGACTGGATTGCGGCCAATTTCCCGCCCGCCCTCGCCGGCTCTCCAACGCCCGAGATCGGCGCGGCTCTGACTCCGGACCAGGACGCCTGGCGGCGCGCAATGGGCGGGGCAGGCTGGGGTGTGCCCACCTGGCCGCGGGAATACGGCGGCGGCGGACTGACGACGGCGCAGGCGCGCATTCTTCGCGACGAGTTGCGCGCAGCGCGCGCCTACAATCCCATCGGCGGCATGGGCGTCATGCTTCTGGGGCCCACCCTGCTGGAATACGGAACCGACGCCCAGAAGGCCGAGCATCTGCCGCCGATCGCGCGTGGCGACCTGGTCTGGTGCCAAGGCTTCTCCGAACCCGGCGCGGGATCGGACCTGGCCTCGCTCCAGACAGCGGCGGTCGACATGGGCGATCACTACCGGATCAACGGCCAGAAGCTGTGGACCAGCGACGCCAACCATGCCGACTGGTGCTTCTGCCTGGTGCGCACCGATACGACGAAGAAGCATGAGGGCATCTCCTTCGTGCTGTTCCCCATGGACCAGCCGGGGGTCGAGGTGCGGCCGATCAGCCTGATCGCCGGCAGCTCGCCGTTCTGCGAGACGTTCCTGACCGACGCCAGGGCGGAAAAGAAGGATCTGCTCGGGCCGCTGAACGGCGGCTGGACCATCGCCAAGCGCCTGCTGCAGCATGAGCGCTCGGCGATCTCCGAGGCCGGCGAGGCCTTCGGAGCCGGTCGCCCCTTGCCCGAACTGGCCGCCGAGTATGTCGGCCGCAACGAGGCCGGCGCCATCGCCGACCCAGACCTGCGCATGCGTATCGCCCAGTACGAGATGGATAACCGCGCCCTGCAGCTCACCGCCTTGCGGGTGATGAGCGAGGCGCGCAGCGGCGGCCCCAGCGCGGCCACCTCGATCCTCAAGAACGCCGGCACCAAGGTGCTGCAGGATCGGGCGGAGCTGACCGTGGAGATCATGGGCGCACAGGGTCTAGGCTGGGACGGCGAGGCCTTCACCGCCGAGGAGCTCGAGGTCGTGCGCATCTGGCTGCACGGCAAGGCCACCACCATCTTCGGTGGAAGCCACGAGGTTCAGAACAACATCATCGCCAAGCGGATCCTGGGCCTGCCCGATCCAGCCTCGAAGGCTTGAGGCTTGAGTCTAGAGCAGATAGCCAAGCACCAGGCGGGCCGCCTCGTCGACCAGGGCTTCCGCCCCCTCATCCGTCAGCATCTCCGGCCGATGCAGCACGGCCGTGTGGGTCACCGCCTCTATCGAGGTGATGCAGACAAAGGCGGCGAGGTCGAGGTCGAGGGGCCGCACCTCCGCGCGCTTGCGCCCCAGATAGGCCCTGAAGAGGTCGTGAGCCTCCCGGTTGAAGCCCTCCACGTCCTCCAGCGCGCCGGTGCGCGGAATCTGTTCGGCCAGGACGCGGTGCAGCTTCGGATCTAGCCGGTGGGCGGCGATGGCGGCGGCGACCAGCCTGCGCACCCCGATCTCAAGCGGCGCCTCCTCGACCTCGTCGAGCGCCGCGTAGACCACCGCCATCAATTGCCGGTTATGCCGCTGGATCAGCGCGACGACGAGCGCCTCCTTGCTTGGGAAGTACTGATAGAGCGAGCCGATGCTGACGCCAGCTTCCTGGCCGATGCGATTGGTGCTTGCCTTGTCGAAGCCGTCCCGAACCAGAATGCGAGCGGTCGCCTCGACCAGGGCCTCGACCGTGGCGCGCGAGCGCTCCTGGGACGCTTGTTTCCTGGGCTTTGTAAGCGGCCGCTGGGCCATTCCCCTACGCCTCCGGCGATGCGAGTACACAATACGAGCTATCGCTCATATTATCAATCCGATCTCAGAACGCATCCCCTTCTGAAAGGACCCACATGGCCCAGCAGCCCTACGCCCAGCTCATCGATATCAAGCGTTGGGCCGATCACGGCCTCTACGACGTCGTCGGCCGGAACCTCGACCGATTGTCGCCAGAAGACGCCAGCCTCATGCTCCTCGTTCTCGACCACATCCACACGGTGGACCTGATCTTCCAGCACCACCTGCTGGGCCGCCCGCACGGCTTCAAGGCGGCGAGATCGGAGGCCCTGCCCACCTTCGAGGCCCTGGCCGAGGGCATGCGGAAGGTCGACGACTGGTACGCTGACTATGTCGCCGCGCTAGGCCCGCCCGAACTGGAAGAACCCGTCGACTTCGCCTTCACCAGCGGCAAGCCGGCGCGTATGCGTCGCGGCGAGATCCTGCTGCACGTCTGCATGCACGGGACCTACCACCGCGGCAACGCCGGCGCCCTGCTTCAGCTGCGCGGTTTCGCGCCCAGCCGCGACTCCGTCACCGATTTCCTCGAATACGCCGCCTGATCGACCGCGCCGCATCGGAACCTTGCCCGCGCCAGGATGATTTTCCACCGGCGACGCAAAGGAGGTCACGATGCCTGCGAACCCCACCAGCGAGGAGATCATCGCCCTCGAGAAATCCTACTGGGAAGCCATCAAAGCCAAGGACGGCGACCGGACGGCCGCGCTTTCAGGCGCCAACAGCCTGGTCACCGGCGCCCGCGGCGTGATGAGCATCGCCAAGGACCGCATGGGCAAGATGACCGAGGAAGGCGACTGGGCCCTGCACTCGTACGAGTTCGACGACGTGCAGGTCGCCACGCCCGCCCCGAACGTGGCGATCATCGCCTACACCGTCCGCCAGAACGTCACCATGGGCGGCAAGTCGTCGGAGCTTCGCGCCGCCGACAGCTCGACCTGGGTGCGCGGCGAGGGCGGTTGGGAATGCCACGCCCATAGCGAGACCTTCCTCGACGACAAGAAGGCCGCCTAGGCCCGTTCGATGATGATGGCCGGCGCCATGCCGCCGGCCGCGCACATGGTGATGAGCGCGCGACGCGCGCCGCGCCGCTCCAGTTCGTCGACCATGGTCCCGATCAGAATGGCGCCGGTCGCGCCGATCGGGTGCCCAAGCGCCATGGCCCCGCCGTTCACATTCACCTTCTCGCGGTCGAGGTCCAGGTCGCGGATGAACTTCTCGGCCACCACTGCAAAGGCCTCGTTGACCTCGAAGAGGTCGATGTCGTCCAGCGTCAGTCCGGCCTTCTCCAGCACTTTCCTGGCCGCCGGGACCGGCGCGTTGAGCATCAGGGTCGGGCAGTCGCCGACATTGGCCGTCGCGACCACTCGGGCGCGAGCCTTCAGGCCGTTCCGGGCGGCGTATTCGGGCGAAGCCAACAGCAAGGCCGCCGCGCCGTCGACCACGCCTGACGAGTTGCCGGCATGGTGCACGTGCTCGATCTCGAGGTCGGGATAGACGCGACGCACCAGGTCCCCGAAAGTCGGGCCGCCGGGCTCGACCGGAGCCGCCGCCAGAGGGCCAAACGAGGCCTTCAGCGCCGCCAGCCCATCCAACGTCGTCTGCGGGCGGGGGTATTCCTCGCGGTCGAGGGCGAGGCTTCCATCCTCGCGATGGACCGGCACGAGCGACTTGGCGAACCGCCCCTCGCGGATCGCCGCATCGGCCCGCTGCTGGCTGGAGAACGCCAGCTCGTCGAGCGCCTGGCGGCCGATGCCCTCCAGGCTGGCGATGGCGTCGGCGCAGAGGCCCGGCAGCACCTGCGGATGACGCCCGCGCAGGCGCATGTTGCCCGCGTCCAGCATCGGCGGAGGCCCGGCGGTGGAATAGGACATCACCTCCGTCCCGCCGGCGATCACCAGGTCCTCCATGCCCGACATGACCTGCGCGGCGGCCATGTTCACCGCCGTCAGGCCCGAGCCGCAGAACCTGTCCAGAGTCACGCCGCTGGCCCGCACGTCATAGCCTGCGTCCAGCGCAGCCATGCGGGCCAGATCGCCGCCCTGCTTGCCGGTCTGGGTAGAGGTGCCCCAGACGATGTCGTCCACCTCGGCGGTGTTGAGATCGTTCCGCTCGGCCAGCGCCTTCAGCACCGTCGCGGCGAGTTGCTGGGGATGGATGTCGGCCAGCGCCCCCTTGCCGACCCGGCCGATCCCGCGCGGCGTGCGGCAGGCGTCGATGATCAGGGCTTGCGGCATGGGCGCTCCTTGGATGCGGTCTCTTCGCCAACCTCGGCGATACGACTTGCATAACAAGACTAAACAGCCCGCGACAAGCGGTTCCTTGGCGCAGCGCCGAAGGTCGCCTAGAAAGCCGGAGCGCGCAGCCTCTTTCGGGTTTCCGGCCGCCGCCTCAGGTCCGAGCCCGCAAGATCAGGAGAAATCCGATGGCGTGGCTCATCCTCGGCGTCGCCGTGCTCACCGAAATCATCTGGGCGCTCAGCCTGAAATGGGCGGGAATCCAGGCTACCTGGCAGGCGGCCGCCGTCCCGATCACCCTGTCCTTCGTGAACATGGGCCTGCTGGCGCTCGCCATGCGCGGCCTGCCGGCCGGCACGGCCTACGCCGTCTGGACCGGCCTCGGCGCCGTCGGCGTCGCGATCTGCGGCGCCATGCTGTTCGGCGAGCGGATGTCCCCCGTCCAGATCGGCTTCATGGCCCTGATCGTCGTCGGCGTGGTGGGCGCCAAGCTGGCGACGCCGGCCTGAACAATCGGAGGCGCTGACGCCGCACCGACGCCTCCCCCCTCCCCCTCGCGGCAGAGTCCCGCTATATGCGCGGCCATGAGCGCCCAGCCTGCCAAGAGCCTTCGCGAGACCGCGGCCGAGTACGGCCTTAAGTCGGAAGAATACGACGTCATCCTGCAACGCCTGAACCGCGAGCCCAACGAGGTCGAGTTGGGCGTGTTCTCGGTGATGTGGTCCGAGCACTGCTCGTACAAGTCCAGCAAGAAGCACCTGGGCAAGTTCCCGACCAAGGGCCCGCGCGTGATCTGCGGCCCCGGCGAGAACGCCGGCGTGATCGACATCGGCGACGGCCAGGCGTGCATCTTCAAGATGGAGAGCCACAACCACCCGTCCTACATCGAGCCCTATCAAGGCGCGGCGACGGGCGTCGGCGGCATCATGCGCGACGTCTTCACCATGGGCGCGCGGCCGGTGGCCCTGCTGAACGCCCTGCGCTTCGGCGACCCGTCGCATCCGAAGACCAAGCGCCTCGTCTCCGGCGTGGTCGCGGGCATCGGCGGCTACGGCAACTGCGTGGGCGTGCCCACCGTCGCGGGCGAGACCAACTTCCACCGCGGCTATGACGGCAACATCCTGGTCAACGCCATGTGCGTGGGCCTCGCCGACGCCGACAAGATCTTCTACTCGGCCGCCCCGGCGCCCGGCCTGCCGGTGGTGTATTTCGGCTCCAAGACCGGCCGTGACGGCATCCATGGCGCGACCATGGCCTCGGCCGAGTTCGACGACGCCTCGGAGGAAAAGCGCCCGACCGTGCAGGTGGGCGACCCCTTCGCCGAAAAGCTGCTGATCGAAGCCACGCTCGAACTGATGGCCTCCGGCGCCGTCGCCGCGATCCAGGACATGGGCGCGGCGGGCCTCACCTCGTCCTCGGTGGAGATGGCCGGCAAGGGCGGGGTCGGCATCGAGCTGACCCTCGACGACGTGCCCCAGCGCGAAGAGGGCATGAGCGCCTACGAGATGATGCTGTCGGAGAGCCAGGAGCGCATGCTGGCGATCCTGAAGCCGGGCCGCGAGGAAGACGGCCGCCGCATCTTCGAAAAGTGGGGCCTGGACGCGGCCACCATCGGCCACACCACCGAGACCGGCCGCCTGGTGCTCAAGCACAAGGGCGAGGTGGTCTGCGACGTACCGCTGGCGCCGCTGTTCGACGACGCCCCGCTCTATGACCGTCCATGGCTCGCTCCGACCCAGCTGCCGCGTCTTACCGCCGCCGACGTCGCCGCCCCCGCCGACTACGCCGCCGCGGTCGTGAAGCTGATGTCGAGCCCCGACATGGCCTCCAAGCGCTGGCTATGGGAACAGTACGACCGCCACGTCATGGCCGACACCCTGGAAGACAGCGCCACCGGCGCCGACGCCGGCATCGTGCGGGTGCACGGCGGCAGGAAGGCCCTGGCCGTCACCTCCGACTGCACCCCGCGCTACGTCCAGGCCGATCCCTTCGAGGGCGGCAAGCAGGTCGTGGCCGAGGCCTGGCGGAACCTGACCGCCGTCGGCGCCGATCCGATCGCCATCACCGACAACCTGAACTTCGGCAATCCCGAGCGGCCCGAGATCATGGGCCAGATCGTCCGCGCCATCGAAGGCATGGCGCAAGCCTGCGCCGACCTCGACTTCCCGGTCGTCAGCGGCAACGTCAGCCTCTACAACGAGACCAACGGGGCGGCGATTCCGCCCACCCCCACCGTCGGCGCCGTCGGCCTGATCCCCGACTACACGTACCGCGCGGACTTCGCGGGCATGACCGAGGGCGACGCCCTGGTGCTGATCGGCTCCACCGTCGGCGAGCTCGGCGCCTCGATGTATCTTCGTGAGGTGCTGGGCCGCGAGGAAGGCGCTCCGCCTCCCGTGGACCTCGCCTTGGAACGCAAGGTCGGCGACTTCGTGCGAAACCTGATTCTCTCGGGCCAAGCCACTGTTTGTCATGACCTTTCCGATGGCGGCCTGATCGCCGCCGCGGCCGAGATGGCGCTGGCTTCGAACACTGGCCTGAGCCTTGGCGCGAAAGACGGCCTCGCCGCCCACGCCTTCCTGTTCGGCGAAGACCAGGCCCGTTACCTGGTCGCCGTGAAGGACGCTGCGCCGATCCTGGAGGCGGCCAAGGCCGCCGGCGTCGAGGCCACGGTCGTCGGCAAGGCCGGCGGCGCGGACCTGGCGGTCGAGGGCCTCTTCACCCTGCCTCTGGCCAAGCTGCGCGCCGAGCACGAGGGCTGGATGCCGGCCTATATGGGCGGCTAGGCGTGACCAAGCTCCGCCGCCTCATCGACCTGCCGGGCGTCCGCGATCTGGAAGACAAGGCGCTGATGCAGCCGCGCTATGCGGACGCCGACGCGCGCTCGAACTATCCGGAGATAGACGAGGTCTCGCGCGCGCTGTTCGGGCTCACCCAGGATGAGGCCGACGACGTTCCCCGTCCCGAAGGCTGGGACCGCGTCGAACGCAAGCCTGTCCGCGATCAGGTCGTCGCCTTCGAAGCCGCAGGCTGGGACGTCACAGACGACAAGCGCCGTCCGCTACGGATGTTCGACCATTTCGCGCCGCAGCTGTGGCTGGCCTTGCGCGGCGTGGCCGGCGAGCTGCCGTTTCATGCCGAACCCGATCCCGACGATGCGGTCTATTCGTCGCTCGCCGCCGACGCGGCCAAGTTCCGCCGCGATCGCCGCTAGGCGCTGGCCTTCGACAGCAGCGCCAGGGCCGCAGCCGCGAAGGCCTCCATATTCGCGATCCGGTCGGTAGATCCGGTCTCGATGGTGGTGACGAATTCCACCGGCCCGGACACCGCCACGCAAGTATGGCCTGCCGCGTCGCCATAAGGATTGCCGGTCGGCCCGGCGGCGCCGGTCTCCGACACGCCCCAGGTCGCCCCGAACCGCTCGCGGACCGTGCGCGCCAGCAGCAGGGCGTACGGCTCGCTGGCCGAGCGCATGCCCGCCAGCGCCTCCTTCGGGATCTCCATCAGCATGACCCGGGCCTTGGGGGTGTAGATCACTCCGCCGCCGAGATAGTAGGCCGAGGCGCCGGGTACGCTCAGCAGCGCCGCACTGACCAGCCCGCCGGACGAGCTTTCGGCCACCGCCACCGTCTGCTTACCCGCCTTCAGCCGTTCGCCGATCTCGGCCGCCTGCACTATCAGAGCCTGCACTGTCCCCTCCTCACGATTCTCTTTGCCATGCGCCGTTCGCGCCGCATGATGCCGACAATTAGAACCAACGGTATTCTTTCGGGAGGATTTGATGGACGCCCAATCTCAGTGGACGGGCCTGGACGCCGCTCGCCTCGAGCGCATCGGCGAGCATATCGAGCGATCCTATATCGGGCCGCAGAAGATCATGGGCGCGCAGATCGCCGTCGCCCGCCGTGGCCAGCTGGCCTATCGCAAGTCGTTCGGCTCGATGGACATCGAGCGCGGCAAACCGATGGCTGACGACGCCATCTTCCGCATCTATTCGATGACCAAGCCGATCACCTCGGTCGCGCTCATGACCCTCTACGAGAAGGGCTATTTCCAGCTCAACGATCCGGTCAGCCGCTTCGTCCCCTCGTGGAAGAACCATCGGGTCTACGTCTCGGGCGAAGACGAAGCCATGGTCACCGAGCCGGCGCGCCGGCCGATCTCGTTCCGCGACGTGCTCGGCCATATGGCCGGCCTGACCTATGGCGGCGGCCTGCCCGGCGTCGGCATCCAGCACCCCGTCGACAAGATCTATCGCGCCCTCAAGGTCCGGACCTTCGGGGGCGAAGACACCATGCAGGGCTTCCTCGACAAGCTCGGCCAGGTGCCGCTGGTCTATCACCCCGGTGAGCGTTGGATGTACTCGCTGGCCACCGACGTCTGCGGCGCCCTGGTCGAGGTGATCTCCGGCAAACCCTTCGACCAGTATCTTCAGGACGAGATCTTCGGCCCTCTCGGCATGAAGGACACCGCGTTCTCGGTCGCGCCGGAAAAGGCCGATCGCTTCTGCGCCAACTACCAGCGCGGGCCGGACAAGAAACTCAAGCTCATCGACGACCCCGTGACCAGCGCCTACGCCCGACCTGTCAGCTTCAAGTCGGGCGGGGGCGGCCTGACCGGCACCACCGACGACTACCTGCGCTTCTGCGAGATGCTGCGCCGGGGCGGGGAACTTGACGGCCATCGCATCCTCGGCCCGCGCACCCTGGCCATGATGCACATGAACCACCTGCCCCGCGGTCAGGACCTCTCGACCACCGCGCTGGGCAGCTTCTCGGAGACCGCCAATGACGGCGTCGGCTTCGGCCTCGGCTTCGCGTCCACCATGGGCGAGGTCGAGACCGGCCAACTCGGCGCGGGCGACTACTATTGGGGCGGCGCGGCCTCGACCATCTTCTGGGTCGACCCGAAGGAGGAGCTATCGGTCGTATTCATGACTCAGCTGATGCCGTCGGGAACCTTCAA
This sequence comes from Phenylobacterium sp., assembly GCF_041919955.1. Classification (GTDB taxonomy): domain Bacteria; phylum Pseudomonadota; class Alphaproteobacteria; order Caulobacterales; family Caulobacteraceae; genus Phenylobacterium. Next base: position 267,748 of record NZ_JAYRSU010000001.1, on the reverse strand, counting down.
CTTCCGCGGTCAGCTGAAGAGCCTGATCTACTCGGCCATCGTCGACTAGGCCCGCAGGGGACGGCGATGGACCTGCTCGTCAACATCGACGTCCCCGACCTCATGGCGGCGGAGGCGTTCTACACCACCGCCTTCGGCCTGAAGGTCACGCGCCGCTTCGGCGACGGCGGGGTGGAGTTGTGCGGCCTGCCCGCCCGGCTCTATCTGCTGATCAAGCCGGAGGGATCGGTCGGCGCAGGCGACGACCTGCGCCGTTACGCCCGCCATTGGACGCCGGTCCATCTCGACCTCGTGGTCGACGACCTGGACGTCGCTCTGGCCCGCGCCCTGGACGCCGGCGCGCGGCTGGAGGGCGAGCCCAAGACCCATGTCTGGGGCCGCATCGCGGCGCTGTCCGACCCGTTCGGCAACGGCCTGTGCCTGCTGCAATTCCTCGGTCGCGGCTACGAGGAGATCGCGCCGACGCTTTGAGCTCTTGCGCTCTCGCAACCGGCTCCCCAATCCAGCGGTTGTTAAGCTTTCTGACGCAGAAAGATTCGCTGAGTGGAGCCGCCCCCATGCCCATGTCCATGGCCGACCTGGAAACCAGCCTGCGCGAGGCGTTCCCCGACGCCCAGATCGCCATCGACGACCTGGCCGGCGACGGCGACCACTATCGCGCCCGGATCGTCTCGGCCGCCTTCGCGGGCCTGACGCGCATCAAGCAGCACCAGCTGGTCTACAGCGCGCTGAAAGGCAAGGTGGGCGGCGAGTTGCACGCCCTGGCGCTCGAAACCTCCACCCCAGCCTGACGGGAACCTCCGGTGCGCTATCGTCCATTCGGCGCGTCGGGAAAGGCGGTTTCGGCCGTCAGCCTGCTTTTGCGGGATGCGCCGAACATGGGCGCGCCGTCGGCTTGGCGCTCGCTGGTCTTCGGGGCCATGGAGAACGGCATCAACTGCTTCGAGGTGACGGCTGGCTCGGATGTCCTGACCCTGGGCGTGGGCGAAGCCCTCGCCGCGGTCGAGCGACGGCTGATCTTCCTGGGCTGGCGCCTGCGCGGCAGTTCGGTCGGCTCGATCACCGCCCGCGACATCGCCGACAGCGTGCGCAGCGCGTTGCAGAAGACCCGCGCCCGCTATCTCGACCTGCTGATGATCGACGAGTCGGCGATCGAGATCCTCACGCCCGACGCGATGAGCTATCTCAGCGACCTGCGCACGAGCGGCGTGTGCCTGCAGATCGGCATCGCCGGTGACGGCGAGGCCATCGAGCAGTGCATCGGCAGCCAGACCTTCGACGTGCTCGCCACGTCGTTCAACCTGACCTCCGACTGGCAGGCCCGCCGGCGCATCCGCGACGCCTCCGCCGCCAACATGACGCTCATCGGCTGCAATCCATTCCCGAGCGGGTTGCACGCCAAGCCTGCGACGCGCGGCGACGTGGAGCGGCCTATGCGGCGCGGCCTGCTGGGCGTGCGCCGCCCCGATCCGCTGTCGAGCAGCGTCGGCTCCTACGCCTTCCTGCAGGAGACGCCCGGCTGGACGCACGAGGAGCTCTGCCTCGCCTACACGCTCACCGAGCCGGCCTTTGCGACGATCCAGCTTGAGGCAGGCCGCAGCATCGACCGGATGGCCGCCGTGCCCGACCGCGACCTGCCGACCGGCGTCGCCGCCCAGATCGAGATGGCCCGCTTCGGCCAGATCGCGGCCGAGCGACGCGCCTGAGGCGCTTGACCCCGGGCCCCCGGCTCCCTAGCTCTGAGAAGTCTTTTACGCCGCAAAGGCTCAAGCCCATGACCGACATCACGACCGCCGATCCCGTCCACGACTTCATCGCCAAGACCGTGGCCGAAAACCCCGTCGTGCTGTTCATGAAAGGCGTGCCTGAACAGCCGCGTTGCGGGTTCTCCGCCGTCGTCGTTCAGATTCTCGACCACCTCGGAACGGACTTCGTCGGCGTCGACGTGCTGCAGGACGACGGACTGCGCGAAGGCATCAAGGCTTTCACCGACTGGCCGACCATCCCGCAGCTCTATGTGAAGGGCGAGTTCGTCGGCGGCGCCGACATCATCCGCGAGATGTTCCAGTCGGGGGAACTGAAGACCTTCCTGGCCGAGCAAGGCGTCCTGGCGGCGTGAGCCGCGTTCTCGAACCACCGCCCGGCCGTCAGGTCTTTTCCCGCGAGTTCACGCCCGCTGCGTCGGACATCGACGAGAACGGGCACGTGAACAACGTCGTCTATGTCCGCTGGATTCAGGACATGGCGACGTCGCATTGGCGGTCCATCCAGCCGAACGAGGAACAGGCCCGCTGGGCCTGGATCGTGTTGAGGCACGAGATCGACTATCGCCGCGCCCTGATGCCCGGCGAGACGGCCACCGCCCGCACCTGGGTCGCCGACGCTCCGGACGGCCCCCGCTTCGACCGGTTCGTGCGCATCGACGGCCCGGATGGCGCCATGTGCGCTCAGGCCCGTACGGTCTGGTGTCTGATTGACCAGGCCAGCGGTCGCCCCAAGCGCGTCAGCCAGGATATCGTCGACCGCTTCATCTAGGCTTGTCCCGGGAGGCCGCCATGCGAACCGTCGAAGTCCTGCCTCTGCGTTGCGGCACCATCCGGGCGCCGGCGAAGTTCCTGGAAACGGGAGCCGAGGGCGAAGCCGTTCTGCCGGTCTACGCCTATCTCATCCGACATCCGGAGCGCGGCGCCGCCCTCTTCGACGCAGGCTTGGCCCCCGAGCATGACGGCCAGACCTTGTTCGAGGCGTTTCGCAACGAATTGCCGGCCGGCCACGATGTCGCTTCGCGGGTCGCCGCGGCCGGCGAGGATCCGGCCCGGCTCGGGGCGCTGGTCCTCTCGCACACCCATTACGACCACCTGGGCGGCGCGGGCCTGATCCCGAACGCGCGGATTCTGCTGCACCGGAACGAAGACCCACGCGAGTTGGGCGGCCGCGACCTGCTGCGGACCGAGGACGTCCATGACCTGTTCGGCGACGGGTCGGTCGAGGTGTTCGCCACCCCCGGACACACCTGTGGGCACCAATCCCTGCGCGTCTGGCGCGAAGGCGGCAGCGACGTTCTGGCAGGCGACGCCTGCTACTACTGCCGCTCGCTGGACCGGGAGGACGCCGATCAGCCGCATCCCTTCGACGCCGCGCAATATGTCGCCACCAAGCGGCGGCTGGCGCACATGCGCGCCGAAGGCGCCTTTGTCGTGCCAGGCCACGACGAAGGCTTTCTGGATCAGAGGCCGATCGGCAGCGCCCTTCGGATCACCAGCCTCAGTCGGCTCTAGCTGCCCGGCCCGGTCCAGGCCGCCAGCGGATTGAGCAGGAAGACGGGGTTATGCCCGTCCAGGCCCAGTTCCGCCCATGTGAAGACCAGTTCGGTCTTGCCCATGGCGAAGGCGCGGCACGGGTCCAGGCGCTTGCGCGCGAACGACAGCGTCGTGCCCACGCCCGAGCGCTCGACATAGAAGGTGAAATCCGCCTTGGCCGTGCAGCCGTTGGACGCCACCTCGATCTTCAGGACTTCGCGCCCGGCGTTTGCGGCGTAAAGCGGCTCGAGCTCGGCATGGGCGGATTGCGCCGGGGTCAGGGGCGCGGTGGCGCAGGCCGATAGCAGACCCAAAGCGGCGATGATGAACAGGCGGCGATTCATGGCCGCCACTCCGCCACAAGCGCCTCAAAAGCAAAAGACCCCGGATCGCTCCGGGGCCTTCGCACACAGACTGGTCGTTTCGGCGCCGGTTAGGACGCGTAGAATTCGATAACCAGGTTCGGCTCCATCTTCACCGGGTACGGAACCTCGGAGAATTCCGGAATGCGGATGAACTTGGCCGCCATGCCCTTGGTGTCGACTTCGATGTAGTCGGGCGTGTCACGCTCCGACGACTGCAGGGCTTCCAGCACCAGGGCCATGTTGCGCGAACGCTCGCGCACGGTGACCACGTCGCCGACCTTCACCCGGTACGAGGCGATGTTGACGCGCTTGCCGTTCACCAGCACGTGGCCGTGGTTCACGAACTGACGGGCGGCGAAGACGGTCGGGACGAACTTGGCGCGGTAGACGACGGCGTCCAGACGCGATTCCAGCAGGCCGATCAGGTTTTCCGAGGTGTTGCCCTTGCGGCGGGCGGCTTCGGTATAGGTGCGCGAGAATTGCTTCTCGGTCAGGTTGCCGTAGTAGCCCTTCAGCTTCTGCTTGGCGCGCAGCTGCAGGCCGAAGTCCGAGACCTTGGACTTGCGGCGCTGGCCGTGCTGACCCGGGCCGTAGGCGCGCTGGTTGATCGGCGACTTCGGACGACCCCAGATGTTTTCGCCCATCCGGCGGTCGATTTTGTACTTGGCGCTCTGGCGCTTCGACATACTCGTCTCTTTCGTTCGACCCGTGCCGGCGATCCCGCGAGTGGGACCGCGATTTCAACGGCGGCGTCAGATCAACCCGTCATGGCATCGCAACCCCGCCAGGCAGGCCCGGCGGCGCGAAGGGGCGGTGTATGACCTCCCCCGCCCGAGGAGTCAACGTCGAGGGCGAAAAACCCAAGAGCGTGACAGCTTCAAGTGGAAGTCGGTTGAAGCGCCCGTCACGCTCCTAAACTTTGGAAGATAGACCCTTTTCATCCGGGTCAGGTTCCACCTGAACCGGAAAGGGTCTAGCGGCAGCGGGACTTGCCCATCGCATCGACCCGGCAGCGGGTGGTCTTGCCGCTGCCGTCCTTGACAACGATGTTGCCCATGGCGTCGCGGCGGGTGCTGACCTTCTCCCCATCGGGATAGGTCGTCGTCACGTTGCCCATGGCGTCGCGCCGCACCTTGACCTGTTCGCCGTATTGGTCGGTCCAGATAGTGTTGCCCAGCGCGTCCTTGGTGCCGGTGACGATGTTGCCGTAGACGTCGTGGCAGGTGGTGCGGCCCACCTCGGTGCGGCAGGCGACGGTCTGGGCGGCGGCCGGGGCCGACAGGACACCAAGCGCGGCGATGGCCAGGACAAAACTCTTCATGGATGCGCTCCCGATTTCGCGGTCAACCTAGCGTGTCGGAACCGCCCCCGCCAGCTTGGGCGGTCCGCGCCGCCCGGCGCGCCGACGCCTCGCCGGCTTCTCGCCACCAGCCACGCACCATGTCGCCCGCGTCGCCGGGCTCGGCCAAGCGTACGCCCTGGCCTGCCCAGAGCGAGATCATGTCGGCGACACCGGCCTTGGCCGCCGCCGCCCGCAGCGGCTGGGTCAGGCGGTTCTGGATCGGATAATCCGGGACCTCGTCCTGCACGGCGGCCATTTCGCGCATGAAGCGGTTCTCGATCCCGCGGGCATAGCGGCCGGTAAAGGCCCGTGTCAGGCGGGTGGCGTCATCGCCGGCCCCGGCCACCGCCTTGCGCCAGGGCGCGCTGACGCCGGTCTGGTCGCTGAGCAGGAATGCGGTGCCCATCTGGGCGGCGCTGGCGCCCAGGGCGAGCGCTGCGGCGACGCCGCGGCCGTTCATGATCCCGCCTGCCGCGATGACCGGCAGGTCGACCGCCTCAAGGATCAGCGAGGTCAGCGCCATGGTCCCGACCAGGCTGGCGTCAAGCTCTGCCAGGAAATGACCGCGGTGGCCGCCGGCTTCGAAGCCCTGCGCGCAGATCCCGTCCGCCCCGACCTCGGCCCAGGCCCGCGCTTCCGGCACGTTTGTCGCCGTGCCGACCACAAACGTGCCGACCGCGTGCAGCGCGTCGACCTGCTCGCCGGTGAGGATACTGAAGGTGAAGGACGCCACCGGCGGTGCTGCGCGCACGAGCGCGGCGAACTGCGCATCGAAGTCCGGGGCGAAATTGTTGGGGTGGGCCGGCGAGGCCTCGCCCAGATCGGCGTACCAGGGGGCGAGGCGCGCAAGAGCCGCATCGACGCTGGCGGCGTCCGGCCGCGCGGCGGGCGCCATCAGCAGGTTCACGCCGAACGGCGCAGCGCCGGCGGCGCGCAAGGCGGCCACTTCGGGCTCGATCGCATCCGGCGCCAGGGCGCCTGCGGCCAGCGAGCCCATGCCGCCGGCCTGCGACACGGCCAGCGCCATCGCCGGGGGCGAAGCCCCGACCATCGGCGCCTGCAGGATCGGAATGGGCAGGCCGTCCAGCAGGGCGCGCAGCGACATGGTCAGGACTCTCCGTCGGCCTTGCGGCGGGCCAGTTTCTCCAGCGACCGACCGCGCCCCTTAGATAGAGCCGTGACCACGCCGCGGAAGGTGCGCACCTCCTGGTCGGAGAACCGCGCCCGCCCGAGGGCGGAGCGCAGGTTCTGCATCATCGAGGGTTTCTTCTCGGGCGGGTGGAAGAAGCCGGCGTCCTCCAGTTCGCGCTCGAAGTGGTCGTAGAGCGCCTGCATCGCGGCGGCCTCCGCCGGCGGCGGCCCGTCGCGAAAGATCGGCGGCGCGCCGGTCTCGACCGTCATGCGCCACTCGTAGGCGTTGATGGCCACGGCCTGGGCCAGGTTCAGCGAACGGAACCGCGGATCGATCGGCAGGGTGACGACCGCCTGGCAGAGCGCGATGTCGGCGGTTTCCAGCCCCGCGCGCTCGCCGCCGAACAGCAGGCCGACCGAACGGCCCTGCGCCACCTCGTGCGATAGGTTGGCGGCCGCCTCGCGCGGACCGATCACCGGCAGCTGCAGCTCGCGCGGTCGCGCCGTTGTCGCATAGACCAGATGCAGATCGGCGATCGCCTCGGGCACGCTCTCATAGACGCGCGCGGCGTTCAGCGGCCATTCCGCGCCCGAGGCGGCCGCCCAGGCCCGCTCCTGCGGCCAGCCATCCCGGGGATTTACGAGCCGTAGGTCGGAAAGCCCGAAATTGGCCATCACCCGCGCGACTGCGCCGATGTTCTGGGCCAGTTGGGGGGCGTTGAGGATAATGCAGGGGGGAGGGCTGGAGTTCATGCCGCGTTTTGCGGCGGGAGCACGCCTTGTGGCAAGGGCGGGCAGGAGTCCATCGACACGCCGCACCGGGCCTCCGCCCCTTTGCGTAGCGGCCTTGGCCTAGTATACGGCCCCTACCCCATCCGTCACACACTTCCGGAGTGCTCCGCCCTCATGGCCAAGATTAAAGTCGCCAACCCCGTCGTCGACATCGACGGGGACGAGATGACCCGCATCATCTGGAAGTGGATCAAGGACAAGCTAATCTTCCCCCATCTGGACATCGATCTGGACTACTACGACCTGGGGGTCGAGCATCGTGACGCCACCGACGATCAGGTCACCATCGATGCGGCCGAGGCCATCAAGCGTCACGGCGTCGGCGTGAAGTGCGCCACCATCACGCCGGACGAAGCCCGCGTGACCGAATTCGGCCTGAAGAAGATGTGGAAGTCGCCGAACGGCACCATCCGCAACATTCTCGGCGGCGTCGTCTTCCGCGAACCGATCATCTGCAAGAACGTCCCGCGCCTGATCCCGGGCTGGACCCAGCCGATCATCGTCGGCCGCCACGCCTTCGGCGACCAGTACAAGGCCACCGACTTCAAGGTGCCCGGCAAGGGCCGTCTGACCATCAAGTGGGAAGGCGAGAACGGCGACACCATCGAGCACGAAGTGTTCGAGTTCCCCGGCGGCGGCGTCGCCATGGGCATGTACAATCTCGACGACTCGATCCGCGAATTCGCGCACGCCTGCCTGAACTACGGCCTGCAGCGGAAGTACCCTGTCTACCTGTCGACCAAGAACACCATCCTCAAGGCCTATGACGGCCGCTTCAAGGACATCTTCGCCGAGGTCTACGAAGCTGAGTACGCTGCGAAGTTCAAGGAAGCGGGCATCACCTACGAGCATCGGCTGATCGACGACATGGTGGCCTCGGCGCTCAAGTGGTCGGGCGGCTTTGTCTGGGCCTGCAAGAACTACGACGGCGACGTGCAGTCCGACCAGGTCGCCCAAGGCTTCGGCTCGCTGGGCCTGATGACCTCGGTGCTGATCACCCCGGATGGCAAGATCATGGAGGCCGAGGCCGCCCACGGCACCGTCACCCGCCACTTCCGCCAGCACCAGCGCGGCGAGTCGACCTCGACCAACTCGATCGCTTCGATCTTCGCCTGGACGCAAGGGCTCAAGCATCGCGCCAAGCTCGACGACAACGCCGAGCTCGCCCACTTCGCCGAGACCCTGGAGAAGGTCTGCGTCGACACCGTCGAGGCCGGCTCAATGACCAAGGACCTGGCCCTGCTGGTCGGCGACACCCAAGGCTGGCTGACCACCGAGGGATTCATCGACAAGGTTGCGGCCAATCTCGAAGCGGCTCTCGCCAAGACCGCGGCTTAAGCCGATGGACGGCCGCGCGCACGGGGACTGGAGCCTCGGCCGCGCGGCCTTCCGCCTGATCGTCATCGCGATCTTCGGAACGGCGCTGGTCTTCGCGACCGCGCCGTTCTTTGCATTCAGGGCCGTGAAGGCGGCGGCCCGCGACGGCGACGGCCAGGCGCTGGCCCAGCTCGTCGACTATCCCGCGGTCCGCCAGGGCCTGCGCCAGCAGGTGGCCGCCGAGCCGGCGAGCGCCCCTGCCCCGCCCGACATCTGGACCGATCCGATCGGCGCGATGAAACGCGCCATCGAGCCGGTCGTCCCCTTGCCGCCCACGGTCGAGCCGTACCTAAGCGCTCCCGGACTTTACGACCTTGCCCGAGGCTACCGGCCAGGCAAGGCGCCGGCCGGCGCCCGCGAAGGGGCGATGCCCAAGCTGCGCTACTGGGACCCCAATCGCGTGCGGATCGCCGCCGTGGCCAAGGGCGCCAATATCTCGGACGGAGCGCTCTTCACGTTCGAGCGACGCGACATCTTCACTTGGAAGCTCGTCCAGATCCGTCTGCCCAGGACTGAAGGATGAGGCTGGCGCCCTGGCTGGCGGCCGCGCTGGCTGCGCCCAGCCTGGCCGGAGCCGAGCCGTTCCGCGCTTGCGCGCTTCCCCGCGACTTGATCCCGGCGCGAGCGTCGCCGCCCCCGGCGGCCGAGATCGTGCGGGACGCACCGACCGCATCCTACGCGCTGGCCCTCACATGGTCGCCCGAATGGTGCCGCACTCGCAAGGCGGACGTCGAGGCTTACGGCCAGTGCGAGCTGAACCATCTTGGCTTCGTGGTGCACGGCCTCTGGCCGAACGGCTCCCGGGGGCGTCATCCTCGCTATTGCCGCCCGGCGCCCGCGCTTTCGCCTGCGACTGTACGCGCCAACTACTGCATGACGCCGTCGGCGCACCTGTTGCAGCACGAATGGGCGGCCCACGGCGCCTGTGGATGGGCTACGCCGGAGGCCTATTTCGGCAGGGCCCAGGCCCTATGGAGCCGGATCCAGGCGCCGGACCTTTCGCGCGCGGCGACCGCGGGCGATGTTCGCCGCGCCTTCGTCCGACGCAACCGGCAGATCCCCCTGGACGGAATCTACATCAAGGTGGCGCCCGGCAACCGCCTTGAGGACGTGCGCCTGTGCTATGATCTCGACTTCCGTCCGGCACGTTGCCCGAGCGGCTTCGGCGCACCGGACCGGGCGCGCATCCGCATCACGCACTAGACCGTTTGTTCTTGTTATGTTCGGATTGTTGATCTAGCTTCCCGGCCTGGACGCAAGGGAGGCGGACGCCATGATTGGATATGTCACGATCGGCGCTTTGGACGTCGAACAGGCCATGCCGTTCTATGACGCGGTGCTGGGTGCGATCGGCTATGAGCGGCAGTTCTTTGATGGCGGCTGGGCAGGCTATGGGCCAAGGGGCGGCGATGCGGACACTTTCATCTGCCCGCCTTTCGACGGCCAGGCCGCGCGTGGCGGCAACGGGATCATGATCGCTTTCAAGGCCCCTTCGACTGATGCAGTGCGCGCGGCCCATGCGGCGGCCCTGGAACATGGCGGCGAGGATGAAGGCGGCCCCGGGCCGCGACCGGCGGAATCGACCACCTTCTTCGGCGCCTACATGCGCGACCCGACCGGCAACAAGATCGCAGTCTTCGCCAGGACCTAGGCACGAGTGAAGGGCCGGGAGGGGGTCCCCGGCCCTTCTCGCGCGTCGAACGCCCAACGGCGCTCCGCTGCGGTGTGGAGGCGGACCGCAGGCGCGCGATCCCTGTCAGGCCGCTTCAGGCTCCAGGTTGACGCGACGCCGCCGGACGGCCGTTCCAGCCAAGCCGAACCCGACGATCATCAACGCCCAAGCGCCGGGCTCCGGCACCGAGGCCTGCAGCAGCGTGAACTCGGCGCAGATGGTCGCCGCGTGACCCACGCCGCCCTTGAGCCCCAGGACGCCGCTGTTGAAGACCACGTCGTCGAGATCGACGAGCAGCTTCCCGCCGTTGCCGAAGTTGAGGACGGTGCCGCCGCCCCCGGACCAGGTGATGGACCCGTTCTGGAAGAGGCCGAACAGGGCGCTGGCGCCCTGCGAGTGGCCATTGACCGAGCCGCCGAAGGCGTTGGGACCAGTGAACCCGAAGGTCACCGCGATCGGGTATGAGACCAGGTCATCGGCATTGACCGCCGCCTCGTTCGTCCAGACCTTGAACAGCGCCGCCGAGGCTGTGTCTCCGACATTGTTCAGCGAGAAGTTCAACGCGCCGGGCAGGTCTTGCACCTGGAGCACCAGTCCGGGGTCGGAATTCCGGAAACTGACGCTGTAGTCTCCGGTGAAGGTCGCCGCGCCGGCTGGCGCCGCCGCGAGGGCCAAGGCGAGCGCTGCGCTCGCCGCGGACAGATATTTGAGCATGTACAGCCACCCTTGTGTCCGAGCGCCCGTCAGCGCTCGCCGACATGGCGCCGCGAAAGCCCAACACCCGACAATCGCCCACACCCTGAAGGTGTCGTCAGCGTGACCACATTCCCCTGCAAGCGGGCCGCAAACTGCGGAATTTGTGCAACTTTCGCACAAGAGGCGGCCGAAGCGGCCCATTTGCAGGCACAAAAAAAGGCCGGGAAAATCCCGGCCTTTTCCGCAGTTTCGAAGGCGCTTAGGCAGCGGCGAAGGTCACCCGGCGGCGGCGGATCGTGGCGCCGGCCAGGCCGAAGCCGGTGATCATCATCGCCCAGGTCGCCGGCTCCGGCACCGCCGAGACCGGCGGCGGAGAGAGGCTGAAATCAGCGGTGATGAACTCGCCATGGCGCTTGCCGTTGTCGAGGCTCCACCACGAGCCTTGGTTGAAGACCGCGTCGTCCAGGTGGATCTTGAGAACGCCGTAGCTGCCGAAGTCGATGGTCTCGTCGCCCGTCCAGCGGACCACGCCGTTCTGGAAGAAGCCGAACCAGGAGGACTCGCCCTGGGTCACCCCGCCGATCTCGCCGCTACCGGCGGCAGGGGCGGTGAAGTTGAACTTCACGGTGATCGTGCTGCCGTTGTAGTCGTCCGGATTGACCGCGACTTCATCCGTCCAGATCTTGAACAACTGCTTGTTGTTCAGGATCGACGGCGCGTCGTTCATGCTGAAGTTCAGCGCGCCCGGGTTCGGCGACACCGAGACGTTCAGGCCAGGGCCGTTGCTGTTGAATTGCGTGACGGCGTAATTGCCCGAGAAATTCACGGCCGCGGCTGCCGGCTGGGCCACGACGGTGAGAGCCAGCGCAGCGCTGGCGACGGTAAGAAGCTTAATCATGAGCGGTCCCAACAAACCTAGTTCACACGCGTCAAATCGACGCAACTCTGGATGGTGAACTAGAGCTTAACGGACGGCCCGACAACCCGACTCGCCCCTCAGGCGAGAAAGAACTGTTCCGTGAGCTGACGCCCTGTCCCGAAGCCAAAGTGTTCGCGACTGAAGCGACAGGGCCGCGCGTGAGCCTCGAATCAAAACGGCGCGGGATTTCCCCGCGCCGTTGATGTCATCCCTGACGAACCGATCAGGCGCCCAGCAACTGCTTAATCGCCGCCATGCCTTCGACCGCCTTAGCGCCATCAGGCGCACCGCCCTGGGCGAAGTCCGGACGACCGCCGGCGCCCTGGCCGCCCATGGCCTGGACGGCCGCCTTGGCCAGGTCGACCGCGCTGAACTTGCCCGCCGCGGCGCCAGTCACGGCGACCGTGACGGCCGCCTTGCCTTCAGCCGAGCCGACCAGGGCGATCACCCCGTCCGGAAGCTGCTTCTTGAACTCCTCGGCGATGGGACGCAGATCCTTGCCGCCGACACCGTCCATGATGCGCGCGATCACCTGGACGCCGCCGATCTCCTCGGGTCCAGCTGCGCCGCCGCCGCCGCCCATGGCGAGTTGGCGCTTGGCCTCGGCCAGTTCCTTTTCGAGCTTGCGGCGCTGAGCCTCCAGCGCGTCGACGCGCGCGGCCACCTCGGCCACGGGAATCTTGAACTGATCGGCCAAGGCTTTGGCGACGCCCGCCTGTTCGGTCAGCCAGCGACGCGCCGCCTCTCCGGTCAGAGCCTCGATCCGCCGCACGCCGGCGGCGACGCCGCCTTCGGACACGATCTTGAACAGCGCGATGTCGCCGGTGCGGGCGACATGGGTGCCGCCGCACAGTTCGACCGAATAGTTGCCGTCGCCGCTGAGCGCCTTGCCGAGAGTCAGGACGCGGACGCTGTCGCCGTACTTCTCGCCGAACAGGGCCATGGCGCCGGCTTCAATCGCACGGTCAGGCGCCATTTCCTCGGTCACGGCCGGCAGGTTCTGGCGGACGACCGCGTTCACCTCGGCCTCGATCTTCTCGATCTCCTCGGCCGTCACCGGACCGCCGTGGCTGAAGTCGAAGCGGATACGTTCGCCGTCGACCATCTGGCCTTTCTGCGACACGTGCGGCCCCAGCACGTTGCGCAGTGCCGCGTGCAACAGGTGGGTCGCCGAGTGGTTGGCGCGGGTGGTGGTGCGCAGGTCCGGATCGACGGCCAGGCGCGCCTCGGCGCCGCGGGCGAGTTCGCCCTGCAGGATTTCGATCTCGTGCACGAACAGGTCGCCGGCCTGCTTCTGGGTGTCGAGCACCCGGGCCTTGCCGCCATTCCACTCGATCTCGCCGACGTCGCCGGCCTGGCCGCCGCTCTCCGCATAGAAGGGCGTCCGGTCGAACACCGCGAACACGGTCTGACCACTGGCCGCTGCACCGACTTCGGCCCCGTCGGCCACCAGGGTCAGGAGCTTGCCGGTCGCCTCGGTGGTCTCATAGCCGAGGAACTCGGTCGCGCCCAGGCGCTCGCGGATCGAGAACCACTCGGCCGCCGCGGCGGCCTGGCCCGACCCCGTCCACGCCTCGCGCGCCTGATCGCGCTGGCGCTTCATGGCGTCCTCGAAGCCCGACAGGTCGACCGACAGGCCCCTGCTGCGCACTGCATCCTGGGTCAGGTCGAGCGGGAATCCGTAGGTGTCATAGAGCTTGAAGGCGGTTTCGCCCGAAAGCATGTCGCCGGCCTTCATGCCGGCCGTCGCCTCGTCCAGCAGGGTCATGCCGCGGCCCAGGGTGCGGCGGAACCGCTCCTCCTCCTGGCGCAGGGTCTCGACGATCACCGGCTCGGCGCGCTTCAACTCGGGATAGGCCTCGCCCATCTCGGCCACCAGCACCGGCGCGAGGCGATGCATCAGCGGCTCCTGCGCGCCCAGCAGGTGAGCATGGCGCATGGCGCGGCGCATGATCCGGCGCAGCACGTAGCCGCGCCCCTCGTTCGAGGGCGAGACGCCGTCGGCGATCAGGAAGCTGGTCGAACGCAGGTGGTCGGCGATGACGCGATGCGAGGCCGGCTCGCCGTCCGGACCGACCAGTTCCTTCGACGCCCGGATCAGAGTCTGGAAGAGATCGACGTCATAGTTGTCGTGCACGCCCTGCAGAACCGCAGCGATGCGCTCCAGGCCCATGCCGGTGTCGATCTGCGGCTTGGGCAGGTCGATACGCCGCCCGTCGGCGAACTGCTCGAACTGCATGAAGACAAGGTTCCAGATCTCGACGAACCGGTCGCCGTCCTCGTCCGGGCTGCCGGGCGGACCGCCGGGGATGTGCGGGCCGTGGTCGTAGAAGATTTCCGAGCACGGGCCGCAGGGGCCGGTGTCGCCCATCGACCAGAAATTGTCGTTCGTGGCGATGCGGATGATCTTCTCGTCCGGCAGACCGGCGATCTTCTTCCAGAGCGCCGCAGCCTCGTCGTCGGTATGATAGACGGTGACGCAGAGCTTCTCCGCCGGGATCTTGAATTCCTTGGTCAGGAGGTTCCAGGCGTACTCAATCGCACCTTCCTTGAAGTAGTCGCCGAAGGAGAAGTTCCCCAGCATCTCGAAGAAGGTGTGGTGGCGGGCGGTGTAGCCGACATTGTCCAGGTCGTTATGCTTGCCACCGGCGCGCACCGACTTTTGCGAGGAGGCCGCGCGGCGGGCCGGCGGGGTTTCAGCGCCCGTGAAGTAGTTCTTGAACGGCACCATACCCGCGTTGACGAACAACAGGGTCGGGTCGTTCTGCGGCACGAGCGGAGCCGAAGGAATGATCAAGTGATCATTCTTTTCGAAGTAGCCCAGGAACTCGGCTCTGATTTCGTTGAGGCTCGGCATGGCTCGTCGGACTTTGAAAGCGATGAAATAGATATGGGATTGCGCCGTTCTCGGCGCCGCCCGCCGGCGACCGTTTACGGATTTTGGCGCCGCCCGCAAAGGAAAAGGACGCCTGGACGGTCTGCGTCCAAGCGTCCTTGAGCATCGGCGGCCGCCGCGCGGGGGCTACGGCCGACCCGGGCGGGTCCGGACTCGGGTTGGAAAGGTCCGGTTCCGAGCGGCCGTGGCGGACCGCCGACGCCGATCCCTAGTCTTCTTCACCCTCGTCGCCGCTCGGGCCGACCAGCAGTTCTTCCTCGATCGCATCCTTGGCGCCGCGCACCTGCTTCTCGATCTGCTGGGCGATATCTGGGTTGTTCTTGAGGAATTCGCGGGCGTTGTCGCGCCCCTGGCCGATCCGTGTCGAGTTCCAGGAGAACCACGAACCCGACTTCTCGATCACCCCGGCCTTCACCCCCAGGTCGATGATTTCGCCCAGCTTGGAGATCCCTTCACCATACATAATGTCGAACTCGACCTCACGGAATGGCGGAGCGACCTTGTTCTTGACCACCTTGACCCGGACGTTGTTGCCCAGGATTTCGTCACGCACCTTAACCGACCCGGTGCGGCGGATATCGAGGCGCACGGAGGCGTAGAACTTCAGGGCGTTGCCGCCCGTCGTGGTCTCGGGGCTGCCGTACATCACCCCGATCTTCATGCGGATCTGGTTGATGAAGATCACCAGGGTCTTGGCCTTGGAGATCGAGCCGGTCAGCTTGCGCAGCGCCTGGCTCATCAGGCGGGCCTGCAGGCCAGGGAGCTGGTCGCCCATCTCGCCTTCGATTTCGGCGCGCGGCGTCAGGGCCGCGACCGAGTCGATGACGATCACGTCGATAGCGCCCGAACGCACCAAGGTGTCGGTGATCTCCAGCGCCTGCTCGCCGGTGTCCGGCTGCGAGACCAGGAGGTCGTCGAGGTTCACGCCCAGCTTGTTGGCGTACTGCGGATCGAGCGCATGCTCGGCGTCAACGAACGCGGCGACGCCGCCCGCCTTCTGGACCTCGGCCACCACGTGCAGGGCGAGCGTGGTCTTGCCCGAGCTTTCAGGGCCATAGATTTCGATGATGCGGCCCTTAGGCAGGCCGCCGATGCCGAGCGCCATGTCGAGGCCCAGCGAGCCGGTGGACACCGCCTCGACCTCGATGTGGCTCTTCTCGCCAAGCTTCATCACCGAGCCTTTACCAAAGGCCCTATCGATCTGCGCGATCGCCGCTTCAAGCGCGCGCTGCTTATCGCCTTCTTCTCGTCCCACGAGCTTCAACGCCGACTGACTCATTGCAAGGGCGCTCCTTGTTTCATGATTCCAACCCGACAGTCCGAGCCCGCAAAGGCGTCGTCGTCCGTTGAGACAAGGCGTACGCGCTTTGTTCCGAGTTGCCAAGATGTTCTTTCGCGCCCCGGAACCGGCTATACGACCGGAACTGACGCACAGGGGCGGGCCTTCAGAAATCGTAGCTGGCGGTAAGGCCGAACCGCCGCGGACGCGGCGCGAACGCCTGGGGCAACCGCCCCGTCGTGGCGAACACCGGCTGGTCGGCCCCCGCAAGGTTCTCGCCGTAGAGGCCAAAGCTCCAGTCGCCTGCCCGCACCGCCGCGCGCAGGTTCAGCAGCCAGTAGTCGCCGAGCTGGGCGTCGACACCCTGCCCCGGATCGAAGGTGCTGTGCGAAGTCCCGACATAGGCCGCATCGCCCCGCACCATCAGTTCCATGCCCGCAGGCAGATCGCGGCGGTATTCCACCCACCCGTCGAAAGCGACCCTGGGGATTACGGGGATGCGGTCGCCGGCCGAGCCGAGGCCCACCCCGTCGTTGCTGGCCTGGTCCCGGGTCAGGACCGCGTCGGTGACCGACAGATTCGCCCCGCCCTTGAACTGCGAAGTCAGCACGAAGCTGGTCTCGGCCTCCAGGCCGACGACGCGGGCGGCTCCCAGGTTGGTGATGAACGAGAACGCCCCGTTTGTGCTGTTGGCCGTGTACTGCATGTCGCGCCAGTCGATTCGATAGACTGCGGCGCTGACCAGCACGCGGTTGTCGAACCAGCCGCCTTTGAAGCCGGCTTCATAGTTCCAGAGGCTGTCAGCGCCGTAAGAGGCCAGGTTCGGCGGCAGGTTCGGGACGGTGTTGATGCCACCTGGCCGAAACCCCTGAGAGGCCTGGACATAGCCGATCGTCGAGGGGCCGAACCGATGGCTGGCGAGCAGCTTGACGCTCCAGCCGCTCTCGTCGGCCGTGGTCCGGAAGTTCGCCTCCGCAGTGTTGGAGATCACGTTGACGACCAGGGCCTGGCCCACCGTGCGCTTGTCATAGGCGAACCGCCGGACACCGAGGGTCAGCGAGCTGTCGCGATCGGCGCCCAGCGTGACCTCCCCGTACACCGCCCGCTGCGTCAGCCGGCTGTCGACGATGCGACGCCCGGTGAAGCCGTCGTCGAACCGCGGGCGGCCGGTCGTGCGATCGGCCAGCACGACCTGACTGTCGATGACGTCGCTGCGGGCCTCGCGAAAGAGACCGGCGGTCCAAGCCATGAAGCCGGCTGTATCGGACTGCAGACGCAGCTCCTGGACATGGGCCTGCAGATCGATCGGCTGGTGCAACAGGCCTGGCGTACGGCTGTCGACATAGGCCGAATAGCGGTCGAGCTGCGCCTGGGTGCAGCCGGCGTCGACAGGAAGCTGCAGGTAGCGCTTGCAGCCCTCTGGGCTCAGGCGCTCGCTCAGCAGCGTGCCGGTGTATTCGATATGGCGCGTGCTCTTCCAACCGTAGGAGGCCAGGTTGGCCGTCAACCGCATGCCCGAGAAGCGCCAGTTGAGGGCGCCGCTCAGCAGGGTCAGGCGGCTGTCGAAAGGCGTGCGGACATAGTTCTGGGAGACATAGGCCGCCCCGCCCAATGCGCCGGCCGAGGTATCCTCGTCGCGACTTTCCTGGCGCACAACCGACAGGTTGAGCTGGACGTCCTGATTGAACTCGACGCCGAGCCCGGCGCGCGCGCCCCAGATGGTGCTCTCGTTCGTCCCCGTAAGCCCCAGCCGGCCATTGTCGGCGAACGCCGGCTCGCTGCGGCGATAGAGGGTGAGCCGCACCCCCAGCTGGTCCTGCACGATAGGCTGGTTCAACACCGCGGTTTCGGCGTGGCCCCAATGGCCGGCGTTGGTCGAGGCCTCGACCGAGACGGAGGCGCCGGCCCGCGACAAATCCGGCCTTTTGAAGAGCACCTTGAGCGCGCCCCCCATGGCGCTGGCGCCGTAGAGCGTCCCCTGCGGCCCGCGCAGCAATTCCAGCCGATCGACATCGACCAGCAGCAGTTCCGGCGCAGAGCCGCCCGGATCAGCCGTGGTGCCGCTGGGGCCGGTGACCGGGACGTCGTCGTAATAGAGCGCCGTAGTCGCCTCGCCAGATCCGTAGACGCCGCGCAGGCTGAGACGGTTGCGGCCGGTGCCGGTATTGGTCTGGGCCAGGCCCGGCAGCAGGGCGGCCGCCTGCTGGAAGGTCACCGCGCCAGCCCGCGACAGTTCGTCGCCCGACATCGCCCGCATCGACATCGGCGTCATGCGGTCGAGCGTAGGCCGGCGCAGCGCGGTGACCACGAGACTCTCCACCTCCGAGACCATCTCGGGCGGCGACGGCGATGGCGGCGGCGGAGCCAGTTCGATCAGATAGCGGCCTTCGAACTCGCGCCAGACCAGACCAGAGCCGCGCAGCATCTCGTTGAGCGCGGCTGCCGGCTCCATGCGGCCGGACACGGCCCGCGCCTTGAGACCGGCCACCACGCCGGGCGCGAACAGGATGTCACGGTCGCTCTGGGCTGAGAACGCGGTCAGCGCCCGATCCAACGGCAGGCCCGCGGGAATCGAGAACTGCGCGCGCTGGCCCGCGGCCTGGGCCGGGCCCGCCGCCAGAGCCGCGCCCAACAGGCACGCCAGGACAAAAC
This sequence comes from Phenylobacterium sp., assembly GCF_041919955.1. Classification (GTDB taxonomy): domain Bacteria; phylum Pseudomonadota; class Alphaproteobacteria; order Caulobacterales; family Caulobacteraceae; genus Phenylobacterium. The sequence continues at coordinate 249,328 of NZ_JAYRSU010000001.1, read as the reverse complement.
CTGTACGAAGCAGTTTCAACGGGCGCGCGACTCCCTGCGAACGCCACGCCCTTTGGCCCGGCGTCGATCCGCCGTCAGCCCCGGATGCCTCCCCTCGGGCGCTTTGCCGCGCCTGGCGCCCCCCGCGATGATCATCGCTTCGTCCCTGCCCGAAAATCCAGCACGGGGGCTTCTTGGCCGTCCCCCTTCCCAAACGTCATTGACCTTGGTCCCCCCATCAACAACCATGACGCCAATAAGACAATGCGGGGTGTTCAGGAAATCTAGATGGCGTGGGCGGAAACGACCGGGCCTAGAGGCGAGCCGGAGGGGCTGGCGCATGCGTCGCTTCCTTACCAGCAAGCCTTACGCGCCTTTTTCAGGCGTCGGGCAGACGGTCACGAAATCGACGACCTGATCCAGGAAGTACTCCTGCGCCTGCATAATCGGCGTCAGGGCGGCGAGGTGTCGAACCTCTCCAGCTTCATCTTCCAGACCGCGACCAACGTGCTTCTCGACCGTCGGCGCCGCGACACAGTGAGGCGCCGGGGCGCGCACTGCGAACTCGAGGAAGCCCACCACCCGCTCGACGAACTTTCGCCCGACCGGATCCTTCAGGCCAAGCAGGAGGCGTCGGTGGCGCTGGAGGCCTTGAACCAACTTTCGCCGCGAACCCGCGCTGCATTCATGCTCGTTCGCTTCGAGGGCATGAGCTACAAGGCCACCGCGGCGCAACTGGGCATCTCGGTCAGCGCCGTCGAGAAGCACGTCACCAAGGCTCTGCGGATCGTCTCGACCCGCCTGCAGGAATTCGATGAACGACAACCAGCCACAAATCGGTCCTTCCGGTAGCCCGGACGCCGCCGAGTGGTTCGTCCGGCTGCAGCGCCGCCCCGACGACGGGGCTCTGCGGCAAGCGTTCGAGACCTGGTTGGCGGCCGATCCCCGCAATCGTCGAGACTGGGACGCCGTCGACGGCGCCTGGACCCGCATGGGTGACCTGAAGGATGACCCAGGCGTGCTCGCCGCGCGCCAGGCGATGAAGGTCGACCTGGCCGCCGCACGTCGCCAACCGCACATGCGCTGGGCCGCGGGTATCGCCGCCACCCTGCTGACGGCCGGCGCCATGCTGGGCTATGGCTCCTGGCGGCAGGCCGCCGAGGGTCAGGACAAGGCTGTGATCGCCGCGACGCCGCGGGCGCTGGCCGTTTATGCGACCCCCGTCGGCGGCCAGCAAATCGTCACCCTTGAGGACGGGTCAAAGGTGACCCTCAGCACCGACACGGAAGTGCGCCTGAACGAATGGGGCCGCCGCCGCGGTCTGACCGTCGTGAAAGGCGAGGCCTTCTTCGAGGTCGCGAAAAATCCGGACCGTCCGTTCGTGGTGACCGCGTCTGGCCGCACGGTGACCGCGCTCGGCACCGCCTTCGACGTGCGCGTCGAGCCGGGCCAGTGGTCGGTCAGCCTGCTTGAAGGCAAGATCCGCGTCGCTGCGGCCCATGCCGTGGTCGACATTACGCCGGGCCACGAACTGGTGCAGGCTGGCGACAAGCCATGGACCGTCCAGTCGCGCAACGTCGCCGACCTGACCAGCTGGCGCGACGGCAGCCTGGTGTTCGAGAATCGCCCGCTGGGCGCGATCGTCCAAGAGATGAACCGCTACTCGGCCCGCAAGGTGCGCATCAACGACGCGGCCCTGGCGGCTACCCCGCTGAGCGGCCGCTTCCGGACCGGCGACGTAGCCGGCTTCGTCGCCACGCTTGAAGCCTACGGTATGGCTAAGGCCGGCCAGACCTCGCCGTCGCTGATCGATCTCTATCCCCCCGCCGGCGAGTGAGGATTCGCGTCCTTCCTGCGTCTTGACGACGAAGCGCCGCGCTTGCCTGCGGCGTGCTGGAGGACCCATGAAGACCATCACCAAGGCGCTGGCTGCCAGCGCGCTCTGCACGGCCGCCTGGCTGGCCGCCGGCGCGGCCGGCGCCGCGTCCCTGACCGCCGCCGACAAGTCGCAGCTCATCGGCGCGGTCGAGGCCTATACGCCGAAAATGAACGACGCGGCGCTCAAGATCTGGAACTTCGCCGAGCTCGGCTATCAGGAGACCAAGAGCACCGCGGTCCTCCAAGACCAGCTCAAGGCCGCCGGCTTTACGGTGAAGGCGGGCGTGGCCGGCGAGCCGACCGGCTTCGTCGCCAGCTTCAAGAACGGGTCCGGCCCGGTCATCGCGATCCTCGCCGAGTTCGACGCCCTTCCCGGTCTGTCCCAGGCCGCCGTGCCGACCAAGCAGCCGGTCGCCGGCCGCGACAACGGCCACGGCTGCGGTCACAGCCTGTTCGGCGCCGCCTCGGTGGCGGGCGCCATCGCCCTGAAGCAGTGGATGATCGCCAACAAGGTTCAGGGCGAGGTCCGCGTCTACGGCACCCCGGCCGAGGAAGGCGGTTCCGGCAAGGTCTACATGGTGCGCGACGGCCTGTTCAACGATGTCGACATCACCCTGCACTGGCACCCGGGCAACGTGAACTCGGCCCGTCAGGGCACCTCGATGGCCAATATCAGCGGCAAGTTCCGTTTCTACGGCCAGTCGGCGCACGCCTCGGGCGCGCCGTGGGCCGGACGCTCGGCGCTGGACGGCGTCGAGATCATGAACGTCGCCACCAACTACCTGCGCGAACATATCCCGGACCGCACCCGCATCCACTACGTGGTGACCAACGGCGGCAAGGCGCCGAACGTGGTGCCGGACTTCGCAGAGGTCTACTACTACGTCCGCAACGCCAATCCGAAGATCGTCGTCGACGTGATGGACCGGGTGAAGACCGCCGCCAACGGCGCGGCCATGATCACCGGCACCAAGGTCGAGTTCGAGCAGACCGGCGGCGTCTACAACCTGCTGCCCAACGACGTGCTGGGCAAGGTCATGCAGTCCTCGCTCGAAAGCGTCGGCGGCATCACCTGGACGGCGGAAGAGACCAAATTCGCGCAGGAACTGGCCAAGTCCCTGCCGAATGGCGGCGGCGACCTGTCGTCGGTGGCCAAGATCCAGTCCTACGCGCCGGCCGACACCTCGGGCGACGCGGGCGGCGGCTCGACCGACGTGGCCGACATCTCGTGGGTCACGCCGACGGTCGGCCTCTCGACGGCGACCTTCGTGCCCGGTTCGGCCGGCCATAGCTGGCAGAACGTGGCCGCGGCGGGCATGAGCATCGGCCTGAAGGGCGCAGCCGTGGCGGCCAAGACCCTGTCGCTGACGGGCGCGGAGCTGTTCTCGAACCCCGAACTGATCGCGCAGGCCAAGGCCGAGCTGAAGCAGCGCCAGGGCGAAGGTTTCACGTACAAGGCCATGGTCGGCGACCGCGCGCCGCCGCTCGACTACCGCAAGGCCGGCGGCGCGGAGTAAGCCCCATCGCAAGGGCGCCGCGGGAGCAAGGGCTCCCGCGGCGCCTTTTTCATGCCCGGGCTTCTAGCCTCCGGTACCGTCCCGCATCCGGCAAAATCTCCCACAACCGAGAGTGCGGAATCGACGCCCCCATGCGTCTCGCTTACTGACGGGCCAAAGTGCGCCCGGGGCTTTCAGGCAAGACATGGGGATGGGAATGACGCGAAAACACGCACTGACGGGCGCCGCCCTGGCGCTGGTCATGATCATGGGCGGGACGGCCAATGCCGCGTCCATCACTCCCCCGAGCGAGGCCTTCGCCCAGAATCCCGGCAGCGACTACTTCCTCGCCGACTACACCGCCTATGAATCCTACCTGAAGACCCTGGCCAGCCAGTCCGACCGCATGAAACTGGTCGACTTCGGCAAGACCGAGGAAGGCCGCACCCAGTGGATGGCGATCGTCTCCTCGCCCGCCAACCTCGCCAAGCTCGATCACTACAAGGCGATCTCCAAGCGCCTTGCCAAGGCCGAAGGCCTCTCCAAGGACGAAGCGGCCAAGCTGGCCGCCGAGGGCAAGGCGGTGGTGTGGATCGACGCCGGCCTGCACGCGACCGAGACGGTGACCTCGCAGGGCCAAATCCAGGCGCTCTACCGGATGCTGACCATGAACGATCCGGAGACCCTCCGGATGCTCGATGACGTCATCATCCTGTTCGCGCACGACAATCCGGACGGCATGGAGCTGGTCTCGGACTGGTACATGCGCAATCCGGACCCGAAGAAACGCGAGTTCAACTCGATCCCGCGCCTGTACCAGAAGTACGTCGGCCACGATAACAACCGCGACAGCTTCATGTCGCAGATGGCCGAGACGACCAACGTCAACAAGCAGCTGTTCCGCGAGTGGTATCCGCAGATCATCTTCAACCAACACCAGACCGGCCCGACGGGCATGGTGGTGTTCGTCCCGCCGTTCCGCGATCCCTTCAACTACAATTACGACCCGCTGGTTATGACCACCCTGCAGGAGGTGGGGATGGCGATGCACAGCCGCCTGGTCGCCGAGGACAAGCCCGGCTCCGGCGCGCGCAGCGCGGCGTCCTACTCCACCTGGCACAACGGGATGGAGCGCTCGATCGCCTACTTCCATAACGCCGTCGGCCTGCTGACCGAGATCATCGGCGGCCCGACGCCCGAGAGCGTGAAGCTGGTGCCGAACCTGCAGCTGCCCAACGGCGACCGGCCGATGCCGATCGAACCGCAGGCCTGGCACCTGTCGCAGACCGTCGAATACCAGTGGAGCATGAACCGCGCGGTGATCGACTACGCCTCGCGCAACCGCGAACGCCTGCTGTCCAACATCTACAAGATGGGCGCGAACAGCATCGAGCGCGGCTCGAAGGACAGCTGGACCATGACGCCGACCAAGGTCGACGCCATGAACGAGGCGGCCAAGAGCGCCAAGCCCGCGGCCGAGGACGACATGATGGCCTCGTTCTTCGGCCGCGCCGGCGCGGTCGACCCGGGCATCTACAAGAAGGTCGTCCAGACGCCGGAAAGCCGTGATCCTCGCGGTTACGTCATTCCGTCCGACCAAGCCGACATGCCGACGGTCACGGCGTTCCTGAACGCCCTGATCAAGAGCGGCGTCGACGTCGACAAGGCGACCAAGGCGTTCAAGGTCGGTGAGAAGACCTATCCGGCCGGGTCCTACGTGGTGAAGACCGCCCAGGCCTATCGCCCGCACATCCTCGACATGTTCGAGCCGCAGGACCACCCGCACGACACCGAGTATCCGGGCGGCCCGCCGAAGGCGCCCTACGACATCACCGGCTACACCCTCGCCTACCAGATGGGGATCAAGTACGACCGGATCCTCGACGGCTTCACGGCCCCGACTGAGCGCGTTCCCGACCTGATCGGGGTCACGCCCGGTGCGATCAAGGGCTCGGGCAAGGCCGGCTGGCTGATCAGCCACGAGACCAACAAGAGCTTCACCCTCACCGCCCGCCTGCTGAAGGCCGGCGCGCCGGTGTTCTGGCTCAAGGACGGCGCCAAGGCGGGCAAGACCAGCTTCGGCGCCGGCGCGATCTGGGTGCCGGCCTCGGCCCAGGCCCAGTCGATCCTGGCCCAGGGCGTGAAGGATCTCGGCATCGACGCCTATGCGGTCGGCGCCAAGCCGGCCGGCGCCTCGATCCCGCTGAAGAACATCCGCATCGGCCTGGTCGACGTCTATGGAGGCTCCATGCCTTCGGGCTGGAACCGGTGGCTGTTCGAGCAGTTCGAGGCGCCGTTCCAGGTGGTCTATCCGCAGCGGCTCGACGCTGGCGACCTGGCCAAGGACTTCGACGTCCTGGTCTTCGCCGACGGCGTGGTGCCCGCGCCCCAAGGCGGCCCGTTCCGCTCGGGCCGCGGATTCCCGCAGCCGAAGGCCGAGGACATCCCGGCCGAGTATCGCGGCTGGCTCGGTTCGATCACCGACGACAAGACGCTGCCGCAGATCGCCGACTTCGCGAAGAACGGCGGCACCGTGATCACCATCGGCTCGTCCTCGCGCCTGGCGACCGCTCTCGGCGCGCCGGTCGAGGTCGCCGTGGCCAAGAAGGACGGCGACAAGGTGCTCGGGCTGTCGACCAAGGAATTCTACATTCCCGGCTCGGTCCTGCGCGCCAAGGTCGATAACACCCAGCCGCTCGCCTACGGCATGCCCAGCGAGGTCGACGTGTTCTTCGACCGCAGCCCGACCTTCAACCTGAAGGCCTCGGCCAGCGGCGTGGCCCGCGTCTCCTGGTTCGACAGCGACAAGCCGCTTCGCAGCGGCTGGGCGGTCGGTCAGGAGAAGCTGAAAGGGTCCACAGGCGTGCTCGACATCGATTACGGCAAGGGCAAGCTGCTGGTCATGGGCCCCGAAGTGACCCAGCGGGCCCAGCCCTACGGGACCTTCAAGTTCCTGTTCAACGGCCTGCTCTACGGCCCGGCCGCGGCGAAGAAATAGGCGTCTCTCCCAGGAGACTTCTCCCCGCCCCGGGACCGTGAGGTCCCGGGGTTTCTTTTTGTGCGCCTGCGCCGGCCGCCGGCGTCTCTCGGAACGACAAAAAGGGCGTCGGTCTTTCGACCGACGCCCGCCTTGGGGACCATCAGGTCTCCAAGCTCTACCTTGGAAATAATAGGGGCGTCGGCCTTTCGACCCACGCTCGCCTTGGAGACCATCAGGTCTGCCGGCTCTCCCTTGGAAATAATAGGGGCGTCGGCCTTTCGACCCACCCCCCCCGCCCCCCCCCGCCCAGCCGCGTGGGCAAAAGCGGCCCGGGGGGG
>NZ_JAYRSU010000001.1:0-242647 GCF_041919955.1 Phenylobacterium sp. | reverse complement strand
GCCCCCCTTTGTAATTATTGGGGGGGGGGGTTTCGCCCCCCCCCCCCCGGGCCGCCAAGGACGCAGCGGCTTGCGAAGACGGGCCCGTGGGGCTGGTCCCGCCCTCTGGGGAGACCTCTAGAAGCGCTTGCGCACGCCGACGTAATAGGACCGGCCCATCACGTCGTAGTTCTGCTGGTCGTAGTTGGCTTCGGTGTCGCCCGCCTGCGGCGGGTTCTTGTCGAACAGGTTGTTGACGCCGAAACGCAGGTCGGTGTCCCACGGCAGCTTCACGCGACCGTTCAGGTCGAAGATGTCGTAGGCCTTCACGCCGCGCGAGGTGCTGGTCGGCGTGACGATACGCGCCGAGTTCTGCATCTCGCTGATGTGCCTCCAGCGCAGGCCGATGCTGGCCGGGCCGTTGGTGTAGGTGGCCGAGGCGACCGACTTCCACTCCGGGTGCGCCTGGCCGGCGCTGGTTTCGACCGCCGTGCCCCAGGTGCCGGCGTAGTCATAGGTCGGCGCGTTCGGCAGGGTCTGGATCTTGAACTCGTTGAGCCAGCCAATGGCGACGTTGATCGCCAGCGAGCCGGCGTTCTCCGGCAGGCCGACGTCCATCAGGTCGAAGTTCCAGTCGAACTGGAAATCGACGCCGGTGGTTTCGAACTGCCCGAGGTTCAGCAGCGGTTGGACGGGGTTCAGCGGCACGCCGCTGGCCGTGTTCCGGGCGATCAGCTTGCAGTAGTAGTTGTTCGGGTCGAAGTTCGGATTGTTGCCGCCCGCGTTGAAGCAGAACTGGAATGCGTTCTTGATCGGCAGCTGGCCGACGGCGTCCTGCACCTTGATGCTGTAGTAGTCGATCGAGGCCGACATCCGCGACAGCAGCGGCGATTCGAACGGCGACTGGATGACCGCGCCGATCGAGAAGGTGTCGGCGGTTTCTTCCTGCAGGTCCGGGTTGCCGCCGGTCAGGGCGAACACCTGGGCGGTGCCCAGTTGGTAGCTGTCGATGATCGCAGTCGGCACGCCCTGGGCCAGGCAGAGCGCCTTGACCTGAGCGCCGCTGGCGCCCTGGCGGAACGACGAGCGGACGTCGCAGGGATCGCCGTCGATGTTGGCCGAACCGGCGGTTCCGATGGCCACCGAACCGGTCGAGACCGGCGCGTAGAGCTCGCCGACGCTGGGCGCGCGGATGGCGCGGTTGTAGCCGCCGCGCAGGCGCAGGCCCTGGACCACGGTCCAGTCGAAGTCGGCCTTGTAGGTGCTGATCGCCCCGACCGACGAGTAGTCGGAGAAGCGGTAGCCGAGGTTGACGTTGAACGCCTCGATGAACGGCAGGTCCTTCACGATCGGCACCAGCAGTTCGCCGAAGGCTTCGTAGGTGTCGACCGAACCGGCTGCGTCACGCAGCACGCTGTAGCCGAGCACGTCCGAGGTGCCGTCGGGCTGGTTCAGCTGGCTGTCGGGCTTGAAGGTGTACTCGTTGGCCCGGTAGTCGACGCCCGCGGCGAAGCGGACCTCGCCGGCCGGCAGCTCGAACAGCCCGCCCTGGAAGCTGATTTCCGCCATGCGCTGTTCCAGCTCGTTCTGGTTCAGCGTGCGACGGGTGATGTAGCGGATGCAGTCGCCCGACGGGGTCAGGTTGCCGAAGGGATTCCAGCCGCCCGAGCAGTATTCCGTGCCGCCGGTGGGGCTGTTCAGCAGGCGAGCGACCGCGCTGGCGCTGGCGCCGCCCATCTGCTCGTTGTCGAACTTGGCCTTGGAGTACGAAGCGTAGGCGTCCCAGGTCCAATCCTTGAACCCGACCTTGCCCGACAGGCCGCCGGTCAGCTGGAAGACGGTGTAGCTGTACTTCTGGATCCGGGGGCCCAGGATGTTCAGGGCCTTGTAGAAGGTGAAGTTGGCGTTCGGGGTCGGACGCGAGGCCAGGATCGTCCGGAAGTCGTTCGGGATGAACGGGTTCGAGACCGGGACGGTCAGGCCGTAGACGTTCGAGGCCAGGGTCGGGTTGGTGATGCCGACCGACTCGTAGTCGGTGAAGGTGAACTGGGCGAAGGCGCGCAGGTCATCGGTCAGGTCGTAGTCCAGCTTGCCGAACACCGCATAGCGGTCGAGGTCCGACTGCATCGAGGCGCCGTCATAGCCGAAGTTGACCTGCTGCTGGGTGCCGGACGCGTTCGAATTGACGATGTAGGCGTCGTTGGTCTGCGGGTCGCGGAAGTTCAACACCGGCACGCCGGCGGTGGAGAAGATCGTCTGATCGGTGTTGAAGCCGATCTGACCGGTGTAGCGGCCGGCCGAGTTGCCGGTCAGGGCCGGGGTGCCGTACTTGCCGACGAAGACGCTGTTGACCGAGGCCAGCGTCGGCAGGTTCGCGCCGAACAGCACCGTGCCTTGCGGAATGGTCGAGAGGCCCGGGGTCGACAGGCGGAAGATGAAGTAGTCGCGCGAGCTCTGCAGGGCGATGTCGCGGTTGGTGTAGTCGACCGACAGAACCGCACGGCCCTTGCCGTCGTTGAACGCCGAACCGGCCGTGACCGAGACCTTGAAGGACTCCCCGTCGCCCTTCTCGGTGATGCCGTACTGGCTGTCGACGACGATGCCGTCGAAGTTGCGCTTCAGACGGAAGTTCACGACGCCGGCGGTGGCGTCCGAGCCGTAGGCCGTCGAGGCGCCGCCGGTGATGACTTCGACGTTCTCGATCAGGGCTTCAGGAATGGTGTTGAGGTCGACAGAGCCATCCGGGTTCGACGGCTGCAGGCGCCGGCCATCCATCAGGATCAGGGTGCGCTTGGCGCCCAGGCCGCGCAGCGACGCGTAGGACTGGCCGCCGTTCAGGCCGGTCGAGGTCGAGCCGGTGTTGCCCTGACCGAACGAGCCGGTGAACTGCGGCATCTGCGAGAGGGACTTTTCGACAGTCACTTGGCCGGTGTTCTCGATGGCCGCCTGGCCGACCGAGACGATCGGGCTGTTGGCGATATAGTCAGGCCGCGCGATGCGCGAACCGGTGACCACCACTTCCTCGACCGCCGTGGTCTCTTCCTGCGCGTAGGCCACGCCGCCCGCGAGCAACGCGCTGTAGGCGACTCCCCCCGCCATCAGCCACTTCAACGAACTCGATTTCATGCACCGCCCCTTGTTGTTATCCGGACGCGCCCCTCGCGCTTCCGGACCCCAAGACGCAGGGGCTTCGTGGACCCACATGTCGGTTTTGTAATTTTGTCATCTCGGCGTGCAGATCGGTCACAGCTGCACTGGACAGGGCGCCGAGGGCTTTCGCACAATGCCCTTCCAAGGCGCCTTCGAGCGGCGCAAACCTCCGGATTTCAGGCTCTTGTCCTCGCAGCAGAGTTCTCCGCCAGCCCTCAGTCCATTCGCGGCGCAAGAGCTTGACCGCGCCCGCGGCCTGGCCCGGCTGGGACGAACGGCGGAGGCCGAGCAGGCCTATCGCGGCATCCTGTCGCGGGAACCGGCCTGCGCCCCGGCCGCCGCAGCCCTGGCTCGGCTGCTGACCGCCACGACCCGTCCGGTCGAGGCCGAGGCGGTGATCCGGCCCTTTGCTCAAGAGCCGACGCCATGGCCCGAAGCGCTGTCGGCCCGCGCCGCCGCCCTGAAGCTTTTGAATCGCCGCGAGGAGTCCCTGGCCGACTACCGCCGGGCCGCAGACCTCACCCCTCGAAGCGGAGTGGCCGCGCATAACGTGGCCTCGGGCCTTGGCGACGCCGGGCGCGACCGTGAGGCGGCTATCGAGTGCGAGCGCGCATTCGCCCTCGGCCTTGATGCGCCTGAGACCTGGCTCGTCTATGGCCGCGCTCTGCAGGGCCAGCGCCGCTACGACGAAGCCGAGCGCGCCCTGGCCGAGGCGGTCGCTCGTCGGCCCGCCTATGCCGACGCGGTGCGTGACCTCGGCCAACTCGTCTGGATGCGCCGGGGTGATGCGGCGCAGGCGCTGGCGCCGGTCGAAGCGGCGCTGGCCCGCGTGGGTGGTGACACCGCCGCGGGCTCCGCCCTCGCCGCCGTGAAGATCAGGCTGCTCAACCACATCGAAGGGCCCGATGCGGCCAGGGCCTACGCCGAACAGGTGCTGGCGGCCTCAGGCGGCGATCCACGCCTAGCGCTAGAGGCGGCGCAGTTGCTCCTGGAGACCGATCCCGCCCGCAGCCTGGACCTGGCGAACGCGGTCGCTCGGCGTGCGCCGCAGGACGCCTCGGTGCAGCGGGTCGCGGCCCACGCCCATCTCGCCCTCGGCGAGGCTCATGCCGCGGCGGCGATCTCCGAGCGGCTGCTGGCCCGCGATCCGGCCGACCAGGAGGCGGCGGCCGCCCTGGCGACCGCCTGGCGCCTGGACGGTGACGCCCGCTACCGCGACCTTTGGGACTACGCCGCCCTGGTCCGCGCCCAGACCATCGACACGCCGCGCGGCTGGTCGGGCCTGGACGCCTATCTCGACGAGCTGCAAGGGGCCCTGGGCGAGCTGCACGCCCTCTCGGCGCACCCGATCGAACAGTCCCTGCGCGGCGGCACCCAGACGCCTCAGAACCTGCTGCATTCCGACCACCCGGCCATCGCCGCGTTCTTCCAGGCGGTCGAGGGGCCGATCCAGGCCTATCGCGCCTTGGTCGGCGAGGGCGACGACATCTTCCGGCGGCGCAATCACGGGCCTCACCGGGTGCTGGGCGCATGGTCGGTGCGGCTGAAACCGAACGGCTTTCACGTCGACCACATCCATCCGCAGGGTTGGATATCCTCGGCCTGCTACATCGGCTTGCCGGCCGCCATCGGGAACGAAAAGGACCGGGCCGGCTGGCTGCGGTTCGGCGCGCCGCCGATCCCGACCAGGCCGTCGCTCGAGGCCGAGCACTATATTCGCCCGCAACCGGGTCTACTGGCGCTGTTCCCGTCCTATATGTGGCACGGCACCGTACCCTTCGGCGGCGACGAGCCGCGGCTGACGATTGCGTTCGACGTGATCCCCGCCCCCTGACGTCGCGACCAACGAAGACGTGAAGAGGGTGAGGCCCGGCCGCGTCCGTGCGTCTTACCGAGAAACCAGGGCTGCGCGCCTGCATGTTCCTCATCGATGAGCCGCCAATGAACCGTCGTTTCGCCCTGCTGATCGTCCTATCTATGGTGCTGGGCGTAGCCGTCGGCTGGGCGTGCAACCAGTTCATGAGCCCGGATCAGGCCAAGTCCGCCGCCGAGGGCCTGTCGCTGGTCACCGACATCTTCCTGCGGCTGATCAAGATGATCATCGCGCCGCTGGTCTTCACCACCCTGGTGGCGGGCATCGCCCACATGGAGGACGCCGCCGCCGTCGGCCGGATCGGCGCCAAGACCATGGGCTGGTTCATCTGCGCCTCGATCGTCTCGCTGCTGGTCGGGCTGATGATGGTGCACCTGCTGCAACCGGGGGCCGGCCTGCACATGCAGACCGCGGCGGCCGCCTCGGCCCCCGCCGCCAGCACCGAGGCCTTCACCCTGAAGGGGTTCATCACCCACCTGGTGCCGACCTCCATTGTCGACGCCATGGCCAAGAACGAGATCCTGCAGATCGTCGTCTTCTCGCTGTTCGTCGGCACGGCCGTGGCCGCCCTCGACAACAAGGCGCCCTCGGTCCTGAACCTGGTCGAGCAGGGCGCCCAGATCATGTTGAAGGTGACCGAGTTCGTGATGAAGCTCGCCCCGCTGGCCATCTTCGCGGCGCTGGCCTCGACCATCGCCACCCAGGGCCTGGCGATGCTGGCCGTCTACGGCAAGTTCGTCGTCGGCTTCTACGCGACCATGGGCGTGCTGTGGGTGCTGCTGTTCATCGCCGGCTTCCTGGTGATCGGCAAACGCGTCGTGCCGCTGTTCGGCGTGATCCGCACGCCGGCCCTGCTGGCCTTCTCGACCGCCTCGTCCGAGGCCGCCTATCCGCGCATCCTCGACAGCCTGCCCAAGGTCGGAGTGCGCCGCCGGATCGTCTCGTTCGTCCTGCCGCTGGGGTACTCGTTCAACCTCGACGGCTCGATGCTCTACTGCACCTTCGCGACCATCTTCATCACCCAGGCGCACGGCGTGCACCTGACGGTGCAGCAGCAGATCTTCATGCTGCTCCTGCTGATGGTGACCTCGAAGGGCATCGCCGGCGTGCCACGCGCCTCGCTGGTGGTGATCATGGCCACCCTCACCTACTTTGGCCTGCCTGAGGCGTGGATCGCCCTTGTGCTAGGCGTCGACCACCTGCTGGATATGGGCCGCTCGGCGACCAACGTGGTTGGCAACTCGGTCGCCGCAGCGGTGGTGGCCAAGTGGGAGGGTGAACTCGACGACGTCGAGGACCAGGATCCCGACCCGTCCGGACAGTCGGCGGGCGCGCCGGCCTAATCCTCCTTTCCAGGCGCAGACGGATCGCGCCCTGCCTGCGTTTTAGGCGGCCTACGACATGATGCGCATGCGCCGCAGCAGCCACCACGCGCCGGCCACCACGATCATGCAGAGCAGGCTCGCCAGGGCGAAGCCGGCGTGGGATCGGGCGAAGGGAATGCCGTCGAGATTCATGCCGAACGCGCCGACGATCAGGGTCGGCGGAATCAGCAGGCTCGACATGACGGTCAGCGCCTTCATGCTGCGGTTGGTCGCTGCGGTGATCTGGGTGTCGATCTCCTCGTGCAGCAGGCGCGCGCGCTCCTGCAGGCTGAGCGTCTCGCGGTCGAGGTCCTCGGTCTCCTGAGTCAGACGCGGCAGGTGCGCCGAAAGGTGCGCCACGCCGTGCGCGGACCGCGGCGCACAAGCCCTGTGCAGGGCGCTGCGCAGGCCGAGATATTCGCGATGATCGCGCGATAGGCTGCGCCGGATCGGCCCGACCTTCAGCCGCTCGACCGCGTCGTAGTCGTTCAGGATGCGGTCCTCGACATGATCGAGCGCCTCGGCCGCCGCATGCAGCCGCTCCTCGGCCAGATCGACATAGCGTTCGATGAAGTGGATGAGGAGGTCGGCGGGCGAAGCGAAGCCTTCGCCGCGCTCGGCGTCGCGCCGTACCTCGTCGACCACCCGCAGGGCCTGGCGACGCGCGGTGATCAGGCGTCGGTCGTCCAGGACGAACATCAGCCGCCCCGCACCGGTCGGCCGCCCTTCGAGATCGCGCTCGAGATCGGGAAGGACGCCGAAAGCCCAGGCCCCGGAAAACTGGATCTGCACGCGCTGCTCAGTCCGCAGGATCAGATCACGGGCCAATGGCGGCACGTCGTCGAGTTCTTCGAGATAGAGTCGGGCCCGCTGATCGCTCAGCGGGAAGTGGGTCCAGATCCATCCCGCCCGCCGGGCCACGGCCTCGTCCAGGTCACGATCGTTCAGCGGGCGCGCCGCGCCGGCCTCGAACGCATAGGCCCAAAGGAATGCACTGGCCTGGCCCATGGACGACGCCCTCCGACCTGCCGGTCATGCGACGCCGATGTGACAGGCCGATGACGGCGTCAGCCGACCATGTGGCGCAGGAACGAGATCGTCTCGGCGACCGCCAGGACCATCGCGCCGACGACGATCATGTCGAAGCAGCGCCGCATCCAGACGAACAGGCCCGAACGGCGGGTGGGCTCTTCGGCCTCGGCAAAGGTGAACCGCATGGTGTCCTCCGTCGGGACATCCGGTCCCGTCGAAGGCCTGTGCGCGCAAGTCGCGGGCCAGCTTCAGGCGGCCAGCATGGCCCAACACCAGAGGCCGATGGAGGCGAGCAGCAGCGTCCAGACGAACACCCGTAGCGCAGTCCACCGGTTCGTCGCTCGTTTGCCCTCGGCAGGTTCCTCGTAATGGATCGAAAAACGCGACATGCCCCGCCAATAACGCCGTTATCTCAAGACCCTGTAAACGCATTTGGTTAGTTTCCGAGGTCTTACCGGACACGGTTCACGTTCAGGTCGTGGAGACCATGGAAATACACGCTGGCTCTTGCCTTTGCCGCGCTGTGCGCTTCGAGGTCCACGGGCCGCTTCCGCCTGTCCAGTTCTGCCACTGCGGCGATTGCCGCAAGGCCCAGGGTTCGGCCTTCGGCTCGAACATTCCTTTGGAAACCAAGAACCTCCGCCTGCTCAGCGGCGAGGACCAGTTGCGGGCCTACGACTCCTCTCCGGGCAAGCAGCGAGTGTTCTGCCGGCGCTGCGGCTCGCCGATCTTCAGCCGACTGACAGCCAAGCCCGAACTGTTAAGATTAAGGGCCGGGACGCTCGATCCCCCCGTGCGGCTGGACCGCGCCTTCCATTTCCACGTCGCCTCCAAGGCCGACTGGTGGGAGATCACCGACGACCTGCCCCGCTATCCGGACGAGCGGCCGCTCTAGCGAACAGGATTGCGCCGGGCGACGCCTCCGCCCGGCAGGGCGGCCTGATAGGGGCCCAGGCGCGTGTCGGGGCGCATGTAGTCGGTCGAGACATACTGGGCGCCCGATGCGAACGCCGCGTTCTGGCGCCTGCGGTCGTCGGTCCGCGCCTCGACGGTGTCGGCATCGGCGCGGGTGCGCACGATCAGGCCGGCCTTCACCGCAGCGGCGATGCGCCCGGCCTGCTCCTTCGGATCGTTCAGGGTGATGTAGGCCGCAGCCGGCGAGGCTTCCTCGATGTTCACGAACATCGCCCGCCCCTCCAGCGAGCGCCGCGCGCCGCGGTAGATCGCCACCTGGTTCTCGGGTGCGTCGAGCGCGAACATCACCTTGCCGCGCGCCGCCTTCAGCGTCGGCCAGGCTCCGGCCAGGGCGGCCTCTCGCAGGGTCTTGCGCCGTCCCTGGATCGCATCGGGCGTGATCAGGTCGGCCGGCGCAAAGACCGAACGGATCTCAGCGTCGACACGATCCATCGCCGCCGCATCGAAGGCCGGCGCCTGAACCGCGCCAGGCAGCTTCAGCCCGCCTTCCTTCAGGTTGATGAGGATCAGCAGCGGAACATGATCGGGATGGGCCTTCGACCAGTCGCGGATCTGCTGCAGGCACACGCTGAACAGTGGGCAGTTCGAGCGGTAGTCGATGTCCTGGGCGTGCATGACCTTCAGGCCGGGACGCTTCAGGGGCTCCAGATCATAGGGCAGGTCATTGGCGATCTTCATCGCCAGCGGCGAGGCGTAGCGGCCGCCCTGCGGGTCGTCCAGCAGGTCGAGTTCCAGTTGCCGCGCCCCGGCGTCGAGCTGCTCGACCAGCGGGGGATGCACGTAGTCTAGGGCGTCGGCCTGCTTGGGATCAGCCCCGCGCAGCAGCTTCATCTGGGCCGGAGAGATCGCCAGCTTGTAGGAATTATGGGTGCCGATGGCCTGCAGGTCGTTGATCTTCAGCCGGTCCACCGCCGCCCGCGTACAGGAGCCCTTCCCGGACGGCGCTTCCAGGTCGCAGGGCGCAGCGAGAGCCGCGGCGGCGGCGAGGACGGCGATCATCGGCATGGCGTTCCCCTATCGCGCGTGCGCGGCGTTGCGATGACAGCCTAGCTGACTGTCGGCGCGATGGTGATCTCAAGCGGCGAGGCCGGATAGTCGCGCGCCGCGACCGCCCCGATCAGTTCGCGGAAGCGTTCCGGATAGACCCGGTCGGACGTCACGACGATCTCTTCCAGCGCCCACCAGCGGATGTCGTCGATCAGGTCGGTCTCGTAGTCTTCCCAGCCCTCGCGCGAGGGCTCGCCGCCGCCGCAGTAAGCGACGATGTAGTGCTCCTTGAAGATCACCTTCTCGCCGGTGACCAGTTCGCCCAGCCCCTCGCGGGTCCAGACCACAGGTCCCAGCTCGACGTCCTCGAAGCCGGTCTCCTCGGCGATTTCGCGCAGCGCTGCGGCCTCCAGGGTTTCGCCAGGTTCGACCCCGCCCCCGACCGTGAACCAGGACGAGGTGTGCATCGGCCGGTTCGGCAGGCGGCCCTTCAGCAGCAGGATCCGCCCCTGCACATCGAACAGCAGCACGCGGGCGGTCAGGCGTTCACGCAAGGACGGGTCTCCAGAGGGTGCGACAATCTATCCAATGAGCGCCGCTTTGGCGAACGCTGCTCTCAACGTGAAATTAATCGCGCCAGGACAAGGTTTTGGCTCTCGCTCGGAGACCGCACTTTGTCGCTTGCCCCTCAGCGTCTGCTTGGCTTCGCGTTCGCGGGCGCCGATCTGCTTCTGGAAATCAGCCAAGACGGTAGGATCGGCCTGGCGATCGGCGCAAGCGAGGCGCTGTCCGGTTCGGCCGAGACGGATCTGGTAGGCCGCGCCTGGCGCGACTTCATCGATGTCCGCGACAGCGCCATGATCGAAGCCCTGCTGGGCGACCTGAAAGACGGTGGCAGAGGCGGCCCCGTGGTCGTCGGATTGGCCGGGTCCACCGACGGGATCGAGCGTGCGGCGTCCATGTCGGCGTTTCGCATGCCGGGCAACGGCGGGGCGATCTCGTGCGCTTTGAGCCGCGCCAGCGGAAAGGTCGTCCACAACCTGCACGACAAGTCCGGCTTCGAGGCCGCCGCCGTCAACCTGATCGAGGCCGCGCGGGTCAACGGCCAGGATCTGGAGATGGCCTTTCTGGAATTCGGCGGCCTTGCCGCCCTGCGCGAGCGCCTGGGTCCGGAGGCCGCGCAAGCGCTCGAGCGACGTCTGATCGGCGCTCTGCGCTCACAGTCACACGGCGGCTCGGCGGCGGCCGAACTCGGCGCCGATCGTTTCGCGCTGGTGCGGCCCAAGGGCGACGCGATCGAAGCCCTGGTCCAGCGGCTGATCGCCATGGTCACCACCGATCCGGCCATGGTCAGCGGCCGCGGCCAGCTCATGGCGCTGCAAACCGAGGCGAGCCCCAGCCAACTCGCCCGTGCGATCCGCTACTCGCTGGATTCCTTCATCGCCGACGGCCTGGCCTCCGACGGCCCGCTCGACTTCAGCGACGTGGTCGACCGTTCGATCAAGAAGACCCTCTCCGAGGTCGGCGTCCTGGGTGCAGCCGTCAATGACGGGCGCTTCAACCTGGTGTTCCAGCCGGTGGTCGACCTGAAGGCCGGCTCGGCTCTGCACCATTACGAGGTGCTGGTCCGCTTTGGCGACAGCGCCAGCCCCTACCCGATGATCCGCATGGCCGAGGAGCTCGACATGATCGAGCCTCTCGACATCGCCGTGGTCGAACAGACCATCGCCCGCCTGGTCGCCGAGCCGCATCTGAAGTTGGCGGCCAACGTCTCGGGCCGCACCATCGTCAGCCCGGCTTTCGTCGTCGCCGTCCGCCAGATGCTGGCTAAGTCGCCTGCGGCCGCCGGCCGGCTGCTGCTGGAGATCACCGAGAGCGCGGCCATCGACGACCTGGCCCTCGCTGACCGCCACCTGTCGGCCCTACGCCAGGAAGGCTGCGTGGTCTGCCTCGACGACTTCGGGGCCGGCGCCGCATCCCTTGCCTATCTGCAGCAGCTGACCCTGGACATCGTGAAGATCGACGGGCGGTTCATCCGCGAGCTGCAGCATGGCGGACGCGAAAGCACCTTCATCCGCCACCTTGTGCGCATGTGCGCCGAGCTGAAGGTCAAGACCATCGCCGAGATGGTCGAGAACGCCCAGGCCGAGGACGCGGTGCGTCGCGCCGGCGTCGACTACGCCCAGGGCTGGCTCTACGGCGCGGCCGGGGACAAGCCCGACTTCAAGCCCGCCGCCGTATCGTCGGGCGTCTCCGCGCGTCCGGCCGCCCGGCGCGTCGGCGCGGTGGACAGCTGGGGCTGAGCGCCGCGTCAGCCGCGCGCGCTCGCTACGTAGCGGTCGATCACGCTTTCGAGCACGGCCAGCGGCATGGCCCCAGACAGCAGCGCCGCGTCGTGGAAGCGGCGGATGTCGAACTTCGCCCCCAGCGCCGCCTTGGCCTTCGCCCGAATACGTAGCCAAGTCAGCTTGCCGACCATGTAACTGCACGCTTGCCCAGGCCAGACGCAATAGCGCTCGATCTCGGTCGCGGCCGAGGTGGGCGGTGAGCCGTCGATAGAGGTCATGGTCTCGATCGCCTTTTCGCGGGTCCAGCGCTTGGCGTGCAGGCCCGTGTCGACCACCAGCCGCGCGGAGCGGAACAACGCAGCCTGGAGCATCCCCAGCTCGCCCAGCGGATCGCCGGCGTAGACATCCATCTCCTTGGCCAGCTCTTCGGAATAGAGCGCCCAGCCTTCGCTATAGGCCGGGAAGCCGGCGATCCGCCGCAGCATCGGCAAGTCCGCCTCCTGCTGCAGCGAACGTTGCAGGTGATGGCCCGGGATCGCCTCGTGATAGGTCAGGGTCTTGAGCGTCCACTTCGGGTTCTCCGCGGTGTCGCGCAGATTGATCCAGTAGATGCCGGGCCGCGAGCCGTCCAAGGCCGGCCGGTTGTAGTAGCCGCCGGGCGCACCGGCCTCGATGAACTTCGGCACCCGGCGGATCTCGACCGGCGCCTTGGGCAGCGCGCCGAACGCCTGCGGCAGCCGCGCCTGCATCGCCTTCACCAGGTCGTTGAGGTGCGCGATCAGCTCTTCCTTGGCCGCGTCGGTGTTCGGATAGAGCTGGTCGGGGGCCTTGAAGAGCGCGGCGATGCGCTCGCCCACCGTGCCCTTGGTGTAGCCCAGCCCCTTCAGCAGCATCTCGGCCCGCGCCCCGAGCTGGCGCGCCTGTTCCAGGCCGAGCTGATGGATCTCCTCGGCTGAGAGCGTCGTGGTCGTCGAGCCTTTCAGCGACAAGCGATAGTACTCCTCGCCGTCCGGCAGCTTCCAGCAACCAGCGTCGTGGGTCGCCCGCCCCTTCAGGCCCTCCATGTGGGCGATCTGACGGTCGAGCGCCGGAACCACCGCGTCGGCGTAGATTTTCGCCGCCCGGCCCGCCCAGTCGCCCGCAAGCCCCTTCTCGGCCGTGCGTTTTGCAAGCGAGCTCACCAGCGGCGAGGCGGACGGATCGGTCTTCAGGCCGCGCATCTGCCCCAGGCTGCGCTCGACGATGAAGTCCGGCGGGACGACGCCAGCCCCGACGTCGCGCCGCGCCCGCTCCAGCTCCTGGTCCATGACCGTCCCGAAGGCGGCCAGTCGGGACAGATAAGCCTCGGCGTCCTGGGTGGTCTCGACGCCGTGCTGGGAGCCCAGGAAATCCGGGATGTCCTGGTAGGCGCCGGTGAGCTGCGAGAGGACGTAAGGCCGGCCCGCGCCGGGCGCGCCATAGGCGAACTTGCCGTTCGCCTCGACCTCCAGGTCGCCGGTGAACTTCACCGCGTCGTAGTTAGGCTTGTCACGGTCCGACAGGGCCGCGCGGTCGATGGCCGCCAAGCGTTTCTGGTGATCGACCGCGCGGGTCTTCTCACGCGCCATCGCTGCAGCGGACGCATCGTCCAGCTGCGACTTCGCCGCCGCCCGCGCGCCCTTGTCGAGCCCCAGCCGGGTGACCGCCTCGGGCGAGTCCGCCAGCCCTTCGTCGAAGAACTGGTCGAACAGCGCCCGCAGCTTGGCGTCTTCGGCGGCGGCAGTCTGGGCGAGAGCCGGGGTTGCGGCCAGGGCGGCGGCCGAAGCCAGGAACGTCCGGCGATCCATCTTCGCCTAGCCCTTCATCGCAGCGATATGCTGGTCCATGACCATTTCGAGCACGGTCAGCGGCATGGCGCCGGACAGCAGGCCCGCATCGTGGAACTTGCGGATGTCGAAGCGGTCGCCCAACGCCGCCTTCACCTTGGCCCGCAGGCGCAGCCATTCCAGCTTGCCGACCATGTAGCTGCAGGCTTGGCCCGGCCAGACCACATAGCGCTCGATCTCGGTGGTCGAGGCGGTGGTTGGCGTGCCGCTGATCTCGTTCATCGTCGCGATGGCTTTTTCGCGGCTCCAGCGCTTGGCGTGCATCCCAGTGTCGACCACCAGCCGCGCGGCGCGGAACAGCGAGGACTGGATGTAGCCGATCTCCCCACGCGGATCGCCTTGATAGACGCCCATCTCGCGGGCGAGTTCTTCGGAATAGAGCGCCCACCCCTCGCCATAGGCCGACAGGAAGGTCGCCCGCCGGATCATCGGAAGGTCCGCCTCCTGCTGCAGCGTCAGCTGCAGGTGATGGCCGGGGACGCCCTCGTGATAGGTGATCGTCGGCAGGGCCCATTTCGGATATTCGGCCGTGTCGCGCAGGTTCAGCCAGTAGATTCCAGGCCGTGTACCGTCGAGGCTGGGCTGGTTGTAGTAGCCGCCGGGCGCGGCGGCCTCGATGGCCTTGGGCACGCGCTTGATCTGCAGCGGCGCCTTGGGCAGCGTGCCGAAGTACTCGGGCAGGCGCTTGCTGGTGGCCGCCACCAGCTCCATCAGATCGGCGATCAGCTTTTCCTTGCCCGGGTCGGTATTCGGGTAGTGATAGCGCTTGTCCTTGTAGAGCGCCTGGATGCGCTCGCCGACGCCGCCCTTGGTCAGGCCCTGGCCTTTCAGCAGTTCGTCGGCCCGCGCCTGCAGCGCCTTGGCCTGTTCCAGCCCGATGTTGTGGATCTCGTCCGCCGTCAGGCGGGTCGTGGTGGAGCCGTGCAGGGCGTGCTCGTAATAGGCCTCGCCGTCCGGTTGGCGCCATATGCCAGCGTCGTGCCAGGCCTTGCCCTGGATCTCCTTGAAGAGCGCGATCTGGCGCTCCAAGGCGGGGGCGACCTTCTCGCCGTAGATCTTGGCGGCCTGACCGGCATAATCCCCGGCGATGCCTTTCTCCTTGGCGCGCCGCGCGACCGAGGCGACCAGGCTGGAGGCCTCGGGCTTGACCAGCATGCCCTGCATCTGCGGCAGGGCGCGCTTGATGATGAAGTCCGGCGGGATCACACCGGCGCCGATATCCTTACGGGCGCGCTCCACCTCCTGGTCGATGACCGTGCCGAAGTCGGCCAAGCGCGACAGATAGGCGTCGGCGTCCTCCTTGGTCTCGATCCGGTGCTGGTTGTCGAGCCAGTCTGGCGTTGACTGGTAAGAGCCTGTGAGCTGCGAGATCATGTAGGGCTGGCCGGCGCCGAGATAGCCGTAGTCGAAGCGCCGGTTGGCCGCCTCGGCGGTCTCCAGGTTGAACAGCACACTATCGTAATTGACGCCCGCCATGCCGGTCAGCTGGCTGCGGTCGATGGCCTTCAGCGCCGTGAGTTGCTCGGTGTTCAGCGCTCGGTCCTTGGCCTTGTCGGCCAGTGAAGCGTCGTCCAGGTGCAGCTTGGCCGAGGCCCGCGCGCCCTTGTCGAGCCCCAGACCCGTGACCAGCTGCGGGCTGTCGTCCAGGGCCTGGTCGAAGATCTTGTCGAGGAAGGCGGTGAGCTGGTCGCTGGCGCTGGGCGCCGGAGGGGCGGGCGGCGGCGCAGGGGCCGGGGGGGCTACAACGGCCGCGGGCTTGGTCGCGCACCCGGCCAGCGCGACCATCGCGCCGGCGGACAGAAGCAGTTGACGGCGGCTTTGCATGTATCGCCCCTCCCAGACTCGTCACATTGTGACGCGGACCCTATGGGGAGCCTCGCGCCTGCGGCAAGAGATGGCCATGGCGCGGCGTGTTAAATCTCCGTAATGGGATCGCGCCTGTTCAATCGCCTGTCGCAGAGGCGCCGCATTCTGCCTGCAGGTATATCTACCCGCTGACCGGACCTTCTACGTGACCGATCCCAAGCCCGCCGACTGGAGCCGCCGGCTCACCGACTACAAGCGCCCGCATCTGGGCCGCAGCATCTTCGAGCTCGCCTTGACCGGCACGGCGCTGATCGCGCTGTGGGCGTTGGGCTGGGTCGCGTTCCACGCCGGCCTGTGGTGGCTGGCCCTGCTGATCGCCCTGCCGTCGGCGGCGTTCCTGGTCCGCCTGTTCATGATCCAGCACGACTGCGGCCACGGCTCGTTCTTCGAGGCCAAGGCGGCGAACGACTGGACCGGCCGCATCATCGGCCTCTTCACGCTGACGCCCTACGACTACTGGCGGCGCACCCACGCGATGCATCACGCCACATCGGGCAATCTCGACCGCCGCGGGCTGGGCGTCATCGAGATGCTGACCGTCGAGGAATACCTCGCCTTGCCGCCGCTCAAGCGCCTCGGCTACCGGCTCTATCGCAACCCGGCGGTGATGTTCGGCCTCGGCCCGACCTTCGTTTTCTTCCTGCAGCAGCGCATTCCGATCGGTCTGATGAATGAAGGCTGGCGCCCCTGGGTCTCCACGCTCGGCAACACCGCCGTGGTCGCTGCGGCGCTCGGCCTGATGATGTGGCTGCTGGGCGTCGCGCCCGTCATCCTGGTCAATTTCACGACCATGGTGGTCGCCGCGACCATCGGCGTCTGGCTGTTCTTCGTACAGCACCAGTTCGAGGGTGTGGCCTGGGCGCGCAATAAGGACTGGAAGCGCGACGATGCGGCCCTGCACGGCAGCTCGCACTATGACCTGCCCCAGCCGCTGCGCTGGCTGACCGCCAACATCGGCATCCACCACGTCCACCACCTGTCCAGCCGCATCCCGTTCTACCGGCTGCCGCAGGTGCTGAAGGATCACCCCGAACTGCACGGCGTCAGCCGCATCGGCCTGTGGGAAAGCTTCCGGAACGCCCGCTTGGCGCTTTGGGACGAGGCGGGCCAGCGACTGGTGTCCTTCCGCGAGATCCGGAGCCTGCCGCGCGCAGCCTAAGGTTCGGGCGAGACCCGAACCAGCAGCTTTCCGTCATGGTCGCCGGTGAACAGCCGGCCCATGGCGTCGAGGGCGTTCTCCAGCCCGTCGACCACATGCGCCTTCCACTTGAGCTGGTGCGAAGCCACCAGCGGCGCCAGCTCGGCCAGCGCTTCGGCGGCCCGCGGCAGATAGTCGATGACGATAAAGCCCTTGATCAGGATGCGATGCATCAGCACGCGGCCGAAGTCGCTCGGCCCTGGCGCAGTCTCGCTGTTGTAGGTCGAGATCATCCCGCATAGCGGCATGCGGCTGAAAGTGTTCATCTGGCCGACGACCGCGTCCATGACCTTTCCGCCGACGTTCTCGAAATTGATGTCGACGCCATTGGGCGCGAGCCGGGCCAGTTCGGCCGCGACATCCTGGGACTTGTAGTCGATCGCCCCATCGAACCCGAGGTCGTGGGTCAGCCAGCGGCATTTCTGCGGCCCTCCCGCGATGCCGATCACACGGCAGCCCTTCAGCTTGGCCAACTGCCCGACGATCGAGCCCACCGCTCCGGCCGCGGCCGAGACCACCACCGTCTCGCCCGGCTGCGGCCTGCCGATGTCCATCAGGCCGAAATAGGCGGTCATGCCGGTTGCGCCCAGCACGCTCATATGCGCGGTCAGCGGCACGCCGGACAGGTGGGGCACCCGGCGCGCCACGCCCTCCGAGGCGACGATGTAGTCCTGCCAGCCGCCCAGGCCGGGATTGACGATGGTGCCTTCCGGCAAGCTGGCGGCGCGAGAGCGCTCCACCACCCCGATCACCCCGCCGCGCATCACATCGCCGATCTTCACCGGCGGCAGATATTGGACCTGATCGCTCATCCAGATGCGGTTGGTCGGGTCCAGGGAGAGGTACAGCGTGCGGATCAGCACCTCGCCGTCGTTAAGCTCTGGGGTGAGCGTCTCCACCAGCTCCAGATCGTCCGGCCCGACCTCGCCCTCCGGACGGCGACGCAGCACCCACTGGCGATTGATCGGCATGACGGCTTCCCTTCCCTGATCCGGCGATCATGGGCCGGCCGCACGCAGGCGTCTATGCGGAGGACCGCTTGAAGCGGATCGAGATCAGGCTGAGCGCGCCCAGCGCCAGCAGCGGCAGCCCGACCTCAGGCCGCAGCAGCACGCTGGCGTCCGGCTCTCGGCTCCGCAGGAACGCACGCCCCAACCCGGCGCCGAGATAGCTGTAGACCAGCGAATACGGGACGGCGCCGACGAGGGTGGCCGCGACATAGGCGCGAAACGGCGCGCGTGCGCAGCCGGCGGCGATGTTGACGAGCCCGAAGGGACTGAGCGGGACCAGGCGCAGGGTCAGCAGGTATCTGAAAGGCGCCCGCTCGAAACCGTCCATTAGGCCGCGCCATCGGCTGCGCGCGAGGAACCGCCTCACCCGGTCCCCGGCGGCGAACCGGGCGGCCAGGTAGGCCATCACCGCGCCGAGGGTCGAACCGACCACCGTCGCCCCGGCCCCGACCAGAGGTCCGAACAGGAAGCCGCCCGCCAGCATCAGCACCAGGCCCACGGGCACGAAAGCGGCGGTCGCCAGCGCATAGAGCGCGACGAAGACGGCCAGGGCGATGGCCGGCGCGGCGGCCACCTCGTGACGCAGGTGGATTTCGTTGGCCTGGACGCTGTCCAGCGAAATCTCCTTGGCGAGGCCGCTGGCGTAGAGCGCAACCGTCGCGGCGACCAGCAGGGCGGTCGGAATCCACCGCGCGATGATGCGAACGGTCCTGCGTCGCCTGTCTTCTACGAGCTCGGTCATCCGCTCTCGCCTGCTCTTCCGACGAAGCCAGACAACGCCGGGATCGCGCGTTGGCTCCGCCTAACTCAAGCTAGCGCTGTGAATGTGGCCGCAGAAGGCCTTGGATCACCGACCCTTGGGTCGCTTGTCGCCGGCCGCCTTCTTCCACGGCGGCTTGCCCGACTTCGGCCCCGGGGCGCCCGGCGGCCCCTTGAAGGGCTTGCGGAATGGCGGGCGGCCATCTCCCGCCGGCCCCTTGCGATGCGGTCCGCCCTTGCCGGGCGCCGAGCCGGGAGGGCTCGACGGCTCGATCTTGATGTCGTCGTCGACCGTCGCCCGGACAGCTTCGGCGAACTTGGCCTCGGCGGTCTTGGCGATCTCGAACTTGGTTTCGCGGTCGAAGATGCGGATCGAGCCGATTTCCTTCTTGGTCACGTGGCCCAGGCGGCAGATCATCGGGATCAGCCACTTGGGGTCGGCGTTCTTCGCGCGACCGACTGTGATGCGGAACCAGCTGACCTCGTCGGCGCTCATGCGCTCAGGCTTGCCGAAGGCCGGCTCGCCGTGCTCGCGACGCGGGCGGTCGCGGTCGCGCTCCTGAGCGTCGCGCATGCGCGCATCGTCGTAGAGCTCTTCCGGCGAGGGTAGCCGCTGGCGATACAGGCGCATCAACGCCGCAGCCACCTGCTCGGCGCTGCGATTCTGGAGCACCAGGCGGGCCAGGGCCAGGTCTTCCTCGGCGGGCGCCTCGGTGAGGATCGGGTCCTCCAGCATGCGCGCCTGATCCTTGGCGCGGATCTCGTCGGCGGTCGGCGGCCCCTGCCACTGCACCTCGACGCCGGCCGAAGCCAGCAGCTGCTCGGCCTTGCGGCGGCGGGTGTAGGGCACCAGCAGGACCGAGGTTCCCTTCTTGCCGGCCCGGCCGGTACGGCCCGAACGGTGCAGCAAGGCCGGCTTGTTGATCGGCAGGTCGGCGTGGATCACCAGGCCGAGATCGGGCAGGTCGAGACCGCGCGCCGCGACGTCGGTGGCGACGCAAACCCGCGCATGACCGTCGCGCAGCGACTGCAGCGCTTCGGTCCGCTCGCGCTGACCGAGCTCGCCCGACAGGCCGACCACCGCAAAGCCGCGCTCACGCAGGGCCGCATGCATGTGCCGCACGCCGTCGCGCGTGTTGCAGAACACCAGGGCTCCCGGCGCCTCGAAGAAGCGCAGCACGTTGACCACCGCCAACTCCACCTCGTTCGGCGCTACCCGGATCGCGCGGTACTCGATATCGCCGTGCGGCTCGTCGCGGCGCACGGTGTCGATGCGCAGGGCGTCGCGCTGATAGCGCTTGGCCAGTGCGGCGATATCCTTGGCGATGGTCGCCGAGAACAGAAGGGTCCGGCGGTTGACCGGCGAGGAGTCGAGGATCTCTTCCAGGTCTTCCCGGAAGCCCATGTCGAGCATCTCATCGGCCTCGTCGAGGACCAGCACGCGCAGGTTCGACAGATCGAGGTTGCCCCGTTCCAGGTGATCCTTCAGACGACCCGGCGTGCCCACCAGGATGTGGCAGCCGGCCGCCAGGGCGCGCTGTTCCCGGCGCGGATCCATGCCGCCGACGCAGGTCTCCACCTTCGCTCCCGCCTCGGCATAGAGCCAGCCGAGTTCGCGGGCGACCTGCATGGCCAACTCCCGAGTGGGCGCGATGGCCAGGGCCAGGGGCGCGCCAGGCGCGCCGAACCGGTCGGCGTCCTCCAGCAGCGTCGGGCCGGCGGCCAGACCGAAGGCGACTGTCTTGCCCGAACCGGTCTGGGCCGAGACCAGCAGGTCGCGACCGGCGGTCTCGTCGGCCAGCACCGCCGCCTGGACCGGCGTCGGTTCGGAGTAGCCCTGGCTCGCGAGCGCGCGCGCCAAGGCGGGATGAATGTCGGGGAAGGCCATGGTCGTCCTTGAGGTGCGCGCCACACACAAAAAGAGCGCGGGGCGCGCCATAAAGGCCAAGCAGCGCATAACCGCAAGCCTTGCAACGCCGAAATCGGCTTTCGGGGCGCAAGGGCCGCAGGCAATCTATCCGCCAGGGAGAAGCACGATGAGCGCCTACAAGACCGAAATCGCCGCGGCCATGGCCGTCACCGACGCCTTCATGACAGCATTCAACGCCCGCGACGTCGCCGCCTTCGACGCAACCTTCAACTTCCCGAGCGTGCGGCTGGCGTCCAACACCCTGACGCTGATCGAGCCCGGCTATCACCGCGCCGAGATGTTCGAGCGCGGCGCGCTCTCCGAATGGGACCATTCGGCCTGGGAACGGCGCGAAGTGATCCACGCCGGGCCGGACAAGGTGCACCTAGACACCCGCTTCACCCGCTACCGCAAGGACGGAGGCGTCATCGGCGGCTTCAACTCGATCTACGTCATCACCTGTGAGAACGGCCATTGGGGCGTCAAGGCGCGGTCAAGCTTCGCGCCATAGGTTCGTCGCAACGCCCATAGTCGAGGGGACATATGGCCAGACCCTGGTCCTACACGCTCTACGACCTGCCCGCCTTCGCGGGCCTGGAGACCGTCGGCCGTGAGTTCAATGTGCGTTTCCGGTTGTTCGGCGGCGCAGCATCTCGTCTGGCCATGGCGCTCTGGCACGACCGGCGCCTGTCGCGGACCCTGGTCGACCTGACCCCGTTCGCCAGCGACGTGGACCTGGAGCATTCCGGTGACGACGCTCGCACAGCCGAGATCCAGGCGGCCATCGACGCCTATGTCGTCGATGCGCCCTGGTGCCGCTGGTCCCTGGTCGGCCATCAGACCGCAGCGGTCCTGCGCGCCCGGCGTGCGCGGAGCACCCAAGTCCCCCTGCGCAACATCGTCTTCGAGTCCTGGCGTCCGTCCGAAGTCGACGACCAGGCGGTGGAAGACCTGCGGTCGCTGAGCGTCAGCATCCAGCCCCATCCGCGCTTCGCCGAAACCGAGGCCCGTCGGTCCGAGACCGACCTCGAGATCTTCGGCCTGCTGCTCGCCCTCAACGCCGCGACCGACCTTGCCTTCGCCGCCGACGCTCCCGTGAATGTCGACACCAATGCGGCGGCGCTCCTGCTCGGGCGATACATCCGCAGCGACGACGCCGCGGTCCTGGCCCGCCAGCCGCACCTGCGCCGGCGGCTGTACTATCTCACCGCCGCCCTGGTCGCCCGCAGCCCGCGAACGGACGGACCTCTCGGCCGCATCCTAACCTTGCTGAACGAGGCCGCGCCCATTGCGCAGCTGCCGCCGCGCGGGGAGGCGATGGTCGTGTCGGCCGCCTTGAAGGGCGATAGCTTCCGCGCCCCGCGGACGGCGGGGATGAGCCTCACCAGCGACCTCGGCGCGGATTTCGAGGCCGCCTACACGATCGACCCGGCCTTCGAGGTCCATGGCGTTTCACAGGCCGTACCGCTTCAAGCAGGGCCAGCGCCGTCCAGCGGCCTTGATCTCCTCGGCCGCCCCCGCGAGTTCCTGCACCTGGCCTGGCGCGCCGGGGGCGAGACGGCCGGCGTCACCACCGCCTTCGCCTTGGATCGAGCCAACGCACTGCATCAGGGCTTTGC
This sequence comes from Phenylobacterium sp., assembly GCF_041919955.1. GTDB lineage: Bacteria > Pseudomonadota > Alphaproteobacteria > Caulobacterales > Caulobacteraceae > Phenylobacterium. The sequence continues at coordinate 220,773 of NZ_JAYRSU010000001.1, read as the reverse complement.
GGTCGGCGGGCCGCTGCCCGCCGGCGGACGCTGGCTGCGCATGGACATCGGCGGCTTCCTGGCGTCGGAGAGCGCGCAGGCGATCCGCATCGGCGTCCTGCAAGGCGACGCCATCGACGAGGCCGACCCGGAAGAGGCCAAGGCGCCGTCGGCGATCGGTCCGGGCCCTTCCGCAGCGCGCCCCGAGAGCCGCGCCGCCGTCGTCCTCGAGGGTATGGAAGTCCAGGGCGAAATATCGCCCCAGCGCTACGCCGCCGACGAGCAATGGGGCGGGTTCAGCGCGTATGACGAGGGGCTGGCCGAACAACAGCCGCAAGTCCAGAACCTGATCGGAGAGGTGTGATGGACAAGCCGCCCCGCCTCGTCTTCCGGCGCACGCAGGATGCGCCGCACATCCTGGTCTTCGCCCACGGCATCACCCAGACAGCACGAGGCCTCTATGGCTTCGCCGATCTGGTCGCTGCTCATGCGCCGGAGGTCGACATCGCGATCTTCGACTATGATTGGAAGCAGCCGTTGGCCACCAGCGGCGCGCAGCTGGCCGCCCAGCTCGCCGACCTGCGTCGCCACCGCCACATCACTCTGGTCGGCTACAGCATGGGAGGCCTGATCGCCCGACTTGCGGTGGCCGATCACGCGCCGGCCAAGGTCCGTACGGTCCTCACGCTCGCTACGCCCAACCGTGGCGCCCTGACCCCCGCCCAGCTCGGTCCCCTCGCCCAGGACACGGTCGAAGGCGGCAAACGGTTGGTCTCACCCATCGCCCACTGCCCGGGCGTGCGGCAACTGGCCGAGGTCGATCCGATCATGCGCGGGCGGAGTCTGCGCGCCGACGTCCAGGCTGCGGTCCAGGACAAGCGCTACGGCAGCGTCCCGGCGCTGTACTTCCACCCGAACCGCTATTGGCGCGAGGCCAAGACTCCGATGCGCAAGGCGGGCCTGGCCATGGGTGCGATCAAGAAAATGCCCCGTCCTCACGACGGCATCGTCGCCGAGCCGTCGAACGATCTCGTCGCCCGCGCCCGCGGCGATTTCGCGGAGTTCCATCACGCCCGATATGACGGCGCCTCGCCCGCGCGATGTCATGCGATCCACGCCGAGGCGCTGGATCTCGACCACATCAGTATCTTGCAGTCCGAAGCCATAGCCGAGGTAGTGGCCGATCTCGCCCGCGCGCCCGATTGGGCGGCCTTCGGGCTGGGTCCGAGCCTCCAGGTTTTCGTCGGCTGACGACCGCAGGCTGGACATTTGCCGGCAACCGGCGTCTCAGGCGGACATGACCAACGCGCCCTCATCCGTCGCGATCATCGGCGGCGGCCCGGCCGGCCTGATCGCCGCCGAGGTCCTCAGCGCCGCCGGGCGGACGGTGAGCGTCTACGACCGCATGCCCAGCCTGGGCCGCAAGTTCCTGATGGCCGGCCGTGGCGGATTGAACCTCACCCACTCCGAGCCGCTCGACGCGTTCGTCTCGCGCTATGGTCCGGCCGCCGAGCAGCTCGCGCCGATGATCGAAGCGTTCAGCCCCAGCGACCTCACCGCCTGGGCCCAGGGACTAGGCCAAGAGACCTTCGTCGGCTCCAGCGGCCGGGTCTTTCCGCGCAGCCTGAAGGCCTCGCCGCTGCTGCGCGCATGGCTGGCGCGGCTGGCCGGCCAGGGCGTGACCTTCCACCTGCGTCACGATTGGCGCGGTTGGAGCGCCGACGGCGCGTTGTCGTTCGGGACGCCGGACGGCGCAGTCTCGGCAAGCGCCGACGCCGTGATCCTGGCCCTGGGCGGCGCAAGTTGGCCGAAGCTGGGGTCGAACGGCGACTGGTCGGCGATGCTGGCCCAGCGCGGTGTCGAGGTCGCGCCGTTCGCCCCGGCCAACAGCGGCTTCGACGCCGCCTGGAGCTCCGTCTTCGCCGGGCGCTTCGCCGGCCAGCCGCTGAAGAACATCGCCCTGAGCTTCCAGGGTCGAACCGTGCGCGGCGAGGCGATGATCGCCGCCTACGGCCTGGAGGGCGGCGCGGTCTACGCCCTGTCCTCGGCCCTGCGGGCGAGGATCGAGGCCGGTGACGAGGCGGTGGTCGAGATCGACCTTGCTCCAGACCTGACCCGCGCCAAGCTGACCGACCGCCTGCATCGCGCCGCGCCCGGCCAGTCCAGCGCCAGCCTGCTGCGCAAGGCCGCTGGCCTCTCGCCCATCGAGGCCAACCTGCTGCGCGAGGCCTGCGGCATGGCCCTGCCCCGGGACCCTGGAGCGCTTGCCCGGGCGATCAAGGCGGCTCCGGTCAGGCTGACCGCACCGCGGCCCCTCGCTCGCGCCATCTCCACCGCCGGCGGACTGGCCTGGTCCGAGGTCGACGGGGGCCTCAGGCTGCACAAGATCCCTGGCGTCCAGGCGGTCGGCGAGATGCTGGACTGGGAAGCCCCGACCGGCGGCTACCTGCTGCAGGCCTGCTTCGCCACCGGAGTCTGGGCGGCGCGCGCGCTGCTCGCCGGAGCCTAGTCCGGCGCCTTCAGCCGGTCGCGCAGGGTCGGGCGCTTGCGCTTGGCCTGCGTCCTGGCCGGTTCCTTAGGCTTTGGCAGGGTCGGCAGGTTGGTCTCTGCCCCATCGGCGATGAGCCGCCCGGCCAGCATCAGGTCGGCCTTGACGGTCGCGACGTCGCCGGCCTCGGCCCATGCACGGACCGTCAGCTCGACGAACACTTCCGACATGGAGGTGACCTCCACCACCGGCGGCGGGTCGGGCAGCACCAGCGGGTTGGCCGCTGCGCGGGCTTGGAGGGCGGTCATCAGCGCGTTCAGGTCGCGCTTGACGTCGACCTTCACAATAGCGTCGGCGCGGCGGCGGCTGTGATAGCTGAGGTTCACGATCACATCGCCGAAAATCTTGCCATTGGGCAGCACGACCTTGAGGTTGTCCGGAGTCGTCAGCTCGGTAATGAACAGGTCCAGGGAACGGACCGTGCCAGTGCGGCCCGAGACCTCGATCACGTCGCCCACGCGATAAGGGCGGAACAGCAGCAGCATGACGCCGGCGGCGACATTGCTGAGCGTGCCTTGCAGGGCCAGGCCGATGGCCAGCGAGGCTGCGCCCAGCACCGCCAGGATCGACGTCGCCTGAACCCCCAGCTGCTGGAGCACGGCGATCAGGCCGACGATCATCACCAGGTAGCGCGCCGCCGACCCGGCGAAGCCCTGAAGCGTCACGTCCGGCGGTCCGCCGCCATGCACCCGCGCGATCAGCCTGCGCACCAGGCGCGAGGCCCAGCTCGCCGCCCACCAGGTGACGGTGAGGATGATCACCGCCACGACGAGGTTCACGGCGAGGTCGCCGGCCGCGTCGATGAATTTGTGAAGGACGTTCTCGTCCGACGTGACCGTCTGGTTCAGACGGGTTGCGATCTCGCGTTCAAGTCCCTGCATGTCCGACGCTTAGCATTGACGCCCCCGCCCAGGCCAATCCGCGCCAAACGCTACGCGGCCTTTTGAAGTTCCTGCTTTACCCGTTCGGCCAGGGTTTTGATGTCGATCGGCTTGGGCAGAAACGAAACGTTCTCCTCGCCTTCCAGCAGGTTGGAGAACTCCGCCTCGGCATAGCCCGAGATGAACATCACCGGCGCGCCGGCCAGGTATTGCCGCGCGTGCTTGAGCAGATCCGGGCCCTGCATGCCAGGCATGACGACGTCGGAGATCATCAGGTCGATCTCACCGGCGTGCTGCTCGGCCAGTTCCAGCGCCTCCTCGCCCGAGCCCGCCTCGATCACCTCGTAGCCGCGAGCACGCAGCAACTTGGCGGCGACGCCGCGCACCGCGTCCTCGTCCTCGACGAACAGGATGCGGCCGGCGCCTGACAGATCGCGGGCCTTGGGCGGCGCCTTGGCGGTCATGGGCGTCGGCGCGGGGGCCGTGGCGCTGGGCACGTGCACCGGAAGGAAGATTCGGAAAGCGGCGCCCTCGCCCGGCTTGGAGGCGACGCTGATCCACCCGTCCGACTGCTTGACGATGCCGTAGACTGTCGCCAGGCCCAGCCCCGTCCCCTCGCCCACCGGCTTGGTGGTGAAGAACGGGTCGAAGATCTTGTCCATCACCTCCGGGGGGATGCCAGGACCGTCGTCCGAGACCTCGATCAGGGCGTGATCGCCGCGCGCCGCCGGATAGCCGGCCGCATGCGCCTCATCCTCGGTCAGGCGCGCCAGACGGATGCGCACCACGCCCCCGCCATGGGCGCGGACGGCGTCGCGCGCGTTGACGGCGAGGTTCATCACCGCGGTCTCGATCTGGCTGCGGTCGGCGCGCACGTGCGGCAGATTGCGGCCGTACTCGGTCTCGAGCTTCACATCCTCGTAGAGCACGCGGCGCAGCAGCACCTCGGACTCGCTGATCAGTTCGCCCAGGTCCAGGGTCTCGCGCTGGACGGTCTGCTTGCGCGAGAAGGCCAGCAGCTTGCGCACAAGGTCCGCGGCGCGCGTCGAGGTCGAACGGATCTCGTTCAGCCCCTCGTAGGACGGATCGCCCACCGGATGGCGCTGAGCAAGCACGTCGAGCTGGAAGAAGATCGCAGTGAGCAGGTTGTTGAAGTCGTGGGCGACGCCGCCGGCCAACTGGCCGATCGCCTGCATCTTCTGGCTTTGCGACAGCTGCAGCTCGATCTGCTTCTGCTCGGAGACGTCGACCAGATAGGCCACCCAGCGGCCGCTGCTCTTGGAGAGGTACAGGTGCGCGATGCGCGCGCGGTCATGAGCCAGTCGGACCTCCAGCGCGCCCACATGGCCCTCGGCCAGCTTCAAGGCGGCGTCGGCCCGCGAGGCCGCATCTATGAGATCGCCGAAAACGCCGCCGGCCGCGCCGCCGCCGGCCACAGCCGACAGGGCCGGGTTGGCCTCGAGAATGGTCGCCGTGAACGGGTCCTCGCCATCCAGCAGCGCCGCGCCGAAGGGCGAGGCCGCGGCGAAGGCGTCCAATACCTTGGGCGGCGGCGGACTGGCGTTATTGAAGGCCTGCAGCACTTCGGCCGCCGCGGACGGCAGGGCCAGCTGGGCAGGCTCGTTCAGGCGCACCAGGAACCGGCGCTCGCCCAGCGGCGCGACGGTGGCCGAATGCTCCGATCCGTTGTTGCGGATCGAGGCCTGAGCCGTCTCCCCGCGGCGCGCGGCGGTCAGCGCCGAGAACAGACTGGCCGCAGAGGGACCGCCCTTGGGCAGGCGCGCAGCAGCGCCCAGCAGCGCCCGCCAGGCGGCGTTGGCCGCATGAATGCGGCCGTCCGCGGCGGCGATGGCGGCAGGTTCGGCCAGGGCGTCGACCACCTGGTCCGCGCCGGGCTCGCTGGCGACGACCGTCTCGGTCGAGCTGCGCAGGGCGAAGAGTCCCAGACACGCGACGCCGAACAGGCCGATCAGCAGCATGACGCCAGCCCGCGTGGCGGGGCCGGCGTTGAACGCCGGCACGGCCGCGAAGCCGACCGCAGCCAGGAAGCAAAGCACCGCCATGCCCGTGATCGGGTCGAAGCGGCGGGCGCGATCCTGCGACTTCGGCTTTGCCATGGGGCGGTCCCGGTTGATCTCGAACGACGAGGCGCAAGCCTCCGGCGAATCAGTCACTGAAATCTTCTCACGGGAAATCTTAGTGGTGACGGGCCTTTGCGGCCACGCGCGCGCTGTTCTGCATGATGAAGCCGATCAGCTTGGCCACGGCTTCGTAGTGCGCAGGCGGAATGAACTCGTCGAGATCGACCGCCGCATAGAGGGCCCGCGCAAGGGGCGGATCCTCGATTACCGGCACGTCGTTCTCCTCGGCGATGGCCCGGATCTTGAGCGCCAGGGCGTCCATGCCCTTGGCCACGCATTGCGGGGCGGCGGTGTCGCCGGCCTCATAGCGCAGGGCCACGGCGTAGTGGGTCGGGTTCATGATCACCATGGTGGCGTCCGGCACCGCCGCCATCATCCGACGGCGCGAGCGCTGGATGGCGATCTGCCGTCGCTTGGCCTTGATGTGCGGGTCGCCTTCCGAGTTCTTGAACTCTTCCTTCTGCTCCTCCTTGGTCATGCGCATGCGCTTGAGGAAGCGCGCGCGCTGCCAGAACCAGTCGAGTCCGGCGATGGCCAGCATCAAGGCGGCGACGGCGAAGACCAGCTTGCGCAGGATCTCGACCATCAGCGGCAGCATGGCGGCCGGGTCCAGGGCGGCCAGTTCCTTCAACGGGTGCAGATAGGGCTTCATCACCACCCAGCCGACCCAGCCGACCATCACCACCTTCAGGAGGGACTTCACGAACTGCATCAGGCCGTCCGGCCCGAGAATCCGCTGAAAGCCGCTCATCGGCGAGACCTTCTTCCAGTCCGGCTTGATCTTCTCCGGACTGAACAGCAGGCCGGTCTGCACCAGGTTGCCGCCAGCGCCCATCAGGGCGGCGACCGCCAGCACGGTCAGCAGCAGCGGCGCTGCGGCGTGGGCCGCGCGGCTGGCCACGTCGACCGCGCCCTGCCCTTCCAGGTCGAAGGCGTCGGGATGGGCGATGAACGGCAACAGTTCGGCGGCGAGATTCCTCGACATCCAGCCCCCGGCGATGGCGATCACCGCGGCGGCTCCGACAAATGAAGCCAGCATTGCCAGATCGGGGGTCTTGGCGACGTCCCCTTTCTCTCGCGCCTTCTGGAGCTTCTGGGGTGTCGCCTCTTCTGTTTTTGACGCTGCGTCCTGTTCGTCGGCCATGGCCTAGCCCAGGAACTGCGAGACCAGCTCGCGGTAGCGATTGAGCCAAACCATGCCGATGACGCCGAGGCTGAGGGCGAAGATCGACAAGCCCAGCAGCACGATCAGCGGTGTGACGACGAAGAACACCTGGAACTGGGGCATCACCCGTCCGACCAGGCCCGCGGCGACGTTGAAGATCACCGAGAACACCACGACCGGCGCGGCGAGTTGCAAGCCCAACCGGAACGAGCCCGCGACGGTCTGGATCGCCAGCTGCGCGCCGTCCGAGATCTGGATCGGTCGGCTGAACGGAAAGATCGAATAGGATTTCACGATCGCGGCCAGAAACATGTGGTGCAGGTCCGTCGCCATGATCAGGGTGATCCCGATCAAGCCAAGGAAGGTGCCGAGCGTGGTCGAGGGCTGCGCCTGACCCGGGGCCGCGGTCTGCGCGAAGGAGAGGGTCGTCTGGATCGAGATGATCTCGCCCGCCGTCGCCAGGGACGAGAGCAGCATGCGCAGGATCGCCCCGATCATCAGGCCGATCATCAGCTCCTTGACGACTGCTCCGGCGACGCCGGAGACGTCGCCTGGCACCGGCATGCCCTTGGCCACCACAGGCATCAGCATCAGGGCCATCAGGAAGGCGAAGGACAGACGAATGCGCGGCGGCACGCTGGTGTCGCCGAAGCCGGGCAGCAGCATGACGATCGCGCCCACCCGGGCGAAGATCAGCCCGGCGGCGTAGACCTGAGAGGCGGCGGCGTAGCTTTCCATGGGTGGGCGCGCGGCCCCGTCACATCGCCGCGATGCGGGCGGCGATCTGGCGCATGAAGCCGCTCATCAGCGCGCCCATCAGGGGCAGGAACAGCAGCAGCGACAGGAAGATCGCCACGATCTTCGGCGCATAGACCAGGGTCGCTTCCTGAATCTGGGTCAGGGCCTGCATCAGGCCGACGCCGACGCCGACCACCAGGCCTACGATCAGCACCGGCGCGCAGAGCTGGATGGTGAGCCAGATGGCGTCGCGACCGACGTCCAGAACTTCGGCGCCGCTCATCGGAAGGCCTTTCGAGGTACGCGTGAACCGCTGGAAACCAGCTAGGTCAAAATTGCCCAGTTATGGTTAACGAAGCGCTACTTCCCGGCGGCGAGCGCCCTGGCCGCCTCCCCCGGCGTCACCTTGTCTCGGTCGCGGTCGACGCTGAAATTGGCCGCGCGCATGGCCTCGACCGAGATCGAGTCGACCAGCGGCCGCAGCGCCGCCAGCAGGCGCTCGTCCCCCGCCCGCTTAGGCGAGATGAGGATCACCGCGTCGTAAGGCGGCAGCGCGCCCTTCGGATCCGACAGCACCACCAGCTTGTCGGCGGAGATCCGGCCGTCCGACGAGAAAGCCGATATCACGTCGGCCTCCCCGCCGGACAGAGCGCGGTACATGAAGGTCGGTTGAAACGAGCGCTCGGCCTTGAAATGGAAGCCGTAGGCGGCGTCGACCGCCTTCCATTCCGGTCGCGACAGGAATTCCAGGTCCGAGCCAAGCGTCAGGCGCGGCGCCTGGCGGGCGAGGTCGGCGAGGCTGGCGACGCCCAGCGCCTTGGCCCGGTCGGCGCGCATGGCGAAGGCGTAGGCGTTCTCGAAGCCCAGCGAGCCCAGCACGACGACGCCGTCGCGGCGCTTCAGCTCCGACGTCAGCTCAGCCAGCACCGCCGCTCGGCCCGGATTGTCCTGCCGCTTCAGCACATTGGTCCAGAGCGTGCCGGAGTAGTCGACATAGGCGTCGATCTCGCCGGCCGCGAGCGCGCGGTAGGCCACGGCCGAGCCCAGGTCTTCCTTGCGCGAGACCCGCGCCCCGCGGTCTTCCAGGCGCTGGGCCATCAACTCGGCCAGGATGTACTGCTCCGAGAAGTTCTTGGCGCCGACCACGTAGCTGGCCGGCTTGCCGATCGCCGCCAGCGGGCTGATCGCGGCCAGAGCGCCGACCGCCAGCAAGGCCCCGCCCGCCAAGATCAGGCCTCGACGACGCCTTGCCGCGCCCGTCTCGATCAGGCCCAGCAGTTGGTCGACCGCGAGGGCCAGCACCGCAGAGGCCGCGCAGCCGAACAGCACGAACACCCAATTCTCGGTCTGGAGCCCTGCGAAAATGTAGTTGCCCAGGCTGGTCTGGCCGACCGGCGTCGAAAGCGTCGCCGCCCCGATGGTCCAGACCGCCGCAGTGCGCACGCCGGCCATGATCACCGGCATGGCCAACGGCAGCTCGACCTGGAGCAGCTTTTGACGCGCGGTCATGCCAACACCGTCGGCGGCCTCACGCACCGCCGGATCGACGCCGAGGATGCCTGTGGTCGCGGTCCGCAGGATCGGCAGCATCGAGTAGAGGGTCAGGGCCAGCAGCGACGGCAAGAAGCCGAGCGCCGAGAAGCCTTTCCCCAGCAAGGCCTGACTGGCCGCCGAGAGGCCCAGCAGCACCGGATAGAACAGCGCCAGCAGCGCCAGGCTCGGGATGGTCTGGATGAAGCCGGCGAAGGCGAGCAGCGGCCAACGCAGGCGCGGACTACGGCTGGCGGCCACCGCCAGCGGCAGGCTGACGGCGATCCCCAACGCCAGGGCGCTGGCGCTCAGCAGGACGTGCCAGGCCAGATAATCGGGAAGCAGGGCCAGGGCCTGGGCGATCTTCGGGTTCATGCCCCGCCCCCTAGCCGCGCGCGCAGCCGCTCGGCCTGGCGGCGCGGCGCCTCCAGCAGTTCGCGCACGGCGTCCGGCCGCCCCGGCGCCAGAAGTTCGCGTGGAGCCCCGTCAGCGAGAATGACGCCGGCCTCCAGCACCACGATCCGGTCGGCCAGCAGCACCGCCTCGGCCATGTCGTGGGTGACCATGACGGTGGTGAGCGCCAGCCTGTCGTGCAGGGCGCGGTAATCGGCGCCGAGCGCGTCGCGGGTCAGGGGATCGAGCGCGCCGAACGGTTCGTCCATCAGCATCAGCCTGGGCTCGGCGGCCAGGGCGCGGGCCACCCCGACGCGCTGGCGCTGGCCGCCGGAGAGCTGAGCCGGCGCGCGACGCGCCACCTCGCGCGGCAGGGCGACGAGGTCCAGCAACTCGTCGACCCGCGCGGCGATCCTGGCTGGCGCCCAGCCCAGCAGGCGCGGCGTGACACCGATGTTCTCGGCGACACTGAGGTGGGGAAACAGCCCAACCTCCTGGAAAACGTAGCCGATCTTCCGGCGCAGCTCGTGCGGCGGCGGGCCGCGCGCATCCAGGCCCTCCACGCGGATCGCTCCGGAGTCGGGCGGGACGAGGCCGTTGATGGTCTTCAGCAGCGTGGTCTTGCCGGATCCCGACGCGCCGACGAGGGCCACGAACTCCCCCGCCGCGATGGCGAGGTCTACGCCGGCGAGGGCGACATGCGCCCCAAAGCGCTTCTCGATGGCCGAAAGCTCGATCGCCGACATGCCGCTAGGCGTAACACGGGCAGGTGGAAGTGGAACCCCTGTCTCGCCGGCGCGCCGTCAGATCGGCATGCGCATGATTTCCTGGTAGGCGTTGATCACCTGGTCACGGACGGCCATCACCGTCTCCAGGCTGGCCTCGGCGGCCGAGATCGCCGTGACGACGTCGATCAGCTCGGCCTTGCCGGCCGCCTGGGCGGCGATCTGATACTCGGCCTTCTTAGTGTTCTGCAGCACGTCGCCCATGGCCGACTTCAGCACCGAACCGAAGTCCAGCCCCTGCTCGTCCTGGGCCGGGGAGGCGGGACGCGCGATCGCGGTGTTCTGGGTCGCGGCATAGGCCTTGGCGGCGGCGAGCGCGGTCATCATGGCCTAGGCGCCTACTTTTTCAGGATGTCGAGAGTGCGCTGCTCCATGGCCCGCGCGGTCTCGATGACGTTCAGGTTGGCCTCGTAGGCGCGCTGCGCCTCCTTCATGTCGAGCGCCTCGACGAGGGTGTCGACGTTGGGCAGCTTCACATAGCCCTTGGCGTCGGCCGAGGGGTGGCTGGGGTCGTAGACGCTGCGGAAATCCTTGCGGTCGGGCTCGACGCGGGCGACCCGCACGCCCTGGCCGGCGTCGGTCTTGTAGGGCGTGAACACCGGGATCTGGCGGCGATAGGGGTCGCCGCCCGGCTGGCGCGACACCGAATTGGCGTTGGCCATGTTCTCCGCGATGACCCGCATCCGCGCCTGCTGGGCGCGCAGGGCGGTTGCGGCGATGGCGAGCGGCGCGGTCGAGGTGGATTTGATGTCGGCCATCTAGCGTCTCCTAGCCGCGACCGGGCGCGCGGGAGGCCAGGCGCAGCATGTTGAGCGACTTCTGATAGAAACCGATGGCCGCGTCGTAGTTCATGCGCGCCTCGGTCATCTTCATCATCTCCTCCTCCAGCACGACGGAATTGCCGTCGAGCGTGGTCTCGGAGTCCTTGGCCTTGACCGCCTTGTAGGGCGTGCGGCGCTGCGAGGCGGGCGTCATGTGGCCCGGCTGCGTCACCGCCTGCGCCGAGGCGCCTGCCGCTTGCGCCGCCTGGACTTTCGCTTCGAAGGTGAAGGGCTTGAGGTCGCCCGGCGTGTAGCCTGGCGTGTCGGAGTTGGCGACGTTTTGCGAGATCAGACGCTGGCGCTCGTTGAGGTGGCCAAGCCGCCCCTTGAGCATCGCGAACAGAGGAATCTCGTTCAGGTCCATGATCCGATATGGTGAACAAACAGGGTTAACCGCGCCTTAAGACCCTTGGGCGCACTCCATGGCGGACGGCGCAGTGCGCCACGCCATTCCCTTTCGAATCCACCGATGGAACTGCCTGAATTCCTCCGCGCCGTCTTCGCCCTGGCGCTGACCCTGGGGCTCGTCGGCCTTGGAGCCGTGGCGCTGCGCAGGTTCGGGCCGGACGCCCTGGCGCGCTTCGTACCGATGAAGAAGGAGCGGCGCCTGGCGGTGGTCGAGACCCTCATCCTCGACCCGTCGCGCCGCCTGGTGGTGGTCTCGTTCGACGGCGAAGAGAAGCTGCTGCTGCTCGGCGAGGGGCAGGTCCTGCCCACCGAGGGCAAGCCCGGAACGGACGCCCATGCGTAAGGTTTTCAAGGCCATCTTCCAGGATCGCGCCGATGACTGGCGCAGGGCCCTGCGCCTCTCGGCCGCCGCGACGCTGGTCAGCCTGATTTTCCCGGCCGTGGCCCTAGCCCAGGCGATCAACGTCAACCTCGGCACCGGGGCGGGCCTGTCCGAGCGCGTCGTCCAGATGGTCGGCCTGCTGACGGTGCTGTCGCTGGCGCCGTCGATCGTGATCATGACAACGTCGTTCGTGCGGATCGTCGTCGTGCTGGGGCTGCTGCGCACGGCGCTGGGCCTCCAGCAGAGCCCGCCCAACGCGGTGATCATCAGCCTGGCCCTGTTCCTGACCGCCATCGTCATGGGCCCGACCTTCCAGAAGTCCTACGAAGACGGCATCAAGCCGCTGATGGACCAGCAGATGGAACTGCCCGCGGCCTTCGACGCCACGGCCGCGCCGGTGAAGACCTTCATGCTGAGCCAGGTCGACCAGGAGGACCTCGCGCTCTTCATCCGGCTGTCGAAGATCCAGCGACCGGCCACGGCCCAGGAAACGCCGCTGACGGTCGTGACCCCGGCCTTCATGATCTCGGAGCTCAAGCGCGCCTTCGAGATCGGCTTCCTGCTCTTCATCCCCTTCCTGGTCATCGACCTGGTCGTGGCCAGCGTGCTGATGAGCATGGGTATGATGATGCTGCCGCCGGTGGTGGTGTCCCTGCCGTTCAAACTGATCTTCTTCGTGCTGGTCGACGGCTGGCGGCTGGTGGCCGGCAGCCTGGTCGAGAGCTTCCAGCGCGGCGCCGGCGGCGGCTAGAAGCGGCGCGCGATCCCAGCGCCGATCTCAAGATCCGGCGTGTCGCGGGTCAGGCCGCCATAGACGCCGATGTCGAACTGCAAACCGTCAACCGGCGTCCATGCCAGGGTCAGGTCGACGGACGCCTGGCGGCTGTCGCCTGAAGGATCATCGTCGAGGCCGCCCCAGAGTTCGAACGCCACGTTCATCGGACCGAGCGAGCGGCTGACGCCGGCCGCCAACGACCAGGAAAGATGCGTCCCCTCGCCGTCGGCGTCGCGCACCACGTCGACCTGCGGCGCCAGACCGAGGGAGACCTCGTCGGTCAGGGGCGCGGAGATCGGCACGATCAGGCCGCCCTGCCAGCCCCCGGCCCCGATCCCGCGCTTGCCGGTCGGGGCGCTGACATAGGGCTGCAAGGCCACCGACAGGCCCGAGCCGTCCGGATTGCGCAGCGAGCGGCGCAGCGTGAGGCTGAGGTCGCCGACGCCGGAGGTTCTCGACGTCGCTCCGCCGTCGCGGGCCCGGACCTGGGCGTAAGGCGTCCAGGCGATCTGGCCCTCCAGGTTCGGCGTCAGGCCAAGGCGCAGTTCGAGGGCGCCGACCGCATAGGTCTCGCTGGATCCGGGGCCCGAACGCTGGAAGCTGGCGTCGACCGCGCCCATTTCGGCCTGGAACACCCCGACGTCGATGACGCAAGGCGGCGAGCCCTTGCCGGGCCGGTCGGCGCAGAAGTCGCGCAGGCTGCTGCGCTCCTGGGCATGGGCGCCGGCGGCCATGGCCAGGGCGCCGAACACGATCATGCCGAACGCCGGCCGCACCAGGTCTCGCCTATCCTTTGGCCGCGGTCGCCGCAGCGGCCTGCTTGGCCGCCGGCTTCGGCGCGGGCTTAGCCGCCTGGGCCGGCGGCGTGGCCGGACCGACTGGGGCGGGCTTTTCGCGGAAGCGGACCTTCATCTTGGCGACCCAGCCGGCGAAGGCCTCGTTGTCGGCGGTGACGCGGCCGAAGTCGCCCACGCTGAGCTGGCCCTGCTGCACGCCGGTCAGGGCCACGCGAAGGGCGTCGGGGTTTCGGGCCTGGTCGTAGAAGCCCGAATAGCGCTGCTGCAGCCGCGCCAGAGAGGCGTCGTCGCCCGCAAGGCTGTACGCCACGCCGGTGCGCAGCAGCTTGCCCTCGTCCTCGGAGCTGAGCGGGCCGGCCTGCTTCCAGCGCTCGCCTAAGCTCTTTTCCAGCAGGGCCGCGGCCGGGCCCCAGTTCTTCTGCTTCCAGTAGATCTCAGCGCGCAGGTCCTGGGCGTCACGGCTGTTGTCCCGGTCCAGCACTTCCAACGCATGGTCGTAGCGGCCAAGGCCGCTGAGGGCGCGGGCCTCGACGACGCGGCGCTCGGCGTTCAGCGCGGTGGGCAGGATGGTCGTGCGCGAGGAATTGATGGCGATCAGCGCCTGCTCGGGCTTTCGGTCCATCAGGTAGATCAGCGCGAGGTCCGTGGCGACCTGGGCGCGCGGCACCCCGTCCAGGCGGTTGTCGGCCTGATATTTCAACAGATCGGCCGCCTGGTCCAGCAGATCGACGTCGACCAGGCGGCGAACCAGCTTGCGCACCATCAGGTCGCCGTCGGCGCCGAGCGGCGTCAGCTCGCGGAAGTCGTAGAACATCGCCACGGCCTGGACCGGCTCCAGCCCGTCGGCGGCGCCGTCCAGGAAGAGAGCCCGGAAGGCGGCGGCGAGGTCGGACTGGAGCTGCACCGACTCCGGCAAATCCGGCAACCGGGAGCCCGCGCCGCGCAGCGCCTCCAGCGCCTCGCGATAGCGGCCCTGGCTGAGATAGAGGTGGCCGAGCGCGCGGATCGTCTCCAGCTCGGTCGCGTCACCGCGCCAGCGATAGCGCAAGGCCGCAAAGGTGTTGGCGGCCTCGACCGGAGTGATCTTGGCAAGCTCCAGCCGGATCTTGGTCGCCTTCAGCGTGGCCGGGGTCGAGACCGACTCGATCGGCGCCTTGGCCACCGCCGCATAGATGCGCAGGGCGCGGTCCTTGTAGCCCATCGCCTCGACTACCTGGGCCTGGACCAATCGCGTGGCCAACTCCTCCGGCGGGTCGGTCTTGTCCATCAGGGCCAGCTTGATGCGCGCCTCGGCCCCGTTGACGTCGCCCAGGGCCAGGGCGGCGAGCGCGTCGGAGCGCGCGAACCGCGCCTTCCAGACCGGCGAGAACTGGTTGAAGGCCTCGGCCCCGGCGCCGAACTGGCTGCGCGCCTCCGGCCATTGGGCGAGTTGCGCGGCCGCATACGAGCGCCACAGCGACACCGACGGATCGTCCGAGAGGATCGGGACCGAGAAATCGGCCTGAGCCTCCTTGTAGCGTCGCGCCATCACCCGGGCGATGCCGCGCAGGGCGCGGAATTCCGGATCCTCCAGCACCTGCGGATTGCGGCGCGCGGCCTCGTTCAGCACGCCGATCGCTTCGTAGGACAGCTCCGAGCCGACCAGGAAGCGGGCAAGCGACATGCGCGCAGCCATGGGCGCGTCCCGGCCGGTCGCGGCCTCGTCGTTGGCGGCCGACAACAGGGCGTTGTAGCGGGCGAGGAAGCCACCCGAGCCGGTCTTCGGCCAGTTCTGGTAGTCGATCAGGCCCGGCATGCCGGCGGCCTGGGGCGCGCCGAGCATCGCCTCGGCCCGTTCCGTTGTCGCCGAGGCCGGCGAGAGCGTCAGACCCGAGGGACGCCCGATCTGGACGAGGTCGCCGTCCTGGCTCACCGCCAGGTCCTCGATATAGGATTCCGCCGCCAGGCCCTGGGCCGAGGGCAGCAGCGCCATCTGCACGAACTCGCGCCGCGAGGGCAGGCCCTTGGCAGGCCCCAGCGCCGTCACCACCGACAGAGTGTCGCCGACAACCGGATCGCCGACCCGCAGCACCTTGGTCGCGCCCGCAACGGCGGCCTTGAGGCCCGCTGGCCCGCCGGCCTGGTCGCGCACGACGCGGATCTGGCTGGCCGCCTCGACCTGGGCGCCGGGCCCGAGGATCACCGTCCAGGTCGCCCCTTGCGACTGGGCGAAGACGGGGGTGCCCGGCGGCGAGTCGATGCGCACCGCGGCGTAGTCGGTCCCGCGCACCGCGCCCATCCGGGTCAGCTGGCGCAGGCCGCGCGGGGCCTTGGAGACATCGATCGTCGCTGGCGCGTCGAACACCACCCAGACCGCCTCGCCCCGACGGAAGACCGCCGCCCCTGCCGGGTTGGCCCACGGGAAGACCAGCTGCACCTGGCCGGCGCCGATCCTGGTCTCCATGCGGACGACACCGCCCGCCGGGATCGGGTTGGGGCGCGGCGGTTGAGGCGCCGCTTCGGCGGGCGCCGCCGCCTGCGTGATCTCGGCCGGCTTGGCAGGGGCCGGCGGCTTCTCGAAGAGATTGATGAAGGTGGCGCCGTCGGCGCTGCCGATCTTGGCGTCGGCGTTGTCGGCGAGGGTCAGGACCACTTCGAGGCCGCCGCCTGCGCGGCGCGTCTCGGCGGACTTCAGCCATTTCGGCGGCGCGACCTTCAGTTGGGTGACGTCAGGCGCGGCGCTTTGGTTCAGGCGCAGCACCAGGGTCTGGCCATCGCGCCGGACCACGGCGCGACCGGCGATCTCGATGCGCGAGAAATCCTTGGCCTGCGCGACGCGGACCTGTCCGCGAGGCGCGGTCTCCAGCGCCGGAGCGGCCAGACCTGCAGGCGCGGCGACGCTGGCGATGGTGATCGCCGCGACGCTCGACCGCAGGGCCTGGCGCAGTTTCATCGGATCAGCCGGCCTTGGCCGGCGGGGTCGCAGGTTTCGGGACGGGCGGCGCGGCGGCCTGGGCGCCGGGCTTGGCCGCGCCGGCGGCCGGCAGCGGCCCTGCGGCGGCCTGAGCCGCAGCGGCGACCTTCTTGACCTCGGCGAAGCGGCTGGCCAGCGCCTCGGTCAGCTTCTTGGCCTCGACCGGCGGCATGTTGGCGAGGATCGGCGAGAGCGCCCGCTCCTTCATCTTGGCGGCCACCGGCAGGCGCACCGCGTCGTCCAGCAGCACCATGCGCGGCGCGGCGTCCTTGGGCTTCATCAGCTCGAACACCTTCACCAGGCGATCGATCTCGGCCTGCTCCTTGGCGTCGGCGTCGACCATCAGCTTGGCGATGTCGCCTTTCATGCCGGTCAGGGCCTGGAGCTTGGCGTCGAGCTTGGCCTCGGCGGCGGCCAGCAACGCAAGCTGCACGTCCAGGTCCTGCTCGCGCTTGTCGAGCTGGCCGCGGCGCGCGCCCAGACTCTGCAGCACCTGCAGCTCGGCCGGCGACAGCCCTGCTTCCTTGGCCAGTTCGGCCGCGGTCGGCGCGCAGACCGCGGCGGGCTTGGCGGCGGCCGGCAGGGTCGGAACCTTGGCGGCGGTGTCCTTGGCCTCGCCTGTCGAGGCCTTCTCGTCCGATTTGGCTGCGGACTTCACGCCCTTGGCCGCCTCTTCAGCGAAGGCGCGGGCGCCCGAGACCATGTCGGGCAGGGTCTGAGCGCCGGACAGCGCATTGACGCCGATCACGCCGGCGATAGCGACGCCCACCAGCGGCAGGATGCGGGGCATGTTCTGCATCAGCGGACTCCAGCCCGGGCGCGCAGCGGCGCGCGCTCTAAGGGCGCATCGAAGAGGTCGTCGTCAAAGGTCGGACGGGCGCGGGGCGCGACCGGCTCCCGGCGCGGCGTTTCGCGCTGCGGACGCGGCTCGCGTGCGGCCGAAAGCAGCGAGCCGAGGCGCTGGGTCACCCGCTCCACATCGGTTTCCGAAACCGGCTCGGCGGCGCGGCCGGCGAAGCTGGGGGCGCCCTGGAGCTGGCGATCCAGCTTGGCGGTGAGGGCCCGGGCCTTCTCGATCCGGTCGGCCAAGGCGTCATGCGCCTCGTCAGTGGCCGCGCGCAGGTCGGCCAGACCCTGCTCGGCCCGGCTGGCGGCGGCGTCAAGGTCGGCGACCGCGCGAGCGAAGCCCTCGTGGCTTTCACGCAGGGCCTTAAGCCGCGCATTGAGGCGATAGCCCATGACGAGGGCGACGGTCAGCAGACCGGCCAGCATCAGGTTCATTCCGATGGCGATGGCGCTCATTTGAACCTCGCAATGGCTTTCTTGGCGTGCGGCGACAGGGGCGCGTCGACCCGCACGGCGATGTGGTGGTTGCGGCGGCCCATGCGGCCGCGGGTCAACGGAATGGCGCCGGCGCGCAGCTCGATCTGACTGTCGGGCGTGGCGTTGAGCAGCAGGGTGTCGCCGACTTTCAGTTCAAGCACCTGGCGCAGGGGCAGCTGCTGTTCGTCGAGCACGGCGCGCACGTCCATCTGCGTGGTCCAGAGTTCGGTCGCCAGATGGCTTTCCCAGATGTTGTCGCGGCCGAACTTCTCGCCCATGAAC
Organism: Phenylobacterium sp.; assembly: GCF_041919955.1. Lineage (GTDB taxonomy): Bacteria > Pseudomonadota > Alphaproteobacteria > Caulobacterales > Caulobacteraceae > Phenylobacterium. Next base: position 202,872 of record NZ_JAYRSU010000001.1, on the reverse strand, counting down.
TGCTGGAGCAGCATCTTGCGGATGGGCTCGAGCGTCGCGTACGGCAGCAGCAGTTCGATGCGCCCGCCGCGGTCTTCCATGTCGATGCGCAGCTTCACCAGGATGGCCGCATTGGCCGGCCGCGCGATGGCGGCGAAACGCGGATTGGTCTCCAGCCGGTCGAGGGTGAAGCTGACGGGGGTCAGCGGCTCGAAGGCGGCGCGCGCGTCGGCCAGCACCACCTCGACCATCCGCTGGACCAACACGCGTTCGATGGTGGTGTAGGGACGCCCCTCGATGCGCATGGCCGCGGTGCCGCGGCGACCGCCCAGCAACACGTCGACGATCGAGTAGATCAGGTTGGAGTCGACCGTCAGCAGGCCGTAATTCTCGAGCTCCTCGGCCTTGAAGACCGACAGGATGGCCGGTAGCGGGATCGAGTTCAGATAGTCGCCGAAGCGGATCGACGAGATGTTGTCGAGGCTGACCTCGACGTTGTCGGAGGTGAAGTTGCGCAGGCTGGTGGTCATCAGCCGCACCAGGCGGTCGAAGACGATCTCCAGCATCGGCAGGCGTTCGTACGAGACGAGCGCCGAATTGATGATCGCGCGGATGCCCGAGCGCTCGGCCGCTTCCTCGTCCGACAGATCGAAGCCGAGCAGGCTGTCGATCTCGTCCTGGTTCAGGATACGCTCGGCGCCGAGCATCCCCTCGATCTTGGAATCGTCGGGGTTGTCCCACGTAGCCGGATCGTCGGGATTAATCCCGCCCTGCATCCCGCCGATGATCTTGGGTTCGTCGTCTTCCATGCGTCACGCGTCGACCAGGCCCTGGGGGCCTAGTTGATCAACATCTCCTCGATCAGGACGGCGTTCACCTTGGCGGGGGCGATGACCATGTTCACCCGGCGCTGGATCTCCATGCGCAACTGGTAGGATCCCTGCGACCCTTGCAGATCCTCGGGGCGCAGTTCGCGCAGGAAGGTCTGGAACATGTCCTGGAGCCTGGGCATGTTCGGCTCCAGGGCGTCGACCGTCTCCTGGTCCGGGACCTCCAGGGTCAGCTTGAGCTTCAGGAAGGTCGCGCGGCCATCGGCCGTCTGCATGTTCACGACCACGCTGGGGATGGTGTAGAACAGCACGCCGTCGGGTCCCTCGCGAACCTCGCCGACCGGCTTGTCGCCTTCGCCCTTCTTCTTCTCGTCCTTCTTTTCCTTTTTCTTTTCGCCCTTGCCGGCGGCCGCCTCGGGCTTCGGCTTGAGCAGGAAGAACGCGCCCGCCCCGCCGCCGCCCAGCACCAGGACGGCCGCCGCGGCGGCGATGATCAGGATCTTCGGGGACAGCTTCTTCTTGGGCGCGCCCTCGCCGTCTTCGCCTTCGGCGGAGTCGGCTTCCGGAGCCTCCTTGACCTTGTCCTTGGCCACGCGCGCGCGCTCCTTAGAATCTATCCCTGTCTCATGGCCCAGGCATGGTTAAGGACAAGTTTTTAACAGGTGTTAACGGGCGCGATTTTCGTGCCGGGCAAAATCCGCCGGGCGACCGCCGTTAACTTTATTTCCCGTTGATTTTGCTGGATTTTCATACTGGCCCGATCCTTGCAGCCAAAACCGCCGACGAAAACGCCGCAGGTTAAGGCTTCGCCATGGACAACGCCCTCTACGTCGGACTCTCGCGCCAGATGACCTTGCGCCGGGAACTCGACATCGTGGCCAACAACATCGCGAACATGGACACCACCGGGTTCAAGGTCGAGAACCTGATGGTCGAGACCCAGCCCCAGGCGCCGGCCCAGACGGCCAGCGCGCCGCGGCCGGTGAAGTTCGTGATCGACCGCAGCGTCGGCCGCGACTTCGGCCAGGGCGTGCTGCGCTCGACCGGCGCGACCTTCGACCTCGGCATCCAGGGCGACGGCTTCTTCCGGGTGCGGACCGCCGACGGCGAACAGTTCACCCGCGACGGCCGCTTCCACATGGACGGCGACGGCCGGCTGGTCACCGAGGACGGTGCGGCCCTGCTGGACGAGGGCGGCGGCGACATCGTGATCGACCCCAAGCTCGGCCCCGTGACGATCGCCAAGGACGGCGTGGTCAGCCAGGGCCAGGAGCGCCTGGGCAAGGTGGGATTGTCGAAATTCCCTGAGCTGTCGGTGCTGGAGAAGGTCGGCGAGAACCGCTTCCGCAACAGCTCGAACGCCCAGCCCGTCCCCGCCACGGAATCCGTGATCCAGCAAGGGATGCTGGAAGGATCCAACGTCAAGCCGATCTCGGAGATCACCCGGATGGTCGAGATCACCCGCGCCTATGAGTCGATCACCAAGATGATGGACTCGAACTCCGAACTGTCCCGCCGCTCGATCGAGCGGATGGGGAAGGTGAACTAAGGAAGAGCTGACCGATGCAAGCGCTCCGCACCGCCGCGACGGGCATGGCCGCCCAGCAGCTGAACGTCGATGTGATCTCCAACAACATCGCCAACATGAACACCGTCGGCTTCAAGAAGCAGCGGGCGGAGTTCCAGGACCTGCTCTACCAGACCATCGAGCGGGCCGGCGCGCAGTCGTCCGACCAGGGCAACGTGGTGCCGACGGGCGTGCAGGTAGGCGGCGGCGTCAAGGCCGGCTCGGTCTATCGCATCACCGAGCAGGGCAACATGACCGCCACCGGCGGCAAGTTCGACGTCGCCATCTCGGGCCGCGGATTCTTCCAGGTGATGATGCCCGACGGGGTCATCGCCTACACCCGCGCCGGCAACTTTTCGCCCAACAACCAGGGCCAGTTGGTGACCGAGGACGGCTATCTGATCGAGCCGGCCATCACCATCCCGCAGGACGCCACGGACATCTCGATCTCCAAGTCGGGCCAGGTCCAGGCGATCCGTCCGGGCCAGACCCAGCCGGAGATCGTCGGCAACATCGAGCTGGCCACCTTCGTCAACGAGGCCGGTCTGGACGCGATCGGCGACAACCTGCTCAAGGAAAGCGCCGCCTCGGGCGCGCCGACGACCGGAACGCCGGGCGTCGACGGCGCGGGCGTGCTGAATCAGGGCTACACCGAGGCCTCGAACGTCGATGCGGTGAGCGAAATCACCGCCCTGATCGTCGCCCAGCGCGCTTACGAGATGAACTCGAAGGTCATCACCTCGGCCGACGAGATGCTGCGCACCGCCAGCAACATCAGGTCCTGATCATGATGAAACGCCTGCTGATCGCCGCCGCCGCGGCCCTGATCGCCGCCCCCGCCCTGGCCGCCACGCCGGTCACGCTGAAGGCCGATCCGACCGACAGCGACGGGATGATCACTCTGGGCGACCTGTTCGACGGCGCGGGCGCCGCCGGCAAGGTCCCGGTCGCCGCCAAGCCGGGCGCCTCTGCGGTGCTGGATGCGGCCGCCGTGCAGGGCGCGGCCCGCCGAGCGGGCCTGGAATGGGCCAACGCCGAAGGCTTCCGACGCATCGTGGTGCGCGGCGCGCCGACCGCCGGGCCAGCCGCCGGCTCGGCCCGCGCCAATGTCGAGGTGCTGACCTACGCGCGCAGCCTCCCGGCCGGCGAGATCGTCCAGCCGCAGGATCTGGTCTGGGCCAAGGTCGCCGCGGCCCCGTCGGACGCCCCCGGCGACGCCGACGCGGTGATCGGCCTGGCGGCCCGCCGGCCGTTGCGGGCCGGCGCGGCGGTTTCCGCCCGCGACGTCTCCGCGCCCCAGGTCATCAAGGCCGGCGAGATGATCACCGTCACCTACGACAACGACGGCATATCGTTGGCGCTGCAGGCCAAGGCCATGGCCGGGGCGGCGCTCGGCGACAGCTTCGCCGTCCAGAACACCGCCTCGAAGAAGGTCATCCAGGCCGTGGCCAGCGGCCCCGGCCAGGCTCTGGTCGGCCCCGCCGCCGATCAGCTCAAGGCCCTGCCCCGCACCCAGTACGCGCTCCGTTAGGGAACAGCCCCCATGCGTATCTCGCTTCTCGCCGTCCTCGCCCTCAGCTCCCTGGCCGCCTGCTCCACCGTCAAGGAAGCCGTGAAGGGCCCAGAACTCGCCCCGGTCGGCTATCCGGCCGCCCTGGTCGGGCGCGAGCAGCCGACCTTCGTCTCGGCCCGCGAGCCCTCGCCGCAGCCGGCCTCGGCCAACTCGCTGTGGCGGACCGGCGCGCGCGCCTTCTTCATCGACCAGCGCGCCAACCGGGTCGGCGACATCCTGACCGTCCAGATCGACATCGACGACTCGGCCCAGACCAAGAACACATCGACCAGCAGCCGCACCTCCGGAATGAAGGCCGGCGTCGACAACTTCCTCGGCCTGGAATCGAGCCTGGGCAGATTTTTCCCGGGCGGGTTCGATCCCGCCAACGCGGTCAACACCAACTCGGCCACGAACAACACCGGCACTGGGGCGGTCACCCGCTCGGAGAAGATCTCTCTGACCATCGCGGCGGTCGTGACCAACGTGCTGCCCAACGGCAACATGGTGATCCAGGGCACCCAGGAGGTGCGCACCAACGCCGAACTGCGTCAGCTCACCGTCGCCGGCATCGTGCGGCCCGAGGACATCTCCTCGGCCAACACCATCAAGCACACACAGATCGCCGAGGCGCGGATCAGCTACGGCGGCCGCGGCGACATCAGCCGGGTGCAGAAGGTTCCGGGCGGCCAGTCGCTGGTCGAGCGGTTCCAGCCCTTCTAGGCAGATGCTAGCTTGGCCGGCATGAAGCTCGTCCTGCCGCTCGCCGCCCTCGCTCTGTCGCTCGCCACCGCCGCCGGCGCCCAGGACACGGATCACGTCTGGACCGTGGAGACGCCGAAGGACGGCGAGGCGGCCCTGCGCTTCGGGACGCCGAACACCGACGACCAGCCGCTCGCCTTCTTCTGCACACGCAAGTCGGGCCAGGTGAAGCTGCTGGCCGACCTCGCCAAACAGCTCGGCGTGCGCCAGATCGGGGAGACCTGGGTCGACCGGGCCGGCGTGCGCGAGCCCTGGCCGATGAGCGTGACCCTGGTTTCGCAAGGCGTCTCGCTCAGCCTGCGCGGACAGGGCAGCGCCAACGAGATCACCCACGGGACGACGGCGCAGGCGGAGTTCTCGACTCTTGCGCCTTTCGCCGCCGCCTTCCGCAAGAGCGGCGAGGTCACCCTGACCGCGATCGGCCAGACGCTTCAGCCGGCGCCCGCCCCCAAGGGCCAGGTCCGCAAGTTCCTGGGCTTCTGCAAATAGGGCCTAAGCCCGACGGCCAGCGGTCGAGACGTTGTCGACGCCGAGCGCGGCCAGGGCGCCGGCCATGATCCCCTCGGCGTCCAGGCCGGCCTGGGCGTACATCGCCTCGGGCTTGTCCTGGTCCTGGAAGACGTCGGGCAGCACCAGGGTGCGGACCTTCAGGCCGCGGTCGAGCGCGCCATGCTGGGCAAGCGCCTGAAGCACAAAAGCGCCGAAGCCGCCCATGGCGCCTTCTTCCACGGTGATCAGGGCCTCGTGCCCGCGCGCCAGCCGCAGCAGCATTTCGATGTCGAGCGGCTTGGCGAACCGGGCGTCGGCGACGGTGGCCGAAAGGCCGCGGGCGGCCAACATGTCGGCCGCCTTGAGGCTTTCGGAGAGCCGGGTGCCGAAGGAGAGGATGGCGACGGCCGACCCCTCGCGCACGATGCGGCCCTTGCCGATCTCCAGCGGGTCGGCGAGGTCCGGAATGGAGACGCCCAGGCCCTCGCCGCGCGGATAGCGGAAAGCGGAGGGGCGGTCGTCGATGGCCGCGGCGGTGGCGACCATCCGGGCCAGCTCGGCCTCGTCGGCGGCGGCCATCAGCACCATGCCCGGCAGGGCGCCCATGAAACCGATGTCGAAGGAGCCGGCGTGGGTGGCGCCGTCCGCGCCGACCAAGCCGGCGCGGTCCATGGCGAAGCGCACGGGCAGGCCCTGGATCGCCACGTCGTGGACGACCTGATCGTAGCCGCGCTGCAGGAAGGTCGAATAGATGGCGCAGAACGGCTTCATGCCGTCGGCGGCCAGGCCCGCGGCGAAGGTCACCGCGTGCTGCTCGGCGATGCCAACGTCGAACATGCGCTCGGGGAAGCGCTTGGCGAAGAGGTCCAGGCCGGTGCCCGAGTCCATCGCCGCGGTGATGGCGACGATCTTGGGATCGACCTCTGCCCGCTTGATCAGCTCCTGGGCGAAGACCTTGGTGTAGGTCGGCGCGACGGGGGCGCTCTTGGCTTGCTGGCCGGTGATGACGTCGAACTTCGCCACCGCATGCAGCTTGTCGGCTGCGCTCTCGGCCGGGGCGTAGCCCTTGCCCTTCTGCGTGACGACGTGGACCAAGACCGGCTTGTCCTTGATCTCCCGCACGTTCTTCAGCACCGGGACCAGAGCGTCCAGGTCATGGCCGTCGATCGGCCCGACATAATAGAAGCCCAGTTCCTCGAACATGGTGCCGCCGGTGACCATGCCGCGGGCGTATTCCTCGGCCTTGCGGGCCGCTTCCTGCAACGGCTTAGGCAGCACCTTGGCCACCGACTTGCCGAGGTTGCGCAGCGACTGGTAGCCGCCGCCAGAGACCACGCGGGCCAGATAGGCGCTCATCCCGCCCACAGGGGGCGCGATCGACATATCGTTGTCGTTGAGGATGACGGTCAGCTGGCCCGTGGTGGCGTGGGCGTTGTTCATCGCCTCGTAGGCCATGCCGGCGCTCATCGAGCCGTCGCCGATGACCGCGACCACGCTGTTGGACTTGCCGGCCGCGTCGCGCGCGGCGGCGAAGCCGAGGGCGGCGCTGATCGAGGTCGCCGCATGCGCGGCGCCGAACGGATCGTATTCGCTCTCGCTGCGCTTGGTGAAACCGGACAGGCCCCCGCCCTGGCGCAGGGTGCGGATGCGGTCGCGGCGCCCGGTCAGGATCTTGTGCGGATAGGCCTGGTGCCCCACGTCCCAGATCAGGATGTCGTCGGGCGTCTCATAGACGTGGTGCAGCGCCACAGTCAGTTCGACGACGCCCAGTCCGGCTCCGAAGTGCCCGCCGGTCTGGGACACCACGTCGATCATCTCGGCCCGCAGTTCATCAGCCAGCTGGCGCAGTTCAGGCGCACTGAAACCCCGCATGTCACGCGGGTATTTGACCTTGTCGAGCAGGGGTGTGACTGGCGCCATATTGTGGAGTTTTCTTGAATTAGCTCTGGCGATCTAGCACGAAATCGACGCTAGCCCGCAGGAAATCGGCGCGCGGACCGAACGGTTCCAGGTGCGCCTTGGTCTGTTCCTTCAGCACGGCGAGCCGCTCGCGGGCGGCCTGGGCCCCCAGCAGGGTCACGTAGTTGGCCTTGCCCCTCTCGGCGTCCTTACCAGCCTTCTTGCCCATGGCGGCGCTGTCCCCCTCGGCGTCGAGCAGATCGTCGACGATCTGGTAGGCCAGGCCGATGTCCTGGGCGAAGCCCATCAAGGCATGGCGCTCAGCCTCTCCGGCGTGGGCGATGATAAGGGGCAGCTCGAAGGACACGGCGATCAGAGCCCCGGTCTTCAGGCGCTGCATGCGCGCGACCGCACCCAGGTCGTCGCGCACGCCCAGCATGTCGATCATCTGGCCGCCGCACATGCCCCGCGCGCCCGCCGCCTGCGCGAGCTTCAGCACCATGTCGGCGCGGACGTTCCCGTCGTGATGGGTGTCAGGATCGGCCAGGATCTCGAAGGCCACGGTCTGCAGGGCGTCGCCGGCCAGGACGGCGGTCGCCTCGTCATAGGCCTTGTGTACGGTCGGCCGGCCGCGGCGCATGTCATCGTCGTCCATGCACGGCAGATCGTCGTGGATCAGGCTATAGGCCTGGATGCATTCCAGCGCGCAGGCTGCGCGGAGCACCGGCCTATCCTCCAGGTCGAACATCCGCCCGGTCTCGATGGCGAAGAAGGTGCGCAGCCGCTTGCCCGGGCCGAGCGCTGCGTAGCGCATGGCTTCCGTCAGCCGCTGCTCGGGCCCTTCGGCCCGCGGCAGGAGCTCGTCGAGCGCCACCGTCACCAGATCGGCGGCCTCGGCCACGCGCTGGGCCAGCGACATCTCAGTTGAACTCGGCCGGCTCGACGCCCGCCTGTCCGTTCTGGCCGACGACGATCTTCTCGACCCGCAGACGCGCCGCCTCCAGGCGTTTCTCGCAGTGGGCCTTCAGCAGCGCCCCGCGCTCATAGAGCTCAATGGACTGTTCCAGCGGCGCCTGGCCGGATTCAAGCTGGCCGACGATGCGTTCCAGCTCGGCCAGGGCCTGCTCGAAGGAGAGCGCGTCAATATCGGCGGCGTCGGCCATGCTTCAGGATTCCTCGAAAGCGGGCAAGTTAGTGACCGAGGGCGCCCCCGGCAATGCGGCAACGTCCCTAACGCCGCTCGTACCGCCGCGTGGACCAGTACTTCCAGCCCTGATTGGCGGTCAGACGCCAGCCCCGGCGGCGCAGGGCGCGGCCGACCATGAAGTTGAAGAAGCCGTGCGCAAGAACGACGACATCGTGCCCCTGGCCGGCGTACTCCACGATCATGTCGGCGGCCTGTTCGGCCCGCGCCTCGGCCTCGCGCCGCGTCTCCTGGCCTTCGTGATGGTTGAAGAACCACCACCAGAAGCGGGCGATGAAGCCCCAGACTTTGGGCGACATCCTCACGAAGCTCGGCCAATGCGGCGGCGGCAGCGGCGCCTCGACGAACAGGGCGTTGCGCGCGAACTCCCGGCCCGCGGCCAGGGCCAAGGCGCTCTCGATGGAGCGGTTGCGGACCGACGAGATGATCACGCCGGCGCGCGCGGTCTGCTCGACCAGGGCGAGCGGCGGCTTCTGGCCCGGCCGGATGCCGAGCTGCTCGTAGCGGCTCCAGTAATCCCGATAGCCGTGTGCGTTCAGCATCACCTTGCGGTGAATGTCCGGTTCGCCATGGCGCGCCAGAACGATCGCGCCAGGGCGTACGGCAGCGCCTTTCGGAAGGTCGGCGGTCAAAGCGTCGGCCATTTCGTCTGAAGGCCTGGGAAACTCCCGGCCTCGCCCTTACCCCTGCGAGAGAGCCTGAACATGCGCAAGCGCCGACTGGCCTAGAGCCTCTAGGTCGTACCCGCCCTCGAGCGAGGAAACAACCCGCCCGCGTCCGTGAGCGCGCGCAACTTCCAGGATCGCCCGGCTGGCCCAGGCGAAATCCTCGGCCTCCAGGTTCTGGCTGGAATCGCTGACCGGATCGCGCGCATGGGCGTCGAAGCCGGCCGAGACGATGATCAGGTCGGGGCGGAAGGCGTCGACGTGGTTCATCAGACCCGAGAATTCGCGCCGCCACGCCTCGCGCGTCGCGCCGGGGGCGACGACGGCGTTGCGCACGTTGGCGGGGACGCTTTCCGATGGATGGCCGGTGCCGGGCCACATGGGCCACTGCTGGACCGAGGCGAAGAAGAGGTCGTCGTGACCGCCGAGCGCGGCCTGGGTGCCGTTGCCGTGATGGACGTCGAAGTCGACCACGGCGACCCGGCGCAGGCCCGCCTCCTGGGCCGCGCGTGCGGCGACCGCCACGTTGGAGAAAATGCAAAAGCCCATCGGCAGGGCCGGTTCGGCATGATGCCCCGGCGGGCGCACGGCGCAGAAGGCCCGCTCGACCTGGCCGGCGGCCACGTCCCGTACCGCCTGGACAACGCCGCCCGCCGCGCGCAGGGCCGCCTGCAGGCTGCCAGGCGACATGTAGGTATCCTCGTCCAGCTTCAGCAGGCCGGCCCGGGGCGCCGCGTCGATCACCGCCTGGACATAGGCGCTACGGTGCGCCAGCAGCAGGTCGGCCTGGGCGATCGGCGGCGCCTCGCGCCGCTCGAGGACGAGGGTCGTATCGTCCAAAGCGCCCAGGACCGCGCTCAGCCGCTCCGGCCGCTCGTAGTGCCAGTCGCCCGGCCGGTGGTCGAGCATATCGGGATGGGTGTAGAGGGCGACGTCCATTGGAATCGTAGAATAAACACGCGAAGCTTCCGAATGCAGCAACCAGTGATACGCCGCGCGACGCTTTCCGACGCGTCCGCCCTGGCGGAAATCGGCGCCCAGACCTTCAGCGAGACCTTCGCCCATCTCTATCCCCCTGCCGATCTCGCCGGCTTTCTTGGCGAGGCCTACAGCCTGGAGCGCACGCGGCGGGACCTCGAAGACCCCGCCAAGGCCCAGTGGATCGTCGAAGCGGACGGTCAAGTCGTGGGCTACGCCCTGGCAGGCCCGTGCGAGCTTCCGCATGCGGACGTCACCGCGAACTGCGGCGAGCTCAAGCGGTTCTATCTCCTGAAGCCCTGGCAGGGCGGTGGGGTGGGCGGACGGCTGTTCGCCGAGGTGATGGCCTGGCTTGAGGCCGCAGGACCGCGCGACCTTTGGATCGGCGTGTGGTCCGAGAATTTCGGCGCCCAGCGATTCTACGGCCGTCACGGATTCGAGAAGGTCGGAGAGTACGGTTTCCGAGTCGGAGGGACCGTCGACCGCGAGTTCATTTTGAGGCGTGTCGCGCACGCTGATTCCACCTTCGGGTGAAAAATAGGCGAAGCCTTGCCAGCTTCGCTAAATCTCTCATCTCGCTTAGAGAAATATTGCTGCGAATTAACATCCCGGTCTTTGACGCTGCGGCCGGGTTTTGCCAGTTTCCCCCCCAATCATCGGCCTAGCTGGATTGGCGACGGGTGGGATGCTGAAGATCGGATATGTCCGCCTGCGCGACCCGCGCTCGACGGAGGATACGGCGAGCCTCAAGGCCGCTGGTTGTCACGTAGTTCGCGCCGAGGAACCGGCCGGGCTCGCGTTCGACGATTCGTCGGTCCTGAACTCCATCATCGACTTCATCGCGGAAGGCGACCAACTGGTCGTCACGCGGCTCGGCCATCTGGGCTCGTCAGCCCGCGACCTGCTGGACGTGCTCGACCGGCTCGAGTCCCGCGGCGCAAGCCTGATGATCGCCGACGCCGAGATTTGCAGCCTGGGTGAAGGCGGTCGAGCCCTGCGCGCAGCCCTCGGCGCCGTCGCAGCCGTCGAGCCGCCCTGGGCAGGACGCCGCCGCAAGGGCGCGCCCGCCGAGGACATCCGCGCGCTTCAGGCCGCCGGCGTCGGCCCCGTCGAGATCGCGCGCCGGCTCGGCGTCTCGCGCATGACCGTGTGGCGCAAGCTCAAGGAAGCTACCGCCTGATCGCCTGAAAAAGACGCCAGCGGCGCCCTTGCGATCATTACGTTATAATATTACATCCCTCCCGTCGCGACGACGGCGGCCGAGCGTGTCCGCGTATCTGGAGGGTCTTTTGAAAGCTGCCCCAAGCTCCCTTCTGGACGCCTCGGCCGTCAGTTTGTCAGGCCTCTGCCTGGCCCATTGCCTGGCCCTCCCCCTTGTCGCCGCCTCCTCCCCCCTGTTGGCGACCTGGGCGGAGGCTGAGTGGATCCACGCCGCGGCGGTGGCGCTCGCCGCGCCGATGTCGGCCCTGGCGCTCTGGCGGCGTGGCCAGTCGCGATGGGTGCTGGCGCTTTCCTTGCTGGGCCTGGCCATGCTGACGCTAGGCGCGTTGCATTGGCCCTCGGCGCGGCTGGAAACGCCGATCACGGTCACGGGCAGCCTGTTCCTGGCCGCCGCGCACGTCCTGAACTGGCGCCGCCGCCACGGTTGCCCCGCGACGCCCTGCCCCAAGGAGTCTTAGGCCGCCATCAGTTCATCGAACTGACCGATGTCGACGATCGGCGAGGCGACGCCGCGCTCGATCCTCATCACCTTGTTGCAATAGGCGCGGATGGTCGTCGGATCATGCGACGCCAGAACCAGCACGCCGGCCCGATTGACCAGTTCCAGCAGGCGCTGGTGGGCGTGACATCGGAAATCGGCGTCGCCGACCGCGATCCATTCGTCCATCAGCAGCACGTCGGCTTCGACCGACGTCGCCACCGCGAAGGCCAGACGCGCCTGCATGCCCGCCGAGTAGGTCTTCAACGGCATGCGCAGGAACTCGCCCAGGCGCGAAAACTCGATGATGCCGGGCAGCCGCTCCTCGATCTCCCGACGCGACAGCCCGGCGATCAGCCCGCGCAGGCGGATGTTGTCGAGACCCGTCGCAGTCGGGTCGATGCCCAGGCTGAGGTCCAGGAGCGAAGCGATCCGGCCATGGACGCTGACCAGCCCCTCGTCGGGCTCGTAGGCGCCACAGAGCGTGCGCAGCAGGGTGGTTTTTCCCGAACCGTTGTGGCCGACCAAACCCAGCCGGTCACCCGCCTCAAGCGAAAAGCTGACATCGTGGAGCGCCGTCACCACCTTGCCGCCGCGGCCGAACGCACCGCCCACCGCGGCCTTGGCCAGGTGCTTCTTCAAGGATCGACCGTCCGCCCCGAACACTGGAAACCGCAGGGTCAGGTTCTGAACGCGGACCGAAATCATGCAGGGCTCACACGCCGACGGGACGCCTGCCGCGGGCTTCGCCCGCCGGCCGGTGATTACCCATAATACGACTCATTATTACTTGTTAAGTAAAAACTGTATTCCATGACGTAAGGGCGTGCTGGACAACCGCCGTTCGCGCCTCCATCTTTGCAAGTCAAACGACTGTTCGTCTCGCGACTGGAAGCCCCGCCATGTTCATGCGCTTTTTCACCGAGCTGCGCGAAGCCAAGGTGCCGGTGACGCTGAAGGAGTACCTCATGCTGATGGAGGCGCTCGACAAGGTGGTGATCGATCGGTCGGTGGAAGACTTCTATTTCCTCTCGCGCTCGGCGCTGGTGAAGGACGAGAAGAACCTCGACAAGTTCGACCAGGTGTTCGGCCATGTGTTCAAGGGCCTGGACAAGGTCGAGGGGATCGGCACGGCCGACATCCCCGCCGAATGGCTGCGCAAGATCTCCGAGAAGTTCCTCACCGAGGAGGAGAAGGCCCAGATCGAGGCCATGGGCGGCTTCGACAAGCTGATGGAGGCCCTGGCCGAACGGCTGAAGGAGCAGAAGGAGCGTCACGAGGGCGGCGACAAGATGATCGGCACCGGCGGCACCTCGCCGTTCGGCGCCAACGGCTATCATCCCGAAGGCGTGCGCATCGGCCAGGACAAGGGTCGCCACGGCAAGGCGATCAAGGTCTGGGACAAGCGCGAGTACAAGAACCTCGACGACAGCGTCGAACTCGGCACCCGCAACATCAAGGTCGCCCTGCGCCGCCTGCGCAAATGGGTTCGCGACGGCGCCGCCGACGAGCTGGACATGCCGGGCACAATCCGCGGCACGGCCGAGAAGGGTTATCTCGACATCCAGATGCGCCCCGAGCGCCGCAACAAGATCAGCGTGCTGATTTTCTTCGACATCGGCGGCTCGATGGACAGCCACATCAAGGTCTGCGAGGAGCTGTTTTCGGCCGCGCGGTCCGAGTTCAAGAACATGGAGTTCTACTACTTCCACAACTGCCTCTATGAGAGCGTGTGGAAGGACAATCGCCGCCGTCACAACGAGAAGCTGAACACTTGGGACATTCTCCACAAGTACTCCAGCGACTACAAGGTGATCTTCGTGGGCGACGCGACCATGAGCCCCTACGAGATCACCTATCCGGGCGGCTCGGTCGAGCACTGGAATGAGGAAGCCGGCGCCGTCTGGATGGACCGGGTAGCCCAGATCTACGAGCACATGGTCTGGCTGAACCCGACCGCCGAGCGGCACTGGGACTACACGCCCTCGATCGAGGTGATGAAGCAACTGGTGAACGACCGGATGTTCCCGCTGACCCTCGAGGGACTTGAAAAGGCGATGAAGGAACTCGCGCGTTAGAGCCCCTCCCGCTCGCGGTGTTTCATCCAGCGGACTGGAAGGACTTCAAACCAAAGACGACGCGAGCCGCATCGCGGATCTCCCTTCGCCTGCTAAGGTGTCGGGACATTTGAGAGATTCGCCCGTGGACCCCGCCCAGGCCAACGAACCCGAAGAAACCAACGAAGCCGCCACCAAGGCCGCCGTGTTCTGCGCCGCCGAGCGGCTTTTCGCCCTGCATGGGTTCCAGAACGTCTCGGTGCGCGACATCACCGCCGACGCCGGCGTGAACCTCGCCTCGGTGAACTACCACTTCGGCTCCAAGGACGCGCTGCTGTTCGAAATCTTCCGTCGCCGCACGGCGGAACTGAACCGCGAACGCGCCCGGATGCTGCACGAGGCCAACGACCGCCACCAAGGCGACCCGCCTGTGCGCGAGATCCTGGAGGCGCTGTTCGCGCCGCCGCTGCGCTGGGGCTCGCCCGACAACGACCGGCGTATCTCGATCCAGTTCATCATTCGCTCGCGCAGCGAGGGCACCGCCGAGATGCGCGAGGCCCTGGCGAAGGACGTCAGCCACCTGGCCCGCTTCGCCGACGCCCTCATCAAGGCGCGCCCTGACCTGCCGCGAGAGACCGTCTACTGGCGGCTGCACTTCTGCCTCGGCATGGTCCACAACAACCGCTTCGCCGAGTTCGACCGCCTGCACGTCCTGTCGGACGGGGCGACCCGCGAGGGCGACACCGATGGGCTGCTCAAGCGCATGCTGGACTTCGCCGAAGCAGGCTTCCGCGCCTAGGCGGCCAGGCTCCACGCGAACTTCAGATCCTGGACGAAGGCCGCATAGGCCTGGTCGCGCGCGTCCTGATCCGGAACCCGGAGCAGGTATGACGGATGATAGGTCACCACGCCCTGCGCCTCGTCCGTCAGCTGGAACGCCTGACCGCGCGACTTTCCAATCGGCATGGCCTTGCCGAACACCCCCAGCGCGGCGTTGGCCCCCAGGCTGACGATCACCCGGGGGCGTACGATGCGCCGCTCGGCGTCCAGCCACCAACGACAGGCCGAGACATGAGAGGCAGAGGGGTTCTGGTGGATCCGCCGCTTGCCGCGCAATTCATGACGGAAGTGCTTCACCGCGTTGGTGACATAGGCCCGATCGCGTGGAACCTGCGCTTCCGCCAGGGCGCGGTCGAGCATCTGGCCGGCCGGTCCGACGAAGGGCCGCCCGACCAGATCCTCCTGGTCGCCGGGTTGCTCGCCCACCAGCATCAGCGGCGCGGCGGCGGGCCCCTCGCCCGCCACGCCCTGGGTGGCGTCGCGCCAGAGCTCGCAGCGGCGGCAGAAGTCGACCCCGGCGGCGATCTCCTCCAGGCTGGAGGGCGCGCCTTCCTCGAAGGACGCGTCGCGCGACAGGCGCTGGGCCTGACGCACGACCCGGCGGTTCGGCTCTGAGGGCGCTTGTCGGACCATGACGTCGGTGCGGCCTTCGGCGGATTGGATCAGTTCCGGAATGAGCCGCGCCTCCGGCAGGTTCCTCCAGTAGCGCTTGGGCATCTCGCGCTGCATGGTCGCAACCTTCAGCCGGGCCGGATTGAAGGTCGCTGCGTAATAGGTGCGCCAGTACTCTTCCAACGTATCCCCTGACGGGGCGTCGGCCGGATCGGCGCCAGCGGTGAGGCGAAGCTGCGCCTTGTCCCAGTGGATGCAGACGTCGGGCGTCAGGATCGACCAGTTCATATTCGCGAACCGCCGCGCGAAGAACGGAGCGACCTGCTCGGTCACCCGGTGGGCCGGCTCGAACCAGGCCACATAGGTCTCCTCGGCGGCGTCCTCGACCAGCCGCAGGCGGACGAAGGCCTTCATCTTGTGGGCCGCGCGCGACACGGCCTGCGCCATATGACGAGCCCGCGCGACGTCCGGGTCCGAGGCCAGCTCCATAAGGTTCGCCTCCCGCTCGAGCCGCCAGAGCAAGCGGTAAAGCAGGGCGAACCGCTCGCCCGAGCGGTGCAGCGCGACCTCCCGGGCGAGATCCACGAAAGCGCGCGGCGCGGTGAAGCTGGGCGGCGAAGGGGCCGGCGTCTTAGCCTCATCGCCGAACAGGTCGCCTTCGCCGTCGACGGTCCAGAGCACCTCGTCGGGCGCCTGGTGCTCGGCGCGCAGCCGCCGCGCGGCGGCCCGCCAACCGGCGAAGTCGATCTCCGAAGCCAGGCGCACGATACGCATCAGAAGAGGCTCAACTGCTGGGGCGCAACGCGGCGGCGCAGGTCGGCCGCATCGGTCAGGGCGCCTGGCCGCCAGTCGTCGACCACGATGAAGGGGCGCGACTTCGCCAGTCCCCGGCTCAGGCGCTTCACGTCCTCGAGGCGCAGGCGCTTGTGGCGGCGAAGTGCGATCAGCCGATCCACCGCCGTGACGCCCAGCCCCGGCGTACGCAGCATCCGCTCGCGGTCGGCGGTGTTGAGGTCGACAGGAAACTCGCCGCGGTTCCTCAGCGCCCAACCGAGCTTCGGATCGACCTGCAGGTCGAGGTTCTGGTCACCGCCTGCGATCTCGGACGCCGAGAAGCCGTAAAACCGCATCAGCCAGTCGGCCTGATAAAGCCGGTGCTCGCGCACCAGCGGTGGGCGTTCGGGCGGCAGGCGCTTGGTCGTGTCCGGGATCGGGCTGTAGGCCGAATAGTAGACGCGGCGCAGGCCGTAGGCGCCATAAAGCCCGGCGCTGCGGGCCAGGATTTCTCCGTCGCTGGCGCCGTCCGCGCCCACGATCATCTGGGTCGACTGGCCGGCGGGGGCGAAACTGGGCGGAGCCGCCCTGCGAGCCGGCTCGGAGACGTTTTCGATCCCCAGCCGTACTGCGCCCATCGCCTTGCGGATACGCCGCCCATCCTTCTCGGGCGCCAGGTCGCTGAGGCTCTCCTCGCGCGGCAGTTCTATGTTGATCGACACCCGGTCTGCATAGAGCGCGGCCTCGTTCACCAGCTCGGGCGAGGCCTCCGGGATCAGCTTCAGGTGCACATAACCGCGGAAATCATGGTCGAGGCGCAGCGAGCGCGCCACGCGCACCATCTCCTCCATGGTGTAGTCGGCGCTGCGCACGATCCCAGAGGAGAGGAACAGGCCCTCGATATAGTTGCGCTTGTAGAAGCCGAGCGTGAGGTCGACCACCTCCTGCGCCTTGAACCTGGCGCGCGGCGTGTTCGAGCTGACCCGGTTCACGCAATAGGCGCAATCATAGACGCAGAAGTTGGTGAGCAGGATCTTCAGCAGGCTGATGCAGCGCCCGTCCGGCGCATAGGCGTGACAGATGCCCATCCCCTCGGTCGATCCGACGCCCCGGCCGCCCATGGAGCCGCGCTTGGAGCTTCCCGACGAAGCACAGGAGGCGTCGTACTTCGCCGCGTCGAACAGGATGGAGAGCTTTTGCTTGAGATCGAGAACGGCCATGCGGCAAGCCTAATGTTCTCAATTTGTTCTTACAAGCCGCCTCGACGTGCGGCCTGTTTGCGCCCTAGCCTGCGGACATGGATCTTATCGACCCCTTCGCCCAGGCCAGCCCGCGCTTCCTGACCCGCTTGAAGTCGGGCGAACCGCACCAGGTGTTCTCCGGGTTCCTCTATCACGTGGAGGGCGACCACTACCTGATCCTCACCGCCCTGCACTGCCTGCTGCGGCCTGGCGCCTTCTACTTCAAGAACCGCGGGACCGAGGACAACTGGTCCGAGATCTACGGCTACACGCTGGAATGCGAAGCGCTGGACCTGAAGGTTCCGCTCTACGACGACAAGACGCCGCGCTTCCGCTGGCATCCCGATCCGCTCAACGCCTCGCTCGACGTCGCCGCCGTACCAGTGCGTCTGCCGGCGCGCCCGCAGGCGATCAACTGGGCCGGACGGTTCGGCGACTACGACGTCGTCACCGAGGGCCTGCCGCTGACAACCGGATCAGCCGGCATGATCTACGGCTTTCCCGGCGGGGCGGCGATCCTGAAGAGCGCCCCGATCGCGCGCGGGTTCACGCTCGCCAGCGACTACCGGATCAACCCCTTCGCGTTCCACGTCGACGGCATCGGCGGCGCGGGCTGCTCGGGCGGGCCGGTCGCGCTTAGGGCCGAGCGCGGCGACCGCACCCTGCTGCAATGGATCGGAATCTATGTGGCGACCTACGAGGCCGAGCGCCTCGGCCGCTGCATCCCGCTGGGCCCGGTCATGGAGGTCGTGGATGCGGCGGCGGGCGAGCCGGCGCTCTGGGGGTAAAGGGCGGCGTTCGGTCACACCCACCCTTAAGGGAACATTGGTATTCCAGGCGCATCGCGGACGGGATCACAAGCGGAGCCTGTTCATGACCGAGGCCGACAGGGAAACGCCGTTTCAGGGCGCGCCGACCGGCGCCTGGCGGGAGGCCGCGCGATGATCGACCGGACGCTTCGCCGCCTGACCGCCCTGGAACACAGCGCTTCGACCGCCCGAGTGCTCAACCTTGTCGCGGCGCACCGCAAGACGGAGGACGAGGAAGCCCTCGCGCAAGCGCCGTTCTTCCAGAACCGCGTCCTGAACCGCTGCATCATCGTCAAGCATCGGGTCCGCCTGAACGAGTACGAGCTGTTCGGACGGGTCAGGGCGAACGCTACCAAGATCATGGCGCCCATCGACGGCAGGGACCTGCGTCTCGGCGCGCGTTTTCTCATGATCGGCCAGAGAGATTTCGACGAGACGGCCGCCGAGATGTTCGGCGAGGCGTTGCGCCCCGGGCAGCCCGACCGTCAGGTTCTCGATCTGATCGACGATCTGCCTTCGCTGGATCCGTTCCTGCTGCGCGAACACCTGAAGCGTCACGGCTTCACGCCGGCGCGCGCCTACTTCGCGATCACCGACGCCGACATCCAGCGGATGTACGACTTCGTCCGCAGCGAGATTCTCGCTCTGGTCTCGATGTCGACCGGCGACGCCGCAGGCCAGTCCCACGCCGCACGCCTGGCGGACAAGCTGCTGTCCAATGCACCGGAAAGCGGCTTCGAGCCGTTGAAGGAGACGCTGAAGCTCAGCGACAAGGACTATCAGGACGGCGTCTTCGCGTGGCGCGGCTTCCTTTACTATAAATGGGTCTTGCACGACCTGACCCCGGCGCTGGGAGAAGTGCTGGTGCAGTTGGCGACCCTTCACCCGCGCGGTCCACGCGACCCCGAGGCGACCAGCTATATTCCGCCCGCGCGCAAGCGCCTGCAGACCGCCATCGGCCGCGCCGTGGCCGGCGTCAACGCCATGCTGGGGGTCTACGACAACGCATATCGCTCGCTCACTCATGACGGCCAGCCGACCGCCTTTCGCGACTTCCTGCTGGCCGCGCCCGACATGTTCATGAAGCTCGGCGAGCAGCTGGGAGCCGTCCAGCACATCGTCAGCTTCTGGCGCTACCGGTTCCCGCAGGAACGGGCCTCGGCCATCCCGCCCGACGAGCTGATGGACATCTTCCTCGACTTCGAGGACAGCCTCTCGTTCCTGCGGGCGAACGCGCAGGCTTCCTAACTCCAAAAACCGGTTGCGCAGCGGCCACGGTTGTCGTCCGGTAGCCGAACCGGGACTGCAAGGGAGGCTGGATCGGCATGTCGACGACGTTCAAGCTCAATGGCCGCGACGTGACCGTCGCGGGCCCCGACGATTCCCCGCTGCTCTGGGCGATCCGCGACGAGATTGGCCTGACCGGCACCAAGTTCGGATGCGGCATTGGCGGATGCGGCGCCTGCACGGTGCATCTCAACGGCGACGCCGTCCGTTCGTGCGTAACCCCGCTCAGCGCCATCGCCGGCCAATCGGTCGTCACGATCGAAGGCCTGGATCCGAAAGGCGTCCACCCGTTGCAGACCGCCTGGGTTGAAGCCCAGGCGCCGCAGTGCGGCTACTGCCAGTCCGGCCAGATCATGCAGGCCGCGGCGCTGCTCAAGTCCACGCCCAACCCGACCGACGAACAGATCAACGAGGCCATGAACGGCAACCTCTGCCGCTGCATGTCCTATGTACGCATCCGCAAGGCCATCAAGCTGGCCGCCGCCAAGACCGCGGGGGTGAAGGCATGAACGCGATCGCCCCCCTCTCCCGCCGCGGCTTCCTAATCTCGGCCGCCGCCGCCGGCGCGGCTATGAGCTTCTCCGTCGCCCCCGACGAGGCCGCCGCCGCGGGCGGCTATGAGCCGACCATCTGGTACTCGATCGGCCGCGACGGGACAGTCACCGTCAATGTCATCCGCGCCGAGATGGGCCAGCACGTGGGCACGGCGCTTGCCCGCATCGTCGCCGACGAATTGGAGGCCGACTGGTCGAAGGTGCGGATCAACCACGTCGACACGGCCGCCAAGTGGGGCCTGATGGTCACCGGCGGCTCGTGGTCGGTGTGGCAGAGCTACCCCCTCATGAGCCAGGCTGGGGCGGCCGGCCGCATGGTGCTGATCGAGGAAGGCGCCCGGCTGATGGGCGTCGATCCCAAGGCCTGCACGGCGCGGAACAGCATGGTCAGCGGCGGCGGCAAGTCGATCTCCTATGGCGACATCGTCGCCCGCGGAAATCCCAGCCGCAGCTTCACGGCCGACGAGTTGGGCAAGCTGCCGATCAAGAAGGCCGCAGACCGACGCCTGATCGGCAAGGCCTCGCCCCAACTCGACATCGCCGCCAAGGTCGACGGCTCGGGCAAGTACGGCCTCGACGCCAAGATCGAGGGCATGGTCTACGCTCGGCCGAAAATTCCCCCGACCCGCAACGGTTCAAAGGTGGTCAGCGTCGACGACAGCGCCGCCAAGGCGGTGCCCGGCTACCGCCAGCATCTGGTCCTGGACGACCCGTCGGGCACGGTCCCCGGCTGGGTGCTGGTCATCGCCGACAGCTTCGTCGCGGCCAACGCCGCCGCCGACCTGGTCAAGGTGCAATGGGCGGCCGGCGAGACGGTCAAGACCTCCGAGGCCGACGTCCAGAAGCGCGCGGCGACCCTGATCGCCGATCCCAAGGCCGGCTCGCTGGTGGTCGAGGACCCTGGCGTCGACGCCGCCTTCGCCGCAGCCAAGAGCAAGATCGAGCGGACCTACACCACCGCCAGCGCGCTCCACTTCCAGATGGAGCCGGTCAACGCCCTGGCTGTGGTCAAGGACGGAATCTACGAGATCCATACCGGCAACCAGTGGCAGTCGTTGGTTCTGCCCTGGCTCTCCAAGGCGCTGGGCCTCCCCGAGGACAAGATCGTTCTCAAGACCTACCTGCTGGGCGGCGGCTTCGGCCGGCGGCTGAACGGCGACTACGCAGTGCCCGCCGCCCTCGCGGCCAAGGCCCTGAACCGGCCGGTCAAGGTAGTCTTCACCCGCGCCGACGACAGCCAGTTCGACTCCTTCCGTTCGCCCTCGGTCCAGGTCGTGAAGATGGCCTTCGGCGACGGTGGCCGCGTCACCGCCATGGACCACGCCGCCTGCGCCGGCTGGCCAACCGAGATCATGGCGCCGTTCTTCATGCCCAAGGGCGCCAACGGCGTTCCGTTCGATCCCTTCGCAATCAACGGGGCCAATCACTGGTACAGCGTCGGCGCTCAGCGCGTGCGGGCGGTATCGAACGACTTGGCCAACAAGACCTTCCGTCCGGGCTGGCTGCGCTCGGTCGGGCCGGGCTGGACCAACTGGGCGGTCGAGAGCTTCATGGACGAAGCCGCCTACGCCGCCGGCAAGGACCCGCTGGCCTTCCGTCTGGCCCTGCTGGACGGGACCGGCCGCAACGCCGGCTCGGCGCCTAATGCGGTGGGCGGCGCCAAGCGGCAGGCCGCGGTGCTGCAGCGCCTGGCGAAGAAAGCCGGCTGGGGCCAACCGCTGCCCAAGGGCGCGGGCCTGGGCATCGCCACCACCTTCGGCCAGGAACGCGACATGCCGACCTGGATCGCCTGCGCCGCGCGGGTGAAGGTCGATCCCGCCTCGGGCGCGGTGAAGGTCGAGAAACTTACCCTCGTGGCCGACGCCGGCACCATCGTCTCGCCGCAAGGCGCCCTGGCCCAGATGGAAGGCGCGGCGCTGTGGGGCATGAGCCTGGCGCTGTTCGAGGGCACAGAAATCGAGAACGGCAATGTCCGCGACACCAACCTCGACGGCTATACGCCGCTGCGGATGGCGGACGTGCCCGACCTCGACATCGAGTTCGTCGAAAGCGCCGAGGTTCCGGTCGGCCTGGGCGAGCCGGCGACCACGGTCGTAGGCCCGGCGATCGGCAACGCCATCTTCGCGGCAATCGGCGCACGCGTGCGCCACCTGCCCATCCGGCCCGAGGCCGTGCTGGCGGCCCTGAAAACCAAGGCTTAGCGTTCCGGCGGACGCCCTCGTCCGCCGGACAATATCCCTTCAAATACAGCAGAGCATTCGCGAAAGCGAATGCTCACGCTCGTTCACCATGTTTCCGATTTTCTTCTATACATTCGCCCGAAGGTTGATAATCATCGACTTCAGTTCAGAGTGAAACATGGCGCCACTCGTCGGATGCTTAACAGCCGCGCGCCAATAGCAGCTTTTTATACTGACTTTCACAAACGCTCTTCTGAGCGCGAGAACTCCTGCGCGCCGGAAAGCTCTGAATGGGAGGCAACGTCAAATGGCCAGAGATCTGTTTGTGGCGTCCTGGGATAAGGGCGCGCCCGGCCCGTGGGTCGCGCGACACGGCCTGACGTCATCGGACTACCAGCACGCCTTCGACGAGTTCACCGCCCAGGGCTTCCGGCTCCGCTCGATCAGCGGCTACGAGTCCGGCGGTCAGGCCCGCTATGCGGCGATCTGGGACAAGCGCAAGGGCGGCGCCTGGGCCGCGCGTCACGGCCTGTCGTCCGCGGACTATCAGCGCACCTTCGACGATCTGGCGCGCCAGGGCTATCGCCCGAAGTTCATCAACGGCTACGCGGTCAGCGGCCAGGACCGCTATGCGGGCTATTGGGAAAAAGCAGACGGCCCGGCCTGGGTCGCCCGGCATGGCCTGACGTCGTCGGCCTACCAGCAGGCTTTCGACCAGTTCGTCGGCCAAGGCTATCGCCCGACCTGGATCAGCGTCTACGCCGTCGCCGGCCAGGACCGGTACGCCGCCATCTGGGAAAAGAGCGGCGGACCCGCCTGGGTCGCGCGGCATCACCAGAGCGAACAGGCCTTCCGCGACACCTGCGAGGACCTCGCCGCCCAGGGCTACGACCTGATCTGCGCCGGCGCAGCGGCCGTCGGCGGCAAGGACCTCTACGCCGGCCTCTGGGAGAAGAACGCCGTCGCCTCGGTCGCCCACCACGGCATGACGGCCCCGACCTATCAGCTCAAGTTCGAGCAACTGACCTCGCAGGGCTTCCAGCCCCGCTTCGTCACCGGCTGGGCCGGCGAGGATCCAGTCGACGTGGTGCTGCGCTTCACCATGCAGCAGCAGACCCAGGCCAACTGGTGCTGGGCCGCGACCGGGGCCAGCGTCGCGCGGTTCTACGACCCGAACACCACCTGGACCCAGTGCCTGATCGCCAATGGCCAGCTGGGCCGCAACGACTGCTGCGGGTCCGGCGCGTCTGGGGCCTGCAACGTCTACGGCTCACTGTCCGACGCCTTCCAGCGCACCGGGCACCTGGCCAGCTGGAACTCCGGAACCACCGCCTTCGCGGCCATCGAGTCCCAGATCCTGCAAGGCCGGCCGCTGGGCATCCGCGTCGCCTGGAGCGGCGGCGGGGCGCATTTCATCTGCGCCACCGGCACCGAGGACAACGGCCTGGTCTGGGTGTCGGACTGCGGCTCGGGGACCACCTCGCTGGTCGCCTACAACACCCTGGTCAACAGCTACAACGGGTCCGGAAGCTGGACCCACTCCTACTTCACCAAGCCCTAGGAGCGGAGACCGTCATGCCCCTGCATTTCGCCCGGCCGCCGGAGGCCTCGACCAACGCCCTGGAGGCCGCCCTGCCCGCTGTGGCCCGCCGCGCCTCCATCGCCACCCACGCCCCGGCCATCAATTCGGGGATCGTCAGCCACCTGCGCCGACGCCGCGGAGAAGCGCCAGCCGCCGCGCGCGAACCGATCGCCGCCCCGGTCCACGTGATCGGCCTCGACCAGATCGCCGCCCAGAAGGTCGCGACCACCACGCCGAAGCTCTGGACCTACATGCTGCACGCCGATGACGATGAGGCGCCCGCCGCCCTGGCCGACATCGATCTGCATAGCCACGCCTTCTCGGCCGTCAGCGAAGGCCCGCAGATCACCTCGCTCGGCCGCCGCATCCGCTCCGTCGAGGCCGACAGCGCGGCCAGCGACGAGCACTACGACGTCAGCATCATCCGCGTACCGGCTCTCTACCTGACCGCCATGTGGCTGAAGGGCCGCGACGGGCGCCCCGACGTCGTCATTCCTGAGGCCAGCCCCAAGTCGCCCCTGATCGCGGGCAAGCGCTACAGCCTCGAACAGTTCAACGCCGAACTGAAGCCCGTCGCAGAGCGCCTGCTCGCCGAAACCGACCCCGAGAAGGGCGGCTAGTCCCCACGCCGGCCCGCCCCTCTCCAGGGCCAGGCGGGCGGCGCCGTCGAGCCGCGGGTTCGACGGCGCCGCCAAGGCGACGCTTGCACACCTGCACGGATGAAGACCAAGGCTTAACCCATCTGGGAGATTTTGCGCGCGCCGTTCCAGCGCCGGGGCGGCCGATCGCGCCATTTCCGGCGACGATCGCCCTGCCGCCAGCCATGCGGCGCGGCGCGCCTGGAGTCGCTCTTAATGTCCCGTCTCGCCCTTACCGGAGGCGTCCTCGCCGCCCTGCTTCCCGCCCTGGCCTACGCCCAGGACGCCGCGCCACAGGTCGAGGAGTTGGTCGTCACCGGCGAGAAGGCGCCCCGCAGCTTGCAGGACACGGTCGCGAGCGTCGCCCTGATCGGCGCCCAGCGCATCGAGGCCGAGAACATCCAGTCGCTGACCGACATCGTCAACCGCACGGCCAACGTGGCCGAGACCCGCGGCGGCGAGGGCTTCACCATCCGCGGGATCAGCAATTCCAACGTCTCGGGCGGCGGCTCGGGCGCGCTGGCCAGCGTCTATGTCGACGGTGCGGCGATCCCCGAGCGCGGCATGATCTCGGGCGTGCTCGACATGTGGGACGTGCGCCAGGTCGAGATCCTGCGCGGCCCGCAATCGACGCTCCAGGGCCGCAACGCGTTGGCCGGCGCTGTCGTGATCAACACCCAGGACCCGAGTTGGGACTGGCAGGCGCGCGGCCGCGTCCTGCTGTCGGACCGCCAGGAGCAATCCTACGCCCTGGCGATCGGCGGGCCGATCGTCGCCGACCAGCTCGCCTTCCGCCTGTCGGTCCAGGACCGCGACGCCGATGGCTTCATCTACAACACCACCCGCAAGACCGACGAGGATCCGGTCCGCGCCACCACCTTCCGCGGCAAGCTGCTGTTCACCCCCTCGACCACGCCGGGTCTGACCGTGCGCGCCAGCGTCATCCATGACGAGCGCGAGGGCGGCTTCGTCTACAGCTACGCCCGCACCGACCGGCCCGACGCCTTCGAGAACCGCGTGGCGACGGGCGACTTCCCGAGCGA
Source organism: Phenylobacterium sp. (assembly GCF_041919955.1). Taxonomy (GTDB): domain Bacteria; phylum Pseudomonadota; class Alphaproteobacteria; order Caulobacterales; family Caulobacteraceae; genus Phenylobacterium. The sequence continues at coordinate 177,631 of NZ_JAYRSU010000001.1, read as the reverse complement.
CAACGACGTCACCACCAACCTGATCTCGCTGTCGGCCGACTACGCGCTCAGCGACCGGCTGAAGCTCTCCTCGGTCAGCGCCTGGAACAAGGTGAAGAGTCGCGGCCGCTACGACGTCGACGGCGGCCCGACCGATCTCGCCCACGCCGTCGAAGACGAGACCATCTCGACCGCCACCCAGGAGTTCCGCCTGAACTATGACGGCGATCGCTTGTCGGGCCTGGCCGGCCTCTATTTCAGCCGCCGCGAGCGCGACGACCGCATCGCCTCGCTGAGCAATGTCGCGACGCCGCGCACCACCCTGATCGGCGTGCTGATGAGCCCGCCCTTCGGCTTGCCGGCCGCCAACGCCAGCGCCGTGGCCAGCGCCTATGTCGCGGCCCTCCCGTCGGTCGCCATCGACTTCCGCGGCGACGCACCGGAGGAAGTGAAGACCGCCGCGATCTTCGCCGACGGCCGCTTCCGCCTGACCGACAAGGCCTCGATCCTCGCCGGCTTCCGCTATGATCGCGAGGAAAGCAGCTTGGCCGTGCGCCAGTCGACCCGCTTCGCCGGAACCTATCCGAACCCTGCCGCCTTCGGCGCCCTGGCCCCGGTGATCGCCGGCCTCAACCAGGTCGTTGCGCTCTATGTCGGCCAAGCCGGCGCGTCCCAGCCGGAGGTCTCGCGCGACTTCGACGCCTTCCTTCCTAAGCTGGGCGTAAAGTACGACGTCACCGACGACGCCTCGCTGAGCTTCGTGGCCCAGCGCGGCTATCGCTCGGGCGGGGCCAGCCTGAACATCGCCCACGCCCAGGTCGTAGCGTACGATCCGGAATACACCTGGAACTACGAACTGGCCCTGCGCACCGCGTGGCTGGACAAGACCCTGACGGTCAACGCCAACGCCTACTACGTGGACTGGAGCGACCAGCAGGTGCAGGTGAACCTGGGCTCCAGCATCTACGACACCCAAACCGAAAACGCCGGCGCCTCGCACCTCTACGGCGCCGAGGTCGAGGCCGCCTGGCGGCCCAGCGCCAAGTGGGGCCTCTACGGCTCGGCCGGCTACAGCCGCACCAAGTTCGACGACTTCACCGTGACCGCCGGCAGCCTGACCGCCGACCTGTCGGGGTCGGAATTCGCCTTCGCCCCGCGCTGGACCTGGGCGGTTGGCGGCGACTATCGCTGGGACAACGGCCTGTTCGCCAACCTGAACGCCAACTATCGCAGCAGCGCCTATGGCGTGACCGGCGTGGACCAGGCCGCCAGCCGCATCGACGCGCGCACCGTGGTCAACGCCAAGCTCGGCTACCAAGCCGACCACTGGACGATCTCGGCCTTCGGGAACAACCTGTTCGACGAGGCCTACGTCCAGTACGTCCAGCCGTCGGCCAGCCGGGCCATGTTCGGCGCGCCGCGTGTGGTCGGGGTAATCCTGGAGGCCAACTGGTAGCCTGCGGGTCAACAGCACTTCCCCTGCGGCGCCGGACTCTGGTACGACGTTCGGTATTAAATTTAGCCGTTAAAAAATTAGGGAGTCGCCCGCGCGACCCATTCGCGATCCGCGCGCGGGCGGAACGCTGTTGGAAGCAAGATTTGAGAAGGAGGACGCGGCCTCAGCCGCGTCCGAAGACGTCGTCGTCGAACAGAGCCTGGCGGAAAAGGAAGCCGCCTACGAGAAGTTCGTCTGGGACAATCTTAAGCGGAACTACATAGGCAACTACCTGCACGGCATGCTCGGCATGACCGGCTTTCGGCTCATAAACGCGCCGACCTTCCTGCCCGCCTATCTGCACATGATCTCGGGCTCGAACACCATCGTCGGCCTCGGGCTGGCGCTGCAGCAGGTCGGCAGCGTGATCTCGCCGATCTTCGGGGCGACCCAGATCGAGCACCGCACCAAGGTGATGCCCGCCGCTGTCTGGATGGGGGGCCTCGCCCGCGTCCAGATCGTCGGGATGGCGCTCGCCGGCTGGTTCATGGCGGGCCAGCCGCTGATCGTGGCCATGATGGTCCTGATGTTCCTGTTCGGGCTGTTCATGGGCACCCAGCGGGTGGTCTTCGGACTACTGATGGCCAAGGTCATCCCGCTCAGTCGCCGCGGGCGACTGCAGGCCTGGCGTAACGCCACCGGCGGCCTGATCGCCGCGGTGCTGGCCTGGGCGGCCGGGAAATATCTCATACAGGGCAACGTGTTCGGCAACGGCTACGCCACCACCTTCGCCCTGGCCGCCTTCCTGACCAGCATGGGCCTGTGGGCGCTGCAGATCCTGCTCAGGGAACCCGAGCCGCCCAACCTCCCGGCCCAGGCCCGCTTCCGCGACCGGGTGAAAGACTTCCCGCGGCTGATCATGTCCGACCCCGGCTACGCCTGGTTCCTGGTGGTGCAGATGGTCGCCACCGCCAGCCGGATCGCCACGCCCTTCTACATCATCTACGTCTCGTCCTCGATGTCGCTGGACGGCAAGACCCTCGGCCTGCTCAGCCTCGCCTTCCTGGGCGCAGACACCCTCTCGAACCTCGTTTGGGGCTATCTGGGCGACAAGACCGGCTTCCGCCTGGTGCTGGTCTTCTCGCTGGCCGCCTGGATCGCGGCGACAGCGCTGCTGATGGTCAACCACCACCCATGGGCGATCTTCCTGGCCTTCTTCGGCCTGGGCGCGGCGCAGTCGGGCTACATGATGGCGGCCCAGACCATGATCCTCGAGTTCGGCTCGCGGGCCGAGATGCCGATGCGCATCGCGATCTCCTCGACCGCCGAGGGGATCATGGCTTCGCTCGGTCCGCTGGTCGGCGGCTTCGTTGCCGACCATTTCGGCTACAACATCGTCTTCGGAGCCTCGATCGGCTTCCTGGTGGTGGGGCTGGCGATCCTTCTCACGGTTGTGAAGGAACCGCGTACGGCGCGGATGGCCTAGCTCGGAAGGCATGCTAGATCGATGGCCATGAAGCCCGAAAAGGAACCTGAGGTCATCGATCTGGCCGCCCGCCGCAAGGCGGTGCAGGCGCGCGAGGCCGCCGAGAAGGCTGCGCGGGACAAGGCGGCGCGCCTGGCGAGGTCCGGTGGCGCGGTGCTCGGCGGGCGCAAGCACGCCGGGCTGATCCTCGTCGTCGTGATCCTGATCGCGCTGGCGATCTATCTGGGGCCGCGCTTCCTCTAGCGCGACTTTTTTCACGCCGAATGTCACACAGGCCCGGGCCGGCGCGTCCTGTCATCGAAGCCGCGTGACGGCTCAACGATGCAAGAGGACCTCCCCATGTCTGCTCGCCTGAATCCCTACGCCGCCGCCCCGGACGTCATCTCGGCAATGGTCGCCTTCGAGAAGGCTGTCGTCTCCTCCGGCCTCGAGCACAGCCTGATCGAACTGGTGAAGATGCGCGCATCCCAGATCAACGGCTGCGCCTTCTGCCTGCACATGCACAGCCAGGACGCCCGCGCCCACGGGGAGACCGAAGAGCGCCTGCACATGCTGGCCGCATGGTGGGAAAGCTCGCTGTTCACCGCGCGGGAGAAGGCGGCCCTGACCTGGACCGACTCCCTGACCCTGATCTCCCAGACCCGCGCGCCTGACGCCGACTACGCCGTCCTGCGCGAGCAGTTCGACGAGGCCGAGACGGTGAAGCTGACCATGCTGATCGGCGCCATCAACGTCTGGAACCGCCTGGCCGTCGGCGTCCGCTCGGCCCACCCGCGCAAATGGGCGCCGGAGAAGGCGGCGGCCTAGGCCGCCAGCTTCGCCGCGACGGCCGCTTCGATGCGGGCCTTGGCCATTTCGTTCGCGACCTCGTGGGTCGGCCGGCCCTCGGCGATGGAGCGGTCCAGCACCTGCTCCAGCGTCTGGGTCAGGCCGACCAGCTTGGCGTCGACCCAGGTCGGGTCGAAGGCTTCGCCGCGCTCAAGGGCGCGGATCTCGGCCGCCACATTGATGATACCGCCGCCGTTGATCACATAGTCGGGCGCGTAAAGCATGCCGCGTTCGAACACCGCCCGGCCGACGGCGGGGTCGGAGAGCTGGTTGTTCGCGCCGCCTGCAATCACCTTGGCCTTCAGCTTCGGCAGGGTGCTTTCATTCACCGCGCCGCCCAGGGCGCAGGGCGCGAAGACGTCGGCTTCGGCCTCGAAGATCGCGCCCGGCGCCACGATCTGGGCGCCGGTGCGGGCGGCGACCTCGGCCAGGGCCTGCTCGTTGACGTCGGTCAGGATCAGCTTGGCGCCGGCCGCGTGCAGCTTGTCGGCCAGGTAAGCGCCGACATGGCCGACCCCCTGGATGGCGACGGTTACGCCGTCCAGATCGCGCTTGAGGGCGCGGCGGACCGCCAGGCGCACGCCGCGGAACACGCCCTCGGCGGTCACCGGCGAGGGATCGCCCGAGGCGGCCGGATGGCCTTCGAGGCCGGCGACGTAGCGGGTTTCCTTGCGGGCGTAGGACAGGTCGGTGGGCGAGACGCCGACGTCCTCGGCGGTCCAATAGCGGCCGCCCAGGGCCTCGACCGCACGGCCGAAAGCCTCGAACAGGGCCGGGGTCTTCATGGTGCGCGCATCGCCGATGATCACCGACTTGCCGCCGCCCAGTTCCAGGTCGGCCATGGCGTTCTTGTAGGACATGGCGCGCGACAGGCGCAGCGCGTCGTCCAGCGCGGCGGCGGCGGTCGGATAGGGCCACATGCGGCATCCGCCGGCGGCCGGGCCCCGCGCCGTCGAGTGAACAGCGATAATGGTCTTCAGGCCAGTTTTTTCGTCGTAGAACGAATGAACGCCTTCGTGTCCCTCAAACGCCGGGGAGTCGAACAAGGTCATGCCGCAATCACCACTATAGGCTGGAAGAGATTGCCGCAGGCTCTACGCCTGTCCAGACATGATCACAAGCCTGGAGCCGCCCTTGCCGCCGCGTCTGCGGCGATCGGCGCGTTGGGCAGGGTCGGCGAGCCCGGAATGCGCGGCGCGCCCGACGGCAGCGGCGCGGCCGGGTCGAGGATGAACGACAGCAGGTCGTCCCACACCACGGGCCCCTGATGGTCGCGGGTCATCAGGTGCCAGCCCTTGGCGTAGAAGGCCGAGCGGTCGGTCGGCTTCAGGCGCATTGCAGCCTCGAACGACGGCTCCTTGGGGATGATCTGGTCATTGGCGCCGTAGATGTACAGCACCGGGACCTGGATCCGGCCGGTCGATTTCCAGGCCTCGTCCATTAGCCCGACCAGGCCGTAGAGCGCATCCGACCGCGCGCCCCAGGTCATCAGCGGATCGCGGCCCATGGCGATCAGTTCTTCGCGGTTGTCGGTCGGCTTGACCCGCTTGGTCAGCCACCGCGGCGGCTCGTAGACCTTGCCGGCCGTGAAGTGCGCGGCCATCCACAGCATGGTCTTGTAGGGCAGCGGCTGGTTGGACCAGCCCCACACCGCCGGGGCCATGAGGATCACCCGGTCGGCGGCCGGCGGCCGGTCCGAGGCGAAGGCCTTGATCGCCACCGCCCCGCCCATGCTCTCACCCGCGACGATGATCGGCACGCCCGGATGACGGATCCGCGCCACGGTGGTCAGGGTCCGCAGATCCTCGACCATCAACTCGTCGCCGCCCCAGACGCCGCGATTAGGCGAGCGGCCAAAGCCGCGCTGGTCGATGGCGTAGGTCGTCACCCCGTTCTGCGCCCAGTGCGGCGCGGCGAGGTGGAAGGCGTTGGCGTAGTCGTTCATGCCGTGCAGGGCCACGACCACAGCCCGCGGCTGGCCCGCCGTCTCCCAGCGCGTCAGGCCCAGGCGGGCGCCGTCGAACGAGATGAAGGCGTCGCCCTCCACCCTCGGCCCCGAAAACCCGGCCGGCGGCGCGCCGGCCTGCTGCACCAGCAAGGGCGTGCAGGCGCTCAGCATCATGGCGGCGGCGATGGCGGCGAGGCGTTTCACGGCGCGAGCATCTCCTGAACCCTCTGGCGAAGATAAGGCGTCACCTCGGCCTCGAACCACGGATTTCGCTTCAACCAGCCGGTGTTGCGCCACGAGGGGTGCGGCAGCGGCAGGCAGGCCGGCGCATACTCCCGCCAGGCCCGCACCGTCTCGGTCATATTGCCCTTGGTCTTCCCGCCCAGCGCCCAGTCCTGGGCGTAACCGCCGACCAGCAGGGTCAGCTCGACCCTGGGCAACTGCGCCAGCAGCCTGGGCCGCCAGAGTTGAGCGCAGCGCGGCGGCGGCGGATAGTCCCCGCCCTTCGGATTGGTCCCAGGAAAGCAGAAGGCCATGGCCGCCACCCCGATCTCGGGCCGGCCGTAGAAAGTCGCCGCGTCGATCCCCATCCACTGTCGCAGGCGATCGCCCGAGGCGTCGGTGAACGGCAGGCCGCTCTCGTGCACGCGCCGCCCCGGCGCCTGGCCGCAGATCAGCAGTCGCACCTGCGGGCGCACGAACACCACCGGCCGCGGCTCATGCGGCAGCTCACCCGCGCAGGCGCGGCAGGCGGCGATCTCGTCGAGGAGCGCGGGCAGGCCCATGCCCGCCGATATGGCCTCAGGCGTCCGACGCGTCCACCGGCTGCGACACCGTAAGCTCGTCGCCCTCCATCGGCAGGCGCAGGCGATAGACGCCCTTGAACTTCTCCGGATCGGCAGGTTTTCCGTGCCGGGTGATCACAATCCTGCCCTGGCGGGCGAGGCCCCGGGCGGTGTTGCGCACGTGGCCGGTCAGCCGCCGCCAGTTCTCGTTGTCGGCGGCTCGCGCCACCTCCTCGGACGAGGCCGATTTGCCGGGAGCCAGCTTGCCCAGCACGTCCAGGATCACCGCTTCCATGTCGACAGCCATGATCAGCCTCCGCGCTTGAGGGTTTCGCGGGCGATGACCACCTGCTGAATCTGGCTGGTGCCTTCGTAGATCCGGAAGATGCGCACGTCGCGATAAAGGCGTTCGATGCCGTAGTCGGCGACATAGCCGGCGCCGCCGAAGATCTGCACCGCCCGGTCGGCGACCCGGCCGACCATTTCGGACGCGAAGTACTTGGCCGCGGCCGCCTCCATGGTGACGCTCTGCCCGGCGTCGCGCTTGCGCGCGGTCTCCATGGTCAGGGCCTTGGCCGCCAGGACCTCGGTCTTTGAGTCCGCGATCATGCCCTGGACGAGCTGGAAGTTCGAGATCGTCTGGCCGAACTGCTTGCGCTCGGTCGCGTAGGCCACACAGTCGGTGATCAGCCGCTCGGCCACGCCGATGCAGACCGACGAGATGTGCAGGCGGCCGCGGTCCAGCACCTGCATGGCGACCTTGAACCCTTCACCCTCGGCGCCCAGGCGGTTCTCCGCCGGCACACGGACGTTGTCGAACACCACGTCGCAGATGTGCGCGCCCTGCTGGCCCATCTTCTTCTCGGGCTTGCCGACCGACAGGCCCGGCAGGCTGCGCTCGACCAGGAAGGCGCTGACACCGCCGCCGCCCGGCTTGGTGGGATCGGTGCGGGCCATGACCGTGAACAGGTCGGCCTTGTTGGCGTTGGTGATGAACCGCTTGGAGCCGTTCAGCACATAGTGGTCGCCGTCGCGCACGGCGCGGGTCTGGACATTGGCGCTGTCCGAGCCGGCCTCGGGCTCGGTCAAGGCGAAGGATGTGATGATCTCGCCCGAGGCGATGCCCGGCAGGTACTTTTCCTTCTGGGCGTCGGTGCCGAACATCACCAGGCCCTGGCTGCCGATGCCGACATTGGTGCCGAAGGCCGAGCGGAAGGCCGGGCTGGTGCGGCCCAGTTCGACGCCCACCAGGCACTCGTCTTCCATGGAGAGGTCCAGGCCCCCGAATTCCTCGGGGATGGAGAGGCCGAACAGGCCCAGGCCCTTCATCTCCTCGATCACCTCGGCAGGAATGGCGTCGTCCTCGGCGACCTTGGCCTCGATCGGCCGCAGCCTTTCGCTGACGAACCGCCGGACGGTATCGATGAGCTGTTCGCGGGTTTCGAGGTCGAGGGCCATGAAAAGTCTCGGCTATTGGCAGACGTGCTTGTCCGCCGGGGTCTCGGCGAACTTGGAGAGGGTGACGCTGATAACCGGATCGGGCCAGACCTCATAGCCCACCGCCCCTGCAGGAACGGCGCAGATCGTGCTCATCTTCTTCATCAGCTTGCCGCCGCGCAGGGCGGTGATCTCGGCTTCATAGGCCAGCGGCCGGGTCAGGCCGTTCCAGATCTTCAGGATCGACTGGCGCTTCTCGACCGAGGCGTCGAGGGCGAAGGCGAGCTTGCCCGCCCCCGCCCCCTTGTAGGTTTCCTTGCCGTCGGCGGCGGCCATGCCGACGCGGCCGCTCTCCACGCCCTCCAGCTGCGGCTGGCCGGCCTGGTCTAGGACGATCAGGCCGCGCTGGCCGGTCATGACCTGCAGTCGTCCCTCAACGACCCTGGTCTCGGGGACCAGGCCTGCAGCCTTCACCGCCTCCAACGGGAGGACCGGCATCGGGGCGGTCGCGGCCCCGGCGAGGGCCGCGACAGCGACAGCGACCGCCAAGACTCGCACGATCAGACCTTGGCCAGGGCCAGGGCCGAACCCTGGCCGACGCCGACGCACATGGTGGCCAGGGCCCGCTCGCCGCCGTTCTGCTTCAGGGTGCGCGCCGCCGTCAGGGCGATGCGCGCGCCCGAGGCGCCCAGCGGGTGGCCGATGGCGATGGCGCCGCCGTGAGCGTTCACGTGCGCGGCGTCGTCCGCCAGACCCCAGGCCCGCGTGCAGGCCAGCGCCTGGGCCGCGAAGGCCTCGTTCAGCTCGATGGTGTCGAAGTCGCCGACCTTGATCCCCAGGCGCGCGGTCAGCTTCTCGACCGCCGGCACCGGGCCGACGCCCATGATCCGCGGCGCGACCCCGCCGGCTGCGCCGGCCTCGATCCGCGCCAGCGGCTCCAGGCCCAGCTTCTGCACCATGTCGGCGCTGGCCAGCAGCAGGGCCGCCGCGCCGTCGTTGACGCCGGAAGCGTTGCCCGCAGTGACCGTGCCGTCCTCACGTACGATCGGCTTGAGGGCCGACAGCGCGTCCAGGGTGGTGTCGGGGCGCGGGTGCTCGTCCTGGCTGACCACGATCTCGCCCTTGCGGTCCTTGATCGTCACCGGAGCGATCTCACCGTCGAAGAAGCCCTTGGCGCGGGCGGCGCCGACGCGGGCCTGGCTGCGCTGGGCGAAGGCGTCCTGATCCTCGCGGTTGATCTGGTAGTCGGTCGCGACGTTCTCGGCGGTCTCGGGCATGGCGTCGACGCCGTAGGCCTTCTTCAGGGCCGGGTTCACGAACCGCCAGCCGATGGTGGTGTCGTAGATCTCCGGGCTGCGCGAGAAGGCGGTATCGGGCTTGGCCATCACAAAGGGCGAGCGGCTCATGCTCTCCACCCCGCCGGCGACGATCAGGTCGGAATCGCCCGAGGCGATGGCCCGCGCGCCGGCGATCACCGCATCCAGGCCCGAGGCGCAGAGGCGATTGACGGTCAGGCCCGGCACGCTCTGCGGCATGCCGGCCAGCAGCAGCGCCATGCGCGCGACGTTCCGGTTGTCCTCGCCCGCCTGGTTGACGCAGCCGTAGATCACCTCGTCGACCTGTTCCCAGTCGAGCTTGGGATAGAGCGCCATCAGCGCCTTCAGCGGATGGGCGGCCAAGTCATCGGCCCGAACCTTCGACAGCGCACCGGCGTAACGGCCGATCGGCGTCCGCAGCCCGCCCACGAGATAGACAGTCCGGCCTTGCATCCTTGGTCCCCGCCACATAGTTCGCTGCACTGGATGGCCGCAAACTAGTGTTTGAAATGGCCGCGAGCAAACCCTTAGCGGGTGGAAGGGGACAGGATGGACGGCGGCGAAACGGCGAGCGAAGGCTGGAAGCCCAGGACCATCGAAGACGGCGAGTGGGCAGGCTGGACGCTCTTCACCGGCGACCCCTTCGAGGAACATGCGGGCCCGTTCTACTTCCGAATCGATACCGACGGCCGTCCGGTCTGCGCGATGCGAGCCGAGAAGCAGCACATGAACGGCGGCGGCTTCATGCACGGCGGGGCGATCATGACCTTCGCCGACTACTGCCTGTTCGTGATCGCCCGCGACGATCTGCAGGACAGCCACAGCGTCACCGCCCAATTCAACGGCGACTTCGTCGGCGCCGTGCCGCCCGGATCGCTGGTCGAATGCCGCGGCGAGGTGGTGAAGGCCGCCCGCAGCATGGTGTTCGTGCGCGGCGTGATCACGACTGATGATCAGCCGGTGATGAGCTTCTCGGCGATCGTCAAGAAGACCCGCCCGCGGGCGTGACCGGCTCGGGCAGATGCATTAGGAGGGCGCGATGAAGAAGCTCGACGCCGAGACCGCCAAGCGGCTCGCCCCCTCCGCCGTCATGGTCCTGGTCGCCGGGCCGGTGTTCCTGTTCATGGCGACCGACCTGATCCTGTTCGCGGCGATGAGCGGCGCGCGCAAGCCGACCGCCGCGACCCAGGTCGCCGACCTCTCCATGGAGATCGTCATGTGCATCTTCGCCGCGCTGATGGCCTCGTTCGGCGCGCGCAACATCTGGCGCGCCCTCAAGGACTAGGCCGATGCCGGCGCTCTCGGCTCTCACGACCGCCGACATCGCCGAGGTCATGCGCATCGAGCGCCTGCCCGGTTACGACGCCTTCGTCGGCGCCTTCACCGCGGATGAACACGCCGCTGAGCTCGCCTCGCCGGACGCGATCTATCTGGGCTTTCGTGAAGGCGCCGGTCTGGCGGGCTTCGTGATCCTGCAGGCGTTTCGCGAACCCGTGGTGCTGCTGCGCCGCATCGCGGTCGCGCAGACCGGCCGCGGGACCGGAACCACCCTCTTCGGCGCCGCAGTCGACTGGATCTTCGCCAATACCGCAGCCGAGGGCGTGAAGCTTCACGTGCGCACCGGCAACGACCGCGCCCGCCACATCTATCTGCGTGAGGGCTTCTCAGTCTTCGCCAGCGACCAGACCGGCGACCAGCTCTCGGTCACACGCCAGGTCTGGGCCACCCGAAGCTAGGGGACGATGGACGCCTCGATGCGGCCGACGCCGTAGACGCTGCGCCAGGCCTTTTTGTCGCCGCCGGAGACCAGCCGCCAGGGCCCTTCCTTCTCGGGCAGGGGCGCGCCGTCGACCCTATCGGCCAGGATCACCACGTCGTCGTGGAAGTCGCGGTCGAGCTCGGCCAGCGAATAGACCGCCTTGAAACCATCCCTGCCCTGCACGACCACGAAGGCGCGCAACGGGTCGCCATGCAGCTTGGCCCCCACCGGCATGCCGCCGGCGCGCAGTACATAGGACAGCACCGGCCCTTCATAGGACTTGGCGCCCGCCTTCACCGTGTCGCGCGGCAGGGCGGCGAGGTCGCCCTCGCCCAGCACCTTCGCGGCCCCGCCGGGCGCGACCACGGTCAAGTCGGCTGCGAAGCCCGCAGACGGCGCCAGCAGGGCCAGGGCCAGGAACAGCGCCCTCATTGCATGCTCGCCTTGGCCGCCGGCCGCGCACGCATCGCGCCCGCCCAACGGTGCAGATTGGCCAGATCCTCCGGGATCGGCAGCTTGATCATCCGCGTGAAGTCGATGCCGATGAAGGCGACGATGTCGGCGATGGTCAGCCGGTCGGCCGCCAGCCACTCGCTCTCGCCCAGCCGCCGATCCAGCACCCTCAAGCCCTTCAGCCCGACCTCGCGATTGTATTCGCCCACCGGCGGGTTCGGCGCTTCGAGCGCAGCCAGGGCCGGGTGGGTGTGGCGCACCGCCATCATGAACGGGTTGGCGACCAGCATCTCGGCGCGGCGCAGCCACATCTCGACGACGGCGATCTCCTCGGGCGTGCGGCCGAACAGGTTCGGCTCGGGATAGCGGTTTTCCAGATAGCGGCAGATGGCGATGGACTCGGTGATCGTCGTCCCATCGTCCATCTCCAGCGCCGGCACATTGGGCAGGGTCGTGCGCGCCAGATAGTCCGGCTGCTTGTGCTGGGCCTGCATGAGATTGAGCTGGACGATCTCCAGATCGTCCACGCCCTTCTCGGCGATGAGCCAGCGGACACGCCGCGGGTTCGGGGCCTGGGCGGTGTCGAAAAGTCTCATCGCGGCGCCTCGCTCTATTGGCCGAACAGTTCCCTGGGCATGGCGCCGACCAGCGCGCCGGTCATGCAGGTGGCGAGGAAGCCGGCGATCAGCGCCTTCCACACCATGCCGATGATCTCGTTGCGCCGCTCGGGCATCAAGACGCCCATGCCCGACACGGTTATCCCGACTGACCCGACGTTAGCGAAGCCGCAGAGCGCATAGGTCATGATCATGCGGGTGCGCTCGCTCATCTCGGCCACTGGCACGGCGCCCAGCTGGATGAAGGCGATGAACTCGGTCAGCATCAGCTTCACGCCCAGCAGGTAGCCGGCCTTCAGCGCCTCGTCCCAGTGCACCCCCATGGCCCAGGCCAGCGGCGCGAACACCACGCCCAGGATTCGCTCGACCGTCAGCGGCTCGCCCATCACCGGCGGGAACACCGAGAGCAGCCCGTTGCCGATGGCCACGAAGGCCACGAACACGATCAGGATCGCCGAGATGTTCAGCACGACGGTCAGGCCGTCCATGGTGCCCTTGCTGATCGCATCGATGGAGCTGTCGTACTTCAGCAGCGAGCCGTAATCGGCGTAGAAGCCGCCCTGGCCCGGCTTTTCGGGCACCATGATCCGCGCCAGCAGGATGCCGGCCGGCGCCGAGATGATCGAGGCGACCAGCACGTGGGCCGCAGCGTTCGGCAGCACCGCCTTCAGGATCGTCGCATAGGCGACCATGGTCGAACCCGCCACGGTCGCCAGCCCCACCACGATCATCAGGAACAGTTCCGAGCGGGTCAGCTTGTCGAGATAGGCGCGGATCACGATCGGGCTCTCGATCATGCCCAGGAAGATATTCGCCGCCACCGCCAGAGCCGAAGCGCCCCCCAGGCCCATGGTCTTCTGGAACAGCAGGCCGAACGCGCGGGTGATGAGCTTCAGGATTCCCCAGTGCCAGAGCAGGGCGGAAAGCGATGAAATCACCAGGATCAGCGGCAGGACCTGGAAGGCGAAGACGAACAGCGCTCCGGTGTTGGTCACCTGATAGGGCTGGTCGCCGCCGCCCATGTAGCCGAACACGAACTGCGTGCCCTTCGCCGTCGCCGCCGCCAGGCCGTCGACGCCGTCGTTCACCGTCTGGATCAGCCCTTGCGCGCCGGGCAGGCCGAACAGCAGCAGCACCAGTCCGATCTGCACGGCGATCGAACCCAGGGCCAGCTTCCACGGGAACGCCTTCTTGTTCTCCGATAGCGCCCAGCAGACGGCGATGACGAATCCCAGCCCCGCCAGGCTCTGGGCGTTTTCAGCTCGGAACATTCATGGCCCCCGAACCGCTCCCCAGCGGTCCAAAATTCTACAAACCGCGCGGACTCTCGCAGTTTTTCTCGCTGCAATTGTCACGGCGGGACGGGCCTAGGCAAGCGCCGCCGTCGCGACCGGCCGCCGCGCCCCTTGACAATGTCCGGCAGCTCTCCATTTAATTGTGCACAATTTAATTTGGAGCAATCAAATGAGCATTCTCTACGCCACCCAGGCCCGCGCCGTCGGCGGCCGCGCCGGCCACGTCGAATCCCAGGACGGGCTGCTGAGCCTCGACCTCGCCCTGCCGAAAGAGCTGGGCGGCAAGGGCGGCGGGACCAATCCCGAGCAGTTGTTCGCCGCCGGTTACGCCGCCTGCTTTGAGAACGCGGTCCGCTACATCGCCGGCCAGCAGAAGATCCCGCTGAAGGGCGCGGCGGTCACAGCCACCGTGGAGCTGCATCCGCGCGAAGGCGGCGGCTTTCAGCTGGGCGTGGCGCTCGACGCCGAGACCCAAGGGCTCGACCAGGCTGCGGCCGAGGCGCTGGTGGCCGCCGCCCACCAGGTCTGCCCCTACTCCAACGCCATTCGCGGCAACGTCGATGTTGCGATATCTGTAACGGCGCAATGACGACCAAGACCGCCCGTCCGAAGACGCCGGCCGCAACCGCGGCCGGCGACCTGCTGGCCCTCGACAACCAGCTCTGCTTCGCGCTCTACGCGGCCAGCGGCCTGGTCACCCGCGCCTACCGGCCGCTGCTGGAGCCGCTGGGCCTGACCTATCCGCAGTACCTGGCCATGCTGGTCCTGTGGGAGCAGGCGCCGCGGACCGTCAAGGCCCTCGGCGAGGCGCTAGACCTCGATTCCGGGACCCTGACCCCTCTGCTTAAGCGGCTGGAGGGCGCCGGCTATGTGACCCGCACCCGCGACGCAGACGACGAACGGCGCGTGCAGATCGCCCTCACTCCTGCCGGCGAGGCTCTGAAGACCAAGGCCGCCGAGGTTCCCGCCGCCCTCGCCTGCCGGCTCAACCTGCCGGTAGAGGAGATCGTCGCCCTGCGCGCGACCCTTCAGGACCTGGCCAGGCGAATGAAGACCTAGCGGCTCTCTCCCCGCAGCGCGAAGCGCGTCGGATCGCGTCGCCTCTGCCGGTGGACGGCCAGCAGGCCCGCCATCGCCGCCAGCGGAATCAGGCCGGGCAGCGCCAGCGACAGGATGCCGGCCTTGCCGGTCAGGAGGTCGAACCGGATCGCTCCCAAGGCCGACACTGCCGCCAGCGCCAGCCCGGCGGCGAGCGCAGTGGCCACGACCAGCCGCGGCCGGGCCGCAAGCTGCGGCCGGAGCTTGAAGAACCGCGCGACCGCGAAGGCGGCGATCGCCATCAACACCAGCACCCCGAGCGCGCCCACATTGGATAGCCACGCAAACAGCTCCAGCAGCGGGTCGCGCCCCAGCGCCGCAAATAGAGCGAGCAGGCCCAGCGCCAGCGTGCTCTGGACCAGCGAGCCGAGGTGCGGGCTGCCATGCCGCTGGTGCGCGACGCCGAGAGCAGCCGGCAGCAGACCTTCGCGCCCCAGGGCGTAGGCATAGCGGGCCGCGGCGTTGTGGAAGGCCAGCAGGCCGGCGAACACGCTGGTCACGAACAGCACGCCGAGCGTCTGGGTCAGCCAGCCGCCGACATAGGCGTCGGACAGCGTGAAGATCAGTCGGGTCGGATCGGCCAGCCCCTGCAGCACGCCCATCAGCTCGCCCGCCCCCACGCCTTCGACCATGGCCCAGGTGGATAAGGCGTAGAAACCGCCGACCAGCAGCACCGAGACGTAGGTCGCAGCCGGGATCGTGGTCTCCGGCGAGCGGGCCTCCTCGCTGTAGATGGTGGTCGCCTCGAAGCCGACGAACGAGGCGAAGCAGAACAGCAGGGCGATGGCGGGCGAACCGGCGGCGAATGCGCCTGGCGTAAAGGGCGCGAGGCCCAGGCCGGCCGCCCCGCCCTCGCGGACGATCGCCACGTCCAGGATCAGCACCGAGACGTATTCCAGGATCACCAGCACCGACAGGATCTTGGCCGAGAGGTCGATCTGCCGGTAGCCCAACACTGCGATGATCGCCAGCGCCGCGAGCGACCAGGCCCACCAGGGCAGGTCCAGGCCATAGCCGGCGAACAAGCCGGCGCAGGCCGCGCCGAACAAGCCGTAGAGCCCTATCTGCATCGCGTTGTAGGCCACCAGCGCCACGAAGGCCGCCGCTCCCCCCGCCGTCTCGCCGAGACCGCGGGCGGCGAAGGCGTAGAAGGCGCCGGCGTTGCGCACGTGACGCGCCATGGCGGCATAGCCGACCGAGAACAGCAGCAGGATCGCCACCACGACCAGATAGGCCGCCGGCGTCCCCGCCCCGTTGCCCAGCAGCATGCCCAGCGGAATGCCGCCGGCCACGGCGGTCAGCGGCCCTGCCGCCGAGATCACGAAGAAGGTCACCGCCGCGACGCCCAGCCGCCCCTGGCGCAGTCCCCCGCCCTCCTCGCCCATCCGGCCCCTCCCAAGGCTTCTCGATTTTAGTGTTAGATCAAACTACTTCGGACGCAGCAAGCCGCGCGCCTGTTCGATCTCGGGAGTTGGAGGCCTAGCTCGCGCCGAGCCGCGCCAGCACCTCGCGCGGCATGGCGTAGTGCTCGATCGCCGGGCGCTGGTTGCGAATGCCGCAGGCTTCGCGCTGGATGAAATAATGCCAGACCGCCTTGGCGGCGGCCTTCACCAGTTGAGCCCGGTCGCCCTCGCCGCCGACGGCGTCGAAGTCTTTCAGCGCCTGGAGCGCGACCTCGACCTTGCGGCCGGCTACGCCCAGGGCGTAGCCGCGCTCCTCATGGATTTCGTAGTCGAGAATGCTCGCCCCGGTCTGGAAGGTCAGTCCGAACGAGCTCTGGGGCATGCGTAGGTTGGACATGGGCGCGAGTATGCCGCGCCCATGTCCGGCGCCCAAGCGCCTACTTCCCGGTCAATTCCTTCACCAGGGCGGTGCGGCCATAGACCTTGTCCAGCGCCTCGGTCGCGGCCGAGGTCGCCACCACCACCGTGCGATTGATCGCGCCGTCATAGCCGAAGGCCCCGCCCAGCGAGTGGATGTTGCCGTCGAACGCCGCGCCCAGAACCTCGGCCCTGGCGTTCACCACCGGCGAGCCGGAATTGCCGCCGATGATGTCGTTGGTGGTGACGAAATTGTAGACCGTGCTCGGATTGACCTTGTCCTTCGCCGCGATCCAGCGCGGGGCCAGTTCGTAAGGCTCGGCGCCCGTGGCCCGTTCGTACAGGCCGGCGAAGTTGGTCGTCGAGGGAACCGCCGTCCCGCGATAGGTCCACCCGGCCACCTTCCCGTAGGACAGGCGCAGGCTGAAGGTGGCGTCCGGATAGACCGCGTCGCCATAGGCTGCGAACTTGGCGCGAGCCACCCGCTCGGCCGCCGCGTCGGTCGGGCCCTGGACCTCGGTCTCCCACGCCTTGCGCACTGCTCGAGCGGCCGGATCGTTGCGCAGGACCAGCTGGATCATCGGATCGTCCGAGGCCTGGATCGCCGCCAGCCCGCCGTCCCAAAGCGCCTTGCGCGCCGCCGGGTCGCCGAGCTTCGAGTTCGCCACCGCCCGCTTGGCCAGGCCCTCTGGGCTCTCCTTGCCGAGCAGCGTCTTCACCGCCGCATCGTCGGGGGTCAGGTATTCGCGCGTCTTCGACAGCCAGAAGCCGAGATAGGTCTCCTCCAGCGCCATATCGACCGGCTTGGCGTCCAGCAGCTGCTTCTCCTGCAGCGGCAGGCGCGTTTCGGCGTACTCCGGCAAGCGCTCGGCGCTTGGTTTGCCGCGTTCCTGGGCCGCCCGCACCAGAGTTTTGGCGTAGTCGTAGAGCTTGGAATAGCCCGCTCCGCCCTCGATCTGGCGATAGCGCAGGTAGTTGTTGGCGTAGGCCTGCTGAGCCTTCGCGATGTCGCCCCACGGATCGCCGATGTCAGCGGCCAGCTTGGCGTCGCCTGCGACCTTGGCCTTCAGCTCGGCCTCCTGGACGCGCTTGGCGTCCATGAACGCCTTGTCGTTCAGCGCAAATTGCTGGCCGAAATAGACCTTGAAGCTGTTCTCGACGCCGAACAGCGGGTCGGTGGCGACGCGCTTCTGCTCGGGCCCCTCTTCCGAGAACCGGATCAGCCGGCCCCGCAACTCCGACCGCTGCAGTTGGCCGACCGGAATGGTCAGGTCGCGCAGCGTCTCCAGCTGGCTGACCGTCATCAGGCGGTTGGTCGAGCCAGGATTGCCTGAGACGAACGTCGGCTCGCCCTCGTGCGGCGCACGGCTGACCCAGGTCAGGTGCTGGGGCGTGACCGCGGGCTTGCCGTTCTCGTACAGGCGCACGAAGCCGATATCGAGATTGTAGCGGGGGAAGTTGAAATTGTCGGGGTCGCCGCCGAAGAAGGCCGTGGCGAACTCGGGCGCGAAGACCAGCCGCACGTCCGAGTACTTCCGATACTTGTAGAGCTTGTACTGACCACCGCGGTAGAGGCTGATGACCTGGCAGCGCACCGCGCCGTCGCCGGCGCAGCCCGCCTGTTCGGCCGCCGCCATGGCGCCGTCGCGAGCCTGCACGAAGGACTGGCCGGACTTGCCTGCGGTCGCGCCCAGCACGTCCTTGGTGACGTCGGTGATCGACATCAGGATCTCGGCCTGCATGCCCGGGCAGGTCCGCTCCTCCTCGCGGGTGGCGGTCAGGTAGCCGTCCTTCACGAAATCTCGTTTGTCGGACGACAGGTCCTGCACGCACTCGACCACGCAGTGGTGGTTGGTGAACACGAGACCCGACTTCGAGACCAGCGAGGCGGAGCAGCCGGTTGTCAGGCGCACCGAAGCGGCCTGGACACGGTCCAACCACTTCTGGTCGAGCTTGAGGCCATAGGCCGAATTGACCTTGGCGAGTGGGAAATTGTCGTAGGTCCACATGCCTTCGTCGGCGAGAGCGGGCGCTGCGGAAAGGGTGACGGAAGCGGCGATAGCGACGCCGGCGAAAGGACGCGAACGGATCATCTGGAAATGGAAATCCTAATAGGCACGGACGTTACTCCGCCCGCCGGAATGTAACTCCGTAACACCCAGGTTTGCGGCCGAACAGAGGCATGCGCCGCCGCCTTACCTCGATTTAACTAGGCTCTTGGCCGCGTCTGGCCGACACCCTGCGATGCAGGAGGGCACCATGTCTCTGGCTCTGGCGACACTGATCTTCGAATGGCGGCGCTATCTGGCGGCGGTGATCGCGCTCGCGTTCTCGGGCCTGCTGATCCTCGCCCAGGTCGGCATGTTCACCGGCATGATCCAGGCCGCCACGGCCACCATCAATCGCTCGCGGGCGGACCTGATGATCATGCCCGCCAAGTCGGAAAGCCTGATCAATTCCGGCCCTTCCAGCCTGCCGCGCCGCATCGGCCCACAGCTCTACCTCAACCCTAACGTGGCCGAGGTCGCCAGCTTCGACGGCGGCGGCGGCCGCTGGACCAACCAGCCCAAGGACGGCCAGAAGCAGGTCACCACCTATGTCCAGGTGAACATGGTCGACACCGAGCCGGGCGCCCTCACCCTGCCCGTCGACTACCCCGAAGAGGTCCGCCTGGCGCTGATGGAGCCGAACGCCATCGCCATCGACCGCTCGGCTCTCGGACGGCTGGGTGTAAAGCTTGGTGATACAGCGACGGTCAACGGCAAGGCCGTGCGCGTCCGCGCCCTGCTCGACAACTATCCCGACATCAACCAGGCCTCGATCGTGGTGTCGCGCGACACCCTGCGCCGTCTCGGCATGATGGAGAAGGGCGAGAAGACCGGCCCGCTCATGGTCCGAGTGAAGGACCCGTCCCAGGCCGCCATGGTCCGCGACCAGCTCAATGCAGGCGCGAAAGGCGCCTATCGCGCCTGGACCCGCGCCGAACTTGCCGAGGCCAACGAAGGCGCGCTGATGAAGGAACAGATCATCGGCGTCTTCCTCGGCTTCTCGGTATTCCTGGGTTTCCTGATCGGGGTCGGCATCACCTCCCAGACCCTGCGCGGCGCGATCCTCGCCAACATCAAGGAGTTCGCCTCCCTCAGGGCGCTGGGCGTCTCCATGGGCTCGCTCAGGCTGATCGTGCTGGAGCTGTCGTTCTGGGTCGGCGTCGTCGGCCTTGGCGCCACGGCCCTCTTCACCTTCCTCGTCTCGCTGCTGGCCAAGAGCGGCGGCCTGCCGATGGGCTTTCCGCCGGCTTGGGTCGCGGCGGTTGCGGTGCTGCTGATGGCGATCTCGCTCGCTTCCGGCCTCATGGCCCTGGGCATCCTCAAGAAGAGCCAACCCGCGGACCTGCTGCGATGACTGCTCACACCATCAATCCTATCGCCCTCCAGGGAACCGGCCTGGTCAAACGCTTCAAGACCGGCCGCACCCACATCGAGGTGCTGAAGTCTGTGGACTTCGACTGCCGCCACGGCGAGATGACCATGGTCATGGGCCCCTCCGGTTCGGGCAAGTCGACCCTTATCGCGGCGCTCTCGGGCCTGCTGCGTCCCGACGAGGGCAAGGTTATGGCGCTGGGCGAGGACCTCTGGGGTCAGCGCTCAGGGAAGATCGACAAGTTCCGCCTCGACCATTGCGGCTTCATCTTCCAGGGCTTCAATCTGTTCGGCGCCCTCAGCGCCCTGCAGCAGGTGACGACGATCCTGAAGTACAAGGGCTTTTCGCCGGCCGAGGCCAAGGAGCGCGCGGCCGTCGCGCTGACCGAGGTCGGCCTGGGCGCGCGGCTAAACCAGCGTCCTGCCGAGCTGTCGGGCGGCGAGAAGCAGCGCGTGGCCATCGCCCGCGCCCTGGCCAAGGAACCGCGCCTGCTGTTCGCCGACGAGCCGACCAGCGCGCTCGACGGCGAGAACGGCCAGATCGTGATCAAGCTGCTGCAACGCGCAGCCAAGGAGCACGGCGCGGCGGTCATCTGCGTGACCCACGACCCGCGGCTCGAGGCCTACGCCGACCGCATCATCCACATCGAGGATGGTCGCATCCTCGACGATCGCCGCACCGCCGAGGCGCACGCCGGCGCCCACGACAAACACCCCGAGCTCGTCGGAGCCTGAAGAGACCTATGTTCGATTTCGTGAGATCCCACCGCATCAAGATCGCGGTCTTCGCAGCCCTTCTGGTGCTGGGCGGCGGCGCCTTCGTGATGTCGAGCCAGGCCAAGGCCAAGAAGGAAGCCGAGGCCAAGGCCGCCGCGGCCGCCGCGCCCAAGAGCCCCTTCGTCGCCGTCGCCAACGGCAAGGCCGACGTGGAAGGCGGAATGATCCAGGTCGCCGCACGGCGGGCCGGCATCGTGCGCGAGGTCTATGTCCAGGAAGGCGACAGGGTCGCGAAGGGCCAGATCCTCGCCCGCCAGGAAGACGACGAACCGAAGCTTTCCGCCGCCCGCGCGGCCGCCGCCGTCGAGCAGGCCAAGGCCCAGATGGCCCAGTACCAGGTCCAGTTGACGACCGCCGAGCGCGAGCACCGCCGCCTGCAGGGCCTGGTGTCCACCAACTTCGTCGCCGCCCAGAAGGTCGACCAGGCCGCCGACAAGATCCGCGAGGCCCAGGCCAACATCCAGGCCCAGCGCGCAGCCATCGCCACCGCCCAGGCGGCGCTGGAGGAGGCCCGCTACAATCAGGAGCTCACAGTCATCCGCGCGCCCACCGACGGGCGCATCGCCCGCCGCTACGCCAATCCCGGCTCCGGGGCCTCCACCCTGAACGTCTCCAACATGTTCGATCTCGAGCCGGACGCGCCGCGCATCGTTCGCGCGGAGATCGCCGAAAGCTCCCTGCCCCACGTCGCCATCGGCCAGACCGTGCAGATCGCCCCCGAGTCCGAACCGACCAAGGTCTATGCCGGCAAGGTCCTGCGCCGCGCGGCCGTCTTCGGCGCCCGCAAGCTGCAGTCGGACGATCCGACCGAGCGGGCCGACGACCGCGTGGTCGAGGTGGTGGTCAGCGCCGACACCGCGCCCTTCCTGATCGGCCAGCGGGTGCTGGTGAAGTTCATGCGCGGCGGCGCGGCGGCCCTGGCGGCGCGCTGAGATCGCACGGCGGCGGGGAAAAGACCCTGTTGACGCCACCTCTCCCGCGCCGCACAAACCGCGGCGAATTTCAAACCCCTGTTTGGATGGGAGACTTCCATGGCGGACATCCGCTTCGACGGCAAAGTCGCGATCGTCACGGGCGCGGGCGGCGGCCTCGGCCGTCAGCACGCCCTTGAGCTGGCCCGCCGCGGCGCCAAGGTCGTGGTCAACGACCTGGGCGGTTCGGTCGACGGTTCGGGCGGCTCGTCCGCCGCGGCCGAAGCGGTGGTCGCCGAGATCAAGGCCGCCGGCGGCGAAGCCATCGCCAACGGCTCGTCGGTCACCGACGACGCGGGCGTCGCCCTGATGGTCAAGCAGGCCATGGACGCCTGGGGCCGCATCGACGTCCTGATCGCCAACGCCGGCGTGCTGCGCGACAAGTCGTTCTCCAAGATGGAGCTCGCTGACTTCGAATTCGTGATGAACGTCCACCTGATGGGCACCGTGAAGCCCACCAAGGCGGTCTGGGAGATCATGCGCGAGCAGAACTACGGCCGCATCGTCGTCACGACGTCGTCGTCGGGCCTCTACGGCAACTTCGGCCAGTCGAACTACGGCGCGGCCAAGCTCGGCATCATCGGCTTCATGAACACCATCAAGCTCGAGGGCCAGAAGAACAACATCCACATCAACGCCATCAGCCCGGTCGCCGCCACCCGCATGACCGAGAACCTGATGCCGGCTCCGGTGCTGGAGAAGCTGAAGCCGGAATACGTGACGCCGGGCGTCGTCTACCTCGCCTCGGAGGAGGCCCCGACCGGCGCGATCCTGACCGCCGGCGCCGGCGCCTTCGCCCTGTCGCGCATCTACGAAACCGAGGGCGTGTATCTCGGCGAGGACGGCCTGTCGGTCGAAGAGGTCCGCGACAACTGGGCCAAAATCTCCGACCCGGCCGGCCAGCAGGCCTACATCAACGGCGGCGAGCAGAGCGGCAAGTTCTTCCGCAAGCTGCAAGGCGGCTAAGGCCTACGCGCCATAGGTGCAATTTCGACGGGCGGCGTTTCCTTGGGGAACGTCGCCCGTTTTGTTTCTACGAATTCACTTGCCCGGTCCTAGGTGATCGCGCGTAACCTACCGGCTCGGCCAGCGCCCGTCAGAGGCGCGGCTCGCGATAGGGAGAATTCAGACCTTGCCTCAGGCCCCCACGGCGCCGCGATCCGGACGCCTGCCGCTTTCCACCGCCATGGCCTTCGCGGCCACCAGCCTGCCGATTTCGGCGGTCGCCATCGCGGTTTCCGTCTACCTGCCCCGCCATTACGCCAGCCACCTGGGCGTCGACCTCGCCATCGTCGGCGCGGCCTTCTTCCTGGTCCGCATGATCGATATCCCGATCGACGGCCTGCTGGGCTGGGGCATGGACAAGACCCGCTCGGCCTGGGGCCGCTACCGTCTCTGGACCATCCTCGGCGCGCCGGTGCTGATGGCCGGGATCTACTTCCTGTTCCTGCCGCCCCAGGACGCCAGCCGGACCTATCTGATCGTCTGGCTGCTCATCATGTACCTGGGCAACTCGATCCTGACCCTCTCGCACGTGGCCTGGGCCGCCACCCTGGCCCCGCACTACAACGATCGCTCCCGGCTATTTGGGGTCATGACTGCGATCGGCGTGCTGGGCGCGGCCGCGATCCTCGGCATTCCGATCATCAACGAGGCGCGCGGCGCGGCGGATTCGGGCAACGTGGCCACCATGGGCTGGTTCATCTTCCTGCTGACCCCGCTCGCCGTCGCCCTGGTCATCTGGCGCACGCCCGAGAAGATCGCACCGGAGGTCGCCGGCCACAGCTTCCGCCTGCGCGACTACGCCGCCCTGGTCGCACGCCCGTCCTTCGCCCGCATCCTGCTGGCCGACCTCTGCCTGTCGCTCGGCCCGGGCTGGATGAGCGCGCTTTATCTGTTCTTCTTCACCGACAGCCGCGGCTTCACCACCGGCCAGGCCTCGATCCTGCTGGCGGTCTACATCCTGGCGGGTTTCGCCGGCGCGCCGCTGATGGGCCGGCTGGCGACCAAGATCTCCAAGCACCGGGCGGTGATGGTCGCCACCACCGGCTACTCCCTGACCCTGATCTCGCTGATGGCGATCCCCAAGGGGAACATGCTGATCGGCGTCATCCCCCTGTTCGTCGCCGGCTTCCTGGCCGCGGGGTTCAACGTGCTCACGCGCGCCATGACCGCCGACGTCGCCGACGAGGTGCGCCTGGAACAGGGCAAGGAGCGCTCGGGCCTGCTCTACGCCATGACCGTCATGACCACGAAGATCGCCGGCGCCTTCTCCATCGGCCTGACCTTCCTGGTGCTCGACGCCGTCGGCTACATCGCCAAGGAGGGCGCGAAGAACACGCCCCAGGCGATCCACAACCTCGAGCTCGCCTATCTGATCGGGCCGGTGGTGTTCGTAATGCTCGGCGGCGCCTGCATGATCGGCTACCGCCTGGGCGCCGAGCGTCACGCCGAGATCCGCCGCCAGCTCGACGAGCGCGACGCTCTCTACGACGAGGACCCCGGCCTGGAGACCATCACGGTCGAAGCCGCCAACCCCGTTCCGGCTCAAGCCGGCCAGTAACCCCAGCTTGCGGCGGCCCTCATTTAGGGCCGCCGTTTTTCCTTCTCCGCCCCGCACATTTCAAAAGGGGCCAGACATTTTGAGGCGATCATGGCGAATTCCGCCCCCGGCAGCGCGCGGCTGCCCCTGCCCGTCGTTATGGCGTTTTCATCCACGGCCCTGCCGATCGCCGCCATCGGCCTGGTCATGGCCGTCTATCTGCCGCGCTTCTTCGCCGGCCAGATCGGGCTGTCGCTCGCTGCGGTCGGCGGCGCCTTCACCATTGTGCGTCTGATCGACATGGCCATCGATCCGCTGCTGGGCATGGCCATGGACCGCACGCGCACCCGCATCGGGCGCTATCGTCCATGGCTGCTGATCGGCGGCCCGATCGTCATGCTTGCGGCCTACATGCTCTTCATGGCCCACCCGGGCATCACCGAGCTCTACCTCGTCGGCTGGCTGCTGGTGCTCTATCTGGGCGTTTCGATCCTCACCCTGTCGCAGGCGGCCTGGGGCGCTTCGATCGCCACCGACTATCACGACCGTTCGCGCGTCTACGGCGTGATCCAGGCGGTCGGCGTGGTCGGCGCGGTGCTGATCCTGCTGCTGCCGCTGGCGCTTGGAAAGCACGGCGAAGGCGCGAACGGCGTCCACGCCATGGGCTGGTTCTGCATCCTCGCCATTCCCGCCGCCCTGGCCCTCTGCACCCTGATCACCCCTGAGCGCGTCGCCCCTGAGACCGATGTCGCCAAGGAGCGCGTGACCCTGCGCGACTACTGGGACCTCATCCGTCGCCCGGAAATGGCCCGCCTGATCTTCGCGGACCTGTTCATGGCCCTCGGCCCGGGCACCACCGCGGCGCTCTACCTGTTCTTCTTCCACGACGCCCGAGGCTATACCGGCCAGCAGACCGGCGTGCTGTTGGTGTTCTTCATCGGCGCGGGTCTGGTCGGCGCGATGTTCTGGGGCTGGCTCGCCCAGAAGATCGGCAAGCACCGCGCCCTTATCGTTTCGGCGCTGGCCTACGCCGCCACACAGTCGGCGCTGATGATCATTCCGCCCGCCACCATGAGCCTGGCCATCCCCGGCATGTTCTCGGTCGGCTTCGTCTCCTCGGCCTTCGTGCTGATCGTCCGCGCCATGGTCGCCGACGTCGCCGACGAGGTGCGCCTGGAGACCGGAAAGGAACGGGTCGGCCTGCTCTACGCCCTGGTGACCACGACCCAGAAGATCGGCACCGCAATCACCGTCGGCATCAGCTTCATGGTTCTCGACCTCGTCGGCTACAACGCCGCCGAAGGGGCCGTGAACACGCCCCAGGCGATCCGCGGGCTGGAGCTCTGCTACGTCTTCGCCCCGATCATCCTGGTGTTCTTCGGCGGGGCCGCCTTCATCGGCTGGAAGCTCGACGCCAAGCGCCACGCCGAAGTCCGCCGCCAGCTCGACGAGCGCGACGCCCTGGCCGCGGAAGCCGGGCTGCTGGACGCCGTCAGCGGCGTCGGCGTCGCGACCCAGCCGCCGCGGTAACGGCGCGCTAGACCAGCGCCTTGGCCGCGGCCAGGAACGCCTGGGCCGCCGGGCTCTGCGGGTCGGTCGCGGTCATCGGCCGGCCCTCGTCGCAGGCCTGGCGCAGGGCGACTTCCAGCGGGATCTCGGCCAGCACCGGCACGCCCAGCTTTTCGGCCTCCGCCTTGGCCCCACCCGACCCGAAGATCGGGATCGGCGCGCCGGTGGTCGGATCGCTGAAGAAGGCCATGTTCTCGATCACGCCCAGGATTGGCGTCGCCGTCTTGCGGAACATCGAGGCGGCGCGGCGCGCGTCGATCAGGGCGATCTCCTGCGGGGTCGAGACGATCACCACACCGTCGATCTTCATCTTCTGGATCAAGGTCAGCTGGATGTCGCCGGTGCCCGGCGGCAGGTCGACCACCAGCACGTCCAGCGCCGCCGCCTCGCTGCCCCAGGCCACGTCGTTCATCATCTGGCGGACCGCCGAACTGGCCATCGGCCCGCGCCAGATCATCGGCGCGCCCTCGTCGACCAGGAAGCCGATCGACATCACCTTCAACCCCCAGGCCTCCAGCGGCTGCAGCTTGCCGTCCAAGAAGGCCGGCTCGCCGTCGACCCCCAGCATCCGCGGAGCCGAGGGACCGTAGACGTCGGCGTCCAGAAGACCCACGCGCAGCCCCAGGGCCGCGAAGGCGGCGGCCAGGTTGACCGAGACGGTGGACTTGCCGACCCCGCCCTTGCCGCTGGCCACCGCAATGACCCGCCGCACATGGTCGGGTCTTGCGGCGTCGGTCGGCGGAGCCGCCGCGGCCTGCGGATCGGCCGCCACCCGCGCGCCTTTGCGCACCCGGGTGACGCCCTCGCCCGGCGGCGTGGACGGATGCTCGGCGGTCAGCACGACCTGGGCCTTTTCCACGCCCGGTACGCCCGAAAGTACGGTCTCAGCCGCATCCCGCACGGGCGCATAGAGCGCGGTCTCGCCGGCCGGGACTTCCAGCATGAAGCCCGCCCGGCCTTCGCGCAGGGTCAGGCCGCGGACCAGACCCGCGCTCGACAACCCCTTGCCGGTCTTCGGGTCAAGCACGCGATCCAGGGCGGAAAGCACCGCGTCGCGGTCTGGGATCGTGGTGCTCATACGGGCCTTTGTCTTGCTTTAACCGGAGTTGGGCCACATATCCGGCTGACAGCGCCGGTTTACAAGCCCAGGCACGGGCGAACGACGCGGCCGCGCCGAGACGAAAGCAAGACGACGCGACCATGCCTTGGAATGACAATGCGAACCCCGGACCCTGGGGTTCGCCGCCGCCCAACAACGACGGGAACGGCGACAAGAAGCCCCGCCGGCCCCTGGGCGGCGGAAACGGCGGCGGCGGTCCTCGCGGCCCGCGCCGGCCCGAAGGCCCCGAACTGAACGCCGCCTTCGAGAAGCTGCAACGCCAGATGCGCGACTTCTTCGGCGGCCCCGGCGGCGAGGGCGTGCGCCCGGCCGCCATCGCTGCGGTCGCCGGCGTCGGCTTCGGTCTCTGGGCGCTGTCGGGCGTCTACATCGTCCAGCCGAACGAGCAGGCCGTGGTCACCACCTTCGGCGCCTATTCGCGCTCGGAGGGCTCCGGCATCCGCTATCACCTGCCCGCGCCGATCGAGCGCGTGGAGAAGGTGCCCGTCACCACCTTGAACCGCATCGACATCGGCGGGGTCGGCGACGCCGACGTGCCCGAGGAAAGCCTGATGCTGACCGGCGACGAGAACATCGTCGACCTGGACTTCAGCGTCACCTGGCGGGTCGCCGACGCCAGCAAATACCTGTTCACGCTGCGCGATCCGGACGTATCGGTTAAGGCCGCCGCCGAAAGCGCGATGCGCGAGGTGGTCGGCAATTCCGAACTGCAGCCGATCCTCACCACCGGCCGCGGCAAGGTCCAGGCCCAGACCGCCGAACTGATGCAGAAGACCCTGGATTCCTGGGGCGCGGGCATCAGCGTGGTCGAAGTTCAGATCCGCTCGGCCAACCCGCCGCAGGAAGTGGCCGATGCGTTCCGCGACGTGGCCAGCGCCGGCCAGGACCAGGAGTCGGCCCGCAACGACGCCAACACCTACCGCAACCGGGTGGTCAACGAGGCCAAGGGCGACGCGGCCAAGCTGATCCAGTCGGCCGAAGGCTATCGCGAGCAGTCGGTGCGAGAGGCGACCGGCGACGTGGCCCGCTTCAACCAGATCTACAACGAGTACCGCCGCGCGCCCGGCGTGACCAAGGAACGGCTCTACATCGAGACGATGCAGCGCGTGCTCGCCAATTCGAACAAGGTGGTCATCGACGGCAAGGGCGCCAGCGCCCCGATCATTCTGCCGCCTGACGTCTTCCGCCCGCGCACCTCGCCGCATCCGCAGGCCGAAGCGGCGCCGGCGCCTGCGCCGGCCGCAACGACTCCCGCGCCGCCCCAGGGAGCCGCCCGATGAACCGCAACCTTCCCGTTCTCGGCATTCTCCTGGCCGGCCTGCTGATTGTGCTGTCCCAGGTCTTCTTCGTGGTCGACCAGCGCAAGCAGGCCGTGGTCGTGAAGCTGGGCGACCCCGTCCGGGTCATCAACGCCCCCGGCGAGGGCTCGCCCGGCCTGAAAGCCAAGCTGCCCTTCATCGAAAACGTCGTTTTGTTCGACAAGCGCAACCTCGCCATCGAGGCCGCCCAGGAAGAGATCACCGCCGCCGACCAGCAGCGCCTGGTGGTCGACGCGTTCGTCCGCTACCGCATCTCCAACCCGCTGCAGTACTACCGCACCCTGCGCGACGAGCAGACCGCCAGCGACCGGATCGAGCGCCTGGCCAACTCCTCGCTGCGCCAGATCCTCGGCTCAGCGACCTCGAACGACATCATCTCGGGCCGCCGCAACGAACTGATGGCCCTGACCAAGGCCGACGTCGCCGCGCGCGCCAAATCCTCGCGCCTGGGCATCGAGATCATCGACGTGCGCATCAAGCGCGCCGACCTCCCGGCCCAGATCCAGCAGTCGGTCTATCGCCGCATGCAGACCAGCCGCCAGCAGGAGGCGGCCCGCATCCGCGCCCAGGGCGAGCAGGAAAAGCGCGAAATCATCGCCGGGGCCGACAAGGAAGTGGCGATCACGCTCGCCACCGCCCGCGAGCAAGCCGAAACCACCCGTGGTGAAGGCGACGCCCTGCGCACGCGGCTCTTCGCCCAGTCGTTCGGCAAGGACCCGGCCTTCGCCTCGTTCTACCGCTCGATGCAGGCCTACGAGTCCTCGCTCGGCCAGGGCGACACGACCATGGTGCTCTCGCCCGACAGCGCCTTCTTCAAGTACTTCGAACGCGGCCCCAACGCCCGCTGACGTCGTGCCGAAGCTCGTCCTGCCGGCCCTCGCCTACGCGCCGTCCTTCGTGGCGGCCCTGCGCGAGGGCTACAACCGCGACACCCTTCGCCCCGAGACGCCTGAGAGCATCGCGGTGGTCGAGGCCGATCTGGCGTCGTTCGTCGAGAGCCAGCTCACGCCGCCGACCACCGTCACCCTGCCGGACGGCAGCCAGGGGCCGGCGGTTCCCTTCACGACCCTCTGGTACGTCGAGGGCGACGAGTTCCTCGGCGCGATCAGCATCCGCCATCACCTGAACGAGAACCTGGAACAGGTCGGCGGCCACGTCGGCTACGTCGTGCGCCCCGCCGCGCGCGGCAAGGGGTACGCCAGCGCCATTCTGGCCGAGGGCCTGGGTTGGATCCGCGCCAACCTGCCCCTGACGCGCGTGCTGCTGACGGTCAACAAGCTCAACCCCGCCTCGATCCGGGTGATCGAGAAGAACGGCGGCGTCTTCACCCAGGCGGTCCCGCACCTGTGGCATCCCGGCGAAACGGCCCTGCACTACTGGATCGACCTTTAGGTCGCACCCGCCCCAGGGAACCAAGCTGCGCCTTAGCCGCTTTGGCCTCATTCGAGTCTAGGCCGAGCCCATGCGCACCCAACAACTTCTCTACATCGCCGCCGGCGTCGTCGTCTTCATCATGCTCCTGCTGGTCGGCTGGGGCTTGACGCACAAGTCCGGGGACGGCGGCGGAAACGGCCGTTCCGCCGCCGGTTTCGTCGGCGCGGTCGAACGCGCTCAGGCCGCCACTGTCATGATCACCGTCTCGGGCTCCGGCGCGAACGAGGCGCCGCTGCAAATGGGGTCGGGTTTCGTCGTCTCGTCCGACGGCCTGATCGTCACCGCCGCCCATGTCACCGGCGGCCTGCCAGTGTTCAACGCCGTGTTCGCCGACGGCTCGGTGGCCCGCGCCGAACTGGTCGCCGCCGACGCCGCCGCGGACGTCGCCATCTATCGCGCCACCCCCGGAAAGCCGCTGACGTTCCTGTCCTTCGCTGACAGCAACCAGGTGAAGGCGGGTCAGGCGGTCGTGCTGATGGGCGCGCCCTACGGCCTTGTCGGGACCGCGACCTCCGGCATCGTCTCGGCTGTCAACCGCCAGATCGGCGCGCCGGTGAACGAGGAAGATCCCTTTGCGGCCGGGGCGCTCAGCGGCCCGGTGAAGTCCTTCATCCAGACCGACGCGGCCCTCACAGCCGGCGGTTCGGGCGGCCCGCTGCTGAACGGCGCGGGCCAGGTGATCGGCATGGCCAGCGCGCGCGAATCCCGCGGCGAGCCCGGCGCGGGCCTCGCCTTCGCCATTCCCTCGAACGTCGTGAAAGCCGTGGTCGACCGCGCCCGGCAGGCGCCCCCCGCGGGCCAGGCCCCAGGGCCTACGCCGCAGCCCTGATCAGCGCCTCGACCTCGTGCAGGTCCCGGGCGATGCGGATGCACAGGTCGTGCATCTCGTCGGTCGGGTCCAGCAGGTCCGGGATCATGATGGTCATCATGCCGGCCGAGGCTGCGGCCCGCACGCCGTTGTGGCTGTCCTCCAGCGCCAGGC
The DNA here is from genome assembly GCF_041919955.1 of Phenylobacterium sp. Classification (GTDB taxonomy): domain Bacteria; phylum Pseudomonadota; class Alphaproteobacteria; order Caulobacterales; family Caulobacteraceae; genus Phenylobacterium. The sequence goes on along the minus strand of NZ_JAYRSU010000001.1, from coordinate 147,242 downwards.
AGTCGGCGGGGTGGACGCCCAGGGCCTCGGCGGCTCGCAGATAGGGATCCGGGGCGGGCTTGGCGTTGGCGTAGTCGCCGGCCGCCAGGATGGCGTGGAAGCGATCCAGCAGGCCGTGGCCGCCGATGTGGTGCTTGACCGACTCGTGCCCGGAAGAAGTCGCAATCGCCCGCGGCAGGGAGAGCACGTCCAGCAGGTCGAGGATCTCGCGCACCCCGGCCTTCAGCGCCACCTCGGCGGCGACCAGTTCGCGGAAGCGGGTGATCGAGGCATCCTTGAACGCCTCGGGATCGAACCCTTCGCCGTAGTGGGTCTGCAGGATCTGCGCGTTGGCCGGCCAGGACAGGCCGATCAGGCTCAGGAAGAGCTCGTTGGGGAAATCCAGCCCGTCGGCGATCGCCGTGGCCGTCATCGCCTCGCGATAAACGGCCTCGGTGTCGACCAGCAGGCCGTCCATGTCGAAGATCACGGCTTTCGGGACGCGCGGCAAACTCATGGCGCTGCTTCTAGCGAGGCTTCGTGACCGGTGGAAATCAAACCCCGCTTCAGTCCGTTACGAACTCCTCGGCGCGATAACCCTGGAAGTAGAGCAGCGCCGTCAGGTCGGCGTGGTCGACCTTTGCGTCAGCCTGCGCGGCGACGATCGGCTTGGCGCGATAGGCCACGCCCAGGCCCGCCGCTTCGATCATAGCTAGGTCGTTGGCGCCGTCGCCGACCGCCAGGGCCTGCGACAGTTCGATCCCCAGGCCGGCGGCCTCTTCCCTCAGCGCCGCCAGCTTGGCCTCGCGGCCGAGGATCGGCTCGCCGACGGTTCCGGCCAGGGCCTCGCCCGCCTCGATCAGGGTGTTGGCGCGGTTGTCAGCAAAGCCCGCCGCCTGCGCCACGCGCGAGGTGAAGTACGTGAAGCCGCCCGAGACCAGCACCGCGCGCCCGCCGTTAGCGCTCATGGTCCGCACCAGGGTCCGGGCGCCGGCGTTCAACCGTACGCGCTCGTCATAGGCCCGCTGCAGGTCGCCCAGCGGCAGTCCCTTCAGCATCGCCACCCGCTCGCGCAGGGCGCCCTCGAAATCCAGTTCGCCGCGCATGGCCCGCTCGGTGATCTCGGACACCTTGTCCTTCACGCCTGCGAAATCGGCCAGTTCGTCGATGCACTCGCAGCCGATGATGGTCGAATCCATGTCGGCGATCAGCAGGCGCTTTCTGCGACCGTCCCACGGCTGGGCGCAGAGATCGACGCGGGTCTGCGCCAAGGCGGCCTCGGCGGCCGCGCGCACCTGCGCGACGCCCTCCCCCTCGACCAGCAGGTCCACGGCGCCGGGGCCGAGCGGCCTCGGCTCCTTGACGCGGGCCTGCGCGCCTGCGAGCGCTGGACCAAGAAGGGCGACGGCCTGCGAGGCGGCGTCTGAATCGGGACCGACAAGGGTAAGGGCGATCTGCATGGAGCCCCGCATCTGGCTGATCGCCGGGCCGACCGCAAGCGGCAAGTCGGCGCTGGCCCTGCGCCTGGCCCGCCAGATCGGCGGCGAGATCGTCAACGCCGACGCCTTGCAGCTCTACGCGGACCTGCGCCTGCTCACCGCCCGCCCCTCGCCGCAGGAGGAAGCCCAGGCCCCGCATCACCTGTTCGGCGTCGTTGACGCCGCCGAAGGCTGGTCCGTCGGCCGCTGGCTGCGGGCGGCCCTGGCCGCCGTCGCCGACATCCAGGCGCGCGGCCGCCCCGCAGTGCTGGTCGGCGGCACCGGCCTCTATTTCCGCGCCCTCACCCACGGCCTGGCCGAGGTGCCGCAGGTGGCGCCGGCCGTGCGGACTCAAGCCGCCGCCGAGTTCGAGGCGATGGGCGAGGCCGCTTTCCGCACGCGCCTGGCCGCCGCCGATCCCGCCGCCGAGGCGCGGATCAATCCGTCCGACCGCCAGCGCCTGACCAGGGCCTGGGAGGTGTTCGCCGCCACCGGCCGCGCGCTTTCCGACTGGCAGGCCGCCACCGACCCGGCCATCCCCGCGGGAAGCTGGAACGCCGTCGCCCTCGATCCGCCGCGCGAGGCGTTGTTCGCCCGCTGCGACGCGCGGCTGGAAGTCATGGTCCGGGAGGGCGCGCTGGACGAGGTCGCCGCCCTCGCCGCCCGCGGCCTCGCCCCCGACCTGCCGGCCATGAAGGCGGTCGGCTATCGCGAACTCGCCGCCGCCCTGGCCGGCGAGGTTCCGCTATCGGCGGGTTTGGAGAACGCCCAGCGCGAAACCCGCCGATACGCCAAGCGCCAGGCCACCTGGCTGCGTGGCCAGATGGCCGATTGGCCACGCCTTTCCGCCGTCGAGCACGAAAGCCAATGGAGGCAGTTTCTTGCGCTCTACCCCGCCTTGACGGGCTGAACGGGGCATGTCATGACCTCGGGCACTTCATTCGGAGAATGCTCGTGCGTGAGCTTCTTGTAATCCCCGTGCGGCCCCTCGCGGACTGACCTCGCTGTCAGACCGTCAAAGGTCGCACGCCCAGGCCCCTCGAGGGCCTTTTTTATTGCCGAAAATCAAGGCCCTAACCCAGATGACCGCTCATCAGACCATTGAAGCCCCCGCCTCGACGCAGATCATGACCGGCGCCGAGATCGTGGTCCGCGCCCTGATCGACCAGGGCGTCGAGGTGCTTTTCGGCTATCCGGGCGGGGCCGTACTTCCGATCTATGACGCGCTCTTCGAGGAGAGCCGGCTGCAGCACGTCCTGGTCCGTCACGAACAGGGCGCGACGCACATGGCCGAGGGCTATGCGCGCTCGACCGGCAAGCCGGGCGTCGTCCTGGTCACCTCGGGCCCCGGCGCGACAAACGCCATCACCGGCATCGTCGACGCCCTCATGGACTCGATCCCGATGGTCGTCTTCACCGGCCAGGTCGCCACGCACCTGATCGGCACCGATGCATTCCAGGAGTGCGACACCATCGGCATCACCCGGCCGATCACCAAGCACAACTACCTGGTCAAGGATGTCGACGACCTGCCGCGGATCATCCACGAGGCGTTCCACATCGCCACGTCCGGACGCCCCGGCCCCGTGGTCATCGACATTCCCAAGGACGTCCAGTTCGCCAAGGGGACCTACCAAGGCCCGGGCGAAGTCGTCCACGCGCACAACTACGCCCCGCGCACCAAGGGCGAACCGGCCAAGATCGCCGACGCGGTGGCGATGATCGCCGGCGCGCGGCGCCCGATCCTCTACACCGGCGGCGGCGTCATCAACGCCGGCCCGAAGGCGGCCGAGCTGCTGCGCGAGTTCGCCGCCCTGACCGGCGCGCCCGTCACCTCGACCCTGATGGGCCTGGGCGCCTTCCCGGCGTCGGATCCGGCATGGCTGGGCATGGTCGGCATGCATGGCAGCTTCGAGAGCAACAACGCCATGCACGACTGCGACGTCATGGTGGCGATCGGCGCGCGCTTCGACGACCGCGTGACCGGCCGCCTCGACGCCTTCGCGCCCGGCTCCAAGAAGATCCACATCGATATCGACGCCTCGTCGATCAGCAAGAACGTCCGCGCCGACATCGGCATCGTCGGCGACGCCGCCAGCGTGCTGGAAGACATGATCGCCGTCTGGAAGCAGCGGAACCTGTCGACCGACAAGGCGGCCCTGGACGACTGGTGGCGCCAGATCGAGGCTTGGCGCGCGCGCAAGTCGTTCCGCTATCGGCCCGACGCCAACCTCATCAAGCCGCAGTACGCCATCGAGCGCCTGTACGAGCTGACCAAGGACCGCGAGACCTACATCACCACCGAGGTCGGCCAGCACCAGATGTGGGCCGCCCAGTATTACCACTTCGACCATCCGAACCGCTGGATGACCTCCGGCGGCCTGGGCACCATGGGCTACGGCCTGCCGGCCGCGGTCGGCGTGCAGATGGCGCACCCCGACGCGCTGGTCATCGACATCGCCGGCGACGCCTCGGTGCAGATGACCATGCAGGAAATCTCGACGGCCATTCAGTACGGCCTGCCGATCAAGGTTTTCATCCTCAACAACGAATGGATGGGCATGGTGCGCCAGTGGCAGCAACTGCTGCATGGCGAGCGCTACAGCCACTCCTATTCGGCCAGCCTGCCCGACTTCGTGAAGATGGCCGAGGCGTTCGGCGGCCTCGGCATCCGCGCCGAGCATCCGGACGAACTGGACGACAAGATCCGGCAGATGATCGCCAGCCCCCTGCCGGTGATCTTCGACTGCCGGGTCACCAAGGAAGAGAACTGCTTCCCGATGATCCCGTCCGGCAAGGCCCACAACGAGATGATCATGGCCGAGGAAGCCCGCGACCTCGGCTCGATCATCGACGACGCCGGCAAGCGGCTGGTCTGACGAAGGTTTCGGCGTCGAGGGTCACTCGACGCCGAACACCTCGGCCACAGTCTCTTCCACGCTTGGAGCGCGACGTGCGCCTTCGATGCTGCTCAGCGCCCGCTCCAGCTCCCAGCCGCTGCGCCCGACGTGCACGCCCATCAGGGCCAGCTCGGAGATGATCTCCTCGCGCAGCGCCTCGGGCACCGCCCGGTTGCCGGCGATACGCGCCTGTTCCAGCCGCCAACCGAAGATGTGGTCGCGGGTGATCTCGACCATCGCCCCCGGCTCGCCCATCCACTCGTAATAGGCGCACCAGCCGGACGCCGCGTAGGGGGTCTGATCGGCCAGGCAGTTGCGATAGCGGCGCGCGGCCTCGACGAACTGGGCCTTGGTCGTCAGCGGCCGCAGGCGCGGCCCGCCGTTGTGCGGCGGCGCGGCCGGCTCGGGGCAGAGATCGGCCTTCACCGCCTCGAACAGCGCCTTAGGCTGCGAATGGCGACGCCATCGCGCCGCCGCCGCGTCCGCCCGGGCGCGGCCCGACTGGAAGGTCAGGGCCTCGTAAGCCTCGGCCAGCAGGGCCAGCTGGCGCGGATCCAGCTTGGCCGCCAGGCCGGCGACATCGCTGAGCGAGGGCGGCAGGGCCGCCAGCCTCTGCACCAGATCCGGCTCGATCAGTTCGGCGTGGCGCAGCACCTTGGCCGCCTTCGGATGGGCCAGCACCGCCAACAGGTCGCGATAGGCGCCCGCCGACCAGGCGCCCTCGCCCATGCGGCCCAATGCTCGCGCCAGCCCCGCCGGCGGCGCGCCGGCCGCCGCCGCGATGGCCTGCGGCAGACGTCGCGACAGGATCGCCTCGGCCTGGGCCGCGACATCACGGCCGAGCGCGAAGGCCAGGCACAGCAGGTGGCGGCGCGAAGCCTCGGCGGTCAGAAACGGCGCATGCGGCGAGGGCCACAGCCGCGCGATGCGCAGCGCGAACTCGCCCGAAAGGTGGTGCAGGAGGGACGTCGGTTCCGCCCCGGCCGGAGTCGGGACCACGCCCGTAGTCCGGTAAAACATGGAAAGCTCCCAGAGATGCGCGAGGCGCCTCTGGCAGCAGCTCGCGAATTAGATGAAGCGCGCGACGCGATCTCGGCCGAGACGCGCGCAAGCATTGGTTCCGCGCCAGCGGACCCTGCTTGTGATGCTCTCGACGATCGTCATTCGAACGGCTTCTCCTCTGCGAGGCGGATCGTTTCTCATGAAACGAACGGAGTCGGCAAGCGGCCGGGCGCCAGATTGTCGCACCCGCCCGCCGCCCTGTGGCCGCGGCGCCACGCCAGGCCTCGCGACCGCCCACGCAGGTCAGCTGCCGTAGAAGAACCGTTCCTCGGCGATCTTGCCGTCCTTGACTGTGTAGACGCCGACCTCGTCCATTTGCATCCGCTGGCCGCTTTCCTTCTGGGTCAGGTCCATCTTGAAGCGGACGACGAACTGGTCGCCGTTCACATACGGGCCCTGGACTTCCGAGGAATGCACCTCATGGGCGTTCGCCCACCACTCGCCCTTGCCTCGGACGGCGTCCTTGCCGCGCACCTGCGCCATGTCGCCGGGCATGGCCTCGACGCTCAGGACGTCGTCGGCCCAGTACTTCTCGCCCGCTTCGTCGAACTTGCCTGCCTTGCACAGGGCGACCAGATCGTTGGCGATGTCTTGCGTGCTCATCTTGCAGCTCCGGGGTTAGGAGACCGGCCGCGCCCGCGGTCCGGAGGTAAATCCCGCCCATCAAACAGCGTTCGGCGCAAGCGAAATGTTTATGATTTGTTCTTGGTGGCCAGAGGCGGCGCCCAAAGGACGCCGCCCCGCTCCGCTCGGCCTCAGGCCGCCTTTTCCAGCAGTTCGTCCAGCCGATCCCAACTGTCGTTGGCGCCGGTCTCCATGCCGGTCGACAGCATGCCCGCGCGGTCCTCGAAACTCTCGAAGCGCTGGACCGTGGTGATCTTCGTCCGCCCGTCGCCGATGTCCTCCATCTCCAAGGTCTCGACGATCACCTTGTCCTCGAACATGCCCTCCATGCCGAAGGTCTGCACGATGCGGCGGCCCGGCGTCATCTCCAGGCACTCGCCCTTGAAGGTGAAGACCTGACCGTCGGGCGACTTCTGGGCGATCCGCCAGGGCTCGCCCGGAGCAGCGGCCAGGCGGCACTCGATCACCTCGAACCCGCGCGGTCCCCACCACTGCGCCAGCTGCTTCGGGTCGGTGTGGGCCTTCCACACCAGCTCGACCGAGGCGTCGAATACGCGGGTCATGACAATGATCGGCTCGTTATCGGGAGCCTCGACGCTCGCCCTCATGATGTCTCTCCTTCGCTCTTCATTTTTTGCAGGTGGTCTCCGAGACGGTCGAAGCGGCCGTCCCAGAGCTGGCGATAGAGGCCAAGCCAGTCGTCGACCTGGCGCAGTGCGTCGGGCGCGATGCGGCAGGGCCGCCGCTGGGCGTCGCGCCCGCGAGTGATCAGCCGCGCCGTCTCCAGCACCTTCAGATGCTTGGAGATCGCAGGGCCGCTCATCTCGAACGGTTCGGCCAGTTCGCCGACGCTCGCCTCGCCCAAGGCCAGCCGCGCGAGGATCGCCCTGCGGGTCGGATCGGCCAGGGCCGAAAGGGTCAGGCTCAGGTGGTCGGCGCGCATGTAAATAACCAGTCAGCTATCTAACTTATTGGTTATATAAAAGCGCCAGGAAGGCCCGTCAAGCGCGCAGCCGCTTGCCCCCCGCGGCGGCTTGTGACACCTCGTTCCCGACGACCTTTCGAGAGCCCGCATGCCTGATCCCCAGCCCGCCTCCGTCTACGACCTCAGCCATGCCGAGGAGGCCGAGAACCTGGCCACCTTCGCGATCCTGGTGGACAACGAGCCGGGGGTGCTGCACCGGCTGGTCGGCCTCTTCGCCGCCCGCGGCTACAACATCGAAAGCCTGACCGTCGCCGAGACCGACCGGCGCGCCCACACCAGCCGCGTGACCATCGTCACCCGCGGCGCCCCGCACGTGCTCGAGCAGATCGAGGCCCAGCTCCAGAAGATGGTCGCCACCCGCCACGTCCAGGACGTGACGCGCGATCCCAACGGCCTGGAGCGCGAGCTGGCGCTGGTGAAGGTCAAGGGAACCGGCCCCGACCGGGTCGAGGCCCTGCGCATCGCCGACATCTTCCGCGCCAAGGTGCTGGACACCACCATCGACAGCTTCATCTTCGAGATCACCGGCGTGTCGTCCAAGATCGACAAGTTCGTCGAGCTGATGCGCCCGCTCGGCCTGGTGGAACTCTCGCGCACCGGCGTGCTTTCCATCACCAGGGGCGCCGACGCCATGTGAGGAGGACCGGTGTGGTCCGCTTGACCGCGACCCTGCTGACCCTCCTCGCCGCTCCAGCCCTGGCGCAGTCGCCGACGCCGTCCCCGCCGGCAGCGCCGGTGCTGGATTGGCCTTGGCCCGCCCCCGACCCCAAGACCTGGTGGGACGACAAGCGTCCTGTCCCGGAGGAGGCCGCCGACCCGCTTGGCGGTCGCCGGCTGGGCCGCAGCGAGCGCCTGCCCGCCGTCGCCAACGGCTACGATCCCCTGCTCTATCGCCTCTGGGGCCTGCAGCCGCTGCAGAACCAGATCCTGCGGGGCGAAGAGATGATCGTCGAGGTCGCAGTGCGCCCCTCGACCTCAGCCCGCCAGACCCTGGTGCGCGCCACCGTCCGCCGTGACGGCAAGGCCTTCGTGCAGGCGCGCGCGGGCCTTGGCTGCTGCGAGCCCGGGATCGCCCGGCGCGTCGGCTTCGACGTCGAGGCGCCGGCCGGGACCGCCGAAAAGCTGCTGGCCCTGCGCGCCGATCCGCTCTGGAGCTCGCCGCGCGAAGTGCGCGTGGACGAGGGCTCGGGCGCGGCCGACGTTCTCTGCGTCGAGGGCACGTCCTACGACCTGACGCTCGCCATGCCCGGCGGGGTCCGCACCGTGCGGCGCGCCTGCGACACGGCCGAGATCGGCCAGGCGGCGGACGTTCTGGAGACCGTGCTCGGCCTGGCGCTGGGCCACGAGCCGCGCATCGACGTCATCTATCCGGGCGGCGCGAGCTTCGCCTCGGCCCGTGCGGCCTACCGCAGCCTGCTCGCCGGCGGCGGACGGCTGAGGGCCGCGCCCGATGCGCGGCCCCAACCACCAGCATTTCCGCCGCCTCCGGCCGGCGAGGAGCCAGGCCCTAGCTCAGCACCTTGAGCCGATAGAGGGCGCCGCCGATCAGCGCGCCGACCAGCGGCGCGACGATGAACAGCCAGAGCTGCGCGATCGCCTGACCGCCGACCAGCACCGCGGGCCCGAAGCTGCGCGCCGGGTTCACCGACACGCCGGTCACCTGGATGCCGACGATGTGGATGGCTGCGAGGGTGATGCCGATCGCCAGACCTGCGAAGCCGGCCGGCGCGCCGGCCGAGGTGGAGCCGAGGATCACGATGACGAACAGGGCGGTCATCACCACCTCGAAGATCAGCGCCGCCTGCATCGAGAAGCCGCCGCCATAACCCGGTCCCCAGCCGTTCTGGCCCAGGCCTCCGGCGGTCCCGGCGATCGCCGCCAGTATGCCGGCCCCGACGAGGGCGCCGAGGAACTGGGCGATCCAGTGCACCACCATCTGTCGCGCGCTCATCCGCCCGGCGACGAACATTCCCAGGCTGACAGCCGGGTTCACATGGCACCCCGAAATCGACCCGATCCCGTAGGCCATGGCGACGATGGCGAAGCCGAAGGCCAGCGCGATGCCGAGCTGTCCGACGTGCTCGCCCCCCAACACCGCCGCGCCGCATCCGAAGAGCACGAGCGTAAGCGTACCGATGAACTCAGCTACGAACTTCTGCATGAGATGCCTCCCGTGATGGACGAAGGCTAACTCATGGTTGAGAGTCGAGATAGCGCACTCCACATCCCCATGGCCGGGCCGGACAATTGTTGATCGGCGGCGGAACACGGCGCCGCTCTAGGTACTTTCGCGGAGTTGGATTTCGTCGCCGCGGATGGGACCACTGGCGCATCGGGAAACCGCGCCACGGAAGGAGATACGATGTACAAGCACCTGCTCATCACCACCGATGGATCGGACGTCGCCCAGAAGGGCGTCGACCAGGGCATGGCCCTCGCCAAGGGCCTGGGCGCGGAAGCGACCATCCTCACCGTCACCGAATCCTTCCCGATCTACGCCGCGGCGAGCGGGTACATCCCCCCCGAACTCGCCGACTACGACAACATCCAGAAGGAGTTCGCCGCGAAGGTGCTCGGCGCCGCGAAGGCTGCGGCCGAGGCGGCCGGCGTCAAGGCGACCGTCCTGCACGTTCCCAACGGCCAACCGGCCGAAACCATCATCGAGACCGCCCAGTCGCGCGGCTGCGACATCATCGTCATGGCCTCCCACGGGCGCCGCGGCCTGGGCCGCCTGGTGCTGGGCAGCCAGACCTCCGAAGTGCTGGCCCACACCAAGCTCCCGGTGCTGGTGGTCCGCTAGGGCCTAGGCGGCGACCCGCGCCGCCGCGTCCTCCGCCGCCCGAGCGTTGCGCACCGCCACCGAGCGGAACACAACGTACTGGGCGGCGAACAGCACGATCTTCGAGGCCGGCGACCAGATCGCCATCGCCCGCGCCACGCTGGCGGCGTCCAGCGTCAGGGCCAGCGCCAGGTTCAGGACCGCGCTGGCGAACATCAGCCCCGACCAGACATAGCCGGCCGCGATGATGAAGCCTGCCGGAATGCGGCCGTCTGCGGCGGGCGGCATGTAGCGGGCCATCCAGCCGCGCTGGAGCATGGCCGCCCCGACCGCGGCGTAGACGATCGTCGGCTTGATCAGGATGAAGCGCGCGTCGTGGGTGAACAGCGTCGCCCCGCCCATGATCACCACCAGGGCCAGGCTCATCCATTGCAGGGCGGAGATCTGCCGGCCGCGGGCCTTGGTGACCGCCAGCTGCGCGACGCCCAGCGCCATGCCCACCGCGACGGCGATCGCCACCTGCCCGGTGGCGGCCAGCACTCCATAGAAGACCAGCGTGGCGGCCAGGTCGATCAGGATCGGGCGGGCGGCGTGAAAGAGCGGATGCATGGCGTGACCTCTGAGTGAGAACCTGCGCAAAGCCTATTTCCACAGGCGTTTGGCCCGTTAGCCCGCCGACGAAGGGGCCGTGGCGATTGGCGAATTGCGGCTGTCCGTCCGCGCTTCGCGAACGGCGTCGGGCCCGTCCGCGCTCGGAAGGTCCTTCAAATGCGGCGTGCGACCGCCTATATTGGACGCGTCGGGGCTCGCCCCGACTATGGAGATAAACGCGCACGAAATAAGCGGACTGGACCCGGGTGCGATTCCCGGCGGCTCCACCAATCTTCACCGGTCGTTATCGCCGGAAAGCATGGGGCCGATCAGCATCGACAGACGTGTAAAGGTGTTGCTTTCTCTCGGCTTGGCCCACCGTTCCGGGCTTTAAACTAACTGCGAACGATAACTTCGCTGAAGAAGTCCGTCTGGCTGCATAAGCGGTCCGATAGATTTCGACCTAAACTCCTAGCGTCTTAGCAGCGCTAGGCGGGGCCGGGAGGGGGCCTTGCAACAGAACCCCTCCACTTTCCCTGAAAAATCCGCCCGATATGCGCCCCCTGCGACGAGAGCCGCCTTGCGCCCTGTCGCCGAACCGCTACCCTTCGGCCCGCGTTCAGTACCCCGGAGTTTCGATGGCCCAGGACCCGCCGGCCCAAGACCAGATGCACTACGAAGCCATGGCCCAGGAGGCCCTGCGCGGCGTGGTCAAGGCTGCGCTGAAGCGCGCAGCCGCGCCCGAGGGCCTGCCTGGGGCGCATCACTTCTACATCACCTTCAAGACCGAGGCGCCCGGCGTCTCCGGCCCCAACGATCTGCTGTCGAAGTACCCGGACGAGATGACCATCGTCCTGCAGCACCAGTACTGGGACCTCGCTCCGGGCGAGACCTTCTTCTCGGTGACCCTGAAGTTCGGCGGCCAGTCCAAGCGCCTGTCGGTGCCCTACGCGGCCGTGACCCGTTTCTACGACCCAAGCGTCCAGTTCCTTCTGCAGTTCGAGGCGCCGAGCGCGGTGACGAACCTCCCCTCGGCCGCTGCAGCGGCGCCGGAACCTGCGCCCGACGCGCCGGAACGCGACCCCGACGCGCCAAACGTCGTCTCGCTCGATACCTTCCGCAAAAAGTGACCTCCGCCCGATGACCGATGTGGCCGCCGAGTCCGAGGCGCTGACCGACGAGGCGATCCTCGCCCGCTTCCAGCGCACGAAGAACCAGCCCACCGGATCCCAGACCCTGGGCTTCCGGCTCGTCGCGGTCAGCCAGGCCGACAAGTCGGTCGAGGTGGAGTTCGACGCCAAGGCCGAGTTCCTGCTTAACCCGATGAAGCAGATCCAGGGCGGCTACCTTTGCGCCATGCTGGACGAATGCATGTCGGTGGCCTGCATGGTCGCCTCGGGAATGACCCACGTCGCCCCCACCGCCGAGATGAAGACCACCTTCTTCCGGCCCGCGATGCCCGGAAAGCTCAAGGGGATCGGCAGGGTCGCCAAGTGGGGGCGCACCATCGCCTTCACGGAGGGCGAGATTTACGACGCCGATGGCCGGCTCCTGGCCAAGGGCACCGGCACCGCGGTCCCCACTCCCTTCCAGCGCTACAAAAGCTGACATGTTCGGGCGCGCTGGCATCGTCGGCGCGTTCATCGTCCTGGTCCTGGGGTGGACCGGGAGCGCCCTCGCGGCCAGCCCCTTTGACGACTGGGCCGCAGTGGTCGTGGCGGGCGATTTCCACGGCGCCCGCGGCGGCCCGACCGAAGCCTTCGACAACGCCCGCCGCGACGTCTCCAAGGAGCTCCAGCGCCTCGGCTTTTCGCCGCAGAACATGCGCCAGTTCTCGGTGCGGCCCGACCGCTACAAGGATGCCCCCCTGAAGGCGGAGCCGAGGGCGATCTACGAAACCCTGAACGACCTCTCGACCCGGGCGCGCTCAGGCTGTCTTGTCTATTTCACCTCGCATGGCGCGCCGCAGGGCGTGCTGATCGACGACCAGATCCTCACGCCCGGCGTTCTCGGCAGGATCCTGGACGCGACGTGCGAAAACCGGCCGACCATCGTCATCCTCTCGGCCTGTTTCTCAGGCGTCTTCGTGCGTCCGCTGGCCCACCCGAACCGCATGATCCTCACCGCCGCGCGGCCCGACCGGACCTCGTTCGGATGCAGCGAAGACAGCGTCTATCCGTTCTTCGACGACTGCCTGCTGAAGTCGAGCCCGACGGTGAAGGACTTCGCCGCTCTCGCCGGCTCCGTCCAGTCGTGCGTGGCCCGCCGAGAGCTCGCCGAGGGCATGGAGCCGCCCTCCGAGCCCCAGTTGTGGATCGGCGGGGAACTTCGCCCGATCCTGCCGCTTTATGTCTTCCCGACGGGTCCGCCGAACGGCGGGTAGGCGTCGTCTCCAGGGCCGGATCGTCGCAGGCGTCGAGCGCTCTAGCGCCTCGCGCGCGCGGCGCCCTAAAAGGGGACTCGTGGGGCAACTGGGGCAGCGGATTTCGTCCATGCGTTTGAACTTCAAGGGCGTCTTCGCCGTCGCTTTGGCCTGTCTCGCAGGCCCGGCCCTGGCCCAGGACGCCGCCGCCCCGGCCGCTGCAGCCCCTGCGCCGCCGCCCGCCGACCAGGCGCCTGCCGCCAATCCGCGCGGACCCATTCCCTATACCAGCCTGCGCCGCCCGGCCTCCGCCCGGCCCGCGGCCGCGCGCCCGGCAGCGACCGCGACCGCGACGCCGGCCGCCAACCTCGCCGCCACCACGCTCGGCGCCACGCCTGCCCTGCCTGTCACCGCCGCCGGCGCGCGGCTCGCCGCCGACCAGCCGATCCCCACGGCGGAGCTGGAGACCTTCGTCGACGGCGTCGTCCGCGGCGCCATGGAGCGCGACCACATCGCCGGCGTCACCGTCTCGGTGGTGCAGAACGGCCAGGTGGTGCTGAAGAAGGGCTACGGCTTCGCCAGCCTGTCGCCGGCGCGCAAGGTCGATCCCGACAAGACCCTCTTCCGGGTGGGCTCGATCTCCAAGACCTTCACCTGGATCGCCCTGATGAAGGAGATCGAAGCCGGCCGCATCCGCCAAGACGCACCCGTCAACCTCTACCTGCCCGAGCGCCTCCAGGTCCGCGACCAGGGCTACCGCACGCCCGTGCGGGTCATCAACCTGATGGACCACTCCCCGGGCTTCGAGGACCGCGCCCTCGGCCACCTGTTCGAGCGCAACTTCAACCGCGTGCGTCCGCTCGCCGAATACCTGCGCCAGGAACGTCCCAGCCGCGTGCGCGCGCCAGGCGAGGCCAGCGCCTATTCGAACTACGGCGCGGCCCTGGCCGGCGAAGCGGTCTCCTATGTCTCCGGCAAGCCCTTCGAGCGCCTGATCGAAGAGAGCATTCTGCTTCCGGCAGGCATGACCTCGACCAGCTTCCGCGAGCCCCACCCCCAGAAGGCCGGCCTTCCTGCGCCCCTGCCTGCGCGTCTGGCCGGCGACCTCTCGGAAGGCTATCGCTGGACCGCAGGCGGCTTCGCCGCGCGGCCGTTCGAATTCATCAGCCAGGTCGCGCCGGCCGGCTCGGCCTCGTCGACCGCCGCCGACATGGCGCGCTACATGCAGCTGCTGCTGAACGGCGGGACGCTGGATGGTAAGGTCGTCTACGGCCCGCAGGCGGCCCAGGCGTTCCAGACTCCAATCCGCAAGACCCCGCCCGGGATCAACGGCTGGCGTCACGGCTTCATCGCCTACGCCCTGCCCGGCGGCCGCACCGGCTTCGGCCATGCTGGCGCGACCCTGTCGTTCCTGTCCAACATGGTCGTTTCGCCCGACCTGAAGCTCGGCGTCTTCATCAGCACCAACACCGAGACCGGCGGCGAACTGGCCATGACCCTGCCCGGCCAGATCATCCAGCAGTTCTACGTCGCGCCCGAGCCCTTCCCCCGCGCCGGATCGCGCGAACTGGCCCAGCGCGCCGGCGATTTCGCTGGCTACTACCTGGGCAACCGCCGCGCCTATGGCGGACTGGAAGGCATGATCGGCCTGGCCATCAACGGGGCCCAGGTCGCGGTGACGCCGGAAGGCCTCCTGGTGGTCAGCGCCGGCGACAAGACCCGCACCTACACCCCGCAGGGCGACGTCTCGCGCGGCGTATTCGTCTCGACCAGCGGCGCCGACCACGTCGCCTTCCGCATGGAAAACGGCCGCGCCCGCGCCTTCCAGACCGGCATGGGCGAGCAGACCTTCGAGCGCGCGGGGTTCTGGAAGCAGCCGGCCACGATCCTGACCCTGGCGGCCCTGACCGGCCTGGCGGCCGCCGCGACCATCGCCGGCCTCTTCCTGCGCAATCGCCGCGAGTTCCGTGAGACCTCGATTCAGCGCCAGGCCAACCTGCTGCAGACCGCCCAGGCGGTGCTCTGGCTGACGGCGATCGTGCTCTTCGTCATCTGGACCGTCGGAACTTCGGACATCGCCAACGTGATGTACGGATGGCCGGGCGCCCCGCTGCTGATCGCCTCGGCCTGCGTGCTGGTCGCCGCAGCCCTTTCGGCGGGCGGGCTGATCATGCTGCCCGCCATATGGCGCGGCGGCCGCCGCGTTGATTCGTGGACCGCCCTGCGCAAGGCCGCCTATTCGTTTACGGCGCTGCTCTACGGGGCATTCTCGATCCTGCTCGGCCTGTGGGGCGCGCTTAGCCCTTGGAGTGGTTGATGTTTTTCAACCATACCGATGCAAATTCTTCTGCGAAATGAGGCGCTAAGACGGCAAATGTAAACGCGTCGTTTACCAAGCACTGGGTAAATCCTGCCTAGCGGCGGGCGAGTAAAAGGTTCGTCCCGCGTACCCTGGGAAGGACGTCCGCGTTGAACAGCTTTGTCGCCGCCTTGCAGAGGTTCGGGATCGGCCGCCTTGCGGCGATCCTCGGCATCGGCGTCGGCGTGGCCGCAGCCCTGATCGCCCTTACGATGAATTTCGGCGAGCCCAAGGCCCTGCTCTATTCGAACCTGGACCTCAAGGAGGCCGGTTCGATCACCACGGCCCTCGACCAGGCCGGTGTGAAGTACGAGGTCAAGGGCGACGGCTCGACCATCATGGTGCCGCGCGACAAGGTCGCCTCCACACGGCTGATGCTGTCCAGCAAGGGCCTGCCGACCTCGGGCTCGGTGGGCTATGAGATCTTCGACGAGGCCAACGCCCTCGGCCAAACCGACTTCGTCCAGCAGCTCAACCGTCAGCGCGCCCTGGAAGGCGAGCTGGCGCGCACCATCCAGAGCCTGGACGGCGTGACCTCGGCCCGCGTCCACCTGGTCCTGCCCAAGCGTCAACTGTTCGAGGAAGAGGGCGAGCAGCCCTCGGCCGCGGTGACCATCCACGTCGGCGGCCGCAATCCCTCCAGCGACCAGGTTCAGGCGATCCAGAACCTCGTCTCCGGTGCGGTGCCGAACCTCAAGCCCGGCCGGGTGACGGTGGTGGACCAGCACGCCAAGACCCTGTCGAGCGGCGAGGACGGCTTCGGCGGCCAGGCCGCCGACGGCCGCCGCAACGAGGTTGAGCAGCGTATCGCCAAGACCGTGACCAAACTGGTCGAGGGCGTAGTCGGCCCCGGCAAGGCCCGCGTCAACGTCACCGCCGACCTGAACCTGGCCCGCGTCACTGTCCAACAAGAAACCTTCGACCCGGATGGCCAGGTCGTGCGCTCCGAGACCACCAACGAAGAAAACTCGCGCGAGAACCAGCCCGACGCCAACGGCGCGGTCTCGGCCAGCGCAAACATCCCGGGCGGCGCCGGCGCCAACGGCGAGACCACGAACCAATCGGCCAGCGGCCGCACCGAGTCGACCACCAACTATGAAATCTCCAAGACCGTCCGCACCGAGGTTCAGGAGCCGGGCGACATGAAGCGCCTGTCGGTCGCCGTGGCCGTCGACGGCGTCACCGCCGCCGCGGGCAAGGACGGCAAGCCCGGCGCCTACACGCCGCGCACGGCCGAGGAGATGCAGCGGATCGAGCAGCTGGTCCGCACCGCCGTCGGCTTCAACGCCGACCGCGGCGACCAGGTGACGGTCGTCAACGTCCGCTTCCCGCAGGCCGACGCCGAAGGCGGGGTCGAGACGGCCAACCCGCTGATGGGATTCGACAAGAACGACATCATGCGCGCGGTCGAACTGGCCATCCTCGGCCTGGTCGCGATCCTGATGATCTTCTTCGTGGTCCGACCGATGCTGAAGCCGCCGGCCGGCGGCGTGCCGGCCCTGGCCGGCGGTCCGGCCGTCACCCGCGTGGTGACCACGCCCGACGGTCAGCAGATGCAGATCCAGGTCGACCCTGCGACCGGCCAGGCGCTCGCCCTGCCGAACCCCGGCAACGAGCTCGAGTCCCGTATCGATATCGCCCGCATCGAAGGCCAGGTGAAGGCCTCGTCGGTCAAGCGCGTGTCCGAGTTCGTCGAAAGCCATCCGGAAGAGTCGGTGTCGCTGCTGCGCACCTGGCTCCATGAAACCTCGTGAACGCGCGCGTGAAGGCCATAACAGATCCTGCCCGGCTGACCGGGCCCGAACGCGCCGCCGTGGTGTTGCTGGCGCTCGGCGAAGAACACAAGACCATCTGGGAGCACCTGGACGAGGAGGAGATCAAGGAAATCTCCCAGGCCATGGCCAGTCTTGGCACCGTGTCTTCGGCCGCGGTCGAACAGCTGCTGGTCGACTTCATCTCCGGCATGTCCGGCGCGGGCGCGATCATGGGCTCCTTCGAGCAGACCCAGCGCCTGCTCCAGGCCTTCCTGCCGCCCGACAAGGTCGACTCCCTGATGGAGGAAATCCGCGGTCCCGCCGGCCGGACTATGTGGGACAAGCTGGGCAACGTGAACGAGGCGGTGCTCGCCAACTACCTCAAGAACGAATACCCGCAGACGGTCGCGGTCGTGCTGTCGAAGGTGAAGGCCGACCACGCCGCCCGCGTGCTGGCCGCGCTGCCCGAGGATTTCGCGCTCGAGTGCGTGACCCGCATGCTGCGTATGGAGCCGGTGCAGCGCGAAATCCTCGACAAGATCGAGCAGACCCTGCGGACCGAGTTCATGTCGAATCTCGCGCGCACCTCCAAGCGCGACAGCCACGAGATGATGGCCGACATCTTCAACTCCTTCGACCGCCAGACCGAAGCGCGTTTCATCGCCGCCCTGGAGGAGCGCAACCGCGAGAGCGCCGAGCGCATCCGCGCGCTGATGTTCGTGTTCGAGGACCTGTCCAAGCTCGATCCGGGCGGCGTCCAGACGCTGCTGCGCAACGTCGAGAAGGACCAGCTGGCCCTGGCCCTCAAGGGCTCGTCCGACAGCCTGCGCGAGATGTTCTTCTCCAACATGTCCGAGCGCGCGGCCAAGATCATGCGCGAGGACATGGAAGGCATGGGGCCGGTGCGCCTGCGCGACGTCGACCAGGCCCAGATGGCCATGGTCCAGGTCGCAAAGGATCTGGCCGCCAAGGGTGAGATCATGCTGGCCGGCGCCGGCGGCGATGACGAGTTGATCTACTGATGACCGGGTCGCCCCATCAGAAGTTCGGCTTCGACACGGTGTTCGACAACGCCGGCGGCGCCTATTCGCCGCCACGGCCCAAGCGGCTGTTCACCGCCGACGAGGTCGAGGCCCTGCGCGCCCAGGCCTTCGCCGAGGGCGAGCAGCAGGCCTTGGGCTCGATGGCCGCGCTCCAGGCCCAGGCCCTGGCCCAGATCGCCGCGATCGTCGGCCAGGCGCTGCCCAAGCTGGCCAGCGTCGCCCACGAACATCGCGAAGGCTCGGCCGAGCTGGCCCTGGCCTGCGCCCGCGCCATCGCCGACGCCGCCCTGGCCCGCTTCCCCTACGCTCCGATGCAGGCGGCGTTGGAGAACCTGGCCCGCGAGATCGAAGCTTCGCCCCGGCTGGTGGTCAGCGCTCCGCCCGAGCTGGCCGAGGGCGTGCAGGCCGCCCTGGCCGAGACCGCCCAGGCGATCGGCTATGCCGGCGCCATCCAGGTGCGCGCCGCCCCGCTGGGCGAGGCCGCCTTCTCCATCGACTTCGGCGACGGCGCCGCGGCCTTCGACCCGGCCGCAGCCGCCGAACGCGTCGCCGCGGCCCTGAACGCGGCTCTCGCCGCCGAGGGCCTGCACGCCGAACCCCTCATTCCCGGAAGCGAAAGCTGACCGCCATGGCCGACAACGACCTTCAACTCGACGAATTCGGTCCCTCCGACACCCCCATGGCCGAGATGGGCATGGAGATGGTCGACAAGAGCGCCACAGATCTCGCCCCGGTCTTCGACGTGCCGGTGTCGATCTCGGCGGTGCTGGGCCGCGCCACTATGTCGGTGGCCCAGCTGCTCCAGCTCCAGTCGGGCAGCGTCCTCGACCTGGACCGCAAGGTCGGCGAGGCCATCGACATCTACGTGAACAACCGCCTGGTCGCCCGCGGCGAGGTCGTCATTGTCGACGACCGCCTGGGCGTGACCATGACCGAAATCATCAAGGACGGCGACACCCAGGGCTGATCGCCCTGAAGGTCCCCAGGAGATAGTGCTATGCGGCTTTTGGTCGTCGGAAAACTGAACGGACAGCTCTCCACCGCCGTGAAGATGGCGATGACGGCGGGCGCCAAGGTCAGCCACGTCGAAACCATCGAGGCGGCCACCCACGCCCTGCGCGCCGGCCAGGGGGCCGACCTGCTGCTGGTCGACTACGACCTCGACATCGCCGGACTGATCGCCTCCAACGAGGCCGAGCGCATCCGCGTGCCGGTCGTCGCCTGCGGGGTCGACAACGACGCGCGCAAGGCGGCCGACGCCATACGCGCCGGAGCCAAGGAATTCATACCCCTGCCGCCCGACGCCGAGATGATCGCCGCCGTGCTCTCGGCCGTCTCCGACGACGACAAGCCCATGGTGGTCCGCGACCCGGGGATGCAGCAGGTGCTCGCCCTGGCCGACCAGGTCGCCCCGTCCGAGGCCTCTATCCTCATCACCGGCGAGAGCGGCTCGGGCAAGGAAGTCATCGCCCGCTACGTGCACCAGAAGTCGCGCCGCGCCACCCGGCCGTTCATCTCCGTCAACTGCGCCGCCATCCCCGAGAACCTGCTGGAAAGCGAACTGTTCGGCCACGAGAAGGGCGCGTTCACCGGCGCCGTCGCCCGGCGCATCGGCAAGTTCGAGGAGGCCAACGGCGGCACCCTGCTGCTCGACGAAATCTCCGAGATGGACGCGCGCCTGCAGGCCAAGCTGCTCCGCGCCATCCAGGAGCGCGAGATCGACCGCGTCGGCGGCGCCAAGCCGGTGAAGGTCGATATCCGCATCCTCGCCACCTCGAACCGCGACCTGGCCCAGGCGGTCAAGGACGGGACCTTCCGCGAGGACCTGCTCTATCGCCTCAATGTCGTGAACCTGCGCCTGCCGCCGCTGCGCGAGCGGCCCGGCGACGTGGTCGCCCTCGCCGAGTTCTTCATCCGCAAGTACGCCAAGGCCAACGGCATGCCCGAGCGGCCGCTGTCGGCCGAGGCCAAGCGTCGCCTGGCCGCCCATCGCTGGCCCGGCAACGTGCGCGAGCTCGAGAACGCCATGCACCGCGCGGTGCTGCTCGCGACCGGCGCCGAAATCGAGGAAGGCGCCATCCGCCTGCCCGACGGCCAGCCGCTGGCCGCGCCCGATCCCGCCGCCCGCACGGCCCAGGCCGCGGTCGACGTGGCCGAGGCCGTCACCCGCACCTTCGTCGGCCAGACCGTGGCCGACATGGAGCAGCGGCTGATCCTCGACACCCTGTCGCATTGCCTGGGCAACCGCACCCATGCGGCCAACATCCTCGGCATCTCGATCCGCACCCTGCGCAACAAGCTGAAGGAATATTCCGAGGCGGGCGTCTCCGTGCCCGCTCCGCAGATGGGCGCCAGCGCGGCCTGAACAGGCCCCGCTACGCCATGAGTCTCCGCGGCCCCGGCCGCCCATTGCCTGACCTCGCCCCCGGCCGGGCGAGGAGGATCCGAAGATGACCGACGCGACGCTGCCATCCTCGAACCGCCCCACGCCCCGCGAGATGCTGGGCTGGCTGATGAAGGGCGAGGTGGCCCTGGCGCTTGGCGTCGTCGGCATCGTGATCCTGCTGATCCTGCCGATCCCGGCGTTCATGCTGGACCTGCTGCTGGCGATCTCGATCACCTCGTCGGTCTTGATCCTGATGACCTCGCTTCTGATCAAGAAGCCGCTGGAATTCACCGCCTTCCCGACCGTCCTGCTGGTCGCCACCCTCTATCGCCTGGGCCTGAACGTCGCTTCGACCCGCCTTATCCTCGGGCACGGCCATGAGGGCGCGCACGGGGCCGGCAAGATCATCGAAGGCTTCGGCAAGCTGATGATGGGCGGCAACTTCGTCATCGGGGTGATCGTCTTCGCCATCCTGGTGATCGTGAACTTCGTCGTCATCACCAAGGGTTCGGGCCGGATCGCCGAAGTCGCCGCCCGCTTCACCCTCGACTCCATGCCCGGCAAGCAGATGGCCATCGACGCCGACCTCTCGGCCGGCCTGATCGACGAGGCCGAGGCCAAGAAGCGCCGCAAGGAGCTGGAACAGGAATCGACCTTCTTCGGGGCCATGGACGGCGCCAGCAAGTTCGTGCGGGGCGACGCGGTCGCCGGCCTGATCATCGTGGCCATCAACATCATCGGCGGCATCCTGATCGGCGTGGTCCAGCACAAGGTGCCGCTGGCCCAGGCCGCCTCGTCCTATACGATCATGACCATCGGCGACGGCCTGGTCAGCCAGATCCCGGCCCTGATCATCTCGATCGCCGCCGGCTTCCTGGTGTCGAAGGCCGGCGTCGACGGCTCGGCCGACAAGGCCCTGGTCGCCCAGCTGGCCATGAACCCGATCAGTCTGGGCATGGTCTCGGCCTCGGCCGGCGTCATCGCCCTGATCCCGGGCATGCCGATCATCCCGTTCGCGGCGCTGGCCGCCGGCGCCGGCTTCCTCGCCTGGCGCAGGTCGCAGGAGGCCGCCGCTCCGCCGCCGGTCGACATCGTGCCGGCCGACGCGGCCCCGGCCCAGGACCAGGAAGAGCCGATCGCCCAGTCGCTGGCCATCGACGAGATCAAGATCGAGCTGGGCTACGGCCTGCTGCCCCTGATCAACGACCTGGAAGGCCGCCGCCTGACCGACCAGATCAAGGCCTTGCGCCGCACGCTCGCCCAGGACTTCGGCTTCGTGATGCCGGCGGTGCGCATCCTCGACAACATGCGCCTGCCCTCCCAGGGCTACATGATCCGCATCAAGGAGATGGAAGGCGGCGGCGGCGAGGTCCGGCTCGGCTCGCTGATGGCTATGGATCCTTCCGGCGGCCAGGTCGAGCTGCCGGGCGAGCACATGCGCGAGCCGGCCTTCGGCCTGCCAGCCACCTGGATCGACGAATCCCTGCGCGAGGAAGCCACCTTCCGCGGCTACACCATCGTCGATCCCGCCACAGTGCTGACCACGCACCTGACCGAGATCCTCAAGGAGAACATGCCCGACCTGCTCTCCTACGCCGAGGTCCAGAAGCTGCTGAAGGAACTGCCGGGCGAGCAGAAGAAGCTGGTCGACGATCTGATCCCCAGCGTCGTCACCGCCACCACCGTCCAGCGCGTGCTCCAGGCCCTGCTGCGCGAACGGGTCTCGATCCGCGACCTGCCGGCCATCCTGGAAGGTATCGGCGAGGCCGCTCCGCACACCTCCTCGATCACCCTGCTGGTCGAGCACGTCCGCGGCCGCCTGGCCCGCCAGCTCTCCTTCGCCTATCGCGGCGACGACGGCGCCCTGCCCATCGTCACCATGTCCGGCGAGTGGGAGAACGCCTTCGCCGAGGCGCTGATCGGGCCGGGCGACGACAAGCAGCTGGCCCTCGCGCCCTCTCGCCTGCAGGACTTCATCCGCGCCGTGCGCGAGACCTTCGAGCGTGCAGCCCTGGCCGGCGACAGCGCCGTGCTGCTGACCAGCCCGCAGATCCGGCCCTATGTCCGCTCGATCATCGAGCGCTTCCGCGGCCAGACCCCGGTGCTCAGCCAGAACGAGATCCACCCCAAGGCCCGCCTCAAGACGGTGGGCCAGATTTGACCAAGGGTCAGGGCGCGCTCGCCCAGGCGGGAAGCGCCAAGCCGTCATAGTCCCGATGGACGATCGGGTTCAGCTTGAGCGCCCGGGTGATGTCGGCGCGGGCGTCCGCCTCGTTTCCCGACCGCAGCTTGATGGCGCCGCGCAGGAACAGGATATCCGGCGCGTCCGGTTGGAGCGCGTCGGCCCGCTCGAGATCGGCGCTGGCGCCGCTCACGTCGCCGGCCCGCAAGCGCGCGTAGGCCCTGGTGTGAAAAATCCCGGCGTTGGTCGGAGCGTTGGCCAGCGCCGCGTCGCAATCGGCCGCCGCCTGTTGCAGGTCGCGGCCGGCGATGGCGCGCAGCCAGCAACGGTTGTTGAGCACGTCCGGCCGGCCGGGCTCGAGCTCGACAGCCTTGTCGGCGTCCTCCATGGCCAGGTCGTACTTTCCGAGCTTCAGCCGCGCATAGGCGCGGTCGCGGTAGGCCTCGGTGTACTTTCGCACCGTGACGATCGCCTTGGTGTAGGCGCTCTCGGCCGCGGCGTAGTCGCCCATCAGCAGCAGCGTGTCCCCACGAACGACCTGCGCCCGCGGCTCGGTCTTCAGACGATAGGAGTGGTCGGCCGCCCGCAGCGACTCCTCGTATCGCCCCATTTCCCGATAGGCGATTGCGAGGTTTATCAGCGTGAGGGACGCCAGCGGCTGAAGCTTCAGCGCGGCCTGATAGTCGGCGACGGCGCGTTCATGCTGGCCCATGCTCATGAACAGGTTGCCGCGGTTCGTGTACGCGCTCTTCCCCGCGCCGAGGGCGAGGGCCGCGTCATAGTCGGCCATCGCCCGGGCCTGGTCGCGCCTCTGCGCGTAGATGAGACCTCGATTGACGTAGGCCGCGGCCAGCTTCGGATCGAGCCGGATCGCCTCGTTGAGATCGGCGATGGCCCCATCGACATCGCCCGCGTTCAACAGCCGCGTCGCCCGGTTGTTGAGAAAGACGGGATCGACCTCGGCCCAGGCGGCGGGTGCAGCAGCCAGACTCCCGACAAGCGCCAAGCCCGACAGCGCCCGACGCCACTTTCGATACTTCGCTTTCATCGACGCCCCCTTGCAACCCCAGGCAGCATCGTCAGCGTCACGCCGTGGTCAAGCTATACCAGCGGCTTGGCGAAAATCAGCTTGGCCGCGGGTTCCTCGACGAACCTCTGTCCGGTGTCGACGAAGCCGATCTTGCGGTAGGCTTCGATGGCCGGCTGGTTGCGCTCGTTCACCGCCAGCATCAGTTGCGGCTGCACCGGCCGCTCGCGGGCGAACCAGTCCTCCAGCAAGCTGATACAGCGGCGGCCGACGCCCTTGCCCTGGAACCCCGGGCGGACGCGGAAATTGTGCAGGGTGACGGTCCCCGGCGGGGCCCATGGCGGGCGGCGCACGCCCTCGCGCAATACGAAGAACCCGACGACCTCGCCGCCCGGCTCGACTACGGCGAAGCCCTGTTCGGAACCCACCGCCTCGGATTCGTTGAGGCGGCCGAACACCTCGTCCAGGCTGCCGGCGAACGCTTCCTGCTCGGGCGGCAGGCCGATCACCTCGACCATGTCGCGATCCGCGCCCGAGATCGGCTCAAGTCTCCATTCGGCGGCTTGTGTCGTGCTCATGGGCGAAGGCTAACACGCATTCGGCGACCTTTGTCATCCGACCCGCGCGCGGGACGCGCGTTTTTCGGCCCAACTGATTGAACCGGGGGCGGATTTTTCCAGCATTCCGCATCTGGAGCCGCGCCGCCGGCTCGCCGTTCTCCCTAACGGGCGTTGCAGGCGCGCCCGGGCGCTGATAGCGATTTGCCCCTGACGCGGCATCCGCCGCGAAGCGTTGGATTTCGAATGCGGCGACCTGCTTCCCCGACCCGGCGCGGCCCGGGCAGCGCGATCTTCTGGGATCTGCTGACCTTCGAGCGGCTGATGACCAACCAGGTCATCCACCTGATCTACTGGGCGGGCCTCGGCGTCATCGCGTTGATCGCGTTCGGGACCGTGGGCGCGGCCGTGGGCGTGGCGCTGCGCGAGGAGAGCTGGATTGGCGTGATCCTGGCTATTCCGGTGCTGGTGGCCGGTCTTCTGGTCGTCGGCGGCCTCGTTCTGCTGTGGCGCTCGTTCTGCGAACTCTACGTCGCCCTCTTCCGCCTCAGCGACGACCTGCACGCCCTGCGCCAGGCGGCCGACGCCGCCGACCAGGCCCCCGCGCCGCGCGCGCCCGGTCCGCTGAACTAACGCAATCCCCCCGCCCAGGCCGCCGCCGCCGACTTGGGCCGCCCCGCATCGTCGAACAGCAGGGGCGTGTCGGCCGCGTCCTCTCGCTTGAGCCAGGAATCCTTGTCGCGCAGCCCCCAGTGGGTAAAGGCGAAGCGTTGCTGCGCGGGCAGGCTCGAGAACGCCTCGGCGGCCTCCGCATAAACGCGCGCCTGGCCGGCCGCCAGCTTGGCCGGGTCGCGGATCAGTCCCTCGGCGCGGCTCAGCGAGACGTCCATCTCCGACAGGTGGATCGGCAGGCCCAGGCTGGCCAGGTCCTTCAGCGCCGCAGCCAGTTCCCCGGCCTTCAGGTCGGCGGCGACGTGCGTCTGGGTCCCGAGTCCGCCTAGCGGCGCGCCCGCCTTCAACAACGCCTCGGCAAGCTTGAGAAAGGTCGCGCGCTTCTTCGGCAGGTTCTCCAGATTGTAGTCGTTGAGGAACAGCACCGCCTCGGGGTCGGCCTCTCGCGCGTGCTGGAAGGCCAGCGTCATGTGTTCCAACCGGCCCAGCCGCTGCGACCACAGGCTATCGCGCCAGCCCTCGCCGTCCTCGGCCACCGCCTCGTTGACGACGTCCCAACCGACCGCCTGGCCCCGATAGCGGCCCACCACGGCGTGGATGTAGTTGCGATAGGCGCCGTCGAAGGCGATCCGGCCCGCGTCCAGCCGTTCGAAGGCAGGCGGGCTCTGGGCGTACCAGACCAGCGTATGACCGAAGAACCTCAGGCCGTGCGTGCGCGCGAAAGCGGCGATGCGGTCGGGCGCGTCGAAACGGAAGGAGCCATCGTCCTGGACGATGTACTCCATCTTCATCTCCCACTCGGCCGTGAGTTGGGAGACCTGGGCCGCGACCAGGGCGGCGAAGCCGGGATCGTCGAGTTGGACCGCCTGCACGCAGGTCCCCACCGGAAACGCCGCCAGCGACTTGAGCGGCGGCAGGTCGACCGCCGCGGCCTGCGCCGCGCCCTGCCGGTCGCAGGCGGCCAGCGCCAGGGCCGAGGCCAGCATCGCCCTGCGCGAAACCTCGCCTCTGCCGGGGATGGAGATCAGCGACTTCCGCCCGCTGCGCGGCGCAGGCCCAGTTCGTCGAGCGCGGCGGTCTCCAGCCGGGCCGCTTCCTTGCGCTGGGCCAGGCGGATGTTCTCGGCCACCTGCTCGTATTTCTTCTGCTCCTCGAAGGCCAGCGCCAGTGCGTCGCGCGCGCCGGCCTCCTCCAGAGCGATACGGTCGATGTCGACCTGCACCATGGCCTTGCGGGCGCGCAGGCCTTCCCAGAACCCGACCTGGTACCAGCCGGCCTCCGCGTCCTCGCGGGCGCGCATGGCCTCGGCCTCGCCCTCGGCCTCCAGCAGGGCCAGCTTCATCTCCGCGCCCATCCGGCGCTCGGCGATCTCCGCCAGCCGCTTCTGCAGCACCTCGACCTCGTAGGTCGACAGCTTGATCAGCGATTGAGCCCAGCTCATGCGGCGTCACCGTTCAGAATGTTGGCCAGCAGGTCGAAGCTCTCCTCCAGCCCCGTCGCCTCGTCCTTGTCCTGGGCGAGGAACCCCTCCAGCGAGGGGTTGAGAGCGATGGCCCGGTCGACCTGCGGATCGGCGCCGGCGCGATAGGCGC
Source organism: Phenylobacterium sp. (assembly GCF_041919955.1). Classification (GTDB taxonomy): domain Bacteria; phylum Pseudomonadota; class Alphaproteobacteria; order Caulobacterales; family Caulobacteraceae; genus Phenylobacterium. Next base: position 120,910 of record NZ_JAYRSU010000001.1, on the reverse strand, counting down.
CGATGCGGATCAGTTCTTCCATGTTGGCGTAGGCGGCCAGCGATTGGCGCGCGGCCTTCACGATCTCGCGCTCGTGCGGAAGGTGGCAGCCGGGCATGGTCCGGCTGATCGACTTCAGTACGTTGATCGCCGGGAAGCGGCCACGCTCGGCGATCGCCCGCTCCATCACGATGTGACCGTCCAGGATCCCGCGCACCGCGTCGGCGATCGGCTCGTTGTGGTCGTCGCCGTCGACAAGCACGGTGAAGATGCCGGTGATCGGTCCCGCCGTGGTGCCGTCCGGCCGGATCGGCCCCGGACCGGCCCGCTCCAGCAGCTTGGGCAGTTCTGTGAAGACCGTGGGCGTATAGCCCTTGGTGGTCGGCGGCTCGCCGGCGGCCAGGCCGATCTCGCGCTGGGCCATGGCGAAGCGGGTGACCGAGTCCATCATGCAGAGGACTTCCAGGTCCTGGTCGCGCAGGAACTCGGCGATGGCGAGCGTCATGTAGGCCGCCTGCCGCCGCTTCAGCGCCGGCTCGTCCGAGGTCGCCACCACCACGACGGCGCGCTTCAGGCCCTCCTCGCCAAGGGTTTCCTCGATGAACTCGCGGACCTCGCGGCCCCGCTCGCCGATCAGCCCGACCACGACCGCGTCGCAGTCCGACTGCTTGGCCAGCATCGACAGCAGCACCGACTTGCCGACGCCCGAGCCGGCGAACACGCCCAGGCGCTGGCCGCGGCAGCAGGTGGTGAAGACGTTCATCGAGCGCACGCCCAGGTCCAGGCGTTCGCCCACCCGCCCGCGGGCATGGGCGGCCGGCGGCGCGGCGCGCAGCGGATAGGCGGCGGTGCCCTGTGGGAGCGGCCCCAGGCCGTCGATCGGCTCCCCGAACGCATCGACAATCCGGCCCAGCCAGGCGGTGGTCGGCCGCACGGCCGAGCCCTGCGGCTCGATGCGGATCTCGGCCCCGGGCGCCACGCCCTCCACCGGGCCGAACGGCATCAGCAGAGCGCGGGTCTCGCGAAAGCCCACGACCTCGGCCGCCAGCGGCTTGTCCGCCCGCCGCTCGATCTCGGCGCGGGCCCCGACCGCCAGGCGCGTCAGCCCGCCGCGGGCCTCGATGAGGAGGCCGTTCACGGCTGCGACGCGACCGGAGACGGTCAACGGATCAATCCGTTCGACAGCGGCGACGAGGCTACGCAAGGACGAGGTTCCCGAGGGTCAGATTCGACCGCCCGCAGAGTCCGCCCGGCCCCGTTAACTCCTGGTGAAGATTCCGCGCCCGCGTCAGCGCAGCGCGGCGGCCAGTCTGGCCGCCTGGCGCGGGTGTTTGAGGGCCAGTTTGGCCGCTGCGACGGGCTGGCGCATCGCCGCCCGCGTCACAAGCGGGCGGGCCGCCCTGGCGAGCAGCGGCCGGACGTTTCGCGCCAGGCTCCCGCGCCCGACGACGGCCGCGATCCCGACCACCGCCAACGCGCCCAGGCCGAGCGCCAGGCCCGGCCGCTTCTGCGCCTCGGCATAGAGGCTGAAGCCGCGCCCTCGCATCCGCTCGCTATCGGTCAGGCCGTCGACTCCGGCGGTATAGAGATTGTCATGCTGCGACGGCGCGTTCCGCCCGCGCATCAGCGGCGCGGCAAATCGCGCCACCAGGCCCGGCGCGACGGCCGACCCTGCGGCCATGGGCCTCGCCGCCCCACCGACCGAAAGCTCCCGAATAGGATGCGTCGCGGCATGCAGGATCGCATCCGCCACGACCTCGGGCGCATAGCGAGGCGGCGGCAGGCGCGCCGCCTTCTCCATGAGATTGCGAGCATGGTCGGCGAAGGGGGTGGCGACGCTGGCCGGCTTCACCAGGGTGACGCTGACCGGCAGACGCTCGCGGATCAGTTCCATCCGCAGGGCATCGGTGAATCCTTTCACCGCGTGCTTGGAGGCCGCATAGGCGCCCTGCAGCGGAACCACGGCGTCCGACAGCACCGAGCCGAGGTTGATCAGGGCGCCGCCGCCGCCTCGCTGACGGACGTGTTTCACCGCCTCCAGCGAGCCGTTGACCACTCCGAAGTAGTTGGTCCGGAAGAGCTGCTCGTGATCGTCGGACGTCGTATCCTGCAATTCGCCGAACAGCCCGACGCCGGCGTCGTTCACCCAGGTGTCGATCCGCTCGAAGCGGGCGATCGCGGCACGGGCCAGCCGTTCGACCTCCGCAGGATTTCCGACGTCGGTCGGCACGGCGTAGGCGCGCCCGCCCTCGGCCTCGATGTCCTCGCAGACGGCGCGCAGAGCCTCGCCGTTGCGCGCCGCCAGCACCACCGCTGCGCCGGCCTTGGCGGCCTTGCGCGCCGTGGCCAGGCCGATGCCGGACGAAGCCCCCGTGATGACGATGACCTGGTCTGCGAGCGGCTTCAGTTTCACGGCCATGATACGTCCTTCGGCTGGGGCGAGACTCCCCAATGAACGAGCGCCTTCCCCAGGCGTTCCCCGATGGTCATGACGTTAAAATCGGCGGCTCGCCGCAGCCGGTGTTCGCCCGACAAGTCCAATCACAAAAGATTCAACCCGCGTGCGACTCCGTGCGCGGGCGCAACGCTTGTCGGCGAATCCCGAACCGGATTAACGATTCGCTCGAAGGCGTTTCACCATTAACCGGTCATAAATTAACTCGCTGGCAAGTTAACCGCGAGGATCGAGGCGGACTGCCTGAAGAAGTTGGGCTTGAGCGCTGCCGTTCGAGGAGGAACCGATGCGCGTACTATTGATCGAGGACGACAGCGCCACGGCGCAGAGCATCGAGCTGATGCTCAAGTCGGAAGGCTTCAACGTCTATACGACGGACCTGGGCGAGGAAGGCGTCGATCTCGGCAAGATCTACGACTACGACCTGATCCTGCTCGACCTGAACCTGCCTGACATGAGCGGCATGGACGTGCTGCGCACGCTGCGGGTCGCCAAGATCAACACCCCGATCATGATCCTGTCCGGCACGGCCGAGATCGACACCAAGGTCAAGACGTTCGGCGCCGGCGGCGACGACTACATGACCAAGCCGTTCCACAAGGACGAGCTGGTGGCCCGCATTCACGCCGTGGTCCGCCGCTCCAAGGGTCACGCCCAGTCGGTCATCAAGACCGGCGACATCACCGTCAACCTCGACGCCAAGACCGTTGAAGTGAACGGCGTGCGGGTGCACCTGACGGGCAAGGAATATCAGATGCTGGAGCTGCTCTCGCTCCGCAAGGGCACCACGCTCACCAAGGAAATGTTCCTGAACCACCTCTATGGCGGCATGGACGAGCCCGAGCTGAAGATCATCGACGTCTTCATCTGCAAGCTGCGCAAGAAGCTTGCGGCCGCCGCCGACGGCAAGCACCACATCGAAACCGTCTGGGGCCGCGGCTACGTGCTGCGCGACCCGCACGAGGCCGCCGCCGCCGCCTGAATGGCGCTGAGCGACGACTGAAATCATAGACGCCCGCCGCTCCTTCCGGCGGGCGTTTTCTTTTTGCGTGAGTTCCGCGCTAGGCTCCCGGCAAAAGTGTTCGCGGGGAGGCGGAGACATGGGACGCTCGATCGCACTGATCCTGTGCCTTGCGGCAGGTTTCTTCCTGGCCTGGGCCGGAGAGCGCACGCCTGAACCGTCGCCGGGGAACGCCCCTGCGGCCGCCTTCTCCGCCTCACGCGCCATGGCCGATGTCGAGGCGATCGCGTCGGTCCCGCACCCCATGGGGAGCGCCGCCAACGCCGCGGCCCGCGACCACCTCGTCGCCCGGATGACCGCGCTCGACCTTTCGCCGCAGGTGCAGCGCGCCGAGGTTCTGCGCCATGAGCCCCAGGGCAAGATCTCCTGGGCCGCCGGCGGAACTGTCGAGAACATCGTCGGCGTCCTGCCAGGGGCGGATCGCGCCGCTCCGGCCGTCGCGCTGATGGCCCACTACGACAGCGTGCCGGGCTCGCCGGGCGCGGCCGACGACGCGGCCGGGACCGCAGCCGCCCTGGAGATCGTCCGCGCGCTGAAGGCGCAGGGAACCCCGGCCCGCGACGTGATCGTGCTGCTGACCGACGGCGAGGAGAGCGGCCTGCTCGGCGCCCAGGCCTTCTTCGACCAGCACCCGCTCGCCAAGCGGATCGGCTTCATGATCAACATGGAGGCGCGCGGCGGCGCCGGCCGCGCCCAGATGTTCCAGACCGGCTCGGCCAACGCGGGCACGATCGGCCTGCTCCAGCGCGGCTCGGTCAGCCCGGCCGCGACCACGCTCACCGTCTTCCTCTACGAGCAGATGCCCAATGACACCGACTTCTCGGTGTCCAAGGCCGCGGACGTCGCCGGCCTGAACTACGCCTTCATCGCCGGCCAGTACGACTATCACGCGCCGACCTCGACCCCAGCCAATCTCGACAAGGGCTCGCTGCAGCACATGGGCCAGGAGGCGCTGGCCGCCACGCGCGAGGCCGCCTTCGCCAAGGCCCTGCCCGCCAACGGCCCAAACCTCGTCTATGCCAATGTCTACGGCGACAAGATCCTCGCCTACCCGCCCGCCGCGGGCTGGCTGCTGCTGGCGGCCATCGCGGTCCTGATCGCCGTGGGCGCCTGGCGTGCCCGCCAGGCCAAGGCCCTGGCTCTGGTCGACATCGCCAAGGGCGTCGGCGCGGCCCTCTACGCCATCGCCCTGGCGGTGGTCAGCCTGAAGCTCGCGCGCCTGGCCACCGGGGCCGGCTTCGGCTTCCTCGAGCAGCACTACCTGCTGGCCCAGGCTGGACGGTGGGAAACGGCGGTGGCCCTGCTGGGCGCCGGGGCCCTGGTCCTGGCCGCCGCCGCCGCGGGCCGTGGACGCATGCGTCTCGCCGGCGCGGTGCTGGTCCTGGCGCTGGGCGCGGCCTCGTCGGCCTTCGGACACACCGACATGATCGCGTTGGCCGTGGGCGGGTTCGGCGCGGCGCTCGCTCTCGTCTCCTTCGGCCGCCCCGCCGGCGTCGCCGGCGCCTGGGCCGGTGTGCTCGCGACAGGCTTCCTCGCCGCTTGCGGCCTGCAGGCGGCCGCGCCGACCACCGCGATGTTGGTCGCCTGGCCGCTGGCCCTGGCCGCGCTCGCCGCCGCTCTCACCGCCTTCGCCAGCCGCCGCAAGCTGCCGTCGCTGATCGTGCTCGGGGCCATCGCGGCCGCCGGTCTCGGCTGGCTGCTCGCCTTCGGCCACGGGATCTATCTGGGCCTCGATCAGCCCGAGTTGCTCGCGGTCATCGTCTGGATCGCCGCCCTGCTGCTCTGGCCCCTGGCCCAGCCGGCCGAGGATCAGAAAGGCGCGCGCACCGCGGCTCTCGCCATCCTGCTGCTCGGCGCCGCCGCGGTCACGGCGATCCGCATCGACCCGCCCTGGACCGCGCGCTACCCGCAGCCGACCCATGTCGCCTATTATCTGGAGCCGACACGCACCCTGCGCATCAGCGACGCGCCCGCCCTGCCGGACTGGACGCGCCAGGTCCTGGCCGCCGACGGCGGTAAGATCGAAAAGGTCAGTCTGCCCGCCCTGCGCCGCAAGGAGGTCTGGGCGGCGTCCGCCGCCATGACCGCCGCACCTGCCTTCACCGCGGCCTTCGCACCTACGGCCGACGGCGCGCACGAGCTGGTCCTGACGCCGCCGCCCGGAACGCGCACCCTGATGCTGAGATTGACGTCGGACGCCGCCCTGACCGATCTGACGATCAACGGTCGTCCTGCGAAGATGCTGGGCGAGCCGGGCTCCAGCGCCCGCATCGCCTGGGAAGCGCCGGCCCCAGGCCTCACGCTTCGGTTCCGGAGCCGCGCGCCCGGGTCGATCCAGGCCGACTATGCTGCGGTTCTCTCGGAATTGCCGGCGGGCCTGAAGCCTCTGCCGCATCCGCCGTCCGGCCTGGCCGGGTTCGGCAATTCGGGCGCCGCCTTGGTCGGCGGCGCCCGCAAGTTCGCCTGGTAGAGGCCTACTTGTTCTCGAAGGCGGCGGTGATCTTCAGATCCACTTCGTCGCCGACGACCGGGACCACGCGGCCCAGGCCAAAGTCGCTGCGCTTGATCTTGGCCGTGGCGGAGAAGCCCACGGTCGGGGCCTTGCTCATCGGGTTGGAGCCGGCGCCGGTGAACTTGGCGTCCAGCACGACCGGCTTGGTCACGCCGTGCAGCGTCAGGTTGCCGGTGATCTTGGCGGTCTGACCGCTCACTGCGACCGAGGTCGACTCGAACTTCGCGGTCGGGAACTTCTCGACGTCGAAGAAGTCGGCGCTCGACAGGTGCTTGGTGAAGCCGGCCGAGGTGGTGGTCATGCCGCTCATCGGGATCTCGATGGACACCTTGGCGTCCTGCGGCTTGGCCGGATCGAGGGCGAGCGTGCCGCTCATCGAACCGAACATGCCGTACAGGATCGAGAAGCCCATGTGGTCCACCGACCAGACTACCTGGGTGTGGTTGGCGTCGACCTTGTAGGTGGCGGCGGTGACGCGCGAGACGTCCGGCGCCCCGGGGGTCTGGGCCAGGACGGGGGTGGCGATCATCACGGCCGCCAGGCTGGCGGCGGCCAAGAGCTTCTTCATCTTGAGGTTCTCCAAGTTTTTCACGGGCCCAGTCCGTCCTAGATCAAGGCGCGCCCCGCCTCCGTCAAGGACCGTGCTGAAACTCGTTCGCATCTTCCAGGGGTGGCGCGCGCCCAGCGGAACGCGGTATTGGCCTCCGACCGCCATGCGGGCGCTGTCCGCCACGGTCCTGGTGAAGCTTGCGAAAGGACGCCGCATGAGCGCTCAAGACGGGGTCGTCATCTATCACAACCCTTCCTGCGGAACGTCTCGCAACACCCTGGCGCTGCTGCGCGAGAAGGGTGTGGAGCCGACGGTCGTCGAGTACCTGAAGACCGGTTGGACGCGCGAGCAGCTCGAGGACCTGACCGCCCGCATGGGTGTTTCGCCCCGTGAAATTCTCCGAGATCGGGGCACGCGGGCCGACGAACTGGGCCTGACCGACCCATCGACCTCGGGCGAGGCGATCATCGCGGCCATGATCCTCGATCCGATCCTGGTGAATCGGCCTATCGTGTCCACGCCTAAGGGTGCGGCTCTGTGCCGTCCTGCCGAATTGGTCCTGCGTCTGCTCTAACAGGCGTCGCCGCCGGAAAAGCTTACCGGCGATTAACCATAATCGGTAGACAACGGCTAAGCCGTTCGCCAGCTATCTAGCGCCTTTTCCATGGGCCGACGGACGTCCATGGGCATCGCGAGTACGGGGGCACGATGCAAGAGTTCGATCCGCGACGCCCGACTTTCCGCCTCACGCCGCGCTTGGCCATCGGCCTGGCGGGGATCGCGGCCCTGGCCGTCGGCTGGAAACTGGCCGCCGACAATCCGCCGGCCCAGGCCAAGGCGCCGATGGACTCGGCGACCATCACCGCCCTGCAGCATGCGGCCTTCACCCAGTCCGAGGCCCAGCCCGGTTTCGCCCGTCCGCAGAGCGTGCCGGTCAAGGTGCTGCCGGGCGAGACGCTGGAGTCGGCCGTCGAGCGCGCCGGCGTTCCACGCGACGAGGCGCGCCGCGCCGTCGAGACGCTGGCCGAGGCCATGGACACCGTCCACATCAAGGCCGGGATGGCCTTCGACGCGGCCGTCGCCCGTCCGCGCGGCGAGCGCGGCCCGGCCAGGCTGATCGGCCTGTCGCTGCGCACGGGCCCCGCCCAGTCGATAACCCTGTCGCGCGCCTTCGACGGCGCCCTGCGCCTGCGCGAGATGGAGGAGAAGATCCGCGACGAGGAGATGGTCGCCCGCGGCGAGATCGACGGCTCCCTCTACGAGAGCGCCTCGCGCATGGGCGCGGACCCGTCGCTGGTCAGCGAAATGGTCAAGCTGTTCTCGCACAAGGTCGACTTCGACCGCGATCTGAAGCCCGGCGACGACTTCACCATGATCTTCGACCGCAAGGTCACCGAGAGCGGCCGCACCATCGAGACGGGCGCCCTCGAATACGCCGCCATCAAGGGCGTGCAGTTCTACCGCTTCGAGCGCTCCAACGGCGACGTGCAGTACTTCGACGAGACCGGCAAGAACATCAAAGGCTTCCTGCTTCGCACCCCGGTCGACAACGCCCGCATGACCAGCCGCTTCGGCATGCGCCGCCATCCGATCCTCGGTTACAACCGCATGCACCAGGGGATCGACTTCGGGGCCGGCAGCGGCACGCCGGTCTTCGCGGCGGGCGATGGCGTGGTGGTCGAGGCGCGCCGATGGGGCGGGTACGGCAACTGGGTGCGCATCCGCCATTCGGGCGGTTTCGAGACCGGCTACGCGCACCTTTCGCGCTTCGGCAAGGGCGTGCGCGCCGGCCAGCGCGTCAGCCAGGGCCAGGTCGTGGCCTATGTCGGCTCGACCGGCGCCTCCACCGGCCCGCACCTGCACTACGAGATCTGGCAGCACGGCAAGCGCGTGAACCCGGTCGGGGCCAAGGTGCCTCAGGGCACCGTGCTGGCCGGCGGCGAGCTGGCCGCCTTCCGCGCCCAGAAGGCCCGCATCGACGCCATGATCAAGCGGCAGGACGCCGAGGACGGCGCCGGCCGCCTGGCCTTGGCCGACACCGTCCAGGCGCCCTCCCTGCGGCGCTGACGCCCAAGGCGTTCGGTGGCGCTTCCAACCATCGCGCGCGCGCACTAACGTCGCCCGTCGAACCGTGTTCGAGCGGAGGATCGTCTTGACCGCAGCCGCCCAGTCCAAGCCCCGCGCGCGTTACGCCGCCAAGCGAGACGCCATCATGGCGGCCGCCACCGAGGTGTTCGCCCAGCAGGGTATGAGCGGGTTCACCCTGGCGGCCGTCGCCAAGCGGATGGACCTGCACCCGGTCAGCCTGACCTACTACTTCAAACGCAAGGAAGACCTGGCCGCCGCGGTGCTGCACGACACCATCGGCCGCTTCGCCGCCATGCTCGACCAGGCCGAGGCGCGCAGCGCGCCGGCCGACCGGCTGACCACCTTCGTCGCCGCCTATTTCGAAACCCGCCGCCGCATCGCCCTCGGCGAGGAAGGCCCTCTGGCGCCGTTCAGCGAGGTCTATCTGATCGAGGGCGACCAGAAGCAGCCGGTGATCGACGCCTTCGAGGCGCTCTATGTCCGCATCGGGCGGCTGCTGAAGTCGGAGGACACGCCCTGGGTCGCCACCCTGCGCCGCCAGGGCCTGGCGCGGCTTGTGGTCAACCTGCTGACCTGGTCCGACAGCTGGCTGCCAGCCTATGCGCCCGACGACTACGGCCGCGTCGCCGCCCGCCTGGCCGACATCCTGGTGAACGGTCTGGCCGCTCAGGGCCGGGCCTGGCCCGGCCTGCCGTTGGTCGATCTGGGCGGCCCGGTCGCCGAGAACGACGAGGTGACGCGCGACCGCTTCCTGGTGGCCGCCACCAAGCTGATCAACCGTGAGGGCTATCGCGGCGCCTCGGTCGACAAGATCTCGGCGGAGCTGAAGGTCACCAAGGGCTCGTTCTACCACCACAACAGCGACAAGGACGAACTCGCCGTCGCCTGCTTCCAGCGCACCTTCGATCTGATCGAGCGCGCCAGGCGCGAGGCCGGCAAGGCTGGCTCGGGATGGGAGCGGCTGTGGCTGGCGGTGGTCTCCCTGGGCATGCACCAGGCCGAAGGCGGCGGCGGGCGAATCCTTCGCCACCATGCCTTGGCGGCGGTGCCGACGGCCATGCGCCGGCGCATGCTGCTTCGCTTCCAGCAGATCGGCAATTCGTTCGCCGGGATCATCTCGGACGGAATCGCCGACGGCTCCATCCGGCCCGTCGATCCGCTGCTGGCCGCCTACACCTCGATGGTGGTGTTCAACGCCTGCCTGCCGCTGGAGCCGAAAAAGACCCCGCCGTCGACCGAGGGCGTGATTGAGGAATACCTGCGGCCCTGCCTGCTCGGCTTCTTCGTCAAATAGGAAAGACGCCCGGGGTCCGGCCCCCGGGCGTCCTATCCCCTTCTTGTTGACGCTTACTTCTTGGCCACGGTCGCCGCCGGCTTGGCCCCGGCGACGCACTTGGTGAAGTGACCCTTGGCGTCGCGGCACTTTTCGGGCTTGGCCGCCGCGGCTGCAGCGGCCGGGCACTTGGCGAAGTGGCCCTTGGCGTCGCGGCAGGGCGCAGCCGAAGCAGCCCCCGCCATCGACAGGCCGGCCGTCAGCGCAAGCGCCGCGGTCCAGGCAAGAGTGCGGGACATGGCGTTCTCCCTGGGCTGGCGCGGCTACTTGGCCGCCGGGGTCGCCGCGGCGGCCGGAGCGGCCTTCTTCGCGCGGTGATGCTTCTTGTGATGAGTGGTCTTCGCCGGAGCGGACGCGGCCGGCTGGCCGCTGTCGGCGGAGGCCGGGGCGGGGGTGGCGGCGACCGCGGCGCCGGCCAGGACGAGCGAGGCGGCCAGCGAACCGGCAAGGAGGACGGAAGACTTCATTTGCTTGCTCCATGTGGCGGTGACGTCCGCCTGAGAAGGAGCTTCAGCCCGCCACCTCGCATCGGTCGGGCCGCCGTCTTACAAAAAGTTGAGCCGCGAACGAAAAAGCCCTCCCCGAAGGGAGGGCCGATATCGTCCGGAAAAGCGGGGCGATCAGTCGAAGACGATGACCGAGCGGGCCAGTTCGCCCTTCTTCATTTCCTCGAAGCCTTCGTTGACCTGCTCCAGCTTGATCCGCTGCGAGATCATCTCGTCCAGCTTCAGCTTGCCCGACATGTAGAAGTCGACCAGGCGCGGCATGTCGACCGGGAAGCGGTTCGAGCCCATCATCGAGCCCTGGATGCGCTTTTCCGACAGGAACGCGAACCCCGGCAGGGTCACGCTCTGGCCGATGGGGATCATGCCGATGACGTTGGCGGTGCCGCCGCGGCGCAGCATGCCGAAGGCCTGCTCGGCGGTCTTGGCCAGCCCGATGGCTTCGAAGGAGTGGTGGACGCCGCCCTTGGTCATCTCGATCACTTCCTTGACCGCGTCGGTCTTGGAGGCGTCGACGAAGTCGGTGGCGCCGAACTGCGAGGCCAGGTTGCCCTTCGAGGCGACCATGTCGACCGCGATGATGCGCGAGGCGCCGGCGATCGCCGCCCCGTTGATCGCCGCCAGGCCGACGCCGCCGCAGCCGATGACAGCCACGGTCTCCCCCGGGCGTACGTTCGAGGTGTGGATCGCAGCCCCCACGCCGGTCATCACCGAGCAGCCGATCAGCGCAGCGCGGTCCAAGGGCATGTCCTTGCGGATCGCAACGCAGGCATGCTCGTGGATCAGCATCTGCTCGGCGAAGGACGACAGGTTCAGGTACTGCTGCATCGGGCCGGTCGTGGCCTTCAGGCGCGGCTCCTGCTCGGCGTCCCGCTTGGTGTCGGGCGAGACGCACAGCGACAGGTGGCCGGTCAGGCAGAATTCACAATGGCCGCAATAGGCCGACAGGCAGGTGATGACGTGGTCGCCGGGCTTCACCGTGCGCACTTCCGAACCGACCTGCTCGACGACGCCGGCGCTCTCGTGGCCCAGCACCGCCGGCAGGGCGGTGGGGTACGAGCCCTGCATGAAGTGCAGGTCCGAATGGCAAAGGCCGGCGGCCTTGGTGCGGATCAGCACCTCGTGCGGGCCGGGCTTGTTGATCTGGACGTCCTCGATCTGAAGCGGCTTGCCCACTTCACGCAGCACTGCGGCTTTCATCTATCGCGATCTCCCCAAGCGTTTATCGAAGCCACGGTATGGCCGCAGCCTTGGTCACGCCAACCTTATCGCTGTTCAGGTGACGCTGGCCAAGGCGTTTTTGAGGATGTTCGCGGACTCGGTTCCCGGTCGCCGCGGGGAGGCCGGGAGCCAGGCAGGGCGATCCTACTTCGGGCCCCAGATCTCGGCCTTGCTTGTCGAGGACACCAGGCCGGTTCCGGACTTCGACAGGCTGGAGAGCGGCACGGTCTTGGTCTTGCCCTTGGACGACAGCGTCACCATCGCCGAGTCGCCTGTTCCCTCGACCTTGGAGATGGTCCCGATCGCGGCGCCGCTCTGGTCGGTGACCGAGGCGCCGGGGCGCAGGTCGGAATCGGTCAAGCGGGCGGCGGCGTCGCTTGCCCGGCCGGTCATCGCGTCCGGCGAGGGGCCGGTCATCGGATCGGGATTGACCGGGGGCGTCGCGGCCGCCGGCGGCGCCATGCCTGGACGTCCGCCGGGCGGTTCCTGGGCCAGCGCAGGCGTCAGGCTCACGCCCGCCAGCGCAAGCCCTGCGAGTAGCTTTACGATCATGTCTTTGCTCTCCTCGGGAGAGCCCACCCAGCCGGCCACAACCGCCGCCCGCGGCCTCCGGTTCCGGGCGTCAGGCGCTGACGTGCGTTCCCATGGGCCCCAGCCGCAGCCAAGCCGGCCGCGTCCAGGCGATCTTCGGCCAGGCCAGCAGCGGCCGGCGAACCGGAATGCAGGCCTCCAACGCGGCCAGCAGCGGTTCCACCGGGCCGTCGTTCAGGAAGTGATTGGCCCCGGGCACGCGCTCGAACCGGATGGGCCGCCGCGTCTTGGTTTCAGCCGCCAGCCGCTCGGCGGTTTCGATGGGCGCGAAGTCGTCCTTGTCCCCGTGGACGACGTGCACAGGGACCCGCACCCGCGCGAGCGCCCGGTGCAGATGCGCCAGTTGGCCCGGCTGGCCCGAGACCTCCAGGACTGCATGGCGCAGGTCGCGTGGGATGATCGCCAGCAGCCGCGCGCCCATGCCGACCAGCCAGCGCGCCGTCGGCCCGGACTCGCCGAAATAGCCTGACAGCAGCACCAGCCCGTGGACCCGCCCGGGGTTCTGCTCGGCCATGATCGAAGCGATCGCCGCGCCGTAGGATTGGCCGACCAGCAGCACTTTCTGGCCCGGCCGCGCCTGCAGCAGCGGCGCCAGGGCGCGCGCCTGGACCTCGATGTCGCCGACATACTCGACCGGCTCGGATCCGGCGTAGCCCGGCCGGTCGACCACCGTCATCTCGCGGTCCTGCGGCAGGGCGGCCAGGGCCGGTGCCCAATACTCAGCCCACGACGGGGCCCCGGTCACGACCACGATCTTCCACGGCGCCGGCCGCTCGCGCGGGGTCGTTATCGCCGACAGCTTCCAGCCCAGGCCTCCGCCAGCCTCGAAACGGACCCGGCGCACCAGGGTGTCCGGATAGTCGTCGGATGTCGGGACATGTTCAGTGCGGCCGGTGGCGGCGCACTCGATGCACGCCCATCCCATGGACAGCACGCCCTTGGGTCTCTTGCGGGACAATTCCTCAGCTCCAAACCAGGGATCCTGATCTGGGTGTGGAACGCGGCAGATCAAACGCGGTTCGCAAGGCCGGGCCTGTTTCGCGTCGGCGCAATCGCCGGTCAGGGGATCATCTGGATCTCGCGCACCTCGATCGGCAGGGTGATGGCCCGCGAGAGCTTTTCGGCCCAGGCGAGGGCCGCGGCCATGTCGGTCGCCTCCACGATGGTGAAGCCGCCGACATGCTCCTTGCTCTCGACGAAGGGGCCGTCGCTGATCCGCGCGACGCCGTCCTGCACGGTGACGACCTTGGCCGCCTCGGCCGGATGCAAGGCGTTCGAGGCGACCCAGGCGCCGGCCGCGATCATTTCGTCGTTTACCTTCTGCAGGTCACGCATGATCGGCTCCAGCACCTCGGGCGGCGGCGGCGGCCCGTCGGGCTGGCAGATGTTGAGCAGGTAACGCGGCATGGGATGTCTCCTTTGGCCCTGCCTCAACGACGAACGGGGCCGGCGCGGATCGACAGGCCGCCGGTCAGCCGGCGACCTTTTCCCGGATTTCGCGCTTCAGCACCTTGCCTGTCGGGCCGATCGGCAGAGCCTCCACGATGCGCACCTCGTCGGGCGTCCACCACTTCGCCACCCGCGCGGCCACGTGCGCCTTCAGCTCCTCCGGATCGGCGCTCTGGCCCGGCCGCAGCACGACCAGCAGCAACGGCCGCTCGTCCCACTTGGGATGCGGCACGCCGATCGCCGCGGCCAGCGCCACCGCCGGGTGCGAGGAGACCGCATCCTCCAGGTCGAGGGTCGAGATCCACTCGCCGCCCGACTTGATCACGTCCTTCGCCCGGTCGGTCAGGCGCAGATAGCCATCGGCGTCGATCGTGGCGATGTCGCCGGTGTCGAACCAGCCGTCCGCCTGGAAGGCCTGGGCTCCGTCGTTCTTGAAATAGGCGCTGGAGACCCATGGCCCGCGCACCTGCAGCGCCCCGGCGCTGACCCCGTCGTGCAGCAGCTCGGCGCCGTCGTCGCCCATGATCCGCAGGTCGACGCCCCACAGGCCCCTGCCCTGCTTCAGCTTGCGCGTCGTCGCCGCGCTCTCGTCCTCGCCGGCGTGCTTGGGCAGCGGTGTGTTGATGACGCCCAGGGGGCTGGTCTCGGTCATTCCCCAGATCTGGCGCACCGTCGCGCCGAGTTGCGTCTCCACCCGACTGATCAGCGAGGCGGTCGGCGCCGATCCGCCGATGGCGACGGTGCGCACCGTGGTCAGGGTCTGGCCAGTCTTGTCCAGGTGGTCCAGCACCCCGACCCAGATGGTCGGCACGCCCAGCAGGAAGCTCGCCCCCTCGTCCACCGCCAGCTCGCAGATCGACGGCCCGTCCAGCAGCCGTCCCGGCAGGATCAGCTTGGCCCCCACCAGCGGCGCCGCATAGGGCGTGCACCAGGCGTTGGCGTGGTACATCTGGGCGCAGGGCAGCACCGCGTCCCGGGCCGATAGGTTGAAGGCGTCCGGCGCGACCAGCGCCATGGCGTGCAGCACCGTCGAGCGATGGCCATAGAGCACGCCCTTGGGGTTGCCCGTCGTCCCCGAGGTGTAGCAGAGGCCCGAGGCGGTCCGCTCATCCAGCTCGGGCCAGTCGAACTCGGGCGAATTGGCCTCGATCAGGTCCTCATAGATCAGCGTGCCGGCCGGCGCCTCGGGCGGCAGGTGCGCGCGGTCGGTCATCGCCACCAGGGTCTTCACGGTCGAGAGCTTCGGGGCGATGTCGCGAACCAGTTCGCCGAAGGTGATGTCGAACAGGAGGATGGCGTCCTCGGCGTGATCGGCCACCCAGACCACCTGATCCGGGTGCAGGCGCGGATTGATGGTGTGCAGGACCGCCCCGATGCCCGAGACCGCGAAATAGAGCTCGAAGTGGCGGTGGGTGCTCCAGGCGAGCGTCGCCACCCGGTCGCCGGGCTTGACGCCCAGGGCGATCAGGGCGTTGGCCATCCGCTTGGCGCGGGCCAGGGCCTCGGCGTAGCCATAGCGATGGATCGGTCCCTCGACCGTGCGCGTCACCACCTCGCGCTCGCCATGATAGGCGGCGGCATATTCGAGGATCGACGGCAGATTGAGCGCGCGGTCCATCATCAGGGCCAGCATCCCGGGGTCCTCCAGTTCCGTTTTCGTTGTTTGGCAGGACCCTAAGTCGCCGGCCGGCGCGAAGCTAGCCGTCCAGACGTCCGCAATAGGCGAACACGACGCCCATCCACGGATGGGCGGTCAGCACCCGGAACCGATAGACCCCGTCGCGCGCGAACGAGACCGCCCGGATCTTGGGCGCCAGCGCCTTCGGCAGCCGCAGCCCCAGCAGCCGCCAGGAGTCGAAGCGCCAGGAAAAGCCGTCGCCCCGCACATGCGGCGAGAACCGGAACCGCAGCAGCCCCAGCCGCTCCTCGAACTCTCCGGGCGCATCGAGGTCGGTCAGCCAGGAGGAGAACCGCCGCGGCCCGAAATCGCGGGTCCAACGCTCGCCGCCGGGGCCTGGCGAAATGGTGACCTTGAGGTCGCGATAGGTTCCCGGCTCGGGCAGGCCGATCATCGCCCGCGACAGCCGTGCGATCAGGCTGCGCGCGCCCCGCGCCCTGCCAAGCCCCCCGAAGGTCCGCGCGGCGCGACGGTCGTGAACCGCGATCACCGGCTCGGGCAGCCGCGCCGCCTGCGGCCCCAAAAGCCGTCCCAGCAGGGCCGGCGCGGCCGGTGCGCCGACGTCCAGCCGCGTGACGATCGGCAGGTGCGCCAGCTCGGCCATGATCTCGTCCAGCGTGACCAGGCCGACGCAAGGCCCCGCGCCCGGCGCCGCCAGCCGGCCCTCGATGAGGCCGCGCAGCACCGCCGCGGCGGCCGCCACCGGCACATTCGGCCCGGCGTTCGCTTCGGCGGCCAGCGACCAACGGCCCCGCAGCGGCTCGCCATTCGCGCCCAGGCCCTCGGCTTCGACCACCATGCCGCCGCGGTCCGAGCCCAGCGGCGCGACCAGATCGGCCACGGCGCGCAGCGGTCCGGCCGCTGGCTCCAGAGACTTCACCAGACCCAGCCGCACCGCCCAGGCCAGCAGCCACAGGCCCAGGTGCAACGGAACGAGCTCCAGTCCGGCCAGGAACCTCGCCCGCGTGCGCGCACGTCCGGCCAGCACGTCCAGGTCCGGGGTTTCGCACAGACTGACCAGCCGCGGACCGACACCGGGGAAGTCGATGCGGCGCAGCCCGCTCCAGCCGGGCTCGGTCCGCCATTCGCGCCCGGCGAACACTCTCACGGGCCGCCCCGCATAGGAGAGGATGGCCCGCACCACCGACAGGCCGCGCGGCGCCCGGGCGCCGGGCGAGATCGCCACACTGGCCGTCTCGATCTCGCGCCACCCTTCGGTCAGCGCGTCGAGGGCTGCGTTGGAGAGCGCCGGGGTCGAGCTCGCCCCCGTGGCCGCCAGCACGCCGGCCTCTCGCGCCGCCGCGTCCAGGTCGGCCGCGAAGCTGGCGACGAAGGCGCGCCCGTCGGCGATGTCGACGTAGTGCGCGCCGGCGGCTACCGCCGTGCGCGCCAGGCGCAGATCGCCGGTCTGGAACGGTCCGGCCGCATCCACCACCGCCCAGGGGGCCAGATCCGCGAGGGTTTCTGGAAGGTCGCGGTCGAAACCTGCCGCTTGGCAGCCCAGTTCGTCGGCCAAAGCCTGCGCCCTGGCCAGGCCTCGCGCGGCCAGCACCAGTTCGACCTGGGGCCAGGGCGCCAGCAGTCGCGCCAGCCGCTCGCCGAACGCGCCGGTCGCGCCGACAAGGACGATCCGCCGCCTCACGCCTGCGGCGCTTCCAGGATGAACCGCGCCCGCATCTCGGGCGTGGGGACCATGCAGGTCCGACGCTTGCCCATCAGCTGGTAGCGATTGCGTGCGATCCAGCCATAGGCCGCGTCCCGCCAGGGCTTGGGAACCACGCGCACGGCCGCCAGCCAGCGCCAGGGCGCCGGCAGCCGCCGCGCCAGCCCGATCACCGCGTCCGAGCCCTCCAGCGCCCGGCCCTGGTCCATGAAGATGAAGCTGTCCGGCTGGTCAGGGTCGATCCCCGCCGCCTGCGCCAGGGCGCGGCCGTAGGGGGACTTGATCGGTGTGAAGCGCAGCGTCCCGCCGCGATCCAGGGCCAGGGCCAGTCGCACCGATCCTGAACAGAAGTTGCAGACGCCGTCGAACACCCAGACGCCGTCCGCCGCTTGGGTCATGTCAGGCCGCCATCCGCGCCTTGAACACCCCGTCCGGCAGCTCGCCCGCCCGCATCGGGTGGACGAAGAAATAGTCCTTCCAGGGCAGATCGGGATCGACGCAGGTCGTCTCCTCAAGCCGGTCGCCCTTGACCTCGAACATCCGATAGCCGCGCGAGCGGAAGACCTCGAGCACGGCCTCCGCCGAGCCGCCGAACCGCGCCTCCAGCATGACCGGGTGGATCTCGATCAATACGTGCGGACGGTCGCGGTCGATGATGTGTTCGGCGCCCTTCAGCGCCTTCAGTTCCGCGCCCTCGATGTCCATCCGGATGAAATCGACACGCCCCAGCCCCTGGCGCTCGCAATAGCCGTCCAGCGTCACCACCGGCGTGGGCTGCAGCTCCAGGCCCGCGTCCTCGAGGTCGGGCCGCACCTGGCCGGTCGGCGGCTCGGTCGCCACATAGGCGTAGGCGCGTCCCATGCGACCGGAGGTCTTCTTGGGTGTCACCAGCAGCAGTTCTCCCGGCATGTCGGCGACCGCGGCGTGCACCGGCCGCACTTGGCCGGCGATGCGGTGCCACGCCAGGCAGATCTTCAGGACCTCGAAAGTGAAGGCCGATGGCTCGAAGGCGTGGACCTGCGCCTTGGGCGCGACCTGGGTCATGACGTACGAATGGCGCCCGTCGCTCGCCCCGACGTGCAGGCACACTGGTGAACCGTTCAGAAGATCGGCCAGGTAGGGCGTTTCAGGCTCGTGCTTGGCCCAGCGCTTGTTCCTGCGCCAGGCGCGGAAGGCGTGACCAAGCACCCGTATCGAAGGCATGGGTACTTCCTCTTACGCCGCCTCTTTACGCCGCGTCCCGCGTGACCGTCATCATGTAGTTGATGTCGCAGTCGGAAGAGCGAGCCCAGCGTCCCGTCAGCGGCTCGTAGGCGACTCCATAGGGGCCCTGCACCGCCACCGGCTCCCCGTCGAGGAAGCCGCGCAGTTCCTCGGGCTTCAGGAACTTGTTCCAATCATGGGTGCCGACGGGCACCCAGCGCAGCACGTACTCCGCCCCGATCTTGGCCAGGGCCAGGGCCTTGAGCGTGCGGTTCAAGGTGGCGACGATCATCAGCCCGCCCGGCGCCACCAGCCGCGCGCAGTCACGCAGGTAGGCGCCGGGATCGGCCACGTGTTCGATGACCTCCATATTCAGCACCACGTCGAACGGCGCCTCGCCGCCCGCGAGCAGGTCCTCCGCGGTCGAGGCGCGATAGTCGATGGCGAGCCCCTGCTCGGCGGCATGGGCGCTGGCCGTGCCGATATTGCGCGCCGAGGCGTCGACCCCCGTGACCGCAAAGCCCAGTCGGGTCATCGGCTCGCACAGCAGGCCGCCGCCGCAGCCGATATCCAGCAGCCTCAACCCCTCGAACGGGCGGATGGCCTTGGCGTCGCGCCCGAACCGCAGCAGCGCCTGCTCGCGGATGAAGGCGAGCCGGCAGGGGTTGAACTTGTGCAGCGGTGCGAACTTGCCCTTCGGATCCCACCATTCGGCGGCGATGCGGGAGAACTGTTCGACCTCTTTCGGATCGATGGACGAAGCGGACGCGGAAGCCATGGAACCCTTTTCCTACCGCGCGGCGCACGGCGCCAGTCCCTATCGCCCCGAAAGGCCCCGAATGGGCGCCATCTTGCGCGCAACGCGGCGTTTCGACCCTCGGCAAGGCAGACATTGCCCCTGGCCGTCCACCCCGCTATTAGGCGCAGCCTTCCCTCTCAAGCGGAGCTCCTGCGCTGTCTCGGCTAGTGATGAAATTCGGCGGCACGTCCGTCGCCGACCTTGAGCGTATCCGGCGCGTCGGCCGCCTCGTGGCCGCCGAAGTCGCGGCCGGCCACAAGGTCGCGGTCGTGGTCTCGGCCATGGCCGGCAAGACCAATGAGCTGGTCGCCTGGACCGATGGCGCGGGCGCCGCGGCCCAGGGCCTGCCCTCGTCGGACGACGAGTACGACACCGTCGTCGCCTCGGGCGAGCAGGTGACCGCCGGCTTGCTGGCCATGACTCTGCGCAACATGGGCCTGCCGGCCAAGTCTTGGCTCGGCTGGCAGATTCCGATCATCGCCGATGACGCCCACGGCCGCGCCCGCATCGACGACATCCCGCCTGAGACGCTGAGCGCGGCGCTCGACGCCGGCGAGGTGGCGGTGATCGCCGGCTTCCAGGGCGTGACCCGCGACGGCCGCATCGCCACCCTCGGCCGCGGGGGGTCTGACACCAGCGCCGTGGCCATCGCCGCGGCGGTGAAGGCCCTGCGCTGCGACATCTATACCGACGTCGACGGCGTCTACACCACCGACCCGCGCATCGAGAGCAAGGCCAGGAAGCTCAACAAGATCTCCTACGAGGAGATGCTGGAGATGGCGTCGCTGGGCGCCAAGGTCCTGCAGACCCGCTCCGTCGAACTCGCCATGGCTCAGAACGTGCCGGTGCGGGTGTTGTCCAGTTTTGTCGAGCCCGGCGAAGCGCCCGGCCAAGGCACCATCGTGTGCGACGAGGAAGAGATCATGGAAAAGCGCATCGTGAGCGGCGTCGCCTACAGCCGTGACGAGGCCAAGATCAGCCTGTTCGGCCTGCCCGACCATCCGGGCGTGTCGTCCGAGATCTTCGGCGCGCTGGCCGACGCCAACGTCAATGTGGACATGATCGTCCAGAGCCACGCGCGCACCGCAGACACCGCGAACATGGAGTTCACCGTCGGCAAGCGCGACGCCCAGCGCGCGGTCGAGATCGTCCGCGCCGCCCAGCCGAAGATCGGCTTCGATGACGTGCAGGTGAACGAGGACGTCGCCAAGGTGTCGGTCATCGGCGTCGGCATGCGCAGCCACACCGGCGTAGCCAAGACCATGTTCCAGGCCCTGGCCGAGAAGGGTGTGAACATTCAGGTCATCTCGACCAGCGAGATCAAGATCAGCGTCCTGATCGACGCGGCCTATACCGAACTGGCCGTGCGCGCCCTGCACGCCGGCTTCGGCCTCGACCAGCTCTAGATCCTGAGCAGCACGCGACCCTGCTTTCCGCGGGTCGCGAACCGATCGAAGGCGGCGTCCGCGTCCGAAAGGTCGTAGACGCTGTCGATCACCGGCCGCAGCGTCCCCGCGCACCACGCCGCGATCAGACGCTTCAGCCGCGCCGGATCAGCGCGCAGCAGCATCAGCCACCCCGCCCGTTTCGGTGAGAGCATCGCGCGGAGGAACCCGCCGAGGTCCGCCGTCGGATTGGTGCTGACATAGGTTCCGCCGCGGGCCATGTACCGCGCCGCCTCGCCGAACGACGACCTGGCGGGCGTGTCGAGCACCAGGTTGAAGGCGTCGCCCTGCTGATAGGCCGCCGCCTCGTAAGTCCGCACCTCCGCCGCTCCCTGGCGCCGGGCGAAGTCCGCGTTCGCCGCTGAGCAGACGGCCGTGACCTGCGCGCCCCGGCTGGCCGCCAACTGCACGCCATAGGCTCCGACCCCGCCGGCCGCGCCGATCACCAGCGCCTTCTGGCCCGCCTTCAGGGGTGCGATCGCCTCCAGCACTTCGATCGCGGTCAGGCCCATGACCACCAGAGCCGCGGCGTCCTCGTCGAGCAGCTCGTCCGGGATCGGCGCAAGGTCGCGCTCGTCGATGGCGGCGAACTGCGCATGAGTGCGCGGCCCGTCCAGCACCGGCGAGTAGCCGATCACCCTCTGGCCGGCGCGGATACGGGCTCCGTCGCTACGCGCCACGCCGGCGAACTCGAAGCCGGTCAGCACCGGCCCTGTCTTGCGAAATTGCCGGACTTGCCGCGCCCAGCCTCCGGCTCGGACCTGGACGTCCATTTCGTTGACGGCGGAGACCTTCATCTCGACCAGCACCTGGCCCGGTCCGGGCCTCGGCGCCGGCGCCTCGACGATCCGGCAGGCGCCGGCCGCCACGTCCACCGCCAGGGCGCGCATGGTCATGACAGGGTCTCCATCCGCACGCCGAACCCGGTCAGCCGCTCCATCGCGCGGCGGGGATCGAGCGTGCCTTCCGGGAACCTCGGCCCCGGCGGCGGCGGAGCTGCGCCGTCCAGGCCCAGCAGCCGCTCGGCGCCGAGCAGCACGCCCAGCGCGGTCAGGTGCGCCTGCCCCTTCGGATCGCTGACCAGCACGCGCCGCTCGGCCGCCGTTCCATCGGAAAGGACGCCCGCGATCTCGACATACATGTCGTGCGACGCCGCCCCGCCGGCCGCCGTTCCCAGCGACCGTCCGGTCCCGAGATCGAAGCGCACGTCGCGCGCGCCGGTCGTCGCCGCCAGGGCCGGGGTGTCCATCACTCCCATCGGCACGGCGTCGAACGGCTCCAGCCCCGCGCCCCGCGACACCCGCCGGCCGCTGACCGCGGCGTCGAGGCTGGTCCAGGTTCCGGCCTCGCGCACCAGCGCCCGGCCGATAAAGCCGCCCGCATCGCTCGCCGTCATCGGCCCGATCGGGTCGGCATAGTCGTAGAACGCCGCCATATGCACCCGTTCGACGCTTGCGAAGGCCTCCGCGGCCGCCTGCGCCGCCAGGGTCAGCACGCCCGCCTGCCAGTGCCCCAGCATCAGCACCGGCGCCTTGGCCAGGGCCGCGGCCGCGATCACGGTCGAGCCCATGGTGTCGGTCGTCCGCGTGATCCCGATATGGGCGGCGCCCGCCTTCAGCGCTGCGGCCAGCAGGTTGTCGCCGGGGTCCTGCAGGGCGGCGATCACCAGGTCGACCGACCCGATTTGCGCCAGGCCCGGCCCCGGATCGTCAACCTCCAGCCGCACGGTCCGGGCGCCCAGTTCGGCGGCCAGGGCCGCGCCCGCCTCCGGCTTGCGCCCGCCCAGCACCAGTTCCAGGTCGTGGCCCGCCGCCCGCAGATGCCGCGCGACCCAGCCGCCGACCAGCCCGTACCCGCCCGCGATCAACACCCTCACAGCGTCACCGCCATGCGATATTCGGCCGGGAAGCGGTGGTCACGGGTCAGCTCGGGCGAGCGCAGCTCGGCGCGGATCCGCAGGCCCATGGCCTGGTAGAAGGCCACCGCAGGATTGTCCGCCAGCACGTCGAGCTGCAGCTCGCGATATCCGGCCGCCTTCGCCCGGCCGATCGCCGCCTTCAGCAGGTCGCGCCCCACGCCCTTGCCCCGATGCTGCGGCGGCGTGGACAGTGCGTGCAGGTAATAGACGTCATCAGGCACATGGGCGTTGAGGTAGCTCGCCTTCTCCGCCCGTTCGGCCAGGCCCGCGAACGCCTCGTAGGCGATCTCGCCGCGCGCGATCATCCCCGGCGCCAGCGCCGCCAGATTGTTCTTGAAGACGTAGAAGTTCGGTCCCGCGAAGCCGAGCTCAATTCCCAGCAACTCGTCGCCGTCCATCGCAGCGGTCGTGCAGGCCGCGCAGAACAGGGTCTCGGACGTGCGCCAGGAAACGGCGACAACCGCCTCCAGCAGGTCCGGTCCGCCGAACTGATAGTCGTAGCTGACCGGCCCGGTCGCGCGGATGAGGCCGGCGATCTGCGGCGCAAGCCGTTCCATCAGATCGCCGGCGTCCGCCGCCGCCAGCTCAAGGGTCTTGGCGCTCATCCCTACCTCCGCTAGGTTCTTATTACGAATCGTAAGTTACGAAACGTAAGTTATCTGTCAAGCGGGAGAAGGCGCCCTGTCCGCCAAGCGCATGTCCAAGGACCAGCGGCGCGCCCAGTTGCTGGAAACCGCCGCCGTCATCGTCCGGGCCGAGGGCACCGACGCCCTGACCCTGGCGCGACTGGCCGAACAGGCCGGTGTCACCAAGCCCATCGCCTACGAGCATTTCGGCACGCGCGCGGGGTTGCTGATCGCCCTCTATCGCTATTTCGACGAGCGCCAGGCGCAGGCCACGCAGGCGGCCTTGGCCAGCGACGCACGCACCCTGGACGACGCCGTCGCCATCCTGGCCGCCGCCTATGTCGACTGCGTGCTGCAGGCCGGCCCTGAGTTCGGCGCCATCGCCGCGGCGCTGTCGGCCAGCGAGGAGATGGAGGATTTCCGCCAGACCCTGCGCGACGGCTATGTCGACCTCTACCAGAAAGCCCTGTCGCGCTATGCCGACCTGCCGGGCAAGGCCGGGCGCGCGGTGCTGCACGGCCTGATCGGGGCGGCCGACACGCTCGGCGCGGCCGCGGCCGCCGGGCGGATAAGCCGCGCGGAAGCGGTCGCCGCGCTGTCGCGCATCATGCTTGGGGCGCTGTCGCTTTCCCGGTGAGGCGGAAGGCGCCCATCGCGCCCAGCACCGCCACCGGCAGCACCGAGGCGAACACCCAGAGCCCCGCCGCCCCGGCGGTATCGTCCGTCAGGCCTCCGGAGAAGCCGACCAGGTTCGCCACCGCGCCGGCCGCTGCGGCCCCGACCGCCGAGCCGGTCAGGCGCACCGTGGTCATGGCCGCCGCCCCGATCGCCCGCTCCTCGCCCTCGGGCAGGGAGGCGAGGATGCGCTGGCTCATGAACGCCCACGACAAGCCGAAGCCGCCGCCGAGGAACAGGCCGGCCACGATCACCCCGATCACCGAATGGGCGGGAAAGGCGAAGATTGAGAACAGCACGCCCAGAGCCGCGACGATCGATCCCAGACGGATCATCCTGACGGGCCAGGCCCCGCTCAGGTGCGCGACCAGCAGGCCCATGGCGGTCCAGGCCGCGGCCTCGCCGGCGACCACATAGCCGGCCTCCAGCGCCGTCAGGCCGTTCAGCTTCTGCAGGATCGCCGGGCCGTAGATCGAAAAGCCCATGGACGCGACGGTCATCAGAAACATCGCCGCAAAACCGGCGCCTGGAATGCTGGACAGGCTCCCGGCGCCGCGCGGCAGCAGCCGCACCCTCGTGCGTCCGTCCAGCCAAACCATCGCCCCCAGCAGCGCCACGCCCAGCGCGATCAACAGGCCCGAGCGCGTAAAGTCCCCGGCCAAATCGGCCAGACCGATGGCCGCCACGCCGGCGGCGATCAGGCCGAGCTGCGCCCACGCCACCTTCGCACCGGCGTCGCCCTGTTCGCCGCGGGGCAGCATCACATAGGCCGCCCAGGCCACCGCGAAGCCCTGGATCGCGAACAGCCAGAACACCCAGCGCCAGGCGTTCAGATCGGCGAAAATCCCGCCGATCATCGGTCCCAGCAGGCTCGCAACGCCCCAGATCGCCGTCACCGTCGCATAGACCCGCGGCAACAGTCGGTCGGGGAACATCAGGCCGATCGCGACCGAACAGAAGCCGACCACCCAGCCGCCGCCCAGTCCCTGCAGCACGCGCCCGATCAGGAAGCTCCAGATATCCGGTCCCGCCGCGCTCAGCGCGCAGCCCACGGCGTAGAGGATCGCCGCCGCGGCCGTCGCGCGCCGCAGCCCGAACCGCAGGGCCAGCAGGCCCGAGCTCGCCCCCGCCATCACCGACCCCAGCAGGAAGCCCGCCGTCGCCCAGCCGAAATAGGCGTAGCCTCCCAGGTCCGCGCCGACGCTGGGCATGATTGTCGCGGTGACCATCGAGTCGGCTGCGCTGATCCAGACGCCCAGGCAGATGAGCACGAAGCGCGGCAGCCGCCCCTCGCCGATCACGTCGGCCCAGCTCCCGTCGGCGCGCATTTTGACAATCTCCAACTTTGCATATTCGGCCTAGACCCGACGCCACGATTTTGCAATCATTCAGTTGTCAAATGCGCTCGACCTCCGAACAGATCCTGCTGCTGCTCAAGAGCAAGGGCCCGGCCTCGACCCGTTCCCTGGCCGAACAACTCGGCGTGTCGCGCCAGGGCGCTTTGCAGCAGCTTGAAAAGCTCGAGACGGAAGGGCTGGTGCAGTACGACCTGGAGCGCCAGGGCGTCGGCCGCCCCAGCCGCTCGTGGTCGATCAGCGCCAAGGGTCAGGACCGCTTCCCCAACACCCACGCCCAGCTCACCGTCGAACTGCTGGACGCCGTGCGCGCCGAGTTCGGCGAGGCCGGGCTTGAACGGCTGGTCCAGCGGCGCGAAGCGGCGACGCAGGCCGGCTATCGCCAAGCCATCGCCGAAACCGCCGACATCGCGGCGCGGCTCGACCGCTTGACCCGCCTGCGCGCGGCCGAGGGCTATATGGCCGAGTGGCGGCCGATCGAGGACGGCTATCTGCTGATCGAGAACCACTGCCCGATCTGCGCCGCCGCCGCGGCCTGCCAAGGCTTCTGCCGCTCGGAACTGGCGATGTTCCGCGCCCTGCTGGCCCCCGCCAGCGTCGAGCGCACCGAGCATGTCCTGGCGGGGGCGCGGCGCTGCGCCTATCTGGTCAGGCCATGGACATCATCGTCTTCGAGCACCTGACCGCCGAACAGCGCGCGCAATGCGCCGAGATCCTTCGAGAGGCCTTCGCCGCCGTCGAGGCCTACAGCGAACCGGGCGAGGCCGAGGCCGAGATTGAAAGCTTCTTCGTCGATCCCGACCGCTTCGCCATGGCCGCCGTCGAGAAGGGACGGGTGCTGGGTCTGGTCGGAGGGATCATCGCCTACACCCACGCAGTCGAGTTGCATCCGCTGGCGGTGGAGGCCGGCCATCGCGGGCGCGGGATCGGCGCGGCGCTGACCCGCGCGCTGGAGGAACGCGCCGCCGCGATGGGACGACTGACGGTCTATCTGGGAACCGACGACGAGGTCGGCGGGACCAGCCTCTTCGGCGCCGACATTTTCCCCGGCGCCCTGGCCAAGCTGGCGGCCATCGCGCCGACCACCGGCCATCCGTTCTTCTTCTATCGCAAGCTCGGTTACGAGCCGGTCGGGCTTATCCCCGACGCCAACGGGTTCGGCAAGCCGGACCTCTTGATGGCCAAGCGCGTGAAGGCGCCTTAGCCGGGCATCGGCAGCTGGAACTGCGGCGACCAGTGCATGGCCGTCCCGGCCACGACGTACCAGGTGACGAACAGCGCGCTGATCAGCGCGCCCGGCAGGTGGCTGCCTGTCCGCCGGTAGGTGAAGACCGCGACCACTGCGACGATGGCCATCAGCGGCACGAACTGGATGGCGATGATGGTGTTGAGCGCCTCGTCCGGCAGGGCCAGTCGGCCGGTCGTAAACAGCGCGCCGTACTGCACCGCCAGCAGCAGCACGAAGCCCGAGGCCAGCGCGGCGATCGCTACCGCATACTGGCGTCCCCGCCGCTGGCCGGCCAGGGCCAGCTGGCCGTGCAGGCTGCGCAGGGCGACGACGAAGAAGACCGTCCAGAACGGCAGATAGGCTAAGGCGACGACGGCGTGGGCCATGTCCAGCGGTCGCAGACCCACCACCCAAAAGCGGAAGTCGACGTGCAGCAAGCGGTCGACGACATGCACGGCGCCGACTGCGACGGCCAAGGTCAGCAGCGCGGCCGCCGCTGACCGCGGCCAGTCCGCTCGCAACGTATTCGGCGTCTTCAGCCACAGTCCCGCCAGCAGGGTGATCACCGCCCCGGCCATCGCCCAGACCACGAGCTGGTTGCCGATCCATTGCGGAAAGAGCGGCATTGGAAAGAACAGCATCCCCAGCTTCATCACCGGGAAGTAGGTGGCGGCCGGAACCAGCACCGTCAGCGCCAGGGCCGCCCACCAGCGCCCGCGGCGGGCCGACTGCTCGGGCTCGGCCGGCCGCGCCAGCCGCCGCAGCCAGCGCACGCCTAGCAGCAGCTCGAAGGTCGCCAGCATCAGGACCACCAGCCCGGTCAGCGCGATCAGCGTCCCGGCCTCCTTCCAGATCCAGATCTGGTCGCTCGGCGCCAGCGGCCGCGCCTCGCCGTCCAACACGGTCTGGAACCAGCCCACCGCCGGGGCGACGCCGCCGGCCGAGAAATGCTCCCACGGATGGGTGATCGGCGGGGTGTAAAGGACCTTGGCGCCGCCCGCGCCGATGTCGCCGTAGACGCGGCCGGGCTCAACCGGACCCGAGAGGCCGAACAGCGCCTGCATCGCCGCCGAGCGCGGGGCGTCGAACCCGCGCGGAACCTGCCACATCAACGGCGCGAACTCGTCATAGCCGCCGAAGACGATGGCCAGGTTGCGCAGATCGGCCTTGGCTTTCGATCCGAACACCGCCCCGATGGCGGGGGTCGAGCCCTCCAGCACCGCCGCCTTGTATCCGGTCGGATCGGAAGCCGCGGCCCCGACCACCGGCCCGCCGCCCAGGCTGTGGCCCTCCAGGCCGATATTGGTCTTGTCGACCTGCGGCAAGCTCTTGAGATAGCGCAGCGCCGCCGGACCGCCGAAGTCGTTCGCGCCGACGATGGCGTCCGACCCGCCATGCCCCGGCTGGTCCATCGCGACCACCACGAAGCCGCGCCGCGCCAGCTCGATGGCGAAGGCCGACTGCATTTCGCGGGTGTTGATGTAGCCGTGCGCCAGCAGCACGCCAGGCGCCGGCCGCGCGGGGCTCGCGCTCGGCGGCGTATAGACCAGGGCCGAGATCGTCGTGCCCCGGTCGCCCGCGATCCGCACGTCCTGCACCAGCGTCCCGCCGGCCGTCTGCACCAGATGCGCCAGCAGCGCGCCGATGAAGATCACCGCCCAACCGCCGACGAACGCCAGCCACCCCTTGCCCATCGCCGCCTCCCCAGACGAACCGCGTTCTGCGGGCGACTATGCTGTGGCGCCGGGCTGCGCGCCAGGGTCGCACGGCTGCGCTTAATGCGCGCAGCTTGACCTCACAAAGTCGCGCGGAGGGCTTTTCGTCTCCGTTCCGACGTTCAAAGCTGCTAGAGGGCGGTTGAGACAGGGAGAGAAGCCGTTTGATGGCCATGCCGGGCGTCGCCGTTCGCGGACAACGCAGCCTGCTGCGGCAGATACGCGAAGCGCTCGCCTCGGGCGGGCCGGCTCAGTCTCGCCTGGACATAGTGGTGCGCATCATCGCCGGGTCGATGGTCGCGGAGGTCTGCTCGCTCTACATGCGCCGCGCGAGCGGCGACATGGAGCTGTTCGCGACCGAGGGCCTCGATCCCGGCGCCGTGCACGTCACCCGCATGAAGCCGGGCGAGGGCCTGGTCGGCGAGATCATGCGCCTGGGCCGCCCGCTCAACCTGTCGGACGCTCCCAACCACCCAGCCTTCTCCTATCGCCCGGAAACCGGCGAAGACCCGTTCCACGCCTTCCTCGGCGTGCCGCTGCTGCGTGGCGGGCGCGCCATCGGCGTGCTGGTGGTCCAGAACCGCACCGAGCGCATCTATACCGACGACGAGGTCGAGGACCTCCAGATCGTCGCCATGGTGCTGGCCGAGATGGTCGCCGGCGGCGAGCTGGAAGGCGAGCTGAAGGGCGTCGAGATCGCCCCGCACCGGCCCGAACGGCTGATCGGCTCGCGCTTCGCCGACGGCCTGGCCCTGGGCGTGGCGGTCCTGCACGAACCGCCGGTCGCCCCCAGCCAGCTGCTGGCCGAGGACGTCGCCGCCGAGGAGGCCAAGCTGAAAGCCGCCGTCGCCGGCCTCCAGGCCCAGATCGACGACATGCTCAGCGGCGAGCACGGCTTGGTCGACGCCTCGTTCGAGGTGCTCGAGACCTACAAGATGTTCGCCCACGACCGCGGCTGGAACCGCAGCCTGGAGGACGCGGTTCGCAACGGCCTGACCGCGGAGGCCGCGGTCGAGCGCGTGCGCTCCGAGCATCGCGCGCGCCTCGGCCAGGCGCGCGATCCCTATCTGCGCGAGCGGCTGCACGACTTCGAGGATTTGGCCGACCGGCTGCTGCGCCACCTGTCCGGCGACGGCCACGCGGCGCGCGACCTGCCCGAGAACGCGATCCTGATCGCGCGGAACCTCGGCCCGGCCGACCTGCTCGAGTACGACCGCACCAAGCTGGCGGGCCTGCTGTTGGAGGAAGGCTCATCGGCCAGCCACGCGGCCATCGTCGCCCGCGCGCTCGATATCCCTTGCGTCGGGCGGCTGCCCGGCCTGCGTGACAAGATCTCCGAGGGCGACCCGGTCATCGTCGACGCCGAGACCGGCGAGGCCTATCTGCGCCCGCGCGCCGACGTCGTGAAGGCGCTCCAGGCCCGCCTGGAGGTCCGCAAGCAACGCCGCGCCGAGTTCGCCAAGCTGCGCGACACCCCGGCCTTCACCCGCGACGGGGCCAAGGTCACGCTGCTGATGAACGCCGGCCTCGACGTCGACCTCGACATTCTTGAGGAGACCGGCGCCGAGGGCATCGGCCTCTTCCGCACCGAATTCCAGTTCATGGTCGCCGAGGAGATGCCACGCTTCAACGCCCAGACGGCGCTCTACGGCCGGGTGATGGACGCGGCCGGCGACAGGCCGGTGACGTTCCGCACCCTCGATCTCGGCGGCGACAAGGTGCTGCCCTATCTGGAAGCCGAGCGCGAGGAGAACCCCGCCCTAGGCTGGCGCGCCATCCGCATGGGGCTGGACCGCCCCGCCCTGTTGCGATTGCAGCTCCGCGCCCTGATCGCCGCCGCCCGCGGTCGTCCCTTGCGGATCATGTTCCCCCTGGTGGCCAGCGTCGATGAGTTCCGCGCCGCCCGCGCCCTGGTCGACCACGAGGTCGCCTGGGCTCAGCGCCGCGGCCGCCCCGCCCCCTCGCGCCTCGATGTCGGCGCGATGATCGAGGCGCCGGCCGTGGTCTGGCACCTGGACGCCCTGTTGCCGATGACCGACTTCGTCAGCGTCGGCACCAATGACCTGATGCAGTACCTGTTCGCGGCAGACCGCGGGAACCCGCGGGTGTCGGACCGTTACGACTTCCTGTCGCCCCCGGCCCTGCGCGCCCTGGAGACCATTCAGAAGGCCTGCGAGGAGACCGGCACCCCGGTCTCGGTGTGCGGCGAAATGGCCGGGCGCCCGCTGGAGGCCTTCGCCCTGGTCGCCCTCGGCTTCGACCGCCTGTCCATGCCGCCGGCCGGCATCGGGCCGGTCAAGCAGATGGTGCTGTCCTGCGATCGCGAGGCCGCGCGCCGCGGCGTCCTCAGCCTGATCCGCGGCTCGGCCGGCTCGATCCGCAACGAGATCGAAACTCTCGCCCGCAAATTGTATCTGGCCATCTAGACTTCGTGCGGCGCGCGCAAGCGGTTCTTCATGACCGCGTCCGACTAGCGCATTGAATTTCAACGGCTCGAATGATATTCACAATAGAATATTAAGACCTTCACAGTAACGATGGCCGGGCGTGGTTTCGCCTTTAGATCGCAGCACCAGCAAGAGGCGCCAAGTAGCCATGCCGCTCGATACTGGCGGGGTTACCAACCTGAATTTGCGCGCCGATGGTCGCCGGCAAACGAACCGCCGCGAGACGCTGATTCCCACCATTGACGCGGGCCCCGATATTGGCGCGGCCCTGAAGGCGGCTCGCGAGTTCCGCGGCCAGGACCTGCAAGAACTCGCCGACTCCACTCGAATTCGCCGCAGCTATCTTGCCGCCATCGAGGAGATGCGGCTGGAAGAACTGCCCTCGCGGCCCTTCACCATCGGCTACATCCGCGCTTACGCCATCGCGCTGGGCTTCGACGGCGACGCGGCCGTCGAGCGGTTCCGCCGCGAAGAGCCGGCGCCGGACACCGCTCTGCGCGCGCCGGTCGGCGTCCAGGACGGCAAGGACCCGCGCCTGACCCTGATCGTCGGCGGCGGCATGCTGATCCTAGGCGCCATCATTCTATGGAACGTGGCGCAGCGCGCCATGACCCAGGACGCGCCGCCGCCGCATACCGCTCCGCCGGCCGCGGTCGCAAAGGCCAAGCTCGGCGCGGCCAAGGGGCCGGTTTCGCTGGGCGCGCCGCTCCCGGCGCCGGTCGAGTCGACCACGCCCGATCTCTACGAGACGCCCGGCCTCGCCGCGGCCACCGCCGCAGGCGGCCAGGCCGACGCCGTCTCGGCGGCCAAGAAGGCCGCGGCCGCCAATCCCCAGGCCCAGCCCCAGCAGCCGCAACAGCCGCTGCCGCCGACCTTCGCGCCCAAGGGCGCGGTCTACGGCGCTCAGCCGCAAGACTCGGTGATCACGCTCCAGGCCCGCAAGGGCGCTTCGCTGATCGTGCGCGGCGACGGCGGGGCGGCCTATTTCGCCCGCCAACTCTCGCCGGGCGAGGCCTATCGCGTGCCCAACCGCGCCGGCCTTGGGCTCGAGGTCTCCGACCCGGCCGCGTTCCAGGTCTTCGTGGGCGGCCAGAGCAAGGGCCTGATGCCGGCTCCGACCATGCCGGCCGCCAAGCTGCTGGACTAGCTTCCGCCTCCGGTCTCGGCGAAGTTGCCTCCTTTCGAGTACAGGAGGTTCCCGGTATGGCGGCTGACGCCAATCCCCCCAGCAACGCGGCCCAGATGGCCTCGCCGTCCTATCGCCTGGCCGCGCTGGACGAGGACTTCCTGCTCGGCGATTCGATGCGCGGCGTGCGCTTCCTGCTGGAGTACGCCAAGGCCGAGGAAGCCCTGCGCGCCTGGGGCGTGCGCTCCACCATCGTCGTCTTCGGCAGCGCCCGTATCGGCGAAAAGGGGCCCGGTCGCCACGCGGGCTGGTACGCAGCGGCCCGCGAGTTCGGCAAGATCGCCTCCGAACGCGGCGGTGCGATTCTGCGCAACGGCGGCCCCCGCGACAACGTCATCGCCACCGGCGGCGGGCCGGGGATCATGGAAGCGGCCAACCGCGGGGCGAGCGAGGCTGGCGCGCCCACGGTCGGCTTCAACATCACCCTGCCCTTCGAGCAGGAGCCGAACGCCTATTCCACGCCCGACCTGACCTTCCGCTTTCACTACTTCGCCATGCGCAAGATGCATCTGGCGATGCGCGCCAACGCTCTGGTGGTCTTCCCGGGCGGCTTCGGCACGTTTGACGAACTGTTCGAACTGCTGACCCTGCGCCAGACCCAGAAGGCGCCGCCCATCCCGATCGTCCTCTTCGACGAGGCCTACTGGCGCGCAGCGATCAATTTCGACGTCCTGGTCGCCGAAGGCATGATCCACCCGTCCGATCTCGACATCTTCCGCTTCGCCGAATCCGCTGAAGGCGTGTGGAAATGCCTCCTGGACTGCGGCCTCAAGCCCGGCGAGGACATCACCTAGCGGCCTCGCGTTTTGCCTCGGGAAGCCCTATTTTCCACGTCCATGAGCGTTCAAGACCATACCCACGTCCGCCCCTGGCGCATGATCGACCGTCGCGCCTCGCGCAAGATCCGTGTCGGCAAGGTCGAGGTCGGGGGCGATGCGCCCATCACCGTCCAGTCGATGACCAACACCCTGACGGCGGACGCGGCGGCCACCCTCGGCCAGATCCGCCAGTTGGAGGAGGCGGGCGCGGACATCGTGCGGGTCTCCTGCCCGGACGAGGATTCGACCAGGGCGTTCAAGACCATCGCCCGCGAGGCCAAGGTCCCGCTCGTCGCGGACATCCACTTCCACTACAAGCGCGGTATCGAGGCGGCCCAAGCCGGCGCGGCCTGCCTGCGGATCAATCCGGGCAACATCGGCTCGCCCGCGCGGGTCAAGGAAGTCATCCAGGCCGCGCGCGACCACGGCTGCTCGATGCGCATCGGCGTCAACGCCGGCAGCCTGGAGCCGCACCTTCTGGAAAAGTACGGCGAGCCTTGTCCCGCGGCCATGGTCGAGAGCGCGCTCGACCACGCCCGCATCCTTCAGGACAACGACTTCCACGAGTTCAAGATCAGCGTGAAGGCCTCCGACGTCTTCATGACCGTGGCCGCCTATCAGCAGTTGGCCGAGGCGATCGACTGCCCGCTGCACGTCGGCATCACCGAGGCGGGCGCGACCCGCACCGGCACCGTCAAGTCGTCGATCGGCATGGGCTCGTTGCTCTGGGCCGGCATCGGGGACACCATCCGCGTCAGCCTGGCCGCCGATCCGGTCGAGGAGATCAAGGTCGGCTTCGACATTCTGAAGTCGCTGGGCCTGCGCCACCGCGGGGTGAACATCATCGCCTGCCCGTCCTGCGCGCGTCAGGGCTTCAACGTCATCCAGACCGTTGAGGCGCTGGAACAGCGCCTGGCCCACATCGCCACGCCCATGAGCCTGTCGATCATCGGCTGCGTCGTGAACGGTCCCGGCGAAGCGCTGATGACCGACGTCGGCTTCACCGGCGGCGGCAAGGGCGCAGGCATGGTTTATCTGGCCGGCAAGCCGGACCACAAGATGGACAACGACAGGATGGTCGACCACATCGTCGAGCTGGTCGAGGCCAAGGC
This sequence comes from Phenylobacterium sp., assembly GCF_041919955.1. Taxonomy (GTDB): domain Bacteria; phylum Pseudomonadota; class Alphaproteobacteria; order Caulobacterales; family Caulobacteraceae; genus Phenylobacterium. The sequence goes on along the minus strand of NZ_JAYRSU010000001.1, from coordinate 87,340 downwards.
CGCCGAACTCGCCAAGGCCCAGGAAACGCTCGAAGCGGCCGAATAAAGCAGGCCGCTTCACATCTTGTTGGCGAAAGCGCTGCTAACCTCTCCCGCGGGGGATCGAGGTGCGCCGTGACCACTATTGCCGACAGCATGACCGATAACCGCCGGGCGATCGTCCGTATCGTCGCCGCCGAGATGGTGCACAACGCGTCTTCCATGGCGCGCGTCCACAACAACGACGTCATCGAATACATCGTCTTCACCGCGATCTGGGTGCTCAATAGCCAGCACCTGATCGGCGATCCGCGTTTCGCCGAGCTGAAGAACATTCCGCCCAACGCCACGCGCAAGCCTGTCGCAGTCGCGGAGCTCAAGCGCACCATTCCGATGCCCGAGGAAATCCTGCTGTCCTATCTGGAGCGGCTGATTGAACAGGGCTGGGTCGAGAAGATCGCTGGCGGCCTCGTCGTGCCGACCGCCGTCTTCACCCAGCCTGCCATGCTCAACGGGACATCGGAGCTGTATGAACGGGTCGTCGCCATGGTCCAGGCCATGCGCGTCGCCGGCTTCTCGTTCGGAGACGACGGCGCATAGACGGTTGACCGGCGGCGCCAAGCTTAAGCATAGATTGCTGCAGTGCAGTAAGAATGGGTGAGCGCGATGAGTGCAGGCCGGCCCGACAAGGACAATCGCCGCGCGGTGCTGCGCGTCTCGGTCTTCGAGATCATCAAGATCCTCAAGGCCTTCTCGCGTCTCCACGGCGGCGACATGTTCGCCCTGATGATCTTCAGCGCCATCTGGAGCGCCAACGGCGAGCACCTGATCGGCGACGCCCGCTACACGGGGCTGAATGAGATCGGCCCCGACAGCACCAGCGTGCCGGTCCCGCTCGAGGCGCTGTACCGCACCATCGGCGCGCCGCCCCAGATCATCGACGCCTACGTCGCCTCCTTCATCGAGATGGGCATCGTCGAGCGGGTGGGCGGGGGCCTGCAGGCCCCCGGGGCGGTCTTCACCTCCCCCGAGATGATGGAGGCGGCCAACGAGTTCTATGATCGCATGCTTGGCCTGGCGGCGGCCTTGCGCTCGGTAGGCTTCTCGTTTGGCGCGCAACCGCTTTCAAAATGAACATTGTCAAAGATGACGCCAGCGTCACCTCTTGCGCTTACCCGTCAGCCTTGATTAGGTGCCCGACCTAAACCCCAGGGAGGGACACCATGTCCGCGGACGGCAACTGGAAGATCACCATTCAATCGCCCATGGGCGCCCAGGAGGTCGAAGCCTCCATCACCACCAGCGGCGACACCTTCACCGGCTCGACCAAGGGCCGCATGGGTGAGCAGACGATCGAAGGCAAGGTCGCCGGCGACACCCTGACCTGGTCGACCGCCATCACCCAGCCGATGCCGATGACGCTCGAGTTCACCGCCACCGTGGCCGGCGACTCGATGAGCGGCAACGTGAAGCTCGGCGCCTTCGGCAACGCCCCGCTCTCGGGCGTGCGCGTCTAAGACGTCGCCGCGAAAGCGGACGGAAAGGGCTCCTCCTGGCGAGGAGCCCTTTTTGCTGCGCGTTTGGCAAGAACGGCCGAGAGCGTTAGAGAAGCCTCCCTCTTCGACAAGGTGACCGGCAGCCGTGCGTCTTCCCCAGGCCAGATTGGATCAGGTCCTCGACCGCTTCCGCGAGATCGAGGCGCGCATGGGCGCGGCGACCGACGGCGCGGAGATCGTGCGCCTGTCCAAGGAGCACGCCGAGCTCAAGCCGGTGGCCGACGCGGTGACCGCCGTCGCCCGCGCCCGCGAGGAACTGCCCGAACTGGAGGAAATGGCCAAGGCCGGCGACGCCGAGATGGCGGCCCTGGCCCAGGACGAACTGGCCGCCCTCAACGAACGCCTGCCCGCGCTTGAGCGCGAGGTCGCCCTGCTGCTGGCGCCCAAGGACAAGGACGAGAACGCCTCGGCCATCCTCGAGGTGCGCGCCGGCACCGGCGGCGACGAGGCGGCGCTGTTCGCCGGCGACCTCTTCCGCATGTACCAGCGCTACGCCCAGAACCAGGGCTGGCGGGTCGAGATCGACAGCGTCTCCGAGGGCGAGGTCGGCGGCTACAAGGAAATCATCGCCTCGATCACCGGCGACGGGGTGTTCGGCCGGCTGAAATTCGAGAGCGGCGTGCACCGCGTCCAGCGCGTCCCCGAGACCGAGGCCGGCGGGCGCATCCACACCTCGGCCGCCACCGTCGCGGTGTTGCCCGAGGTCGAGGACGTCGAGATCGAGATCCGCGACCAGGACCTGCGCATCGACACCTACCGCTCATCAGGGGCCGGCGGCCAGCACGTCAACAAGACCGACTCGGCGGTGCGCATCACCCACCTGCCGACCGGCATCGTGGTCACCTCGTCCGAGAAGTCCCAGCACCAGAACCGCGCCCGCGCCATGAAGGTGCTCCAGGCGCGGCTCTACGACATGCAGCGCGAGGCGCTCGATACCGCCCGCGCCGACGCCCGCAAGAGTCAGGTCGGCTCGGGCGACCGCTCCGAGCGTATCCGCACCTACAACTTCCCGCAGGGACGGGTGACCGACCACCGGATCAATCTGACCCTCTACAACCTGGCCAAGGTGATCGAGGGCGAGGCCCTGGACGACGTGATCAACCCGCTGATCGCCGAGGACCAGGCCGCGCGCCTGGCCGCCCTGGAAGACGAGTACAACTAGCGCCGCAAGACCTGGCGCACGCGCTCAGCCTGGCGGCGGCCGTCCTCGACCGCCTTTTCCCTCAGTTTCGAGACGTCCAGATGGAAGGCCAGGCCGACGCTGTCGGCCATGGCCGCGCCGCGCTCGCCCATGGGCGCAGGGGCGCCGGTCGTCGAATCCAGGGCCGTCTGATGCTCGATCTCGGCGTTCAGCTCCGCGCCCAGCAGCACGACCATCACCGAGAACCAGATCCAGGTCATGAACGCCACGACGGCCCCCAGCGAGCCGTAGGTGACGTCGAAATGAGCGACGTTGTTGAGATACCAGGAAAAACCCAGCGAACCGCCCAGCCAGGCCGCCGAGGCTAGCACCGCGCCCAGCGACACCCACCGCCAGCGCGCCCGCGCCCGGCAGGGCGCATAGCGATAGAGCAGCGAGAAGGCTCCCGCCGCCATGCCCCAAAGGATCAGCCATCGCAGCGGGATCCAGACCGCACCGAGCGCGGCCAGGCCCAGCCGCTCGAACATCAGGGGCGCGGCCACCAGCAGCGCGGTCATGATCACCAGGAACAGCAGCGCTCCGAAGGTGAAGAAGTAGGTCAGGGCCGTGCGCCGCACGATGTGACGCTTCTCCTCCTCGTCATAGGCGATGTTCACCCCGTCGAAGAGCGCCTTCATCCCGGCGTTGGCCGACCAGATCGACAGGAGCAGGCTGACCAGGAACGCGACCGACAAGGTCGCCTGGGGGCGCGTCGCCAGCCGCACCATCTGGTCGCCCACGATGTCGACCACCTCGCGCGGGAACACGCTCGACATCTCGCGCAGTTGGGTCTCCACCGCCGCCAGGTCGGCGAAGATTCCGTATAGCGAGACGAACACGCCAATCGCCGGGAACAGCGCCAGCAGGGTGTAGAAGGTCACCCCGCCAGCCACGGCCGGCAGGCGGTCGCGGCCGATCTCCTGATAGGTGCGCCAGGCGATATCCTTCCAGCCCAGCAGCGGGATGTGATGCGGCGCGCGCGCCAGCCGCCCGCGTCCCGGTTCGGCCGTATCGAAGGCGTCCGGCGGCGCTTGAACCTCCACGCTCAGATTGCCCGGTGCGGGCTTGCGGCTGCGCCGCCAGAGCTCGGTCATGGCGATCAGGCCAACCCAGGGCGCGGCGCGCCAGGCCAGGGACGCAAGGCGCTTCGTCCTGCTCGCGTCGCGATCCTGCGCCATGTTTTCTCCGCCTTCAGCCGCCCGAGCGCCAGAAACACCCCCGCTTCCGGGACGTTCCAGCCAAGCCTTACCAATCGGTCATTGGACTTGTCTCGGGCGCCCGGTGCACACCCGCCGTGGATGGGAGCAGACCTCATGAGAACCTGGATCGCAATCGCCGCCGCATTCGGGCTGGCCCAGGCCGCCGCCGCCCAGGCCGCCGAACCGGCCGCCCGCTGCCATGTCGGCGTCTATCGTCTCGCTGACGGCTCGCTCGTCGATGTCGCGCCCACCAAGGACGCCATGCGCTGGCGGCTGATGGACGGGCGCAGCGGCGAACTGAAGCTCGACTCCACCGGCGGCTTCGCCAGCACCCTCGGCTGGACCGGCCGCCCTGACGGCGTGCAGGTGGCCTTTGGAACCTGCGAGGACGAGCGCATCACCTTCGCCGGCCAGGCCGGGCAGAAGCTGAAGTTCAAGGCGATCGACACCACCTTCATGGGCGACGGCGTGAAGCTCGCCGGCCGCCTGGTCCTGCCCGAGGGTGACGGCCCGGTCCCGATCTCGATCCTGGTCCACGGCTCGGAGGATTATTCGGGCCGCGACCGCTACTTCGAGCAGCGCGCCTGGCCGGCCCAGGGCGTCGGCGTCTTCGTCTACGACAAGCGCGGCACAGGCGCATCGGACGGCAAGTACACCCAGGACTTCCGCGTCCTGGCCCGCGACGCCGTCGCCGCGGTCAAGGAAGCCCGCCGCCTGGCCGGCGCCCGCGCCGGCCGCGTCGGCCTCGACGGCGGCAGCCAGGGCGGCTGGATCGCCCCGCTGGCCGCCAGCCAGACACCGGTCGACTACGTCATCGTCCGCTTCGGCATGGCCGAGAGCGCGCTGGCCGAAGACCGCAGCGAGGTGCTGCTCGGCCTGAAGGAGAAGGGCTACGGCGAGGACGTCCTCGCCAAGGCCCGCAAGCTGACCGACATCACCGGCAAGATCATGGCCACCCGCTTCGAACAGGGCTGGGACGAGCTGGACGCCTTGCGCCAAACCCACGGCCGGGAGCCGTGGTTCAAGGACGTCGAGGGCGAGTACAGCGGCGAGATCGTCCACCACACCCGCGCGGAGGCCATCGAGCTCGGCCGCAAGGCCGACGTCGGCACCTCCTGGGACTACGAGCCGCTGCCCGTCCTCCAGAAGCTGGACACGCCGATGCTCTGGATCCTGGCCGGATCGGACCGCGAGGCCCCAGTCGAAGAGACCCGCCGCCGCCTGCTCGCCCTGGCCCAGGCCGGCCGCCCGGTCACGGTGATCGAGTTCCCCAAGACCGACCACGGCATCCTGGAGTTCGAGACCGCCGCCGACGGCGAGCGCACCCCGACCCGCTACGCCGACGGCTACTTCCGGGCGGACGTCGACTATGCGAAGACGGGAACCCTGCCGGGGCGCTACGGAGCGGCGCTGAGGTTGGCCGAGGCGCCGGCCAGACCCTGACCGGCTGCGGAACGCGCCGGCGCTTCGATCGAGGGAACATGAGCGGCCACGTCGCGGCGATCTATCGCCACCCCGTCAAGGGATTCACCCCGGAACGGCTGTCCCATGCCGACCTGACCGCCGGCGGGCCGTTCCCCTGTGATCGCCTGTTTGCGGTCGAGAACGGCCCCTCCGGCTTCGATCCCGCCGCGCCCGCCTGGGTGACCAAACAGAAGTTCACCGTCCTCGCGGCGATCCCGCAGGTGGCCAAGGCGCGCACCGCCTATGACGAGGAAACCGGCGTGCTGAGCGCCGCCGCAGAGGGCCTGCCGCCGTTCTCGGGCCGCCTGGCCGAGCCGCAGGCCCGCGAGGCCTTCGAGGCCTGGCTGGCTGACCTGATCGGCGAGGAGGACGTGCGCGGCCCGCTCAAGGTCGTGGACGCCCCCGGCCACCGGTTCATGGACCATCCCAAGGGCGACGTCTCGATCATCAACATGGCCAGCCTCCGCGACCTGGAGACCCGGATCGGCCGCCCGGTCGATCCGCTGCGCTTCCGCGCGAACCTCTATGTCGAGGGCTGGCCGGCCTGGGTCGAGAACGACTGGGAGGGGCGCGACCTGATGGTCGGCTTCGCCAAGGCCAGGGTCTTCAAGCCGATCGTCCGCTGCGTGGCGACCCATGTCGATCCGACCACCGCCGAACGCGACATGGATGTGGTCAAGGCGCTGTTCGACAACTATGGCCACATGAACCTGGGCATATACGTCCACGTCACCGAATCCGGGCGCGTCACCGTGGGAGACGCCGCCACGGCCCCCACCCTGGAGCCCATCGCATGACCATGACCCTGCTTCAGGCCTGGCAGTCGGCCAAGACGCGGCTCGAAGCCGTCGGGCTGGTCGGGCCGGTCATCGACGCGCGCCTGCTGGTGGAAGCTGCGGCGGACGCCACCCGCGCCGACATCGTCACCGATCCGCACCGTCCCCTGACGCCTGAACAGGAAAGCCGCCTCTCCGACTATGTCTCGCGCCGCGAGCGCCGCGAGCCGGTCAGCCACATCCTTGGTCGGAAGGGCTTCTGGAAGGTCATGCTGGCGGTCAACGCCGACGTCCTCACCCCGCGCCCCGAGACCGAGGTCATCGTCGACTACGTGCTGAAGCAGTTCCCCGAACAGATGGCCTTCAACATCCTCGATCTGGGCGTCGGTTCGGGCGCCATCATCCTGTCGATCCTGGCCGAGCGGCCGGCCGCCAAGGGCCTGGCCACCGACATCTCGGACGAGGCCCTGGCGGTGGCGCGTGAGAACGCCGCCAATCTGGGCCTGGCCTCTCGCGTGGCCTTCGCGCGCGGCGACTGGACCGCGGGCCTCGCCGACGAGAGCTTCGACGTCATCGTCTCCAACCCGCCCTATATCGCCAGCGACGTCATCGAGACCCTGGATCCCGAGGTGAAGCACTTCGACCCCCGCCTGGCCCTGGACGGCGGCCCGGACGGCCTCGACGCCTACCGCGCCCTGGCCCCGGAGATCATGCGCGTGCTGAAGCCGGGCGGCCTCTTCGCCGTCGAGATCGGCTACGACCAAAAGGACGCAGTCGAGGCGCTGTTTAACGCTGCGGCAGCCAGCGACGTATGGACGATCAAGGACTTGTCCACTCACGACCGTGTCGTCGTGGGCGTGAAAAACCCCTTGGAAACCCGCAAGTGAATCGCTAAGTCTTTATCTCGTCTCCACCCAATTCGCCGGTGCTAGAGGTTTGGGCCGTCCTGAGAAACCGGGACGGAAAACCGCTCCGGCAGGCGCGCAGGCTTAGCGTGTCTCGCGCCTCAAGGTCAGGGCGGACGACGGAGAACACTTACGTCTTCAACACGGACTTTCGGGCGAACCGCCCGATCAAGGCGAGAGGATAGACCGCGCGCACCCCGGCGAAGACCGACGCGGCGGCGGACATAAAGAATGAGAGATTTCAAGGGTATGAAGCGCCAGCGCGGCCGCAATCGCGGTGGCGGCGGCGGCAAGCCGCAGCAGCAGAACGCGAACCGGGCCTTCGACTCCAACGGGCCCGACGGCGTGAAGGTGCGCGGCAACGCCCAGCACGTCTTCGAGAAGTACCAGCAGCTCGCCCGGGACGCGTCGTCGTCCGGCGACCGCGTGCTGGCCGAAAACTACCTGCAGCACGCCGAGCACTATTTCCGCGTCGTGCGCGCCATGCAGCCGACTAAGCCCGCCGCCGAGATTCTCGGCCGCGACAACTTCTCCGGCGGCCTCGACATCGACTTCGAGGACGAGAGCGGCGCGCAGGCTGCGGCCGAGGCTGAAGCCGCCGCTGCTGCGGCGGCCGCGGCCGAGAGCGAAGGCGGCGAGGCCGGCGAAGGTGAAGGCCAGCAGGCGCGCGGCGAGCGCTGGCGCGACCGCGACGACCGCCAGCGTGATGATCGTCAGCGGGATGACCGTCGTGACCGTGACGACCGCCCGCGCGGCGACCGTTTCGAAGGCCGTGGCCGCGACCGTTGGCGCGACCGCGATGATCGTCAGCGCGATGACCGTCCCCGCGACGAGCGCCAGCGCGACGACCGCCCCCGTGAGGACCGCCAGCGCGACGACCGGCCGCGCGGCGAGCGCGAAGACCGCCGCGACCGTGACGACCGCCCGCGCGGCGAGCGTTTCGAAGGCCGCCGCGACCGCGATGAGCGCCCTGAACGTGGCGAGCGCCAGGAACGCGGCGAGCGCGATCCGCTGGCCGTCGTTGAGCCGCAGGCCGCCCCGCTGGTGTCGAAGGAAGACCGCCCGTCTCCCGTCCTGCGCGACGAGGACGGCGGCGAGAGCCACGCCCCGGCCTTCCTGAAGGCCCCGCGCGCGCCGCGTACGCCCAAGGCTCCGGCTGAGACGGCCGCGGTCGAAGGCGACGACAAGCCCAAGCCCCGCCGTCGCCGCGCCCCGCGCAGCTTCGAAGGCGGCGACGCCAACTCGAACGAAACTGAAGACGCCTGAGTTAATCTCCCTCCCCCTTGTGGGGAGGGTGGATCGCCGCGGAAGCGGCGAGACGGGTGGGGCCTTATGCATATCTGCAGTCCCCACCCAGTCCGCGTCGCGGTCTGTCCCTCCCCACACGGGGGAGGGAGCTCCTACCTAGAACCGATACCCCGCCCCGATGCGGAAGCTGCGCCCCGGCAGCGGCGCGTACTCCTTGAGGAACGAGGCGTGCTCGCGCGCCTCGACGTCGTTGATGTTCCGCGCCTCGACGAACACCTTCAGGTTCTTGTCGTGGAAGGGCGTGGCGGTGACCGAGGCGTTCAGCATCCGGTAGCTGTCGGTCGGCAGCTCGTACTCCGCCACCCGCTTCTGAGCCCCCACCTGGCGCAGCTCCAGCTTGCCGGTCCACCAGCCGCCCTCGAACACCGCCCGGCCGGTCAGCGACCACGGCGGGATGCGCGGCGGCACGCCCAGGTCGGTCTCGCCGCGGACGTAATCGGCCGCGCCCTCCAGGGTGAAGCTGCGATCCCCGTCCTGCCAGAGCTTGTAGGCGGCCTCCGCCTCGGCTCCGTAGAACTTCGCGTCGGTCTGGACGAAGTGATAGATGCGGAAGCCGGAGTCTTCGTCCACGTCGCCGGTGGCGCGCAGGTCGATGAAGCCGTCGTACTTCACCGCGAAGGCGTGCAGGTCCATCGACCACGGCCCGCCTGAATAGTGGAGGGTCGCGTCCAGCGAGTACGAGATCTCCTCGTCGAGGGCGGCGTCGCCGACCTCGAACTGCTGGGTCGCCGGGTGCGCCCCTTCCGAGAACAGCTCCTCCTCGGTCGGCGCGCGGCTGGTGCGCGAACCGCTGACGCCCATGAACCAGCCTTCGGCCGGGCGCAGGAACGCCCCGATCGAGGCTGAGACATTGGTGAAGTCGCGCTTGGCGATCTCGCTGTCCAGGGTGCGCTTGTCGACCCGCAGGCCGCCCTCGATCCCCCACGTATCCTTATCCAGCCGCTGCAGGGTGAAGATCCCCTGCTCGGTGATCTTGGTCTTGGGGATCAGCGCTTCTTCACCGATGGCGTCGAAGTTGCGCTGCAGAGCCTGGAAGCCGATCGCCCCCTGCCAGCCGTTACGGTCGGGCTGCACCAGTTCCAGGCGCCCTTCCCAGCCGTCGGACAGGAACTTGGTGCCGGCCTCCGCGCCCTCGTATTCGGTGTGGGTGTAATCGGCCCAACCGCCCGAGAAGCGGACCTTGTCGAACGGCCCCAGGTCCATGTTCAGCTCGCCCTGGGCGTCGACCCGCGTCTGCTCCAGGCCGATGGTCACGTCCTCCTCGGCGGCGATGCCGTAGGTGGTGTCGGTCTTCTTGATCGAGAGGCCCGCATACCCCTGCGAGCCGACGTAGGAGACGCCGCCGCCGTAGTTGGTCAGCTCGACGGCGCTGTTGACCACCTTGGTCTTCTCGCGCAGCGGGATCGGCAGGCCCTCCTGCTCGGCCAGCCGGCGCGACGTCTGCTCGACCGGGACCTCGTAGTCCTCGCTCTGGCGGCGCAGGCCGTCCAGGCTGAACACCCAGTCGCCGACCCCGTACTTGAAGGCGGCCGAGGCCATGTGCCCACGGTCGCCGCTGGAGCCCGACGCGAGCATCCGGCCGTGGAAGCCGTCCTCGATCTTATTGGGGATGCGGTCGTCGATGACATTGACGATGCCGCCGATGGCCGACCCGCCATAGGCCAGGGCCGAGGGCCCGCGCAGCACCTCGATGCGCTCGGCCTCCTGCGGGTCGGTCGCCACCTGATGGTCGGGCGAGAGGGCCGAGGCGTCGATCATGCCGACGCCGTTGGTCAGCACCAGCACCCGCGGGCCGGCCAGGCCCCGGATCACCGGCCGGCTCGCGCCTGGACCGAAGAAGGTCGAGCGCACGCCCGGCAGGCCCGACAGCACGTCCCCCAACCCCGCCGCCGGCGCAGTATCCAGGTCGTCCCGGTTGACCACGTCGACGCTGGTCGTGGTGGAGTCCATCGACACCACATAGGGCGCGCCTGTGACCACCACCTCCGACACTTCCTTGGGCGCGTCGTTGGCCAGGGCGGGGCCTGCCGCCAGCGCAAGGAGACTGGCTGCGGCAAGCAGTTGCGGCTTGATCATCGGGGCGCCTCGCGCACTGGCGGTCGCCCTTGAAGACTCGGGCGGCCGTTACGAAATAACACAAGCCCGTTATGAGATAACATAACCAGCCGTCAAGCGCCTTTGCTTGCCGATATGCGCGCGGAGAGGTAGCCAATGCACATGGGAACCGAGTGTCATCACGCGGACGGCGCGCATCCTGGCCTCAAGGGCGTGGCGCTCAACCGCGCGCTCAGCGCGGCCGAAAACCGTTGCGCAGCAACGCAGGAGCGGCTCACCACCCCCCGTCGGCGGGTGCTGGAGCTGCTGCTCGAATCCGACTCGCCCCAGAAGGCCTACGACCTGATCGCCGCCTTCGGCGAGCATGGCGAGCCGGCCAAGCCGCCGACTGTTTATCGGGCGCTCGAATTTCTCGAACGCCTGGGTTTTGCGCACCGGATCGAGAGCCTCAACGCCTACGTCCCCTGCCGGATCGACGGCGCCGAACATCGCGCCGCCTTCCTGATCTGCGACTGCTGCGGCGCGGCCGAGGAATTCGAGCCCGATTTCTCCAGCCAGCTCGCTGCGGCCGAGACGGCCGGCTATCAGGTCTCGACCATCACCCTGGAAGCCCGCGGCCGCTGCGCCGCCTGCCGGGCCGACTAGCCGCGCAGCCGCGCCATGCCGAGCGCGTCGACATACTCGCCGTCGCGGAACGCATAGCGCCGCATCACGCCTTCTCGCTCGAACCCAAACCGCTCATAGAGCGCGATCGCCCGCATGTTGTCGGTCCAGACGAACAGCTCGAGCCGCGTCAGGCCGAGCCACCGGTCGGCCTGCTCCACCGCCGCAGCCATCAGCGCCGTCCCGGCCCCGCGCCCGGCATAGGCGTCGTGCACGGCCATGCCCAGCACGCCGGCATGGGCGCGCCGCCCCTCCTGACGCCCAAGACCGAGCGTCCCGATCACCTTGCCCTCGATCACCGCCACCAGATGGGTCTCGGGCCGGCTTTCGAACTTCCTGGCGCGCTGGGCGACGCCGGTGAACGGAAACTGCATCGTGCCCCACACCGCGCGGGGCTGGTTCAGCAGTTCGGTCAGGTCTGGAACGTCCTCCGGCTCGGACGCCCGGATCGTGATTTCGCTCATGGTCTCTCCTCATGTCGGGGGAGGGACGGGCGCAAACAAAAAGCCCCGTCCGTCGCCGGCGGGGCTGGTGGTGGATGCGGCGGCTCGCCTCTAGCGCACGACGTCCCTCACCGGCCCGGCCTGGGCGGCGCAACGGGTCACATGCATAAGGATTACGACGGCTCGCATGGTTTAAGCTTAGAGCGAACGAAGGAATCGGAAAAGCCGGTGATCGAAGTCACCCCCGCCATCAGCCTGTCGGAAGACGAGATTGTCGAGCGGTTCATCCGCGCGGCCGGTCCCGGCGGCCAGAACGTCAACAAGGTCTCGACCGCGGTCGAGCTGCGCTTCGACGTGCGCCGCTCGCCCTCGTTGCCCAACGACGTCGCGGTGCGGCTGATGCGTCTGGCCGGGCGCAAGCTCACCCAGGACGGGGTGCTTGTGCTCACCGCCATGAGCTTCCGCACCCAGGAGCGCAATCGCGCCGATGCGCTGGAACGCTTGCTGGACCTGATCCGCAAGGCCGCCGAGCCGCCGCCCCCACCGCGCAAGAAGACCAAGCCGACCAAGGCCTCGCAGAAGCGCCGGGTCGACACCAAGGTCCGCCGCGGCGGCGTCAAGGCCATGCGCGGCAAGGTCCGCGGCGACGACTGACGCGCATTGATTTGACCTTCCGGCCCTTGGCGTCGGCGCCCTGCGGCGCATAAGGTGCGCGCGCCATGTCACGCACCCGCATCGTTTCCGCTTCCGCCGCCCTGCTGCTCGTCGCCGCCTGCGCGCCGACCCTGGGACCGCCCCCGCCGCCGCCTCCGCCGCGTGGGCCGCCACCCTCGGCCGGCGCCTTCCGGGCCGAAGACTTCTCGTGGTCGGCGGTGCCCGGTCCCGGCCGCATCGAGGGCCGCCTGGCCTATAAGGCCGGCCAGGTCCGCTATTCCTGCTCCGGCGCCGGCGTGGTGCTGACGCCCGAGACGCCCTGGACGCGCCGGCGGATGACCATCCTCTACACCTCGGCCGAGCGCGCCGCCCTGCCGGCCGACGAAGTCCGCGCCCGCACGCCCTCGGCGCCCAGCGGCGACTACTCGGCCTTCGTCAAGCGCACGGTCTGCGACCAGAACAGCCGCTTCAGCTTCTCAGGGCTCGCCAGCGGCGCCTGGTACGTAATCACCGTCGCCAAGCCGGTCGGCGGCCCAGGTCCAGACATCGCCATCATGAAGCGCGTCGAAGTCCGCGGCGGCCGCGTGGTTGCGGTGGATCTGTAGACAGGCGCCCAGCCCAGAACGAAAACGCCCCGGAGATCGCTCTCCGGGGCGTCGCTCGTTAGGCGGCCTTGGCGCTAGTGGACCTTGGCCTTGCCGATCTCCAGGCCCTCGGCGCCGGCGCCGACCTGGATGACCGATCCGTCCTCCAGCTCGCCGGCCAGCAGCTTGCGGGCGATGGGGTCGACCAGTTCCTTCTGGATCACGCGCTTCAGCGGGCGCGCGCCATAGACCGGGTCGTAGCCCTTGTCGGCCAGCCAGTGCATGGCGGCCGCGTCCAGGGCGATCGACATGCGCCGGTCGGCCAGCAGCTTCTCGACCCGCTGCAACTGGATGCCGACGATGTTGTCCATCTCCCCGCGGCCCAGCCGCTTGAAGAGGATGATCTCGTCGATCCGGTTCAGGAACTCGGGCCGGAAGTGGCGGCGGACCACCTCCATGACCATCGGCCGAGCGTCCTCGACGTCCTCGCCCTCGGCCTGGTTGGCCAGGAACTCGGACCCCAGGTTCGAGGTCATGATCAGGATGGTGTTCCGGAAGTCGACCGTGCGGCCCTGGCCGTCGGTCAGGCGACCGTCGTCCAGCACCTGCAGCAGCACGTTGAACACGTCCGGGTGCGCCTTCTCGACCTCGTCGAATAGCACGACCTGATAGGGCCGGCGCCGCACGGCTTCGGTCAGCGCCCCGCCTTCGTCGTAGCCGACATAGCCGGGAGGCGCGCCGATCATCCGGCTGACCGAGTGCTTTTCCATGTACTCGGACATGTCGAGGCGGGTGATCGCGCTCTCGTCGTCGAACATGAACTCGGCCAGGGCCTTGGTCAGCTCGGTCTTGCCGACCCCGGTGGGACCGAGGAACAGGAACGAGCCGATCGGCCGGTTGGGATCCTGCAGGCCGGCGCGGGCGCGGCGGACGGCGTCGGACACGGCGACCAGCGCCTCTTCCTGTCCGACCACGCGGCCGCGCAGGGCGTCCTCCATCTTCAACAGCTTTTCGCGCTCGCCCTCCAGCATCTTGTCGACCGGGATGCCGGTCCAGCGGCTGACCACGGCGGCGATCTGTTCGGCGTCCACGACCTCGGGCGAGATCGGGTTCTCGGCCGCGGCGTTTTCCTCATCGGCAAGACGGCGCTCCAGGGCCGGGATCTCGCCATAGGCGATCTCCGAAGCGCGCTGCAGGTCGCCGCGGCGCTGGGCCGCGACCAGCTCGGCGCGCAGCCGGTCCAGGGCCTCGCGGGCCTGGGCGGCCTGGCCGACCTTTTCCTTCTCGGACTTCCAGCGCGCGGTCATCTCCGCCGACTGGCCTTCCAGGTCGTCGAGCTCCTCTTCCAGCCGCTCCAGCCGCGCCTTGGAGGCGGCGTCCGGCTCCTTCGACAGGGCCTCGCGCTCGATCTTCAGCTGCACGATGCGCCGGTCGATCTCGTCCAGCTCCTCGGGCTTTGAGTCGACCGCCATGCGCACGCGGCTGGCCGCCTCGTCCACCAGGTCGATGGCCTTGTCCGGCAGGAAGCGGTCGGTGATGTAGCGGTTCGACAGGGTCGCGGCCGCCACGATGGCGCTGTCGGAGATGCGCACCCCGTGGTGCACCTCGTACTTCTCCTTCAGGCCGCGCAGGATCGACACCGTGTCCTCGACGGTCGGCTCGCTGACGAACACCGGCTGGAAACGGCGGGCCAGGGCGGCGTCCTTTTCGACGTGCTTGCGGTACTCGTCCAGCGTGGTGGCGCCGACGCAGTGCAGCTCGCCGCGCGCCAGGGCGGGCTTGAGCAGGTTCGAGGCGTCCATCGCCCCGTCGGTCTTTCCGGCCCCGACCAGGGTGTGCATCTCGTCGATGAAGAGGACGATCGAGCCCTCGGCCGCGGTGACCTCGCCGAGCACGGCCTTCAGCCGCTCCTCGAACTCGCCGCGATACTTCGCGCCGGCGATCAGCGCGCCCATGTCGAGGGCGTGCAGCTGCTTGTCCTTCAGGCTTTCGGGCACGTCGCCGTTGACGATGCGCAGGGCCAGGCCCTCGACGATCGCCGTCTTGCCGACGCCCGGCTCGCCGATCAGCACGGGATTGTTCTTGGTCCGGCGGCTCAGCACCTGGATGGTGCGGCGGATCTCCTCGTCACGGCCGATCACCGGGTCGAGCTTGCCGTCCCGCGCGGCCTGGGTCAGGTCGCGGGCGTAGCGCTTGAGCGCGTCATAGCCTTCCTCGGCCGAGGCGCTATCGGCGGTCTTGCCCTTGCGCATGGCCTTGGCGGCCTCTTCCAGCGCCGAGACGTTGGCGCCGGCGTCCTTCAGGGCCTTTGCCGCCTCCCCGCCTTCCTTGGCGATGGCGATCAGCAGCCGCTCGGTGGTGACGAAGGCGTCGCCGCCGGCCTTCGCCCCGGCCTCGGCCTCGGCGAAGACGCGTGCGGTCTCGGGCGCCATATAGAGCTGGCCGGAGCCGCCCTCGACCTTCGGCCGTTTGGCCAGCAAGGCGTCGGCGGCCTTATCGGCCTCGTCGGGACGTCCGCCCGCGCTCTGGATCAGTGCGCGGCTGAGGCCGTCCTTTTCTTCAAGCAGCACCTTCAGCAGATGCTCGGGCGCGAGTTGTTGGTGGCGCCGCGCCAGCGCCAGGCTCTGGGCCGACTGGATCGCCTGCTTGGCGCGGTCGGAATAGAGGTCGATGTTCATGCGTTCCCCTCGATAGGCGGATTGGCGAGGACGCCTTCACTAAGCACGGCCTCGCCTCGACGGGATGTAGTGTGGCCAAAGCGCCACACAAGCGGTTCGGGTTCCCGAATTCAGCTCGGCGGGTTGTTCTTTTCCAAAAACGCCGTGACCGCATTGAGCATAAGCAAACGGGTGTCGCCCCGCGACAACCAGTGATCCTCGCCGTCCATGATCGTCAGCTCGGCCTCCTGCCCCGCTGCTTTCAGGGCCTTCTGCATGATCTGACTCTGCTCCAGCGGCACCACCGTATCGTCGCGGCCGTGTATCAGCAGGATCGGCGTGGTCACGCCCTCGACCTTGGCCGCTGGGGAGCGGGCGACCAGGATCGGGTCGTTCGGGTCCTCGGCCCCCATGAACCGGATCCAGTAGCGCTGGGCCGTGCGCCCGTTCTGGGTCCGCGACCAGGCGACCATGCGCTTCAGGTCCGAGACGCCTGCCACGGAGGCTGCGCAACGATAGACGCCGCGGTCCAGGGTCGCCCCGGCCAGGGCCGCATAGCCGCCGTAGCTTGCCCCCACGATGCAGACCCGCTTCGGATCGATCACCCCCTGGCCGGCCAGGTGGCGCACCCCGTCCGACAGGTCGGTCTGCATCTTGCGCCCCCATTCGCCGAAACCGGCGCTGAGGAAGCTCCAGCCATAGCCGTCCGAGCCGCGGTAGTTGACCTGCAGCACCGCATAGCCGCGCGAGGCCAGCGCCTGGGCCCACCAGTCGAAGCCGGGCCGGTCGCGCACCGCCGGCCCGCCATGCGGCAGCACCACCAGCGGCAGGCGCTTCTCGGGCCGCCCTCGCGGCAGAGTGAGGTAGCCGTTCAGCTCCAGCCCGTCGGCGGCCTTGTATCGCACCGGCCGAACCGGCGAAATGTCCTGCGGCTTGAGCCGCTGATAAAGCCCGCCGATCCAGCTCGCCTTCTTGGTCGCCAGGTCGACATAGGCGTAGGCCGGCCCTTCGGTCGGCGAATCCACCTTCACCACCACCCGGCGTCGGTCGTCCGACCACGAGACCAGCCTTACGCCCTGGCCCGGATAGGCCTTCACGATCGCCGCCCAGACGCGCTGGTCCTGCGGCGCGAAAAACGACAGCTTGTCCTCGTCCCCCACCAGCGCCCCGACCCCGATCAGCTTGTGCGACACAGGGTCGAAGATCAGGCTGTCACCGTCGGAGTCGCCTAGCGGCTCGCCCATGGCGCCGGTCTCGGGCGAAAGTTCGCGCAGCACCCATTCCTCGCCCTGCTGGGTCGCGATCAGCACCGAGCGGCCGTCGCGGCCCAGCCCCATCAGTGCGGGCCGCTCCTGTCCCGCCTCGACGACCTTGACCTCGGGCCAGGCCGCGCCGCGCTTGATCCGCAGCGTCCAGCGCCCGGTCGCGTCGTTGATCGTCGCCTGGGCGGCCGGCTCGCCGCCCGCGTCCACCACCCAATCATAGGCGCCGTCGAAGCCTGGATGGACCAGTTTGGAGCGCCCGTACTTCAGCTCGACGCGATAGAGCGCCTGGCGTCCGACACCGCTGACGAAGTGGACGCCGGTGACCAGCACGACCGGCTTGCCGTCGATCATGCGGATCTCGGGCATGCTGGTGATGACGTTCAGCCCGTTCTCGGCGTCGCGCATCAATCGCTGCACCTTGCCGGTGTGCCGATTGTAGGCGGCCAGCATCAGGTACTCGCGGCGCGCCGACAGCACGAAGGCCACCCGCGCGGTCGTCGAGCTGGCGATCAGCAGGTCGTCCGGCCCGGCCCACGTCAGCTGGCGCACCTTGATGTCGCCGACCGACATCAGCTTCTCGCCGCTGCCATCGACCTCGCGGATCAGGATCCGGCGCTCGCCGCCCCCGGCGACCAGCACCGCCAGCCGCGCGCCGTCAGGCGAGATCGCCACCTGCTCGATGTCGGGAAGCTGGCCATAGGCCTCGAGCGGCGCAGCACCCGCCGCCCCCGCCATGATCGCCACGGCCGCAGCCAGCACCAGCGCCTTGATCACCAATCAGCCCTCCCCCGAAGACCGATCGACATTGGCCAAGCCTCGCCGCAGGCGCAACCCCCAGTTGGAGCGACGGACAGCTACTCGCGCGCCATCTCCGCCGCGCCGACCGCATCTCCGTCGAGGGCCTGGTCGGCGTCCATGGTCACGGTGACGGTCCTTAGCGCCCCGGTGAACCGGAACGGCTCGGCATAGTCGCCTACCGGGCTGCCCCGGTCGCGGCCGATGTCCAGGCCCGACCAGGAGATCAGCGTCATGAAGCCCATGTGGGTGCGGACTGTCCCGGCGTCCTTGCCGTCCACCGTCAGGGTGAAGCTGCGTCCATCGCCCTGGATCACCCGCACCCCCAGCCGGCGGCGGCCGGGCGCGATCGCCCCGTCCGAGCTGACCGTGGTCTTCGCCCCGCCGACATTCAGGGTGTGATGCAGCCGCCCGTCCCGCACGAACAGCGAATAGCCGCTGGTGGCGTCGCCGTGGGCGACCAGCACCCCTTCGTCGCCCTGGGCCAGGTTGACCTCGGCCTCGATGAAGTACGAGCGCGAGCGCACGTCCGGCGCGCAGTCGCCGGGCAGATGCCCCATGCCCTTGTGGAACACGAACCGCTTGCGCCCGCCCTGGTGGCGCAGAGCGTTCTCGGCGAAGCGTGGCCCGAAGCGGTCGTCCAGCGGCAACACCTTGCAGCGCTCGGCCTGCCGCCACCACTCCCCGACCAGCGCGGTCAGGCGCTCCGGTTCCTGCTCGGCCAGGTCCTGACTCTCCGAGAAGTCCTGCGCCAGGTGGTAGAGCTCCCAGCGATCGTTATCGAAGGGCGCGCCCGGTGGGTGGAACGCCACCGCCTTCCAGCCGTCCTGCACCAGGCCCCGGTGCCCGAACATCTCGAAATACTGTGGCTCGGCCTTCGACGGGGCGGCGGCGTCGGCGAGCGAGGCGGCGAAACTCGTCCCCTCCATCGGCGCCTGGACGACCCCGTTGATCGTCTCCGGCGGCGTAATTCCGATCAGGTCGAGCAGGGTCGGCGTCAGGTCGCAGGCGTGAGCGAACTGGCCCCGCGTCTCGCCCCGCGCGGCGATCCCGTTCTTCCACGAGACGACCAGAGGGTCGCGGATGCCGCCGCCATGGGTGTTCTGCTTGTAGCGCTTCAGCGGCGTGTTCGAGGCCATCGCCCAGCCGTGCGGGAAGTTCGAGTGGCTGTCGGGCCCGCCGATGTCCTCGATCCGCGCCAGCTTCTCCGGCATCGGTTCGAACTTCATGTTGTAGGGGCCCATGGCGTTGACGAAGCCCAGCGGCCCGCCCTCCTGGCTGGCCCCGTTGTCCGACAGCACCAGGATAAGGGTGTCGTCCTTGACGCCCGCCTCCTCCAGAAAGGCCACGAGGCGCGCCAGGTGGCGGTCGGCGTGGTCCAGCATGCCGGCGAAGGCGCTCTGCAGCCGGGTGAACACCTTCTGCTCGTCCGGCGAATGATCGGCCCAGGCCTTCACCCCGTCGTTGCGCGGCGGCATCCGCGTGTCCGCCGGCACGATCCCCATCGCCTTCTGACGCGCCAGCCGGCGCTCGCGCTCGACGTCCCAGCCATCCTGGAAGACCTCGTCGTAGCTGCGGATGATGTCCATCGGCGCCTGGTGCGGCGCATGGCAGGCGCCCAGCCCCATCCAAAGCAGCCAGGGCTGCTCAGGCGCATCGGCGAGGTGGTCGGCGATAAACCGGATCGATTCGTCCACCAGGTCCTCGGTCAGGTGGTAGCCGTCCCTGTACTTGCCCGGCGGATCGATCGGGGTGTTGTCGCGTACCAGCTCGGGCGAGAACTGGTCGGTCTCGGCGTCCATGAAGCCGTAGTAGCGATTGAAGCCCCGCCCCAGGGGCCAGCCGTCATAAGGGCCGGTCGCCCCGGTCTGGTTCAGCGGCGTCGCGTGCCACTTGCCGACCATATAGGTCCCGTAGCCGCTGGCCCGCAGGATTTCGGCCAGGGTGCCGGCCTCGGGCGCGATCTTGCCGCGATAGCCAGGGAAGCCGCTGTCGAAGTTGGCCAGGCATCCCATGCCCACCGAATGGTGGTTGCGTCCGGTCAGCAGCGCTGCGCGCGTGGTCGAGCACATCGCCGTGGTGTGGAAGCCCGTGTAGCGCAACCCCTGCGCCGCCAGGGCGTCGATGGTCGGGGTTCGGATCGGCGAGCCGTAGCAGCCGAAGTCCGAGAACCCCACGTCGTCGAACAGCACCACCAGGATGTTGGGCGCGCCCTTGGGCGGACGCGCCGCTTCCGGCCAATACGGGACCGAGTCCGCCAAGGTCCTGCCGATCTTCGCCGCGCCCGATCCCGACATTTTGGCAGACTCCATGCTAATTTATCGAGGTTGTCGCCTGGAAACGCCCGATTGGCAAGCCGGTGTTCTGCAACCAAGCCGGGCTTTTCCGGGTTTGAGGCCCAGGCCGCGCAAGCGCCTCCACCTCCCCGAAAGACACTTCCCATGATCCGTACCCTTCTTTTCGCCACGAGCGCCGCCGCGCTCGCCATGGCCGGCCAGGCCCATGCCGCCGGCTTCTATCTCCAGGAACAGTCGGTGAAGGGCGCCGGCCGCGCCTATTCCGGAGAAGTCGCCGACCAGGGCGTCTCCTCTCTCTGGTGGAACCCGGCCGCCATCGCCCGTTCGGGCCGTGAAGCCTATGTCGGCCTGCATGCGGTGTTCGTGGACGCCACGGTCGAGAACAAGGGCTCGACCATCACCTACCCGGGCGGGACGACCCTTCCGGTCCAGGGCGAGCCGCGCGGCTTCAACCCGATCCAGAACGGCGTCGCCCCGAACTTCGCCATCGCCATGCCGGTGGGGGACCGCTTCGCGCTCGGTCTGTCGGTCGCCGCGCCCTTCAATTTTACGACCGAGTACCGCAACAATTCTTGGGCCCGCTACGACGCCCTGACCTCGCGCCTGACCACCGCCGACCTCCAGCTCACCGGAGCCATGAAGGTCACCGACTGGCTCGACCTGGGGGTGGGCGTCAGCGGCCAGTACACCGACGCCAAGCTTTCGACCGCCTATCCGAACCTCTCGCCCCTGCTCGCCGACGGCGTCTCGCAGCTCAGCGGAGACGGCTGGGACTTCGGCTGGACTGTGGGCGCCCAGGCCCATCTGGGTGCGGTGACGCTGGGGGCCAGCTACCGCTCGGCCGTCGAGCACGACCTGGACGGCCGCGTCCTGGTCATGGGCCTGGTCGGTCCGCTGGCCGGCGCCAACCGCGACGTTTCCGGCTCGGCCAAGTTCACCACGCCGTGGATCGCCACCCTGGGCGGCCGCTGGCAGGCCACCGACAAGCTCGCCCTCAACGCCCAGGTCCAGCGTATCGGCTGGAGCGAGTTCGACGCCATCGAGGTGAACTTCGCCGGCGGCGGCGAAAGCCTGCGCCAGGGCTACAAGGACGTCACCTCGGGCGGGGTGGGCCTCGACTACGCCGTCAACGACCGCCTGACCCTGCGGGCCGGCGTCCAGTACGACCCGACTCCGACGCCGGACGGCGACCGGACCGCACGCGTGCCGGACGGCGACCGCTGGCTCTACGGCGTCGGCGCGACCGGCAAGGTCACCGACAGCCTCCAGGTCGACGCCGCGCTGGCCTATATCGACTTCGACAAGTCGGCCATCGCCCACGACACGGTCTTCTACGAAGGCACGCCTGCGGCCACGACGACCCGCCTGCGAGGCGAAGTCCAGGGCGAGGGCTACGTGATGTCGCTCGGCCTGCGGAAGACGTTCTAGGGCTGCTCGCACACCAAAGCGTGTCATCCCGGTCTTCGGCCAGAAGGCCCGGAACGGGATGACACATGGTGGGTGTCACTTCTGGTTCGCGTAGAGCTTCACCACCTCGTAGAGGAAGTCGCGCCCCTCATAGAGCGAGCGCACGCGGATTTTCTCGTTGAGGCCGTGGGCGCCGTTGCCGCCGATCTCGCCGAACATGCCCGAGAGGCCGTAGGTCGGCACGCCGACCGCGTTCAGGAACCGTCCGTCCGTCGCGCCCGTAGCCATGACCGGAACCACCGGAACGCCCGGCCACAGCTTGGCCGCGACCTTCTCGACCGGGCCCATGATCTGCTTGCTGAGCGTCGGCGGCGGGCTGACCGGGCTCGGCTCGCCGACGGTCGTCACCTTGATCGCGTCGTCGGCCAGCACCTTGACCAGGGTCTGACGCACGCTCTCGACGCTCTCACCCGGCAGGATGCGGCAGTTCACGTTGGCCTTGGCACGTTGCGGCAGGGCGTTGGGCGCGTGGCCGGCGTTGACCATGGTGGCGACGCAGGTGGTGCGCATCATCGAGTTGCGGCCCGGATCGCGCGCCACGATCGCTACCGCCTCGGCGTTGCCTGGGTCCTTTGCGACCTCGGCCATGGCCGCGCCGTTCGGCCCGCCCTCGATCTTGGCCATCTGCTCGAAATTGGCCTTCACCGCGTCGTTCAGCTTGATCGGGAAGTCGTACTCGCCCAGCCGGCTGAGCCCCTGCGACAGGTGATAGATCGCGTTGTCCTTCACCGGCGCCGAGGAGTGGCCCCCCTTGTTGGTCACTTCCAGGGTGTAGTCCTGGTAGACCTTCTCGCCGGCCTGAATCCCCAGCGAGACACGCGTCCCCTTCTCGTCCAGCCGCCCGCCCGCGCCCTCGTTCAGCACGAACTCGGCGTCCATCAGGTCGCGGTTGTTGGCGATCAGATACTGCACGCCGTTGAAGGTGTCGGGGGTCTCCTCGCCGCAGGTCAGGGCCATGCGGATGGTGCGCTTGGGCTTGAAGCCCTCGGTCTTGTAGCGGGCCAGGGTGTCGACCCACACCGCCGCCTGGGCTTTGTCGTCGCTGGCGCCGCGGGCGTAGAAGAAGCCGTCTTCCTCGACCAGCTTGAAGGGATCGCGCTCCCAGTCGGCGCGATTGGCCTCGACCACGTCGATATGGGCCAGCAGCAGGATCGGCTTGGCCTTGGCGTCGGTCCCCCTCAGCGTCGCCACCAGCGCCCCGTCCTTGGGCCGCTGCGGCGGCACGATGACCTGCAGCTCGGCGTCGGCGAAGCCTGCCGCCTTCAGCCGCGCGGCCATGGCCTGCGAGGCCGCGGTGCAGCTGCCGACCGACAGGGTCGTGTTGATCTCGATCAGCTCCTTGTAGAGGTCGCGGAAGGCTAGCTGGTCAGGCCGGGCCGTTTGTGCGGCCGCAGGCGAGGCGACGGCCGCGGCGGCCAGCAGGGCCGCAGCGGAAAATGTACGGATCATCGAACGCTCCCGAATGAATTGCAGGGACCGTATGGGGCGTGCGCGGCGGGAGCAATGGCGAGGGTTGTTCGGGCGGTCCCCGCAAATCCCGTCACCCAGACGACGGTTCAGTTCACGTCCGACTTCTTCGGCGGGCCAGGCGGCAGGGGCGCCACCGGCACGCCGTCCTCGGCCAGCTTGCGCACCTCGGCGGGCGAGGCCTCGCCATAGATGCCGCGGTCCTCGGACTTGCCCTCGTGGATGGCCCGCGCCTCCCTGGCGAAGGCGTCGCCGACATAGTCGAAGTTCTCCTCGACATGGGCGCGCACCTTGCCCATCGCCTCCATCACCATCGAGCGCATCTGCGGAGAGAGGTCGGGGGGAGCGGTCTTCTTGGTCCCCGACACCGCCGGGGCCATGATCTGCTTGGCCACCGCATGGCTGTCGCAGACCGGGCAGGCGATCAGTCCGCGTTCCGACTGGTCGTCATAGTCGGCGGAGGAGCCGAACCACCCCTCGAACGCGTGGTCGTGCTCGCAGGCAAGCGCATAGCGGATCATGCGATGGATATAGGCGTCGCGAAGGCCCGCGCATTGGGCAGGGCTGGAATCGCCGACCGCGCCTTGGCGACCGCCGCCAGGTCCAGGTCGACGACCAGCACGCCCGGCTCGTCGTGGTCCAGCTTGCCCAGCACCTCGCCCCACGGCCCGATCGCCAGGCTGCGCCCCCAGGTGCCGCGGCCATCCTCGTGGAAACCGCCCTGGGCCGGCGCCAGCACGAAGCTGCCGGTCTCGATGGCGCGGGCGCGCAGCAGGGTCTCCCAGTGCGCCTCGCCGGTCGGGCGCGTGAAGGCCGCAGGCGTCACGATCACCTCGGCCCCGGCCTGGGCCAGCGCCCGGTAGAGCGCCGGGAAGCGCACGTCGTAGCAGATGGTGAGGCCGAGCTTCAGCTCGCCGGCCCGCGCCGCCACCGCCCGATCTCCGGGCTCGTAGGTCTCGCTCTCGCGCGCGGTCTCGCCGGTCGGCAGGTCCACGTCGAACATGTGCAGCTTGTCGTAGAAGGCGGCGATCTCGCCGTCGGGCGTGATAAGGGCCGCCCGGTTCGCCGCCTTGCCGTCTGGCCGCTTCACCAGGGCCGAGCCGGCCAGGATGGTCACCGCCAGCTCCCTGGCCAGGGCCTGCAACCCCTTCACCACCGGGTCTTCTTCCAGCAGGGTCAGGACCGGCAGCAGCGCGGCCTTGTCCTTCTGCAGGATGTTCACGCCCTCGGGCGTGGCGATGAAGGTCGCCCCCTGCGCCGCAGCCTCGCGCACCAGCGGCGCCACATGCGCCAGGGCGGCCGCATGGCTGGCCGGGGTTCTCGTCTGGATCAGTCCGACGCGTACGGTCATGGCTTACCCGATAGGTCAGCCGGGCGCGCTTCTCAAGCCGCCAGCAGCGCGTCCAGCTTGCCGTCGTATTCCAGCGCCATCATGTCGTCGCAGCCGCCGATGTGCTGTCCGCCGATGAAGATCTGCGGGAAGGTCGCCCGGCCGTTCGAGCGCTGGATCATCTCCTGGCGCTTCTCGGGGTCGAAGGCGGCCTCGATCTCATTGAATTCCACGCCCTTCTTCTCCAGCAGCGAAACGGCGCGGATGCAGTAGGGGCAATAGGGCTTCGTATAGATGGTGACGTCGGCCATGGCTCATCTGGTACGGGTGGGACAGGTCGCTTCTATATGGCGCGATTTGCCGCTTCTTTAACCCTTGCGACGACTGCGACATCCACGCGCACGGCGCCGGCGGCCTTCAAGGCGCGCGCACAGCCTTCCAAGGTGGCGCCCGTGGTCATGACGTCATCGACCAGCAGCACCGCCCGTCCCTCGACCTGAGCGCGCCGCGCAGCCGGGACTTCGAAGGCGGCCGCCACGTTGCGCCGCCGCCCGCCCGCGGACTTGCCGCCCTGGCTGCCGGTGTCGCGTCGCCGCACCACCGCCTCCGCAAGGTAGGGCCTGGCCCACATCCGGGCCAGGGGCCGGGCGATCTCGGCCGCCTGGTTGAACCGCCGCCCCAGCAGGCGCGAGGGGTGCAGCGGCACAGGCGCTATCGCGTCCGCGTCCTCCAGCAGGTCCCGCGCGGCGCGGCTGACCCAGCGGGCCAACAGCGGCGCCAGGTCGGTGCGGTCGGCGTGCTTGAGCTGGAGGATCGGCCCGCGCGAGGCCTCGTCGTAGAGACACGCCGCCCGCCCCGGTCGAAGGCCCGCGGCCTGGCCATGCAATCAGCGCAGCGCACGCCGGCGCCGAGGTCGTACTCGAATGGCGCCCCGCAGCCGTCGCACAGCGGCCCGTCGATGAAATGGATGCGGCTCCAGGCGCCGGCCTCCAGCCCGATCGACAGGCTCGCGGCCCCGCGGTCGAGCGATTGGGGTGGGAAAAGCAGGTCCAGCGCGCTACGAACCGCCGCCTTCGTGCTGGCGCCGGGTTTCCACCAGGGCTCCGCATCGCCATCTGGATAGCTCAATGTCCGCCCCGCCCCGCCTCTTCGACCGCGATCTGCTCCGCGCCCGCCTGGATCGCGCCGCGCCCGGCTACGGCGCGGCCGACTTCCTGAAGGCCAGAGCCGCCGAGGACGCCGTCGTCCGCCTCGAGGCGATCATGCGCGACTTCCCGCGCGCCGTCGATCTCGGCGCTCGCAACGGGGCGTTCGCCAAGGCGCTGGCGCAAAGCGACGCGGCCGTGCGCGTCGGCTTCCTCGTCGAAGCCGACCTCTCGGCCCGCATGCTGGCCGGCCGCCCCGGCGCGCGGCTGGTCGCCGACGAGGAGCGCCTGCCCTTCGCGCCCGCCAGCCTCGACCTGGTGGTCTCGACGCTCGCCCTGCACTGGGCCAACGACGTGGTCGGCGCCCTGATCCAGATCCGCCTGGCGCTGAAGCCGGACGGCCTCTTCATCGGCTCCCTGCTCGGCGGCGCGACCCTGACTGAGCTGCGCCAGTCGCTGCTGGCGGCCGAAGCCGAGCTGACCGGCGGCGCCGGGCCGCGCGTCTCGCCCTTCGCCGATCCGTACGACGCCGCCGGCCTGCTCCAGCGCTCGGGTTTCGCCCTGCCCGTGGCCGATGTCGACCGCGTCACCGTCCGCTATTCGCACCCGCTGAAGCTGCTCGCCGACTTGCGGGCCATGGGCGAGACCAGCGTGCTGGCCGAGCGCCACCCCAAGGCGCTCACCCGGCAGGTTCTCGCCCGCGCCTTCCAGATATACGCCGAACGCTTCGCCGAGCCCGACGGGCGCCTGCCCGCCACCTTCGAGATCCTGACCCTCACCGGCTGGGCGCCCGATCCCAGCCAGCAGAAGCCGCTGAAGCCCGGCTCGGCCAAGATGCGCCTGGCCGACGCCCTGGGCGTGGTCGAGAACCCGCTGCCGCGGGACGAGGACTAGGCTCCCTGCGCCTCCGACCAGATAGTTGGAGACAAAATTTGATGGAAACCGAGGCGCCGCCTTCAAACTTGCGCGTTAGCATGGTGAAGCCGGGTCGCATTTTGGCCGCGTCTGGGCTTTAAACGCCGACCTCGGCTCGACACACCACCATAGGAACCCCTGTAGATGCGTATTGCTATCCTGGCCGCCGGCCTCCTCGGCGCCGCCGCCTGCGCCGCGTCCGCTCAAGCCCAGACCGCTCCGGCGGCCCCGGCTCCTGCCGCCGCCGCTCCGGCCCCGGCCCAAGGCGGCTTCACCGACGAGGACCTGAAGGCCTTCGGCGCAGCCATGGCCGAAATCCAGAAGATCAACGGCGAGTACGGCCCCAAGCTGGCGGCCGCCGACGCCGCGACCAAGACCGACGTCCAGAAGGAAATGATCGGCAAGATGGGCGCGGCCGTGCAGGCCAGCGGCCTGTCGCCCGACAAGTACAACGCCATGTCGGCCGCCGTGCAGAAGGACGCCGCCCTTCGCCAACGCCTGACCGAAGTGCTGAACGCCGCCCCGGCCGCCTAAGCGGACCTTTGCGGCGTAGCGAGATCGGCCGTCCGGGTTCGCCCCGGGCGGCCTTTTTCGTGCCCAGAGCGCCAACCCGTCAAAGCCTTTTGAGCACCGCCTTCCGCGCGGCGTCCAGCGCCACGACCACATCGGCCCGCGCCGGCATCTCGGCCAGGATCCAGCGGGTGAGCCGCTCGTAGTGGGCGATGAAATGAGCGACCTCGGCGTCGCTCATCGCCCGCTTGCCGCCGGCGCCCTCGCGCGCCAGCCGCTCGCGCAGCTTGCGCTCCTGCTCCCTGCGCCAGGCCAGCACGACCTCGAAGCCCGGCGCCTGCAACAGGGCCAGCAGGTCGAAACCGTCGAACAGGCCCCGATAAGATCCTGCGAGTTGCGCGTTCGCATAGCCGCGCCAGGTTCCGTCGGGGTCCAGCTCACGTTCCAGGTCGTTGACCGGGTCGGACAGGTCGACCGCCGGCTGCGGGAGCGCCCCGACGCACCAGCCCTCGAAGATCACGACGTCGGCTGGCCCCTCGAAAGCCGTGCTCTCGCCGCGGTCATCGGCGGCCTTGTCAAAGCGCGGCAGGACGGTGCGGCCCGGCCCCCGCAATTCGTCCAGCACCCGCATCCCCAGCGCGACGTCGTGGGTGCCTGGAACCCCACGGGTGGCCAACAACGGATGCACCCGCCGCCCCAGCGCCGTCCGCTCGGCCCGGGTCAGGTAAAGGTCGTCCAGCGACAGCACCGCGGCCCGCAGGCCCCGCTCCTCCAGAAGCTGCGCCAACACCGCGGTGAGGGTGGACTTTCCGCTGGCCTGCGGACCGCACAGCCCGACCACCACCCCGCCGGGCCGCGCCAGGTCGGCGATGCGCCCGGCGAGGGGAGCAGCGACCGCCGCGACCGTCTCGGCGTAGCTGGCCGGCAGGCGCTCGCGGGCCAGAAAATCGTCCATCCGCTTCAAACGCCTGCCTCCTCGGCGATCTGCGCCGCGATGGCCTTGAGCTGGCGTCGACGCGGCGATCCGGCTCGCCAGGCCATGACCACCTTTCGCCGCGGCTGCGGCTCGGGAAAGGCCGCCAGCGCGATGCGCGGATCAACCAGGTCGCGGGCGGCGATCTGCGGCAGCAGGGTGACGCCCTGGCCGTGCGCCACCAGTTGCAGCAGGGTCGTCAGGCTGGTGGCGCCGAAGGTCGAGAGGTCGGTCAACTCGCAGGCCGCCAGCGCCTGGTCGCGCAGGCAATGCCCCTCCTCCAGCAGGAGCAGACGGTCAGGCGGGACCTCGCGCGGGCTGGCGACGGCCAGCGGCTGGTCGGCCGGGCTGGCCAGGAGGAACGGGTCGTCGAACAGGCGCGCCGTCTCCATTCCCTCGCCGGCCAGCGGCAGGGCGGCGATCACCGCGTCCAGCGTCCCGGTCGCCAGCTCGTCCATCAGCTGGGTCGTGCGCGTCTCCCGCACCTTCAGCTCCAGCTCCGGCACGGCCGCCTCCAGGATCGGCAGCAGCCGGGGCAGCAGGTAGGGCGCGATGGACGGGATCATGCCCAGCGTCAGCCGCCGCGCGCGGGCGCCCTTCTGCTGGCGGGCATAGTCCTCCAGGTCCTTCACCCCCGCGGTCAGCGCCCGCGCCCGCGCCGCCAGGGCCTCGCCCTCCGGGGTCAGCGCCGCGCCGCCGCGCGCCCGGTCCACCAGCACAAGATCGAGCTCGGCCTCCAGGTCGCGGATCTGCATCGAGAGCGCCGGCTGCGTCACGTGGCAGGCTGCTGCCGCACGGCCGAAATGCCCCTCGTCGGCCAGGGCGGTCAGGTATTTGAGCTGTCGCAGGGTCGGCATGGGGATAAGATAGACTTATCGCTCGCCCCGGTGAACCGGCCCGAACTTATCGCGCCGTCGGCTCCGTTCCGGCTGGCGGACCGGCCGTTTCCCCCGCTCTTGATCGGTGCGCCGAGGCCCGCGATTGAGGGATCGAACGCCCTGCTCGGCAAAGGTGCGACATTTCGCCCTATCACACGCGCAACATGGCGCTGGCGTTGCCCCAAGACTCGCGCTCAACGTTTAGATGTTCCGCGCGGACTCGCGCAGAAACAGTTGAGGCCTAGCTTCGACCCCAGATGAGGCCCGCGGTGATCCGAGCTCACCGCGGGCCTTTTTCATGCGCCCAATCCGTGTCGGCGCCATGACAGGCGTCAAATCAGATCGCGCAGCCAGGCGATCAGCGGCGCATCGGCCGGCGGCATCGGATAGTCGGTCAGCTTGGCGGGCTTCACCCAGGCCAGGCCGGAATGCTCCTTGGCGGTGACCACGCCCTCCCACCGCCGCAGCAGGTAGAGCGGCATCAAGAGGTGGAAGTCGTCATAGGTGTGGCTCGCGAAGACGAAGGGCGCCAGGCAGGCGTGCGTCGCCCGGATCCCCAGCTCCTCGTCCAACTCGCGGATCAGGCACTGCTCGGGCGTCTCGCCGGCCTCGACCTTGCCGCCGGGAAACTCCCACAGGCCGGCCAGCTGCTTGCCGGGCGGCCGCTGGCAGATCAGCACCCGCCCGTCGGAATCGATCAGGGCGGCGGCGGCGACTAGGACCATGCGCTTGGCGTCAGACATGGCCGCTTCCTCGCGGGATGCGACGGGAAAGGCAAGAGGCGTTCAGGACCACAGCTCGAAGGGCTCCTCGATCTCCATCCCCGCCAGGAACCTCGCCAGCAGGCTCGGCAAGCGCCCCGGATAGAAACGCCCCGCATGGGCCTCGATCTCCGCAACCGGCCACCAGCGAAAGTCCGTATAGTCCTCCTTCTCGTAGTCGAGGCGTTCTGCGTCATCGATCGCGGCGCCCAGCCGCCCCAGCGTCACGGCGACCACCACCTCATGCTGCACTCGCCGTTCGCGCCGATAGCGGAACGTCGCCGTCCGCCGCCAGATCGGCGGACCGACCTGATCGGCTGCGGCCACGATGCCGGTCTCTTCGCGCAGTTCGCGCAGGGCCGCGTCCAGGTAGGTCTCGCCGGGATCGAGGCCCCCGCCGGGCAGTTCCCACCATTCGCCCAGCTCCGGCGCCGTGACGTCGCGGGTGCGGAACAGGAGAACGCACCCTTCCGAATCGAGCACCACGACGCGGACAGCTTGGCGCTCCGTCACGGGCAGGTCGTCGGGTAGTTGGACCATAAAACCTTCAATCCCTTACCGAACTTGACTTTCCGCGTTCCAGCGCCCATATCCCCGCTGCGCTGCAGCAAACGCGGCGCTATCGGCGCTCCAGCCGCGTGAGGGTTCCGCACCGCTGGAACTCGCTGTCGAGCGCCCGAAACGATCGCATAGATCGCCCCGCCACGCGGGGGCTTTCCACAAATGACCCGCGTCCCGCGCCCTCGCCATGTTCGAGCCGGCGCGCTCGGCGCATCCGTGAAAGACACATACGTTTTGACCAAGTTCACCGACCTCGGCCTCGACAAGATGCTGCTCAAGGCCCTCTCCGACGAGGGCTACGAGAAGCCGACCCCGATCCAGGCCCAGGCCATCCCCGGCGTCATGGCCGGCAAGGACCTGCTCGGCATCGCCCAGACGGGCACCGGCAAGACCGCCGCCTTCGCCCTGCCCATCATCCACCGTCTGGCCGCCGACAAGAAGGCCGCCCCGCGCCGCGGCTGCCGCGTGCTGGTGCTTTCGCCGACCCGCGAGCTGGCCACCCAGATCGCCGAGAGCTTCAAGGCCTACGGCAAGCACATGAACCTCTCCGTCGCCGTGATCTTCGGCGGCGTGAAGTATGGCGGCCAGATGCGCGCCATGGCGCCCGGCGTCGACGTGCTGGTGGCCACCCCCGGCCGCCTGCTCGATCACCTGCAGGAGAAGACCATCACCCTGCAGGGCGTCGAGATGTTCGTTCTCGACGAGGCCGACCAGATGCTCGACATGGGCTTCATCGTGCCGATCCGGCAGATCGTGAAGCACCTGCCGCGCGTGCGTCAGAACCTGTTCTTCTCGGCCACCATGCCGAGCGAGATCGAGAAGCTGGCCGGCGAACTGCTGCGCCCGAACCCGACCAAGGTCTCGGTCACCCCGCAGGCCACCACCGTCGAGCGCATCAAGCAGCAGGTCATCTTCGTCGAAACCGCCCGCAAGCGAGCCCTGCTCTGCGAACTGTTCGCCGAGCGCGACTTCAAGCGCGTGATCGTCTTCACCCGCACCAAGCGCGGCGCCGACCGGGTGGCCAAGTCGCTGGAAGCGGCCGGCGTCAACGCCGCGGCGATCCACGGCGACAAGAGCCAGGGCCAGCGCGAGCGCGCGCTCGCCGCCTTCAAGGCCGGCGACGTCCGCGCCCTGGTCGCCACCGACATCGCCGCCCGCGGCATCGACATCGACGCGGTCAGCCACGTCGTCCAGTACGAACTGCCCAACGTGCCGGAAGCCTATGTCCACCGCATCGGCCGCACCGCCCGCGCCGGCGCCGACGGCTCGGCCGTGGCCTTCTGCGCCGACGACGAGCGGGGTCTGCTGAAGGACATTCAGAAGGTCACCCGCCAGACCATCCCGGCCTTCGACCGCCGCAACGACCGCGGCCTGCACGTCATGACCCAGGCCATGCCGGAAGTGGCCGCCGAGCGCGCCGAGGCCGGCCGCAAGAACGCCGAGCGCAACGGCGGCGGACGCAAGCCGCAGGGCCGCAGCGACCTGCCGCCCGGCCTGCGCAAGCAGCGCAACCGCCCGGCCAAGGCCGGCGGCGGCGGCCAGCGCCAAGGCCAGCCCCAGCGCCACGCCGACCATCGTGGCGGCGGCCAGCGCGCCCACGGCGAACGTGCGGCCACCACGCCGATCGACCAGTCGCAGTTCAAGGGCCCCAAGCGCGGCGGCGCCAAGCCCGCCGAAAAGCGCTGGACCCCGCTGGACTAGCTTCAGAAATCCTCCCCCGCCGCTGGGGGAACAGATCGCCACGAGGCGGCCGCAAGCCTTCCTTCTCCCCTTGCGGGAGAAGGTGGCAGGCGAAGCCTGACGGATGAGGGGTGAGCGGCCTAGCCGCATCTCCCCCGCCAGTCATCACCCCGAAAGCCCCCTCATCCGACCCCGCTCCGCGGGGCCACCTTCTCCCGCGAGGGGAGAAGGATAGGCGCTCCCTAAGGCGCCGGGGTGGGCTTCAGCTTGCGCTTGAAGAAGTCCAGCGTCGTGACCGCCCGGTGCAGGCGGTGCGCCTGCGTCCAGCCGGCGCGGTGGCGCAGGCCGGGATAGGTCATCATCTCGAACGGCGTGCCCTTCGCCTGCAGCGCCGCCATCGCCTTGGTCGCATTGTCGAAGGTCACGTTGTCGTCGGCCATGCCGTGGATGATCATCAGCGTGTCGGGCGTCAGCCGCCCGAGCCGCGCCGTGACCTCGGCGTTCGCATAGCCGCTGGCGTTGTCGGCCAGCGTGCCCATGAACCGCTCGGTGTAGTGGGTGTCGTAGAGCGACCAGTCCACCACCGGCGCCCCGGCCACGCCCGCCGCATAGGGTGAGTTCTCCGCCGTCAGGGTCATCAGGGTCATGTAGCCGCCGTTCGACCAGCCCATGATCCCGATCCGGGCCGGATCGACATATGGCAGCGACTTCAGGTGGGCGACGCCCGCCAGCTGATCCTCGACCTCCACCACGCCCATGCGCCGGTCGATCGCCGTCTTGAACGCCACCGAGCGGTTCGGCGTGCCGCGGTTGTCCAGGGTGAAGAGGATGAACCCGGCTTCCAGATAGAGCTGGTCCTCCGGCTTCATCCAGGCCTTGTCGACAAGCGCCCCGGCCGGGCCGCCATAGACCTGCACGATCACCGGATAGGTCTTCGCCGGATCGAAGCCCGGCGGCGTCACCAGCGTCCACCACAGGTCCTGGCCGTCGGCGGCCTTGATGGTTCCGAACTGCGGCTCGCGCAGGCGCGAGACGTAGGGCCAGTAGGGATGGCCTTCCGCCAGCCGGTTTTCCTCTATCCAGCGCACCCGCGAACCGTCGGCCTTGTAGAAGGCCGTCTGCGGCGGGGTCTTGGGATCCTGATACGTCGCCGCGAAGGCCTTGCCCGACTTGGCCACCGAGGCCGTCCACCAGCCGCCGGCCGAGGTCAGGGCCTTCGGCTCGCCTGGCGTCTTGTACGAGACTTCGTAGATCCGCCGCTCAACCGGGGCGTCCTTGCTGGCGCCGAAGATCGCCATGCCGCGAGCCTCGTCCACGCCTTCCAGCGCGTCCACCGGCCAGTCGCCGTTGGTGACCTGGCCGATCAGCTTGCCGCCGGCGGCGTAGTGATAGAGGTGGCGGTTTCCCGACCGCTCGGACGACCACAGGAAGGTCCCGTCCTTCAACGGCTTGAAGTCGTCGGTCAGCTCCACCCAGTGCGCCGACGTCTCGGTCAGGATCACCTTCGCCGCGCCGGTGGCCGGATCGACCGCCAGCAGGTCCAGCCGCCGCTGGTCGCGCGCCTGCCGCTGGACGTACAGCGTCTTGCCGTCCCTGGCCCAGTCGACGCGCGCCAGGTAGATGTCGGTCTCCGGACCCAGGTCGACCTTGGTCCGCGCCCCGGTGGCGACGTCGGCGACATAGAGCTCCACCACCGCGTTCGGACGGCCGACGCGCGGATAGCGCTGGCGCACGATGGTCGCGCCGCTGGCGTTGATGTCCAGCCGCTCGACCACGTCGACGCCGGTCTGGTCGACATGCGTCAGGGCGATCTTGGTCTCATCCGGGCTCCACCAGTAGCCGCTCGAACGGCCCATCTCCTCCTGGGCGATGAACTCGGCGGTGGCCCAGCTCTTCAGCTCATCGCCGCCGCTGGTCAGGGCGCGCTCGGGGCCGCCCGCCGCAGGCGTCACATAAAGGTTGTCGTCCCGCACGAACGAGACGAACCCGCCCTTGGGCGAGACCTTGGCGTCGATCTCGTCCGCCGCCGTGGCGGTCAGCTGCGTCACCTTTCCGCCGGCCATGCGATAGAGGAACAGGTCGCCCTCGACCGGGACCAGGATGAAACGGCCTTGCTCGTCCCAGGCATAGTCGACCACGCCGCGGCTCTGCACGCCCTGGCGCTCGCGCCGGCTCTTCTCGGCCTCGGACAGCGCCTTTTCCTGCGGCGCCAGGCTGCGGGCGTCGATCAGCAGGCGCGCGGGCCCGCCCTTCACGTCGGCGATCCACAGATCGGTCATCCGCTGGTCGTCGGCCTTGGCCCGCAGATAGGTCACCGCCGCGCCGTCTGGCGAGACCTTCACGCCCTTGGCCAGCGGCCCGGACAGGTCCGGATCGGCGAACACCCGCTCGGGTGTCAGCTTCTCCGCATGCGCCGCGCCAAAGGTCATGAAGGCCGCCATCAGCCCCGCCGCCAACTTCATCGAACGCCCCCGGGAACGCTGGTCAGGACCTGTAGTCCCCGTTGATCGCCACGTACTGTTTTGTCAGGTCGCAGGTCCACATGGTCGCCGAGGCGCGGCCGACGCCGACGTCCACCGACACCTCCAGCTCCTGGTTCTTCATGTAGGCGCTCATCTTGGCCTCGTCGTAGGTCGGCGAAATCAGCCCGTCCTGCGCGGCGACCAGCGGGCCGAACATCACCTTGACCCGGTCGCGGTCGATCGGCTCGTCCGCCCGGCCCACCGCCATCACGATCCGGCCCCAGTTGGCGTCTTCGCCGGCGAACGCGGTCTTGACCAGCGGGCTCTCGCAGATGGTGCGGGCGATCTTGCGGGCGCTGGCCGAGCTCTCGGCCCCGGTCACCGTCACCTTCACGAACTTGCTGGCGCCCTCGCCGTCGCGGACCAGCTGCAGCGCCAGGTCCATCAGCACCGCCTCCAGCTTCACCCGGAAATCCGCCAGGCGCTTGTCGCCGGCCCGCGTGATGTTCGGCGCGCCCGACTGGCCGGTGGCGAACAGCAGCAGGGTGTCGTTGGTCGAGCGGTCGCCGTCCACCGTCACCGCATTGAAGGTGTTGCGGGTGTAGAGGTTGAGCAGGGTCTGCAACGCCGTCGAAGAGATCGCCGCGTCGGTGACCACGAAGGACAGCATGGTGGCCATGTCCGGGGCGATCATGCCCGAGCCCTTGGCGATGCCGGCGATGCGCACCTTTTCCCCGTCGATCGTCGCCTCTGCGTAGGCGCCCTTCGGGAAGGTGTCGGTGGTCATGATGCCGCGCGCGGCGGCGGCCCAGCCGTCGTCGTTCAGCTTGGCTTCCACGTCCGGCAGGCGATGGGTGATCTTGGCGTCGTCGAGCAGCACGCCGATCACGCCGGTCGAGGCCACCATCACGTCGCGCTGGCGGCAGTCGAAGCGCTTGGCGACGGCCGAGGCGACGCGCCGCACCGCGTCGGCGCCCGGCTTGCCGGTGAAGGAGTTGGCGCAGCCAGCGTTGACCACCAGGGCCCGCACGTCCGCGCCCTTGGTCATCTCCAGGTGCTTCTTGCACCAGTCGACGGGAGCCGAGCCGACCCCATGGCGGGTGAACACGCCCGCGCCAGACGTGCCCTTCACGAAGCGCATGACCATCAGGTCCTCGCGGTCGTGCTTGTAGAAGCCGGCCCGGCCGGTGGCCAGCTGCACGCCTGCGATCGGCGGGATTTTCGGAAACGGCACGGCCAGCGGCGAGACGGGCAGCGCACCCTTGGCCGGCTTGGCGGGTTCGGGCTTGGGCGTGGATTCGGGCTTGGGCTGCTTGGCGGTGGCGCGCTTGATCACGCGTTCCAGCGCTTCCACCGGCTTGGCCGCGGCTTCCAGCGCCTTGCCGGCGGTGGACTTCTTCTCGGCAGGCGCCTTTTTCGGCGCGGGGGGCTTGGTCATGGCTTGGCGGCCTTGGCTGGGGCGGCGGGCGCGGCGGGCGCGGCCGGAACTGGGGTGGCGGGAGCGGTCTTGGGGGCGTCGGCCGGTTCCTGCGGTCGCCCGGGAACATCCTGGGGCTGGCCGATCAGGGTCTGGACCTTCGCCTTGCTTCGCAGCTTCTCGAGCAGGTCGCGCACCTGGTCGTAGGTCAGGAAGCGCACGATCTGCGGCCGCGCCGCCTCGAAGGTGATCGGCTGCTCCAGCCGCTTGTCCTCGACCTTCAGGATCGCCCAGCCGCCCTCGACGGCGAACGGGCCGACGATATCGCCGACCTTCGCGCCCTTCAGGTTGGTCGCATAGACCTCGGGCATGACGTCGGCGGTGAAATAGCCCAGGTCGCCGCCGTTGAAGCGGGTGGCGGTGTCGGTCGAGCGCTCCATGGCCAGGGCCTCGAACGAGGCGCCGGTGGCGATCAGCTTGGCGATGGCCTGGGCGTCGGCCTGGCCGGCAACCACGATCTGGCGGGCGCGGACCTCCTCCGACTGCTTGGCCAGCTTCAGCTGCTCCTGGTAGAGGCCGCGGATGGCGTTGTCGTTGACAGCGTCCGAGACGACGCTTTCGACCAGCATGTCGCCCAGGATGCGCTCGCGCGCCGCGGCCAGCCGCTTCTGGGCGACCGGGTCCTTGTCCAGCTTGCGCTTCAGCGCCTCGGCCGCCAGCAGCTTCTGGTCGACCACCTCGTCCAGCACCCGGCGGAACAGGTCCGAGGAGACATCCAGCGGCTCGCCCTCGCCGATCAGGCCCTGGGCCACGGCCTCGCGCTTGACGTCGGAGGCCCAGACGGTCTCGCCATCGACCTTGGCCACGGCGCTGTCGCCCGGCTGGGGCGCGCTGTCGGTCCCGCCACGATCGCCGCAGGCGGCGAGCGCCAGGGCCGCGACCATCATCACGGTCGCGAGCGCCAGGGCGTTGGGGACGCGGCGGAAAACAGAGTTCGTCATCGGCGACGCACCTCGATAGCGAGAAACAGCCCGCGGTCTTCGCCCGTCCCTAGCCAACTCGGCGCGGGGATGCAAAGGTCGCGCCCGATCAAAGGCCCCGGGGAACGGATAACTGCCCCGTCGGTCTCATTTTTCGGAGGAATCATTTCATGACGCGTGAAGCCGTAATCGTCTCCTACGCCCGGACGGGCCTGGCCAAGTCGGGTCGCGGGGGCTTCAACATGACCCCGACCGTCACCATGGCCGCGCACGCGGTGAAGACCGCGGTCGAGCGGGCCGGCGTCGACAAGGCCGCCGTCGAAGACGTGATCCTCGGCAACGTCGGCCACGGGGCCGGCAACCTCGGCCGCCAGGCGGCGCTGCTGGCCGGCCTGCCGATCACCACCTCGGGCGTGACCGTCAACCGCTTCTGCTCCTCGGGCCTGCAGACCATCGCCACGGCGGCGAACTACATCCGTAACGACGGCGCGGACGTCGCGGTCGGCGCCGGCGTCGAGAGCCTGTCCTTCCCCGGCGGCGGCATGGGCGGCATGGAGAACTTCGACCCGGCCCTGACCGCCCAGTATCCGGCGATCTTCATGCCGATGATCGACACCGCCGACATCGTCGCCGAGCGCTACAAGGTCAGCCGCGAGGCCCAGGACGAGTACAGCCTGGAAAGCCAGCTGCGTATGGCCGCGGCTCAGCAGGCCGGCAAGTTCAAGGACGAGATCGTCCCGCTGGCGACCAAGATGAAGGTCGTCAACAAGGAGACCAAGGAAGAGAGCATCGTCGACTACGTCGTCGACCGTGACGAATGCAACCGCCCCGACACCACCATCGAGGGCCTGCGCAAGCTCCAGCCGGTCCGCGGCGAGGGCAAGTTCATCACCGCCGGCAACGCCAGCCAGCTTTCGGACGGCGCCGCCGCCGTGGTGCTGATGGAAGCGAAGGCCGCCGCCAAGGCCGGCGTCGAGCCGCTCGGCGCCTTCCGCGGCTGGGCCGTGGCCGGCTGCGAACCCGACGAAATGGGCATCGGTCCGGTCTTCGCCGTTCCGCGCCTGCTGGAACGTCACGGCCTGAAGATCGACGACATCGACATCTGGGAGCTGAACGAAGCCTTCGCCAGCCAGTGCCTCTATTCGCGCGACAAGCTCGGCATCGACCCGGAAAAGTACAACGTCAACGGCGGTTCGATCGCCATCGGCCATCCCTACGGCATGACCGGCGCGCGCCTGACCGGCCACATCCTGCTGGAAGGCAAGCGCCGCGGCGCCAAGTGGGGCGTCGTCACCATGTGCATCGGCGGCGGCATGGGCGCCGCAGGCCTGATTGAAATCTACTGATTTTATCAGGCCGCCCGTCGGCGCCCATCGCTCAGGAAGGCCGAAACCGCTCCGGCGGTTTCGGCGGGGCGCCGCAGGCCTGATTGAAATCTACTAAGACTTGAACGCTGACCTATCCCCCGCTCATCCCGGCGAAAGCCGGGACCCAAGCTGAATCTCAGCCGAGCGGGGGATAGGTTTTCTACACCTACATTCTCGCGAGCGGTCCGCGCGGCACGCTCTACGCCGGCAGCACCGACAACCTGCCGCAGCGGATTTTGGACCATAAGGCCAAGACCCGTCCCGGTTTCACCGCCAAGTACGATGTGACCCAGTTGGTCTGGTTCGAGTTCTATGAAACTCGCGAAGGCGCCTTTCGGCGCGGGCGCCAGATCAAGGAATGGAAACGCCGCTGGAAGATCGAGTTGATCGAGACGATGAATCCGGTCTGGCGCGACCTTTATCTCGAACTCAATAACCTGATCTCGTGAAGTTGAAGGGCCGCTTGGGTCCCGGCTTTCGCCGGGATGAGCGGTTGTGGGACGGTCACGCCGCGTTGACACTGGCATGGCCGCTGCTTAAGTCTCGCCCGCCCTGAAAAGAGCGGAATTTCCGGGCAGGCGAGCAGGCCAGACAGGGCCCCGCCGGGCCCCTCCCGCAATCCGGAACGACTTCCCTTGAGCATCTTCCAACGCTTCTTCGGCTCTTCAAACGACCGCAAGGTCAAGGCTCTCAACGCGCGGGTCGCCAAGATCAACGCTTTCGAGCCGAAGATGCAGGCGCTCTCCGACGACGAGCTGCGCGCCAAGACCCAGGAGTTCAAGGACCGCCTGGCCGCCGGCGAGACCCTCGACCAGATTCTCGAAGAGGCCTTCGCCGTCGTGCGCGAGGCCTCCAAGCGCGTCCTGGGCCAGCGGCATTTCGACGTCCAGATGGTCGGCGGCATGGTGCTGCACAACGGCGGCATCGCCGAGATGCGGACCGGTGAAGGCAAGACCCTGGTCGCCACCTCGCCCGTCTACCTGAACGCGCTCGCCGGCAAGGGCGTGCACGTCATCACCGTCAACGACTACCTGGCCCAGCTGCACGGCGACTGGATGGCCCAGGTCTACGGCTTCCTCGGTCTGTCGACCGGCGTCATCGTCCATGGCCTCAGCCAGAGCCAGCGCCAGGCCGCCTACCAGGCCGACATCACCTATGGCACGAACAACGAGTTCGGCTTCGACTACCTGCGCGACAACCTGGTCTACGACGCCAGCGAGATGGTGCAGCGCGGCCATCACTTCGTGATCGTCGACGAAGTCGACTCCATCCTGATCGACGAAGCCCGCACCCCGCTGATCATCTCCGGCCCGACCGAGGACCGCAGCGAGCTCTACAAGACCATCGACCTGGTCATCAAAGAGCTGATCCAGAACCCGGCGACGTTCGACCACGACGAGAAGCAGCGCCAGGTCATCCTGACCGAGGAAGGCTCCGAGACCGTCGAGGAGATGCTGGTGGCCGGCGGCCACCTGGAGCCCGACTCGGCCGGGCTCTATGACGCGGCCAATGTCTCGATCGTCCACCACGTGAACCAGGCGCTGCGCGCCAACGTCCTCTACACCCGCGAGAAGGACTACATCGTCCGCGACGGCGAGGTGATCCTGATCGACGAGTTCACCGGCCGCATGATGCATGGCCGCCGCCTGTCCGAGGGCCTGCACCAGGCCATCGAGGCCAAGGAAGGCGCCCATATCCAGCCCGAGAACCAGACCCTGGCCTCGGTCACCATCCAGAACTACTTCCGCCTCTACACCAAGCTGTCGGGCATGACCGGCACCGCGGCCACCGAGGCTCAGGAATTCGGCGACATCTACAAGATGGACGTGGCCGAGATCCCGACCAACCGTCCCGTCGCGCGCATCGACGACGACGACGAGGTCTATCGCACGGCCGACGAGAAGAACCGCGCGATCATCAAGCAGATCGAGGAATGCTATGTCCGCGGCCAACCGATCCTGGTCGGCACGGTCTCGATCGAGAAGTCCGAACAGCTTTCCGAGCTGCTGAAGGCCCACAAGTTCGAGCACAACGGCAAGAAGCAGAACGGCATTCCGCACAACGTGCTGAACGCCCGCTATCACGAACAGGAAGCGCTGATCGTGGCCGACGCCGGCGTGCCCGGCGCCGTCACCATCGCCACCAACATGGCCGGCCGCGGCACCGACATCCAGTTGGGCGGCAACATCGACATCCGCGTGCTCAAGTGGCGCGACGAGCAGAAGGGCCTCGGCATCGAGGTCACCCCCGAAGCCGCCGCTGAGGAGCGCCAGCGCATCGAGGCCGAAACCAAGGCCCTGAAGGAACAGGCCCTCGCCGCCGGCGGCCTCTACGTGCTCGGCACCGAGCGCCACGAAAGCCGCCGCATCGACAACCAGCTCCGCGGCCGGACCGGCCGTCAGGGCGACCCTGGCCACTCCAAGTTCTTCCTCTCCTGCGAAGACGATCTGCTGCGCATCTTCGCCGGCGAGCGCCTGGACGCCATCATGCGCACCTTCGGCGTCCAGGACGGCGAGGCGATCACCCACAAGTGGCTGAACGCGGCCATCGAGAAGGCCCAGAAGCGCGTCGAGCAGCGCAACTACGAAATCCGCAAGAACCTGCTCAAGTACGACGACGTCGTGAACGACCAGCGCAAGGCCGTGTTCGAGCAGCGCGCCGAGTTCATGACCGCCGCCGACCTCTCGGAAATCATCACCGAGATGCGCCAGGACACTGTCGCCGACCTGGTCGAGCGCCACCTGCCGCCCAAGGCCTATGCCGAACAGTGGGACATCGCCGGCCTGACCGAGCGCGTAAAGGAACTGCTGGGCCTCGACCTGCCGCTGGCCGACTGGGCCGCGGAAGAGGGCATCGCCAACGAGGAGTTCCAGGAGCGCCTG
This sequence comes from Phenylobacterium sp., assembly GCF_041919955.1. Classification (GTDB taxonomy): domain Bacteria; phylum Pseudomonadota; class Alphaproteobacteria; order Caulobacterales; family Caulobacteraceae; genus Phenylobacterium. The sequence continues at coordinate 46,765 of NZ_JAYRSU010000001.1, read as the reverse complement.
CAGAAGGCGGCCGATGAGCGCGCCGCCGAGCGCGAGCAGATGATCAGCCCCGAGCAGATGCGGGGCCTGGAAAAGAGCTTCCTGCTGCAGATGATCGATCTTCAGTGGCGCGAGCACCTGATGCACCTCGACCACCTGCGCAACGTCATCGGCCTGCGCGGCTACGGCCAGCGCGACCCGCTGAACGAGTACAAGACCGAGGCCTTCTCGCTGTTCGAGAAGCTGCTGGTCGACCTGCGCCAGAACGTCACCCGCTGGCTGATGACGGTCGAGTTCCAGTTCGCCGAGCCGGTCGAGCCGGTCGCGCCCCTGGCCGGCCTGACCGAAGTCCACATGGACCCGCTGACCGGCGAGAACATCGCCCAGATGGGCGCCCTGCCGGACGGCCTGTCGGCCGAACAGCGTCAGGCCCTGCCGATCACCGCGCTGCCGGACGGCTGGGAGCACACCGGCCGCAACGCTCCCTGCCCCTGCGGCTCGGGCAAGAAGTTCAAGCACTGCCACGGGGCGCTGGTCTAAGGCGTCCCGGCCGTGGCGGAGTACGTCCTCGAGGTCGAAGGCCGCTGCCCGGTCTGCGAGCAGCCGGCGACCTTCGCCTCCAAGGACGCCTGGCTGCGCGACCATTTCCTCTGCCTGTCGTGCGGCTCGCAGCCGCGCGAGCGGGCTCTGTTCTCGGTGCTCGCCCAGCTGCGGCCCGACTGGCGCAAGCTCGCCATCCATGAGAGCTCGCCGGGCACAGCGGCCAGCCGCCGGCTGGCCGATCAGGCGCCGGGCTATCTCGCCAGCCAGTATGACCCGTCGATCCCCTGGGGGTCTGTCCATCCGACCGGCGGCTGGCGCTCCGAGGATCTGGAGCGCCAGACTTTCGAGGACGAGACGTTCGACCTGGTCGTCACCCAGGACGTCATGGAACACGTCTTCGCGCCCGACCTGGCGGTGCGCGAGATCGCCCGCACCTTGAAGCCGGGCGGCCTGCACATCTGCACCGTACCGATCGTGAACAAGGAAAAGCCGTCGGTGCGCCGCGCCAGACGCCGCCCCGACGGCTCGGTCGAACACCTCTTGGAGCCGGTCTATCACGGCAACCCGATGAGCGCCGACGGCGCCCTGGTCACCGTGGATTGGGGCTATGACATCGCCGCCTGGTGGGATCGCGCCAGCGGTATGAGCACGACCGTCTTCACCATCGACGACATCGGCCGCGGCATCCGCGCGGAATACATCGAGGTCCTGGTATCGCGAAAGGGGCCGCTGCCGGACCTCTCGGGCGACCACCAGCCGCCTGGAGAGGTGCGCCGCGCGCCGTTGCCTGCGGCGCCACGCCGGGGCTTCTTCTCGCGCCTGCTGCCCTAGTTCGCCACCGCGTAGCGCAGCACTTTGCGGCTGCTCGCCGGCAGGTCCAGCCGCCACAGCAGATCGCCCGCGCTCGCCTCCTGCGGTCGGGGCCCAGCCACCAGCCGCCCCTGCCCTGCCATCCTGTGTCGGTATTCCACGCGCACCGGATGCGGCTTCCTGTTGAGGATCTCGACCTCCACCGTGCGTCGCTCGCGACCGTCGACATGCTTCTCCTCGACGATCCGCGGCTCGACCGTGACGTCGATCGCCTGCCCGATCTCCAGGTCGCCCTTCAAACCCACCGGCAGGTCGCGCTCGAGCCGATCCTCGCCCGCCAGGATGGTCCCGCCGCCGGCGGCGGGCTCCATCACCGCGACCGAGCCGGCCGGCAGCGGCTTTCCGAGCCCCTCGGCGACGCGGTTGTCCAGCCGCAACAGCACACGGGCCGGCTCCGCCTCGTCCCCGCCGTCGTAGTCGAAGGCGTAGACCCGCTGCACGGCCACCCTGGGCTGGTGCAGGAAGGCCACCTGCTTGATCTGCCGCGCGGCGATGCTGGTCGCCTCCGGCAGGCTGTAGAGCTTGTAGTCGCCGAGGTCGCTCTGCCGGGCCATGCCGGTCACGACGACTTCCTCGACAGCCTCCAAGCGCCGTTCCGCCCGCGGAACCGGCAGCGGTGGAATCGGCGGCCCGCCGGACGGCGCCACGCCCGACGCCCAGCAGAGCCGGGGTGCGGAGGCCCAGGGCGGGTCTATCGGCCGCGTTCCGTCGTCCCGCGACAGGTCGCCGGCCACCACATGTGTCGGCGTCTCGCCGAACCGCGCGCCGCTCATATTGGCCAGGGTGATCCAGCCGAACAGGTCGATGCTGCGCCCGTCCGCCGACAGCGTCGCCACATAGTCGGCCGACCAGCTCAGCCCGGTCGCCAGGTAGCTCAGCCGCACGTCCTGCGGCCCGCCCTTCTCACTCTCGACCACCATCGAGAAGGTGGGATCGGCCGCCAGACTCGGCGGCACGTCATCGAACACGATACGCTCGGGCAGGCCTGCGCAACCCAACGCCTCCAGTTTGCCGTCGATCTCCAGCACGACGCCGTCGCCCGCCGCCCGCACCACCGCCGGCCGCTCGGTCACCCGACCCGTCGCCGGATCGGTCCGCACGATCCGCACGGTGCGCCCGACCGACTTGACCATCAGCGCCGCCGGGCTCAGCAGATCGTAGTCGGCGTTGCGCTCCACCACCTGCGCCTTCAGGCCTTCCAGGGTTGCGGTCTGGGGAATGATCCGCTCGGCCACGCCGCGGAACTTCACCACCGAGCGTCCGGCCGGCAGGTCGAGACGCCGTGTTTCGGTGACCAGCGCCAAGCCTTCCTGCGGCGGGGCGTATCGCAGCCGCGCCGTCTCCACCGGCCCGTCGCGATAGATGGTCACCGCCACCGCCTGCGGCGCATCCGAGACCACGGCGGCCTGCGCCCGCGCCGCCCCGGGCAGGACCAGCAGCGCCAATAATGGCGCGAGCGGCTTCACCAGCCGACCTCGACGGTGAAAGTCAGCTCCTTCTCTCCCTCAGCCGGGGCGGTGACGTCCCAAGCCATCGAATGAGCGTCCAGCCTGCGGCCCGGCTGGCTCTCGGCGATCAGCTTCACCTCGCCCCACATGCCCATCTGGCGGATGTTCACCGTGGCCGGCGCCTTGCGCGCATTGCGCACCAGGTAGCGCATCTCGTAGCGCGTGCGGTCCTTCCAGACGCCCAGCGGCTTGACCGAGACCAGGGTCGGCAGCACGGTCACGTCGAACGCCTCGCCGGTCTTCACCGACAGTTCGGACCCTTGCGGCGTGTGGTCGATGCGGTTCTCGCCGATGAACTTGGCCTCGCCGGCGCCGTCGCGCATGTAGACCCGCACAACGCCGGCCGGCAGTTGCGCGCCCAGGCCGCCCGCCCGCGAATTGGCGAACTGCAGCGCCACGTCGGCATGGGCCGGCTCCTGCTGGCTCTCGAAGCCGCGGGCGCGATATTCGTACGCCTTGCGCGCCTGACCGCCGGTCACGTCCAGGAAGCTGACCTGCTTGGTCTGGTTATTGGCCACGGTCGTCCGCTCGGCCAGCGGATAGACGTAGTAGTCGGCGATGGCCTGTCCGCCGCTGGCCTCGGTCCCGCCGCTGGTCATCCCGCGCGAGGGCCTCGGCTGCTGCGCATAGGGCTGGTACCCGCCCTCCAGATTGACGTTGCCGGCGACGAGTTGCGTCCTGGCCTCAGGATAGTCCACGCCCGAGCTGTTGCTCAGCGTCACCCAGCCCTGCAAGTCCAGTTTACCGGCCTTTTCGTCGAACACCGCCACATAGTCGGCCTTCCAGGACAGGCCATGGGTCAGGTAGCGCAGCGTCGTGTCGCGCCGCCCGGCGCTCGCCGCCTGCACCGTCACCGACAGCGTCGGGCGCGCCCGCAGGTTCTCCGGGATCTTGTCGAAGATCACCCGGGTCGGCACGCCGTCCTCGCGCAGAACCTCGATGCGGTCGCCGATACGCAGAACCACGCCCTGGTTGACCGACAGCACCGTCGCCGTCTCGGTCGTCTGCGCGCCGGTGGCCGGATTGGTGCGCACGACCTGCACCTGCTTGCCGACGGCCTTCTCCATCAGCTTAGCCGGCGTCAGCAGATCGTAGTCGAAGTTCTGTTCGACGATTGCGATGTCCCGCCCGGCCAGGGCCACGGTCTCGGGCCGGATCTGGGCCGAAACGTCACGAAACTCCAGCCGCTGGCGCCCCGCGGCGACGTCCTGGCTGCGCACGTCCTGCACCAGGGCCAGGTTGGAGTTGTAGATCGTCAGCGAAAGGTCGCGATCGGCCGCGCTCGCCGAAGTTCCGACCGCCACGGCCAGCGCCGCCCCTATCCATGCCCGCAAGACGCTCACCCCTCCGTTGCACGCAAGACGCTCGCACAACCGATGAACCAAGTCGAGGCGGCCAGCCGGCCGGGTCGGTGATCTTGAACCTACGCGTTGCGGCCGGAGAAGGCTGGGCTCCGTGACCGGCCTTCTCCGGGGCGAGCGAAAGTCTGCGTCCTACACTCCGTTCGCCGCGCTGAGCACGGCCCGCACCGAGGCGGTCGCCACGTCCGCGTCCATGCCGACGCCGAAGATCGTGCGCCCGTCGCCCGTTCGGCACTGGACATAGGCCGCGGCCATGGCGTCGCCACCCGCGCCGATGGCGTGCTCCTGGAAGTCGCTGACGTCCAGCTTCACGCCGCAGTCGCTCTCCAGGGCCGCCAGCAGGCTGGAGATCAGCCCGTTGCCGCGGCCGCGGATGGTGATCTCGCGTCCGTCCAGCCGCAGTTCGCCGACGAACAGGCGTTGGCCGTCGCTGCGCGAGACGCCGGTCTCCTCGAAGCTGACCAGCTCGAAGCGCTGGCCCGGCGTCAGGCGATAGGCCCGCTCGAACGCGCCCCAGATATCCGCGGTGGTCAGCTCCTGGCTGGTCTCGTCGGCCAGTTGCTGCACCACGCGGCTGAAGTCGGCCTGCATCGGCTTGGGCAGCTTCAGCCCCTTGTCCTGCTGCAGCACCCAGGCGACGCCGCCCTTGCCCGACTGCGAATTGACCCGGATGACCGCCTCGTAATTGCCGCCCAGGTCGGCCGGATCGATCGGCAGGTAGGGCATGGCCCAGACCTCGTCATTGCGCCGGGCCCGCGCCTCGAAGCCCTTCTTGATCGCGTCCTGGTGGCTGCCGGAGAACGCCGTGAACACCAGCTCCCCGCCATAGGGATGGCGCGGGTGCACCGGCAACTGGTTGCAGTATTCGACCGTCTTCACGACGGTCTCCATGTCCGAGAAATCCAGCCCCGGATCGACGCCCTGGGTGTAGAGGTTCAGCGCCAGGGTCACCAGGTCGACATTGCCGGTCCGCTCGCCATTGCCGAACAGGCAGCCCTCGACCCGGTCGGCGCCGGCCATCACCGCCAGTTCCGCCGCCGCCACCCCGGTGCCGCGGTCGTTGTGCGGATGGACAGAGATCACTACGCTGTCGCGCCGCGACAGGCGCCGGTGCATCCACTCCACCTGGTCGGCATAGACGTTGGGACCTGCCGCCTCGATGGTCGCCGGCAGGTTCAGGATCACCGGCTTTTCGGGCGTCGGCTCCAGGACATCCATCACCGCCTCGCAGACCTCCAGGCTGAACTCGAGCTCGGCGGTCGAGAAGGTTTCGGGGCTATATTCATAGCTCCAGTCCGTGCCCGGCCGCTTCTCCGCCTGCTCGCGCATGATCCGCGCGCCCTCGACGGCCAGAGCCTTCACGCCCGCCCGGTCCAGGCCGAACACCACCTCGCGCCAGACCGGCGAGATGGCGTTGTAGAGGTGCACGGTCGCTGCGCGCGCGCCCTCCAGGCTCTCGAAGCTGCGCTCGATCAGGTCGCGCCGCGACTGGGTCAGCACCTGGATCATCACGTCGTCCGGCACGCGCCCCTGGTCGATCAGGCCGCGGATGAAGTCGAACTCCGTGGCCCCGGCCGAAGGGAAGCCGACCTCGATCTCCTTCAGGCCGATGGCGACCAGCAGGTCGAAGAAGCGCTGCTTCTTCTCGGCGTTCATCGGGTCGGCGAGCGCCTGGTTGCCGTCGCGCAGGTCGGTCGAGAGCCAGCGGGGGGCCTTGGTGACGACCTTCGACGGCCATTGGCGGTCAGGCAGGTCGACGGGCGGAAAGGGACGATACTTGACGGACGGGTCGCGCAGCATGGAGCGGCTCTCTCACAGGGAGGCGTACAGGAAGACAGATTGTGAGGCTTGCGTGCCGCCGCCGGGGCAGCCCTTTAGGTCCGGCGGCCGCCGGTAAGTCGCGTGACGCGGAGCAGGGCTGCAAAGGCGCTGACCATGCCGCCTTCATAGCGGCGGCCGGCGGCAGGTTCAACCGCGACGCTGCTTCAATTGCATGCGCACGAAAGCCACGGCCACGATCGAGAGCGGGCCATACATCGAGATCGCGTTTACCGCGAACACGGCCGACACGTTGCTGTCGTTCGTCCTCACGTCTGGAAACAGGGCGGCGCCGAAAAACGTCCAGAACAGGAGGTGGATCAGAGGCAGCAAGCCTCCGAGCGCTGCAAGCGCCGCCGCGCGGCGCCGTCCGTCCCGGAGCATCAGGCCCCCGAAAAGCAAGCAGAGCAGCGTCGCCGCCCACCCTCCGTACAGCATGTAGCCAAAGATGATGAGCTGGAGAGCATCGAGGTGGATGAAATCGTAGCTCGTCACGCGCCCGACCCCGTCGTGACAAAGGTCTCGCTCTCGATCACCCACTGGCCGCGCACCTTCTTCCAGGCCGCCAGATAGGGGCCGCTCGAACTCGCGTCCTTCCAGGTCGCCAGCCAGGTCCCGGTCTCGGCCGCCCGCTCGCCGGCCGGGTCGAGCGCCACGTCCTGGGTCGTGCGCGCATAGGTCACGAAGCTCGGATCGGCGAACTGCGCCTCGAACGCGGCGAGGATCGCGGGGGCGCCCATCAGCAGGCCGCCCTCGCCGGAGATCAGGGTCGCGCCAGGGTCGAAGAACGGCGCCAGCCGCCGCGCATCATGCGCGGCGATCAGCTTGTTGGTCAGCTTGCGGCGGGCGCGGATGGCGTCTTCGGGGGCGGTCATGCCCTGAGCCTTACCACACGGCACTCAGTGTCATCCCGGTTTCGGCGCAGCCGAAGACCGGGACCCATGAACACCAGATCACGCAGGATGCGGCTTCGTCCGCCTCAGAGCACACAGCGCGGCGCGAATGTCCCCCGAACAAGCGCTTGGCGCCGTCCGGGATGACACGCGAGGGGCCTACTCCGACACCCAGTTCCCGTGGAACCCGAACGGCACGCGGCGCGGCAGTTCGGCGGTTCCGATCGGGCCCTTGGCGACGTCCAGGGCGTCGAAAACCAGGAAATCGCTGCGGTTCTCGGCCGCCCGCCAGACCACCGCGGTCAGCCAGCCGTCGCCCTCGTCGGCGCCTTCCGAGCGCGGGGTGAACACCGGCTCGGACGTCATGTCCCCGCCGGACAGCTCATAGACCTGGCGCTTGCCGGTCTTCAGGTCCAGGTGGGCGATGGCGCTCTGCTTGATCGTCTTGGCGCCGCCCGGATCGGCCGCATACCAGCCATGGCGATAGGCGCTCCCGGCGAACCGCTCGTCGAAGCGCGGGAACTCGCCGTCCAGGTCGTCGATCGGCTCGACCTTGATGGCGTCCGAATTGCCCGACAGGTCGAAGGTCCAGCGCACCATACGTGCGGCGGTCTTCTGCCCGGGCGATCCGTCGGCGTTGGGGAACAGCGGCGCGGCCGGATATTCGAACACGTCGGCCACCAGCTTGCCGTCTTCCTCCCAGGCGTTCATCGGGTGGAAGACATAGGACGAGGGGGCGTTGAACCAGCGGATCGACGAGACGTCGCCGTCGCGGCGCATCACCGCCACGTGATTGCCCTTGTCCGGCTCCCAGGCGAAGGCCGGCAGGCCCTTCATCGCCCGCTCCAGGCTGCCGGTCAGCGGCAGCACCGGGAAGGCGACATAGTTCTCGGTCACCAGGAAATCGTGGATCATCGAGGAATAGGGCGCCTCGAAGTCGTCGCGCCGCACCACCTCGCCGGCGGCGTTGGTGACGCCGTAGCTGATGCCCGTGCCGAACGGCATCGGCCCGATGCCGTAGCCGAACCAGACCATCTCGCCGGTCTTGGGGTCGATCTTCGGGTGCGCGGTCACGCGGCCCTTGTAGGTCTCCGCCGGTCCCTTGGACTCCAGGCTCCGGGGCTGCATCTCGAAGGGCAGGTGGCCTTCCTCCAGCGCCAGCAGCTTGCCGGCATGGAAGACGATGTTGGTGTTGGCCACCCCGCCGCTGTCCTTGCCCAGCACGCTGGGATCGGTGGTCGCCGGATTGCCGAACGCGCCCCACAGCGCCCGGCCCGCCGCGTTCTCCGCTTCCCACTTGGGCGTGCGCACATAGCGGTTGCGGTATCCGACCTTGCCGTCCTCGACGTGGAAGGCGTGGACCATGCCGTCGCCCGAGAACCAATGGTAGTCGCCCCGCGGCTCGAACTGCGGGTTCGGGCCGGTGCGGTAGAGCGTGCCGCGCAGGCCCTTGGGGATTTCGCCCTTCACCACGAGATCGAAGTCGTCCTCGCTGCGGACCGGCGCGAAATTGCCGGCCAGATACGGATTGATGCGAACTTCGCCGTCCATCTGCGTCTTCTCCCTCTCTATGGTTTTCCCGGCGTTCAGGCCGGGCGGATGATGATGCCCTCGTCGGGGCTGGCGCGGCCGTCCAGCACCTCGCGATACGCGGCCAGCAGGGCGTCCGGGCCGGAGACCTGCTTCAGCTTCAGCCACGAGGCCTCTGCGCAGAACGCGCGCAGCGCCTCCATGAACCGTCCGTCCATCGCCTCGGGTCCCCACTCGGCGACCCGCTTGCGGATCTGGTCAGGGGCGAAGAACAGCACGCGGTCGGGACCGGGCATGTCCTGGGGCGTGCGGTCGGCCTGCCAGTGGGTGCCGCCGACGATGATGCTGCGCGCCAGGTCCTCGCCCAGGCCCTCGTGCACGGCGGCCGTCACCTTCGGATCGCCCGCGAAGTCGACATAGGCCACGCCCGATCCGATCACGCTGCCGGCCCGCTCGTAGGGAACCACCGCGTCGTAAAGGCCGAGCCCGCTCAGCAGCTCCGCACGCGAGGCCGACGTCAGGCCGACGACCTTCAGCCCGCGCCGCCTGGCGAACCAGGCCAGGCCCATCGCCGTCTTGCTCGACGCGCTCGACAGCACCAGCGTCCGGATCGCCGGATCCTCCGCCAGGAAGTCGTCCAGCAGCCACGAGGTCATGAAGAGCGGCCGCAGCAGCGCGCGATGGTCGTCCAGGTCGTCCTCGGGCGCCTGCGCATAGGCGTTGTAGGTCGGCGGCAGTTCGGCCCGGTGCGGGGCGGCGTCGATATAGCCGCCACGGCCCTTCAACAGCCGCGCGGTCATGTGGCTCGACATCGGCAGGTAGCCGAACAGGCGCAGGCCGACCGGCGCGTCGGGCGCACGGCTCTCGACCACGCGGGCGAAACCCCAGACCGGGATCTGGCCCCAGTCGCCCTCGGCCGGGAAGAATTTCCAGTAGCCGAAGGCGTCGCCGATCGCGCCATAGGTGATGTTGTTGGCGGTCAGGGCGAACCGTTCGACCTCCAGCCTGGCCTCGCCCTCGGCCAGCGCCTTGGCCGCCGTATCGCGCAGTTCCACACGGCCCAGATCGTTCCGCGCTACGAGCACGTCCCAGTGCGACATCGCTTCCTCGCCTTTTTACGTTGTAAATTTATTGCGTAAGAGTTACCCCAGGACAAGCCCTTTTCTTCGCTCGAGTCCGAAATGCCTCGCGTCCTGTCCGAATCCGACGTCGCCGACTTCCGCGAACGCCTCTGCGAGGCGGCCGAAAAGCTGTTCGCCGAGAAGGGCCCGGACGCCGTGACCATGCGCCAGCTGGCCTCCGAACTGGGCGTCAGCCCGATGACGCCGTACCGCTATTTCACCGACAAGGAAGACATCCTGGCGGCGGTGCGCACCAACGGCTTCAACCGCTTCGCCGAGGCGCTGGAGACCGCGCTGACCAAGACCCAGGGCAGCGCCAAGGCCAAGAGCACCGCGGTCGGCGAGGCCTATCTCGATTTCGCCTTCGCCCATCCCCAGACCTACAAGCTGATGTTCGACCTGAACCAGCCGCACGAGAAGGACTATCCCGACCTCGTCGCCGCCGCCGCCCGCGCCAACGCCATGCAGTCGGCCTATATCCGCGGCCTGGTCGAGTCGGGCGTCATGCAGGGCGACGCCAGCGAGATCGGCCTGATGTACTGGGCCGCCACCCATGGGGCCGTCACCCTGGAACTGGCCGGCAAGTTGCCCAAGGGCGCGGCCCGCACCCTCAGCCGCCAGCTCGGCCACACCCTCGCCAAGGGCCTGCGGCCGGGCGGCGCCTGACGCGTCATCCCGGTCTGCGAAGCAAGACCGGGATCCATGACAAGTTCGGCCGGCAGCCCCCTTGACGCCCCCAGGGGCAACCGCGCCAACTTCACCGCAACGAGAAGTTGGGGGAATTCACATGGTCCAGCCGTTCGAGGTCGCCTGGAGCGACGAGTCCGTCCAGGTGGTGCTGGATCAGGTCCGCGCCTATCCCTGGCCGCCCGCGCCGGCGTTCGACAACGGCTGGGTCTACGGCTGCGACGGCGGTTTCCTGAGGGACCTCTGCGAGCACTGGACCGAGCGCTACGACTGGCGTGCGGCGGTCGCCGACCTCAACCGGTTCCCGCAGTTCATCGCCCGGGTAGAGGACTACGACCTCCATTTCCTGCACGTGGTCGGCGAGGCTGGGGGCAAGCGGCCGCTGCTGATCACCCACGGCTGGCCCGGCTCGCACTACGAATTCTGGGGCGTGATCGAGAAGCTCGCCTTCCCCAGCCGGTTCGGCGGCCGGGCCGAAGACGCCTTCGACCTCGTCATCCCCTCCCTCCCGGGCTTCGGCTTCTCGTCCAAGCCGTCCCGTCCGATCGGCCAGCGCACGACCGCGCGGCTGTTCAACACCCTGATGACCGAGGTGCTCGGCTACCACACCTATCGCGCCCAGGGCGGCGACTGGGGCGCGATGGTCACCTCGTGGCTCGGCCACGAGCACGGCGGGAACGTGCTGGCCATCCACCTTAACATGATGGCCTTCCGCCCGGCCGGCGGCCCCAAGACCGAGGACGAGATGACCTGGATCGCGCGCCAGGGGTCGATGATGGACCTGATGGGCGCCTATTTCCGGCTCCAGGCCTCCAAGCCCCAGTCTCTGGCCTGGCTGGGCGCCGGCAACCCGGTCGGCCAGGCCGCCTGGATCGCCGAGCGGTTCCACGACTGGTCCGACCTCAGCCAGCGCCCGTTCGAGCAGGTCCATCCCAAGGACCGCCTGCTGACCAACATCATGATCTACGTCATGACCGGCAGCTTCACGACCGGCGCCTGGTACTATCGCGGCCTGATGGAGGAGCGCAGCCCGATGCTGGCCGAGGGCGAGCGCTGCCAGACCCCGACCGCCTTCGCCAACTTCCCGGGCGAACCGCTCTATTCGGCCCCGCCCCGCTCCTGGGCCGAGCGCGCCTACAACCTCGTCCGCTGGACCGAGCAGCCCCGTGGCGGCCACTTCGCCGCCATGGAAGAACCCGACCTCTTCGTCGCCGACGTGCGCGAATGGGCGCGCGACCTCTAAGGCCGCCGAACCCTACTCCCGCCCCACCGCCGCCAGCGCGCTCACCAACCGCGCCACCTCCAGCGGCTTTGGCACCAGGGCGTCCATGCCGGCCTCCAGGTACTCCGCTTCCTGGTGGGCCATGGCGTTGGCGGTCAGGGCGATGATCGGGACCCTCGCGCCGCCTTCTGTCGCCTCGCGGGCGCGGATCAGGCGCGTGGCCGTCGGGCCGTCCATCACCGGCATCTGCACGTCCATCAGGATCACGTCCCACCCGCCCTGGGCTGCGGCCTCGACCGCGGCCTCGCCGTCGGCCACGCAGACGACCTCGACGCCGAGCTGCCCCAGCAGGGTCTTCAGCACCGTCTGGTTGACGGGATTGTCCTCGGCCGCCAGCACCCGCAGCCCGTCCGCCGGCGTCGGCGCGGCGGCCTGCGGCGTCAGGCTCGGCGCCGTCTTCGCCCGGATCAGCGGCAGGGCCACGGTGAAGACGGCGCCCTCGCCGGGCTGCGAGGCGACCGCGATGGTCCCGCCCATCAGCTCGGTCAGCTCGCGGCAGATGGCCAGACCCAGTCCCGAGCCGCCGAAGCGGCGGGTGGTCGAGGCGTCCTCCTGCACGAACTTCTGGAACAGCGAACTCTGACGCTCCGGCGCGATGCCGGGCCCGGTGTCGGACACCTCGCAGACCAGCCTGCCGGCGCGCCGCAAAGCCCGCACCCGCACACGGCCCGCAGCGGTGAACTTCACCGCGTTGGACACCAGGTTGTGCACGATCTGGCGCACCCGGGTCGGATCGCCGGCCCAGACGCCGTTCAGGGCCGGCTCGACCTCCAGCTCAAGGTGCAGCCCCTTCTCGTCGGCCAGCGGGCCGAAGGTGGCGGCCACCCCCTGCATCAGGGCGACGATGTCGACGACCCCGTCCTCCAGTTCCAGCCGCCCGGCCTCGATCCGCGACAGGTCCAGAAGGTCGTTGAGCAGCGCCAGCAGGGTCTCGCCGGCCTGGCGCACGACGTCCAGCCGCCCGCGCTGGCGGTCGGACAGCTCGTCGCGGGCCATGGCCTGGGCCATGCCCAGCACCCCGTTCAGCGGCGTGCGGATCTCGTGGCTCATGGTGGCCAGGAAGGCCGACTTGGCGGCGTTGGCCGCATTGGCCGCGTCGCGCGCCTTGCGCAGTCGCTGGTTCAACTCCTTCAGCCGCCGCTCGGAACGTTTGATGTCCTCGATCGACTGTGTGACCACCACGCATCGCACCGGCCCCTCGCCCTGGAACCGCGCGGCGATCAGCCTGAACCACTCGCCGTCGCGCGCCTGATAGGCCCGGGTGAAACTGTCGGCCTGCCCCTCAAGCACCGAGCGCACGCCGCGGGTCAGCAGCTTGCCGCGCCCCCCGGGCAACCGCTCGAACACCGAAAACAGGTTGCGCCCCATGGGATAGACGTCGGTCTGGGTGATCGCCGCGCCCAGCTCCTTGAACGCCGAATTGGCCGCGATGATCGCCCCGGTTTCGTCGATCACCGTCAGCAGCGCCGGCAGGCCGTCGATCACGCCGCGGCCGAAGCGCTCGGACTCGCGCAGTTCGGCGATCGCATCGTGCTGGGCGGTGACGTCCTGGCTGGCGCCGTGCAGCGCCACGCAGCGCCCGTCGACCATCCGCGGCTCGCCCATCACCCGCAGCCAGATCGGCTCTCCGCCGGCCCCGATCGCCCGCGCCTCGAAGTCGATCCGTTCGCCGGTGCGGATGGCTTGGCGCACGTGCTCCAGCACCCATTCACGCTCGCTGGGCGCATAGATCTCGAGGGACGCGATGTGGTTCTCGACATGGGTCTTGCGGCCCAGCAGCTCGCCCAGCTCCGGGCTCCAGCGCACCACGCCGCCGTTCAGGTCGACCTCCCAGCCGCCCAGCCGCGCCATCCGGCCGGCCGACTTCAGCGCCAGCGACGTGGCGTTCAGCCGCTCACGCGTGGCGTGTGCGGCCGAGATGTCCGCGGTGATCACGATGAATCCGTCGAGCGTTCCGTCGGCCGCGAAGCTCGGCCGCATGTCGACGTCGACGTGGATGCGCCGCCCGTCCTTGGTCTGATCGACGACCTCGGTGCGGAAGCCTTCGCCGGCCGCCGCCGCCTCGTCCATGATCGCCCAGGCCTCGGGATCGGCGTCGGGAGAGCGCACCACCTCGGCAAGCGTGCGTCCCTTCACCTCGTCCAGCTCATAGCCGGTCATGGCCGTGAAGCCGTCGTTGACCCAATCGATCCGCCCGGCCGGATCGCACAGCACCACCGAATGCGGCGTCAGCCGGGCCACGCTCGCCAGCCGCGACGTCAGGTCGGCCGATTCGGTACCACCCATGCGCTACGCTCCCCCCGGGCGGCACCATGCCCCGCGACTATGAAAAAGCAGAAAACTCCGGGCTTCGCCGTGGCGTGAGGCCGCGCTACGAAGGCGCCCATGGCCCGCTACGATTTCGCTTCCGACAACACCGCCCCCGCCGCGCCCGAAGCCATGGAGGCGATCGTCGCCGCAAATTCCGGCTTCGCCTCGGGGTACGGAACCGATCACGTCAGCGCCCGCGCCGCCGACGCTGTCCGCGCCCTGCTCGACGCCGACGCCGAGGTGCGCTTCGTGGCCTCAGGCACCGCCGCCAACGCCGTGGCCCTGGCCGCCCTCTGCCGCCCGTTCGAAGCGGTGATCGCCCACGAGCACGCGCACGTCTGCACGGACGAGACCGGCGCCCCCGGATTCTTCGGCCACGGCCTGGGCCTGATCGGCCTTCCGGGCGCGTCGGGCCGTATCGACCCGGCCGCGCTCGCCGCCCCGCTGGCCCAGCCCGACGTCTCGCACCGCCAGTCGCCCGCCGCGCTCTCCCTGACCAACGCCACCGAGTACGGGACCGTCTATTCTCAGGACCAGCTCGCCGCCCTGATCCGGGCCGCCAAGGCCAAGGGGCTGGGCGTCCATCTCGACGGCGCGCGCCTGGCCAACGCCGCGGCCGCCGGCTTCGACCTCAAATCCATCGCCCGGCTCGGCGTCGACATCCTGGTGATCGGCGGCGCCAAGGCCGGCATGCCGCCGACCGAGACGGTGGTGATCTTCGACCGCGCCCTTGTCCGCCGCTTCGATGCACGCCTGAAGCAGAGCGGCCAACTGCCCTCCAAGGGCCGGTTCTACGCGGCTCCGTTCATCGGCATGCTCGAAAGCGGCGCCTTCACCGCCCGCGCCGCCCACGCCAACGCCATGGCCCGCCGCCTGGCCGCCGCCATGCCCTTTCCCCTCGCCCACCCGGTCGAGGCCAACGCCGTCTTCGTGCGCATGGACGACGAGGCCCTCGCCCGCCTGCACGCCGCCGGCTGGTTCGCCTACCGCTTCCTCGACGGCTCGGTGCGCTTCATGTGTTCCTGGGCCGTAACACCCGAAACGGTCGACGAGCTGGCGCAGACGCTCGACGCAATCGCCTAGGGCGCGCCCAGCGGGCGTCATACACCCCAAAAACGTCACATCGGGGCAATTTTTTCCGGTCACGCTTACATGTGTGACCGAATGACCGCACCGTGACGCATTTCCGTCAGAACTGCGTCAACTCCATTGCAGAGCTGTCACTTTCCGTTTGCGAGCGTAACACCTGCGTGACAGCTTGCCCCTCCGCCGTAACGACACGCGCCTCGGTTGTCACTTGGGAGTGACGCCACCTGCGATGAGCGTGTGCGACGGCCAAGGCGTCGGTCCCCAACCCGGCGTCTTTTTCGTCCCAACAAAGGCCGGGGGGCCAGATGAAAGTTGTAATGAAGAACGCGCTTCGAACCGTCCTGCTCGGTTCCGTTGCGGCGGCGAGCGTCGCCGTCCCGACCTATGCCTCGGCCCAGAACGACGTCGCCGTCGAAGAAATCGTCGTCACCGGTTCGCGCATCCGTCGCGACACCTTCAACGCCCCGGTGCCGCTATCGGTCGTCAGCAGCGAGCAGATCCGCGAGGCCGGCAACGTCTCGCTGGCCGAGACCCTGCTCGACATCCCGACCATCAACGCCAACACCAACGCCCAGAACTCGTCCTCGACGCTGTTCCTGGCCGGTCAGGCCCGCGCCGACATCCGCGGCCTGGGCGCGACCCGCACCCTGGTGCTGATGGACGGCCGCCGGATGGTGTTCTCCGACGCCTCGTCCCCCGCGGTCGACCTCAACCTGATCCCGTCGATGATGGTCGAGCGGGTTGAAACCGTCGCGGGCGGCGCCTCGGCGGTCTACGGCTCGGAAGCCATCGCCGGCGTCGTCAACTTCATCATGAAGAAGCAGCACGACGGCCTGGAGCTCGATGCGCAGGTCGGCACGTCCCAGGAGGGCGACGGCCAGGAATTCCGCATCGCCGGCCTGTGGGGCGGCAAGTTCCTCGACGACAAGCTGAACGTCCTGGTCGGCGGCGAAGTCTCGCGCCAGGAGCCCGTGTTCCAGCGTGACCGCGACTGGGCCTATCCGGGCCTGCGCCGCGACAACACCAAGAGCCCGCAGCCCTCGATCATGGCGAGCCGCTCCAACAGCTCGCAATACGCCACGTTCCAGCTGACGCCGACCCGCTCGGTCGTGCTCGACGTGCGCGATCCGACCAAGGTCGTGCGCCTCAGCGCCGCCTGCTCTACGCCGACCGTCCAGCCGACCTGCCAGGACGAGGCCCTGTTCTACGGCGCCGACTACACCGCCTTCCAGGCGAAGTCGGCCCGCGGCACCTTCCGCACCTACGTCGACTATCAGCTGTCCGAGAACGTCAAGGCGTTCGCCGACATCCTCTATTCGCGTGTCGACGGCTATGGCTACTTCTCGCCGGCCTTCTCCAACGCGGTCGGCGGCGGCACCATGCCGATCGTCTTCCGCGGCGACAACGCCTACCTGAACGGCGCCGGCGCCACGGCCTCGGCCCTGCGTACCGAGTGGCTCGCGGCCGGCCGCACCCTGGACCGCAGCACCACCGTCCAGATCGGCAAGACCTGGCGTGAGTTCGGCAACCGCGACGTGAAGACCGAGCGCAGCACCCAGCGCTACGTGATCGGCATGGAAGGCGGCTTCGAGGCCCTGTCGCGCAAGTTCAACTGGGATTGGTACGCCCAGTTCGGCAAGACCACCGGCACCACCACCTCGTACAACATCCCGAACCTCGCCCGCGTCCAGCAGGCGGTCGACGCGATCAACGTCGGCGGCCAGATCGTCTGCGCCGACCCGGTCGCCCGCGCCGCCGGCTGCGTGCCGTGGGATCTGGTCAACGGCCCGTCGCAAGCCTCGGTCCTGTGGGCCAACGGCTTCTCCTACACCGACCAGGAAGTGAAGCAGACGGTCGTCGCGGCGAACATCGCCACCGACCTCTTCGAACTCCCGGCCGGCCCGGTCGGCTTCGCCATGGGCGCCGAGTATCGCAAGGAAGAGAGCTTCTTCGCCCAGGACGCCCGCGGCGCCGCGGGCGCGCTGTTCTTCAACTCGATCGGCACCCGCGCTGGCGAATACGACACCAAGGAAGCCTACGCCGAACTGCGCGTTCCGCTGCTGCGCGACCTGCCGTTCGCCCATGAGCTGACCGTCGAGGCCGCCGGCCGCCTGGCCGACTACTCGACCATCGGCAAGACCGACCAGTACCGCGTGGCCATCGAATGGGCGCCGGTGAAGGACATCCGCTTCCGCGCCAACCAGGGCACCGCCGTCCGCGCGCCGAACATCGTCGAGCTGTACTCGCCGCAAAGCCGCAACTTCACCTCGGCCAGCGCCCCGGCCCAGGACCCGTGCGACAAGGCCAACTACGCCGCCGCCACCGCGGCCCAGAAGTCGGCCCGCAACGTGACCTGCGCCGCCGCCATCCCGGGCTGGAACGCGGCGACCTTCGAGTCGAACATCGGCACCGGCCGCCCGTCGACCCCGCTGCTGCAGGGCGGCAACCCGGACCTCGGTCCGGAAACGGCCAACACCTATCAGGTCGGCGTCGTCATCCAGCCGCGCTGGATCGAGGGCCTGCAGTTCTCGCTGGACTGGTTCAAGTACAACATCGAGGACCAGGTCGGCACGATCCCGATCAACACCCTGCTGACCAACCTCTGCTACGACAACGCCCAGCCCTACGCCTCGAACGCCTATTGCGCGCTCGTGCGTCGTGACCCGACCGGGACCAACGGCGGCGCCAAGCCGGGCGGCGTGATCGAGATCATCCTGACCAACCAGAACGTGGCCAAGGTGAAGGTCGAGGGTTACGACGCCTCGCTGCAGTACGGCTTCCGCACGGCCGACCTGTTCGACAAGGACTACGGCGACTTCGCCTTCCGGGTCGACGCGACGTGGATGTACAAGTGGGCCCTGCAGGGCCTGCCGGGCCAGGCCTACACCCAGTTCGCGAACACCATCACCAACGCGACGCCGGAGTGGAAGGCCCAGGCGACCATCCAGTGGACCCGCGAGAACCTCAGCCTGTCGTGGACCACGAACTACATCGGCTCGATGGCCTCGACGACGTCGTTCGCCCCGACCGCTCTGACGCCGTACTACACCGGCGACTACTACAAGCATGACGTGCGCGCGCGTTACCGCCTCAACGATCAGATCGATCTGCGCGGCGGCATCCAGAACGTGACCGACGAAACCCCGCCGATGCTGCCCGAAACCTATCAGGGCATCGGCACCGGCTCGTCGCAGTACGACAACCGCGGCCGTTACTTCTACGTCGGCGCGACCCTGCGCTACTAAGGCGAACGCCCGCTCCTCCGGGGGCGGGCGAACCACCGGCCTTCGGCGGAATCCCCGCCGCGGCCTGGAGAGCAGGAAAAACCCGCCGGGGCGCGAGCCTCGGCGGGTTTTCTTTATCTCGGCTATGGAGGCGCCCTTACGCCGGCACGGCTCGGCGCTGGAGCATGCCCGCCAGGCGGCCCTCGATGATTTCCTCGGCCTCGCGCACGATGCGGCCGACCAGTTCGGCGCAGGTCGGGATGTCGTGGATCAGGCCCTGGACCATGCCCGCCGACCAGATGCCGTGCTCGGGATCGCCGGCCTCGTAGACCACCCGCCCACGGGCGCCGGCGACCAGGTCCTTCACGTCCTCGAACTTGGCGCCGCCGCGGCGCTCGATGGCTACGACCTCGTCCGAGACCGCGTTCTTCGCCACCCGCGCGGTGTTGTGCATGGTGCGGAAGATCAGGTTCGTGGCCCGCTCGTCGTTGGCGACGATCTGCTCCTTCACCTTCTGATGGATCGGGCTCTCGACCGTGCACATGAAGCGGGTGCCCATGTTCACGCCGTCCGCGCCCAGCGCCAGGGCGGCGACCAGGCCGCGCGCGTCGCCGAAGCCGCCCGAGGCGATCATCGGGATCTTCACCTTCTCGGCCGCCGCCGGGATCAGGATCAGGCCGGGAATGTCGTCCTCGCCCGGGTGTCCGGCGCATTCGAAGCCGTCGATCGAGATGGCGTCCACGCCCATCCGTTCAGCCGACAGCGCGTGGCGGACCGCCGTGCACTTGTGGATCACCTTGATCCCGTGGGCCTTGAAGTGGTCGACGTGCTCCTGGGGCTTATAGCCGGCCGTCTCGACGATCTTGACCCCGCTGTCGATGATCGCCTGGCGGTACTCCGCATAGGGCGGCGGGCTGATCGCCGGCAGGATGGTCAGGTTCACCCCGAACGGCTTGTCGGTCAGCTTGCGGCAGCGGTCGATCTCGCGTCGCAGGTCGTCCGGGGTCGACTGGGTGAGGGCGGTGATGAAGCCCAGGCCCCCGGCGTTGGCCACGGCCGCCACCAACTCGGCGCGCCCGACCCACTGCATGCCGCCCTGCACGATCGGGCGCTCGACCCCCACGAGCTCGGTGAAACGGGTCTTCAAGGCCATGGCGCGCTCCCAAACGTTTGTTTGGAAGACAATGAAGCCGCCGACGCGGCGTCAGGCAAGTCTGTTTAGGCGAAGGCTCCGCGCGCGCTGGGCCCTATTGCAGCCCAGAGCGCCCGATCGCGTAGAAGCGGTCCGCCCGTTGCTTGCGCAGGGCGTCCACCGACAGGCCCGCGAGCTTGGAGAGCTCGTCCTCGACGGCGTCGCCCACGGCCTTGACCGTCGCGTCCTTGTCGGCGTGCGCGCCGCCAGCCGGCTCGTCGATGATCCGGTCGACGATCTTCATGCCGATCAGGTCCTGGGCGGTGATCTTCATCGCCTTGGCCGCTTCCTCGGCCGTGCGCGCGCCGCGCCAGAGAATCGAGTTGGCGCCTTCCGGCGGGATCACCGAATAGATCGCGTGCTCCAGGATCAGCACCCGGTTGCCGCAGGCGATGCCCAGCGCCCCGCCCGAGCCGCCCTCGCCGGTCACCACCGCGATCATCGGCGTCTCCAGCAGCAGGCACTTCTCGGTCGAGCGGGCGATGGCCTCGGCCACGCCGCGTTCTTCCGAGCCCACGCCCGGATAGGCCGCGGGGGTGTCGACGAAACTGATCACCGGCAGCTTGAAGCGCTCGGCCAGCTCCATCAGGCGGATGGCCTTGCGATAGCCCTCGGGCCGCGCATAGCCGAAATTGTGCTTCACCCGGCCGACCGTGTCGCGGCCCTTCTCGTGGCCCATCACCACCACCGGCTGGCCGCGGAAGCGCCCGAGGCCGCCCATGATCGCCTGGTCGTCGGCGAACTTGCGGTCGCCGCGCAGCTCGACGAACTCGTCGATCAGGCCGGCGCAGTAGTCGACGAAGTGCGGCCGGTCGGGATGGCGGGCGACCTGGGTCTTCTGCCAGGCGTCCAGCTTGGAATAGGCTTGTTTGCGGACCTCCTGGGCCCGCGCGCGCAAGGCGGCGATCTCGGCGTCCAGCGCGCCCGAGCCGGTCGTCTCCGACAGCTTGGACAGTTCCTCGATCTTCGCTTCGAGGTCGGCGATGGGGCGCTCGAACTCGAGATAGTGTGCGGCCATTCGAGGAATCTTCTCTGTACCGTTTGCAGAAGCGGCGGAAACTAGTGCCCTAGCGTTCGCCTCACAAGTACGAGGAACGGCCATCGCGGCGTCTGCGTCAAGCCGGCCCGATCCAACAACGAACGGGCCGCCGTGCAACCGGCTCCCACCGACCCACGTTCTCATAGCCGAGGTCGAGCCGACCGACGCCCGGCGGGAGGCCGGCGGATCCCCCTCGCAGCTTGCCCGCCCCGGCGGGTCTTTCGAGGAGCCAACCTATGCGAATGCTCAAGATCGCACTGGCGGCGACAGCGGCGCTTTCCGTGGCCCCGCCGGCCGCCCTCGCCCAGTATCAGTATCAGCCGACCGACCAGTACCGTCAGGATCTGCGCCAGTACGACAACGACCGCGCCGACTACGACGCCGCGCGCCGCGACTACGAGGTCCGCCGCGCCCAATGGGAACGCCAGCGCGAAAGCTACGACCGCCGTTGGGGCTACGGCGCCTATGAACGCGCCTATGGCCCGGCCCCGATCTGGGACAACGCGCGCTGGGACGCGAACCGCTACGGCTCCGACGCATCCTACGACAGCCGCGCCGAGTACGACCGCCGCCTGTCCGAGTACAACCGCGCCCGCGCCGCCTACGACCGGCGCTGGGGCTATGGGGCCTATGAGCGCCGCTACGGCCCGCCGCCGGCCTGGAGCGCCGACGATTACGGCCGCGACGCCTCCTACGTCAGTTCCGACCCGTCCTGCCGCAACCGCCGTGACAACAACTCGGTGGCCGGCGGCCTGATCGGCGCCCTGATCGGCGGCGCGCTGGGCTCCAACATCGCCGCCCGCAACGCCCGCACCGAAGGCGCGGTGCTCGGGGCCCTGGTCGGCGGCGGCATCGGGGTCGGCGTCGGCCGCGCCTCGGCCAAGTGCGACGATCGCGGCTACTACTACAGCTACGACCAGACGATCCCGTACCGCGAGAGCGACTACGACCGCGCCCGCCGCTCCGGCCGCTACGACTACAGCTACTACAGCAACCAGCGCTGCCGCCTGGCTCCTGCCCCGGTCGCCGGCGATGAATACCGCTACGTCCGCGTCTGCCCCGATCCGGACGGTCGCTATCGGATCACCGGGTAGCGAGACTAGGCGAACTCAAGGTGTCATCCCGGCCTTCCGCCACGCTCCAGCCGGGATGACACCTGATATTGCTCCCCCAGCGGGGGAGCATCTCGTTCCCGCTATCCTTTCCGCCCCAGCGGATGCTTCGTCTCGACCACCTCGCGCAGTCGCTCGCCCGCGACGTGGGTGTAGATCTGGGTGGTGGCGATGTCGGCGTGGCCGAGCAGCTTCTGCACGATGCGCAGGTCCGCCCCGCCCTCCAGCAGGTGGGTCGCGAAGGCATGGCGCAGCACATGCGGGCTGACCCGCGCCGGATCGATGCCGGCCTCCGCCGCCGCCTCGTCCAGCAGCTGGGCGAACCTGCGGGGCGTCAGCCGTCCGCCCTTGCCGCGAGAGGGAAAGAGCCAGGGATTGGCCGCGTCGCCTTTCGGGAGGAAGTCTTTGCGTACGGCGAGGTATGTCCGCACCGCCGCCCGCGCCGCCTCGTTCAGCGGGGCCAGCCGTTCCTTGCCGCCCTTGCCCTTGACGATCAGATAGGCCGGGTCGCGTGCGAGCGCCGCCAGCGGCAGGGCCGTCAGTTCCGAGATCCGCAGGCCAGAGGCGTAGGCCAGCTCGATCATGCAGGCCAGCCGCAGCCCCTGCCCGCCGTCCCGCGCGCCCGCCGCGGCGATGATCGCGTCGACCTCGGCCCGGCTCAGCACCTTGGGCAGCGGCCGGCCCTTCTTAGGCGCGTCCACCCGGCGCGAGGGATCATCGCTCCGCCAGCCCTCGCCCAGTACGAAACGGTAGAACTGACGCACGGAGGAACGCCGCCGCGCCGCCGTCGCTGGCGAGGCGCCACGGTCGCTGAGGGCGGCGAAATAGGCCTCCACGTCTTCGGCGCTGGCCGCCGCCAGGTCGCGCCCGCGGTGCTTCAGGAAGGCGTCGGCGTCGGCCAGGTCCTTGCCATAGGCGGTCAGGGTGTTGCGCGCGCTGGCTCGCTCGCCGGCCATCATTTCCAGGAAGGCTTCGATCCAGCCTGCGCTGCTTCCCATCGCCCCGTTCCCGCCTGCCGCCGCGCGAAGTTGGCGCGAGCGGTCCTGCTCGTGTAAGACCTGCGCCGTTCATGGACCGTTACACACCGCTGCGCGCCCGCACCATCGCCCTCGTGGGCCTCATGGGGGTTGGCAAGTCGAGCGTCGGCCGCCGACTGGCCAACGCCCTCGACCTGCCGTTCAAGGACGCCGACCATGAGATCGAGGCGGCCGCCGGCCGCACGATCCCCGAAATCTTCGCCGAGATGGGCGAGCCGGCCTTCCGGGAAGGCGAGCGCCGCGTGATCGCCCGCCTGCTGGATGACCCGCCGCATGTGCTGGCCACCGGCGGCGGCGCCTTCATGAACGACGAGACCCGCCGCCTCATCAAGGAAAAGGCCGTCTCGGTCTGGCTGAAGGCCGATCTCGACATCCTCGCCCGCCGCGTCTCGCGCAAGGACACCCGCCCCCTGGTCTCGGGCAAGGACCCGATGACCGTGCTGACCGAGCTCGCCGAGAAGCGCTATCCGGTCTACGGCCAGGCCGACCTGGTGGTGGAGACCGGCGACACCGCCCATCACGTCGCGGTCGACCAGATTCTCCGCGCCCTTTCCGCCCACCTGCAGGACCCGCCGCAATGAACCGCACCCTCCCCGTCGGCCTGGGCGATCGCGCCTATGACGTGGTGGTCGGCCACGGCCTGCTGGACGCCGCCGGAACCCTCTGCGCCCCGTTTCTGAAGCGCGGCCGCACCGCCATCGTCAGCGACGAGACCGTCTGGGGCCTGCATGGGCAGCGGCTGACCGCCGCCCTGGCCGCCGCCGGGATCGAAAGCCAGGCCATCGTCGTGCCGCCCGGCGAGCAGACCAAGAGCTGGGAGGGGCTGTCGCAGGTTTCCGACCGCCTCCTGTCGCTGAACCTCGACCGCGGCGACCTGGTCATCGCCTTCGGCGGCGGGGTGGTCGGCGACCTCGCCGGCTTCGCGGCGGCGATCTACAAGCGCGGGATCGACTTCATCCAGATCCCCACGACCCTGCTGGCCCAGGTCGACTCCTCGGTCGGCGGCAAGACCGCCATCGACACCCCTCAGGGCAAGAACCTGATCGGCGCCTTTCACCAGCCGCGCCTGGTGCTGGCCGACTTAGACGTGCTGGCCACCCTGCCCGACCGCGAGATGCGCGCCGGCTACGCCGAGGTGATCAAGTACGGCCTGCTGGGCGACTTCGCCTTCTTCGAGTGGCTGGAGGCCAACGGCGCGGCCGTCCTCGCCCGCGATCCGGACGCCTTGGCCTACGCCGTCGCCCGCTCGGTCGAGATGAAGGCCGAGATCGTCGCCGAGGACGAGAAGGAGGCCGGCCGCCGCGCGCTGCTCAACCTCGGCCACACCTTCGGCCACGCCCTGGAATCCGAGACCGGCTACGGCGAAGCCCTGCTGCACGGCGAGGCCGTCGCCGCCGGCAGCGCCATCGCCTTCCGCTTCTCGGCCGCGCAAGGATTGTGCCCGGGCCAGGACGCCGAGCGCGCCGAGGCCGCCATCGCCGCCGCCGGCCTGCCGACCCGCCTGTCGCAAGTCGCCTCCGGCGCCTTTCCCGCCGACGCCCTCGTCCGCCACATGGGCCAGGACAAGAAGGCCGAGGGCGGCAGGCTGACCTTCGTGCTCGCCCGCGCGCTGGGTGAGGCCTTCGTCGCCAAGGACGTGAACGCCCGGGCGGTGCGCGACTTCCTGGTCGCCGAGGGGGCGCTGCCTTGAGCATCCTGGCCGTCCTCGCGGGCCTGGCGCCCGCGCTGGTCGCCCTGCTCAGCCTCTCGGGCCTGATCTCGGCCGCAGAGACCTCGATGACCGCCGCCAGCCGTGCGCGCATGCACCAGCTGGAGCGCGAGGGCGACCGCGCCGCGCGCCGCATCAACCGCATGATGGCCGATCAGGAGAAGATGATCGGGGCCATCCTGCTCTCGAACAACGTCATCAACATCGGGGCCTCGGCCCTGACCACCATGACCCTGTCGGCGGCCTTCCCCGGCCCGGTCGGCGCGCTGCTGGCCACTGGCGTCATGACCGTGCTGATCGTCGTGTTCAGCGAAATTCTGCCCAAGACGCTGGCCATCGCCCGCGCCGACGACGTCGCCCGCGCCCTGTCGATCCCGACCTGGTGGGTGGTGAAGATCTTCGGCCCGCTCGCCAACGGCGCCCAGTGGATCGTGCGCCAGACCCTGCGGCCGTTCGGGATCAACCTCTCGATGGAGACCGACGTCCTGGCCGCCCACGAGGAGATCCGCGGCGCGGTCGAATACCACCACGCCGAGGGCCTGGTGGAGGCGCGCGACCGCCACATGCTGGGCGGGGTGCTGGACCTGTCCGAGATGGACGTGACCCAGGTCATGGTCCACCGCCGCTCGATCTCGATGATCGACGCCGACCAGCCGGCCCAGGACCTGCTCGACGAACTGCTGGAGACCGGCCACAGCCGCGTGCCGCTCTACCGCGACGATCCGGAGAACGTCGTGGGCGTGCTGCACGCAAAGGACGTTCTCGCCGCCCTGGCGCGCGCCGGCGGCAAGCTGGACGGTCTCGACATCCCGGCTCTCGCCCGCGAGCCCTGGTTCATCCCCGAGACGACCTCGCTCAAGGACCAGCTGGCCGGCTTCCTGAAGCGCCAGGTCCACTTCGCCCTTGTGGTCGACGAGTACGGCGCCCTGCAGGGCCTGATCACCCTCGAGGACATCCTCGAGGAGATCGTCGGCGAGATCGAGGACGAGCACGACAGCGCCCTGGAAGGCGTGCGCCGTCAGACCGACGGCTCGGTGGTGGTCGATGGCTGGGTCGCCATCCGTGACCTCAACCGTGCCCTGGACTGGGACCTGCCCGACGACGACGCCGTCACCGTGGCGGGTCTGGTCATCCACGAGGCCCAGACCATCCCCAAGGTCGGCCAGACCTGGACCTTCCACGGACACCGCTTCCAGATCGTCCGGCGCGAGCGCAACCAGATCACCGCGCTACGGGTTTCGCCCCGTCAACAGGCCGATCAAGACTAGTTCGGAAGACGTCTCCTCTTGACCAAAGTAAAAAATCGACCTTCGGTTGGACAAGACATGCATGCCAACCTGGGGGAGCGTGCGAAATCGTGGCGATGTCAGACGCTCCATTAGCCGACGTTGCGACGTTGGCGGCGGAACTGGCGAGCGCGCGTCAGGCGCTGGCCGAAGAGACGGTTCGCGCCGACGCCCTCAATCGCATCGCCGCGGCCATCGGGGCCGGGGGCGACCTGGAGCAGGTGGTCCAGACCGTCGTCGACGGCGGGGTGGAGCTGACCGGCGCGGCCTTCGGAGCCTTCTTCTACTTCACGGTCGAGGACGCCACGGGCGACCGCCTGACCCTCTACACGCTCTCGGGCGCGCCACGTTCGGCCTTCGAGCATTTCCCCATGCTGCGCAAGACCGCGGTCTTCGCCCCCACCTTCGACGGGACTGGCATCATCCGCTCCGACGACATCACCGCCGACCCGCGCTATGGCCGGAACGCGCCCTATCACGGCATGCCCAAGGGCCACCTGCCGGTGCGCAGCTATCTGGCCGTGCCGGTGGTCTCGCGCTCGGGCGAGGTGCTGGGCGGCCTCTTCTTCGGGCACCCGGAGCCGGCCCGCTTCACCGAGCGGCTGGAGCACCTGATGGCCGGGGTCGGCGCCCAGGCCGCCGTCGCCATCGACAACGTGCGCCTGCACAAGGCCGCCCGCGCCGAAGTGGCCGAGCGCCGCGCCGCGGAGGAACGCCAGCGCCTGCTGCTGAACGAGCTGAACCACCGCGTGAAGAACACGCTGGCCTCGGTGCAGTCGATCGCCCGCCAGAGCCTGCAGAACGCCGACGACGTCGTCACCTTCCGCCGCGCCTTCGAGGCCCGGCTGATGGCGCTGTCCCAGACCCACAACCTGCTGACCGCCCAGAACTGGGAAGGCGCCAGCCTGCTCGACATCCTGGCCGCCGAGCTGCGCCCGCACGGCGGCGGCCGAGCCGGCGGCGGCTCGCGTTTCACGCTCGAGGGCGAGGTCGACGTGAAGCTCAAGCCCAAGGCCGCGGTGGCGTTAGGCATGGCCGTTCACGAGCTGGCCACCAACGCTCTGAAATATGGCGCGCTTTCCGCGCCGGAGGGGCACGTCGCGCTGCGACTTCACCTGATCGGTCGGGAAGACGACAGACGGCTGGTCATCGAATGGGTGGAATCCGGGGGGCCTGCGGTCTCCCAGCCTGCCCGCAAGGGTTTCGGCAGCCGTCTTCTCGAACGCGGCCTCACCGGCGAACTCGCCGGGCGGGTCCGCCTGGACTATGATCCAGCAGGATTGTCCTGCCGAATGGAGTTGCCCTTGCGGGGTCTGGAGCCTTCTGAATGAGCGGAACCATCGATCTCGCCGGCCTGCGCGTGCTCGTCGTCGAGGACGAGATGATGGTCTCGATGCTCATCGAGGACATGCTCGAAGACCTCGGATGCAAGGTGGTCGGCCCCGCCTCCCGCCTCGACGAGGCCATTGAGCTGGCCAACAGCGCCGAGCTCGACTGCGCGGTGCTGGACGTGAACCTCGGCGGCCAGCCGATCTTCCCGCTCGCCGACCTGCTGCGCGAGAAGGGCGCCCCCTTCGCCTTCGCGACCGGCTATGGCGATGCGGGCCTGCGCGACGCCGACAAGGGCTCGCCCGTCCTCCAGAAGCCCTTCCGCGAAGGCGACCTCGCCCGCATCCTCGGCGAACTGCGTCTGAAGGCGGGCTAGGGCTTCCCCTCCGGGCAAGGTTGATGGCCTAACACGGCCGGTCCTCGGCCGGTGTCGTCCCGGTCTTGCTTCGCAAACCGGGATGACACCGCGAGATGGCCCCTTAAAGCCCCTTCGCCAACAGTCCGCCGAGCACCTTGTCCGGGGTCATGGGATAGTCGCGCAGCCGTACGCCGCAGGCGTTGTAGATGGCGTTGGCCACCGCCGCCCCGGCGCCGGCTATGCCCAGTTCGCCCACCCCCTTGATGCCCATCGGATTGGCCTTGTCGTCGGCCTCTTCGAGGAACATCGAGTCGAGATTGGCGATGTCGGCGTGCACAGGCACGAGGTACTCGGCCATATCCTGCGCGACGAACGATCCGAACCGCGGATCGACGGCGTTGACCTCGGTCAGGGCCGTGCCGACGCCCCAGATCATGCCGCCGGTGATCTGGCTCTTGGCGGTCTTGGCGTTGAGGATGCGGCCCGCCGCGAACACCCCGAACATCCGCCGTAGCCGCACCTCGCCGGCCACCTGGTCGACCCCAACCTCCGCGAAATGGGCGCCGTAGGTGTGTTGGGAATAGTCGCGCGCGTCCGCCGCGGGCGTGATCGAGCCCTCGACATAGACCCCCTCCGGCGCCGCGCGGGCCACCAGCGCGGCCAGGCTTTCGCTGCGGTTCTCGATGGCGATGTTGCCGTTCTCGAAGGTCACGAACTCCGCCGGCCCGCCGTAGAGCGGCGAGCGCGGGTCGCCCACCGCCAGCTCGGTCAGGGCCGCACGCAGGTTCATCGCCGTCTGGAAGGCCGCCGATCCGGCCGTGGCCGCCCCGAACTGCCCCCCCGAGCCGGGGGCCGGCGGCATGTCGCTGTCGCCCAGTTCGACCCGCACGTCCTCCAGCCGCGTCCCCATGGTCTCGGCCGCGATCTGGGCCAGGATCGTATAGGTGCCGGTGCCGATGTCGGTCATGCCCTGGCGCACGGTCACCAGGCCGCTGGCGTCGATGCGGATTCCCGCCTTGGCCGGCAGCAGGAAATTGCCCCGGATCGCCGCGGCCATGCCCATGCCGACCATCCAGCGGCCGTCGCGCACCTGGCCGGGGACCGGATTGCGGCGCTCCCAGCCGAAACGCTGCGCGCCCTCGGTCATGCAGCGCACCAGCTGGCGCACCGAGAACGGCTTGCCGGTCTCGGGATCGACGTCCGGCTCGTTGCGGATTCGCAGCTCGATGGGGTCGATCCCCAGCTTTTCAGCCAGCTCGTCCATGGCGCATTCCAGGCTGAGCATGCCCGGGGCCTCGCCCGGCGCACGCATCGGCCCGGCGTGCGGCAGGTCCATCTTCACCAGGCGGTGCCCGGTCAGCCGGTTGGGCGCCGCATAGAGGCTGCGCGAGAAGTTGGCCGCATGCTCGGTGAAGGTCGCATGGCGCGCGCAGTGCGTGGTCGCCTCGACCGCGAAGGCGTCCAGCCGTCCGTCCGCCTGCGCCCCCAGCCGCACCCGCATCTCCACCGCGGGGCGGTGGATGGTGCCGTGGAACATCTGCTGGCGGGTGTAGGTCACCTTGACCGGCCGCCCCAGCGCCCGCGCGCCCAGCGCCGCCAGCACCAGGTCCTCATAGGCTTGGCCCTTGCCCCCAAAGCCGCCGCCGATATAGCGCGTCGACAGCATCACATGCTCGGACGGGATGGCCAGGGTCTCGGCCAGGGCGTGCTGGCCGCCCTTCACCATCTGGATCGAGGTGTGGACCGTGACCTTGTCGCCCTCCCACCACGCCACGGTGGCGCAGGGCTCCATCTGCACATGGTTCTGGATCGGGCTGAAATAGGTCTCGTCGACCGTCACCGGCGCCTTGGCGTAGGCGCCTTCGAAGTCGCCGACCCGCATGTCCTCTTCGTTAGGCGGCGGCTCGGCCAGGCCGAAACTGGCCTTGAAATCGACCACCGCCGGCTCGGCCGCATAGTCGAAGACGATCAGCTCGGCGGCCGCCCGCGCGTTTTCGAAGGTGTCGGCCACCACGAAGCCGACCGGCTGGCCGTAATATTCGACCTGGTCACTGGCCAGGGCCGGGTTCGAGGCCCGCTGGCTGCGCGGATTGGCCCGCGTGCCGCGCGGCGCCTGGGCCGGGACGGTCTTGTGCGTCCAGACCAGCAGCACCCCCGGCGCGGCCTCGGCCGCGGAGGTGTCGACCGAGACGATCCGTCCGCGCGGAATGGCCGCCGTGGCCATCACCCCGATGGCCGGGGCCGAGGGCGCGGCCGTGTCATAGGCGTAGGGCGCGGTCCCGGTGACCTTCAGCGGCCCTTCGTAGCGGTCGACGCCCTTGCCGATCAGCCCGCCACGGTTCTCCGTCACCGGATTGGGCGCGGCCCAGTCGTGAACCGAGCTCATGAGGTCCTCCGCGCGTCTTCGATGGTCGCCGCGGTCAGGCGGCGCACCAGGGTCAGCTTATGGGTCAGGCGGTCCTCGGCCTGGGCCGTGGCGATCTGCGCCTGCGCCGCCTCGTCCGGCGATCCACCGCCCTCCAGCGCCGTCTCGGCGGCGCTTGCCCGCCAGGGCTTGGCCGCCACCGCGCCCAACGCCACGCGGTTCCCGGCCACCGCCACCATGGCCAAGCCATGGGCGTATGAAGCCCGGTCGCGCACCTTTGCATAGGCCTGGCCGCCCGGCGGGGGCGGCGGCAGGGTGATGGCGGTGATCAGCTCGCCGGCCGCCAGATGGGTCTCCACCTGGGGCGTCTCGCCGGGCAGGCGGTGCAGGTCCTCGACCTTGATCGCCCGGGTCGCGCCGTCGGGCGTCATGGTCTCGACGCTGGCGTCGAGCGCCACCAGCGCCACCGCCATGTCCGAGGTGTGGGTGGCGATGCAGGCCGGGCTGGCGCCGAAGATGGCCCCATAGCCGCCCGGCGCGCCGATGGCCGCGCAGCCCGATCCCGGCTCGCGCTTGTTGCAGGGCTTGGCCGTGTCGTAGAAATAGCCGCACCGCGTCCGTTGCAGCAGGTTGCCGGCGTTGGTCGCCTTGTTGCGCAGCTGGCCGGAAGCGCCCGACAGGATCGCCCGCGCCAGCACCGGATAGCGCTCGCGCACGGCGGGATGATTGGCGAGCTTCGAATTGGTCATGGCGCCGCCGATCTTCAGGCCGCCGCCGGCCATCTCCTCGACCCCGGCGAACGGCAGGCGCCCGACGTCGACCAGGTGGGTCGGCGTCTCGATCTCCAGCTTCATCAGGTCGAGCAGGTTGGTGCCGCCGGCCAGGAACCGCGCGCCGGGATTGTCGGCCACCGCCTTGACCGCCGCCTGGGCGTCCTGCGCCCGCTCATAGGTGAAGGGCTTCATGCGCCGTCTCCGGCCAGGTCGCGGATCGCCGCCAGGATCTGAGGATAGGCCGAGCAGCGGCAGATGTTCCCGCTCATGCGCTCGCGGATCTCCGCATCGGTCAGGCTGACGCGCGCCGTCAGGTCCGCGGTCTCCTTGCTGGCCCAGTCGTCGGCCGCCTCCTGCAGCATTCCCACCGTCGAGCAGATCTGCCCGGGCGTGCAGTAGCCGCACTGGAAAGCGTCGTGGCTCAGGAACGCCTGCTGCACCGGGTGAAGGTCGCCTGGCGTTCCCAGCCCTTCGATCGTCGTCACCTGGTCGCCGTCGTGCATGGCCAGCAGCGACAGGCAGGAATTGATCCGCGCCCCGTTCACCAGCACCGTGCAGGCGCCGCACTGGCCGTGGTCGCAACCCTTCTTCGAGCCGGTGAGCCCCAGGTGCTCGCGCAGGGCGTCCAAAAGGGTCGTGCGCGGATCGACATCCAGCGTCCGCCCCTCCCCGTTGACCGTGATCGTCGTCCGCATCGGCACACCTCCCCAGATGTGAGCGCTCACATACTTTTGTCTTACAGTCCCACGCGCCTCGGGACGCGTGAAGTTTAGCTAGGTCTGTTCGCCAGGCGCCAGCGCCTTGAGCGACAGAGCGTGCACCGGCCCGGCCAGTTCCGCCGAAAGAGCCTTGTAGACCAGCCGCTGGCGCACCACCTTGGACGCTCCGGCGAACGCCGCGGACTCGATCAGCACGTTGAAATGACTTTCGCCCCCCGGGGTTGCGCCGGCATGGCCGGCGTGACGCGAGGAGT
Organism: Phenylobacterium sp.; assembly: GCF_041919955.1. Lineage (GTDB taxonomy): Bacteria > Pseudomonadota > Alphaproteobacteria > Caulobacterales > Caulobacteraceae > Phenylobacterium. Next base: position 15,378 of record NZ_JAYRSU010000001.1, on the reverse strand, counting down.
CGTCCTCGATCTCCAGCCGGCTGGGTGCGAACGCTTCGGTGAGCTTTTGGTGGATGGCCTCAAATATGGCGCCCATCGGATCGATGTTCAATTCTTGAAAGGGACTTCGGGAGCCTCATACTTGGCCCATGGCCGGCGCGTTTCAATACAAGCCTAAATTCGTCGATATCCGGGTGCGTCCGCCCTCCTCCGAGGAAGAGGCCGCCCGCAACGACGACGTCTTTACGCTCAAGCCTGGGGAACGGGCTTGCGATCACCCGGGCTGCCGGGTGGCGGCGACGGCGCGCGCGCCCAAGTCGCGCGACTTGCTGAACGAGCACTACTGGTTCTGCCAGCCGCACGCGGCCGAATATAACAAGCAGTGGAACTTCTTCGCCGGCATGAGCGAGGGGGAGATTCGCCAGCGCCAGGCTCAGAGCGCCACGGGCGAACGCCCGACCTGGCAATTCAAGGCCAGCAAGTTCTCGCGCGAGGCCGCCGCCGCAGCCCACGGCTTCGGCAAGGGCCAGGGCTATGCCGACCCCTTCAACCTGTTCGGCGCCGGCGCCCGGCCCCAGCACAAGGCCGAAGCGGCGAGCAGCGGCCGCAAGCTCGGCAAGCTGGAACGCAACGCCCTGGCCGACCTCGATCTGGACGAGGACGCCGACGGCCCGGCCATCCGCGCCCGCTACATCGAGCTGGTCAAGCGCACCCACCCTGATTCCAACGGCGGCGACCGCTCGGCCGAGCACAAGCTCCAGCGCGTCATCAAGGCCTACCAGCTCCTGAAGAAATCCAAGTTGGCCTGAGACGGCGCGTCATCCCGGATCTTCCGGAAACTGCTTGGCCGCGTCGCAGATCTCGTACCAGGCCGGCTTGACCGACACCCATTCGTGGAAGCGGTTGCGCACCTGCGGGTCGTCGTCCAGGCAGTGGGCGGCGATCGGGAAGCTGTCGGCCTCCGAGGCGATCTCCCCCAGCCCCGTCCCGCACAGGCGGCAGAAGCAGCGGGCGTATTTGAACGGCGGCTGCGGCTCCCAGCACGCCACCTCCTCGCGTCCCTGCACCCAGGAGAGGGCCTCGCGCTTGACGATCACGAACGTCCCGGCCCCGGCCTTGCGGCAGCGCGAGCAGTGACACGTCCCCATCATGGTCGGCGGCGTGGCCAGCTCGAATCTCACCGCCCCGCAGTTGCAGCTTCCCCGGATCATTGTCGCCTCCATCCTTGAGCGCCCAATCTGCCGCCGCCCTCCTGCCAGCCGACTGTCAGCATGCGGCAAGCCCGCGCGACGATCCGCTGGGCCCGCGCCGGCCGCCTCCATACCCATTCCAAGATTGACCCTCAGACCCTGGCCCTCAATAAGTTCGGAAAACAGACTCGCGCGTCGAGGAAAGTCGGGGGACCATGAAGCGTTGCGGCGCCGCGGGGCGGATCGGGTTGTTTGCGGCCTGGTGTCTGGCGCTTGGACTTCCATCTCTCGCCTGGAGCGCCGAGCCCGCGTCGGGGGCGCCGACGAGCTTCCCGGCAGGCTTCTTCAGCCAGTACAATCCGACGACGGCGGCGGATATCGTGGCCCGCGTGCCGGGCTTCGACCTGCAGGACGGCGCCGAACGGCGTGGCTTCGCCGCCAGTTCCGGCAACCTCCTGATCAACGGCGAGCGGCCGAGTTCCAAGACCGCGCCCTCGGAGATCCTCAAGCGCATCCCGGCCGGCGCCGTGGTGCGGATCGAGCTGCTGTCGGGCGCCGACGCCGGATCGGACATCCGCGGTCAGTCCCAGATCGTCAATGTCGTGGTCGCCCCCTCGGCGCTGAAGGGCGGGGCGACGACCATTGCGACGGGCCTGCGCTATATCCAATACTCCAACCGCATAGGCTGGGCGTTCCAGGCGTCTCGCTCCTTCGCCTTGTCCGCCAACGCAGACCTGGCGGTGGACATCCAGGCGCCCAACACCCTGGGCCGCAGCGTGAACCGTGAAGTGCTGATCTCGGGCGCCGACGTCGTCCAGGGCTTCCGCTATCAGTACGGCCAGGCGCGCAACATGAGCCTGCAAGGTTCGGCTCACCTCAACTGGCGGGCCACGCCCCTGGATACAGTCAACCTCAACGTTCAGTACGTTCCTGTCTGGAACTCCGGCGTCAACGCCCAGTACGAATCGGCCGTGACCGGCGCCTTGCGCGCCCATGTCGAAGGCGAGACCCAGTACGACAACAATTTCACCACCGAGATCGGCGGCGACTGGGAACATCGCTTCTCGCCGGTCCTGTCGCTCAAGCTGATCGGCCTGATCTCCGACGCCAGCGTCGACCAGACCGACCGCTATTGGATCCATACAGCCCCGGCCAGCGACCTGCTGCGCACCCAGGCCAGGACCACCCGCAGCGGCGAACGCATCGCGCGCGCCCAGGTCAAGTGGAGCGCCCTTCCCGGCCATGCCCTGGAGTTCGGCGCGGAAGGCGCATTCAATTTCCGCGACACTACGCTCGACATCGTCAGCCAGGCTCCCGGCGGCCCGCCGGTCCGCGCGTCCCTGCCAGTGGCCAACGCCCGGGTGGAGGAGGTCCGCGGCGAGGTGTTCGCCTCGGATTCCTGGCAGGCGAGCCCGGCCCTAACCCTTGAGGCGGGCCTCAATTTCGAGTTCTCCAGGATCACCCAGACCGGCGACCAGCAGCAGGAACGCAAGCTCCACTATCTGAAGCCGCGCGTCTCGGCGACCTATGTGGCCAGCCCGCGAAACACCTTGCGCTTCAGCCTGCTGCGCGACGTCGCGCAGCTCGACTTCGCCGAGTTCAGCAGCGCGGTCGACTTCTTCAACGCCTCGGCCATCCAGGGCAATCCCGACCTCGTGCCCGAGACAGCCTGGAAGGCGCGGCTGGAGTGGGAAACCCGCCTGGCCAGCCGTACGGCCCTGACGCTGGCCGTATTCGCCGACCGCGTGCAGGACGTTCACGACCTCGTCGACATCGGCGGCTTCGACGCCTACGGCAACATCGGCGACGGTACGCGCATGGGCGTCGAGGTGCGCGGCTCCACCCCGCTCGGCTTCGTTGGCCGCCCCAACGCAGAGCTGCGTTTCAGCGGCCTCTACCAGCAGACCCGTGTCACCGATCCGATCACCGGCGAGGACCGCTCGTTCTCGGTCCCCGCCGAGCGCCAGGGCACGCCTTCCGGCTCGGCGACCTTGAACGGCGGCGCCAAGGACTGGGCCTATCTGGTGAATTTCCGCGACAACCTGCCGAACATCGCCTCGGCATGGGGCGCGACCCTCGTCCAGTGGGCCGGGCGGAACGAATACCGCCGCGCCGAGGCGTTCCACTACGTGCGCAAGACCCCGCGCCTCGATGTCTTCTTCGAGACGACCGCGGTCAAGCCGGTGACCATTCGCCTCTACGCCAACAACGTCCTCGTCTCCTCGGAGGACCGCACCCGCACCTTCTACGTCGGCGACCGGGCCTCAGGCGCCGTGCAACGCTACGAGGTGCGCGAGGGGCTCGGCGGCCCCGAAGGCTCCCGCACCTATGGCTTCCTGATCTCGGGACGGTTCTAGGCTGCAAATAAGTTTCAATTTGCAAGTCATAGGCCGTCTGCTAGACGCCCCTCGACCTGAGGGAGGCGAAGGCCATGAGCAGCTACCACCTGAACCGGCGCGATCTCGACTTCCTGCTGTTCGACTGGCTGAAGATCGAGGACCTGCTGGGGCGCGAGCGGTTCGCCGAGCATTCGCGCGAGACCCTGGCCGCCGTGCTCGACCTCAGCGAGGACCTGGCCGCCGACGCTTTCGTCCCGGCCTACAAGCCCGCCGACCAGCGCGAGCCCTGGCTCGACAATGACGGCGTCCACGTCATCCCCGAGATCGCCGACGCGGTCCGCGCCTACGCCGCCGCGGGTCTGACGGCCGGAAGCTTCGACGCCGATCTGGGCGGCCTCCAGGCGCCCATCGTCGCGGCCACCGCCTCCATGGCCTGCTTCATGGCCGCCAACATCTCGGCCTCGGCCTTCCCGATGCTGACCATGGCCAATGCGCGTCTGATCGCCACCTTCGGCTCGCCGGCCCAGGTCGAGGCCTTCGCCCGGCCGCAGATCGAGGGCGCGGCGCTCGGCACCATGTGCCTCTCCGAACCGCAGGCCGGCTCCTCGCTCGCCGACATTTCCACCCTGGCCCAGCCGGACGGCGAAGACGCGCTGGGCGCCCGCTACCGCCTGCGCGGCGGCAAGATGTGGATCTCAGGCGCCGACCACGACATCACCGGGAACATCGTCCACCTGGTGCTGGCCAAGACCCCGGGACCGGACGGCAAACCCCTGCCGGGGGTGAAGGGCATCTCGCTCTTCATCGCGCCCAAGGTTCTGGCGGACGGCTCGCGCAACGATGTCGTCGTCACCGGCCTCAATCACAAGATGGGCTATCGCGGCATTCCCAACACCGTTCTGGCCTTCGGCGACGGCGCGCACACGCCGGGCGGCCGCTCCGGCGCGATCGGCTACCTGGTCGGCGAGGTCGGCCAGGGCCTGGCTCAGATGTTTCAGATGATGAACGAGGCCCGCATCAATGTCGGCCTCGGCGCGGCCATGCTCGCCTATCGCGGCTACCGCCAGTCGCTGGCCTACGCCCAGGAACGCCTGCAGGGCCGACCCGGCGGCGCCAGCGCGCCGGCCCCGATCATCGGTCACCCGGACGTGCGCGCCATGCTGTTGGCCCAGAAGGCTTATGCCGAAGGCGCCATCGCCCTCAGCCTCTATTGCGCCCGCCTGCTGGACGAGGAGCAGACCGGCGAGCCCACGGCCCGCGAGACCGCGCGGCGCCTGCTCGACCTCCTGACCCCCGCCGCCAAGACCTGGCCGTCCGAGATGGGCCTGGCCGCCAACGACCTCGCCATCCAGATCCACGGCGGCTACGGCTACACCCGCGACTTCGACGTCGAGCAGATCTACCGCGACAACCGCCTGAACCCGATCCACGAGGGCACGACCGGCGTCCAGGGGATCGACCTGGTCGGCCGCAAGCTGGCCCGCGACCCGGCCGCTTTGGCCGAACTCCGCACGCGGATGGAAGCGACCGCCGCAAAGGCGCAGGCCCATCCTGACCTCGCTCCTTGCGCCGCCGCCCTGCGCGCCGCGTTCGACCGGCTGGACGCCTTCGCCGGGACCATCGAGACCCCGCTCTCGCCCAAGGCCCTGTCCGGCGCCACAAGCGCCCTGCGCGCCTTCGGACACGCCGTCGTCGCCTGGCTCTGGCTCGACATGGCGACGGCCGCCAGGACCCCAGCCGCCGAAGCCCTGGGCGACGACGCCTTCCTCGCCGGCAAGGTCGCCGCCTGCCGTTTCTTCTTCGAGCAGGAAGTTCCCCGCATCGCCCTCTGGCTCGACCTGGCCGCGACCGGCTCGGACAGCGTACTGGCGATCCCGGACGAGGGGTTCTAGGACCGGAACTCCAGCCCGCGCCCTACGTTCGCCCTCCGGCAAGGAGGCGCCCATGACCGCCGTTCCCGACCCGCGCAAGGGCATGCCCAGTCCGCAGCTCGACGAGACGCAGTTCCGCGCCCGCTACCTCTCGGCCTTCGCCGACCCGGGCTTCGAGCCGCTCGCCGTCGAGCTGGAGAAGATCGTTCGCGTGGCGTGGGAAGCCTACAGCGCCGGCCGCAAGGCCCCGCGCACCCGCAAGGCCGGGCCCGGCTACGCCGATCCCGACTACGACCTGTCGCTGGACTGGATCGCGGCCAAGGAGGCCATCGCCGCCGCCCAGGCCCGCCACGACGACAAGGCCGGCCCCTGCCGCATCCTGCTGATCAACGGCTCCTCGCGCAGCGAGCACACCTGTCCGGGCGAGATGTCCAAGTCCTGGCGCCTGTGCGAGATCGCCCACGGCGAGATGACCGCCGAGGGACTGGAGGTCGAGGTCCTGGACCTCTCGCGCCTTGCGTCGGAGTACGGCCGCGAGATTCACCCCTGCAAGGCCTGCTTCTCGACCGCCCCGGCCCTCTGTCACTGGCCATGCTCCTGCTACCCGAACTACGGCCTGGGCCAGGTCCACGACTGGATGAACGAGATCTACCCGATGTGGGTCCAGGCCCACGGGATCATGATCGTCACCCCGGTGAACTGGTACCAGACCTCCTCGCCGCTCAAGCTGATGATCGACCGCCTGGTCTGCGCCGACGGCGGCAATCCCGACCCCACCCTCACCCACGGCAAGGATGCGAAGAAGGCCAAGGCCGAGGAGCTGAAGGGCTGGCCCTATCCCAAGCACCTGGAGGGCCGGGTGTTCTCCGTCGTCGTCCACGGCGACGTGGAGGGCGCAGAGAACGTCCGCCGCAGCCTCTCGGACTGGCTGCGCTTCATGGACCTCGCCCCCGCCGGCGTGAACGCCGAGCTCGACCGCTACATCGGCTATTGGGAGCCCTACGCGACCAGTCACGAGGCTCTCGACGCCGACACCGCGATCCAGGAGGAAGTCCGCAACGCCGCCCGCACCCTTGTCGAGGCCGCCAGGGCTCGTCACGCCGGCAAGCTGCTGATGGCCGGACGCCGCCTGAAGCCGGCGCGGCAGAAGTAGGGCCAGGCCGGGCGCGCCTTCCCCGCCACGCGCCGCCCGGCTAAGCTCTACCCTAGCGAAAGTAAGGGGCGGCGCGTGATTGTCGGTATTGACCTTGGCACGACCAACAGCGCGGTCGCGGTCTGGCGCGAAGGCAAGGTCGAGTTCATTCCCAACAGCCTCGGTGCCATGCTCACCCCGTCCGCCGTCGGCCTCGACGACGACGGCGCCCTGCTGGTCGGCCTGGCGGCGCGCGAGCGCCAGGCCACCCATCCGCACCTGACGGCCTCGGCCTTCAAGCGCTATATGGGCGCGTCCCGCCAGACCCGACTGGGCGGCAAGGACTATCTGCCCGAGGAGCTCTCGGCCCTCGTTCTCGCCAGGCTCAAGGCCGACGCCGAGGCCTATCTGGGCGAGCCGGTGCGCGAGGCGGTCATCACCGTTCCGGCCTATTTCAACGACAAGCAGCGCAAGGCCACCCGCCGTGCCGGCGAGCTGGCCGGGCTGAAGGTCGAGCGGCTGCTGAACGAGCCGACGGCCGCCGCCCTCGCCTACGGCATCCACGAGCTGGCGGACGAGACCCGCTTCCTGGTCTTCGACCTGGGCGGCGGCACCTTCGACGTCTCGGTGCTGGAGATCTTCGAGGGGGTGATCGAGGTTCGCGCCTCGACCGGCGACAACCGGCTGGGTGGCGAAGACTTCAACGCCGCCCTGATCGATCTGGTCCGCGAGCGGCTGCCGCCCGAATGGGGCCGCCCGGAAGCCGACGAGACGCTGCTGGCCCGCCTGCGCGAAGCCGCCGAGCGCGCCCGCCGCGCCCTGACCGGCCAGGGTGAAGCCGAGCTCGCGGTCACTTGGCGCGACCAGGCTTGGTCGACCTCCATCTCCACCGACGCCTACGAGGCGGCGGTGGCCTCGCTGCTGACCCGGCTGCGCGAGCCGGTGCAGCGTGCGCTGCGCGACGGCGACATCCAGGCCGGCGACCTCAAGGAAATCCTGCTGGTCGGGGGCGCCACGCGGATGCCGGTGGTGCGCAAGGCGGTGACCCGGATGTTCGGCCGCTTCCCGGCCAACAGCATCGACCCGGACCTGGCGGTGGTCGCGGGCGCGGCCGTGCAGGCCGCCCTCAAGGCGCGGCATGCGGCCCTGAAGGACGTCGTCATGACCGACGTCTGCCCCTACTCCCTCGGCGTCGACGTCGTGGAGATGGGGCCGAACGGCGTCCTGCGCAGCGGCGTCTTCTCGCCGGTGATCGAGCGGAACACCGTGGTGCCGGCCAGCCGCATGAAGGTCTTCTCCACCGCCCAGACCGGCCAGAAACTGGTCGAGTTCGGGGTCTACCAGGGCGAGGCGCGGCTGGTGGCCGACAATATCCGCCTGGGCAAGGTCTCCGTCCCTGTGCCGCCTGGCCGGGCGGGCGAGATCGCGATCGAGTGCCGCTTCAGCTACGACGTCAACGGCCTGATCGAGGTCGACCTCTTCGTGCCCCAGAGCGGCCAACGCCGCCAGCTCGTCATCGTCGACGAGGAGGACGGCCCGGCCCCTGACCTCGACGACCGCCGCGCCGCCCTGGCCGCTCTGAAGGTCCATCCGCGCGACGAGGACGCCAACCGCGCGGCCATGGCCCGGGCCGAACGCTGCTTCGAAGCGTTCCTCGGCGAGCGGCGCGCCTATGTCGCCCAGCTCATTCTTCGGTTCGAGGCCGCCCTGGAGCGCCAGGACCCGCGCCACGCCGACTCCGCCCGCCGCGAGCTGCTCGCTGCGCTGGACGAGCTCGAAGGCGAGACCTACCTGTGAGCGACGTCTGGAACGTGCTCGGCCTCGAGGCGACGCAGGACCGCAATGCGATCCGCCGCGCCTACGCCCGGCGGCTGCGCGCGACCCATCCGGAAGACGACCCCGACGGCTTCATGCAGCTGCGCGAGGCTTATGAGCACGCCCTGGCGTGGCTCGACCACGCCGAGGCCATGGCCGCCATGGAAGCCGCCGAGGCCTCCGACGCCATCGAGGCCGAGGACGTCGAATCCGGCCTGGGCCAGCCTGTGGAGGCGCAGCTTTCCGCCGGCCCCGAGCCCGGCCTCCCCGACGTCCAGGCCGAGCATCATCGCCGCGTCGCGCGCCTGGGCGAACTCGTCGCCGCCGAACAGCCCGCAGATCCCGCGCGCGTCGAAGCGGCCTTCGCCGACCTGCTCGCCTCGCCCGCGATGGACGAGATCGACACGGCGGCCAGCACCCAGGATTGGATCGCGCGGTTGATCCTGCACCACGCCCCGCATTCCGATCCTCTGGTCGGCCACGCGATCCGCGCCTTCGGATGGGACAGCCAGACGCTGCGTCCGCGCGATGGCGGCCTGGCCGACGCGGTCCTGGCCCGCGCCGATGACATCGCCCTGCGCGGCGATCTCCTGCGGCGAGCCAACCCGCACCACCGCGCCTTCGCCGCCCTGCGTCGTCCGGCTGCGGCGACCCCGCCGCTTCGCGAGCGTTGGTCGCCGGCCTTCGAGGCGCGCATGACGCAATTGCTGGCCACCGTGCTGCGGATCCGGCCTGGCCTGCAAAGCGACGTCGATCCGCAGAGCCTGGCCTTCTGGGCGCAGCGGCTCCAAGGCCCGCGCCTGTCCATGGCCGCCCGCTGGTTCGCCGTCCTGGCGCCGCTGGCGCCCGCGCTCCTTGTCCTGCTGCTCGGCGAGCCGTTGGCCGCCGCCGTGGTCCACGCCGCCGGCTGCGGCGCCGCTCTGCTGGCCGCGGCCGCCTACAGCTACGGCCTGGCGGTGCTCCGCGCCCGTTGGCGCGACGACTGGAAATGGCGCAGCCCGTGGTGGTGGCGGATCGGCTGGCTGCCGACCGGCCTGGCGGTGGTGCTGGCGTCGGGCCTGGCGCCTGACAACGCCTTCTCGGTCGCCGCGGTCGTCGTCGCCGGCTGCCTGCTGGCGGTCTGGGCGGCGGTGACCGGCGACATCGCCCGGCTGGGCTCCTGGCGAAACTGGCTCTCCAACATGGCCTGGCTTCAGGCGCCTCTGATCGGCTGCTGGGCGGTCCTGCAGGTTGCAGCCCCCGCTGCGGCCCCTGCGCCGTTGGCCTTCGCGGCCGCCGGACTGGCGCTGGCGCTGGTCCTGGCCGGCGCCGATCCTACCGAGCTGATCTTCGCAGAGGCCGCGCCGCGGGTGCGCGCCGCGATCCTGGCCGGCCTGTTGGTGGCCACGCTCGCCGCCGGGCTGGTGCTGCTCGCGGCTTGGCGCGGCGCGGCGCCCGCGCCCTTGGCCGCCGCTGCGACCGTCGCCGTGGTCCTGGCCCTGCGGCCGGCCGCGCCGATGCTCGGCGCCGACAGCCTGCAGTCGCGTTACTGGCTGATGCTGATCCTGCTGCTGCTCATGATCGCGCTCAGCGAGACCCTCGGTTGGCTGCTCGCCTGCGGTCTCTGGCTGCTGGTCGGCGCCGGCTTCACCATCGTCGCCTGCATGCTGGTCGAGCGCGACAGGCGGCGCGCCGAACTCGCCGCCGCCTGACGCCGGCCCTTACAGCCCGGCCGCGAACAGATCAACCTTGCCGATCTTCGTCCCATGCGCGCGCAGGATCGCGTAGGCCGTCGAGAGGTGGAAATAGAGGTTGGTGGTGGCGAACACGCTCAGCCACTGGCCGGTCGGCAAGGTCGGCTTCATGTCGCCGCCGATGGTGAAGGTCAGCGGAACCTCGTCGCGCCCGGCGAACTGCTCGGGGGTCAGGCCCGCCAGATAGGCCTTGGCCTGCGCGATCGCCGCCTTCAGGCCGGCGGCGTCCAGGTCGTGCGCGACCTCGGCAGGCAGTTCCAGCCCCGCCGCCCGCGCCGGCCACTGCTGGGCGAAGTTGGCCACCACCGCCAGCTGGAAGCTCAGCGGGTTCATGTCCTCGATCAGCCGCCAGCTCAGCATCTCGGCCTCGCCGACGCCCAGCTCGGCGGCGCGCTCGAGCCCCTTGTCCAGCAGGTGCGCCGCCGTGGCGAGCTGGCGCGAATACATGTCGACGAAGGTGTACAGGTTGACGCTCACGGCGCGGTCTCCTCCCCTCGGGCCGCCCTTCGCCGCCCGCTTGCGACGCACTTAGGAAGCTGCGCCGTTCAGCGCCAGGGCAAGGCCGGCCAATCCTCCTCCCCGATCATCCCGGCGAAGGCCGGGACCCAGATTCATCCACCGAGCTCAGAGGTTCAGACGTCCAAAGCACATCCCTACGACCTGGGTCCCGGCCTTCGCCGGATGATCGGGATTGGGGCCTAAACCACCGCCTCGCCCGCTACGGTCGTGCGGTGCATGACCCGCAGGTGGCCGTCATAACCGCCGTCGGCGTAGTGCACGGTGCAGCGGTTGTCCCACATCAGCAGCATCCCTTGCGCCCATTTGTGGCGATAGACGAACTCGTCCTGGGTCATGTGCGCGAACAGGAAGCCGAGGATGGCGTGGCTCTCCTTCAGCGTCATGCCCTCGATCCCCACCGTGTAGACCGGGCTGACATAGAGCGCCTTGCGGCCGGTGACCGGATGGGTGCGCACCAGCGGGTGGGCGATGGTCTTGTCGGCCTCGGGCGAGACGATGATCTCCATCGTCCGCTTGGCGGTCTCCTTGGCGAACACCCCTTGCGTGCCATACGCCCGGCTCGCCGAATGCACGGCGCGCAACGGCGCCAGCACCGCCTTCATGGCGTCCGACAGCGCGTCATAGGCCCGGGCGCAGTCGGCGAACAGGGTGTCGCCCCCGACCGGCGGCGTGACCTCCGAGCGCAGCAGGGTCGCGGCAGGCGGCTCCGCCTGGAAGCTCCAGTCCGAGTGCCATCCGGCCCCGAAATTGGTCGCGGTCTCCGTGGCCTCGCGGCGCAGCTCCAGCACGTTGGGATGGCCCGGCATCGGCTTGATGAACGGGTCGATCCCGAACGGCCCGATCTGCAGGGTGAAGGCCTCCAGCGCCTCCAGGCTCAGCGGCTGGTCGGGAAAGGCCAGCACCGCGTGCCGCGCCCAGGCGTCCTTCACCGCCGCCAGGTCCGCGCCCGCCAGCGGCGCGGCCAGGTCCAGGCCCGTGACCTGCGCCCCGAAACCGCTCTCCTGCGGCGTCACCGTGATGCCCATGCTCGTCTCCTCCGCGGCCGCGTGTCCCGGCTTGAGGGTCAGACTAGGCAAACGCATTTGATCCCGCGCGCCGTTCTTTTGACATTTCGCGCCAGATTGCTTGGCCGTTCGTGGCGCGCGGCTAAGGTGGCGGCATGAGCGGCGCCCTGACCATCATGACCGGCTGGATGAACGCGGCCCTCGACGGCCTGGTCGCCCAGGGGCTGGACCGCGCTGCCCTCACCGCCGGCCTGCGCGGTTTCGAGGCCGGTCGCGCGGCGGCCTCCTCCCGCGTCGACGTCTCGGCCGCCCGGCGGCTCTGGCGGCGCGCGGCCCTGCTCGATCCCGACCCTCTGCTGGGCTTCAAGGTCGGCGCGGCCCTGCCGATGCAGGCCAGCAACGTGGTCTCCATCCTCACCGCCCACAGCGCCACCCTCGGCCAGGCGCTTGAGATGCTGGTGCGCTACGGGGCCCTGGTCAGCGCCAGCGGCGGCTACCGCGTCCGCCGCGACGACGAAGGCCTGCACCTGACCTACGTCCCGGCCCCCGATCCGGTCGAGGTCAGCCGCCTGCAGGTCGAGTCCGTCCTCGCCACCACGGCGGCCCGCCGCTCTGCCTTCGCCTCCGGGGCGCGACCCTCCCGCGTGGTGCTGATGGCGGCGGGCGCCGCCCCGGCCCGTCTCTACGAGGACTACCTGGGCCTGCCCGTCGCCTTCGCCGAGCACGCCGGTCTGGTCTTCCCCACCAGCGCCCTCGCCATGCCGATCCCCGGCGCCGATCCGCGCCTGCTGGAGCTGAACGCGGCCTATGCCGAGGGCCTGCTGCACGCCCAGCGCCGCGCCGACGCCCTCTGCGACGAGGTCCGCGCCGTGGTCCGCCGGCAGGGCTTCGTTCCCGACGTCGTCGCCGTCGCCGCCGAGCTCGGCCTCTCGACCCGCAGCCTCCAGCGCCGCCTCACCGAGGCCGGCGCCAGCTTCACCGCCCTGCGCGACGAGGCGCGGATGACCGAGGCCATGCTGCTGCTGGCCCGCTCCCAGCTTCCCCTGCCCGACCTCGCCCGCCGGCTCGGCTATTCGCAGGAAAGCGCTTTCTCCCGCGCGGTTAAGGCCTGGTGGGGCAGCGCCCCCCGCGACCTGCGGCGCGATGCGGCCTAGGCCTTCGATGCCTCGAACACCGCCAGTTGCGCGGCGAACGCGCGCTGGTAGGCCGGGCGGCCCACGCCGCGGGCGATATAGGCCAGGATCGTCGGATGCTGCTCCAAGAGACCCGTCGGCTCCATCCGGCGCAGCACCGTCACCATCATCAGGTCGCCGGCGCTGAACTCGCCGTCCAGCCATTCGCTGTCGCCCAGCCGCGTGGCGAGCTGGCCCAGCCGGTCGTGGACGCGCCCGTCCAGCATCGGCAGGCGCTCGGCGTACCAGGGCTCGTCGCGCTCGACCACAAAGGCCAGCGAGCGCTCGTTGATCGGCGGTTCGACCGTGTTGAGGGCGGCGAACATCCAGCCGATCGCCCGCATCGGCGCCTGCGGCTCCTGCGGCAGGAGGCCCTCGTGCGTTTCGGCGATCCGCAGCACGATGGCCCCGGACTCGAACAGCACCAGGCCGCCTTCCTCATAGGTCGGGATCTGCCCGAACGGGTGCAGCGCCATGTGCGGCGCCTGCTTCATCGCGCTGAACGACACCAGCCGCACGTCATAGGGCTGGCCGACCTCCTCGAACGCCCAGCGCACGCGCATGTCGCGGGCCAGGCCCATGCCGCGGTCGGGCGAGGCTTCGAAGCCGGTGATGGTCGGGGTCATGTCTTCCTCCGCTCGGTGTCCGCCGAAGGACGAACGGGCCGCGGCGCCTCCGACACCCGCCGCGATTTTTCCTCCTCCGCCGCCGGCGGTCTGCGGCTTTCACCGGCAATTGGTCTGCCCTCGCCGGGCAAATCCGGCTAAACACACGCCCCGGCCTCAATCGGACCCTACGTCACGCGCAAACAGCCGTTTGCATCGCCCCCGTAACCTTGTAATCGAACCGCGCCATGACCTCTTTCGCCAATACGCAAGAAGACAAGCTGATCGCCCTGGTGCCGGACAAGAAGGTGTCTGTCCGCGAAACCTTCGGCGTCGACGTGGACATGACCGTGCCGGCCTTTTCCGAGCGCGACGCCCACGTGCCGGACATCGACCCCGCCTACCGGTTCGATCCCGAAACCACCAAGGCCATCTGCGCCGGTTTCGCCTTCGACCGCCGCGTCATGGTCCAGGGCTATCACGGCACTGGCAAGTCGACCCACATCGAGCAGGTCGCCGCGCGCCTCAACTGGCCGCTGATCCGGGTGAACCTCGACAGCCACGTCAGCCGCATCGACCTGGTCGGCAAGGACGCCATCGTCCTGAAGGACGGCAAGCAGGTCACCGAATTCCGCGAGGGCATCCTGCCCTGGTCGATCCAGCGCCCGGTGGCCCTGGTGTTCGACGAATACGACGCCGGCCGCCCCGACGTGATGTTCGTCATCCAGCGCATCCTGGAGGCCCAGGGCAAGCTGACCCTGCTCGACCAGAACCGCGTCATCCGCCCGAACCCGTTCTTCCGGCTGTTCTCCACGACCAACACCATCGGTCTGGGCGACACCACCGGCCTCTATCACGGCACCCAGCAGATCAACCAAGGCCAGATGGACCGCTGGTCGATCGTCACGACGCTGAACTACCTGGCGCACGACGTCGAAGCCGCCATCGTGCTGGCCAAGGCGCCGCACTACGACACCGCCGAGGGCAAGCGCACCATCGCCGCGATGGTGCGGGTGGCCGACATGACCCGCAACGCCTTCATGAACGGCGACATCTCGACGGTCATGAGCCCGCGGACCGTGATCACCTGGGCGCAGAACGCCGAGATCTTCGGCGGCGACATCGCCTTCGCCTTCCGCCTGACCTTCCTCAACAAGTGCGACGAGCTGGAGCGCGGCGCCGTGGCCGAGTTCTTCCAACGCGCCTTCGGCCAGGACCTCCCGGAATCCACCGCCCGCGTGCGTGTGGCCTGAGGCCTTCTCTCGGGCGGGACCGCCGGCGGCGCCAAGTCGCCGGCCCTCGCGGCGTGAATGGATTGTCCGGCCAGCCCAAGTCCGGCCGATATCCAGGACCAAGGTTCGCGCGGTCAGCACCGCGTCATGCGGCGCGCCTCCAACTTGTCGGCGAAGATGTCCGAACATAGGGCCAACCTCAACGTCCGAAACCGACCCGTTGCGGACAATCAGAACATCGGCTTGTGGAACCTGGACCTGGGGCTAAGCTAGTAACCATGCCCCACCAATTTGTGCCCGCTCCGGTGATTTTCGGCTGCTTGTTACTTACGTCTTGCTCGCCACGCGCGGATGTACTCGTCCGCCTACCTAGCCCGGACGGACGGCTGGATGCGGTGCATGCGCAGCCTAAGACCGGCGCGACCGCGGGCTTTGTCGATTGGGTCTACATCGTACCGCATGGCGCGAAACCCCAAGGCGAGCCAATCTTTGTCGCCGACAAGGTGAGCCCCGTCCTCAACATACAGTGGTCCGGTCCAAGCCTGACGATCAGGGCACAGACCGCGCGGGTGTTCACGTCGACGTCCGGGGCGAAGGTGGGGGGCAGCGTCGTCCCCATCCGAGTGCAGATCGCCAATCTGGAGGAGTGATGTCCGCTAACCACCGAGGCTGTGTGAAAACGTCGAAGCAGCTTAGCTTTTGAGCCTCGGACATGGGCTTTCGGGGGTGCGGATGGCGCGCTTCATCGAGGGTGAGGATCGGCGCCAGGGTGCGCTGCTTCCTGAGT